>NZ_JAPDNR010000001.1:3374300-4699988 GCF_025989125.1 Chitinophaga nivalis | reverse complement strand
GTGACTTACTCTGAATCTCCTAAAGTTCCAACCGCTGGTTGCGCCAACGCCTACTCCTTCATCCGTACCTGGGTAGCAGAAGATGGTTGCGGTAATAAAACTACCATCACCCAGAAAGTGAACGTGGTTGATAACGAAGCACCTAAGTTTGTACTGACACCTGCTGCGGATACCACCGTAGATTGTAATAAAGTGCCAGCACCTGCTGATGTGAAATACACAGTGACAGACAACTGTACCACTGTAGGTAACATCAAGGTGACTTACTCTGAATCTCCTAAAGTTCCAACCGCTGGTTGCGCCAACGCCTACTCCTTCATCCGTACCTGGGTAGCAGAAGATGGTTGCGGTAATAAAACTACCATCACCCAGAAAGTGAACGTGGTAGATAATGAAGCGCCTAAGTTTGTACTGACACCAGCTGCGGATACCACCGTAGACTGTGATAAGGTACCTGCTCCGGCTGATGTGAAGTACACCGTAACAGACAACTGTACACCGGTAGCCAACATCAAAGTAACCTATACCGAATCACCTAAAGTACCGACTGCGGGTTGTGCTAACGCATATACCTTCACCCGTACCTGGTTGGCTGAAGATGGTTGTGGTAACAAAACATCTATCTCCCAGAACGTTACGGTAGTAGATAGAACTGCTCCGGTATTCGGACTGAAACCTGCTACGGATACCACCGTAGATTGTGATAAGGTACCTGTTCCGGCTGATGTGAAGTATACCGTAACAGACAACTGTACACCGGTAGCCAACATCAAAATAACCTATACCGAATCGCCGAAAGTACCTACTGCGGGTTGTGCTAACGCATATACCTTCACCCGTACCTGGTTGGCTGAAGATGGTTGTGGTAACAAAACATCTATCTCCCAGAATGTTACGGTAGTAGATAGAACTGCTCCGGTATTCGGGCTGAAACCTGCCACAGATACTACTGTAAACTGTGATAAGGTACCAACCCAGGCAGATGTGAAATTTACCGTGACAGATAACTGTACACCGGTAGGTAATATCAAAGTGACTTACTCTGAGTCGCCTAAAGTACCTACTGCTGGCTGCGCCAACGCCTACTCCTTCATCCGTACCTGGTTGGCAGAAGATGGTTGTGGTAACAAAACATCTATCACCCAGAAAGTGACCGTGGTAGATAATGAAGCGCCTAAGTTCGGGCTGAAACCTGCCGCAGACACCACCGTGGATTGTGACAAGGTGCCTGCTCCTGCTGATGTGAAATACACCGTAACAGACAACTGTACGCCGGTAGCCAACATCAAAGTGACGTATACTGAATCACCTAAAGTACCGACTGCGGGTTGTGCTAACGCATATACCTTCACCCGTACCTGGTTGGCTGAAGATGGTTGTGGTAATAAAACATCCATCACCCAAAATGTAACCGTAGTAGACAGAACAGCTCCGGTATTCGGACTGAAACCTGCTGCGGATACGACAGTAGACTGTGATAAGGTACCGGCTCCGGCTGATGTGAAATACACTGTGACAGACAACTGTACGCCAGTGGGTAACATCAAAGTGACTTACTCCGAATCTGCCAAAGTACCTACTGCTGGTTGTGCCAACGCATACACCTTCACCCGTACCTGGTTAGCAGAAGATGGTTGTGGTAATAAAACATCCATCACCCAAAATGTAACTGTAGTAGATAGAACTGCTCCGGTATTCGGGCTGAAACCTGTGGCTGATACCACCGTAGATTGTGATAAGGTACCTGCTCCGGCTGATGTGAAGTACACCGTTACAGACAACTGTACACCGGTAGCCAACATCAAAATAACCTATACCGAATCGCCGAAAGTACCGACTGCGGGTTGTGCTAACGCATATACCTTCACCCGTACCTGGTTGGCTGAAGATGGTTGTGGTAACAAAACATCTATCTCCCAGAATGTTACGGTAGTAGATAGAACTGCTCCGGTATTCGGACTGAAACCGGCCACAGATACTACTGTAAACTGTGATAAGGTACCAACCCAGGCAGATGTGAAATTTACCGTGACAGATAACTGTACACCGGTAGGTAATATCAAAGTGACTTATTCTGAGTCTCCTAAAGTACCAACCGCTGGTTGTGCCAACGCCTACTCTTTCACCCGTACCTGGTTGGCAGAAGATGGTTGTGGTAACAAAACAGCTATCACCCAGAAAGTGACCGTGGTAGATAATGAAGCACCTAAGTTCGGGCTGAAACCTGCCGCAGACACCACCGTGGATTGTGACAAGGTGCCTGCTCCGGCTGATGTGAAATACACCGTGACAGACAACTGTACGCCGGTAGCCAACATCAAAGTGACGTATACAGAATCACCTAAAGTACCGACTGCGGGTTGTGCCAACGCATATACCTTCACCCGTACCTGGTTGGCAGAAGATGGTTGTGGTAATAAATCTACCATCACCCAAAATGTGACCGTAGTAGACAGAACAGCTCCGGTATTCGGACTGAAACCTGCCGCAGATACGACGGTTGACTGTGATAAGGTACCTGCTCCTGCTGATGTGAAATACACTGTGACAGACAACTGTACACCAGTGGGTAACATCAAAGTGACCTATACTGAATCACCGAAAGCACCGACTGCGGGTTGTGCCAACGCATATACCTTCACCCGTACCTGGTTAGCAGAAGACGGTTGTGGTAACAAAACATCTATCTCTCAGAATGTTACAGTAGTAGACAGAACAGCACCGGTATTCGGACTGAAACCTGCCGCTGATACAACGGTAGATTGTGATAAGGTACCCGCTCCTGCTGATGTGAAGTACACCGTTACAGACAACTGTACACCGGTAGCCAACATCAAAATAACCTATACCGAATCGCCGAAAGTACCGACTGCGGGTTGTGCCAACGCATATACCTTCACCCGTACCTGGTTGGCAGAAGATGGTTGTGGTAACAAAACATCTATCACCCAGAATGTTACGGTAGTAGATAGAACCGCACCTGTATTCGGGCTGACACCGGCCGCAGATACTACTGTAAACTGCGATAAGGTACCAACCCAGGCAGATGTGAAATTTACCGTGACAGATAACTGTACACCGGTAGGTAATATCAAAGTGACTTATTCTGAGTCTCCTAAAGTGCCAACTGCAGGCTGCGCCAACGCCTACTCTTTCACCCGTACCTGGTTGGCAGAAGATGGTTGCGGTAACAAAACATCTATCTCTCAGAAAGTGAACGTGGTAGATAATGAAGCGCCTAAGTTTGGGCTGAAACCTGCTGCAGATACCACCGTGGATTGTGATAAAGTACCTGCTCCTGCTGATGTGAAATACACCGTGACAGACAACTGTACCACAGTGGGTAACATCAAAGTGACGTATACTGAATCACCGAAAGCACCAACTGCTGGTTGTGCCAACGCATACACCTTCACCCGTACATGGGTAGCAGAAGATGGTTGTGGTAATAAATCTACCATCACCCAAAATGTAACTGTAGTAGACAGAACGGCGCCGGTATTCGGACTGAAACCTGCGGCGGATACGACGGTAGATTGTGATAAGGTACCTGCTCCTGCTGATGTGAAATTCACCGTGACAGACAACTGTACACCGGTAGCCAACATCAAAGTAACCTATACCGAATCACCTAAAGCACCGACTGCTGGTTGTGCCAACGCATATACCTTCACCCGTACCTGGTTAGCAGAAGATGGTTGTGGTAATAAATCTACCATCACCCAAAATGTGACCGTAGTAGACAGAACGGCTCCGGTATTCGGACTGAAACCTGCGGCGGATACCACCGTAGATTGTGATAAGGTTCCTGCTCCTGCTGATGTGAAATTCACCGTTACAGACAACTGTACACCAGTGGGTAACATCAAAGTGACTTATTCTGAGTCTCCTAAAGTACCTGCTGCGGGTTGTGCTAACGCCTATTCCTTCATCCGTACCTGGACCGCAGAAGATGGTTGCGGTAACAAAACAGCTATCTCCCAGAAAGTGACCGTGGTAGATGATGAAGCGCCTAAGTTTGGGCTGAAACCTGCCGCTGATACGACAGTAGATTGTGATAAGGTTCCTGCTCCTGGCGATGTGAAGTACACCGTGACAGACAACTGTACACCGGTAGCCAACATCAAAGTAACCTATACCGAATCGCCGAAAGTACCGACTGCGGGTTGTGCTAACGCATACACCTTCACCCGTACATGGGTAGCAGAAGATGGTTGTGGTAACAAAACAGCTATCTCTCAGAATGTGACTGTTGTAGATAGAACCGCACCTGTATTCGGGCTGACACCTGCCGCAGATACTACTGTAAACTGCGATAAGGTACCAACCCAGGCAGATGTGAAATTTACCGTGACAGATAACTGTACACCGGTAGGTAATATCAAAGTGACTTATTCTGAGTCTCCTAAAGTGCCAACTGCAGGCTGTGCCAACGCCTACTCTTTCACCCGTACCTGGTTGGCAGAAGATGGTTGCGGTAACAAAACATCTATCTCTCAGAAAGTGAACGTGGTAGATAATGAAGCGCCTAAGTTTGGTCTGAAACCAGCTGCGGATACCACCGTGGATTGTGATAAAGTACCGGCTCCGGCGGATGTGAAATACACCGTTACAGACAACTGTACCACTGTAGGCAACATCAAAGTGACGTATACTGAATCACCGAAAGCACCAACTGCGGGTTGTGCCAACGCATATACCTTCACCCGTACCTGGGTAGCAGAAGATGGTTGCGGTAATAAATCTACCATCACACAGAATGTAACCGTAGTAGACAGAACTGCTCCGGTATTCGGACTGAAACCTGCGGCGGATACCACCGTGAATTGTGATAAGGTACCTGCTCCGGCTGATGTGAAATTCACTGTGACAGACAACTGTACACCAGTGGGTAACATCAAAGTGACCTACTCCGAATCACCTAAAGTACCAACTGCGGGTTGTGCCAACGCCTACTCCTTCATCCGTACCTGGATGGCAGAAGATGGTTGTGGTAATAAAACTACCCTCACACAGAAAGTGAACGTGGTAGATAATGAAGCGCCTAAGTTTGGACTGATTCCTGCTGCGGATACCACCGTAGATTGTGATAAGGTGCCTGCTCCAGGCGATGTGAAGTACACCGTGACAGACAACTGTACACCGGTAGCCAACATCAAAGTAACCTATACCGAATCGCCTAAAGTACCGACTGCGGGTTGTGCCAACGCATATACCTTCACCCGTACCTGGTTGGCTGAAGATGGTTGTGGTAACAAAACAGCTATCTCTCAGAATGTTACGGTAGTAGATAGAACAGCGCCGGTATTCGGGCTGAAACCTGCTGCTGATACAACGGTAGATTGTGATAAGGTGCCTGCTCCGGCTGATGTGAAGTACACTGTAACAGACAACTGTACACCGGTAGCCAACATCAAAGTAACCTATACCGAATCGCCGAAAGTACCGACTGCGGGTTGTGCCAACGCATATACCTTCACCCGTACCTGGTTGGCAGAAGATGGTTGTGGTAACAAAATAGCTATCTCTCAGAATGTTACTGTTGTTGATAAAACCGCACCTGTATTTGGACTGAAACCTGCCGCAGACACTACTGTGAATTGCGATAAGGTACCCACCCAGGCAGATGTGAAATTTACCGTGACAGACAATTGTACTCCGGTAGGTAATATCAAAGTGACTTATTCTGAGTCGCCTAAAGTACCAACGGCTGGTTGTGCCAACGCCTACTCCTTCACCCGTACCTGGGTAGCGGCAGATGGTTGTGGAAACACCGCTACCATCACCCAGAAAGTGACCGTGGTAGATAATGAAGCACCTAAGTTTGGGCTGAAACCTGCCGCAGATACCACCGTGGATTGTGATAAGGTACCTGCTCCTGCTGATGTGAAATACACCGTGACAGACAACTGTACGCCGGTAGCCAACATCAAAGTGACGTATACTGAATCACCAAAAGCACCGACTGCTGGTTGTGCCAACGCATACACCTTCACCCGTACATGGGTAGCAGAAGATGGTTGTGGTAATAAATCTACTATCACCCAAAATGTAACTGTAGTAGACAGAACGGCTCCGGTATTCGGACTGAAACCTGCCGCTGATACGACAGTAGATTGTGATAAGGTGCCTGCTCCGGCTGATGTGAAATACACTGTGACAGACAACTGTACACCAGTGGGTAATATCAAAGTGACCTACTCCGAATCACCTAAAGTGCCGACTGCTGGTTGTGCCAACGCCTACTCCTTCATCCGTACCTGGATCGCAGAAGATGGTTGTGGCAATAAAACATCCATCAGCCAGAAAGTGACCGTGGTAGATGATGAAGCGCCTAAGTTTGGGCTGAAACCTGCCGCAGATACCACCGTAGATTGTGATAAGGTACCTGCTCCGGGCGATGTGAAGTACACCGTTACAGACAACTGTACACCGGTAGCCAACATCAAAGTAACCTACACCGAATCGCCGAAAGTACCGACTGCAGGTTGTGCCAACGCATATACCTTCACCCGTACCTGGTTGGCAGAAGATGGTTGTGGTAACAAAACATCTATCTCTCAGAACGTTACTGTGGTAGATAAAACTGCACCTGTATTCGGGCTGAAACCTGCCGCTGACACTACGGTGAATTGCGATAAGGTACCCACCCAGGCAGATGTGAAATTTACCGTGACAGACAACTGTACACCGGTAGGTAATATTAAAGTGACTTACTCCGAATCTGCCAAAGTACCAACTGCTGGTTGTGCCAACGCATACACCTTCACCCGTACATGGGTAGCGGCAGATGGTTGTGGAAACACCGCTACCATCACCCAGAAAGTGACCGTGGTAGATAATGAAGCGCCTAAGTTTGGTCTGAAACCAGCTGCGGATACCACCGTGGATTGTGATAAGGTACCGGCTCCTGCTGATGTGAAATACACCGTTACAGACAACTGTACCACTGTAGGCAACATCAAAGTGACCTATACTGAATCACCAAAAGCACCGACTGCAGGTTGTGCCAATGCATACACCTTCACCCGTACCTGGGTAGCAGAAGATGGTTGTGGTAATAAATCTACCATCACCCAAAATGTGACCGTAGTAGACAGAACAGCACCGGTATTCGGACTGAAACCTGCGGCGGATACGACGGTAGATTGTGATAAGGTACCGGCTCCTGCTGATGTGAAATACACTGTGACAGACAACTGTACACCAGTGGGTAACATCAAAGTGACCTATACCGAGTCTCCAAAAGCACCGACTGCGGGTTGTGCCAACGCATACACCTTCACCCGTACCTGGGTAGCAGAAGATGGTTGTGGTAACAAAACATCTATCTCTCAGAAAGTGACCGTAGTAGACAGAACTGCGCCGGTATTCGGACTGAAACCTGCGGCGGATACCACCGTGAATTGTGATAAGGTACCTGCTCCGGCGGATGTGAAGTATACCGTTACAGACAACTGTACACCGGTAGCCAACATCAAGGTAACCTACAGCGAGTCACCTAAAGTACCAACTGCCGGTTGTGCCAACGCCTACTCCTTCATCCGTACCTGGGTGGCAGAAGATGGTTGTGGCAATAAAACATCCATCAGCCAGAAAGTGACTGTGGTAGATAATGAAGCGCCGAAGTTTGGGCTGAAACCTGCCGCAGATACCACTGTGGATTGTGATAAGGTACCAGCTCCGGGCGATGTGAAATATACCGTTACAGATAACTGTACACCGGTAGCCAACATCAAAGTAACCTATACCGAATCGCCGAAAGTACCGACTGCGGGTTGTGCTAACGCATATACCTTCACCCGTACCTGGTTGGCTGAAGATGGTTGTGGTAACAAAACATCTATCTCACAGAACGTTACTGTGGTAGATAAAACTGCACCTGTATTCGGGCTGAAACCTGCCGCAGATACTACTGTAAACTGTGATAAGGTACCAACCCAGGCAGATGTGAAATTTACCGTGACAGACAACTGTACACCGGTAGGTAATATCAAAGTGACTTACTCTGAGTCGCCTAAAGTACCAACTGCAGGCTGTGCCAACGCCTACTCCTTCATCCGGACCTGGATAGCGGCAGATGGTTGTGGAAACACTGCTACCATCACCCAGAAAGTGACTGTGGTAGATAATGAAGCGCCTAAGTTTGGTCTGAAACCTGCCGCTGATACCACCGTAGATTGTGATAAGGTGCCTGCTCCGGCTGATGTGAAATACACCGTTACAGACAACTGTACACCAGTAGCCAACATCAAAGTGACGTATACTGAATCACCTAAAGCGCCGACTGCGGGTTGTGCCAACGCATACACCTTCACCCGTACCTGGGTAGCAGAAGACGGTTGTGGTAACAAATCTACCATCACCCAAAATGTAACTGTAGTAGACAGAACAGCACCGGTATTCGGGCTGAAACCTGCTGCGGATACGACGGTAGATTGTGACAAGGTACCGGCTCCTGCTGATGTGAAATACACGGTAACAGACAACTGTACACCAGTGGGTAACATTAAAGTGACGTATACTGAATCACCTAAAGCACCGACTGCTGGTTGTGCCAACGCATACACCTTCACCCGTACCTGGGTAGCAGAAGATGGTTGTGGTAACAAAACATCTATCTCTCAGAAAGTAACCGTAGTAGACAGAACTGCTCCGGTATTCGGGCTGAAACCAGCTGCTGATACCACGGTAGATTGTGATAAAGTACCTGCGCCTGCTGATGTGAAATACACTGTGACAGACAACTGTACACCAGTGGGTAACATTAAAGTAACGTATACTGAATCACCTAAAGCACCGACTGCTGGTTGTGCCAACGCATACACCTTCACCCGTACCTGGGTAGCAGAAGACGGTTGTGGCAACAAAACATCTATCTCTCAAAATGTGACGGTAGTAGACAGAACAGCACCGGTATTCGGTCTGAAACCTGCTGCTGATACAACGGTAGATTGTGATAAAGTACCTGCGCCTGCTGATGTGAAATACACTGTGACAGACAACTGTACACCAGTGGGTAACATTAAAGTGACGTATACTGAATCACCGAAAGCGCCGACTGCTGGTTGTGCCAACGCATACACCTTCACCCGTACATGGGTAGCAGAAGATGGTTGTGGTAATAAAACATCCATCAGCCAGAAAGTAACCGTAGTAGACAGAACTGCACCGGTATTCACCCTGAAACCAGCGACAGATACCATCGTAGATTGCGATAAGGTGCCGACGCCAACAGATGTGAAATACACCGTTACAGACAACTGTACGCCGGTAGCCAACATCAAGGTAACGTATACCGAGTCTCCAAAAGTACCGACTGCAGGTTGTGCCAACGCATATACCTTCACCCGTACATGGGTAGCGGCAGATGGTTGTGGTAACACTGCTACCATCACCCAGAAAGTGACTGTGGTAGATAATGAAGCACCGAAGTTTGTACTGAAACCAGCTGCGGATACCACCGTAGACTGTGACAAAGTACCACTGGCCGGTGACCTGAAATATGCCGTTACAGACAATTGTACGCCGGTAGGTAATATTAAAGTGACTTACAGCGAGTCTCCAAAAGTAAACACACCAGGTTGTGCCAATGCCTACACCTTCACCCGTACATGGGTGGCTGCCGATGGTTGTGGTAACACAGCTACCATCAAACAGGTAGTAAATGTGATAGACAGAACAGCACCGGTATTTGGTGTGAAACCAGCGGCTGATACGACTGTAGATTGCGATAAGGTACCGACCAAAGATGACGTGAAATTTACCGTTACCGATAACTGTACACCAGTAGGAAGTATCAAGGTAACCTATACCGAATCACCGAAAGTACCAACTGCCGGTTGTGACAACGCTTATACCTTTACCCGTACCTGGGTAGCGGAAGATGGTTGTGGTAATGCAACCACCATTCAACAAAACGTGACCGTAGTAGACAGAACTGCGCCGGTATTCACCTTGAAACCAGCAGCAGATACCACGGTAGATTGCGATAAAGTACCTGCTAAAGAAGATATCAAACTGGTAGTAACAGATAATTGTACACCAACCAGCGATATCAGAGTAGTATACAGCGAAACACCGAAGCTGCCTGCAGCAGGTTGTGCCAACGCCTACTCCTTTACCCGTACCTGGCTGGCTGTTGATGGTTGTGGCAACAAAACATCCATTACCCAGAATGTAACCGTAGTAGACAGAACAGCACCGGTATTCGGACTGAAACCAGCGGCTGATACGACGGTAGATTGTGACAAGGTACCTGCTCCTGCTGATGTGAAGTTCACCGTTACAGACAACTGTACACCGGTAGCCAACATCAAAGTGACCTATACCGAATCACCAAAAGTACCGACTGCAGGTTGTGCCAATGCATACACCTTCACCCGCACCTGGTTGGCAGAAGATGGTTGTGGTAACAAAACATCCATCAGCCAGAAAGTGACCGTGATAGATAACAAAGCACCGGAATTTGGCCTGAAACCAGCCGCGGATACTACCGTGGATTGCGATAAGGTGCCTGCTCCTGCTGATGTGAAATACACCGTGACAGACAACTGTACGCCAGTAGCGAACATCAGGGTAACTTACACCGAGTCACCAAAAGTACCGACACCGGGTTGTCCGAATGGTTACACCTTCACCCGTACCTGGGTAGCGGCAGATGGTTGTGGTAACACAGCTACGATCAGCCAGAAAGTAACCGTACAGGATAAAACCGCACCGGTATTCACCTGGAAACCAGCGGCAGATACCACCGTCGATTGCGATAAGGTACCTGCTCCGGCCAATGTGAAATTCAGTGTAACAGACAACTGTACACCAGTAACAAAAATTCAGGTAAAAATCACCGACTCACCGAAAATTCCAACAGTGGGTTGTGCCAATGCCTACACCTTCACCCGCACCTGGACCGCAACTGATGCCTGTGGCAACACGGCTGAAACCAGCCAGAAAGTGACGGTAATAGATAACATCGCACCGGTATTTACCTACAAACCAGTCGCTGACACCGTTGTGGATTGTGACAAAGTACCTGATCCGGCTGACGTGAAATACATTGTAACGGATAACTGTACACCGGTTGGTGATATCAAGGTTACCTACAGTGAAACACCGAAAGTACCGGCGCCAGGCTGTAACAACACTTACAACTTTACCCGTATCTGGGTAGCTGCGGATGGTTGTGGTAATACAACTACCATCAAACAAAATGTAAGCGTGGTAGACAGAACGCCTCCTACCTTCCTCCTGAAACCTGCGGCTGATACTACCGTAGATTGTGACAGGGTACCGGCCAAAGAGGATGTAATCGTCATCGTAACAGATAACTGTCTCCCTGCGAACATCAAAATTGATTACAGCGAAACACCAAAAGTGCCAACGCCGGGTTGCGCCAATGCCTATACCTTTACCCGTATATGGGTGGTGTCCGACGGTTGTGGCAACAGTGCTACCACCAAACAGAAAGTAAATGTGGTAGACAGAACAGCACCGGTATTTACCCTGAAACCTGCGGCGGATACGACCGTGGATTGTGACAAGGTACCTACCCCGGCTGATGTGAAATATGCAGTAACAGACAACTGTACACCAGTGACCAACATCAAAGTAACGTACAGCGAGTCGCCGAAAGTACCAACTGCCGGCTGTACCAACGCTTACACCTTTGTACGTACCTGGATAGCTACTGATGGTTGTGGCAATGCAACAACCGTTAAACAGAATGTAACCGTAGTAGACAGAACAGCGCCTGTATTCACCATGACACCTGCGGCTGATACAACCGTGGATTGTGACAAGGTACCTACCCCATCTCAGGTAAGGTTCCTGGTAACAGACAACTGTACTCCGGTAGCTAATATTAAAGTAGCGTACAGCGAATCACCGAAAGTGAATACACCTGGTTGTGCCAACGCCTACACATTCACCCGTACCTGGATAGCAACCGACGGTTGTGGCAACGCAACTACGATCACACAGGTAGTAAATGTGATAGACAGAACAGCACCGGTATTCAATCTCAAACCAGCGGCGGATACCACCGTTGATTGTGATAAAGTACCAACAGAGGCAGATGTGAAGTTCAGCGTAAGCGACAACTGTACCCCTGCCGGTCAAATTAAGGTGACCTACAGTGAATCACCTAAGATCAATACTCCTGGTTGTGCCAACGCTTATACTTTCATCCGTACCTGGGTGGCAGAAGATGGTTGCGGCAACAGTGCTACGATCAAACAAAACGTAACTGTAATTGACAGAACAGCACCGGTATTCCACCTGAAACCAGCGGCGGATACCACCGTGGATTGCGATAAAGTACCTGCTAAAGATGACGTGAAATACACTGTGAGCGACAATTGTACGCCTGCAGCACAGATCACCGTTACTTACAGCGAAACACCGAAAGTGCCGACACCGGGTTGTACCAACGCCTACGTATTTACCCGTACCTGGGTAGCTTCCGATGGTTGCGGTAACACCACTACGATCAAACAAAACGTAACCGTAGTAGACAGAACTGCACCGGTATTCACCTTGAAACCAGCAGCGGATACCACAGTAGACTGTGATAAAGTACCTGCTCCGGCCGATGTGAAGTACACCGTAACAGACAACTGTACACCGGTAGCCGACATCAAGGTGACTTACAGCGAATCACCCAAAGTGCCAACACCTGGTTGTGCCAACGCCTATACCTTTATCCGTACCTGGATAGCGGAAGACGGTTGTGGTAACAAAACAAGCATCTCACAAAATGTAACGGTAGTAGACAGAACAGCTCCGGTATTCACACTGAAACCTGTTGCTGATACTACAGTAGATTGTGATAAAGTTCCTGCTCCTGCAGATGTGAAATACACGGTAACTGACAACTGTACTCCTGCCGGTAATATTAAGGTAGCTTACAGCGAATCAGCCAAAGTGCCGACTCCTGGTTGTGCCAACGGTTATACCTTTACCAGAACATGGGTGGCCACCGATGGTTGCGGTAACGCTACTACCATCAGCCAGCGTGTAACCGTACAGGATACCACCAAACCGGTATTCACCGTGAAACCGGTAGCCGATACCACTGTAGACTGTGATAAAGTAGCCAACCTGGATAAATTACCAGTAGTAGCTACAGACAACTGTTCTCCGGCTGCCAATGTGAAGATTACCTATACAGATGCGCCACGGGTAACGCAACCGGGATGCGTAAACAGCTACACCTTTATCCGTACCTGGACCGCTACCGATGATTGCAACAACCGCGCAACCTTTGAACAACACATCACAGTACAGGATACTACCAAACCGGTATTCTCTGCTGTTGCGCCTAAAGACACCCTCGTAAATTGCGATCAGGTGCCTGCATGGCCGGTCATTACAGCTACCGACAATTGCAGCGCCAACATCCAGGTAGTCACTGGTACACGGAAAGTAACCGTACCTGGCGCCTGTGCGGGTAACTACAAAGAAATCCGTACCTGGACCGCGACAGACGAATGTGGCAACAAAGCGTTCATGCAACAAACCATCACCGTACAGGATACCACTAAACCGGTATTTGTGGTAGCGCCTCCGGCAGATACCACCGTAAGCTGTGATGATATTCCTGCACCAGCCAACAATGTGAAAGTAACGGACAACTGCAGCACAACCGGCAACGGCCTCACGCTGACACGTTCTATCCGTACTGAAAAAATCCCTGGCGCCTGCGTAAACAACTACCGCATCATCAGAACCTGGGAAGCAAAAGATGCTTGTGGCAACACGACCATCATGACACAGGTAGTAACCGTGAAGGATACCACCAGACCGGTTATCAGCCCTGCTCCTGCTGATGTGATTATCTATTGCCAGGATGAGATCCCTGCTCCGCCGGTATTAACAGCTACAGACAACTGCGACTACAGCTTCCCTAAGAAAGCGATCTATAGTGAAGATCCGTATGTGAAAGACATCTGTAAAGGTTATACCATTGTGAGAAGATGGACTATCATGGATGCATGCGGCAATAAGGCCAATGATGTGATCCAACAGGTGATCGTTAAACCTTGCGACAAACCGCAGCTGACCGCTACCCTGCCGTCTAATTGCTCGGATAATCCGATGATTACCCTGCAGACAACCGGCAATGTCAGCAAACCAACGTACACCCTGGTAAGCGTTACGCCTGCCAATGCGGTAAAAGGATTACCGTATACACAAACCAGTAATGTGTTTAACCTGAATGGTGCAACAAGTGCTTCATTCATCGTAACAGACGGTCAGACCGGTTGTTCTTCCGATACCATGACCTACCACCTGACCTACATCCAGAAACCAGTGGTGAAACTGGGCAACGACACTACGATTTGTGGTGGCAACAGCCTGGTACTGGATGCAGGTGCGGCTAACTTCGCCTACCAGATCAAATGGTCTACCGGGGCTACCACACAACGGATCAATGTGGCTACTGCAGGCACCTACTGGGTGAGCGTTAGCAACGGCCAGTGTGTAACTACCGATACCATTGAGGTAAGCCTGGTGCCAACACCGCTGGTAGACATTCCGGATACGACTATCTGCCGTGGCCAGTCCGTTAAACTGGATGCTTATGTAAATGGTGCACAATACCTGTGGAGTACAGGATCTACCTCCTCTTCCATACTGGTAAGCACACAGGAAGAGTTCTGGGTTAAAGTGATGAAGAGCGGATGTATCACCATCGATACCGTTAAAGTACGCGTAAATCCGCCACCAGATATCAGCCTGACCCGCGATACGACGATCTGCCCTGATCAGTCTATCATGCTCACGGTTACCTCTAACGGCGGCCGTATCCAATGGCAGACAGGTGAAACCACCAACTCCATCGTGGTAAATCAGCCAGGCGCCTACTGGGTGTCTGTAAGCAGAGACAACTGCGTGGTGAAGGAAACCGTTAATGTACGGGCGAAACCGACCCTGAACCTGGATCTGGGACCAGACAGGAATATTTGTCCGGGAGGATCTGTAGTACTGGATGGAACCAATCCGGATGCGATCTCCTACTTGTGGAATGACGGCGACCCTAACCCGGTTAAAACCGTTACACAGGCTGGCAAATACAAACTGGCGGTAATGGATCGCTTCTGCCAGCGTATCTATACTGACAGCGTAAATGTAAACATGACCGGATTACCAAAAGTAAACCTGGGTAGAGATACCACCCTGTGTAAAGGTGAAACACTCACCTTACGTGCAGAAGGCGGTAACATCACAGGTGTACGCTGGGATAACGGTTCTGCAGGACCATCACTGACCGTGTCTAACGGTGGCACCTATACGGTAACCGTATTCAACGATTGCGGTTCCGCTACCGACGACATCACAGTAGATGTGGTTTACTGCGAACCTAAACCGGAATTACCAAATGCCTTCTCTCCAAATGGCGACGGACGTAATGATGTCTTCCGACCGGTAGTAAGAGGCGCTATGTTCGACTACGAACTGCGCGTATTCAACCGCTGGGGCGAACTGATCTTTATGACATCCGATGACCACAAAGGCTGGGATGGTAAATACAAAGGCGTACCGGTAGATGTAGGCACCTATGTTTGGTGGCTTACCTACAGAAAAGTAGCCGGCGGCGCTACCAATGTTCTCAAAGGAGAAGTGACCGTAGTAAGATAACAAGCTCCCCTTCGGGAGGAATAAAGCAAAACGCATAGCGGGCTACGCCTGTTATGCGTTTTGCTTTTATAGGATTCACTCACCGGTGTTTTTATTTCATCTGCCTGCCGGCAGATGACTGTCGTGGGTTGATGATGATTGTTTTTAAATTTTAGAGAGATGTTTAAGTATTATGCCGGTTGTTGTTTGTGAAACCTTCATTCAGCACAACCGCCTATGCCCACCCGTCCCTATCCTGCAGTCCCTACTACGACTACGTTTAACCATGCAGGATAGTTTTGTGCTTATCATTTGCTTTTATTTTTCTGTTTTATCGACAACGGTACTTTGCTGTATCCGGTGCGGAAAGCGGGCACTTATATAGCGGTAAATAGATCCAGGAATATTTGAAACAGTACAGATACCCGGTAACGTTTACATTTGGTGCAACGGCCACAATACCTAACCACCTGCGGGTGAAGATTGATTTTAAAGAGAACAACCAGGCAATGGTGACGAGTGGACTCATCTCCTACCCGGCGCATACTGCCGCTATGGCTTTTGAGGTCACACATCATACCGGTACTTCCTTTGTATTGGGCGGTGTTGATACGCTGACGTTATCCCCTGATTTATCTGATTGGTGTGATCAGTATCAGCTGCCTGCCACACCGTTTGCACGTGTCTGCGTTTCGCTTGCCTCCTCTAATAACAAGGCGTGTAAAGAATGAAAATCAGGTTGGTAGCAGACGACATGTCTCTCTATTAACCTATAATGAAAAGAAAACGGCGGAAAGAAAATGCCGGCGGCAACATCCTTACCGGCTGGAGACGCTGCAGGATAGCTGGTAGTAACAGGGCAGGATACGATTGTTTATCAGCAGACAACTGTAAAGCTGATCCGGAAATAAATGATTACATGTGGGGGTTACAATGATGTACCAGGGTAGTTTATATCAGCAACGTGCCCATATCGGCATCAGCTGCCATCATGCTATACTGATCCGCTAAAAAAGATACCCGGCCAGGTAAAGACTACAACACGTCTGTCACCTGACCGGGTATCAAAATAACTTCATTATTATCGGTTGAAACGGGATACCGCTTTACTGACTTCATAATTCACCATACCGTTAAATCCATGTTGGGTACGGGTTCCGGGAATAGCCACCCGCAGCTGATCATTGGCAGCAGCAATACGGGCCTTCGCAGCACGTTGGCCGGAGAAGGAATTTGTTTCCAGAAAAGAAATAATCTTTAACAGATTGTCGTCGTAGTCTGTATTTCCCCATGGCACATTTACATAATCCACGGCTGGGGCATCCACATCAATACCGGTATAGTAGCCTCCTTTTCCATTGGCATTGAACGTTTCAAAGTTAATGGCATAAAGATCGGCCAGGTATTTTTTATTGTGGGAAGCATCATACATAGAGATAGTAAAATCGATGAAGCCCACAGGTTTGCCGTAGGTTTTTTCGCCTACCAGTTTCACATCCATATACGGATCCAGGTTGTTCAACGTCAGTTCGCTGGAGGAGGCAGTATTACCGGTGGTAATAAAAAATACATGATCCAGTTTTAAACCGCCGGTAGCAGCCGCAAAATTTACAGAAGCCTTCAGTCCTACCGTAGACAAATGCTCCGTCAGTTTATCATTGTATTTGCTGGTATACATCAGCTTTCCGGCCGCAGCAGCAGGTGCGATGGCATTATCCAGGTATTCGGCTGTATTCGTAGCACCGCCACCGTTATACCGCAGGTCTACAATCAGATTGGTAATACCCCTGGCTTTGAATTTGGCAAAAGTTTCATCCAATGCGGTTTTCGTGGCGGTAGCCGCACCATCTGAATTAATGACACTGGAATAGGTATACAAGGCAAAATATCCAACAGGTTTATCCTTCACCGTAAATACCGTATCAAACAATACCGGATTGATCGCATAGGAACCGGTATTCAAAGTAGCCGTAGTCGTTTCTCCGTTTGGTTTTTTCAGGCCCAGGATAATACTGCTGCTGTAAAAGAAGGCCTCATTCAGCATGTTGTAAGTGACCTGTGATTCATTGAAAACCGTCGTGCCATTTACAGCCGTCACTTCCCATCCGCGGGTGATACCTTTTTGTCCGGCAGGGCTGTTTTTATCGGCATACAATACGTAGATGTGTATCTTACCGTTTTGATCTTTTCCCAGCCCGTAGTCTAAACCATATCCTCCACTGCCTGCAGCGAAAGTCTGGGAAGAAATACCATTCATGAGCCGGTTGGTCAGCGAACCATCCCTATCCAGAAAACTGTAATGATCAAAGGGTTGGTTGGTAGCAGGATTGATCGCATATTCCTTCATCCGCGCCAGCAGGGTATCCGCATTAGGGTACTTGCTGTCCAGCGGATTGAGCTGCGGCACTTTGCCATACCAATAATAAGTAGGCAGTCCCGCCGCGGCATTTCTGCCCCCATCTGCATAGCTTACCTGCATAATCTGGTAGGTCAGATATTTCAGGGTATCTTCCGCTACCCCTTCTGCAGGACTTCCACCGTCGTTTCCTTTTTTACAGGCTGCCAGCAGGGCAGCACAGGCTATACCTGTGAGGATAGCTTTGGTTCCCGTAGTAAATAGTTTTTTATGCATAACATTGGTTAAGACTATTTAAAACCGGATAGCACTTTAATGGGTAGCCAGTGTTTGTCTGGTCCAGAAATCTGCAGAATAGAACAACGCGAAGGTATCCGGTCCTTCACCTGGCATCGGGGCTGGCTGGCCCTGTGCACGCGGTGGCCGCTGTTCTTTTTTATCATCTTTTTTCAGGGCATTCACTTTAAAACGGTAAGCAATCGGTTTATCTGTTCCGGGTGCAATTCCCGCCGTTTTCAAAGGAATGACCAGTTCACATATCAGGTTGCCTGCAGCATCAAAGGAAGAGGCAGTACGGATACCATATTGATTCTGCACAGGAATATTACCTGCTGGTATCCCTTCAAATCCGTCTACCTGTATTTCTCTAACGCCGGCCAGGATCTGTTTTTTCAGTTCACCGGCAATCAGTGCGCGGGAGGCTTCGGGTACATCCGGCGCTGCTGCCGCTGCTTCAGCCGTCAATGGAAACGTCACGGAGGCGCCTCCTTTCTTCTTTCCGGTAGCATTCACAGTGATGGTAATACCGGAACGCATAATCTTCAACTGGCTTTGCTGGTCGGGCACACTCACCACAACATATAACTGCTCCTGGTCGTTGGCGATGGTATAAAATAGTTTGGTCACGTTATTATAAAACTGTAACGGCTTAGGCCATTCTGTTAACTGTCCGTCTATTTTCACTTCAGCTGGCGCCCATTTATTACTGTCGCTGTCTTGTGCAAAGGTGTGTAGGTTATAAAGGATACCGGTCATCAGGACCGTTCCTGTTACCAACGCTTTGTTCATTTTCATGTGTGCGGTTTTCTGTTGCACCACAAGGTTAGCAAAGAAAACTGAAAGATGAGAATTAAAAATGTATAAAAAACCGGGAATCGTTGAATGGGCCGTAAAAACAGATGAAACAGGAATTACGCATTCGGGGTTGGTCATCATTACAGGCAGACCTGCCTGTTTGAGCTGCAGGTGGCCGGGGCGGCCAGTCGGTATATTTCCCGCATTCCACTATGTTTTAGCGCCGTACATCGGTTATTCCGGTAGTGTTGCAGCCCTGCACACTACCCCCATCCCTCCTGCCCGATCATAACGCAGTACGCCTGCCTCCACCCTACAACAGGCAATTTATTCCTGGTTGTTTGGGTGGCGACAGGCGCACTATACCGGAAAGTATCCGGGATCAATACAGTAACCTGGTCTTGATCGTATGTTTTACATTTTTCAGCAATGCCGCTGCTTCCTGCGACAGCTGCCTGTCCACATCCAATACTACATAACCAATCTGGTCATTGGTTTTCAGATACTGACCGAGGATATTGATTTTATTTTCAGATAATGCCGTATTGATAGCAGATAATACACCTGGTACGTTCTCATGCACGTGCAGGATACGATGTGTATTTTCAATAGGCGGTACACTGATGGCCGGAACAGAGTGTGAACCAAAGCTGGCGCCCTTCTCCAGGTAATTCAGCATTTTACTGCTCACGTCGAGACCAATATTATGCTGCGCTTCTTCCGTGCTGCCGCCGATGTGTGGCGTCAGGATTACATTGGAGAGTTTTTGCAGGGGTGTATTGAAAGCAGCGCCGTTTTTTTCCGGCTCTACAGGAAATACATCAATAGCAGCACCGGATAACTGTCCGCTTTCCAGGGCATCTTTCAGTGCCTCCAGGTCTACCACTTCTCCGCGGGCATAGTTCAGGAAGATCGCGCCTTTCTTAACATAGCTCAGGGTTTCCTGGTTGATCATATTTGCAGTAGCCTTGTTGGAAGGCACATGCAGGGAGATAATATCTGCCTGTTCAAAAACTTCTTTGAGCGTGCGGTACTGTACCGCATTGCCTAAAGGCAGTTTGGTTTCGGCATCATAATAGATCACATTCAGCCCCAGTCCTTCTGCGAGTACGCTTACCTGACTGCCGATGTTGCCATATCCGATAATGCCCAAAGTTTTACCACGCAGTTCATAACTGCCGGTAGCTTCTTTCATCCAGATACCATTATGTGCGGCCGCATTTTTATCTACAATACGGCGGATCAGGATAATCGATAACCCTATTACCAGTTCCGCTACCGATCTGGTGTTGGAATAAGGGGCGTTAAAAACGGCTACACCATGTTGCGTAGCAGCTTTCAGATCTACCTGATTGGTGCCGATACAGAAACACCCGATGGCCTGCAGTTTCTTTGCGGCTGCCAGCACCTTCCGTGTTACCTGGGTTTTTGAACGGATACCCAGCAGATGTACTTCTTTCACTTCCTTTATCAGCTCTTCCTCACTTAACGCACCGGCTAACTTGCGGACATTATATCCCGCTGCCGTAAATTCTGCTACGGCGGTATCGCTGATGTTTTCCAACAGTAAGATGCTGATTTTCTCCTTCGGATAACTTGTCGACTTTTGCTGATCCATAATATTATAATGAATTATATGTATATTTCAATAGTGCAATTGGCTTAATAATTGCGGATACGCGGGGAAAAACAAGGCACAAACCTACTCGATGTTCGGGAATTATCAAACACCAGTATAACCAAATTCGATTTTTATCAAAAAAACACCTTTCACAGGTCTGTTTTTTAAAGTTTGTTTAGCATCCGGGCTTAAAAATGCCTTAAATGCAGATGAATGATGGGTTTTTATTTGGCAGACAAGCAGTTTGATTATAAATTTAGCGCTTTGATTTTAGGAGTCATTGAATTTTAATACGCAGACACATACCCAGTAATGAAGCGCTTGAAAGCAGTAAGTATCATCTTAACAATAACAGGATTTGCCTTTATCACCAGCTGCCAGAGTAATGCAGCCCGCCAGGCAGCAAAGAGAAAAAAACAAGCTACCGATAGTTCACTTTATACGCTCGGCCTGTCGGCCGCAGCAAAGGAAGCGATATTGAAATCGCCCCGCACTGTGCAGATACAGCGGGAGTTGCAGGCATTTTACAACACGAAACTTTTACGGGCAGGATTTAACGGCGCCATATTGGTGGCTAAAAAAGGCGTGATCCTTTTTGAAGCCTATCATGGATTGGAGAACTTCCGGACCAAATCTGAAATCATGGATAGCTCCTCTTTTCAGCTGGCCTCTGTTTCCAAAACCTTTACCGGTGCTGCCGCATTGTGGCTCATACAAAAAGAACAACTCAGCCTCGAAGATTCCCTCCAGCGCTTCTTCCCGGAGTTTCCGTATAAAGGCATCAATGTACGGATGTTGCTGAACCACCGCAGTGGTTTGCCCAACTACCTGTATTTCTGCGACAGTCTGTGGGAAGACCGTTCCCGCTTTATTACCAACAATGAAGTGATCCGGCTGATGGAAGCGCATAAGCCGCCCATTCAGCACCTGCCCAATACCCACTTCCAGTATTGCAACACCAATTACCTGCTGCTGGCAGCGATCATAGAAAAAGTAAGCGGACAAAAGTACGCCGACTTCATGCAACAAACCTTCTTCAAGCCGCTGGGCATGACCAGCACCTTTGTATATGATCCGTCATCTGCAGTAAGACCACATCAGACGCAAAGCCATAAGTACAATGGCCAGGCGGAACCAGATACTTATTTTGATGGCGTCATGGGCGACAAAGGTATTTACAGCAGTGCACGCGATATGCTGAAATGGGATCAGGCCCTCTACTCCGGCCACCTGTTGGGCGATACCATACTACGGGCAGCTTACAGCCCCTATAGCCACGAGAAACCAGGCATCCGTAACTACGGATTGGGATGGCGTTTAATGGTGTATCCTGACAGCACCAAAAACATTGTATATCACAATGGCTGGTGGCATGGTAACAATACGGTATTCTATCGTTTTGTACAAGACACTACTACCCTGATTATTTTAGGCAATAAATATAACCGCAGTATCTACCAGGCGGTGAAACCAGTCCGGGAAATCCTGGGACATGGTGATGGTGAAGAAGCAGGAGAAGAATAATATTTTCAGGTATCCATAAAAAGAATCAGGAGCAGCTAACGGAAGATGATTAATCCGTATCACTGCTCCTGATTTTTTATGACAATAAAGTATGGTTATCCATGTTTCCGGTTAGGCAGCACATTGGCGCGGGTCCAGTCAATCTTACCCCTAAAAGCATCTCCCCTCACCGGGCAGGCCTCTTTCAGACAGTAGTGGCAACAGGAAGGAATGCAGGGGTCCATGTGTATGAAAAACTCTACCTCACTTCCTTCAAACCCTTTATTAACCAGTTGTTCAATGCATTTCATTTCTTCATGTGCCTCATGTAGCGAGAGATAATAAGGCAAGGTAACATGACAATCCATGTGGTAATTATTACCGTATTGCTGCACCCGCATATTGTGTACATCAATCCAGTTTTCCCGGCGGCTGGCCACCAGGATGTCAATGATCCGGTCAATCGTCTTCATATCCGTTTCATCCATCAGACCGGAAATGGAACGCCGCATCAGTTGATATCCTTTCACCAGAATCAGGGATCCCATTAATACGGAAACCACCGGATCCAGCCAGTTCCAGCCGGTAAACTGAATAATGGCCAAAGCCACCATCAGCCCCACACTGCTGTAAACATCCGTCATAATATGCTGGCCATTCCCACTGATCGTAATCGACGATAACTGTTTACCTGAGCGGAGCAGATACAGTCCTAAGAACAGGTTGGCAATGGTGGTGGCGCCTACTACCCACAAACCGTTTACCATTTCATGCAGCACCCGTGGGGTAATGAAATACTGTACCGCCTTGAACAGAATCAGCAGGCCGGCAATAAAGATCATGGCGCCTTCGAAGCCAATGGAAAAAAATTCCACCTTACCATGTCCATAAGGATGGTTGGCATCTTTGGGTTGTCCGGCCAGATAAATACTGTAACAGGCAAAGCCACCTGCAATGACATTAATAATAGATTCCAGGGCATCCGATAAAATAGCCACGGAATGGGTCATGAAGTAGGCTGCAAACTTTGCAGCGGTCAGGATGAAACTAACGATCAGCGACACCAGGATGACGCGCAATTCTCTTTTTAGCAATCGTTTATGTTTGATATTGTTGTAAAGCCCAAAGGTAATGGATTATTATTTTCAGCCAGCGATTCCTGCCGGTTAATCCCACTTGAAAACAAGGTGCTTCCCTACCGGATATGATCTCCCTTTTTACCTAACAAAAACTTAATGTTGCGGTAACACCTTTTGCTGACGAATTACCGATATTAATAGCCGCATACATAACTATGCCCTCAAAATACTGACAACGGTTCATACATGCTTCTGCGGTAATGCCAACAGCATCCATCTCACGAGTGATCATGATACCTCCGCTGCAGTAGTAACGTCTAACAATACACGAAAATGGACCAACACGAATTACAAGCGACCGCCATTGCCGATAAGATTTTTAACCTGTACGCTACCCATGGTCATCTGGAATACGGTGAAAATGTGACGATGCTGATGCATATGATGCAAAGTGCCCTGATCGCAGAAAATACGGGATTCAGTGACGAAATGATTCTGGCAGCTTTCCTGCATGATATCGGCCATTTCTTTGAGGAAGAAACCCAGATGGGCGTTTACGGTACGCAGGCCCACGACGACCTGGGAGGCGCCTTCCTCCGCGAATGCGGCTTCCCTGAGAAGTTAATCAGCCTGGTAGCCAGCCATGTTGCCGCCAAGCGTTACCTCACCTCCATTGACAGTGCCTACTACGATACCCTGTCGGAGGCCAGCAAACAAACCCTGGAATACCAGGGAGGCCCGATGAGTGAGGAAGAAGCCGCGATATTCCGCAGTGATCCCTTTTATCAGCAATATATTCAGATCCGGATATGGGATGATATGGGTAAGATAACGGAGGTACCGGTATTACCGGAAGATGTAACCCGTATGAAAGCAAGAACCCGGCAGTATCTGCTGCAACACATGACCCTTCCCCCGGAACAAGCTGTAGCTATTTGACAATTTCACAGCTTCCGCTTAAATTGCTGCCCCATGGAATTACGGACAGCCATACTCACAGAACATTCCCGCGCGCAATCCTTACAGATCGCTGCGTGGATAGGCAATAACCCCCAACGGGTGGATGCCCTCATTCAATTATTGCTGCATGATGAATACAGGGTGGTACAACGTGCGGCCTGGATTGCTTCTTTTGTAGCAGAAAAATATCCGGCCTTGATACTTCCTCACCTGCCAGCGATGGTAGCCAGAATGGAAGCAGAAGATATACCGGTAGCGGTTAAACGAAATGTATTGCGGATACTGCAATTCCTGCCGGTGCCGGCAGCGCTGCACGGCGCCGTAATGAATACCTGTTTTATTTTTCTGGAAGATCCGGCGGAAGCCGTAGCGGTGAAAGTCTTTTCCATGACAGTATTGGCCAATCTGGCCACCACCTATCCGGAAATAAAAAACGAGATCCGGCTGCTGATTACAGATCAGCTGGAACACAATCCTTCTGCGGGCTTCCGGTCGCGCGCAAAGAAGGTTATGGCGATGATTAAAGCATAGAAAGATACACGCCTTTGTTTGGGTGAACAAAGACTGCAGGCATACTTTAACTAAGAAAGCAGCACAACTGGTACAAGACCTCGTCTGTGCTGCTTTTTTAATCAGATATGAAGCGGAAGACTACTCATTTCCTTTCTCCGGCTGGGTTTCAGCGGCAGGAGGTGTAGTAGGAGCCTGAGGTGCTTCTTTAGGCGCTTCTTTAGGACCTTTAGGTTCACGTGGTTCCTTAGGTTCTTTTTCTTTTTTCTTGGCTGCTTTAGGCGCGAAGATGGCAATCATACGTTTACCTTCCATGGTAGGCATGCTTTCCAGGCCACCCACTTCTGCCAGTCTTTCTGCGAATTTCAGCAGAATCAGCTCACCGCGCTCTTTAAACATAATGGCGCGACCTTTAAACTGTACATAGGTTTTAACCTTGTTACCGTCTTTCAGGAAGCTTTCCGCATGTTTAGCCTTGAAATCGAAGTCATGATCATCGGTGTTAGGCGTAAAACGAATTTCTTTCACTTCGCTTTTATGTGCCTTCGCCTTCATCTCCTTTTCCTTCTTCTTCTTCTCGTAGAGGAATTTATTGTAGTCGATGATACGGCAAACGGGAGGAACAGCATTTGGAGAAATTTCCACCAGGTCTAAACCTTGTTCTTCCGCCAAGCGCAACGCTTCTTCAGTTCTGTAGACACCTACCTCAATGTTCTCGCCTACAAGTCTTACCTCAGGAACGCGTATCATCCTGTTGGTGCGATGTTCTTGTTGTTGTTCCCTGCGGAAGTTGGGGTTTCTTCCCCGATTGTTACCGCCAAAACTTGGTCTGGGTCTTTGTTGCATTAAGAAAAATAAAATTAAATAATTAATTGTCCATAGTCCATGGTCCACATTTCGTCCATGGACCAAAAACAACTTTATACAAAAGTAAGGGGAAAATTAAAGCAATTAACATACCTGAATTCAGTAATGTTCATTGTTTTATATACTTTTTTTCCACATTTAACACTTGTTACTCAATGGGCTTTCTATTCGTCACTTCTTCATTTACCAACGCTGTAAACTGTTCCAGCGTCATTGTTCCGAGATCACCTTTTGATTGACGGCGAACAGCTACGATGTTATCTGCAGCTTCTTTCTCGCCTAATACCAGCATATACGGGATCTTTGCCAGTTCTGCTTCCCGGATCTTCTTACCTATCTTCTCACTTCTATCGTCTATTTCTGCGCGAATTTCCGCTTTTTTCAGCACTTCTGCTACTTTTTCTGCATATTCCTGTGTCTTATCACTGATAGGCAGCACTTTCACCTGGGTAGGTGTCAGCCAAAGCGGGAATTTACCGGCGCAATGTTCGATCAATACGGCAATAAATCTTTCCAGGGAACCAAACGGCGCCCGGTGAATCATTACAGGACGGTGTTTGGCATTATCTGCCCCGATATACTCCAGTTCAAAACGTTCCGGCAGGTTGTAATCCACCTGAATGGTACCCAGCTGCCATTTACGGCCCAGGGCATCTTTCACCATGAAATCCAGCTTAGGACCATAGAAGGCCGCTTCGCCATATTCAGTCACGGTTTTCAGTCCTTTTTCCGCAGCGGATTCAATGATCGCCTGTTCTGCCAGCTCCCAGTTCGCTTCTGAACCGATGTACTTGGAACGGTCTTCTTTATCGCGCAGGGAGATCTGTGCTACGTAATCCTGGAAGTCGAGGCTCTTGAACACGTGCATCACGAGATCAATTACCTTACAGAATTCTTCCTTTACCTGATCCGGACGGCAAAACAGGTGCGCATCATCCTGAGTAAACCCACGTACACGGGTCAGGCCATGCAGTTCACCATGTTGTTCGTAACGGTACACAGTACCGAATTCCGCGAAACGCACCGGTAAGTCCTTGTATGACTTAGGCGATGCCTTATACAATTCGCAGTGATGCGGACAGTTCATCGGCTTCAGCATAAACTCCTCACCTTCTTCCGGTGTGTGGATAGGCTGAAAACTGTCTTTACCATATTTTTCGTAGTGTCCGGATGTAATGTACAGGTTTTTATTACCGATATGTGGCGTCACTACCGGCAGATAACCGCTGGCCAGCTGTGCATCCTGCAGGAAACGTTGTAAACGTTCACGCAGCATAGCGCCTTTCGGCAGCCACATAGGCAGGCCCAATCCCACTTTTTCGGAGAAGGCAAAGAGTTCCAGTTCCTTTCCGAGTTTGCGGTGATCACGTTTTTTGGCCTCTTCGATGAGTGCCAGGTATTCGTCCAGCTCTTTCTGGTTGGGGAAAGTAATACCATAGATGCGGGTCAGCATCTTGTTTTTTTCGTTCCCACGCCAGTAAGCACCGGCAATGTTGGTCAGTTTAATGGCTTTAATGAAACCTGTGTGCGGAATGTGTGGGCCGCGGCACAGATCTGTAAAAGCGCCTTGTGTATAGAAGCTGATACTGCCGTCTGCCAGTTCATTAATGGTTTCCAGCTTGTATTCATCTCCTTTCTCCGTAAAGTAAGACAGGGCATCAGCTTTGCTTACCTCCTTACGGACATATGTGCTGTTCTGTTTAGACAGTTCCACCATTTTGGCTTCTACCTTTTTCAGGTCTTCGTCGGTGATGGTACGGCCTCCCAGATCGATATCGTAATAGAATCCGTTTTCAATGGCGGGTCCATATCCCAGCTTCACACCCGGATACAAAGCTTCCAATGCTTCGGCCATTAAGTGTGCAGAGGAATGCCACATGGTGGCTTTACCATCCGTATCCACCCACGTCAGCAGTTGCAGCGTGCTATCCGTCATAACCGGACGGGTAGCATCCACTACCTGTCCATTAATTTTTGCTGCCAATACTTTACGTGCCAATCCTTCGCTGATGGATTTGGCAATGTCCAATGCAGTTACTCCTGGTTCATACTGACGAACTGCGCCATCCGGAAAAGTGATATTTATCATACGTTTTGCTATTAGCACCATACTTTTTCATATGGGCTATATTTCCTTTATAAAATGTTTGCGAAGTTAAGAAATAGTTTGTTAGCTTTTTTATAGTACTTCATTGAAAGTAAGGATTTTAAAAATAATTATTTACACGGCAATGAAGTTGCTGTCCAAAAAATGTTTATTTTCACCTTTGTAACAAAAAAAGTTTACAAATGATTGCTGTCAATTTAAAACTTTATGACATTTTCCGGCACGACCTCCATTTGCCGGATGAAAAGGCTGCCGGGCTGGTGGTGGCACTGGAGGAGTCTTCCCAAAGGCATTATGCAACTGCCATTGCCGGATTAGCGACCAAAGAAGCACTCAAAACAACCGAAGGTGTGCTCCGCAAAGAGATCCAACAGGTAGAGACTACGCTCAGAGGTGAAATTCAACACGTTGAAACTACCCTCAGAAGTGAGATCCAACAGGTTGCCACTACACTCAGAGGCGAGATTCAGCATGTTGAAACCAAGATCCAACATGTAGAAACTACTCTCAGCAGCAAAATTCAGCATGTGGAAACCCAAATTGTGGACACAAAATTTGAGTTAAAACAAGACATTCATGAGCTGCACCTAAAACTGATAGACGCCGGCGCACAAACCAACGTAAAAATCGAACAGGTGAAATCCGATCTTAAAAGCAGTATCGGTATTGCCAGCCTGGTGCAATTCATCGCTATCATCGGCTCCGTATTGGCCATCATCAATTTCATGATGAGAAAATAAGACCCCGCTATTACCCCCTTCACTGTTTTCTCCTTACCTAATTACCTTCCCCACACCGTCAGGCATGCTGCCCTCCGCTCCTACTGCATCAGCTGCGCCGATCGCCCGCACTACTACCTACTTGTAACGCAAAGTATCTTTCGTTTCTCCGCACTCCAGCATCTCATCTCCAAAATAAGGATTCAGAATACCCGGCTTATCACTCAGCCAGTAAGCTCCTTTATTATCGAAAGCCATCGGGCAATACTGGTGATAAATGGTCTGCCCTTTCAGGCCGGTGTTCCGTACCAGGTCAAACAACATTTCCGATACCATCTGAAATGCCTCCCGTTTGCCTTCCAGGGTAGCTTCCGCCGGGAAAGCCAATAGTTCGGCACTGATACTGCCGGTGGTGCTGCTGATCGTTCCCAGATGTGTGCTATCCATTTGCAACAATGATACCGGCAAACTATCTACATGCAATTTCAGGCCCGCTGCCGCTACATTGGCGGCGGCTGTATCTGCCTTTACCAGGGCTGCCGACAGCTGATAATAAGATTGCATCGCCGTTTGCAGGGAGTCATAGAAAACGGGGTTGTAAGGCGCCTGCAGGGCTTCGCCGGCCACTGTTTGCTCCTGCCCTTCCTGTTTGGAGGTATTCTGCTGACAAGCCAGTAACGTGGCAGCCAGTAAGAAGGTGCCAACGGGAACGCATACTTTAAAACTCATGTAATTTCTCTTTGTAACAAAACTAATTAAAATGCAGTGACAACACAACAGGCCGCACCACCCAAACTGCCGTAATCATTGCCTGAAAAACCGGCACCTGTTGCTGCTCCAACATTTCAGGTTAATCATTTTAATCATATTCGCTAGAATTCAGACATTTATCCTTAACTTTGCACGTTTTTTATCCAATTTTTTATATTTTATGTTGATCGCATTACAGGACATTACATTTGAGTTTGGCTCCAGGGTGATACTGGAAGATTCTTCCTGGCATATTGAACCAGGAGACCGTGTAGGACTTATCGGATTGAACGGAACCGGTAAATCCACCCTGCTGCGCATTATCAACGGAGAATATTCTATTTCCAAAGGAAGTGTTAATAAAAGCAAAAACCTGACTATCGGCTTCTTTAACCAGGACCTCCTCAGCTTTGAAACCGAAGAATCCATCCTCACCGTAGGTATGATGGCCTTCGGCAAGGCATTGGAACTGGAAAAAGATATTGAACGTATCACCAAAGAGCTGGAAGAAAGTCAGACCGACGAACTGCTGCACGAATTCAGTGACAAGCTGCACGAATTTGAAGCACTGGACGGCTATAATATGAAGCACAAAACGGCCCAGGTACTCGAAGGCTTAGGTTTTACCACTGCCGACCTGGATCGTCCTTACAACCAGTTCTCCGGAGGATGGCGTATGCGTGTACTCCTGGCCCGCCTCATCTTACAGCAACCGGATGTACTCATGCTCGATGAGCCCACGAACCACCTGGATCTTCCCTCCATCGAATGGCTGGAAAGATACCTGATTGGTTATAACGGCGCCGTTATCATCGTTTCTCACGACCGCTATTTCCTGGATCGTATGGTCAATAAAATTGTGGAAGTATATCAGCAGCAGCTGCACCACTACGCTGGTAGCTACGCCGATTACGAAGTGGAAAAAGAACTGCGCCGGGAAATGCAGCAGCGTGCCTACGATAACCAGCAGGATTATATCCGCCAGCAGGAACGTTTCATTGAACGTTTTAAGGCAAAAGCCTCTAAAGCCGCCCAGGCGCAGAGTATTGCCAAACGACTGGATAAACTGGACCGCGTGGAACAGGTAGACAACGGCCCTTCTAAAATCAGGATCAACTTCTCCGTGGACAAAACTCCCGGTAAGATTTTATGTACCCTGAATAATATCAGCAAGAGCTTCGGTCCTATTTCTATCTTAAAAAATACCAGCGCGGAAATCAACCGCGGTGATAAAATAGCCCTGATAGGCGCCAACGGTAAAGGGAAATCCACCCTCCTCCGTATCATATTCGGTATGGAACCTATGGAAGGGGAACGGGTACCCGGTCACAACGTGGTAACCAGCTTCTATGCACAGCACCAGCTGGAATCACTGGACCTTAACTGCGAAATACTGGATGAACTGAAAAACTTTGGCAGCGGCCGCACCGAACTGGAGCTCCGGCAACTGCTGGGCTGTTTCCTCTTCACCGGCGACGATGTATTTAAGAAGATCAAGATACTCTCCGGAGGCGAAAAAGCAAGGGTGGCACTGGCTAAAACCATCATCAGCCAGGCCAACTTCCTCATGCTCGATGAGCCGACGAACCACCTGGACATGAACTCTGTACAGATGCTGATTGATGCACTGAACAAATATGATGGTAGCCTGGTACTCGTATCGCACGACCGTTATTTTGTGAGCCAGACCGCCAACAAAATCTGGGAGATTGTAGACGGAGAAATCAAGGAATTCAAAGGTACCTACACAGAATGGGAAGAGTGGAAAAAGAGAATGGCGACCAATGCCCCTGCTGCTGCTACGACCAAATTATCGCAGTCTAACAATAACGCAGAAACGAAAAAGGAAAGTCAGTCGCAATCAGCAGCTGCCAATGCCACCAAAGGCGCTATCAACAAAGATGTACAACGCGAGCTGCAAAAACAGCAAAAACAGTTCTCTCAGGTAGAAGGACAGGTAGCCAGTTTGAAAGAACGGAAAAGCAACCTGGAAGCCAGTCTTGGAACACCGGAGATCTACAATGATAAAAACAGGTTTGCCCAGGTAGAAAATGAGTACCAGGATGTACTCAAATACCTGGAAAGAGCCAATCAGCAATATGAACAATTGTTCGAGAAAATAATGCAGCTGGAAGCGAACCTGACCAGCTAACGGGCGGATGTAACTACCCGTATGAAAGGATGCATTACAGGTGCACATCCTGTACCTGTAATGCGTAATTTCAGTATTAAACCCCCTGTCTTCGTTATGCAAAAGATACTGGTTGTAGAAGATGAAGTAAAAGTGGCCAATGCCGTTAAAAAAGGGTTGGAAGAAAACGGATTTGAAGTGGATGTAGCCTATGATGGCCGCATGGGAAAAAGCCTGGCAGCCAGCAACCATTACGACCTCGTTATACTGGATCTGAACCTCCCCCACAGCAACGGCTATGAACTGTGTGAGGTGATCCGCCACAAAAACAACCGTATACCGGTGATTATGCTCACTGCCCTCGGCGGCATGGAAGATAAAATGCAGGCCTTCGAGCTGGGCGCAGATGATTACCTGGTAAAACCTTTCGACTTCCGGGAACTGCTGGCCCGCATCCGGGTATTCCTGAAACGTGCCGGCGCTGTGGCCGCACAAAGCACTCAGTTTAAAATCAGTATTGCCGACCTGGAAATAGACCGCGAGAAAAAAGAGGTCACACGGGGCGGCAAAAAAATAGCCCTCACCGCCAAAGAATATCAGCTGCTCGAATTTCTGGCCTTACATAAAGGAAAAGTCATCTCCAAACTAACCATCGCGGAAAAGGTATGGGATATCGATTTTGATACCGGTACCAACGTGATCGAAGTATACATGAATTTCCTCCGTAAGAAAATTGACAAAGATTTCGATCAGAAACTCCTGCACACGAAAACAGGTATGGGATATTATCTCTCCGAAGAATAATTCTGTTATCCGGATATTATACTGCTGCTTTGAAGATAAAATATAAGATAGCACTTTATTACACCCTTTCTGCTACGTTCATGCTCATCGCATTTGCAGGACTGGCCTATTATTTCTCCGCCAAATCCCGCAAGGCAGAATACCTGGAACGCCTGGAGTACCGCGCACGTTCCATTGCCAATGTTATTATTGAAGACGGGCACGTAAAAGTAGATCTGCTGCGAAAGCTGGACCGGACTACCTTCCAGGATCTTTATAAAGAAACCATCCTGGTATACAATCCCTCCTACGATCTGCTGTACAGCAATCTGAAAGATACGACCATCCGCACCCACCCCAGCCTGCTGGATTATATCAAACAAAACAAACTATACAGCTACGATAAAGGCGGCGGTGAAGTAGTAGGTGTGTATTATACAGAAGGAGCAGTATCTGTTATCGTTATTGTATCTTCTTTTGATAAATACGGTTTTCAAAACCTGCAAAGCCTGCAGCAAATCCTGCTGCTGGAGCTGATTATCGCCCTGTTTGTATTGGTAGGTGTAGGTTATTTCTTTGCCCGTAAAATGGTGCAGCCTATTGACAGGCTGGTGAAACAGGTAGATACCATCAACGCCAATAACCTGCAGGATACCCAGGTAGCTGTAAAAGGGAAAGACGAAATTGCCAAGCTGGGAGCGAATTTCAACACGATGTTGCTACGTCTCAGTGAATCATTCGACCTGCAGAAAAGTTTCGTGAGCAATGCCTCACACGAATTAAGAACGCCGCTGGCAGCAATCATCAGCCAGCTGCAGGTAACCTTATCCAAAGACAGAAGCAAGGAAGAATATCATGCCCTGCTGGTATCGGTACTGGAAGATGCAGAGAACCTCTCCGACCTTTCCAATGGCCTGTTGCAACTGGCCCAGTCGGAAATGCGGCAGCAGGAATTTACTTTCAGCCCTGTACGTATGGATGAATTGCTGATGGAGATGACCAACCTGATACACCTGAAAAATAAGGTGCCCGGTAAAGTAGATATCCAGTTTGTGAAGGTACCCGACAACGATTCGCTTGTCACCTGTTTGGGTAATGAAAACCTTTTGAAAGTATTATTCCTGAATCTGACAGATAATGCCTGTAAGTTTTCTGCAGACAATACCGCCTATATCGCGATCGATTTCTTCACCCAATACATGACCATACAGGTAAAGGATAACGGCATCGGTATTCCGCCTGCGGAGATCAATAAAATTTTCGAACCTTTCTACCGCGGACAAAATGCGCTGCAGATCCGTGGACACGGATTGGGTTTATCTATCTGTAAAAAAATTGTGCAGCTGCATCGCGGCCACATTACCGTAACGCCTAATACCGGCGGTGGTACCATCTTTACCGTGATCCTGCCACATATCTGATAGCACCTCACAGCCACCTGCCACCAGTCCCCCACCCGGACTGCAATAGCATGGCCGTGCCATCCGGCGGCCTGATTTTAATTTCTTTTTAATATCCCTTAAAGGTTCCTTTAATCTCACTTGGTGAGCTTTGTGTCATGAAATTTGGCATTATGCGAACTATGCGTACACTGATTATGTCAGGATACGTTTGCTGTCTGGGCTTTATGCAACCTTCTCAGGCACAGACCGTACCCCGGCCGGTCACCTTACAGGCCGTTGAAGATTCCTTCCTGGTTAAGAATTATTTATTACTTGCACAACGCTATCAGACAGATGCCTCCAAAGCATTAATCCGGCAGGCGAAGCTATGGAATAACCCTTCCCTGAGTACCGTATTGGGATTCAGAAGTATGGAAAAGCCGAGACCATTTGATATCGGCCGTGGCGGGGAAACCCAGTATACCATTGATCAGCTGATACAGCTGGCCGGTAAAAGGAACAAAAATGTACAGCTGGCCGCAACAGCCGTGAAAATGAATGAAGCCACCTTTGATGAGCTGGTACGTACGCTGCGGTTGCAATTGCGGGCCAACTTCTATAATATCTACTATCTGCGGCGGACAGAAAAAGTATTGAAAGAACAATTGGGCAATCTGCAAACCATTGTAGACGCCTATATTACTGCGGATAAAAAAGGGAGTGTAGCCCACTCTGATCTGATCAGGTTGCAGGCATTGCAGGTAGGTATCGAAAATGATTATGCCGATCTGAAACAACAGGAACTGGATGCCCAGAAAAACCTGCAGCAACTGCTGCATACGCAGGATTTTTATGATGCCATATTACAGCCCAGCGATCTCGCCAGCTATACCCTCGATAAGATACAACTACCGCAGCTGCTGGATAGCGCCGCGAAATACCGGCCGGATGTAAGAATAGCCGCCGCCCAATACCAGAGCGCCGGACTCAATTACCGCCTGCAACAATCCATGGCCGTACCCGACATCCATGTTGGCGCTACCTATGACAAACAAGGTAGCTATATCCCTCATTTTATAGGCTTGACGTTCGGCATCGACCTGCCGGTGTGGAACCGCAACCAGGGTAACATCCGGGCTGCCGCCTCCCAGGTAAACGCCGTACAGCAGCAGCTCCTGCAACAACAATCTGTTGCCCAGTCGGAAGTACTGACCGCCTATCAGCGTATCGTAGCACTGGAAAAACGTTACAAAGGCTTCGACCTGCACCAGTTCCAGGGAGAATTTGATACCCTCATTGCAGAAGTAGCCAGAAATTTCAGTAAAGGCAACATCTCTCTCCTGCAGTTTATCGATTACTTCAACAGCTACAGCGACAACGCAAAAAATATCAATAAGTTTTTATCCAACCGGGTAAATGCCTACGAAGAACTCAACTATGCAACAGGACAAGAACTATTTAAACTTTAAGCGCATGAAACGGCCTATTATATTCCTCGGCTTTTGTTTATTGGCGGCCATTATATGGAGTGGCTGCAAGGATACCCAGGCAGAAGAAGCCGAGAAAAGTACCTTCGTACTCAGTGATACTATGCTGAAAAATATCCGCATAGACACTGCCCGTATGGAACCGGTACTGAATGAATTGCGGCTTTCCGGTAAGGTAGCACCCAATGGTGGTAAGGTATTGAAAGTATATCCGCTGGTAAGTGGCTATGTGGAAGATATTAAAGTACAGCTGGGCGATTATGTACAGAAAGGACAGGTACTGGCCGTGATACACAGTGCGGAAATTGCCGACTATGAAAAACAACTGGCGCAGGCCAGGTCTGACCGCAATGTGGCAGACAAAAACCTGAAAGTAGCGCAGGACCTGTACGACAGCCGTCTGAGTACCGAAAAAGATGTGGTGAATGCCAAAGGAGAGGTACAAAAATCAGATGCAGAAATCAACCGGCTGAACGACCTCTTTAAAATATATCGCAAAGGAAAAGGCGCCACCTATCTTGTTACCGCACCTATCTCCGGCTATATCATCGAAAAAAACATCAACAACAGTATGGAAATCCGTACCGATAACAGTACGAATATCTTTACCATTTCTGAACTGGATGATGTATGGGTAATGGCCAATGTATTTGAAACAGATATCGCCCGCATCAAAGAAGGATACGAAGCAGACGTGGTAACAGTAAGCTACCCCGATCAGCCCTTCCACGGCAAGATCGACAAGATCTACAACTTCCTGGACCCTGCCACCAAAACCATGCAGGTAAGGATACGTATCGACAATAAAAACATGCTGCTGAAACCGGAGATGTTTGCCACGGTATACGTGACCTATCAGGATAATGACGAGCAGATAGCAGTGCCTTCTGCCGCCATCATTTTTGACAACAGTAAAAACTTTGTGCTGGTATTCAAGGATAAATTCAATATCAGCGTACGTCAGGTAGAAGTAGCCAAAACAGCGGGTGATATCACCTACATCTCTGCCGGATTGAAACCGGAAGAGAAAGTGATTTCAAAAAATCAGCTGCTCATTTACGACGCACTGAAAGACTAATACTGCCATGATTCATCTTACCAGGCTACATATTGCTTTGAGCATCGTTTACAGCCCCTCCTGCGGGCGAAACAACCACTTAAAGTGAAAGACCAGCATGGCTATCTAAAGCACCGGATTTATGAATAAATTCATCAGAAATATTGTAGCATTTTCTCTCAGGAACAAACTGTTTGTTTTTATCAGTGTGGTCACACTGGTGATAGCAGGTGTTTTTTCCTTTTTGCACACACCTATTGAGGCCTTCCCCGATGTCACCAATACACAGATTGTGATTGTGACCAAATGGAATGGCCGCAGCGCCCAGGAAGTGGAACGCTTTGTAACACTTCCTATAGAAGTATCAATGAATGCCGTGCAGAAAAAAACCAGCGTACGTTCTGTTACGATGTTCGGTTTATCTGTGGTGAAAATAATTTTTGACGATGATGTGGAAGATTTTTTCGCCCGGCAACAGGTCAATAATATGCTGGCCAATATTGGATTGCCGGACGGCGCATCGCCCGAAGTACAGCCCCCCTACGGCCCTACCGGAGAAATCTTCCGGTACTACCTGAAAAGCCCCAAACGGGATTCCCGGGAGTTACTTACCTGGCAAAACTGGGTGATAGACCGGCAGCTCCGCAGTGTGCCCGGCATCGCAGATGTGGTAGCCTTTGGCGGACAGGAAAAAATATACGAGATCTCTGCCGATCCCGTACGCCTCGCCAAATATGATATTACGCCGCTGGAATTATACCAGGCCGTCACCAAGAGCAATGTGAATGTTGGTGGCGATGTGATTGAAAAAAACGGACAGGCATACGTTGTAAGAGGTATTGGCCTGCTGAACAGCATCTCCGATATACAGAACATCATTATCCAGAATATCAATGGGGTGCCTTTATTGGTAAAGGACCTCGCCCATGTACATGAAGCATCGGCTCCGCGTGTGGGACAGGTAGGTCTCGACAAAAACGATGACCTCGTGGAAGGCATCGTGGTAATGCGTAAGGGAGAGAATCCCACCGAAGTGCTGCATCGCCTGAAAGATAAACTGAAAGAGCTGAACGAAACGGTGCTGCCGGAAGACATCACCATGGAAACCTTCTATGACCGGGATAACCTCATGGAGTTTTGTACACACACCGTGATGCATAACCTCGTGGAAGGGATCATCTTTGTAACTGTGATCGTCTTTATCTTCATGGCCGACTGGCGTACCACGGTGATTGTATCCATTATCATTCCGCTGGCCCTCCTGTTTGCGTTTATGTGTCTCCGCCTGAAAGGGATGAGTGCCAACCTGCTGTCGATGGGGGCGATAGACTTCGGTATTATCATAGACGGCGCCGTTGTCATGGTGGAAGGCGTATTTGTTATGCTGGATCACAAGGCTACCAAATATGGGATGGCCCGCTTCAACAAAATGGCTAAACTGGGATGGATCAAACAAACCGGTGGAGAGCTGGCCAAAGCGATCTTCTTCTCCAAACTCATTATTATCATCTCCCTCATCCCTATCTTCTCTTTCCAGAAAGTAGAGGGTAAGATGTTTTCTCCGCTGGCCTGGACACTGGGTTTTGCCTTGCTGGGTGCTTTATTGTTTACCCTCACGCTGGTACCCGTATTGTGTTCTATCCTCCTCCATAAAAATGTAAAGGAGAAACACAACGTAGTGGTAATTTTCTTTGACCGCATAGTGACCAGGGGTTTTAACTGGACCTACCGGAACAAGCGTTTAAGCCTCGTGCTGGCACTTTCCTTTATGGTACTCACCTTCTTCTCGGCCCGGTTCCTGGGAACGGAATTCCTGCCGCAGCTGAATGAAGGCTCTCTTTGGGTAACCACCGAATTGCCAATGAGTATGTCGCTCACCGAAAGTACCCGCATGGCACACCTGATCCGTTCGGATCTGGGCAACTTCCCGGAAGTGAAAAAGGTATTATCGCAGGTGGGCCGTTCCAACGATGGTACCGACCCCAATGGCTTCTACTTTGTACAATACCAGGTAGACCTGGCGCCTAAAGCGGAATGGAAACGTGCTATCACGCAGGATGAACTGATTGCGCAAATGGAGCAACGCCTGAAGAAATACCCCGGTATTATCCTCAACTTCTCTCAGCCTATCAGCGACAACGTATCAGAAGCCGTAGCCGGCTTTAAAGCCGCCAATGGCGTGAAGATTTTTGGCAGCGACCTGGTTAAACTGGAAGCCTTATCGCAGCAGGTCATGGCGCAGCTGAAAACTGTACCCGGTATCAAAGATCTGGGGGTGATCCGTAACATCGGGCAACCGGAAATGAGCATTAACCTGGACGACAACAAGATGGCCCAGTATGGCGTTTCTACCGGTGATGCGCAAGCGGTGATTGAAATGGCCATTGGCGGTAAAACAGCTACCCAGCTGTATGAGGGGGAGAAGAAATTCGATATCCGTATCCGTTACGATGAGAATTACCGTAAAACCGAAGAAGACCTGGCCAACCTGATGGTGCCCAGCATCAATAACAACAAGGTACCGCTGAAGGAAATAGCAGATATTAAAACCATTACTGGTCCTGCTTTCATTTATCGCGACAGCAACAAAAGGTTTATCGGGATTAAGTTCTCCGTACGTGACCGCGACCTGGGCAGCACCATTGCGGAAGCACAGGCCAGGATCAACAAAGTGATCAAACTGCCGAAAGGCTACAGTATTGGCTGGACCGGTGAATTTGAAAACCAGGTGCGTGCGACCCAGCGACTGGGACAGGTAGTACCTATCAGTATTGTGGCCATCTTCATGATACTGTTTATCATGCTGGGGAATGTAAAGGATGCCGGCCTTGTACTGATGAATGTACCTTTCGCGTTAATTGGTGGTATCCTGGCATTACATGTGACCCATATGAACTTTGGTATTTCTGCCGGCGTAGGTTTCATTGCCTTGTTTGGTATCTGTATTCAAAACGGGGTGATATTGATTTCGGTATTCCATAAGAACCTGCAGGCGAGGCTAAGCTTGAACGAGTCGATCCGACTGGGCGTACAAAGCCGGATACGGCCTGTGGTGATGACAGCCCTCATGGCGGCTATTGGCCTGGTACCGGCAGCGCTGTCGCACGGCATTGGTTCTGAAACGCAGAAACCCCTGGCGATTGTGGTGATTGGTGGATTAATTACAGCAACTGTACTGACATTGCTGGTATTTCCCATCATTTTCTATGGCGCCTATAAAAACAGAAAAGAAGCATTGGTATAATCCTGACAACAGGAGCTATATAAATTTTTAGTTCGCATATAGGTTGATAGAATGGTTATGGAAAAAGGAAAGGCCAGCTGATGGCTGGCCCCTACTGATTTTGTAATCTCTACTCCGCCCTGCCGAGAAGAAACAACGCGGGGCGGATTTTTTATGTTTAAGCGGTACTATTCCGCTGTTTTTCTTCTTCGTCTGGATTTGTTGAACATCAGTCCTTTTTCTACCCCTTTACGTAAGGCAGCCTGTTCTTCTTCCGGCAATGCATGCACGGTCTGGCAGGCCTCACTGCAGCAGCCATTGTATTTCTCTGCGCAGGCAGCACACTGGATAAACAACAGGTGGCAACCGTCATTGACACAGTTGGTATGGGTATCACAGGGCGCACCACATTGGTGACATTCGCTGATGATTTCGTCTGTAATACGCTCTCCCAGCCTGTCGTCGAACACGAAATTTTTGCCTTTGAATTTAATCGGCAGCTCTTGTTCCCTGGCTTTGTTGGTGTATTCGATGATACCGCCTTCCAGGTGAAAAACATTCTTGAAGCCATGGTGCAACATGTACGCAGATGCCTTCTCACAGCGGATACCACCGGTGCAGTACATGATGATATTCTTGTCTTTTTTGTCTGCCAGCATATCCACTGCCATGGGCAACTGATCGCGGAAGGTATCGGACGGCACTTCAATGGCGCCTTCAAAATGGCCTACTTCAAACTCATAGTGGTTGCGCATATCCACGATCACGGTTTCCGGATCAGCAGATAGTTCATTAAAGGCACGGGCATCTACATAACGGCCTTTGTTGGCCATATCAAATGTAGGATCGTCAATACCGTCTGCCACAATTTTGTCTCTCACTTTAATCTTGAGTACAAAAAACGATTTGCCATCATCATCCACCGCAATATTCAGCCGGATACCATTCAGGAACGGTACTTCATAGAGTTTCGTTTTGAATGTTTCAAAATGATGTTCCGGTACGCTTATCTGCGCGTTGATCCCTTCGTGGGCTACGTAGATACGTCCGAATGCGTCGAGTTTGAAAAGGGTTTCGTAAAGTTCATCCCGGAAAGCCTGGGGATCTTCGATTTTCGCGTACTGGTAGAAGGAGATAGTAACGCGCTTAATTGTTTCCAATGCCAGCCGTTTTTTCAGTTCGGCGGCAGATACTCTGTTGTGTAATGCCATGTTTTTTTGAAATTTTAAGGACACCTGCGTCGTGAACAAAACTTCAAATTACGCACTGATAATCAATGCAATAACTCAAAAATAAAATCCCGTTTAGCTAATATTTGCTGTAGCCATTATTACTTTTTTATGGCTATTGAGGCTGCAAGGTACGAAGTTTCAGCGGAACAATGGCTGGTAGCGCAGGTATCGCTGCTCTAGCCATTATTATTTCGTTGTCCGGTTACGCTGTTTACGCTGGGGATTTCCAGACTGATACGCCAGGCAGACGGTCTGGAATTATCCGCTACCACCCCACCCTCACGCACAGCTGTGCACATTTTTTAGTTGCCTGAAAAAATAATGATGCCCGTCGCTGGATATGGTGATATTCTCTGCAATGCTTTCGCTTGCAATACTATCAACATTATTACATAATTAGTTATCCTTACTAATTAAACACCTGCCAAATCCCTTAATACTGCAGGGTTTAAGGGAGTTACCGCACCTCAACATTTGCGTCCTCCATGCCTCCCCCTACCGTAACAGGCATACTATGTTTCCGGCAGTAGCAAATTGACAGGCGTGGATCAATACGCGGAAAAACAGGTGAAGTTACCCGAAACCCTATTCACATTAAAAATATTTTACACTTGAAAACACGATACCTCAGAACGAGAAAATCCTGACACACTTCATGCCGCAGTCAGGGGTCTAAAAGCAATAATGGGGAGTAGATAGAATAGGCTTAACAACTCAATAACAATCTGCCGCAGGCAGCTAAAATGAACAAACAAACGGGGATAGATAAGCTTAATTTTAGGAATTCCCGGGATCTACTTCCTTACTCCACTGATAGAGTTGTTGTAAGGAAAACCAGGCAATAGCACTGATAATGAAGATATAGCCTATGAAACCAAATGTACGCATGGGAACTGCTCCCGGCAAGTCATTCGTCTCAATAATGTAGGCCACGGTCGCCATTATTATCCCGAAAAGCAATGCAAAAAAGGCAATCCGTTTCATAGTCGTATGGTTTAAAGGATCTGCGGATAATGCCAGGCTACATCCAGGGAAAATAAGCATAATGGGTAGTAGCCTGCTCTACTGTATGATAACATACTTTATAAAAATTTGTTTACAAAGTGCAGAAAAAATATTTATCGATTTATAACTATTTGATAATTATTGTATATAACTTTGCCTATACGTTTTATAACCCCAGTTGGCACCTTTTTTGAAAATTACACTTTTGATAAGTGAATATTGTTTAACCCAAAAAATGTAATGTTATGAGTATTTATGTTACCTACTTTATTTATGCAATTGTTGGAATCTGGATCTACAGGTTACTCGCGTACTTCTTTGATGAGAAAAAAGAACTGAAAAGCAGAAAAAGAACTGTGAAATTCTAATCAGATCGGTATTCATCATACAAATAAGCGATACGGAGATTTTGTTTTAGCCGGATAAGTGGGCAGGAAACAAAATCTCCGCCATCCAACGATTTATTGCTGCGCTTTTACCATACCACCCAGAATGCCCCCAAATCCAACTCTAACGCCTATACGTGTATCTTCTTTCGTCTGATAACCGGCTACTACATCTACCCGGATCATCTTGAATATATTTTCAATACCGCCAAATACTTCCACATAGTTATTGTCGCTATTTACATAGAATGCATTGGAACCAGCTACCAGGTGCCATTTCAAGCGATTGAACAACGGAATTTTATTGGTCAGTAAACCATTGAAATGATGTTCCACATTTGCGGTAGCATAAAACGGCGCAGTAGTACTATACCGGTAATAAGGCGCCAGCTGAAAACTATTGAGGTACTTGGTATTGTAGAAAGTCTGATTACCATTGAAATGCTGGTAATCGGGCAACTGGACATTACGGTCGTTGATAAAACCACCCACACTCACATGATAGCGAAAGGCGCCAAATAATTTAAAGTTCATATCGTCCCGCACGGCAAACTGCCATTTATCAAAGTCGACAATGCTGTTGGCTACATTGGGAATGCCTTTACTATAGGCGATTTCAAATGTCGGATATTTGGAACCAAACGGAATTTTCCGATCCGGCAGTTCTATAAACTGTTGTCCGGGCTGAAAGCGGAAATGCAGATCCAGCACCAAAGCCTGATGCCGGGTAAATGGTATGTTGGAAAATTCGTTTGGATGATTGGGCGTAAACTGTTTACGATCATTCCGGAAAATGACGAAGTCTGTTGTATTTTCTACCGGTATCCTGCTTTCGTAGGTAATACCTGCGGTTAGTTTATCATTTGTCTGAAAGGTACGGCTGTATTGAAGATGGCCAAACCAGTTCTCATACAGTTTCATATAGTTTTCTTTCAGGAGCAGGGTATAAAACTCGTTGGCAATATTATCAATGGGATTATCCTGGTTAAACTGACTGATGCGCTTCCCTCCTGCCAATGTCCAGTTGTTACGGCCATAGCGGTTTTTCAGGCGGCTGCCGTTACTGAAATCAATCTGCGTATAGGCATTCAGGTGAGTATTACTCAAACCATAACGGATAAACGGCGATATTTTCAGTGTATTTTCCTTTCCGGTATTCAGCGTGAGTGTAGGTTCCAACGCCAGTACCAACCCTTCTACCGTATTATATTTCAGCGATTTTAACAACGACTTCACCTGCAGGGAATGATACAGGATAGCGCTATCGCGGCGGAAATAATACTGGTGTTTTACACCATTCCACAACACATCCATCATTTTTACCGGTTTTTGTTTTTGCTGCAGGGAATCCAGCCGGTAGCGGGAAAAAGCGGAATCTCTTTCTGCCTTGGCGATACTGTCTTTCTCGCGGTAATCCTTTACTTCGGCCTGCTCCAGCGGCACCGGACGGATGCTATCCCACCAGCTGCGTGGCTGTTTATCGAAGGCCGTATCATATTTCATGAGGGTCTTATCAAAATAACCGGCAGGCAGGTTAGGCTGCACGTTATAATCACTGTATACATTCACAAAATTACCCGACATACCGAAGCCAAATCGTTTCACGGCGAAGTGCAGCACCTGGTCTTTTATCCGCCAGACCTCCGGTGTAACCGGTACATGCGTTTGGCGGATTTGCAGGGTGTCCATCAGTTCCAACTGGTATTCGTTGGTCAAAATCAGATCGGTACTGTGAATACGCCAGTCTTTATCCGTAATAAAAATATAGCCGGAAAACAGGGGTTCCTGTTTTCGTTTAGGCATTACCTTTATCCGGCTTACCGTATGTCCATCTTCCTGAAACTCCCCTTCCAGCCGGTACTTATAATACGATAATGCATTTTCTGCGATCGGGGAAATATAGCCACGGGGGCCCATCTGCGTGATCACCGCAGATACGTTGTTATCATAAAAGCTGATAATGGCGGGGAAGTCTAACCCCAAGCCACCACCACTTTTCCGGGAGGAGATGACTTCCAGTTTTATTTTGTCGGGCTGGCGGGCTACTATCTTCGTTACAGATTCTGACAGGAACACCATGCCTTTCCCGGCACTGTCTACCCCCATTTCCTTTTTATCCATCTTCTTACCCAGGAAACGATCGGGTACACCATTCATGGCAATGGCGCCTTTGATATAGGACATACAACTGTACTCCTTTACCTGTTGCTGATAAAAGCGGCGTTTCTTAATAGCCTGCCGGATAATGGCATAGGCAGGGTCCTCGCCACCCGCTTTTATCACCACTTCCCGGATTTGCATGTTCACAGGCTCCAGGTGGAAATCGAGCGTTTGCAGCGGTGTACTGAGTTGTACCTCCACAGTGGTTTTACGGTAACCGATATATTGACAGATGAGGGTATAATTTCCGGGGGCCAGCTCCAGCTGATACTGACCGGCTGCATTGGTGGTTGTTCCTGTTGTAGTGCCTTTGATAAATACAGTGGCATATGGGAGGGGTTGATCTTTTTCATTGGTCACCCGGCCACGAATCGTATTGGCCTTACATAACCCGGCAATAAGCAGGCAAAACAGGGCAGATAGGTATTTCATCATGACGTAAAAATACATAGCCGCAGCATATAGGGTATACACTGCGGTTATTTTACCAGAATCTTAACAGCACATGATAATTAAAATCAGGCAGTTGCTTTGGCAGCAGCTTTTGGCGCACGCAGGAAAGCGGCGGTGCTGGCGGCAAAACCAGCTACCAATGCTCCCAGTACGGAACTGACAACTCCAATCAACGGCGCGCTTTTTACCTGTAAGATCATTTCGCTCATACGGTTGGCCAGCAGGTGGTCATTACGTACGTCGGCATAAAATGCCAGCAGCATCCATAACACAAAAACGGACAGGAAAGCACCGAAAAAGGATTTACCCGGAGACAAGGGTAATACCAGGGTTACCAAAAAAGCGACCAGCGCTACACTCCACCAGGGCAGTACCAATCCGGCTACAAATGCCAACAGGAGTATTAACAAAAAATGAGAAGTGGATTTCATGATTGTAATATAACAAAGAAATTAAAAATGACGAATTAAAAAGTGACGTGTGGGAATACCTACACCTCATTATTAATAATTGTTGTCTGGTTTAAACGGGCTATTAAAACACGACCCCGCAAACAAGTATATAAAGTAAGCTTACGCACCTCAAAATAGGGTCATGAAAAAGGGAAAGTGATACCTGCATGATACAATATTACCCAATATGCTTACTACTACCTTAGCACCATGCATGCACTACCTTAGCACAATGAATGCATTCGGATTTTTTGGTTAAAATAATATCAGCAGCGGAGTAAGGAGGAAAGTATCGCGTGGAGATGGTATGCTAAAATAAGCATTTTTTTAGGCCAAAGAAAATAAAGATGGTTCAGCAAATATATCTCATCCTATGTTGCTATCGCATAGCAGATACCCCACCATATTTGCTATATAAAACCGGGAGTAAGCCATAACTCTTATAGCTTACTCCCGGTTAAACATATTTGTAGCTGCCAACAATGATTGCTGATAGCGATGCCTATTTGCTTTTATCGAGCGCCTGCTCAATATCGGCCAGGATATCTTTGATATTTTCCAATCCTACGGAAATACGTATAAGCCCTGGCGTTATACCTACGCTGGCTCTTTCTGCGTCTGTGAGTTTGGCATGTGTAGTACTGGCCGGGTGAGAAGCAATACTACGGCTGTCGCCCAGATTAGCCGTCAGCGACAGGAGCTGCAGGGAATCCAGGAAACGTACCCCTTGTTCCAGCCCGCCTTTCAGTTCAAAGCACACGATACCACCGCCGCCACTCATTTGTTTGGTAGCAATGGCATATTGTGGATGCGTAGGCAGAAACGGATATTTTATGGATAACAGGTGTGGGTTGTTTTCCAGCGCCTGCGCCAGTTTCAACGCACTGTCCGAGTGGCGTTCCATCCGCACGTACAAAGTTTCCAGGCTTTTGCTGAGTACCCAGGCATTAAAAGGCGACATGGCCGGCCCGGTGCTTCTGCAGAAAGTGTGGATGTCTTTAATCAGGTCTTTTCTACCTACAATCACACCTCCCAGTACCCTACCCTGGCCATCGATCCATTTGGTAGCAGAATGCACTACCAGGTGCGCGCCTGCAGCGATGGGCCGCTGTAATACCGGTGTGGCAAAACAGTTATCTACATTGAGGATGATATTGTGTTTATTGGCGATGCCGGCCAGCCATTCCATGTCAATGATCTCCAGACCCGGATTAGACGGGGTTTCCACGTAGATCATCCGGGTATTGGGTTGAATCATGGCTTCGATGGAAGCCGGATCATTCATATCAAAATAGGAATACTCAATCCCCCATTTAGGCAGGAATTTAGTCACCACCGTATGCGTGGAGCCAAAAATGGAACGGGCAGAGAGAATATGATCGCCGGCTTTCAGCAGGGCCATAAAGCTGGCAAAGATGGCACTCATACCGGAAGCAGTAGCGTAACCCGCTTCTGCACCTTCCAGGGCACACATCTTTTGTATAAACTCATCTACATTCGGATTACTGAAACGGCTATAGATGTTGAAGTCGGTTTCATCAGCAAAAGTAGCCCGCATTTCTTCCGCGTCATCAAAACAAAAGCTGGAAGTCAGGAACATCGGTGTAGAGTGTTCCATCTGGTCTGTTCTGGCTGTTTGAATTCTTACGGCGTGGGTATCAGGTTGGTATTGATTCTCTTTATGCATGAATATATGGTGGTTTCTGCAGATTACGCGTTCAGTTTCACTTCCCAGGTCAGTTTGGTATTCGACTGACGCAGGGTTTCCGCTACGGAGCAGTATTTATTCATAGAAAGCTCTACAGCCCGTGCTGCTTTATCCGGATCGATATTACCGGTAAAATGGAAGATGATATGAGCCGTTTCCCATAAAGCTGGTTCTTTCCCTTTTTCTCTTTCTGCATCGATTTCGATACGGAAATCCGTTACTTCCTGGCGTTGCTTTTTGAGGATCATTAACACGTCGATAGCAGAACAGCCTCCCAGTCCCATAATCATCATCTGCATAGGTCTTACCCCATTGTTTTTGCCGCCGTTTTCCACTGATGAATCCATCAGTACTTTGTGACCGCCTTCGTCTACAGCCTCCATGTTAAAGCCGTCGTCTACTCTTTGTAATGCTATCTTCATAGTTAGTTATTTTCTATAGCAAAGATAAAAAATTCACAGCCGAATTACGAATTACTAAACATTTAGGGATGGATATTGTAGTTTTGCGCAAATTTAAAACAGATTGTCGGTTAAGGTTTTCCATAGTACAGCATCATTCCGGTTAGAATCCGGCCAGGTTTTACCCTCCTTGCACATCGCTTACCATACGTATGGTACCATGAATGCAGATGGCAGTAATGTGGTGTGGATATGTCACGCGTTGACCGCCAACAGTGATGTTGCCGACTGGTGGGCCGGACTTACGGGAACCGGCAGGCCCATAGATCCTGCCCGGCATTTTATTGTCTGTGCCAATATTATAGGTTCCTGCTATGGCAGTTCCGGCCCGCACTCCGTTAACCCGGATACCGGGCAACCCTGGTACCATACTTTTCCGGCGGTCACCATCCGCGATATGGTACAGGCGCACATCTTACTGCGGCAACACCTCCGGATTCCCCGAATAGGCCTGCTTGTAGGCGGTTCTATGGGAGGCTATCAGGTATTGGAATGGGCATTGACAGAGCCACAGCTGATCGGCAAACTGTTCCTGCTTTGCACCGGTGCTGCGGAAAGTGCCTGGGGTATTGCTATACATACCGCACAGCGGCTGGCCATAGAGGCAGACCATACCTGGGAAGACCCCACCCCTGCTGCCGGCGCTGCCGGACTCAAGGCGGCACGGGCAATAGGCATGCTGACGTACCGGAACTACCAGACCTTTGTACGTGCACAGTCTGACCCCGACAAGGAAAAAACAGATGGCTTCCGGGCCTCTTCCTATATTAATTATCAGGGCGACAAACTGGTCAAACGTTTCAATGCACAAACCTACTGGCTGCTCACCAAAGCCATGGATAGCCACAATATTGCACGGGGACGTCATGAAGACATTACAGCCGCCCTCTCCCATATTACCCAACCCACCCTGCTGATCGGCATCAGCAGCGATATTTTATGTCCGCCGGAAGAACAACGATTGCTGGCAACTCACCTGCCACAGGCGACCTACCACGAAATAGACTCCACTTACGGACATGATGGCTTCCTCATCGAATTCGAAACCATCGGCACCATTTTAAACGACTGGCTGCACCAGGGATAAACGAAAGTTTCATATAATATATAACAGGACGCTTTTCCAGGAAGAAAAAAGACACCCTTCTTCCTGAAAAAGCGTGCTGCTTTATGTGTAATTCATAATTCTTTCGTTATATTTAACTAAACCAAGTCTAAATCCTCTTTGTATGAAAAGCATTCTAGTCAAAGCTGGTATGGCTTCCCTGTTGCTATTATTATCCCTATATCCGGTAATCTCAGCACAAACGCCCGGTACTATCAGCGGTACTGTCACCGACAAAACAACCGGTACACCTATGCCTGGTGTTACCATTAGTATCAAAGGCGTTACGGCCGGTACCATCACCGGCGCCAACGGATCCTTCCAGCTTAAAACCACGCACGCATTCCCCCTGACACTTGTATTTTCCTATGTTGGTTACAAGTCTGCAGAACAAACTGTCAACAGCGCTACCGAAAAAGTAGCGGTGCAACTGGGCAGTACAGAAATCCTTGGCCAGGAAGTAGTCGTAGCCGCCAGCCGTGTACAGGAAAGTATACTGGAGTCGCCGGTTTCCATTGAAAAACTGGATACCCGCGCCTTAAAAGCTTCTCCTGCACCCAGTTTTTACGATGCCCTCATCAACCTGAAAGGGGTGGAAATGAGTGCACAGAGCTTAACCTTCAAATCAGTGAATACCCGTGGCTTCAACAGCAATGGTAATACGCGGCTGTTGCAACTGAGCGATGGTATGGATAACCAGGCACCCGGACTGAACTTCTCCGTAGGTAATATGGTGGGTATTCCGGAGCTGGATCTGGAAAGCGTAGAACTTATTCCCGGCGCAGCTTCTGCCCTGTATGGTCCCAATGCCCTCAATGGTATTGTACTGATGAACAGTAAAAATCCTTTTCAGTACCAGGGACTCAGTGCACAGGTAAAAACCGGCTTCCTCCAGGATAAAGGCCGCACCAGCGCCACCACCGGTTATTATGATGTATCTGTACGTTATGCAAAAGCATTCAATAATAAATGGGCTTTTAAATTAAATGTTGGTTACCTCCAGGCGAAAGACTGGCAGGCCTATGATCAACGCGATCAGAGTCTCGCCAACGGACATACGTTGCAAAACGGTACCCGCGCCAACAACGAAGGTTACAACGGTGTGAATACCTACGGCGATGAAAACACCGTCAATATGTATAATACCCTGGCATCACAGGCTAATACGCCCGGTTCCGCCCTGGGCGCGCAACTGGCTGGCCTTGCCGGTATGCTGGGTAACACGGTTACTCCCGCTCAGATCCTGAACGCCGCCATTCCCGGGGCAGCCATGGCCGATGTAACCCGCACCGGCTACAACGAATCCGATGTGGTAGACTACAATACCAAAAACCTGAAACTGAACGGCGCCCTGCACTATAAAATCAATAATAACCTGGAAGCCCTGATCCAGGGCAACTTCGGTTATGGTACGTCTGTATATACCGGGGCAGACCGGTACTCCCTCAAGAATTTCATGATGGGACAATACAAAGTAGAACTGAAAGGCAGTGATTTTTATGTACGGTTGTATACTACCCAGGAAAGATCGGGCGACAGCTATGCCGCCGGTACCCTGGCTTCCGGCATTAATGAAGCCTGGAAGAAGAGCACCCAGTGGTATGGTGAATATTTCGGCACTTATGCCGGTGCCGCCCTGCCTGCCTTTGCCAAAGCATATGGTGCGGCACTCGCCGGAGGTGCTACCCCTGCCGCTGCATTAACCACGGCGCAAAACGCACTTGATGCACAGCGCGGCGCCTTTAATACCGCTGCCAGAAATAAAGCCGATCAGGGCCGCTTTCTGCCAGGCTCCAAGGAGTTTAATGATGCGGCAGATGCGGTGAAAAGCAAACCTATCCCCGGCGACGCCACAGGTATAGGCGCTAAATTCACCGATAAAACCAACCTGTATCAGGCAGAGTTCATGTACAACTTCCATCGGTTCATCCACTTCGCTGAAATCCTCGTAGGAGGTAACTACCGGCTGTATACCCTGAACTCCGAAAAAACCATCTTTGCAGTAGATGATAACGGCAAAGAATTCCGGATCAACGAATATGGTGGCTATGTACAGGTGATGAAAAAATTAGCGCAGGAACATTTGAAACTGACCGGATCTATCCGTTACGATAAAAACACCAACTTCAAAGGACAGTTCAGCCCCCGTTTATCGGCGGTATATACTTTCCTGGAAACCCACAACATCCGGGCTTCCTATCAGACCGGTTTCCGTATTCCGCATAACCAGGATCAGTACATCGACCTGCTGACGCCACAGGCAAGGCTCATCGGCGGTCTGCCCTTTTTACGGGAACGTTACGGCCTCAACAAAGGTCCGGTGTATACCCTGCAGTCTGTACAGGCAGGTGCTCCCAAACAATATACTTTCCGTGAATTCCAACCGGAGAAAATCCAGGCATATGAAATCGGCTATAAAGCCCTCATCGCTAAAAAGCTGTTGATTGATGCCTACATCTACAAAAATGATTTCAAAAACATGAATGGCATCCAGGTATTGATACAACCTACCGGAGCCAGCACCCGGAATGTGTTCTCGATCCCGGTAAGCGCAGAAGAAACTGTGAAATCATGGGGTTGGGCACTGGGCCTCGATTACAGCCTGCCAGCTAATTTCACGGCAGGTGGTAACATCTCCTACAACGAACTGACAAATGAAAAGGATCTGGGCAGCTTCCTGGTGATGTACAACACGCCTAAAGTACGGTACAACCTGAATTTCGGTAACCGTAACATTGCCAATACACAGATCGCCTTTAACATCGCCTGGCGCTGGCAGGAAGGTTATATCTGGCAATCATCCTTCGTAGGACCTAATGTAAACGTAGCCGGAAAAAGTGAAATTCCCGCCTATGGCACTCTCGATGCGATGGCCAGCAAATTTTTCCCGAAAGCCAAAACCACTATTAAACTGGGCGGTACCAATATCCTGAATAAAGGATATACGCAGTCATGGGGTAACCCGACAATCGGTTCCCAATGGTATGTGGCGCTGGGTTACAACCTGTAATGCTACAACGGGGCAACCTGTATAAAATAAGAAAGGACGTATGCTGTAGCATACGTCCTTTCTTATTTTATATGGCATTTCTTTTATACAATCTTCCACCAGGAGTCCTCTCCCGCCGCTGGCGGTGGCGTGGTGGCTGCGGCCACAGATGCCGATGCAGCTGGTGCGGGTGTAGGTGCGGGTGTTTCAGTTACTCCTGCGGCAGGTGTTTCCGCAACAGGCAGGGGCTCGCCGGTCCATATCTGACGGGCTTCCGCTTTGATATCTTCCCGTTGTAACAGCGCTGCCAGCGTTGCTTTCAGTTTAGCCCCCTGTTCTGGCTTTACCATGTATACATAGTTGGCATATCCTTCGATGCTGCTGATAATGTTTTTGCCTTTGCCCCAGGTTTTACCTGACAGGCCTGTTTTACCAATCTGGTGCAACAAGGCACGGAAGCGGTGCAGGGTAGTCCGGTCCAGGCTCAGTTTATCATTCACCACAATACCGGTTACTTCCCGGCGGTCGCCTTTCTGCATCACTTTCAGCTTATCAGGATGCAGGGTGAATCCTTCTTCTTTTACCACCTGTTTAACGGCCCATAACAGCTGGCCGGCATCATCTGCCGCCGTTGCCTTGGCAGAGAAAGTCATATCATCCGCATATCGCGTATAGGCGTAACCGTATCTGGCTGCCAGTCCTTCAAAACGCCTGTCCAGTTTAAAACAAATCAGGTTGGTAATGGCCGGGCTGGTAGGCGCGCCCTGTGGCAGGTGACGGGCTGTTTTGGCCACATAGTATTTGCGGTTGTCCAGTGTAATTTCATCTACTTCTGGTTCCGTACAGATTAACCCCAGGATAGTGGCCACCTGTTCGGAATATCCCAGTTTACAGAATAATCCTTTCACGCGTTTATAGGCGATGGAAGGGAAAAAGTCGCGCAGATCAAGATTGATGACAATGTCTTGCCCGATATGCGGCGCGGCATTGGTGACAATTGATTTACCGGGTACGAACCCGTGCGCGGACTCACTATTTTTTATCTTGTAAAGAATATTTTCCAGGATCCAATGCTGTGCTGCTTTCAGCTGGGGCATGGGCGCAGAAATCACCCGGGTACCACCGGATTTTTTAGGGATCTGAAAACGCTGGTAGTGGGTATGCGTACCTGTTTTTCTATTGAATGCGAGGTAACGCAGTTTACCCAACGTGGTACCCATGGCCAGTGCCAGGGCAGTAGCATCGTGGAATAGCGGCAGTCCGAATTTCTCCAGCTGTGCCGTATCAGATACGGTTTTATTCAAACCGGCCGATACTTCCTCTCCCAGGTATACGATCTGTTGCTGGCTGAGTTCTGTCCAGGCAGCAGCGCGTTCCTTTCTTTTTTCTTCGTTCCGCTTTTTGGTCTCCGCTCTTTTGAGTTTTGATTTGGCCATGCGTTCTTTCCGCATGTCGGCCAGCATCTTTTCTTTGTTGCGGTATTTCTGTCTTTCTTCGAGTAACTGGTTCAGTTCACGACGCAGTACCCCTTCCTTGCGGATCAGGGTTTCCGACGGCGATGGCTGTGCTGTATTTTGCGCCCAGAAACCCAGGCGGATCATTTCTTCCAGTATATGTTCCTCTTTGGAGGATGCACGTATTTTATCGTACAGCTGTTGACGGGTTAAGCCTTCGGCCATAATCTCAGCATTTACTTTTTTTGATGAAATCTGTAATCGTCTGAATCAGCGGGGATGTTAATGGGTCCCGGCGATGAAGTGGCTGTTGCAGCCTATGCCCGACCCGGAGAGGGAACAATATTTTTGTAAAGAGGAAAATAGCCTTCGTGCAAACCATTGACTAAATCAATCAACTCCAGGGAGGGGCGTACTATACTGGTATTTAAGCCCCCGGGGCTTATACCGTAAATACCGGTATAGTACGCCCCTCCCAAAGTAAAGATTGCATTTAGTGAAGCATGTATAGTCAATATACCTGAATGACGAAACATCATTCGTCCCTTTTCGGGCGCAAGTGCAATCATTTCCTCTTTACAAAGATCTTGTTATCAACGAGCAGGCAAGTTAGAAAATAATTTCCGGAAATAAAATATATCCGGCAGAATTATTTTCATTTTTATTTTTCTGCATGCGCGATACGCAGGGCCAGCATGTGTTCGCAGGGTCCTTTGTATAATTTATTCGTATTGTAAAAACTACAGTCACAGTGTGCTTCGCTCAATCTTTCGTCGGCATCTATCACTATAACGGGATGGTATACACGATAATCTCCTTTTACATTTCCTTTCAGTTGTATACCTACTCCTGGTAATTCCTGTTCCTTTACTTCTACTTTCTTTTTTTGCACCAGTTCATTGGCCACTGCTTCCTGCGGATTGGAAAAACGCAGGCTTTCCAGCGGCAATGGTTCGCGGCTCAACTCCCGCAGGCGGTAAAATCCGGTATGCAGGTCGTAGATCACTTTACCCGCCTGGGTATAGATACCCAGCGCGCCCAGTACGGTGGCCTTATCCAATCCGGTGGCTGCGGCAATAGCTTCCGGTTTGCCCATCCACCTGGTTTTCAGGTCGGCAAATACTTTCAGTTTGGCACTGTCATCTACTACTGCGCGGGGCGCCATCAGGTCGAACTGTCCGGCACGCGACCAGTCGTTCGCTGTCCACCCGGATAAGCCCAGGGTAAACTGCATATCTCCCAGATCAGCGATGTAGAAAGAAGGCAATCCGTTGCCGGTGAGATGTACCGTGAATTTCTTAGCGATCGGAATAAGTCTTTCCAGAATCAGCAATCTCCTTCTCCCCCATATTCTGATTTCACGGCGCTGCGGACCGCGGTATAACGACCGCGCACATACGATTTCGTGGTTCCAGGGTTCAAAGATGGCCCGTACCGGTTTATCTGGTTCCAGGATAAAACGGATAGAACGGGGCCCCTGCTTTTCTTTAAAGCGGCGTAACCAGAGGCAGAAGTTATAGACGTCCATCGGATGCAGATCGAAGGTGGCTGCCGGTAATGTCATTGCGGAACTTACCTGCAGAAAACCACGTACCCAGCTATCGGGCAGGTCTATCTTCACCTCATGGTATAATTCTTCCTGAGAAGTTTGTACCTGAAATCCTCCCGGATCTATTTTAAAATCAGTTTCCTTATAGTCCCTGATCTTCTGAAATTCGTTGTATAACGCTGCCGAATAATCGATGTTGGTAGTACCACACTCAAATTCGTTGACTTCCTTGAATACGTTGTAGCTGGCGCTCAGCTTACCGTAGGTCGATTCATCCTGACTGAAACATTCAAAGAACATTTCATCGGGATGTACGCTGATCACCGGGTCCAGTACAAACCAGGCATCCCGGTCTTTCTGATACAGGTAGTCGAAGTAATTTTTACGGGCTTTATAAAACGGCGACATCACGCGGTCTTTCTCCGCGCTGATGGTTTGCAGCTCAGCTTTGAGCGCTTCCATACGCTGGTCTGCCGCCTGTTTATCGTAGGCGCCCATAAATTCGGCCAGCCACACGGCTTCCTGTTGCGCAGCCCATTCTTTATAGGCCGTTTTATCTTTCGGTTTGAAACGCAGATCCGATACCACCACATCATGCAGAGCAGAAATGGCTTCCCGGAAAGCAATCTTTTTGTCCAGTTTCCCTACAAAAAAAGTGGGGTCACGGTGGGTATCCGGCGCAAAAGAAATACCGGCAGCAGTAGCATTGCTATATACCTGTGATTGACCGCTATATCTATAGTTAAATAACATAAATGGATTCGCTTTTTAATTTTCTCTAACAGCAGCTGTTTCAATTTGTATCGGCAACGCGATCTCCGGGAAATGCCGGTGAATGTTGCGCATGATTTCGATGCAGCGGGCCTTGTCACCAATAGATACCGTAGCAGATATAGCGGCAATGATGTTACCGATATAGGTAGCGGCAGGCGCTGACCGGAGTGCTTCTTTCTCCAGGAAACGGAAGATCCTTTCTTTGGCGGCGCGTGCTTTATTCACCCGGCTCAGTACCGAACGGAAAAAGTGTTCCAGCTCCTGCAGGTAAGCCAGGTTATCGGCTGCATAATTCTCCAGGTAGCCGGTGGCAAAGAGCTGCATCGCCGCACTGGGGTGCTGGCTTAGTTTCAGCAGGTAGTTTTGTCCGTCTTCTTCCCGGAAGAAACGCATCAGCAGCTCGCGGCCAAATGCCTGGATATCCGGGCGTACGCTATCGGCGATGGCCACCAGCGTTTCCGGTGTCCAGTCATTTTCCGTGAAGTGAGTCCGGAAAAATGTTTTCGCAAAGTCGCGGGTATCGTCCCAGGTGGCATCCAGCAGGCTGATAGCGCCATCGCGTTCATAACGGATGCGGGCCAGCTGCTGTTCAAAGAAACGCCAGCTCCATTCCCGTACCTGGCGCAGTTCGTGGTTACCGGCGGCAATCACCTGTTTTAAGGTCAATGCTTCGGCAGGAATATATTTCTCCAGTACCAGCACGCCGAAGGTCTGGGCTGAGCGGTAGTTGGCATACAATAAACGTAAAGCGGTAGCGGTATCTACGTCGTGCAGGAAGGCTACCAGCTCCTGGCTGAGGACTTCCGCAATATCTTCATGAATACCTTCGGCAGTCTCCTTCCGCATCAACCGGGGTACCAGTTCATTGACGAGATAAACAGCCATCCGGTTATCCAATTGCACCACTTGCGTAATCAGCGGACGGATTCCTTTTCGTACATCCGTATGCGTGGCCACCAGGGTAAACAGCAAGAGTTCCGGGCGGGTTACCAATACACCTGACCCCAGGATACGCAGCATATCCATACCGGATGCGCGTACCGGCGCATAGTCATTGGAGAGGAGATTTTGCAGCAGACTGTCTGACAGCTGTTCAAAATCGAAGTTACCTTCCTTGAGTAGCAGCAGGCGGGCCGCAAAAGCATGACAGGCCGCCACCGGACTTCTCAGGAGGTCTTCAATCACGGAAATAGCCGTTTCTTTCAACGCATGGGCAGCATGTTGCTCCAGCACGCTGCAGGCATCCTGCAGATTAGCCAGGCCTTCTGGCGTTGCCGCCTGCAGCACCAGCAATCCTTCGATCGCGCTGGCACAAAGCTGACGGGCTTTTTCCAGTGGTAATAAGTCCGGCGTCAGTTCTTTACGCACAAACGCACGTACATCTGCATAAGGCGAAAAGATCAGGTGAATGAGGAATTGCATATCGCCCAGGCAAAGTTGCCGCTGCGCTGCAATCCATTCCAGTCCCTGTTTACGGGCCACTTCCAGCGGACTGGCTACCAGGGCATCCAGGAGGCGCAACGAAGGTTGGGCAGGATTATATTTCTCCCGGGCCAGTTCCAGACCGAATAAAGCGGGTATGCTAAAGGTATTGGCGAGGAGTCCGGCGATGACGCCTTCATCCATCTTTTCTTTCAGGTGGTTGTAATCCGGATGTGCTTTCAGCTGCTCCATGGCGAAAATATGCACGACTTCCATTTTGGCGGAAACCAGGAGCTGAATAAATGCCTGTGGCATTTTTTGCCACAACGCCAGGAAAGGCACTTCGCTGGCTGCGGTAGCTGTCACCAGTGGTGTAGCTACATCGGGGCGGAATTCAGGCGGTGTGCCGGAAGTGGCAGCCTGCTTTTCACCACCCAGCCAGCCAAATAATTTGGTGATCAGGTTACCTTTGTTGGCTGTTTTCAGCGCGTCCGGATTGCCTTTCAGCGTGGTCGCAGCGGGCTTTTTACCATCAGCATCTGCCGGCGTTTCAAAATACCATTCCCGTCCATTCTGCTGCAGGTGCAGATCCGGTGCATTTCCCCGGGTAATATAGGTCAGGAATACAGCCTTGGAATTGGCCGGGTATTGTTTATACACAGTGGTATAACGGCCATTGACATACGCATACTGCCGTACTTCGTATTCCTTGCTGGCATCCCTGCTTTCTTCGTATTGCAGCAGTAAAGCCGTTGCCAGCCGCACATACTGCATGTCTTCCTGTGCTCCCATGGCCTGCAGGTTACGCAGTACACGGCGGTTCAGGTAAGTGCGTGTTTTATCGGAGAAAGCCAGTTTGCTGTCCGGACGTTTCAATTCCTTACTGGCTTTGAAGCTTTGTTGCAGCTCGGCCACATAGGCATTGGGAACGTATTCCTCCCCGTCGTAGTCCAGCCGGGTACCCGGATTGGTAAACATGGCGGCTTCGCGTTCAAAACGGGTTGCCAGCAGCCCCACGATCCCTTGGTCATCGCGGAGTTCTGCCTGTTTGAACAGGTGACGGATATGCCGGAAATAGGCAGGCCGCAATGGTAACTGTGTCAGGAAAGCCACCAGGGCTTCTTTTACAGCAGCATTACCAGCAGCTACTATATACAGGTCTTCCAGCAGCGGATACTCTTGTTCCGTGCGTTGAAATACCCTTTGGTGTAATAACACAAAAATTTCGCGGGCGTTGTTGCCGGCGATGGTTTGCTGGAAGACTTCCGGCAGCCGTTGCAAATACGCCTGGATATGCGCTGCTTTTTCTGCCTCCGGCAATGTCAGTAACAACGCGTTGGCAGCCAGCATCCGGATATTGAGCGGATACGAACCGTTGTCGGCGTAGGACTGTAATACCGGAATGGCAGCCGGATCGCCGCATTTACCCAATGCCCACAAGGTGGCATATCGCTGCAGGGCATCTCCCCTTTCTATCAGTTTGATCAGGTAAGGTACTGCTTCGGTTACTTTATATGCACCTGCTTTCCAGATAACACGAGAGGTTTTCCAGGCGGTTTTATAGCCCGACTTTCCATCCAGTGCTCCCTGCAAACGTTTCAGGATAGCGCGGTGTTGTACATTACCTACCTCGTTGGTGTCTACCGGTACGAAGGCCAGATCCTGCACCGCTTCCTGTTCTCCCAGATAGCCTTTGCTTCGTTTTTCTTTTTCAAGCGCATCAAAGATAGTAGTGGCTGCAGCCAATGATACCGGGGTGCTTGTTTTGGTTCCTTCCTTCAGGGCGCCGGAGCGTTTACCATAACGGAAGTTCACCAAATACTGCTCCGGTCCTACTTCACAAAGATCTATTTCATAGGTCTTATCTGAGTTTCCTTCGCGGAAAAAGAGTTTTACATTCCTAACAAATCTCATGAGCTAACATTAAAATAGTCGGCTAAGCTAATAAATAACTGTTAGCCGACAACTTTATTTTTACCTGAACTTTTCTTGACAAGTAACCTTATGATGTATAAAACGTATAGTCCTCCCCGTTAAACGGTCTCTTCTCCCGAAAAAAAAATACGCATGATATAAAAAATAACTTTTTATATCATGCGTACTATAAATTTCTCTTATACAGAGGAATTCGTTTTGTTGTAACCTGCAGTCTTATACGTTGAAACGGAAGTGCATTACATCTCCGTCAGCTACTATATATTCCTTGCCTTCGATACGTAAGCGGCCATTATCCCGACAAGCGGATTCAGAACCATATTTTACGTAGTCTTCGTAGGCAATTACTTCCGCTTTAATAAAGCCTTTCTCAAAGTCAGTGTGGATCACACTCGCAGCCTGCGGTGCTTTCCATCCTTTATGAATAGTCCAGGCGCGTACTTCCTGTACACCCGCTGTAAAGTAGGTGATCAGCTCCAGCAGGTTGTAGGCAGAGCGGATCAGGCGGTTCAGACCTGGTTCGGTCAGACCATATTCGCTCAGGAACAGTTCCTTATCCGCCGGTTCTTCCATTTCGGAGATCTGGGCTTCAATGGTATTGTTCATCACAATTACCTGTGCATGTTCAGCAGCTACGCCTTGTTTTAATGCTTCGGAGTATTTATTACCTGTGTGCAGGGAAGCTTCATCCACATTCGCCACATATAACACTGGTTTTTCCGTCAGCAGGAACAGGTCGGCGATCGCTACCCTGTCTTCTTTGCTGAGTGCCAGTTCACGGATATTGCGACCTTTCTCCAGGTGTTCCTGGCATTTCTTCAGGATTTCAAATTCCGCTTTGGCTTTTGCATCGCCACCGGTTTTTGCCATCTTTTCTGTACGTGCTACTTTCTTTTCAACACTTTCCAGGTCTTTCAGCTGCAGTTCCGTATCGATGATTTCCTTGTCGCCTACCGGGTTAATTGCACCTTCTTCACGGAGGATGTTTTCATCTTCAAAACAACGGATCACGTGAACGATAGCATCTACTTCGCGGATGTTGGCCAGGAATTTATTTCCCAGACCTTCTCCTTTACTGGCGCCTTTTACCAGACCGGCAATATCCACAAACTCAATCGTAGTGGGTACTACCCTGTCAGGCACCACCAGTTCAGCCAGTTTAGCCATCCGCTCATCAGGTACATCTACCTGTCCTACGTTTGGTTCTATCGTACAAAAGCGGTAGTTACTGGCCTGCGCCTTAGCGCTGTTGCTCACCGCATTAAACAAAGTCGATTTCCCTACATTCGGCAATCCTACAATTCCAACTTGCAAAGCCATTTTTTAAAATTTGCGCAAAGATAGGTTAATTTTTGTTTATTTGTTGATTGAATAAACCAATAATCTGATGGCATTAAACTACGTTTGGCTGGGCTTTTTCCTGATTGCATTTGTTGTGGCGGTATTTAAATCTGTGTTTTTGCACGACACTGCTATCTTTGGCCAGATCATGAACGGTATGCTTACCAGCGCTAAAACCGGGGCGGAGATATCCCTGGGGCTGGCCGGCGTGATGACCCTGTGGCTGGGTATTATGCGGATCGGCGAAGTCGCCGGTATGATCAACCGCTTCTCCCGGCTGGTAAATCCCTTCTTCTCCAAGCTGTTTCCGCAGGTCCCGAAAGGGCATCCGGCAATGGGTTCTATGATGATGAACTTCTCCGCCAGTATGCTGGGCCTGGACAATGCCGCTACGCCCATGGGGCTCAAAGCCATGAAAGAGCTGCAGGAAATCAATCCCCATCCGGAGATGGCCAGCAACCCCCAGATTATGTTCCTGGTGCTGAATACCGCCGGGGTGATCCTGATTCCTACTTCGGTGATCGCATTGCGGATGGCGGCCGGTGCAGCCAATCCTGCCGACATCTTCATTCCTACCCTGATCTCTACTTTTGTGGCCTTTATTATAGGTATGTTTACCGTTTCCCTCTACCAGCGCATCAACCTGTTCAAACTGCCGGTATTGGTATTCCTGGCTGGTTTTGTAGCCGTGGTTACCGCACTCTGGTTTTGGGTACGTCAGATGCCGGCTGCAGAAATAGGCCCTAAAACGGCCTCCCTGGGCGGCTTTATCATTTTCGGCATTGTGGTTACTTTTCTCGTGGCCGGGATGGTAAAAAAAATCAATGTATATGATGCCTTTATAGAAGGCGCCAAAGAAGGGTTTCAGGTATCTGTCCGGATCATTCCCTACCTGGTGGGGATGCTGGTGGCTATCAGCGTATTCCGCACCACCGGTTGTATGGACTATATTATTAATGCGATTGCCGCCTTATTTGCGGCGGTGGGTTTCAACACCGATTTCGTACCGGTATTACCGGTAGCCTTTATGAAACCGCTGAGTGGCGGTGGCGCACGGGGACTGATGATTGAAGTGATGAACCAGTACGGTGCAGACTCCTTCCAGGGGAAACTGGCCAGCGTTATACAGGGAACGACGGAAACCACGTTCTACGTATTGGCTGTGTATTTTGGCTCTGTTAATATTAAACTCACCAGATATGCCCTTGCTGCCGGACTGATTGCCGACTTCTGTGGCATGCTGGCAGCCATATTACTGGGTTATTTATTTTTCCATTGATGCAGCGGATTGCTGCTGTATATTTTTCTGATTTCCTATGCAACCACCCAAAAAATTACATGAAGACTGGATAGCGGTCATCCTCGCTTTTCTGACTATCGGCCTGGTTATCGCCGGCCTGCGACCGGCATTGCCCAGGTATAGCTGGAGCAGTGGCGGAGATCTCTGGCACCAGATCAGCGATACTGCCAATCTGCTGAAAGCCGGCACCCTGTTTCTATGGGTACTGGGCAGCTTGCTGCTGGCCCGTTTCCTGGCACGCGACTACCAGCCGGCAGCCTTATTCAGGGGCCTCGTTACCATTGTATTGATTTCTTTGCTGGCACAGCTCATTACTTCCAACAAACAGCTGAAAGACCTGGGACTGGAAGTGGTACTTTTCAGTTTGTTGCTGGGATTGTTTATCAGCAACGTTATCGGGCTACCTGCCTGGGTTAAACCAGCCCTGCAAACGGAATTATATATTAAAATCGGATTGGTACTACTGGGTACCAACGTGATCTTCGGCGATATCCTGGAGGCCGGGCTGTTGGGGATTATTCAGTCGGTACTGGTGGTATTTACGGTATGGTACTTTACTTTCTGGCTCTGTAAGATGCTGGGCCTCGATGATGAATTCCGGATGATGATTTCCAGTGCAGTATCTATATGTGGCGTTTCTGCTGCGATAGCTACCTCCGGTGCCATCGAAGGCGACAATAAAAAATTATCGCATGTGATTTCTCTGGTGATGATTGTGGCGATTCCGATGATGCTGTTTATGCCTTATATCGCCAATTGGGCGGGGATGTCGCCGGCCGTGGCGGGCGCCTGGCTGGGTGGCACCATCGATACTTCCGGGGCTGTGGTAGCTGCCGGCACCGTGCTGGGTAAGGAAGCGCTTAAGTATGCCACGATTGTGAAGTTCTCCCAGAATGTGCTGCTGGGCATTGCCGCCTTCCTGATTTCATTGTACTGGTCATATAATAAGAAGAAGGCCAACTACGAGAAGCCTACCCTCCGCACCATCTGGGACCGGTTCCCGAAATTTGTGCTGGGTTTTATGGCTGCCTCGCTCCTGTTTTCTTTCGTATTGCCGGCACCGGTAGTAGCGGCAGTAAAAGGTCCTTTGAAAGAATTACAGACCTACTGGTTTGCCCTGGCCTTTACCTGTATCGGACTGGAAACCACCTTCAAGGATATTTTCAGTATGGAAAACGGTAAACCGGCATTGGCGTTTATTATTGCTCAGCTGTTCAATATCTTTTTCACCCTGATCGTTGCCTACCTGGTATTTAAATAATTGATAAAGCAGGACAGCTATTATATCACTATAAAAGCTGTCCTGCTTCATTTTTTGTCTTAGTCGTACTTCCCGGTCTTCTCTTCTATCGTTACGTCCTGGTCTTTTTTTATCTGCATTTTTATATACACCAGCAACTGGGAAGCGCCGGCTTTAAAGCATACTTCCTGGGTCTTCCGGACTACTTCCATCAGCTCATCGTAGGTACCTTCCATCACAGTTTCAAAGGGACATACCCTGTACTTTACGCCGGATGCTTTAATGACAGCAATGGCTTCATCCACGACGGCATATACCTCTTCTGAAGGTACGCTGGGAAGGATCTGGAGGGCCAAATTGATCTTATTATTCATCTTTTATTCTTATTTATTAATTTATTGATTATTAGTTATTTAAAATACATTATCTACCAGAATAGTTCAATAAAAACGGTAAAAATTGATTCCATCATTTTCTGTATTTCCGGTCTACACCTCATTTCCGATTCAATCTACCCGACAATCATCTCCCGTAATGAATTGATGATCAATAAAATAAACACTATAAAAACAAACTTCCCCTCATTGCTTCCACTACCCTTTCTTCACCACCTGATACAGGTCATTTCGTATATCCTTCATCGTTTGTACACTCCCAAAAGCATGTAATTCTTTCAGCAATACCAGGTCTACATCTGCGATTACCACCATCTCGGTATTGGGAGTTGATTCGGCCTTCACCCCTGTTACCGGGAAGGCAAAATCAGAAGGCGTCAGTACACAGGACTGTGCATACTGCAGGTCCATATTATTCACCTTCGGCAGGTTACCAATACAACCGGCGATGGCCACATAACATTCATTTTCCACCGCGCGGGCCTGTGCACAGAAACGTACACGGTTATATGCATGCTGGGTATCCGTCATGAAAGGAACAAACAAAATCTGCATCCCCTGTTGTGCCAGAATACGACTGGGTTCCGGAAACTCCACATCATAACAGATCTGTATCCCGATCTTCCCGCAGTCGGTATCAAACACCTGAATGTCATGTCCGCCCTTGATACCCCATGCCGCAACTTCGCCGGGCGTCGGATGTATTTTGATGTACTGGTCCCACGTACCATCACGGCGACACAGATAGGAAATGTTATACAGCACTTCATCAATAACAATCGGCATACTGCCGGAGATGATATTTACATTATAGGCAACGGCATGTTCTACAAACACCTCCCGGATCTGGTCCGTATATTTGGCCAGGCCGCGGATAGCCCCTGCCGGGTCCATCTGGTTAAACTCTTTCATCAGCGGTGCGTTGAACAATTCCGGGAACACGACAAAGTCGGACCCATAATCACTTACGGCGTCAATAAAGTATTCTACCTGTTGCAGGAACCCATCGAGGCTTCCATAATCCCGCATCTGCCATTGCACCAATCCGATGCGCACCGTGGACTTATTATACCGGATGGTGTCCAGGTCCTTTTCATAATAGATATTAAACCATTGGAGTAAGGTAGCAAAGCCTTTGGAGGCTTCGTCGTTGGGCAGGTAATTTTTCAGGATCTTCTTTACCTGGAAATCATTGGAGAACTGAAAAGTAAGAGTGGGGTCATAGATTTCCCGGTCTTGTACCTTTTCGATATACTCCCGGGGAGAAAACCTATCTGCATACTTTTCGTAATTGGGAATACGGCCGCCGGCCACTATCCCCTGCAGGTTCAGCTGCTCACATAAACTTTTCCGGGCATCATACAACCGGCGGGCCAGGCGTTTCCCCCGGTAATCCGGATGTACAAATACTTCGATACCATACAGCACATCGCCTTTTGGATCATGGGTATTAAAGGTATAGTAGCCGGTGATCTGTTCGTAGGTATGGCTATCGCCATACTTACTATAGTTGACGATAATCGCCAGTGCGCACCCTACTACCTTGCCATTAACGGTAACGGCTATCTGTCCGTCCGGAAAAAGGTTGATCAGCCGCTGGATGGTAGGTTCTCTCCAGTAACTGCCAGCCATATCCGCATATGCCGACACCATCGATTCCTTGAGGTCCAGATAATCTGCAACCGTTAGTTTTCTGATTTCTACCGTTTCTGACATACACTTACATTTTTTAGGAGCCCGTAATAATAAATGAACTGTAGCAAATGTAAATGATCAGTAACGAATTATAAACTTTTGGGTAGATGCCCACCGGCTATAACAGCAACGGCTGACCCCAGCAGCATATCGCTGCAGGGCCAGCCCGTTACATCAAAAAACAACTATCTTTTACCGGTTCAACACCTCTTCTATATAGATCACCCGGTTATTCTCCGTTTTCAAAAAGGTTTTGCCGGCCGCCTTAATTTTCAGGATTGCCTTTACCTGGCGGAGCAGGAAAAGTGGCAGATAATATAACGATCCGTAAATACGTTTGTCTTTACTCATTACCGCCACGATAATAAAGTAACTCCAGGCAAACAGACAAATGGCTGCCAGCCAGTATAAGGCAAGTAATGGATTTAACCACAGGTTCAGCAGCATCCACCCCATGGCAGCACCCAGTATCAGAAATAATGGTGGCCGCAACAGATTGATCCCGAAATACACCAGGTTAAAACGACCCCGCCGGATACCGGTGACCAATACATCCCACCCGGTGGCAAAGTATTTAAAGTAAGCATTGATCCAGCGGGTACGTTGTTTTTCGAGCGCTTCGCCGTTCTCTACTTTTTCATCATAGACAATCGCTTCCTGTGCATATGCCAGCAACGGAATCTTCTTCACAATATCTGCCTGGATCTTTTTATCGAAACCGCCCAGGAAATGCTGGTATACAATTTCCTTGTACAAATCGGTTTCAATGGCAATCCCCAGCCCCCATATGTTGGCCGATAAGCCCAGCTCCATCCGCATTTTCCGGTCGGTAAAGTTGTTGAACAGATTACCGGCGGCATCCAGACGGGCAAACAGGCTATCGGTATTTTTAGCCAGCATATTGGTTTGCACAGCGCGATACCCCTTATTAAAATAGGTGTTCAATACCTGCAGATAATCCGGATGAACCAGATTATCTGCATCAAAAATGATCAATACGTCATGATCTTCTTTAAAGTGGTTGATCGCATAATCGATCGACCTGATTTTTGCATTCAATGGTTGTTCCGGTTGCAGCACTACGATCCGGGGATCATTTACCGGCAGGTTCACTTCCGTACAGGCATCTGCCACCACGTAAATACGGAACCGGGAATAATGTTGTTTCAGCAGCGAATCGATCAAGGGAGGTACCAGCGTGAGGTCTTTATGCGCCGTGATAACAGCCGCAAAGTTAAAGGCACGCGGACTGGTACCGGCTACCGGCGGCGTATGAGCATGGCTGCGCCGCCCCCGCAGCACCGCATACAATGCCAGCAATATGGCAGGTTGCAGCAGATAAAAAGCTACTACTACCTGCACTACTACCAGCAGGATGTATAAAAATGAATACACTTATTTCCTGATTGAATGAATATAATATTACCGTTCCTTTACCCAGATGGTAAAAAAGCCTGTGGTACATTGCAATGGCAAGGCATCGGCCAGTTTACAATCCAACTGTTGCAGGAACTTTACCCGGTTGGCTACCAGTGAAAAAGGAAATACATCGGCCAGGAAGTTGGCTTTGCCGTATTTCACAATCCGGAAATTGTGTGCCGCAGATAATTGCTCCAGGTCATTTTTGGTAAAGAACTGTACGTGATCCAGGTTGTCTGCCGCCGATTGTACGGTGGTGCCTTTATACCCCAGGATTTTCTTGATCCGGAGCAGGGCGCGCCAACGCCAGGTATTATTATTACGCATGCGCAGTACCGGTTTGGTCACCAGTGCTTCCCGCGGACCGTTGCCGTTGGGTACGGTTACGACTAAACGACCGGTAGGCTTCAGGGACTGGTACAATACTTTCAGCAGTAAAGACGGCTGATCGAGATGTTCCAGCACTTCACTGCAGATCACGGCATCGTAGGTATTACCGGCAGCTACCAGCTTTTCCGCGCTGATGGCTTCAAAGCGTACATTGGGTCTGCTGGTCAGGCTACGGGCCACCCCTATTGCCTTTTCACTCACATCGATGCCCAGCACATTATACCCCAGCTGTCCCAGGTGCCGGCTGATGATACCGTTGCCACAGCCCACATCCAGTATGGTACCGTTTTCCGGAATCGTATTATGCAGTGCATCCGTTATAAAGTCCAGCCGTTTGCGGTCGGCCATGCGATCGTATTCGTATGTAATGTTTGCCATGACAGTGCTTATACAGTAGCTGCAGCAGTTTCAGGTTTTTTCTCCCAACCCTGCGGCAATTTTTCATAAATCTCAATATTGTCGAACTCTTTACTTTTCCGGGCGCCCACCTCTTTGGCCCACGCCGCCATTTTGCGGATACCTTCGTCCAGGGTGATGCCGCTACCTTCACCAAACACAGCATGTGCTTTGGTATGATCGGAATAAGCATGCATTACTTCGTTTCTGGCCTGGAGGTAATTGATCTGTGGCGTTACATTAAAACATGCACCCACTACTTTCGCCAGCTCATTCACCGTGTAAGGTTTGTCTGCACCAATATTGAATACCTGGTTGTAGGCAGCCGGGGTTACGACAGATTTGGCAATCGGAATTGCTACATCATCAATATAGCTGAATGCACGGGTTTGTTCGCCGTCGCCAAAAATGGTCAGCGACTGGCCCTGCATAATCTGATTCATGAAGATGCCGATCACGTTACGGTATTTATCGCCGATGTTCTGGTTCTCACCATATACGTTATGCGGACGGAAAACAACATAGTTCAGGCCAAACATTTCGTGGGCGGCTTTGAGGTCCAGTTCCACAGCATATTTGGAAACGCCGTACGGATCTTCCGGTGTAGGAATCATATCTTCCCGCATCGGCAGCTGGCCGGCGCCATATACCGCAATAGAAGAGGTGAAAGTGAAACACTTCACCTTATGTTTTACGGATTCATTAATCAGGTTAATGCTTCCGATGAGGTTATTATTATAGTTGAAACGACGTATGAAATGGGATAACCCTTCTGCTGCATAAGCTGCCAGGTGATATACATAATCAAACCGGTAGGTAGCAAACAGTTCACTTACCAATGCTTCATCTGTTACAGAACCCTGTACAAAAACGGCACCTGCCGGAATATGGTCTTCAAACCCACCACTCAGGTCATCGAGGATAATTACTTCATGGCCCATATCCAGGCAATGTTTAGCTACATGAGAGCCAATGAATCCGGCGCCGCCGGTAACGAGAGATTTTATTTTCATAATTTCTTTTTTTCAGACCTGTGAATAGCTTGAGGTAGTAACATTCCAGAAAGTGCCCCGCAGGAATGACTTCAAATGTGCGAACTGTCCTTTTATAGTATACCGCAATACTGATTTCGGAAACGTAAAGAAGGAGAAAAACAAGAGGAAGGTAGTCAGCTGCAGCTTGTTGGTATTTCTGCGCATGTAGAGAATCCGGTTGCGGGTATGGTAATATACCTTCATGGAACTCTCTTTCCCCATCGTAATGGATTCCTTGTGATAAATCAGGCCCGCGGCATTATAATAGATTTTAAAGCCGGCACGGATGATCCGGGCAGACCAGTCTGACTCTTCATAATAGATAAAGAACTTATCCGCAAACATGCCCACCTTTTCGATCACTTCTTTTTTCACCATCATGGCCGCGCCGTGTGCACAATGGGTGGTACCCGACACGTCGTGCTGACCTTTGTCTTCTTCCTGGTTACCGACTGCACCGGTTCTGCCGGTGAGCAGATTCATGGGCCGGAAGCCCGCATACTGAATGACATTCGGATGATGCCAGAACCGGATTTTAGGACATACCACGCCGATAGCCGGGTCCTGGCTAAAAGGAGCCAGCAGCTGTTCTATCAGATCGGGAGTTACTTCCGTATCATTATTGACAATAAACATGTAGTCGCCTTTCGCATGCTGCATGCCCAGGTTATTCCCACCAGTAAAACCGAGGTTTTCGGGGCTGAGGATAATCCGGAGATTCGGATACTGTCCTGCTTCCAGCTGGGCAGTAGGATTTTCTCTGGAACCATTATCCACGATAATGGTTTCAAAGTTCCGGTAGGTCAGTTTTTTGGTAGACTCCAGGAATTCGCAGGTAACAGTTGTTTGATTAAAGTTTAAGGCAATAATGGAAACCAGTGGTGCTGTATTAGGATTCATGTTTATATTCGGTAATATTATTTAAACGGACTAGACATTCTCTTTTTGTACCAGGGCAGCCGGGGTGCTGGCGAGGATACGCATATCATAGATAAAGGAATGTTTACGGGCGTAGTCAATATCCAACCCGATTCTTTCATTCACACTCATATCTTTTTTACCTCGCTTCTTCACCTGCCATAAACCGGTGATGCCTGCCGGCGCAATAAACCGCTGGGCATATTCGTCGGTCGTGAGGGTGTTGGCTTCGTACAGCGGCAGCGGGCGATTACCTACCAGCGACATATCTCCTTTCAGCACATTAAACAACTGAGGCAATTCATCCAGGCTGGTGTTGCGCAGGAAGGTGCCGAATTTGGTAACACGCGGATCGTTGCTCAGTTTGAAGAATACAGGGCCGGCTGTATCCGCCACATCGTATTGATTCAGGTGGGTGAGCTGGTCAACCTGCTTGTCGGCATCGGCCACCATGGTTCTGAATTTATAAAACTTAAACACCTGGTACATTTTACCGGCGCGGGGAGAAACATAAAATATGCTGCCTTTTGATTCCAGCCGGATGATCAGGGCAATAACGGCCATAACAGGGCTGGCCAGCAACAGTAAGGTACCGGAAACGGCTATATCAAAAGCACGTTTCAGGATGTAGTTTAAGCCGGAATTTCCTTTGGAGAAAATACCGAGCCGGGAAGTTTTTTTATAGGGAATTAACGATTTTATTTTTTGTATGAAAGAAATTTTCTGCTGAAACTCTTCCATAGTGGTTTCTGGTGTAATGATACCATCAATGAAACCGGTTTTGACGAGCTGTTCTTTGAGTTCATCATTCATCTTTTCTACGTAGATGAACAATGGAATTTTACCCAGTGCGGGTTTACTGCGCATGTGTTGCACAAATGACTGCAACAAGGACTGTTGCTCTTCGAGGTTAAAAATAATGTATTGGGGAAGCACCTTCATCTCCAGTCTGTCTTTCAGCACTTTTTTCACCACCGACAGCTCATTGACTGTAACGGTCAGCATATCCGGTTTGGAAAGATGACTGTATTGTTTGGCATTGCCTACAGTCAGATAAAACGGCATGACATGTATACCGGGTAATACCAGCATACCAGCATTGCGTTTCTCTTTTTTTCTTTCATTCAACATTAATGGTAAATTGTAAATCATGCTTTGAGGGTTTTACTGATTCGGTTTATAAGAATAGTCGAGGTTTTCGTAATGACCTATGCAGACAATGCTACAGCCACTTCCAGGTTTCTTTCCACCGATATCATCAGCCCTGCAGGATCAAAAGGTTTGCGGATGAATTCAGAATACTTGTAGGCTTCTTTTGCACTCCCTACCGGTGCTTCCGTACCGGATAAAACGATTAAAGGCACGTCGTTATATAAGGCATTTCCATTCAGGTATTTAATCAGCTCCCATCCATCCACACCTGGCATCTGGATATCTGAAATAATCAGATCAGGTTTGTTGCCATTGGCCAGCCATAACATTGCTGTAGGCACGTCCATAGCAGAAACAATTTTGTATTTTTTCCCAAGGATAGCTTCCAGCAAATACCTTATCGGCGCACTATCATCAATGATCAAAACAGTCTTTTTCATCTAATAAATTCTTTAAACTATAGTTTTTATCAGTTAATAATTTCTTTTAAAACTATTAAGCACAAAACGTTACAATAGCAAACCCGAGGCTTACATTGTGAATGCAGAAAATAAGGTCAAAAAATTACGGTATACTATTGCGAGCAAACGCAGAGATACCGCCAACTAAAGCCGACCATATTCAGTTCTACGGGGTTTTCTGGTAAAAAAATGCTGGAAATTCAGAGGAGATGGCAGGTAAAACTATTTGGTTAAAATTATTGATAAATATTGAGTCAGGCAAATTATTTGCCCTTTTTTGCAACCACTCCTTTCAAGCAGCCAGGTATATTTATCATTAACTCGACGCAAATTAGATTATAATCCCTCACTGAAATCTGGAAATTGGTAAATGTTGTATTTTTCCTCGTAAACGGTTGAAATAGTAAAGTAAGTGAATAATATTTTTAGTTTGTCGCTGCTTATAACAAATTAAATTAAAAAAAGTTGACTAAGTTTGCCCTCATCTTCTACCCCTTTGCCAAAGCGCTAACTTTAAAAATAATGGTTGTAATATTCTGGATCAGCTTATTTGTTGTGTTTTATAATTACATAGGATATGGCATTCTTCTCTACCTGCTTGTAAAGGGAAAAAACTTTTTCGCATCCCGCGAAACGCCCGCATCCACTGCTATTGAGCCGGCAGTGACCCTCGTGATAGCCGCCTATAATGAAGCCGGTTTTATTGCTGCAAAAATCCGGAATACCTTCGAACTGGACTATCCACAGGATAAACTGGAGCTCATATGTATTACAGATGGTTCTACCGATCAAACACCAGATATACTACGTAATTATCCTCGTGTAAAATTATTGCATGAAGTACAGCGCAACGGCAAAACGGCTGCACTGAACAGAGCCATGCAACATGTAACCACACCGCTGGTAATATTCTGCGATGCCAATACCTTACTGAACCGGGAAGCCATTCGTAACATCGTCAAACATTATGCTGATGAAACCGTTGGCGGCGTAGCCGGCGAGAAAAAAATCATCCGGTCGGACAACGAAAATACAGCCGGTGCAGGTGAAGGTATCTATTGGAAATACGAATCCTTCCTCAAACGACTGGACGCAGACTGGTACACAGTAGTAGGTGCTGCCGGCGAGTTATTCTCCATTCGTACGGCCTTGTTCCAACCTGTAGAAAAAGAAGTCATCCTGGATGATTTTATTATTTCCCTGCGGATCAATGAAAGAGGCTACCGCATTGCCTATGCACCGGATGCCTATGCAATGGAAACGCCTTCTTCCGATATACGGGAAGAGCATAAACGGAAAGTGCGCATCAGTGCAGGTGGATTTCAGGCAATTGTTAAACTGAAAGCCCTGCTAAATATATTCAGATACCCCAAACTGTCTTTTCAATATATTTCCCATCGTGTGCTGCGCTGGACATTAAGCCCCCTCAGCCTGTTGCTGTTACTCCTCACCAATATTATACTGGTACAGGAAACTGCAGCGTGGTGGTGGTACGGTTGCCTGGTGGCACAACTCTTGTTTTATATCGCTGCCTTTACCGGTTTTGTACTGGCTGAAAAGCAAATAAAAAACCGGCTTTTCCAGATTCCCTTTTATTTCCTGTTTATGAATATTGCCGTTTATCAGGGCTTTTTCAGGTATCTAAAAGGAAACCAGTCAGCTGCGTGGGAGAAATCGAAACGCAGGTAATTATACAGACAGTATCGTGATCGCTTATGTCAACAACTGAATTACGGACCCCCAGGGTCCAGCAACGGATTTATGGATTAGATGCACTGCGTGCGGTGGCTATGCTACTGGGTATTGTGTTGCATGCCACCATCGCCTACAAAGTATTTCCTGAGCCGGGATGGCCGTTTGACAATCGGTTTCATAGCTGGCCCCTTGAAATACTCTATGAGTTTATACACGCCTTCCGGATGCCTTTATTTTACCTGGTAGCCGGCTTCTTTGCCCATATGGTATATCTTAAAACAGGAGAAACAGCGTTTATACAGCACCGTATGAAACGTATCGGACTGCCTTTTATCATCAGTCTGATATTCATATTACCGCTGTCTATGCTGCCTTTCCTGTATAACCGTTATTATATACAGGAACAACACAGCACTGCCGCCTCCTGGCACCTGCTGACCAGCCAGCTGAAACACTGGAACGGCATGGCCCATCTATGGTTTCTCTACTACCTGATGATGTTTTATGTAGCCATGCTGGTACTAAACAGAATACGGATACCACTGGCTATTCGCTTTAATTTTTCCGCTCCCCTGCCATTATTATTGTTAGGCATCATAACTACGCTTATACTGGGTATTTTCTTCGACACCCCTACTGTGGGGGTTTACACCGGTATCATGCCACAGCCGGGCATTTTCGCCTTCTATGGCTTTTTCTTTTTCCTGGGTTACCAGTTGTATACCCGGCAGGAACAATTGGAAGACATCGCCCTCCGCACCTGGCCCAACATCGTTACCGGCCTGGTGCTCACCCTCCTTGTATGTTATCTGTTGTGGGCAGCGCCGCCCCACCTGAATCCCTGGCTGGTGAAAGCTGCTGTGGCATTGCAAACCATCTTTCTGATATTTGGCATCATGGGCTTTTTCCTGAAATACCTGAACAAGGCAAATCAAACGCTCAGATATATATCAGATGCATCTTACTGGATGTATCTCTTCCACATGTGCTGGATTGCCGGCCTACAGCTATACTTCCTGTATACCGGCGTACCCGGATGGTTACGCTTCTGGATGGTGTTGATACTAACACATGTGATTACCCTCCTCACCTATCAGTGGTTTATCCGATATACTTTTATCGGCAACATCCTGCACGGCCCGCGGGAGCGGCCTGCTAAAAAAGCACGCGCAGTCTTGTAGTAAAAAAACTACAACAACCTGCCGGTAAATGTAAACTGATAGATTCTGCCATGTTGCATATCTGCAGGATTGACCGGTACCAGGTATTGCCTGTACTGCGCCAGGAAAGCCGTAATGCTGTCATAGGCAGTTTTATCGCGATACCGGATGGCGGGATCCGGATGCACCATGTCATCCGTGAAATATATTTTATGTCCCTGCCGGATGGTTTTGTCCATTAATACCAGGCAACGGTTAAACGCCTGTTCCGGTGCACCGATACGTGCCTGGGTATAATAAGCGATATACGCCAGTGTCGTACCGGCGCCCAGCGAAAGTACCAGGTCTTCCGGCTGGGTATTGGTTTTCAGCCAGCCGGTACTATAGGCCATATAATCACCTTCCTTTGAGGCAATAATGCGGTAGCCTCCGATCCAGTTATGTAAAAATAGCAACACCACGATCAGCCATAACACTTTCGGCCGGCCGCCATAAAACATGCGCTGTGCACCAAAAGCCAGCAGCAGGATCAGCGGCATCACCAGCATCATCCAGGGTTCCGGTGAAGTGGGATCCAATACCAATAACATGGCTGCATAAATCACTACCCATGCCAGCAGCAGGATTTGCACCGGTAACAACCGGTTGCGGGAAATACTTTTACGATAACGGATCAACGCCCAGAGGATGCTGCCGGCCAATGCGATCACAGTACCCAGGGCTGCATAGTTCCATCCGCCGTTGCGGGCGGCGGCAAAAATTTCTTCTGCAATAACATGCGCCGGGAAATGTTGCTGGATGAATGTCCGGATGACCGGAATACCATAAAGGAAATTAGTAGCCACTACATCACTTCCCAAAACAAACAACGACATTAATGGAGAGCCTTCGGTATAAGTGGCACCGGAAAGCATATAAGGGAGGAATCCCGGCGTAGTGATACCGAACCCGGTATAAACGATATAAAATATACCCACCACCGTTATAGCGCCTGTAAAGCCATATAATAAAAAGGGCTTCCACTGCCGGCTGAATAAAAAGATAAACGGGAAACAAAAAAACAACGGGATCGCATTGGGCTTATATAATAATACGGCTAATCCACCCAGGCTACCTGCCAGTACTGCCTTTAATAATCTGCGGGGTTGCTGCACCGTTCGCATCACCAGGTACAGCACTACGATGCACAACAGGTTAGACAGACTATATACTTCTGCTTCTACGGCATACCGCCAGAAACTGTAGGAAAAAAGCAACAGCAGGCACCCCCATATACTATTGGCAACTGTCAGCAGCAATACCCGTCGCTGAAAACGATAAAATACCAGCAGGGTAACTGTTGCGCATACACTGCTGATATTACACATTACCAGGTAGGCATCTGCCTGCATAAAGCCGAGATGTTGTACCAACAGATAAACACTTTTGGCAAATGGAAGAAACAGCAAATAACGGGGCTCAAATAAACTTACCCAGGTGCCTGTACGCACGGCCAGTGCATAATAAAAGCCGTCGTCATTTTCACTTCTGTTATACGGATATGTAAACAGGAAGAAGCACAGTAATATTAAAAAAGCAATAACATTATAATATATAACTATGTAATGATTCTTTCCTGCCAATTGATTCTCCTGAGTAAATGCAGATGCGTTGGGGTAAGAAAAGAACATGATGATTTTCTCTAATAAGGTTATGGTTGTCAATATCTTTCGCAAGATACGATCTATAATTTTATACAAGTCTTAAAAGATCATTAAGATAAATATCCAGGAGGCTGATGCGGTAATCAACTAAAATGAATGATTCACCGGGTAAATTAATATGTTGACGAAATTCTATCACAACTAAATTCAATTCTTTATAACTTGCGGCATAATAAAAAAATATGCCACGAATTTCAGGCGCGCTTGAGTAGCTAGCGAGAAGAGAGGCGAATACACACTAACTGATTTTTCCATTCCTATTAAGAACCATCGAGGTTCATTTGCTCTTGTATAAGAGACTTGACCCCTTATACATAATTTTTATTGGCCATCTCCATGAAACACTGCGTATGCAGCTGGTTTGTCTTATCTGTTACAACTAAGACATGTCATCGTCGTGCGCTGATAACAATACTTTTATTTTAAGGTTGTCCAATAATTAATTTATGAAAAAATTCTACCACCTACTTTTTTTACTGCTATTCACTAGCATGAACCATTTATGGGCTCAGACGGGTGTATTGGATCCGAATGATCCGATAGTGGAATACAATCAGAGCAGTCCTCCTGCAACACCTCCCTATGGTACATTAGCGAAATGGGTACGCACTTCCCGCTTCAACTGGAACACGAACTCCTACAAAGCTTACTACTACAATGGCTTAGCCTTTCGTTTAAAATTCCCTAAAACCTACACGCCCGGTACTACCAAAAAATATCCCATACTGATCTTCTTTCACGGGGTAGGCGAAAAAGGGAAAATCTACGACAACGAATTCCAGCTATATCATGGTGGGGAAGTCTTTGCCGGCAAAGTAGACAACGGCAGCTTCGATGGCTTTCTGTTGTTTCCGCAGAACCAAAGTGGATTTTTTGGCAATGCACAATACGATGTCATCAACAGTTTGATTAACAATTACCTGATTCCACAGGTAAATGTTGATCCCTGGCGTATATACGTCAACGGGCTTTCCGGCGGTGGTTCCTCTACCTGGGAATACATGATGCGGTATCCTAAACAAGTAGCCACAGCTACGCCGATCAGTGCTGCTTCCGTTAATTTCAAAAGCAGTATCGACATTTACAAATTCACGCCCATCTGGTTATTCCAGGGAGGTAAAGACAACAATCCTGATCCAGGTACCACACAAAATCTCTTTGCGGCAGTAAAAGCAGCCGGTGGTAACATGGATGTAAAAGTATATGAGAATGTGGGGCACTCCTGCTGGTATCAGGCCTGGGCTGAACCCAACTTTTTCCCGTTTCTGCTGAAAGGCCACAAAGCTAATCCATGGCCCTTGTTTGGCAGAACAGAATTTTGCCCTGGTGACCCCATCAGTGTGGTACTGGGTTTAACTGCCGGCTTTGATGCCTATGAATGGCGTAAAGATGGCGAAGTAATTCCGGATGCTACCGGCAATACCCTCACCGTAACAGCCATAGGTACCTATGATGCCCGTATTAAAAACGGCAGCAGCTGGTCTCCCTACTCACCTGTACCCGTAGTGATCCAAACAAAAACAGCGACCATTCCACCGGACATTACCATCCCCGGTATACAAAGTAAAGTGCTTCCAACGCCGGAAGGTAAGACCAGCGTTACCCTGGAAGTACCCATCGGATATGCATCCTATTCGTGGAGAAAAACCACGGATACCGCCACTGAACTGGGTAAGGCCAACACCTTCTCTGCCAGTGCGCCCGGAGGTTATGTGGTAAAAGTAATGGAGCAATACGGATGCGCCAGCGCCTTCTCCAATCCATTCCAGGTGATCAGTGCCAGCGGCGCCAACACACCAGCTCCTGCATCCGGACTAACAGCCCTCGCTGCAGGTAAAACACAGGTGGAGTTAAACTGGACCCGTAATCCGAACGCACCGAATCCGGAAACAGGATACGAAATCTATCGTTCCACCACTACCGGTAGCGGTTACACGCTCGCCGCCATTACGGAGGCAGGAACAGTCAACTATACTGACAATGGCTTAAATGCCAATACCCGGTATTATTACATTATCCGCGCAGTAAACAACAATGGCGCTGCAGCTGTCAGCAACGAAGCCAATGCCAAAACACTGGTAGATAATATCAATCCTACTTCTCCGATGAACCTGCGCATTACCGGTACTTCTTCCAACTATGTGGATTTAGCCTGGGAAGCTGCTACCGATGATGTAGGCGTTGATAAATACGACATTTATATTAACGGTATTAAGTCCTACGTTGTACCAGGTACACAAACTACCTTCACGGCCTACAACCTGACCAAAGGACAGCAATACACCTTTGTGGTAAAAGCACGTGACCTGGTCGGTAATATTTCTCCGGCCAGCAACCAGGCCGCTACACAGGCTGTACTGAAAGGACTGACCTACCGTGTATACAATGGTACCTTCACCAAGATGCCCGACTTCACCACCCTTACCAATCCGGTTGCTACCGGCATTGCACCGGCGGTAGACTTAAGCATCAGAAAGGCTGATACCAAGTACGCCATCATCTGGCAAGGCTTTATTAATATACCTGTAAGCGGCAGTTATACTTTTGGTACTACTTCCGATGACGGTAGCAAAATATATATCAACAAAGCCTACAGCGCTACTGCTACACCTACCATCGATCATGGAGGCCCCCACGGTACCACTTCCAAAGAGGCAACGCTGAACCTCACTGCAGGGATCTATCCGTTCACCGCTACCTACTTCCAGCAATCCGGCGGACAAGCCATGGATGTATACTGGAAAAACACAGCCAACGGTATTACTACTGCCAAAAGCATTGCACCGGAATTCTTCCGGGAAAGTATAGCGGTTCCCGGTAACCCACCGGCAGCAGTTTCCGGTATTGATGTTACCGCCCTGTCGTATGATAAGATCCGTGTAAACTGGAACGATAACAGCAATAATGAAAAAGGATTTGAAATATACCGCGCCAATAATCCGGCGGGGCCCTATTCCACTATCTATACCACAGCTGCCAATGTAACCAGCTTTACAGACAGTGCACTGGTTCCGCAAACAACCTATTATTATAAGGTACTGGCGGTAAACCAATATGGAGATGCCGGCTTTAGCCAGGATAACTATGGTGCACTGGCCTACTCTTTTTATTATACCACCGGTAATGGTACGCTGCCTGATTTCAATACCCTCACGCCTATTACTTCAGGGTATACCAACACCGTCAGCTTAACGCCTGCTACCAGGGGTACTAACTTCTCCCTGTTGTTCAAAGGCATTATCAATATACCCACTACCGGCGCCTATACTTTCTATACCCGCTCTGATGATGGTAGTGTTATGCTGATCGACGGCGCACAGATCGTGAATAACAACTATTCACAAGGGGTTACAGAAAGATCGGGTAACGTAAACCTTACAGCAGGTACCCACCTGTTTCAGGTAGGTTATTCCCAGGGTAGCGGTAGTTCTTATTTAAAAGTAAGCTACAGAGGTCCGAATATTGTGAAACAGGAAATTCCGGATTCTGCTTACGTGAATAACAAAATGAGAGCGACTACCCTGGCGCTTCCAGGCTCTCCGTTATCACCCAGTGCCCTCGTAGCTGCCTCGCTCACGCCTACCCGTATTAAACTCACCTGGAATGATAATTCCAACAATGAAACCGGGTTTGAAGTATACCGGGCTAACAGCAGCGGCGGTACCTACACCCTGATCGGTACACTGGATGCAGCTATCAATACCTATCTGGATACCACTTTGTCTGCCAACACCGCCTACTACTACAAGGTGCGTGCAATGAATGCAGGCGGTTACTCCGGCATGAGTAATGAAGCCAGCGTCACTACTCTCAACAACGCGCCGGTATTCAGCAGCCAGCTGAAAGATTATGCCATTCACTACAGCACGCCGCTGGTCATTAATATTACCGCAACAGATGCTGATGATGAACCGCTCAATTTCACCGGTACGAATATCCCTGCTTTCGGTACCCTCACAGATAATGGCAATGGTACGGCGAGCCTCACTTTCACCCCAACTGAAAATGACCTCGGCATATACAACGACATTAAAGTAACGGTACAGGATCAGCACCAGGGTATCACCTCACAAACCTTTAAACTCACAGTAAAAAATACCTATCCGCCGGTATTGTCTACCATCAATAACATAAATGTTAATAGTGGTGCTACTGCGCAGATACCACTCACCGCTACCAACAATAACGTAGGGGATGTACTGACCTGGAGTGTAAACGGATTGCCTGCTTTTGCTACCTTCAACAGCGATGGTAATACCGCCGGTATTTCCCTGGCACCTGGTAATGCAGATGCCGGCATCTATCCGGTAAGCGTTACCATCAATGGTAATGGCGGTACCGATACCAGAACATTCTCCATCACCGTGAATGCCATCAACCCCAACAAACGGGTGTATATCAACTTTACAGATGGCGTAACGGTAGCTGGCGGTTACTGGAACAACACCACCAAACAACCAGTGCTGAATGACCAGTACAGCAACCTGAAAGATTCTTCCAATCAGCCTACCACACTCGGCTTCCAGATTATGACGCCGTGGCAGAACCTGACCAATGGCAGCAATACCCTGGGTGCTACTACCGGCAACAACTCCGGCGTATATCCGGATGTGGTAATGCAAACGGCTTACTGGAGTACTACTGTTAAACAAACCATTAAGTTCACCGGACTGAAAACCGGCGCCGACTATAAATATGCCTTTACTTTCTTCGGCAGCCGCGGCGGTGTAACAGACAACCGTACTTCGTTGTATACCATCAACGGCGCATCGGTATCCCTGAATGCAGCCAGTAACAAAACCAATACGGTGACGCTCTACAATGTAGTGCCTAATGCCAATGGAGAAGTTACCCTGGACATGCAGAATGCACCCGGTTCCCAATATTCCTATCTGAATGCGCTGGTGATAGATCTGCTCTACGATGATCATACCCCACCGGCCAAACCAGGTAATATCAGTGCACAGCAGGCAGCGAAAGGAGTGAAAGTAAGCTGGACAGATTTCTCCTATAATGAAACCGGTTTTGAAGTATACCGTGCCGATTCCCTGCATGGCGCCTATACCCTGCTGACCAATCCGGCTACCAATGCCAATGTAACCAGCTACATTGACTCTACTGCCAAAGCCAATGCTACCTACGCCTACACTGTGAAAGCAGTGAATACCTATGGCAGCAGAAGCAGCGACAGCATCTTAATTACCACCGGCAACAATAACCCGGTATTACCGGCCATCAGCAATGTAACGCTGAAAACCGGCGACACATTAAAAATCAGTCTCAGGGCTACCGATGATCCGGAAGACCAGCTTACTTTCTCTGCGAGCGGACTCCCGGCTTTTGCTACCCTCACAGATAATGGCAACGGTACCGGCTTACTGACACTGCTGCCTGGCAACAACGCTGCCGGTAACTATAACAACATTACCGTTAAAGTAGCAGATAACAACGGCGGCAGCGCTACCCGTACCTTTAACATTGCCGTGAAAGACAGAAACATCACAGCTGTTTACATAAATGTTAATGATGCCAATCCGGCCGGCACACCATGGAATAATGTCAATGCAACACCCGGCGCCGGTAAAACACTGAGCAACCTGCTGGATGAATACGGCACGGCTACCGGTATCAACCTGGTACAGGTAGATGCTATCCAGGGCTTCAATAGCCTCGGTGCTACCACCGGCAATAACAGCGGTGTCTATCCGGACGCGGTGATGCAAACCAACTACTTTGAAGGCAGCGATAATGCACGTAAGCTGCGGTTGACCAATGTACCTTCAGGTAAAAAATACAACCTGGTATTCTTTGGCAGCAGATCCGGCGCTACCGATAATAAAAACACGGATTATACTGCAGGCGGACAAACCGTTACCTTAAACGCAGCATCCAATACCCGCAACACCGCACAGATCAATGGTCTTAGCCCGGATGCAGACGGTAATATTGAATTTACCTTCAAACGCAGCAGCGGCTCCAGTTATGGTTACCTCGCTGCCATCGTATTACAATCGTATATCGACAACGGTCTTCCGGCGGCTCCGAACAACCTCTATGCAGTAGGTACTTCCAAAAGTGCGATCAAACTGACATGGACCGACCGCGCCAGCAATGAAAGCGGTTATGAAGTATGGCGTTCCAATACAGCAGAAGGTGCCTATTCCTTAATCACCACGGTAGGTGCAAATGTGGTAACTTATCAGGATAATGGTCTGGGCAGCAATACCACGTACTATTATAAGGTAAGAGCCGTAGCAGGAAACATCAACTCTGAATACAGCAATACGGCCAATGCAGCTACCTACGCCTATACTGTGTTCCTGAACTTTAACCGCGATAATCCGGCGGATGCACCATGGAATAATACGAATAACGTACCCATGCCGAACCAGGTGTTCGATAATTTGTTAAACGATGAGGGAAATAAATCCGGCGTATCTGTTACTATCGTAAATAACTTCAGCGGAGAAAATCCGTTTGGGATGAATACCGGTAATAACAGTGGTGTATATCCTGATAATGTGATCAGAAGTACCTACTGGCTGGATTATGGAATCGCCGCCAAACTGCGGATAGACGGTTTAAATCAGTCACAGGCCTACTCTTTCACTTTCTTTGGCAGCCGGGAAGGTGGCGGCGACCGTACCACAGTATATACCATCAATGGTAACAGTGTGTCGCTGAATTGCTCCAATAATATCAACCAGACCGTTACATTAAGTGATATTCGTCCGGATGCCAATGGCGGTGTATTCCTGGATGTAACGTTAGGGCCAACTGCTACCTATGGTTACCTCGGTGCCCTGGTGATCAGTGGTTACAATGCCAAAGAGCCGGATGCAGCCAAAAAGAAACTGCAGTCACTCGTTCAGAACAAAGCAGTAGGTGCAGCCATACTGACCAACAAAAACAGTAGTGGTAATACCATCGCTGACAAGGAAAAAACAGAAATTTTAAATGTTTATCCAAATCCATTTAAAGACCAGGTATATTTACAGATAAATAATACCGGCAGCCCCAAAAATCTGCTGGTGAAATTGTTTACCTCAGACGGAAAATTGGTTAGCGCCAAACAACTCTCCCAGGTAGCTCCCGGAACACAGGTGATCAAAGTGCCATTCGACAATGCCGGAAGTCTCTCTATGGGTGTGTATATACTGCAGATTACAAATGGAAACAAACAGGTTCAAACATTCAAACTAATTAAAAACTAACAGGTCACACGGTTCGGAAAAATCCGGTCGCTGTACCGGATTTTTTCGGACCTATCAGATTATTTTTTTTCATTCTTTATAGAATCCGCCAATATGGATCTTATTTATTTATTTAAGTCGTTGATTCGTAGAAAATGGTTTATCCTTTTCAGTACGTTGTTTGCTATCGTCGCAGCCTTTTTGCTTACCCTCAACCAGGAACGGATGTACAAGTCTGTAGCCCAGATGGCTACTGGCTTTACAACGAATGATGTGGTGAAACTGAAAGATGAAAATTTTAACATCTATGAGATAGATGTGAAATTCAACAATGTGGTAGAAGCCCTTCAATCCTCCAAGGTATTAAGCATGGTAGCCTATACCCTGCTGCTGCATGATCTCGAACACCCTGAAAAACCATATCGTCATCTGACGGCGGAAGAAAAGAAAGAAGATGCATACCGGAATCTGAACATCGCCAAAGCCATTCCGATCTTAAAAAACAAATACAGCACCGAATCATTACTCAGTTCTTATGATCCGGAAGAAAGAAAAATACAGGACGCCCTGAAGCTGTACAAATACGACCTCGAAACCATGCGCAAACTCATGTACGCAGGTCGGGTACAACGCACCGATTACATCGACATCCAATACCGTTCCGTACAACCGGAACTGGCAGCCTACGTGGTGAACCAGCTGTGTGCAGAATTTCTCCGCGGTAATGAGTCATCAAGAACCCTGCAAACCGTGCAGTCTATTGAAACCCTCTCCAAACTGGTAGAACAAAAAAGAGAAGAACTGGACGCGAAACTGTCCAAGATAAAAACCCAGGGCAGCCTGGACGTCTCCCTGGAAAGCACCAGCAAACTGGGACAGATCAGCAACTTTGAAAACAAACTGGCTGACGAGAACGCCACCCTCAATGTGGCTACCATGGCCTTACAGCAGATCAATACCAAACTGGCTGAAATGGAGCGTACCAATGCGCAGACCAGCAGCAGCACCTCTTCTGCCAATGCAGAACTCAGCAACCTGCGTAACCAGAAAAACAGTGCCTACAATGAATATGTAAATAAAGGTTCCAACGACCAGGAGCTGTATGCGAAGTATGTGAAACTGAAAAACGATTATAACGCCAAACTGTCCAGCATGGCCAGTGCGGCGCCAGCTACCGGCAGTGTATCCAAAGCGGATCTGCAACAACGCAAAAGCGACCTGGAAGTACAGATCTCTTCTGCCCGGCAGAACATTGCCCAATACCAGCAAAGCATCCGTGGCCTCAACAGCCAGGTAGGTGCTGCCGCTTCCAGAGGTGCTACCAACGTAGCCCTGCAGAAAGAACTGGATATGGCACAACAGGAATATGAAAATATTAAAAGCCGCTACGATGCGGCCATGAACAATAAAATTGCCCCGCAGGATAATTTCCGTCAAACCTTATACGGACAACCCGCGGTAGAACCCGAACCCTCCAAAAGGCTCATCATCGTGGCCCTTTCCGGTATGTGTATGTTCCTCTTCGGTTGCGTACTGGTCATCCTGCTGGAATACATTGATGTATCCATCAAAACACCGTCTCACTTCCTGCGGGCCATCGACCTCCGGTTGCTGAGTGTACTGAATAAACTTAACCTGAAAAAAACGCCGTTGCAGCAGGTTTTCCAGGTCAACAATGCTAAAAATACGAATGCAGCCCTCTTTCTGGAGAACATGCGTAAACTGCGGTATGAAATAGAAAGCCAGGATGCCGGCATCTTCCTTTTCACCAGCACCAGAAACGGGGAAGGTAAAACCACCATCATCAAAGCGTTGGCACAAAGCTTCAGCTTAAGCAGAAAAAAAGTACTGATCATCGATACCAACTTTTCCAATAATACCCTGACACGCGATTTCAATGCGATGCCTGAACTGGAAAACTTCCAGCTGGCAGCCAACAGCTATCACTACGATAAAATAAAACCAATTATTACGACTACTGATATTGAAGGCGTAGACATTATTGGTTGTGCCGGCGGAGACTATACGCCTGCAGAAATACTGGGTGCCGACAACCTGCTGTTACTGCTGCCACACCTACGTAAAACATATGATTATATTTTACTGGAAGGCGCCGCACTCAATCAAAGATCCGATTCAAAAGAGTTACTGCATTACACCGAAATGGCTGTAAGTATAGTAGCGGCTACATCTACCATTAAACAAACAGATAAAGAAAGCATTCAATTCCTGCAAACATTAAACGGAAAATTCGCCGGTGCCGTACTAAACAATGTACAGTATGAGAATATGAATGCGTGATAAGTACACACCCATGAAATTGTTTAACCTGCATACCATCAATAGTACGGGTCGCCTGGCATGGATAGATTATGCACGCGCCATTGCCATCATCCTGGTACTATACCGTCATATTTTTGAAGGACTGTCAAGGGCGGCCCTGAGCCAGGAAACCTTTGCCGGACTGGAACACGCGAACATTATTTTTTATAGTTTCCGGATGCCGTTGTTTTTTATTCTCTCCGGCGCCTTTATAGCAAAGAGCCTGCAGAGAAAAGGCGTAGCAGCCCTCATCCGGAATAAATTCGATGTGTTGTTTTACCCGTATGTGCTGTGGGCAACGCTCCAGATCACGATTCAATTGCTGTTAAGTCATTTTGTAAATGCCAGCAGAAGCCTGATTGATTATACCTACATCTTTACCTATCCCAGGAATGTGGACCAGTTCTGGTACCTGCTTGCCCTGTTTAATGTAAGTGTGCTGTATATCTTCACCCGGGCCCGCCTGCGGTTATCTATATACTGGCAGCTGGCACTGGGCATCGCCATGTACCTGTACTCCGATTATTTATCGGTACAGCATACAGATGTAGGCCTGCTCTATGACATTCTCCACTTCTACGTATTTTTTGCACTCGGCGATTTTATCGGCCATCAGCTGCTCGATGAAAAAAATACAGCCAGATTCAGCTCCTGGTGGTTGTTCCTGTCGCTGTTACCTGTTTTTGTAGCCGGTCAGTATTATTTTCTGCAGAAAAATCTGGCGATGGAGAACCACCTCTTTGTAGAGCATCATCAGCCATTGCTGTTTGCAGCCATTGCCATCAGCGGATGCGCGTTCATATATAATGTTTCGTTTATCCTGCAACGTTACCAGGTACTGAAATTCCTGCGCGTCATTGGTCATCATTCCCTGTACATCTACCTTACCCATGTACTGATTGCCTCTGCCACCCGGATACTCCTGGTAAAACTGTTTGGTATTACCTATCTCCCGCTGTTGCTGACGATTTGTATTATTACCGCTATTATCATTTCCATTGCGTTATACAATATAGCCATGCATTATGGTTGCTGGTGGCTCTATAGCCTGGAGCGTCCCAAAAACAAATTACAGCAGCCAGCACCCGTCATCATTAAACATACACAGCACAGGATATGAGCGATCAGAAATATACATATTGGTTAAAGTCAGGCATTTTCAGCGGTATGCAGAAGGTGGCAGTTTTACTTTTCGGTATCGGCAGCGTATTAATACTCACCCGTACCCTCAGTAAACCGGATATGGGTGTCTGGAACCTGTTCCTGGCTTACACCGGCTTAATTGAAATCGTACGGCAGTCATTGATCAAAAATGCGGTCATCAAATATATCAACAGTACACAACCTACTTTACACGCAGCCATACAAGGGGCAGCGCTGACCATGAACATCATGATCACAGTAGTAATTGGTTTGCTGATTGCCTGTTTTATTGCGCCCCTGAGCCGCGTGTTGCAGGCCCCGGCATTAAGCGACGTGATGTACCTGTTTCTGCCGGGTTTACTGATGCTCATCCCCTTTTCTCATTTTGAGTGGATACAAAATGCCAACGCAGATTTCCGGGGGGTGTTCTGGGCTTATCTCACCCGCCAGGGTATATCATTCTGCTGCATCGTGGCAGACCTGCTGCTAACCGGCCATGTTTCCCTCACGGCACTGATTCTCTATTTCAATATAGGGTTGTTTGCCGGCATGGTGGTATCCGGTTTTTTCGCCGCCAGATTCCTGCACCGTACTATGCAGTATGACCGCTTCTGGATCAGAAGACTCTGGCACTACGGCAAGTTTGTATTTGGTACCAACATCAGCTCTTCCCTGTTCCGGAATACCGACCAGTTTATTATCTCCTCTTGTATTTCCACTTCCGCAGTCGCGCTGTACAGTGTATGCCTGCGGATATCCAACCTGATAGATGTACCATCACAGGTATTGGGAGATATCCTGTTTCCCAAAAGTGCCCGGATGATGGAAAGCGGCAATATGGAAAAAGTGCGGTTCTATTATGAGAAAGCAGTAGGCAGCATATTGGCGATTGCCGTACCGGTAAGCATTGTCATCTTTACTTTCCCAAAACTGATTATCGGCATCATCGCAGGGGCAGGCTATACCGAAGCCAGTGTATTGTTACAGATCACTGTATTGTACGGATTATTCCTGCCTTTTATCAAACAGTTTGGCACTATTATGGATTCCATCGGCCAGCCACGCACCAACTTTATAGTAATGACCATTACCGCTGTACTGAACATTGGTATCTGTCTGTTTTTTACTACCCGGTTCGGCGTACAAGGTACCGCCTATGGCATGATGGTATCCTATGGAATATGCTTCATTATAACACAGACCATCCTTTATAGAAAATTACAGGTTAGTATAGGGCGCGTATGTCGTTACATGCTGCTCTTCTATCCTGATATGTTATCAGTATTTCAGGAGCGATTCCTGTTAAAATGGAAGACAAGATGATCAGCGGGAAAGACATTGTTATAGTAGGATTACAATCCTGGGACATTACCATCGGCAGTAATTGCAAGAACATTGCAACCGAACTGGCGCGCCATAACAGGGTGCTGTACGTAAACCGTGCACCCGACAGAATTTCGTTGATCCGTTCCCGTAAGGACCCTAAAGTGCGGCATGCGGTAGACAGTCTCCGTAAAAAAACGGCCGACCTCCAACAGATCAGCGATACCATGTGGACGCTGGCGCCGCGCACCTTGCTGGAATCTGTTACCTGGATTCCTTTTACCGGTTTGTTTGATTACTGCAACCGGGTAAACAACCAGCGTATTGCCACAGAAATTAACAAAGCCACACAGCAATTGGGGTTCAGCGACATTATCCTGTTTACCGATAATGATTTTTTCCGGGCATTTTATTTACCGGAGATGTTACAAAATATATCCGGCTCCATTTATTATATCCGGGATAATCTCACCAGTCAGCCCTATTTCAAGAAACATGGCGGCCGTCTGGAACGGGCACTGATGAAGAAGTCCACGATGGTAGCAGCTAATTCTGCCTACCTCGCCAATTATGCCCGGCAATATAATCCGGCGTCTTTTGACATTGGACAAGGATGTGACTTTGATTACCTGCCGGCTGTTTCCCCTTCCCGTACACCGGATAGTATTGCTCATTATCCGCCACCGGTAATCGGATATGTAGGTGCACTGACTGCTACCCGCCTCAGTATTCCTATCCTGGAACAGATCGCCACCCAGCGGCCTGCCTGGAATATTGTACTCGTAGGGCCGGAAGACGATGCCTTTAAAAACAGTTCCCTGCACCAGCTGCCCAATGTACATTTCATAGGTAGCAAAGCACCAGCCGTACTACCGGCCTACATCGCCACGTTCGATGTCTGCATCAACCCGCAGGCATTAAACGAAATGACGATTGGTAATTATCCCCGGAAGATTGATGAGTACCTGGCCATGGGTAAACCCGTAGTGGCTACCCATACAGAAACCATGCAGCTCTTTGCCGATTATGTAAGCCTTTGCCACGATGCCGACGGATACATTACAGCCATCGAAAATATTCTTTCGCAACCGGAAAATCCGGAAGTGATTGCGGGCAGAAAAACATTTGCACTGTCACATACCTGGGCCAACAGCGTGGCGCTGATGAGCAGCCACTATCAATCCCTCGTAAACCAATAAATAATATGGAAGGAAACAGATTTAGTGACGACAATATACTGGAGATCATCGTAACCATTTTCGTAGCTTTTACGATGGTCCTGCTTTTCGTTAAAATAATGTTCTTCTGAAAAATAACTATCACACAGTGAGTACTTATTACCCGGATAAAAAAGGCAATTATTTCAAACAGCTGTCGGCCGCACTGGAGAAACAGGTATTACAATTACACCTGAATACCCCCTTCGGCTACCTGCTGATGGGACTGATGGCATTAGCCATGGCCTTTATTATTGCCAAAATTAATTTCCTACTGGGTATTATCATCGCAGGCGGACTGATTGGCGGCACTGCCGTTGTAGTGAGTCTGTTGCATACAGAACTCGGGTTTTATATGTCGATGATACTTTCTGTATTTGTATTTTTTCTCAACCGCCTCGTAGATGATATGCTGCCGGTAGGTACTGCCGTAGACCTGTTGGTAGGCACTACTTTCCTCGGTATTTATCTGCGTAAAACCGTGCAGAAAGAAAAATACTGGCGCTATTCCCGGAACCCCATTACCTGGATCTACCTGATTTATCTGGCTTACCTGATGATACAACTGTTTAATCCGGATATGCAGTCTTTCGCGGGCTGGGGACAGGTATTCAGAAAAGCCGTAAGCTTGCTGCTGATTTATTTTATTGCCCTGCATATATTCACCCGTGTAGCCGTTATCAAACGTTTCTTCAAAGTGTGGCTGGTGATGGCGGTGATTTGCGGCGCCTATGCCTGCTTTCAGCAATGGCATGGCCTGCTGGGATTTGAAGAACACTGGGTGATGATGGACCCGATTCGTTATGGCCTTTATTTTCAGGGAGGTACCATCCGCAAATTTTCGTTCCTCTCCGACCCTACCGCCTTTGGTATATTGATGGCCAGCTCCATGGTATTTGCCCTTTTACTGGCCATCGGGCAACCCGATACCGGTAAACGCAACTGGTTGCTGGTAGCCAGCGGTGTGATGGCATTGGGGATGGCATTTTCAGGTACACGTACCGCCTATGCCGTGATACCGGCCGGTATTGTCATCTTTGTGCTGATGACCATCACCAGTAAAAAAACGATGGCATTCACGGTAATGTTCCTCATGTTTTTTATGGTACTTATTTTCGGACCGTTTCATAGCATCGGTACGGTCAACCGCATCCGCACAGCATTTGAATTTTCTGAAGATGAATCCCTGAATGTGCGGGATAAAAACCGGCAGTACATACAACCTTATATCTGGGCACATCCGATCGGAGGTGGCGTAAATACCAGTGGCGCCTCCGGCAAACAATACAATCCCGAACACCCGCTGGCAGGCTTTCCGCCAGACAGCGGCTATCTGAAAGCAGCTATCGAAACCGGCTGGATAGGGCTGGCACTTACCTGTCTGATGTACTTTATTGTATTGCAGCGCGGCATACGTGGATTTTATCAATGTCGCAGCAAAGAGTTTCGGAATATCTATGCCGCCAGCGTGGCCGCCATTTTCATCTATGTCGTTGCGCACTATGCCCAGGTTGCCATCGGGCAGATTCCCGGTGCATTTTTCTTCTATGGTCTATATGCCGTTATCATAAAACTTAAAACTTTTGAACAACCAGAAAATGTATAAACAAATCAATATGAAAAGTACCTCAATTGTAAGTTGTGTGCTGCTGTTTTCAGCATTATCCACCGCAGTGAATGCACAAGTTAAAGTAGCAGGAAAAACAACACCACAGGCAGCGTCTGCAGCTGTACCGGCCAATACACAAAACAATATTCAGGAAAAACTGGTAGAGCTGGCGATGAACAATCCGCGCTTAAAAGCGGCACGGCTGGAAAGAGATAAAACCGTATACGAGTTAAATAAAGCCAATGCCAACTGGCTGAACTATGTGACCGTGGGCGCCAACCTGAATGAAGTTTCCCTGAGAATGTACAAAGGAGAAAACAACAATACCCAGAACCTCTACTATCCTTTATGGAACGTAGGTATCAGTGTACCTTTGGGCTCTCTTATCTCCAAACCCAATGATGTAAAGATTGCCCGTAAAAACGTAGAACTGGCTACCCAGCAACAGGAACTGCTGAGCAGAAATGTACGGGCGGTGGTATTATCAAAATATCAGAATTATCTGCTGAAAAAGGAATTACTCACTTTACAGAATGAGATTACGGAAGATGATTATGCTGCTTTCTCCCAGGCGGAACAAAAATTCTCCACCGGCGGTATTACCTATGATGAATACAGCATCAGCTCTAAAAGGTACAATGCGGAACTGGTAAAGAAAATTACCCTGGAAACAGATTTATCCCAGGCCAAACTGGATCTCGAAGAAATTATAGGAATTAAACTGGAAGAAGCACTACTGGCGGCTTCTGCGGAAAGAAGATAATATAAAATGCCGATCCGTTGTTTGTTCCCGCAAAAATGTGATCATAACGCTTATGTGTACACGATTATTTCTATTTGTCGCACTCTGTCTGCACTTTACTACCTCAATGGGCCAACGGAACCTGCAAAAAACAACGGTAAAGATTTCTCCTTATCATACCAGTGGAGCTTTTCTGCAATTACCGGATGATTATAGCAGTACGAATAAAAAATACCCGCTGATTTTATTTCTGCATGGAAAAAGTAAATCCGGCAGTGACCTCGACAAACTCACCCTGGAAGGTATTCCTTTCTGGCTGGATAAAGGGCTCCAGCTATCGGCTGTAAACCCGGTGGATAAACAATTGTATAAGTTTATTACCATCGCTCCCCAGGCGCTTAACTGGGGACTGTCTCCGGCTGCGGTTAACCAGGTACTGAATGATGTGATAGCCCGTTACCGGGTAGACGTTTCCCGTATTTATATCACGGGCTACAGCGCCGGCGGATGGGCTACTATGATGGCGATTACCGATAACCAGCAGCTGACGTCCCGTTTTGCTGCAGCGGTACCAATGTCGCCCGCCAACATTGAAGACAGTAACCTGGTACATTTCAAAATGATAGCCAAAGCCAACCTGCATTGCTGGTATTTTGCCGGATCAGCGGAACCACATTACCTCGAAAATGTGCAACGCTATATCGACAGTACCAACAAATATAAAACAGGGCTTACCCGGTTAACGGATCAGCAACAGCGGCATTGCTGCTGGAAGCAGTTTTATGATCCGCACTTTAAAGAAAAAGGAATGAATATTTACGAGTGGATGCTCCAGTACAAACAGGGGCAGGTACCGGTAACGCCTGCACGTAGTCAGGCTGCAACCAAATAATATCAGGAGCGGCAGTTCAGTCCATAGTGGCTGAACTGCCCGTTACTAACCGGCTTCATAAATCCGGCGCATCTTCTGCGCCGCAGCTTCCCAGCTGTATTTACGTGCATTGGCAAAACCCCGCTCCTGCAGTCCGGCGGTAGCAGCAGGTACATGCAATGCCTGCGCAATCGCTTCTCCGATACTTGCTGCATCATACGGGTCCGCAAAAATGGCCGCATCCCCGGCAATTTCCGGCATACAGGAAGTATTGGAAGTCACTACCGGCGTACCACAGGCTTGCGCCTCCAGTAACGGCAAACCGAAGCTTTCCCGCAAGGAAGGATACAGGTACAGGCTGGCCAGCGAATACACCGCCGGCAGGTCCTTATAGGCGATATAATCCAAGATCTGCAACCGGGGCAGGATATCTTCCAGCTGCAGCTCTTTGATCTGCTGCCGGATATACGTATTACTGGAATCCGTAATCACCAGTTTGATAGTAGTAGCAGGATACTGGCGGCAATACCAGGCAAAGGCTGCCAGCGTATTAGGCGTATTTTTCTTCGGCGCCGGGTTGGCGAAAAACAGGATAAAGGACGCTGGTAACTTATAACGCTCCCGGGAGGCGGCCAGCGCCACCGGGTCGGTGATTTGCCGGAACATACCACTCACGCCGTTGTGTACCACGGTTACCTGTTCTGGTGGCGTTCCCAGCGTTTTTATGATGTTATTGGCTTCATATCCCGACACAGTAATCAGTTGATGCTTCCGGGCTACCCGTGGCACAATAGCTCTTCTGTACAGGTTACCGAAATTCTGATAAGTCGTTCCCTTAAAATTCACGGACTCCATGAAAATCACATCATGCAGGGTAATCACCGTACGCACGCCGGGAAATAAGGGCGCCGTATTGGCGGTGCAATGCAATACATCCGGCCGGTACTGCCGGATAGCACGCGGCAGCGATACCTGTTCCCAGATGGGATAAGGCCGTGCAGGAAGTTTGATGATATGAAAATTCTCTGTAGCGGTGATACAGGTATCATCGGTATCTTCTTTTACAAAGATGTAGTATTCGTTTTGCTTATCTATTTGCTGCAGGTGTTTAATCAGCTCCAGTGCGACAATTTCTACTCCATGTTTTTTGGGTCTGAACAATCGTTGCGCCTCAATACCAATTTTCATGTAGTGCCGGGGATTTAGAAAGTGATGACGATACCGCAAGGTACTCAACTATTTGCAAATCATTTACTGGTTGGCCTTTATAAATTTCTTCACCACATTCAGGTTTTTGCCATCCGTCGCTTTCAGTACATACATCCCTCCTGCCAGTTCGCTGATATCAATGCCCTGCTGCCATTCGCGGGGATTACCGATATACATGTTTTTCACCAGCCGGCCGGAGATGTGATAAATATACAACTGCAACTGATTTACGGATAAAGCATCAGAAAGAATCAGCCGGATCATACGGCCGGCAGGATTCGGTACAATCTGTAAGTCATTTTCATGTACATCACGCGCAATAACGTTAACGGTTACACGTGCGTTGGCAGTAGCATTATCATTATCGGTGACAGTCAGTTGAAATTCATAGGCGCCTACTACCTTGAAAGATACAAACGCTTTGGCGCCGCCGGCATTGGTAATAAATACATCTGGGCCGCTGACGAGTGTCCACTGGTATTTTACAATCGCGCCATCCGGATCATAGGAAGCACCACCATTCAATAATAACAGATCATCAGACAAGGGTACGGTTACCGAATTACCTGCATTCGCTATCGGCGGTTTATTATCCGGCTTGGGCTTAATCACGGTAACGGTTACACTGGCCTGCGCGGTAGCGCCTTTATTATCGGTCACCTGCAACTGAAAGGTATAGGTGCCGGATACGAGGCCGGAAACAGTGGCCGTTGCGGTAAAAGCATTATTGATCGTCACTTTACCCGGGCCGGAAACTTTGGTCCAGGCATAGGAAACAATCGTACCATCCGGATCGTAGGAGGCCGTACCATCCAGCGTGACACTGGATACCGGTAACTCTACGGTAACATCATTGCCGGCATTGGCAATGGGTGGCTGATTACCGGGATCCGGCGGGTTGACGGTAACAGTCACCCGCGCCGTAGCACTAGCCTGCTCATTGTCTGTGACCTGCAGTTCAAAAATATAGGTACCGGCGATCAAACCGGTTACCTTTGTCTGCGCACTGGCAGCCGTAGTAATGGCAGCCGTATTGGGGCCTGCTACCTGCGACCACTGATAAGCGGTAATGGTACCATCCGGGTCTGTAGAAGCACGGCCATCCAGCTGTGCGGAACTCACCGGCAAGGTAATGGCAATATCTGCACCGGCATTGGCCACCGGTGATTTATTAGCAGCACGGTTAACGATAACGGTTACACGTGCATAGGCAGATGCCCCGTCATTATCTTTTATCTGTAGTTCAAACACATAAATACCTGCTGTCAGACCGGAAACTGCCGTTCCCACACCGGTAATATCTGCAATAACCGCCTTACCGGGGCCCGATACCTGCGACCACTGGTAAGATACAATGGTACCATCCGGATCCGTGGAGGTGCTGCCATCCAGCCGGGTAGCATTGTCTGGCAAGGTAAGGGTGATATTACTGCCGGCATTCGCTACCGGTGGCTTATTTCCGGGCAGTGCCGGGTTAACGGTAACGGTAATACGATCTGTAGCTGTAGCATTATTGTTGTCAGTTACCTGTAATTCAAAAACATAGGTACCGGCTGTTAATCCGTTTACGGCCGTACTTACGCCGGTGGCGGCAACAATCACCGCCGTACCCGGACCGGAAATCTGCGACCACTCATAAGCGGTAATGGTACCATCCGGATCGGCAGATGCACTGCCATCCAGCTGTACACTACTCACCGGCAAGGTAATGGCAAGGTCATTGCCTGCTGCCGCTACCGGCGGTTTATTCGCAGCAGGTTTTACGGTAACGGTTACACGACCTTTGGCAGTAGCCTGGCTGTTATCGGTTACTTCCAGTTCAAACACATAGGTACCCGCCACCAGACCAGACACGGTAGTCTGTGCGGTTGCCGGTGTACCTATAGCAGCGGTATTCGGTCCGGAAACCTGGGTCCATTTATACACGTCGATGGTGCCATCCGGGTCAGCAGAACGACTGCCATCCAGCTGCGTGGTATTTACCGGTAAGGTAATGGTGACATTATTGCCCGCATTGGCTACCGGCGGTTTGTTCACGGGTGGCTTAACGGTCACGGTTACACGCGCTGTACCCGTAGCGTTGTCATTATCTTTTACCTGCAATTCAAAAACATAGGTACCGGCGATCAGGCTGTTTACCGCCGTACTCACCCCGGCAGGTGAGGCTATATCAGCGGTATTGGGACCAGACAATTGCGACCAGAGGTATTCTGTAATCGTGCCATCCGGATCGGAAGAGCCACTGCCATCCAGTTGCACACTGCTGACCGGCAGCGTAATAGTAACGTTGCTGCCTGCCTGGGCAACCGGTGGTTTGTTCACCGGCGCCGCCGGTTTAACGGTGACGGTAATACGTGCCGTATCGGTAGCGCCGGCATTATCCGTTACTTCCAGTTCAAATACATAGGTACCGGCTACCAATCCGTTGGCCGCCGTCTTTGCGGCAGCCGTATTGGCAATGGCCGCAGTACCCGGACCTGAAACCTGCGTCCACTTATAAGCAGTAATGCTTCCATCCGGGTCAAGGGAGGAAGCACCATCCAGCTGTACTGTATTCACAGGCAGCGTAATGGTTTCATCCTGCCCGGCATCTGCCACTGGCGGTTTGTTCACCGGAACGCTGTTGCCATATTCAAAGGCGCCTGCATCAAAAATATTATTAAAAGGCCTGGACTTCCCGTCCTGGTCATTGGTCACACCATAGCTACTCAGGTCTGTACCTTTATCAATAGCCGGAGAAGTGGCAAGCAGGTGATAATCATTACCAGCAGCGTTCTGAAATTTTGTCGTCGCTTCATCTTTCAGCCAGGTGTTGGTCAGCAGCCGGCAATCGATGCCGCTTTGTACAGAAATGCCTGTAGACGCGCCACGGGGTCCTGAACGTACCACCAGGTTGTTGGCGATGATATTCCCCCGGCCAATAGTGGTATAGGTATTCAGTAACCGGATACCATCCCGGCCGGAATTGACAATCGTATTATTCATTACCTGTACGATCAACGGCGTATAGGCTTTGGGGGTAGGCCGGTCGTCAATGAACAGGGCATCCTGGCCTTCACTGGTGCCATCCAGTCCGGTATTGACCAATACGTTATTATATATTTTACAGAGCCCCATCCCAAACACCTCGATACCGTTACCGGTTCCCTTGATCACAGTGTTATTATATACCTTACCATTGGAAGCGCCGCCCAGGATAATACCAGCCTGCTGGCTGCCTTTATTTTCTATACCATAGTTCAATACCCGGTTGTCGTATATCTCCACGTTTTCGGGCGCAGAGGCCACCTGTATCCCATCCCATCCGGTACCATCCGTGATGACATTGTAAATCTTCAGGTTGTAAATCCGGGGCGGTATCACATCTATCGATCCGCTGGCGCAACCATCTACGGTCGTACCGGAAGAAGCTGTATTACCAATGTACATGCCCTCTCCCAGCGTACCATGGATATACAGGTCGTGGAAGTTGACATTGCGGATAGAGAAGTTGGGATATTGGGTAAGGGGGTCGCAGGTAGGGTTGATTTTAGCGAGTACACCGGCCTCTGTATGGGTAATTTCAAAACGGTCGGCTTCATAATCGGTACAACCAGCTCCCATGGCCAGTCCTACGTTGAGATATTTATTGACGCCGTTTACTTTAAAGCCGTATTTGTCGGCACTGCCGGAGCCGGTAATTTTAAAGTATTTAACATTGTTAAAGATGATACCGTAGTTACCGCCGTTTCCGGCTTTTACCTGTCCGCCGCAGTTGATGAATACCAGCGGGCGCTGGGCGCTACCGGTGAAGTTAAAGAACTGAATAAAGGTATAGTTACCGGCTTTGATACAGATAGTATCTCCCGGTTTAACCCCCATGTTTTTACCATCAATATAGGCGCCACCATCACTCGGACTGGGCGTAATCAGGAATTTACAATTATTGCAGCCACCCGTAGCAGCCGGTGCTACGGTAACGGTTACACGCGAAGTAGCAGACAGGTTATTATTGTCTGTTACTTTCAGTTCAAATACATAGGTGCCGGCTACCAGGCCGGTAAGTCTGGCCCTGACGGTATTGGCAGCAGACAGTACGTAGGCCGGACCGGATACATACGTCCATTGGTATTGTGTAATGGTATTGCCCGTAGCTGCTTTGGAGCCTGCACCATCCAGTGTGGTGCTGTTGACCGGATAGGTCAGTTTAATATTGTTACCTGCATTGGCGACGGGTGGTGTAGGTCCGGGAGGTACGCCCCCACCTTTGCTGTATTGCAGCATCCATTCATATATATTCGGTGTCGATAACCGATGCAATACATCGTAGGCTACATCCCACGTATCACCATTATGACCGGCATTGGGTATGATCGTGGAAATGGCTTTGATCACCGGGTTGCAGGAAGCGCTGTTGATCTGGTTCTGGTAAGTGGCAACATATTGATAAAACTGATCCTGATCGCCACAGATATTCCAGACGGCCACTTTACCGGATGCGATATTACAAAGTCCGCTCTTTTTAATATTGTCAATCGGGGCAGCAGATACCGGTACAATCGCGGCGATATTACTGGCGTATTGCGCGCCGGAGGCCACATAGTTCCAGGTGCCATAACCACCGGCACTGATACCGGTAATGTATACACGATTTCCATCCACGCGGTAGCGTGACTTCACATCTGCGAGTATTTGATCCATCATGGCTTCGCTGCAATATCCATTTTCGATTTGCGGCGATACCGTAATAAATTTATACAGCTTTCCTCCTACCGTGAACTGCATTTTAGCTCCCTTGCTGATCATTTTGGGTACGCCCCATTTCAACACCAGATTGAGGTCCGTTCCTTTTTCGCCGATTCCATGCAGGAATATCAGCAGGGGGTAACTCGAGGTTGTTTTATTATAATCATCCGGCAGGTGCAACCAGGCACCGGTAGTTTGGGTAGTGCCAGTTTTAACGGATATGGCTGTTTGGTCTCCCTGGGCGAATAACGGGCTGCACCAAAAAGACACTAAAAGTATACAACTCAATACGTTGATACCAAGTAGTCGGTTCTTCACTAAGGTTAAATTTAAATTGGGAAAAAATCCATCCTGGTCTCCATATACCCCCTGTTTTATGCTTCTTTTCGAACGCTACAAAAATAATCGTTAAGTTGGTATTTAAGGTTAATTCCTAATTAAATACACATATAATTAATTTATTAATTCATTTTATTTAGTAATACATAAACGCTTCACACCGTGTCTCAAAAACAGATGCATACTAAATATAATATTATTATATTAAATAATATAAATTTTAACATTATTTCTTATCGGGTTCTGCCACTGGATTTCGGCTGATATCAGCCGGCAGTAACCTTCGTTTCACCACATCATACAGGAGCACACCCTTCACTGCCTGTTGGATGGAAATATGTGGTCTTTCGCAGTTAAAACGGTGCAGAATAGCCGGATGGATATCCCGTCTGTGATTGGCCGTACCAAAAACAATATCCAGTAACGGCATCGCCGGATCGAATACGGTATCAAAAAAGGAGCGGCTTACCCCCGCATCTGAATGCGGAAATGCAAAGGCCTTATAAGGTAATTGAAACTGTACGGCCAGATCATTCACAGAAGTGCAGGTCTGGTGGAGTTGTTCCTCCAGTGTCAGCTGGGTATAATAGGGATGATCGATACTATGTCCGCCAATACCGAAACCCTGATCAATTAATTGTTGTACCTCCGCGCTTTCCAAAAAAGGTTTTTCTTTCGAGAGATAATCATCAAAAGTTATTTCCAGCAACGCGCCTGCCTCATCTGCCAGGTGGCGGTTATGCCAGGTAATCCGGCGTAGCGCAGCTATAACCGCATCTCTCCCACCGGCTGGCTGGCCGGGTAGTATGGCCCCCACAGCGGTCAATACCGCATGGCTATACGTAGTTTGCTGTAAGGCTTCGATCAGCAGACTGATTTTAAATTTATAGAAGAGTAATTTATTATCAAGGAAACCTGTGTTGAGAAAGAAGGCGCCGGGAATACCTTTCCGGTATAACATCGGTGCAATAAAGTCTTTGACCTGGCGCAGGCCATCATCAAAGGAAAGCAGGAAACTGTAGGGCGATAACGGCCGTTGTTCCTGTACGCTGCGGATGACTTCCGGCAATGTTACCGGCGTGAAATGCTGCAACAGATAATCGAGATCCTGCTCAAAAGCGGCTATCCCCTTGAAGGGATACAGGTGTTTGATATGCGGTACAGGCGCATCGCTGACCAGGTGATGATAAGGCAGCAGCAACCGGTTAGGATCCAGTTGTTTTAACAGCGAAAGTGGTGCTAATTGTATAGATTGATAAAAGGCACGTTTAGCGAATTGCATGGAGTCAGCGTAAGTATGCTTGCAAGATAATGGATGCGGGAGAATAATAAAATAAAAAGCCCCGGAATTATCTTCCGGAGCTTTTCATTCTATTATTCAGTTATCGTATACCTTATAATTGGAAAGCAGCTTTTACTTTCTCAACATAATCCAGTTTTTCCCAGGTAAACAACTCAACTTCTACACTCTTCTCGTGTTTTTTGCCTTTGTTGAATACTTTGGTAACAGTCTTAGGTTCACGACCCATGTGGCCATAGGCAGCTGTGTCGCTATAGATTGGATTACGCAGTTTCAGTCTTTGCTCAATAGCATAAGGACGCAGGTCAAAAATTTCTTCTACTTTCCGGGCGATTTCACCATCCTGCAGGTTTACTTTGGCAGTACCATACGTATTTACGTATACACCGCAAGGTTTAGCTACACCGATCGCGTAAGATACCTGTACCAGTATTTCGTCGCAAACGCCGGCAGCTACCAGGTTTTTAGCGATATGACGGGTAGCATAGGCCGCAGAACGGTCTACTTTGGAAGGATCTTTACCAGAGAAAGCACCACCACCGTGTGCACCTTTACCACCGTAGGTATCTACGATGATTTTACGGCCGGTTAAGCCGGTGTCGCCGTGTGGTCCGCCGATCACAAATTTACCGGTAGGATTGATGTGATAAGTGATAGCGCCGTCAAACAGTGGCTGTAACTCAGGTTTCAGCTGTGCTTTTACGCGTGGGATCAGGATATTGATCATATCTTCCTTAATCTTCGCGAGCATTTTATCATCTGTATCGAAATCGTCATGCTGGGTAGAGATAACGATTGTATCGATTCTTACAGGTTTATTATCATCAGAATACTCAATAGTCACCTGGGATTTAGCATCCGGGCGGAGGTATTTGATTTCGTTATTTTCCCGGCGCAATACAGCCAGTTCCTGCAGCAATTTATGTGCGAGGTCCAGTGCCAGTGGCATGTAGTTGTCTGTTTCACGGGTAGCATAACCAAACATCATTCCCTGGTCGCCGGCACCTTGTTCTTCAGGAGAAGAACGGTCAACGCCCTGGTTAATGTCGGGAGATTGCTCATGTATAGCAGACAGAATACCACAGGAATTGGCTTCAAACATATATTCACTCTTGGTATAACCAATTTTGCGAATAACCTCACGTGCAATATCCTGTACATCCAGGTAGGCTTCCGATTTCACTTCACCGGCCAATACCACCTGGCCTGTGGTTACCAATGTTTCACAAGCTACTTTAGACTTTGCATCATAGGCCAGAAAATGATCGATCAGCGCATCGGATATCTGATCGGCAACTTTATCAGGGTGTCCTTCTGAAACGGATTCAGATGTAAATAAATAAGGCATAAAAAAATTGGATTAGCAATTTTATGGTTTTGTATAAATGATTCTTAGTTTGATGCCGTACTGCGTTTGTTTGGTACCTCCTGCTTTTACACGGGCTACATTGATAAAACCACCGGTGAATGGCAGCATTTTGAGGTCCAGGTTGGTTTCCTGCTTCTTGATCAGCAGTTGCATGTAACGGGTCAAGTTAAAAGAATACTGTGCAATCTGTATTCCTCCAAAGTTTGTAATAATTTGCTTATTAACTGACAGCAATTTCTCGCCAGTATTATAATCAAACATGGGTTTGGTGGTTTCCCCATTTGTAAACTGAAACAAAGATAAGCTTCCTGGTTCAGTAAATACATCATTCATATCACTTTGTCCGCTGGTAATTTGTGTAATGACTAATTCTGCTTTATTAATCAATACTTCAGGGAAAGATTCTAATCCTGGAATAGTCAACCTGGTATACAAACCAGGGCTGGAAGTCAGGAAGAGAATACTGTCTCCTTTCGGATTGGATGTATTAATGTAATTGCTGGCCGTGGAGCCGGTGTAGTTGCGGATATAGAAGTTCGCATGTGCACTGGAAGACTCATTGAATCTGAAAGTAGCACGCAGGGAATCATCCACGGAGTTCTGATAAAACACAGTCAGTTTTGAGCTGGCGTCGTTCAGATTCAGGTAGATCATATTCCTGTTGGAACCCGCCGACGTATCCGGTACAATGGCAAAACCTTTCAGGAAATCGCGGAAGGTCGTGTCATTTTTAAAGGCGCCATCGGATTTCTGCTGGAGCAGCAGGTTACCAAAAGCGCTACTCAGTTTAACCCGGAGCTGCGGCGCTTCTTTGGTACCATATACACCTACAGAATCGCGCAGGGTACGGGGTGCTACCGTTACAGTACCCAGCAGTTCTCCCTGATCATATTGTAAGGCCTTGTTATAGGCGTAGTTAGAGTCTATTGTGAAATTAGGCTCCTTCATACGATATACACGGAAAGTTTGTGTGGTGGAAGAATCACCATAGAAACCCTTGTAGTTCAGGGACAATACAACAGAGTCCAGTTTAATATTGGCGCCATCGAACGTAAACGCATTTTTGGGCAATCCCATCTGCGTATATACGAAAGCGTGACTTTTTCCAAAAATAGGATCTGCTATAATAGATCCCAGTACCTTTGAGTAAGCTCCCTTTCCATTGACAATGGTGGAATCGAATCGCAGGATATTATGGGCGAGGATATTTGTGATAACAGTATCCTGTGGATTCACATAATCTCCCGGCGGAATCAGGCCGGTACCGAGAATGGTAGACTGATTACAACCGGAAACACCGTATAATGCAGTAAAAAAAGTGGCTATGTAACTAAGGTTCCTGAAATTGAGCTTCACGCGAGTATGTTGTTTGTTTATACGATGTTACCGAATATGCTTGTTATTCCCGGTTATTTCCCCAGCAATTGGTTGTACAGTTGCAGGTAGTCGCCCAGATCTTCATTTTCTTTCTTGTAAGGCAAAATTATCTTGCCTTTTTCCGCTTTCAGCTCATCCACCACTTTTTTCTCCAGCTTATCGCCGGCCAGCACCACTGCATCTGCGTATTTACCAGCTCCCCTGTTCAATGCGGTATTGGTACCTTCCTTGAACAGTTCCATATCTTTCTCCTTGATCTGGTTACTGATGGTGGCTTTCTTAACAAAAGTAGTACCTAATTTCTCCTTGAAGGAGTTAGGTAACATCGAATATACAATTTTTGAATTGGCAAAAACCGGCTCTTTTTTATAAGCGGTTTTCAGATACATCGGTATCAGAGAGGTCATCCAGCCACTGCAATGGATAATATCCGGAGGCCAGCCGAATTTTTTGACGGTTTCAAGGGCGCCTTTGCAGAAAAATACCGAACGGGCTGCATTGTCGTCGAAAAACTCTTCGTTTTCGTCGGCGAAAACCGTTTTTCGTTTGAAATAATCTTCATTATCCAGGAAATACACCTGTAATCGTGCATTGGGTAAGGAGGCCACCTTGATGATCAACGGATAGTCATCCCCGTCAATCACAATGTTGATACCCGACAATCTTACCACCTCGTGCAAGCGGTGTCTTCTCTCATTAATAATTCCAAATCGGGGCATGATCACCCTCACTTCCAGGCCCGCCTCATTGGATTTAATTGCCATTTTATTGACCATGGCCGCATAATCACTCAACTCCAGGTACGGCGACATCTCTTGGGCAATAAAAAGAATTCTTTTCTTTGTGGACATTTAACGCTGATTATTAATGCAGTAATTTTTAATTTGGCTTGCAAAATTACGGATTTTTTTAGGAATATTGGCCAATCTGTCAGTTTTAACATCCTTTTAAGCAATGATTTATGTATCTATTTAAGCGCAGCAACGACCTGAAGAAGCACCTGGAACTGGTAAGGAAATCCAATAAAAGCGTTGGTTTCGTGCCAACTATGGGTGCCCTGCATAGCGGACATCTGTCACTTATTCAGGCGGCAAAAAAAGAGAATGAGGTAGTCGTTTGCAGCATTTTTGTCAATCCAACCCAGTTCAATGACCCGAAAGATTTTGAAAAATACCCGATCACCATCGAAGAAGACATCAAAAAATTAAACGACGCCTCAACAGATATACTTTTTTTACCATCTGTAGAAGAAATGTACCCGGAAGGACTGCAAAGTGGCCTTCAATACGACTTCGGCACCCTGGAAACCATCCTGGAGGGTAAATTCCGGCCAGGTCACTTCCAGGGTGTAGGACGCATTGTACACAAATTACTTGACATTGTAAAACCGGATGGCCTTTATATGGGTCAAAAAGATCTCCAGCAATGCCTGATTGTACGTCGCCTGCTCGAAATTACCCATTTGCCGGTAAAACTGGTGGTATGCCCTACCGAACGGGAAAGCGACGGATTGGCTAAAAGCAGCCGGAATACCCGCCTCTCTCCTGCTGCCCGCAAGAAAGCAGTAGCCATCTACCAGGCACTCGAAACACTGCGCCAGAATTTCGGTAAAGGCCTCCATTTCCTCGAAGGCGCCCATGAAGCCATGGATGACCTCAAAGCAAAAGGTTTTGAACCTGAATACCTCGACATCCTCCTGGTTGAAAACGGAACACTCCGGCATATCGACGAGCCACCCGGCAACCATACTGTAGTAGCCGCTGTTGCAGCCTGGCTCGATGGCGTAAGACTCATCGACAACATGGTGCTGCAAGGTAGCCTGTAATATTATTTCCGTCACCAAAAAAAGGGCGCAAAGATTATGTTAATTAACAGGTCTGTTGCGCCCTTTCTTATGCCCTGCCTTGCGCTAAACAAAATATTTTTCCTAGCTTTGCGAACACGCTTATAAGGCGTTTAAGCAGTTATACTATGCAAATTGAAATTTTAAAGTGTAAGATCCACCGGGCGGTAGTTACCGAAGCTAATTTACAATATGTCGGAAGTATCACAATTGACGAAGACCTCATAGATGCTGCCGGCTTAATTGAGTATGAAAAAGTGCAGGTAGTAAACGTTAACAATGGTGAAAGACTGGAAACCTACGTGATCAAAGGCAAACGCGGTTCCGGTATCATTTGTCTGAATGGCCCGGCGGCCCGTTTGGTTGCCCCGGGAGATATCGTGATCATTATCTCCTATGCTACAATGGATTTTGAAGAAGCGAAAAAATATACACCTATTGCCGTTTTCCCGAAAGAAGGAAACAAATTATAATCCCTCAAATACTGCACTGTACCATCACAGCCTAAAACCAATTTGGATATGCCCAAAATGCTTAAGAACCTCATTAAGTTTGTCTGCTTCTTTGGCATAGGCCTGCTATTGATCTGGCTCTTTACAAAAGATATCACAGCCGATCAATGGGATCAGATTTACACTGCATTCCGCAAAGCCAATTACTGGCTTGTTATTCCTGCCATCGTATTGGGTATTGCCAGCCACTGGTTCCGCGCTGTCCGCTGGAAACTGCTGATGAAACCACTGGGCCACCAGCCATCCACACTGAATACTTTCTTCGCTGTGATGGTAGGCTACCTGGCTAATCTGGCTGTGCCACGCCTCGGTGAAGTAACCCGTTGCGGTATACTGGCCCAATACGAAAAAGTACCCGCCGATAAACTGGTAGGTACCATGATTGCAGAACGTGCAGTAGATCTCGTGTGCCTCCTGCTCCTGATGGGCCTCACCATCGTTATTCAGCTGGATGTACTCGGCGCTTATGTCAGTCAGGAAATTTTTCAGCCGCTGAGCCGGAAACTGGCCAATGCCAACGGCGGACAACTGATCATCGTTGCCATCGGCGTATTGGTAGTTGTACTGCTGCTCCTATGGCTGCTGCGTCGCTTCGCCAGATCCAAAGTGGCCATCACCATCAAATCGCTGGCCAGAGGCGTCATGGAAGGCATCTTGTCTATCGGCAAAATGAAAAACAAAAATGGTTTTCTCCTGCAAACAGTACTCATATGGGTCTGCTATCTGTCTCAGGTGTATATCGGTTTTTTCTGTCTGAAAGAAACCAGCCACCTCAGTATCAGCGCTGCCCTGGCCGTACTGATCATCGGTAGTGTAGGCATGATCGTTACCCCGGGTGGTATCGGCGCCTATCAACCACTGGTGCAAAAAACACTGCAACTCTACAATATTCCGTACGCCATCGGCTTTGCCTTTGGCTGGATTATCTGGGTAGCACAAACCCTGCTGGTTATATTCCTGGGCTTCTTCAGCCTCGTGGCATTGCCCATCTACAACAAAAACAGGCATCAGCCTAAACCATAAAATGAACGGATGATAACCACCTGTTATCATCCGTTCGCTGTTTAATTATACAGCTATCTTCCCTTCTTTCCGGCTACTGTTCATATTTTTCATTAACTTTAATTTAATACCATATTTTCACCTAAAACTGTATTATCGCAGCTTAGTTGATGCGTTTACCGAAAGTTAATAAGTAAGATTTTATGCGATTACAGCGTGGCGAGCACCTTGAGACCATGACAACACCCGAAGCAATATCGTCAAAGAAACCAGTCAGGAAAAAACCTGTTGTGGAGAAACGGAAAATGATCGCCAGAGACATCAGCTGGTTATCATTTAATGCAAGAGTACTGCAGGAAGCAGCAGATAAAACCGTTCCGCTGCACGAACGTATCCGCTTTTTAGGCATCTTTTCCAATAACCTGGATGAATTTTTCCGGGTACGGGTAGCTACGCTCAAAAGAATGATGTCTTTTGGCAAAGCATCCCGCATGCACCTGGAAGAAAATCCAGGAAAAATACTGGAAGATATTCAAACCAACGTAATCGACCAGCAACGGGAATTCGATCGCGTATGGAAAGACATTGTGCATGAACTGGAAGTGCAACACATTTTTTTACGTACAGAAAAACAGCTCAACAAAGAGCAACAACGTTTTGTACTGAACTATTTCAATGAACAGGTGCGTACCAATATCATCCCCCTGATGATAGAAAGCATCCAGCACTTCCCTATCCTGCGCGATAAATCCATCTACCTCGCGGTAGTACTGGCCCGTCAGGATAACTCCGTGCGACAGAAATTCGCACTCATTGAAATTCCCACTACCGTATTACCCCGGTTCATTATTCTTCCTTCCAAAGAAGGAGAACACGATATTATTCTGCTGGAAGACCTCGTGCGCTTCTGCCTGCCGAATATATTCTCCTACTTTGGTTACGATAAATTCTCTGCCCACATCATCAAAGTAACACGCGATGCGGAGCTGGATATCGATAACGACATCTCCACCAGCCTGATTCACCAGCTGGAAAAAGGCCTGAAAGACCGTCGTAAGGGGAAACCGGTGCGGTTCGTATACGATAAGGACATCGACCCTTTGCTGCTGGAATATCTCATGCGCCGACAGGGCCTGTCCGGCAAAGACAACCTTATTCCGGGTGCGCGTATCCATAACTTCAAGGACTTTATGGATTTCCCGGAATCGATCTTTCCGCCACATACCCACCGCAAAACCTTCATCCATCCCCTGTTTCTGAATGCGCCCAGCGTAATGCACGTGATTCAGCAACATGATGTGATGCTGCACTTCCCTTACCATTCTTTTGATACGATCATTGACCTCCTCCGGGAAGCTGCCATTGATCCGAATGTATCGTCCATAAAAATAACAGCGTACAGGCTTGCCCGTAACTCCAAGATCATGAATGCCCTGATCAACGCTGTCCGGAACGGAAAACAGGTAACGGTTGTGCTGGAGCTCCGCGCCCGCTTCGATGAAGCGGCCAACCTCGACTGGAAGTCAAGGCTGGAAGAAGAAGGCGTAAAGGTACTGCTGGGTATACCCAATATGAAGATACATGCCAAGCTGTGCGTCATCAAAAAACGGATCGGCACCAAAACACTGCAATGTGGCTTCGTCAGCACCGGTAACCTCAATGAAAAAACCGCACGGGTCTATGGCGATCACTGTCTGCTCACCACCAACCGTGCTATCATCGCAGACATTAACCGGATCTTTGCCTACCTGGAAAGTCCGCGCCACGATACCAAAATACTGGAAGGGTGCAAAACCCTGCCGGTAAGTCCGCTGAACATGCGTGATACTTTCCTCCGGCTGATAGACCGGGAAATAAAATACGCCAAACATAAAAAGAAGGCCAGCATCACCGTGAAAATGAACTCCCTCTCGGATGATGAGCTGATCGCCAAACTCTACGATGCCGCCAAAGCTGGTGTAGACATAAAAATGGTGATCCGGGGTATCTGCTGCGCCTATACGGAAAATAAAAAGTGGAAGAAAAATATCACCGCGGTGAGCATTGTAGATGAATACCTGGAACATGCCAGGGTATTTATCTTCCATCATGGCGGGCAGGAAAAGGTATTCATTGCTTCCTGTGACTGGATGGTCCGTAACCTGGACCACCGCGTGGAAGCAGCAGCACCTATCACGGACCCGGCTATACGTCAGGAACTGATAGACATCATGAAGATTCAGCTGAGCGGAAACGTAAAAGCCCGTATGCTCGATAATGATCAGAAAAATGAATATAGAAAGGAAGGAGATAAAAAAGTAAGAACACAGGTAGAAATTTATAAATACCTCCACGAAAAACAATACCACTAATATTACCCTGGTGCTGTATCGTGTTTCCCATTGCGTACACGATACAGCACTCATAAATAACAGATAACGGCCGGTATTATAACTTCATCACCTGTATCCCCGATCCACTGAACACAAAACCAGGAAATATTTTACTTTTGCGTTTTTTAATTTAATGATTCATTGATGAAGTTAGCAGCTATAGATATTGGCTCCAATGCTGCCAGGTTATTGATTTCCGAAGCATCTCCCAACAGCAGCGGCGCAATGGACTTTACCAAGGTAAACCTGGTGAGAGTACCATTACGATTGGGTTTCGACGTATTTTCAAATAATACGATCTCTGAAAAAAGAGCGGCTCACCTCATTGACACCATCAAAGCATACAAGTTATTACTGGACGTTTATGAAGTAAAATACCTGAAGGCCTGCGCTACCTCGGCCATGCGCGACGCCAGCAACAGCCCGGTGATCCTGCAGGAAGTGAAAGCGCAGACCGGTATCGATATCAAAATTATTTCCGGCCAGGAAGAAGCTTCCTACATCTACGAAAACCATGTCGCCGAAAACATGGATAAAACAAAATCCTATCTCTATATCGATGTAGGTGGTGGCAGTACAGAACTCACCCTCTTTAGTGCCGGCAAACTCATTTTCAAGGAATCTTTTAATATCGGCACCATCCGCCTGCTGCATCAGCAGGTGACAGACAGCGCCTGGCAGCAGATGAAAGATTTCCTGAAAATACAGCTGAAAAACATCGGCGCCGTTACCGCCATCGGTTCCGGTGGCAATATCAACAAGATATTTTCTCTCTCCAAACGCAAAGAAGGCAAACCGCTCTCTCTGGATACACTTAAAGACTACTACAAGGAATTCAGCAGCTTCACTGTGGAAGAACGCATACACCTGTATAACCTGCGGGAAGACCGGGCAGACGTTATTGTACCGGCTTTGCAGATCTATATCAATGCCATGCGCTGGGCGGATGCCGCAGAAATATATGTACCTAAAATAGGGCTGGCAGATGGCCTTATTCAGGCCCTCTACGAAGAAATTGCCGCCAGCAATAAACTGTAGACGCCCTATTCTTTTCATGGCCGGAAACAACTGGAATACTTCCACCGACTGCTTCCCGGCCATGGATCTTTTTCATTCCCCTCCCCTTCCATACATAAAAAAAGTTTCCATTTTCTTATTTATATCCCCACCTTTGCGCTAAATGCATACTGCTTATGTCTGTAAATAAAGAAATCAAGCGCATTACCACGCATATCCTGCAGAAGATGAAAGTGGACGGGGAAAAAATATCTATGCTCACAGCATATGATTATTCCATGGCCCGTATTTTCGATGATGCAGGTATTGATATCCTGCTGGTAGGCGACTCGGCCTCCAATGTAATGGCAGGCCATGAAACCACGTTACCCATTACCCTCGACCAGATGATCTATCACGCCGCATCGGTTGTGAGAGCCATCAAAAGATGCTTTGTTATTGTAGACCTGCCCTTTGGTTCTTACCAGGGTAATTCTAAAGAGGCCCTGAATTCCACCATCCGCATCATGAAAGAAACCGGTGCACACGGTATCAAAATTGAAGGCGGAGAAGAAATTATTGAATCCGTAAAACGGATTATCTCAGCAGGCGTACCGGTAATGGGACACCTGGGTCTTACACCGCAATCTATCTATAAGTTTGGCACCTATGCTGTGCGGGCTACCGAAGAAGCCGAAGCCGCCAAACTGATCAACGATGCCAAACTGCTCCAGGAAGCGGGTTGCTTTGCTATTGTGCTCGAAAAAATTCCGGCTACCCTCGCCAAAGAAGTAGCTGCATCTGTAGAAATACCCATCATTGGTATCGGTGCAGGTAAATATGTAGATGGACAGGTATTGGTGATGCACGATATGCTGGGCATCAACAAAGATTTCAAACCACGCTTCCTCCGTCGCTACCTGGATTTATACGACCAGATATTCGGTGCTACCCAGTCTTTCATTAATGATGTAAAGACAAAAGACTTCCCGAACGAAAGTGAGCAATACTAAACAACGGTATTTTTATCTGTTATCGGAACCAGCAGCAGCAAAAAAACTGCTGGTTCCGATAATAGAATAAAAAAGTTTGCTTATATTCGCTTTTCACCTTTGCTGAATGAACCATTTGTTAAACATACAGCTTTCTCTTCTCTCTTATCTGCGGAGCACTTGCTCCCACGTGCCTTGAGTGCGTATAGCAGATTGCATCTGCTGCTTTCCTTTTTATTTTATTGTTGACTAACCGTGTAAACGGTTCACTGTGTTATGTTACAGGCTACGGTAGCAATTAATTTTTATTAATTTCTGCTGTAAATGTGTATTTGCTTTGGTAAAAATTACCAGGCAGGCGCCTCTTATATAGCGGGAGGGCTTTGTTATGCCTGTACGTTTCTACAGTGATGACCTTTGTTTATTCACTTAAACCGGAAGCAGTTCATGCTTCCATCATCACTATAATTCCATTTCAGATTATGAAACGTGTCATGATTATCGGCGCCGGCAAGATCGGCGAAACAGCGGCCTTCTTATTGCAACAGTCAGGTGATTACCAGGTAACCCTGGCCGACAGCAATGAAGCATTATTGCAGAAATGTACGGATACCAATATCCATAAAACCAAGCTGGATGTGAACAATGCCGCCGAATTACAACAAGCACTGGAAGCACAGGATATTGTACTGAGTGCCTGCCCTTACTTCCTGAATGTAAAAATTGCGACAGCCGCCGCTAAAGCACAGACGCATTATTTTGACCTGACAGAAGACGTGGCTACCACCAATGCCATCCGTGAAATTGCGCAGAACGCCAATGTGACTTTCATGCCACAATGTGGGCTGGCACCAGGTTTCATCAGCATTGCCGCTTTTGACATCGCCAAACAGTTCGATTCCCTGGATTCCGTAAGGCTGCGCGTAGGCGCCCTGCCGCAGTTTCCGACCAACAGCCTGATGTACAACCTGACCTGGAGTACCGATGGCCTGATCAATGAATACTGCAATCCCTGCGATGCCATTCATGAAGGAGAACGTAAAGAAGTAATGCCCATGGAAGGCTACGAACGCTTTGCCCTCGACGGTGTGGAATATGAAGCTTTCAATACTTCCGGTGGATTGTCTGCACTGGCAGAAATACTGGATGGTAAAGTATACAACCTGGACTACAAAACCGTACGTTATCCGGGCCATTGCCAGCTGATGAAAATATTACTGAATGAACTGAAACTGAATAAAAAAAGAGAGATACTGAAAGAAATTATGGAAGACAGCATTCCTTTTACACCACAGGATGTAGTACTGGTATTTGTATCGGTTTCCGGTATGATCAACGGCCGTTCTGTACAGCGTTCCTATTCCCGTAAAATCTACAACCAGGAAATTGCCGGTAAAGACTTTACAGCTATCCAGCTGACAACAGCCGGTGCAGTTTGTGCCGTGATAGATCTGCATACCAAAGGCCTGTTACCATCCAACGGATTTGTGCGCCAGGAAGATGTGGCTTTCAGTGATCTGATCGACAACCGTTTTGCGGTATATTATAATAATTAGCAGATAAATTAAACAACGAGCTATGTTAAGTGAAGTGCTTCATGGTCTGATGGACCGCTACCAAGAGCGGGTACCGGATGTAGCAGCGGTAATAGCTGCCATGGTAAAAGAAGGCATTATCGGGAAAGCAGATGATATCGAAAACGATCATATTGCGTTCAGAACAATGGGAGTGCCGCAGTTAGGCGTACAGTCGCTGGAGAAAATTTTTCTCCACTACGGCTATACGAAAATGGATGCCTACCACTTTCCGGCTAAAAAGCTGGATGCCTGGTGGTATGCGCCACCTTCTCCGGAATATCCGCGCATCTTCATCAGCGAGCTGCGGGTAAAAGACCTGAGCCAGGCGGCACAGGACATTATCTACAGCTATACCAATGAAGTTAAAACAGATCCGGTAAATACCCTTGACCTGGACAACAGCAAAGCGGTAGACGCCTTTTTGCACAGCGCGCTCTGGAGAACCCCTACCCTGGCAGATTTCCAGACCCTTGCAGCAGAAAGTGAATACGCCGCCTGGGTAATTTACAACCGATATTACCTGAATCACTTCACGGTAAGTGTACATAATTTACCTGCCGGATACAATACTGTAGCGGACTTCAACACTTTCCTGGAGCACCATGGGTTTAAACTGAATGATGCGGGCGGTAAAATCAAAACCAGTCCGGATGGGAACCTGCTGCAAAGCGCTACCGTGGCACGTATGCTGACGGCTACCTTTGCAAACGGGGAACAGCACAACATTGCCGGCTCCTATGTGGAGTTCGCCGAAAGAAAAGTGTTGCCACAGTTTGCCCACCTGTCCGCAGCAGCCATCGGCCGGGAACACAGACGGGAAGGCTTTGAAGCCGGCAATGCCGACAAGATCTTTGAAAGCACCTACGCCGCACAAACAAAAAAAAGTTCCTAATTTAGTTTAAACAATACACCGACAATGGTAGCAGATATCTTAAAAGAATTTGGTATTACAGCCGAGCAAAGTGGCGTTAGCACCGGTAAAAACTGGCTGCCGGCACACGGAGCAGATATTATTTCCGTTTCCCCTGTTGACAATAAAAAGATTGCTGCCGTAAAAAGCGCGACCCGGGAAGATTACGACCAGGTAGTAGCCGTTGCACAGGAAGCATTTAAGGAATGGCGCCAGTGGCCAGCCCCCCGGAGAGGTGAAATTGTTCGCCAGGTGGGAGATGCCCTGCGCAAATACAAAAACCAGCTGGGTAAACTCGTTTCCTACGAAATGGGTAAAAGCCTGCAGGAAGGTTATGGAGAAGTACAGGAAATGATCGACATCTGTGATTTTGCAGTAGGTCTTTCCCGTCAGCTGCACGGCCTGACCATGCACTCAGAACGTCCGGGTCACCGCATGTATGAGCAATGGCATCCGCTGGGTATTACCGGTATCATTTCCGCATTCAACTTCCCTGTGGCCGTTTGGAGCTGGAACTCCATGCTGGCATGGGTATGCGGAAACGTATGTATCTGGAAACCATCTGAGAAAACACCGGTAACGGCTTTGGCCTGCCAACGTATAGTCGAAACCGTATTTGCCGCCAACAACGTACCGGAAGGGGTTTGCTGCCTCGTCACCGGCCAGCGCGACGCCGGCGAATGGATGGCGACAGACAAACGTATTCCCCTGGTTTCCGCTACCGGCTCTACCCGTATGGGCAAGAGCGTAGCTGCTGCCGTAGGCGAAAGACTGGGACGCTCCCTGCTGGAACTGGGTGGCAACAACGCCATTATCATTTCCCAGGATGCTGACCTGGATATGTCGCTGATAGGCGCCGTATTTGGCGCAGTAGGTACCGCCGGACAACGTTGTACCTCCACCCGTCGACTGATCATCCACGAAAGCGTGTATGATGCCTTTACGACCAAACTGGTGAATGCCTATGGCCAGATACGCATCGGTAACCCGCTGGATGAAAACAACCACGTAGGCCCGCTGATTGATACTGCTGCCGTAGCTGCCTACCAGGACGCTATCGCCCAGGTAAAACAACAGGGTGGCACCTTCCTCGTGGAAGGAGGCGTACTCACCGGCGCCGGATTCGAATCCGGTTGTTATGTGAAGCCTTGTATTGCTGCAGTGGAAAATACTTACGCCATTGTGCAACATGAGACCTTTGCGCCCATTTTGTATGTGATGAAGTATAAAACACTGCCGGAAGCCATTGCCATGCAAAATGATGTACCGCAGGGCCTTTCTTCCGCTATCATGACCCTGAACCTCCGGGAAGCAGAACAATTCCTCTCTGCAGCCGGTTCTGATTGCGGTATTGCCAATGTCAACATCGGTACTTCCGGTGCTGAAATAGGTGGTGCATTTGGTGGTGAAAAAGAAACAGGTGGTGGCAGGGAAAGTGGTTCCGATGCCTGGAAAGCCTACATGCGCCGGCAAACCAATACGATCAATTACTCTACAGGTCTGCCACTGGCACAGGGAATCAAATTCGATCTGTAAAAAGGAAAATACGCTTTGTGATGTTCAGCTCCGAGGCTTCTGCCCCGGAGCTTTTAATTTTCAGTTCAGGAAACGTCCCCGATCAGATTTTAAAAGCGGTTGATAAAATTACTTACTCATTGTTACTTCTTCAGCATCTCTGGCTGGCATTATACTTCTTCTCTACATACATCGACGCAGGATTTCAAAAATAGTAGCGAGGTTAGAGAACCCCGCTATTCGTTAAACGGAAACCATGCTTATGAGAATTGTATTCAACAACAGGATGTCATTAAATACTCTTCCGGATATAAATATTAGACTTTTTTTTGAATATTCATATTCAACTTTTGTGCTACAAGCAGCCCATAATGGTCGTGTTATCCCCCTGTTTTTTAAGCAGATCCACTATTACAAAGGGTTTCCGGGCACTCTGCGCACTTTCCTGCCCCTACATCCCGGATAGAATATTTTTAGAAATCCCCTATCTGCCTAAACTTTCGGGGTACCCTGCTTCCAAAGCGCGCCGGGATACCCTATCTTCTTAAATAAATTAAAAATGTTGCGGGTTTTATGGCCTCCACCCCTCCCGGACAGCCGTATTTGCCCATTGGTTGGTAGGAATGCAAACTATACCCAGCGGCTATACGTACCACAAACAGGCCATATACAAAAGATCATCGGTATCGCCTCCCCTGTTTTTCTATCTTTTTACCTGGTCTGATGCTCCCAATCAACCAATATATTGCTCGCTTATCATTAATATTTTAGTGTTATACTGCTTTTTCCATACCTTTAAGGTTCTCTATAATCTAAATTGTTCACTGTTTTTATTGGGAAAATTGTTTAAAATGAAATTGTTAAGTCGAGAGGTTGCAGTCTTGGCAGGATGTGTTGCATTGATGGCTGCTTTTACTACGGAAACCATTGCCCAAAGTAAAGGGCCATTACCCAAAAACTGGCATTTACTGAGTTACGACACCGACAGCGTTTATGGTACTGCCACGGAAAAAGCTTATAAAGAACTGCTGAAAGGCAAAAAAAGTACCCCTGTAATTGTTGCCGTAATTGATTCCGGGATAGATTCTACCCATGAAGACCTGAAAGGTATTTTATGGACTAATCCGAAGGAAATACCTGGTAATGGCAAAGACGATGACGGCAATGGTTATATCGATGATATACACGGCTGGAACTTCCTGGGTGGCAAAGACGGCGGCAGTCTGAAAGAAGACTCTGACGAAGCTACCCGCGAATACTACCGCTATAAAAACAAATACGGCAACCCGGACTCTGTTCTTGCGAAGGATTCCAAAGAATACACTACCTGGCTGCAGCTCCAGCAGAAAGTAGAAAAACCTTCTACCCAGTTTAAGCTGCAGTATAAGACCATGTCCAAACTGCAGGAGAATGTAAACAAGTGTGAAACCATCCTGAAAAATTACCTCAACAAGGAAGATTTTACCGTACCTCAGCTCGACAGTATCCAGACGACCAGTCAGGACGTACTGCTGGCACGCAATTTTATGACACGGTTGCTGAAAAGTGCCGGTGATGAACCAGCTACCTTCAGTGATTTCAAAACGGAACTGGACGAATACATCAAGGAACTGAAAAGAAAGGCAGAATGCACCGATGTGCTGCCCAATGCCAACCGGCAACGGATTGTAGGCGACAACCTGGATGATATCAACGACCGGCATTATGGCAACAATGATGTCATGGGTACCTTTGGCTATCATGGCACCCACGTTTCCGGCATTATAGCCGCTATCCGGAACAATGGCGCAGGTATGGACGGTGTAGCTGACAACGTGCGCATCATGGCCGTTAAAGCGGTACCAGATGGCGACGAACGCGATAAAGACATTGCCCTGGCTATCCGTTATGCGGTAGACAATGGGGCACAGATCATCAATATGAGCTTCGGTAAACCCTACTCTCCCAACAAGTCCTGGGTAGATGATGCGGTGAGATATGCCGAACAGAAAGGCGTATTGCTGGTACATGCTGCCGGCAACGATGGCAATAATAACGACTCCATTCCCAACTACCCGAACCCTTATTACGAAGACGGTAAAACCGCCACCAACTTTATTACGGTAGGCGCCAGCAGTACCGGAAGAGGTAATGAGCAGGTAGCCGGGTTCTCCAACTATGGCAAAAAGGAAGTGGATATTTTTGCACCAGGTGTACAGATCTATTCTACCATACCAGGCGGCAACAAATATGGTTCTGCCAGCGGCACCAGTATGGCGGCTCCGGTAGTAGCCGGTATAGCGGCATTGATATTGTCCTATCACCCCGATCTGAGCGCCCGTCAGCTGAAATATATCCTGGAAAAAAGCGCTGCTCCCCTCCCGGATGGTAGTACCCAGGTAAATAAACCAGGCGGACAGGATGAAAAAATCAACTTTGCTGACCTCTCTGTTACCGGCGGTCTGGTGAATACCTATAATGCGCTGAAACTGGCTGCTACGATTAAAGGAGAGCAGGTACGTGGCAAAAAACAAAAGGCGAAAATGAAGCCGCTGAAAAAGAACTAACAACACCTGTTTTCATAACAAAGGGGGTATTCAACTGTATCAAAGCAGCTGAATACCCCCTTTCTCTATGCGGGAATTATTTAACCAGGCGCAAACTCAACGGATATCTGTAGATCACGCCATTATTCGCTCTTACCGCTGCGATAATAGAAAATATTACGTTCAGCAGCCAGATAATACCTAACAGGTCATGCCAGCCCCAGGAAACGGTAAATATTTCGCCCCGTGTATGCCGCCAGAAGTTCGCCAGTGACCACAGTCCCATGCTGATATTATTGACCACATTAATGATCACAGTAATAATGCTGAGCGTAATCTGGAAGTTAATGGCCTCTTTTCCCTGGTCATCCACAAAATGCGATTCATTACGTTTGATGAGCCACAATACCAATACTGCAATGATATTGCCCACCGTAGGCAGTATAAGTATACCTACTATACCACCCAGGTGTACGAAGGTTCCCCACGTACGTTCATCTTTCTGATTCATAAAATAGAGATTAAATATTGGCGAGAAGTTAGGAGGATATTTTAAGATATCAAAAGGAGAAAGAAAAAAAACTACAAACCTATAAGCCGGATTCTGTTTCCACCTGACGGTGAACTGCTACCATTTATCTGCGATGACGCTCACACGTCACCTGTATCTGCCTACCCTCGGTCATCGGGCGAGCCGCCCTCAAACAACCGTATACATGGCATTTCAGCACGCAAGGTTTACCCCCGCAAACAGTTACCTGCCTGCACCGTGGGCTCTTACCCCACTTTTTCACCCTTACCCCGCCATTGACGGGGCGGTTATTTTCTGTGGCACTGGCTGTACCTGGTTATGCACCAGGCCCCACCCGTTAGGTGGTGCGTTGCTCTGCGCTGTCCGGACTTTCCTTCCTCCTGCTCAAGGCAGAAAGACGATAGCACGGTTTGTAGTTGGAGCGCAAAGGTAAGGAAAAACCGGAAAGCAGCACACACAACTGATAAAGATCTGCAGGCTGCTTTCCGGATATGTTTATCTGAAAGTTATTTCTGTTGCCCCGTAACCATATTTTCCATGGTACTGGTTCACAAAATTGGCTACTTCCGGCGTCTGACGGAGGATCTGATGAATCTCATCCCGCAGCTTGCCTTTCCCTACCCCATGAATCACAATCATGCTGTGCTGATGATGACTGATAGCCAGCTCCATATAACGCTGGAACGCATTCAGCTGAATGGCCAGAATCGCAATATTGCTCAGGCCTTTCCAGTTTTTTTCCAGCACTTCAATATGCAGATCTACTTCCTGTTTAGGTTCCAGCGAAGTTTCCGGCTGCAGCTGGATCTTACTTAACAAACTGGCAAAGTTGCCGGAACCTACTGCTACCACAGGATCCTTTTTCTTTGGTTGTTCTGGTACCGGCGCTGGTTCCGGTTCTTTATCCGGGAATTTATCGAATAAAGTATAGGTAAGCGTTGCCTCCTCTTTACTGCGCAGCTCTTCCAGCTGCACAAACATCTGCTTCGGCTTGATTTTCCAGGTTTTCTTTACGGAAGCCGCCAGCTTGGGCTGTGACTCTTTCAGGAAAAAGGTAAATTCAAAACGGGGATTATCGTTCAGGGATTCAAATATCAGATCCGACAGATAAAAGTGGTTATACGGCTGTATTTCATTCTTTATTTCCAGGTCCATCTGATTGTTCAGCCAGATCTGGAAATAAAAACGCATGGCATGCGGCGTATCATTAAACAGGTGAAACTTCATCAGCTTCACGGTTTCATCATAGCCATCCATCTGATATACCGGTAAAACAGACAGGAATACGCCTTTATCTGTTTTAAACACTTCGTATTTGCTTCTGTCTACTTTAATCTCGTCGCCCGGAATCAGCCGGGGCTTATCCTGCACCAGCTTTTGTTTGGTAAAGCGGTGAAAATAGGGAAAGTCTATCTGATCCAGGTATACCGGAAAAGAGGTGCCTTTGACCTCAATCATCACCATATTATCGTTTACCAGGTCTACTATTGTACCTTCTTCTTTTGAACTCAACAGTAATATCCTGTCGCCTATTTGGTATTTCATAATTGCATTCTATCTGGTTGCAAAAGTAAAAATTTGGTGGGATTTAAGCGGATTGAGATGGGATATTTGATAATTTTAAGTAGATATACCCTTCCTGTGCCATTAAAATGGTGGGGCTCACAGGTATGCCTATATGAAAAACAACCCTTTCAGGAACGTTTTTTCTCCGGATGCCGGCGCATGTAATCATCTACAGATATGGGCCCGCTGCCTTCCACCAGGAAAAAAATCAACAGGAACAGCACCAGGATGGAGAGTCCCATCATCGGGTATACGGTAAACAGCCCTGTAGGGGAATGTACAAAGAACACCGCACCAATCAGTACCGGAATGTTCAGCAGGGCAGCCAACCGGGTAAAAAGCCCCATCGCAATGAACAATCCGCCTACGGTATGTGCAAACACGATGTAATGCGCAATACCGAATGACAAGGCTGCCAATGCACGGTTTTCATTGATCAGGGTAGTAAGGGCATCCCTGTTCTGTACAAACAGGATACCGACCCACAGAATGAATACACCCAGCAGAATACGTATAGCACTCAGCCATTTGGGATGATGGGTATCACCCCAGTTTTCGACCCGTTGTAGCATGTTCATAAAATAATATTTTAAAGAACTCCTATAAAGTTACGAAGAAAGATGGCTAATTAATCAAGTGACGTCTGCCCTCCCGGCCAACAAAAAGGGGAGATAAACGATCGTTTATCTCCCCTTTTCATAATGCGATTATATCATTTACGCTTTTCTTCTAAGCTTGCTGTGGGTATAGCTATAACCGAAATAGATGGTAAGTCCTACTGCGAGCCATGCGGAAAACACAATCCAGTTTTTCAGCGCAATTTCCGTCATCAGGTAAAAACAGCTCAGCATACCCAGTACCGGTATCAGCGATAATTTGCGGAGTGCCGACAACACGGTTACAATAATGCTTACCAGTATAAAAATAAAGAACGGGATGTTGTGCTTCCAGACTTCCCAGCCCCCTTCAAAAGAAAGCTTCTGGCCTATCTCCTGGCGGAACAGCAGCGTCAGTCCCAATATCAGCGCAGGCACAATAAATTGCCCGTTGATATACGGCAGGCGGAAACGTTTCTCACCGGTATTTTCTTCTTTCGGCAATAACAACACCCCACCACATACCAATATAAAGGCAAAGAGGGTACCGATGCTGGTCAGATCCGTTACAATGGTCAGGTTCAGGAATAAAGCCGGAATACCTACTATCAGCCCGGTAATAATGGTGGCAAAAGAAGGTGTTTTGAACCGGGGATGGATTTTACTGAAACGTTTGGGTAACAGTCCGTCGCGGCTCATACTCATCCAGATACGGGGCTGACCAATCTGAAATACCAGCAATACACTGGTGGTGGCGATTACCGCACTCACAGAAATGAGGTAACTCACCCAGGGCAGGTGCACCTGGTCAAATACAAAAGCCAGGGGATCATCTACCTTTAATTTTGAAAAAGGTACCATTCCGGTGAGTACAAAAGAAATCAGGATATAGAGTACGGTACAGATAATCAGTGAATAAATCATACCACGGGGCAAATCGCGCTGTGGGTTGGAACATTCTTCGGCGGTAGTACTCACTGCATCAAAGCCAATATAAGCGAAGAAAACAGCAGACACTCCTTTCAACACCCCGGAGAAGCCATTCGGTAAAAACGGGCTCCAATTCTCCTTATTTACATAAAAAAAGCCAACTACTATTACAAACAGGATCACCAGGATTTTCAACGCCACCATAAAATTGGCGCTGCGTTTACTTTCCCGGATACCTACATAAGCCAGGTAGGTAATCAACACCACTACGATAAACGCCGGCAGGTTGAGTATAATCGGAATACCGGCAATATGCGGCGCTGCAGCTACCAGCTCCGGGCTGGCACTATCATAGTTGCTGGCCAGCCACCCCGGCAAACTCAGTCCGATTCCGGCAAGCAGGTTATTACAATAGCCGCTCCAGGAAATGGCCACGGCAATATTACCAATGGCATATTCGAGGATCAGGGCCCAGCCTATTACCCAGGCAGCCAGTTCGCCGAAGGTAACATAGGAATAAGTATAGGCGCTACCAGACACTGGTACACGGGAAGCAAATTCGGCATAACAAAGGGCAGAGAATCCGCAGGTAATGGCGGTAATCACAAACAGCAGGGATACGCCCGGTCCACCATGAAAAGAAGCTTCCCCAATGGTAGAAAAGATACCAGCGCCAATTACGGCCGCAATTCCCATCGCAGTAAGATCCTTTACTTTAAGTACCTTATGCAGTCCCCCATCTGTTTCATGACCATCTGCCAATCCTTCTTTGGCATCCCTGATAATATTGGCAAGTGACTTCTTTCGAAACAGCGAATTAGACATTGGCGAGGAAATTACGGTTTACAGTTTTTCTAAAATAAAAAAGCTTGTCTTACGCAGGAAGAAGGTTGATTATCATGGTGCTGCAGCGATGATCATCAGCTGATCAGTAACTGCCACCCATGCATTTTCTCTTCATCCTGTATAAGACAAGCGCGAATATAACGTGAATTTAAATACAAACCTTATTGCTGACGGTTTAACAGATAATCTGCCAGTTCCATCAACGGCATTTTACGTTTGGACAATACAGCGATATCCTCCAGGCGTCTGAATGCCAGCTCCTGGAAACGTTCCTTTTCTTTTTCTGCCCATGCATCCACTTTGCAGCTATGGAACAGATCCAATACCCGGTCTACTTTATCATCCGGAGAGGTTTCCATCAGCGTTTTCAACGCTGCACGCTCGGCCGGATTACATAGTTCGAATGCTTTCAGGAGCAGGAACGTTTTTTTGTTGACCAGGATATCTCCGCCTTGTTGTTTTCCGAATTTTTCCGGATCACCGAAGGCGTCGAGGTAATCATCCTGGATCTGAAAAGCGATACCAATATTTTTCCCGAATTGATAAATATGTTCCTGGTTCCCTTCGCCGGCGCCACCGATAATAGCTCCCAGCTGCAGGCTCGCAGCCAGTAATACGGACGTTTTCAGCCCGATCATGTTTACATAGCTGTCGTATTGCACCTCTTCCGGTTCCATGGCTTCAAAATCCATATCCAGCTGCTGGCCTTCACATACTTCAATGGCTGCTTTATTGAATACGGAAATGATTTTTTGTTTATAGCGCGGCTGTACCTTGTTCAACCGGTCATACACATTAATCAGCATCACATCTCCGGCCAGGATCGCCGCAGGATCCCCGTAAACAGTATGTACGGTAGGTTTACCCCGGCGTAACGGCGCCTTATCCATAATATCGTCGTGAACAAGGGTAAAATTATGGAAGAGTTCTACGGCATTACCCACCTGGAATGCATCGGGATGCAATGTATCAAATAACTCATTTCCCATCAGACAAAGCACCGGCCGGATACGTTTACCGCCGATTCCCAGGATGTGGGTGGCTGCATTGTATAACTGGCAAGGCTCTTCCGGAAAATGTTGTTGATCAAACTGTTGGCTAAACTGTGCTACTAACTCTTTAAATGATTGCATCTTCAGGTGAATCGTGTTTTATTTTTTACTCTTTTTTCTTTGTTTTTTTGGCAGCTGCCGGTTTCGTACTGGCAGTCGTTTTACCGGTTGCTTTCTTTTCTGGCTTTACAGCGGCCGCTTTAGGCGTCGCTTTTTTGGCGGCTGCGGCTTTGGGCGCTACTGGCTTTTTCTCTTCTTTAGCAACTGCCTTTACCTTAGTGGGTACTGCTTTTTCAGCAGCGCCTTTTTTCACCGGTGTTTTGGCTGCAGGCACTTTTACTGCTGCTTTTTTAGCGGGTGTTTTTTCCGCTGCTGCTTTAGTTGTAGCAGGCGCTTTGGCCGTTTTAGCCGCTGCCTTTTTCGGTGCTGCCTTTACCGGTGTTGGTTCCTGTGCCCTGGCTTTACCGGTAGCTGGTTTTGCTGCCGGAGCTTTTACCGCCGGCATTTTTGCTACCGCAGCTTTTGTGGTAGCCGTAGCTTTTTTCGCTACTGCTTTTTTCGCTGCGGGTTTTACCGTTGTGTTTTTGGTTGCCGTTGCAGCTGCTTTTGTGGTGGCAGGTTTCGCTGGCACCTCTTTCACTGCTGCGGCAGGTGTTACTTTCGTTGTCTTTGTTTTTGCCGCTTTGGCTGGTACCGCTTTTACCTCCGTTGCAGCCGCTGCAGCTTTCGTTGCTGTTGCTTTTGCCGGTTTCGCTGGTACTGTTTTTATCTCCGTTGCAACAGGTGTTGCTGTCGTTGTTTTTGTTTTCGCTGCTGGTGTTTTCACTTCCGCAGGTTTAGCGGTGGCAGTGCTTTCAACAGCCGTTTTCTTCGCAGCCGGTTTAACGGTTGCCGCCTTTTCTTCAACAGGAGCAGGCACTTTAGCCGTAGCCGGTTTTTTCTTATGCTCCGGCGCTTTGGCGGCGGGTTTTACCGGTGCTTCTTTTTGTGGTGGCGTTACCTGTGCCGGTGCTGTCGTCATATCCACCACATGTGTTTCTGCCGCTACCTGGTCTACCACTGGTTCCGGCATGGGTTCCGGCGCAAGCGTTGTTCTGATAGCCGGCTGTGGTGCAGCAGGTTGCTGTGGTTGTTTCCACGGCTGATTGGGCCTGTTATCTTCCCGTTGTTTCTCTTTCTTTTTCTTCCGTCCGTCATTTCTGTCGGGGCGGTTTCTATCTGGTCTGTTTCTGTCGAATCGTTGCTGGTCGTCTCTGCGTTTAGGCTGGAAGCCTTGTTCCCTGCGGCTGCCGGTGGCAGTCAGTTCATCTTCCAGGTCATAATCCAGCTGACGTTTGGCCAGGTTGCCGGCTACCACCCGTATACTCACTTTATCGCCTATACGGAATTTACGGCCACTCGCCTGCCCTACCAGGGCATATTCTCCTTCATTGAAAAGGAATTCTTCTCTTTTGTTAAGGTTATGAATACTGATCAGGCCTTCACATTTGGTATCCACGGTTTCTACCCAGAAGCCGAAATGCGCTACGCCACTGATCACCCCTTCAAAGGTATCGCCCACGTATTGCTGCATGTATTCTACCTGTTTGTATTTATTGCCGGCCCGCTCTGCCTCCATCGCTTTACGTTCCATCTCCGAACTGTGTTTGCATTTCTGCTCCATCTGCTTGTCGGGCTTCACGTTGTTGGCCAGGCAGCCTTCCAGTACGCGGTGTACCAGCACATCGGGGTAACGGCGGATCGGAGAAGTGAAATGGCAGTAATCTTCAAAGCCCAATCCGTAGTGCCCTACATTATTTACCGTATACACAGCTTTGGCCATGGTACGGATACCTAATGTTTCCAGTACATGCTGTTCCGGTTTACCTTTTACCAGCTGCAGCATTTTATTGAAAGAACGGGCAATGCTCTCGGGAGAGCCCAGATCGAACTTATAGCCGAATTTGCTGGCAAATACGGCGAACACCTTCAGCTTTTCCGGATCTGGCGTGTCGTGCACACGGTAAGGAAAAGGTACGGGTTGTTTATTGATTTTTACTTTTGCGACGTAGGCGGCAATGGTTTTATTGGCCAGCAGCATAAACTCTTCGATCAGCTGGTGCGCTTCCTTACTTTCCTTGATCACAATACCGATCGGTTTACCGGCTTCATCCAGTTTAAAACGTACTTCCTGGGAAGAGAAATTAATCGCACCATGGACAAAGCGATCTTTCCGCAGTGTCTGGGCAATTTTATTCAACAACAGCACTTCTGTTTTATAAGGGCCGCCATCCTGGCTTTCGATGATATCCTGTACTTCTTCGTAAGTAAACCGATGATCGGAATGGATAACGGTACGGCCGATCCAATGTTGTTTCACTTCTCCCTTTTCGTTCATCTGGAACATAGCGGAGAAGGTCAGTTTATCTTCATGCGGCCGCAGGGAACACAGCTCATTGGATATTTTTTCCGGCAGCATCGGCAGTACGCGGTCCGGCAGGTATACGGAGGTGGCCCGTTTATCGGCTTCCGTATCCAGGGCGGTACCTGGCACTACGTAATGGCTAACGTCTGCGATATGTACACCTATTTCAAACAATCCGTTTTTCAGGGTACGGATAGAAATGGCATCGTCGAAGTCTTTTGCGTCAATCGGATCGATCGTCATGGTGAGGATCTTCCGGATATCTTTTCTCTTTCGTATCTCCGTTTCCGTTATCCGCTCCTCAATTTTACCCAGTTCTTCCATGACTTCTTTCGGGAAGTTCAACGGGAAGCCTGCTTCGATGAGGATCTCCTTCATAGCCAGGTCGTTGGTATCGCTGGCATCGAGGATTTCTACAATTTCGCCTACAGGTTTGCGGGATTTTTCGCCCCAGGCCACTATTTTTACCACGGCTTTATCGCCATTTTTAGCAGCGCCAAGGGAGTTGGCCGGAATATAAATATCCGGCATAAAAAGACCTTTTTCCGGGATCAGGAAGGCGAAGCTCTTGCTCACCTGCAGGGTACCGGTAAATTCAGTTTTATTTCGTTTAAGGATATCCGTTATAACACCTTCCATACGCCCTTCATTACGGGCCTGCTTCAGCACATCTACCAGCACTTCATCTTTATCCAACGCAGTATGCAGGTTCTTTTGCTTCACCATAATATCTTTGGTGAGGCCTGGTACAATTACAAAGGCCATTCCTGACCGTGTTACTTCCACTATGCCTCTGAAGGTTTTCTTCTGGCCGCCACCACTGTTGCTGTTTCTTTTATCTTTCTTTTTTTTACTCATGTCAGTTGTAAGTTATTATTGACCAGGTACCTGCAATTGCCGGGCCACGTAGTCAAAAATAAAGTTATTAAATAATGTTGCTTCTCCGAAGAGAAACGAGATCTCTACAGGCATAACAGCAATTTTCAGGTTTTGTTCTGTCAGGACATTTTTCAGCAAATGCAATCTCACAGCATCTTTTTCGGTAGTGATGACCACTTTCTGTGTACCGGGCAGCTCATCACATTCTTTCCTGATTTTTGCAATATCTTTTTCCGAATAATAATAATGGTCGGGGAAAGATAACAGGTATACCTGCTCATAACGACGTTTCAGTTCATCCAGCAATGGTTCCGGCCGGGCAATGCCACAAGCCAGCAATACTGTGGTGGCTGCAGGTAGGGTGATCGGTTCATGTGTCACCATATCATACAGGGCCCCGTATTGCAAGGTAGTGAAAAAGAGCCGCTGATGAGGCAACGGATTGATTTCTTTTTCCAATGCCAGCTTTTCCGCCAGACTCATGGAAGGCGGACATTTGGAAACAATGATGCAATTCGCCCGGGCATATCCTTTGCGTCCTTCCCGCAGCCGGCCGAAAGGAACTACATAGTCGCGGGTAAACAACCGCCGGTAATCTGTAATCAGGATATTCATGCCGGGTTTGATGGAACGGTGCTGGAACGCATCGTCCAGCAGTACCACCTGGGTTTCCGGCTCATCTCCCAGCAATTGCGGGATGGCGAGCATCCGTTCTTCGCCCACACTCACTTTAATATCCGGAAATTTATCATGAAACTGCATTGGTTCATCACCAATATCGGCAGCTGTGCTGTTTTCATCTGCCAGCAGATAGCCGCTGGTACGCCGGTTGTATCCGCGGCTGAGCGTAGCCACCCGGAAATTATCTTTTAACAGCCGGATCAGATACTCCACATGCGGGGTTTTGCCGGTGCCGCCTACAGAGAGGTTACCGGCGGCGATGGTAGGAATATCAAATTCCACGGCTGTCAGCAGCCCTTTATCATAAAAACGGTTACGCACCCACATCACCAGGCCATACAGGAGAGAGAAGGGATATAAGAGGAAATTCAGGTATCTGAGCACTGTTGTGTAATTTATTAAAAATGATAAATATGCCCGGGTGTTACAACTGTTTGCAGCGGTACATCCCAGGGATCCGTATCCAGGATCCGTGCAACCGGTTCAAAGAGAGAAAGCCCGATGGTACGCACGCCGGAACGACATTCTTTTAGAAAGCGGTCATACATTCCCTTCCCATACCCAACGCGGTGACCCTGCCGGTCAAATGCCAGTAAAGGTACAAATACCAGGTCGAGATCCGATGGAATAACGGGCGTACCCTGCGCCGGTTCAGGAATGCCAAAGCGATTTTTCACCAGGATGGTATTGGCTTCCCAATGGTAATGCGTCATCTCTCCGGTTTTCATGTTGGCCCTTGAAAGCGCCCATTGTATGCCGGGATAGGTTGTTTTCAGCCAGTTGACCAGCGGCCAGGTATTTACTTCTTTCTTTTCGGAGATCGGCAAAAAAACATGGGCCCACTTTACCTCCTGGAAGTCCAGTTGCCGGCAATTGGCCAGCAGTTGTTCATTCAGCGTGATGATGGTGTGGTCGTCCAGGTTCAGCCTTTCTTCCAGAAAATGTTTTCGTATATCCTTTTTAGTGGTCATGCCAGTAAACTATGTAACGGTGCAGTCAACAATTGTGCCTGTGCCTTTACAAAGGCTTTATCTATATGGTTTGTCAGGGGGATACGGCCAATTTTCGGATAGCCACTCCATTGCACCACTTCCTCTTCATTGCTATGCCAGTCTCCTCCGAAAACCCAGCCAGCTACCGGTATCCGCTCCTGCTGCAACACCCGTGCAGTTAGCAGGGCGTGGTTAATACTGCCCAGGTAATTCTGCGCCACAATGATCACACGCGCCTTCAGTTGCCGGATGAGGTCCACGGTAAATTCATGGTCGTTTACCGGTACCAGCAGGCCACCGGCCCCTTCTATAACCAATGCACGGGTAGCGGGCTGGTATTGACCAGCCAGGGTAATGATCCGGGAAATATCGATGGTAACTCCTTCCATGCGGGCAGCCAGATGAGGAGATGCCGGCTCCTGCAAACGCCAGGCTTCCGGGTGACAAACAGACAGGTTGCCAGACAGCAGTGATGACACAGTTTCCGTATCTGTTCCTTCTGCAAGCCCGGACTGTATAGGTTTCCAGTAATCTGCCTGCAAGGCTTCCGTAATACAGGCGGCGGCTATCGTTTTTCCAACACCGGTACCAATACCGGTAATAAATATTCTTTCACTCATCGGTGACAAATATAGGGAGAAAGCGGAAAGCAGCATACAGAAAGGTGTTTCTGCTAAAATATCGGGTCAAATCCACGATTCGTAAACCGTAATTCGTATTTTCGCCCCCATAGAACCTCATTATTATGAAATATTGTGATAACATTCTTGAAACGATTGGAAATACCCCGATGGTAAAGCTTCACCGCGTAACGGCTACCTTGCCCTGCCCGGTATTGGCGAAAGTGGAGTTTTTTAACCCAGGTAACTCTATTAAAGACAGGATGGCAGTTAAGATGATTGACGTAGCAGAAGAGAAAGGACTGCTGAAGCCAGGTGGCACCATCATCGAAGGTACTTCCGGTAATACCGGTATGGGCCTGGCGCTGGCGGCCATCATCAGAGGCTATAAATGTATCTTTACCACTACCGATAAACAATCCAAGGAAAAGGTGGATATTTTGAAAGCAGTAGGCGCAGAAGTAATTGTATGCCCTACCAATGTGGAGCCTGAAGATCCCCGTTCCTATTACTCCGTATCTAAAAGACTGGCTACAGAAATTCCGAATTCCTTTTATGTAAACCAGTACGATAACCTCGCCAACCGCCTGGCACACTACGAACAGACCGGCCCGGAAATATGGGAACAAACCGGCGGAAAAATCACCCATCTGGTGGTAGCCACAGGCACCGGCGGTACCGTTACCGGCACCAGCAAGTTCCTGAAAGAAAAAAATCCGGATATTAAAGTGTGGGCCATCGACAGCTATGGCTCCCTGCTGAAAAAATATTTCGATACCGGCGAACTGGATATGAACGAAGTATATCCGTACATCACAGAAGGTATCGGGGAAGACTTTGTACCGGAGAACTACGACATGTCGTTGATTGACCGGTTTGAAAAAGTAACGGATAAAGACGCCGCTGTAATGGCCCGTCGTATTACCAAAGAAGAAGGCATCTTCGTTGGTTACTCCGCCGGTTCTGCGATCTCCGGCCTGATTCAGCTGAAGGATCAGCTGAAACCGGATGACCTGGTAGTGGTTATTTTCCATGACCATGGCAGCCGTTATGTAGGTAAAGTATATAACGACCAATGGATGATGGAACGCGGCTTCCTGGATGTAAAAACCGTGAAGGATGTAGTGAATGGTCGTCGTAATCAGCCACTGGTAACCATTGGCGCCGATGACATTGTGAGTGAAGCCATTGCCCGGATGAAAAAATATGATATCGAACATCTCCCGGTAACACAGGGCAACGATATCATCGGAGCAATCTCTGAAAGTGGTTTATTCAACCGCCTGATAGATGATGCCAACCTGAAAGATGCGAAAATCAGCCAGGTATTGCAAACAGCATTCCCACTGGTAAGCCAGGATACACCGATAGAAAAACTATCAGTATATATCAACCGCGAGAACGGTGCAGTGCTCACCAAAGATGATAGTGGCCACCATCACATCATCACGAAGTATGATATTATTCAGGCATTGGGAAGATAATTTCCTGCCTCCTTGAAAAAGCTGTTTTGTTATACCATCGTATAGCAAAACAGCTTTTTTACAATTAAAACTTCCTCCTCATGGTTTTTACCGATCAGATAGGCCATACCATCACACTTTCCGCCCCGCCGCAGAAAATTGTTTCACTGGTACCTTCCCAGACAGAGCTGTTATACACCCTGGGGCTGGATGCTGAAGTAGTGGGCATTACCAAGTTTTGCGTACATCCGTCGACGTGGTTCCGGAGTAAAACACGGGTAGGCGGTACTAAAAATGTACACCCCGATATTATCCGGCAACTATCTCCGGATCTCATTATCGCCAATAAGGAAGAAAATCTCCAAAGTGATGTAACGGCGCTGATGGCGGAATTTCCGGTATGGGTAAGTAATATACAGTCACTGGCAGATGCCTGTGATATGATTACCCGTGTAGGCGATATCACAGGCCGGGCAGCTGCCGCTCATACACTGGCCAACACTATCCAGGCCCGTTTTGCCGCCCTCACTCCCCTGCCGGCTCCCATCCCCACCGCTTACTTCATCTGGCGGAATCCCTGGATGGTAGCGGGTGGCGACACCTTTATCCATGAAATGATGCAACATTGCGGACTGCAGAATGTATTCGGTGAACAGCTGCGCTATCCGGTTATATCGCCGGAACAACTGGCTGCCAGCGGTTGCAGGTTGGTATTATTATCTTCTGAGCCTTATCCCTTCCGGGAGAAACACCTGGCTGAATTGCAGGAAATACTGCCCGAAGCCACTATCCGGCTGGTAGACGGGGAAATGTTTTCCTGGTATGGCAGCCGTTTGCTGGAAGCGCCGGATTATTTTCGCACGGTTCTCACGCCCTGATTACACCTCCAATTATAAGCGTACTGCGAACGCATCACAGACCTGCCGTGGTATTTTTTTATTTTTCCGGAAGATGCCTACCGCCTGTTATTCTCTGGTAACCCCGCTGTCTGCAACGGGATAAGTGATTGGTTCCCTGCTTTTTATTTTTCCTGTGGGTGTGAGTAGTTTTCGCTATAATTCTTGTTATTAACTCCTTATATTTGCTTTCCTAAAAAACAAACACTTTTTATAGTATGGGAAAATACAGAGCTGGCGTACTATTCGGCGAAGAGCTGGATGCGCTGTATAACGATGCCAAAGACAACGGATTTGCTATGCCTGCCGTGAATGTTGTTGGAACCAACTCCGTAAACGCGGTACTGGAAACAGCTGCCAAAGTAAATTCACCGGTAATTATACAGTTTTCCAATGGTGGCGCACAGTTTTTTGCAGGTAAAGGTATGCCTAACGATAAACTGCAGGCGAATATCGCAGGTGGTGTTTCCGGTGCAAGACACGTACATGAGGTAGCGAAATACTATGGTGTTCCTGTGGTATTACATACAGACCATGCTGCTAAAAAATGGCTGCCGTGGATCGATGGTTTGCTGGATGCAGGTGAAGCCCATTTCAAAGCCTATGGCCAGCCACTGTACAGCTCTCACATGCTGGACCTGTCTGAAGAACCTATCCAGGAGAACATCGAAATTTCCCATAAATATTTCGAGCGGATGAATAAACTGGGTATGTCTATCGAAATCGAACTGGGTGTAACCGGTGGTGAAGAAGATGGTGTAGACAACTCTGGTGTAGATAACTCCAAACTGTATACGCAGCCGGAAGAAGTGGCCTATGCATATGAAGTATTATCCAAAGTAGGCTCCCGTTTCACCGTAGCTGCCGCTTTCGGAAACGTACATGGCGTATATTCTCCGGGTAATGTGGAATTACGTCCGGTAATCCTGCATAACAGCCAGACTTTCATCCAGGAAAAATTCAAGACTGCCGCCAAACCGGTATACTATGTATTCCACGGTGGTAGCGGATCTCCTAAGCACCAGATTACCGAAGCACTGGGTTATGGCGTTATCAAAATGAACATTGATACCGACATGCAATGGGCTTTCTGGGAAGGTATCCACAATTTCTACAATGACAAGAAAGATTATCTGCAGGCACAGCTGGGTAACCCCGAAGGTGCAGATAAACCTAACAAGAAATACTACGATCCGCGCGTATGGCTGCGCAAAGGCGAAGAAACCTTTGTAAAGCGTCTGGAAGAGGCCTTCCAGGATCTGAACTGTATCAACAGGAATGCATAAGTAAGCGGAAAGGTTAAAGCAAAAAGCGACTATAGCGGGAATTAAGAATCCAGGCATCTGGCAGCTGGCATGGTAACGGTGAAATAGCAGCGAATTACATTCGCCCTTATCTGTTATCCACTTGCAAGGCATTGATCCTGAAATTCATAATTCTCGCTATATGTTTTTTGCTTTATACGATAATTCGTATCTTGCACCACTATTTTCTAATCTAATAGTAAAATATGTCAAGCTGGTTTAAGCGAATTAAACAAGGCATCTCCACCTCCACCAGTGAGAAGAAAGAAGCTCCGGATGGGTTGTGGCACAAATGTCCTAACTGTAAAAAAACCATCACCGTTAAAGAACTGAAGGAACATTTTTACGTGTGTGATAAATGCAATTATCACAACCGTATCAATTCCGCAGAGTATTTCGAGATTATCTTTGATAACAATCAGTTCGAAGAACTGTTTCCTAATATTTACCCAACCGATTTCCTTGGTTTTAAAGACCTGAAACCCTATGGCGACAGGCTGAAAGACGCACAGAAAAAGTCAGGCCTGAAAGACGCCATGACTGTCGGAGCCGGGAAAGTACATGGTAATGATCTCGTAGTAGCCTGTATGGACTTCAACTTTATTGGTGGTTCCATGGGTTCCGTGGTAGGTGAAAAGATTGCCCGTTCCATCGACTATTGTATTGTACACAAGATGCCCCTGATGATCATTTCCAAGTCAGGTGGTGCCCGTATGATGGAAAGTGCCTTTTCCCTGATGCAAATGGCCAAAACCTCCGCCAAACTGACGCAGCTGGCCAATGCCAGGTTACCATACATCTCTTTAATGACCGACCCGACAACAGGTGGCGTAACTGCTTCCTATGCCATGCTGGGCGATCTGAACATTGCAGAACCAGGTGCACTCATCGGTTTTGCAGGTCCGAGAATCATTAAAGAAACCATTAAAAAAGACCTCCCTGCCGGCTTCCAGAGCGCCGAATTCCTGTTGGATAAAGGATTCCTGGATTTCATCATGGATAGAAAAGAACTTAAAACGAAGCTGGCCACTGTATTGGGCCTCTTCAAAAACTAGGATACTGGCCTGTTGGTATCCCTACTTACGGATACCAACAGCCTGCTACCTGAAAGCTATACCCTTAAATGGCAGAATTAAAAAACAGATCAGCTTATTTCGAATACGCAATAGAAGATAAATATATTGCCGGAATGGTATTGACCGGAACCGAGATCAAATCCATCCGCGGCAACAAAGTGAGTTTCAATGATTCCTTCTGCTACTTCTCCAAAGGAGAATTGTTTGTTAAAAGCTTGCATATCGCCGAATACTCCCACGGTACTTCCGCCAATCACGACCCGCTCCGCGAACGTAAACTCCTGCTCACCAAACGGGAACTAAGAAAGTTGGAAAATAAAATTAAAGAACGCGGTTATACCATCGTTCCCCTTCGTATGTTCATTACAGATAAAAGCCTGGCTAAGCTGGAAATCGGCATTGGTAAAGGTAAAAAGCTGCACGACAAACGCGATTCCATCAAACAACGGGAAGCTGACAGAGAGCTGAGAAGACAATATAAATAATACCGGTATGATCCTTGTATCATATAGCTGCCTAAATTACTGGTAGTCTTTCTAAAATATGATATATGCGACCCAAACACCTATCCCTTTTTTTAATATGGGGTGCGCTAGCCTGTATTTTGTTCGCTGGTTGTAAATCCGGTGAAAAATTATACAACGGTGGTAAATATGATGCGGCAGTTAATGCTTTTGTCAAAACCTTGCAAAAGAAACCGCAGGATGCTGTTGCCACACAGCTGCTACCGGAAGCCTACCGTCACGCACAACAACAACATGAAGAACGGGTAAATGCCGCACTCCGTTCCAATAATCAACTCAAGTGGGAAGCTGTACGCAGCGAATACCGCACCCTCCAGCAACTCTATAACACCATTCAGAAATCACCTGCTGCCCTCCGGATTGTACAACCGAAAGATTACAGCACCGCTATTACCGGCGCCCAGGAAAATGCAGCGGAAGTCCGCTATGACCGTGGTATTGCCTTGCTGGAAAGGGGCGACAAAATGAGTGCCCGCAAAGCCTACGATGAATTTGTGGCGACCCTGAAACTGGTACCTGATTACCGGGATACCAAGAACCTGCGCGACGAAGCCTTCGAGCGTGCAGTCGTGAGAGTGGTAGTAGGCGATATTGAAGTACGCTCCATGTATTCCGACTACCGTACCAATCAATTCCGGGACAACCTGGCCAGCAACTTACAGCAACGTAACAACAACCGCTTTGTCATATTTTATGATGAACGTACGGCGCGTAATGCCAATCTCCGGCCGGATGAGTATATCGCCCTTCGTTTTGCCGACATCATGATAGGCAGAACCATCGTAGACGAAACAAAGAAACATCTCTCAAAAGAAATTGAGACCAGTTCCTATACCGATACAACAGGTAGAGTGATCAAAACCTACACCACAGTCCACGGAACAATTTCAGTTATTAAAAAGCGGGTAGAATCCAGTGCCATACTGGATTATCGCATTACGAAACTCAATGGTAATCACCTGGAACAGGTATTGCGGGAGGATCGTATTCCCAACAGTTATACCTGGACCAATGAATACGGGACGTTCCACGGCGACGACCGGGCACTGGACCTGGGAGACCGCAGCCTGATTCAAGGTTTTGACAGACTCCCTCCTTCTCCACCGGAGATATTCATGGCCATCGTTCATCCTATTTACGCAAAGCTGGAACAGGATCTTCAACAATTTTACAACGGCCACTATTAGCGGCTTTATATATGCCAACAGCCTATAGTAAAATAGCTGACGCACATTTTACTATAGGCTGTTCTGTTTTATAGACATCATAGCTGCAGCCAACCCTGTTTAATTTGTATCGCTCAGGGCTTTTGCCAGCGCCGGTATCAGCTGATGCGCCGGTACTACCCCGCTCTCCCGCCAGATCAGCTTTCCTTCCCGGAAAAACAACAAAGTAGGCACGCTCATAATTTTCCACTGCGCTGCCAGCTGCTGATTTTTATCAATATCTATCTTGATAATCCGGATCTTATCGCCCAGCTTCTCTTTTACTTCCTTCAAAATAGGCGGTACCGCCTGACAAGGGCCGCACCAGGTGGCAAAACAATCAATCAATACAGGGGTTCCGGCTTGTAATATTGTTTGCAGGTTTTCCATAACACACATTTTTAGCTCTTTGCAAAATACACACTTTTTGAGGACTGAAAAACATCTCCTATATTACGCCTGTACCCGTTTTAATACCTAGTGCCATGAACCTGTTACCATCTGTCATTTACCTGGCTTGGTTTTTATCTGAAATTTTACTGCATCGGCTCCTGCGCGGCGGCGACAGTGCAGACAAAAAAAAGCAGGATAAAAGCAGTCTGCTGATTATCTGGATCATCATTATGATCAGCGTCAACAGCGCTGTTGCACTTACGTTCGTCATCGCCCATCCGATCGTGCGTCACATACCATTACCGGCCATCGGCCTCGGCATGATTATATTGGGTATGTTACTGCGCTTTGCGGCCATCCGGCAACTGGGACGGCTATTCACCGTAGTGGTGACCATCCGGAAAGATCATCAGGTGAAAACAGATGGGCTTTACCGCCTGATAAGACATCCGGCCTATACCGGCTCTCTGTTATCATTCCTGGGATTTGCCCTGTCTCTCAATAACTGGTACAGCCTCTTCCTGGTGTTTATTCCGGTAACAGCCGCTTTTATATATCGCATGAACATCGAAGAAGAAATGCTGCTGTCGCAGTTCGGGCAAACCTACAAAGACTATATGCAACGCACCAAACGGGTAATTCCCTGGGTGTATTAAGCTCGCCTGCTACTAACTGTAACCCATATACGTTATTGAATTATTTAGTTACATTCAAACCTGTTTAAATGGTAAAAAACTACTATTAGGTAGTACCATACTGGCATTTTTTTTAACAGCATGTCAAAAAAATGCCATCGACAATGACGTTAATCCAACACCAGTACCGATACTACCAATAGACGACTGGTATCTTAAAACAAATTCCAATAATGACAACATTACAGATACCTATTATTACAACCCCGACAGAACACTGCATCAATTGATAACCACTATTGGCTCCCGCCAGACCGAGCATCAGTTCCTTTACGAGAATGGCCAGCCGATAGCTATCAAAATCATGAAAAAGCCAACAAACGAGGGTTTAAAGGTGCAACTGCAGACATTTACCTATAAGAACGGGCAAGTAGCCATCGTTAAACATTATGGTACCGAAACAGACCCGGAAATCAAGGCATATGATTCCCTGGAATATCAGCAAGGCCGTCTTGCCAGGTCCTATCATAGTGGTCCCGGGTACCAGTACAATGAAGAGCGTATTTATAACTGGAAAGATGGTAACCTGATCAGCGTGCAGCAATCTTATCTCAACAACAACAAATATGTACTGTCTTCTACCAGGGCATATACCTATGGTACCCGACCTAATCCATTCAAAAATATGATCTGGGTCCTGGTACTTTTACAACGGGGAGGTGATGCAGAACTACTTAGCAACAATAATCCGATAAAACGGACATATATTTTGGCCAATGGCGAAACAACCTACTCCACCAGTGAAATGAGCTATAACGGGATTCAGGTACCGGTTGGCGTCACTACCACCTACGTTTCATCCAGTGGTACCACCCAACAGACCGGCTCCTATGAGTTTATTCATCTGAAAAAATAATATCTGCTATCGTTAAAAGGCTTCGTTTGAAGTCTTTTAACAATGCCTGCCCCCTATTGTTTCCTGCTACCCCCGCAGTATCAGCCACCAACCTGTATATATGAGCAACCAACTGCACCCCGGGCCTCTTTCGGCCCTCCCCTGGCTTTTTAAAAATATATCCGTAATATATACGTTATTCCATCATACATTTACGCATCCATCAATCAAAAGCTATGAAAAAAATGCTGCTGCGTACCATTGCCTTTACCATGCTCCTGACGGCATGTAAAAAAGACAATAACAGTACCGATAACAACGGCAATGGCACCAACCCCACCCTACCCAAACCAACAGATGATTGGTATCTGCATAAAGTCAGTAATGATAATGGTGATACCAGTACCTATTACTACACCAGGGATAGAATACTTTACCTGATGGAAAATACCGGTATTGCCGGTTATGCAGGTTATCTCATTAACTATGAAGCGAATCTTCCGGCAAAGGTTTACTATAGGAAAAGTGCTATTGAGCCGGCTCCCGGCATGTTGAAACAGTCTTACACCTATGAAAACGGCGACCTGGTAAAAGTAGTCACCTACGTGACGCCCGACCCAGCCAGCCCGGGGGAGATAGCAGGCTATGACTCGCTCGAATATCAGCAGCATCGTATTACCAAAGCCTATCGCCTGGGGCCCTCCGGCGGCAGCCCGATAGCAGAGCGCCTATATACCTGGCAGGAAGACGATGTGATCAGTATGCAGGAAGCCATTGCCATCAACGATAAACTGACGCCGGTATCAACGACTACCTATACTTATAACAATAGGCCCAATGCTAAAAAGGCCCTGTCGCTCCTGTTCTTTTTCCAACGGAGTATCAATCCGGAAATACTGGCCGCCCATGAACTGGTAAAAAAGGTACAGACCCTGGCAGATGGCCAGGTCAAGGAAACCATTACCTGGGCCAAAAGTTACGACCCGCAAAAACTACCGGTGACGGATACTGCTGTCAGCATTACGGCCACGGGTAGCAGCAAAAATATCAGCACCTACAAATATCTCAATCTGAAAAAATAAAATACCCGCATAAAAAAAGCCTCCCGAAAATTCCGGGAGGCTTTTTTTATGCTATAGCAAACATTAGTTATAGAGATTCGGATTATTCTGTTCTTCCGCAATCGGAATAGCAAACAGGTAATTCGTGCTGTTCGGTGTAAACGGCACCTTGTTCGGGAAAGACAGGATACGGTGTCCCACTGCCTTTACACTTTTGAAAGTACCGTTGGCACGTGGCACCTTGATGATACTGTCGCCACCATTGAAAGACAGGAAGGCTCTCCGGTTAACGGTACCGCCTGTACGAATAATGTCAGACAGTGAAAACCCTTCTCCCCATAATTCTTTCCTTCTCTCCAGCAGGATGGTATCTTTCAGATTACCGGCATGTGCAGGATCGTAAGGAACAGCGTTACGGGCATTACGTAAGGTATTCAACGCTTCTACTGCTTTACCCTGATTACCGCTTTCTGCATAGGCTTCTGCTTCGATCAGGTACATTTCTGCAGCACGCATCAGCACCAGGTCACCCACCATCGCCTGCGGATCACGGAAACGGAATTTTTTGTACCGCAGGAAACCTTCGCGGCTGGGGGTTGTATCCCACTCAAACAAACGAGTGCGTACATCTCCCTGGGTAAAATTATCTTTAAAGAAAGGATCTGCCATGAAGCTGTAATAGTAAGAAGCCGCAGAAGAAACGTCCAGGTAGTTGAAGTTATAGCTGGCGTTGCTTTGGTTAGGCGTTTGGCCATGTCCCCAGATCCACTCTACGTTGTTGACATCATTAAAACCTTTGTTATAGTCGTCGCCTGACATCAGCGAATAACCACTGCGGGCAGCGGCAGCCTTGGTGGCAGCATCTGCATATTTACCGCTGTAGAGATAAGCTCTCGCCAGTAAACCCTGTGCTACATGCAGGTCAATTTTCCATTTTTTAGCCCCATCGCGCTGGTAATTTTTCAGCAGTGGTTCTGCTTTCAACAGGTCATCAATTACCTGCTGATAAACACGGGCAATGGTTTCTCTTGGTTTACCCGGTGTAGTACTGGTAGACGGTTCGGTATAAATCGGTACTGCTTTCGCGTTCGGATTTGTTTTCACACTCAGCTGGTAGTAAGACGCCAGTGTTAAATAACAATATGCGCGTAAGGCATAGGCCTGGCCTTTCAGGTAGGCTTTCTGTCCCTCATCGCCGGTAGCATTATCTACTTTGGCAATAATGTTATTAGCGTTGTCGATTACTTTGTACAACAGTCCCCAGTAAGCACCTACGCGGTTCTGCGTTTTATCCAGCATTTCTCCATAGGCGTAAGCATCTCTCAGGCCGTATTTCAGGGTCACTGCCACATCGCTTCCCATCGCATCGCTGGTCAGGTCAATAGATTTGTAACCCGGTACTGCATAGGTGAAGAATGATTCAAACATATAACTCCAGGTACCATTGATCACGGTTTCCACATTGTCGGCCGTATTGAAGATCTGATCATCCGTGATGGCATTGGTAGGTCTGTTGTTCAGAAAGTCCTTGCTGCACGCAGACAGCACTACTGTTGCAAATATCGTTAAGAGCGTAAGTCTGTTCTTTTTCATGATACTTTTTTTTAGAAGCTCAGGTTAATGCCGGCAGACAATGATTTGATAGCCGGATAGCGATAATAAGTAGTTCCGGCCACTGCCTGTTCCGGATCCATACCCTGATGGTTATACAGCGTGAATAAGTTTTCGCCCTGTACATATACCGTTACGTTATTCAGGTGTGCTCTATCCAACAGTGATTTAGGCAGGTTGTAGCTCAGGTTCAGTGACTTCAACCGCGCATAGCTGGCATCATAGAGGAAACGGGTGGAGGAACTTGTCGCTCTGCTGGTGCCGGTTGTTAATGCCGGAACATCTGTGTATCTGTTTTCAGGCGTCCAGGCATTCAGGATATCCTTAGACCAGCTGCGGCCCGGGTTGGAACCGGTGTGCACTAAGCCTACATAATCATTATCCAGTACTTTACCACCCAGGCTGTATACGATCAGGAAAGAGAAACTGAATCCTTTATAGTTGAAGGTGTTGGTTAAACCACCGTATACATCAGGAATAGCGGAGCCTACATAATACTGACTTGCGTTAGCATAATTATTGGTCGTGATTTTATTACCATCCTTATCGTTTGTATACCATAAAGGCTCTCCATTATCCGGATTTACACCTGCATAGTCACGCAGCCAGAAATCGTAAATAGATTTTCCTACCATCAGTTTCTTGGTACCACTGATAATTTCTTTCTGCGGCAAAGCAGTAATGGTATTCTTGTAATGTGTCAGGTTCGCGTCTACTATCCAGCTAAAATCTTTGGTTTGTACCGGTACGCCGTGTAAACTGATTTCCACACCGGTATTTTTCATCGTACCGATATTATCGTCTATAGCAGAATAACCGATAGATGGTGCTTTCGGCTGGGAGAACAGCAGGTTTTTGGATTTACGCTGGAAGAATTCCACGGTACCGCCCAAACGATTCTTCAATACGGCGAAGTCCAGTCCTACGTTAAAGTTGAGGTTTGTTTCCCATTGCAGACGCTCATTGTTGATCATATCCCGGTATGCTCCCCGGTCGCCCAGGTTATTGGCCACGAGATAGAGCGGCAGGTAACTGTAATAAGCACTGGCACCCAGGTTATCATTTCCCTGACCACCATAGCTGGCGCGCAGGGTGAGCAGGTCTAACCAGCTGGCTTTTTTCAGAAAGTCTTCCTGAGAAGCTTTCCAGGAACCACCTACTGACCAGAAGGTACCCCAGTTGTGTCCGGGTGCAAAACGGGAAGAACCATCTCCACGTAAGGACGCAGACAGGAAGTATTTACCGTCATAGTCATATTCCGCACGTCCCAGGTAACTGGAAAGGCTATACGTATCTGTGTATCCTTCAAAACCTTTTATCAGCGTAGCTGCAGAAGGTTCATCCAGACTTGGAGATGACATACCGGTTTTAGATCCCTGGATAAAAGAATACTTGTATTTATAGGCTTCCTGCCCTGCCAGGAGGTTCAGGTGATGCTTTTCATTGAAAGTTTCTTCGTAGGTCAGGATGTTATTGAACGTCCAGCTGAAAGTACGATAGCTGCCTCTGTCTACAGAACCGCCGGTTTCCACGTCAAAACCTACCGCTGAATTCGTATAGTCGTGTGAGTTACGGGCCAGGTAGTCGGCACTATAGCTGGTTTTGAATTTCAGTCCTCTCCAGATAGTTGCTTCACCGTATGTACGAACAGACAGGTTATCGCGCAGTACATTGTGTTTATCGATACCGGAAGTTTGCACCAGGTTGGTATTGGTAATAGCGCCGCTCGGACGGTACAGACCATAGTCGAAAATACGGTCTCCTTTGTTATCCTGCAGATAATTACCTGCGCCATCCCGTTTGTAGATCGGATAAAAACTAGGAATAGAACGGGCGTAGTTTACATAGTTATCAGTACGGCTGTCTTCAGAAGGAGGCGCCTGCTGATCGGAATGTGAACCATTGAAGTTTAAGCCCACTTTCAGCCATTTTTTAGCGTCGATTTCTACGTTACTGCGTACGTTGTAGCGTTTGAAACCGGAACCTAGGTAAATACCCTGATCATTGAGGTAACCACCGGATACAAAGTATCTTGTTTTTTCAGTTGCACCGGAAATGCTCAGATCCGCCTGTGTGCGGGTACCGGTACGTTGCAATGCATCGCCCCAGTTGTCGTCCCACAGCGCGCGGGCGCCTGGCACCAGTTTACCGTCGGTACCTACCGGCTGCGCATAGGCGTCGCCATAAGGGTTGATACCCAGGTCACGTACCACGCCACTGCTGGCCTGACTTCTTGCCCATCCATCTATTTCATTGGCAGGCATACCTTTCGGCGGATTTACCAGTTTGGTGTTGTAGAGTGCTCTCCAGTAAGTTTCAAAATACTGGTCAGTATTTACCTGTTCGTAATCTTTTACGGCTCTTTTGGAAAAGCCCTGATTTACGCGGATATCTATATTACTGCCTTGCTTTTTTCCTCTTTTGGTAGTGATGATGATCACCCCGTTGGCACCACGGGAACCGTACAGTGCACTGGAAGCAGCATCTTTTAATACGCTGATGGATTCGATGTCGCCCGGATTGATAGCACTGATGCTACCGCCGTAAGGCGCTCCATCTACCACATACAAAGGATCCGAAGAAGCATTCACGGATCCAACCCCGCGGATACGGATCGTCGCATCAGCACCTGGCTGGCCGCTGGCAGCAGTACTTTGTACACCAGGCGCCAAACCCTGTAAGGCTTTGGATACGCTGGAAACCTGTCTGCTGGCAACTTCCGCTCCTTTGATCTGGGATACGGAACCAGTATAGGAATTTTTCTTTGCCGTACCATAGGCTACGACAATTACTTCATCAATATCTTTCCCGGAGGACTGTAATAATATCCGTAAAGGAGCAGTGCTGATAGGCACTTCCTGCTCCACCATACCGATAAATCTGATCACGAGTGTAGTTGCTGCGGCATCGGTTACTTCCAGTTTGAAAGTTCCGTTTGCACCGCTTACCACTCCTTTGGAGGTGCCTTTAATAGCAATAGAGGCGCCAGGTAGTGGCTCATTGTCTTTGGCTGATAAAATCGTACCTGTTACTGTGCGTGTTTGCGCGAAAGCCGCAACAGGCCCCAGCAGTAACAGAAAAAATAACAATCGTTGTAACATAAGTAAAATGTTGAGTGGATTGGTTTATTAAATGGTCAATGCAATACAATGCCTCCCCCGCATCCGGCGGGGCAGCTATACATCCCAAATTGTAGTCATACTCAGCAACAGCAGTATCATGGAAACGGCGGGTGACAGTACATTATCCGTTAACACGTATGTGTTGTTTTTTTAGTTGATAGGTGGTTGTCAGTTACAGCAACAACAGCAGCCAGTGCTGCGGTAACCTGGTTGGTACAATACTTCTTTCATAAAAACGGCTTGTTTAAAAACATCAGCTTCCTAATACTCTATTATTCCTATAGACTAATGGGACGCAAAGCTAATAGATTTCAATTAATCAACAAAGGAAATGTTAAAAAAGTTGTTCATTTTTTTTTAAATCGGTGCAATCTGAAGTTGGTTTCATTTTGGTTTAAGTCGTTGCGATGCTCATTCCCGGGTAAATGATTATCGTGGAATTACGGGTAATAAATTTTTCGAAAGATAATAAAATTGTTAAATAAACAATAACAAAATGTGATCATCCTCCTTTATGCATCAACAAAACAATGATAACACCGGAAGTAGTGAGGGTAATATTTGCCACCGCATAAGCGACTGTGTAGCCCAGCGCCGGTACTTTACTGTTCAGCGCATCCTGTACCGCCAGTAACGGCGCCGACTCATCGTGCGCACCAGCGCAGGCTCCCAGCCCAATAGCCGGATGGAATTTAAACACATATTTGGACAACACGAGTGCCACCACCATCGGTAACAGACTTAACACCACACCCGCCAGAAATAAGGTAATTCCCTCTTCTTTCAGACCCTGTAAAAAGCCTTCACTGGCTGTTAGTCCTACGATGGCAATAAACACATGTAACCCCAGTTTGGTCAGCACCCATTGCGATGCCGGCGGAATATAGCCATAACGCGGATGTACTGCCCGTAACCAGCCAAACAGCAAGCCGGCAATCAATGCCCCTCCGCTTGTACTCAGCTCAACAGGTACATTGCCAATACGCACACTCAGCGAGCCAAACAAAGTGCCCAGCACAATGCCGGCAGACAGGTATACGATATCTGTTTCCAGCCCCGTCCTCTCCTTATATCCCAGCATAGCGACTGCCTTGTCCAGCTCCTCCTGGATGCCCACCAGTTCGGCCACATCCCCCTTTTGCAAAACGGTACCCGCATGCAATGGAATTTCGATGCCACTCCGGGAAATCTTCCGGATACTGAGGCCATGTAGCGCAGGATGATGGGCCAGGAATTTCAAAGGCTGGTTGATCGCGTCTTTACCAGTAACGATTACATTAATGGTTTGCACCGGAAAAGTAAGCAGCGCACTATCTGCCACTTCCTTTCCCAACAAGGCCTCCGAAGCAATAGCCGCGGCCCGTTGCCCACCTACGGCAATGATATCGCCCGGGTAGATCATCATATCCGGCGCGGCTTCCAGCAAGTCGCCGCTGCGGCGTATCCGTAAAATGTATAAGGCCCTTTTTTTATCGTGGAGTATTTTTTCTATGGCTGCGATGGTCTTTCCGCCGGCCACCAGCTCCTCATTGACTACATAGGCGCGGAAAGCCACGCGGTCATAGGCATTCCGGATGTTCTCCTCCCCTTCGTCCACGGCATCACTCATGGTGGCTTCCATGGCTTTGGTTTCGGCGATCAGCTTCTCGCGGCTACCCGACATAAACCAGGGACCTATTACCGACAGAAACCAGCTGGTACCTGCCGTTCCGAAAATATAGGTGACCGCATAGGCCACCGGTATCTGGTTGACCAGTTCTGTTTTACGGGCATCCGGCAACTGCAATTCATGAATGGTATTGCCTGCCACGCCGATAATAGCAGAACAGGTATTGGCGCCGGACATCAGCCCAGCAGTGGTACCCGTATCAAAATGCAGCAGGCTGGCAATCGCCCAGCAGAAAAATACGCTGCTGCAGCAGACGATAAAGGAAAACAGGGCAATCGGTAATCCGTCTTTCCGCAAGCCCTGAAAGAATTGCGGACCGATACCATAGCCGGTACAGAAAAGAAAAAAGAGGAAAAAAATAGATTTCGTTTCACCGGGGATTTTCAGGTGAATACCTCCGATCAGGATCCCCACCAGCAATACGCCGGTTACGGTGCCCAGGGTAAAACCTTTTATCCGCATCTTTCCGATGAGGTATCCGAAGAGCAGGGTCAACATAACCGCGATTTCCGGGTATTGTTGCAGGGTTGACGTAAACCAGGTAAGCATAAACGAAAATTGGAGGTGCGCATATATTACAATTACGCCCGCCTGTTAGTTCGGTTATACCAGATGCTTTATTGAAAAAGGCTGTCCATGCAGTATGGACAGCCATAAAAAATGTTTATCTGTTTTATATGCCGCTTTCAAAACCTACGTCTACCAGCCAGTTGCCACTATCCGCCGCCTGGGTGGCCAGCTCATCGCAACGATTGTTAAACGGATTGCTGGCATGGCCTTTCACCCACTGCATCTTCACCTGGTGTTTTCTATACAGGGGAATAAAACGCAGCCACAGATCTTTATTCTTCTTCTCTTTAAAATTGATTTTTACCCAACCCCATAACCATCCTTTCTCAATACTATCCACTACATACTTACTGTCTGTAAAAATGGTGATAGCCAACCCGTCTTTCTTCAGGGCTTCCAGCGCAGTGATGACGCCCAGCAGCTCCATTCTGTTGTTGGTGGTTTTCCGGTAGCCCTGCGATAATTCCTTTCTGGTATTTCCCCAGATCAATACCACTCCATATCCTCCCGGACCTGGGTTACCGCGCGATGCTCCATCTGTATATGCAATCAGTTCTGCCATGTTCTCTTTAGAATAGCGGCAAATATATTTTAAAGAATCCCGAATATCAAATAAAGCCTCCGGCAAAACGCCACAGCCGACCGCGAATAATAACTGCGGACTGCTGTGGCGTCTTATGAGAAATATATTTTGTGGCCGGCCCTACACCTGGAATACGCCTACATTAAAGGCTTGTTCCACAGGGGCGTTGTTAGCCGCCTTAATGGCTTCTGCAATACGCAGCCGGGTATCTGTCGGATCAATGATTTCGTCGACCCACAGGCGGGCCGCCGCGTAATAAGGCGTCGTTTGGGTGTTATACTTTTCCGTGATTTCCCGGAGCAGTTTACTTTCTTCTTCCGGCGTAATCTCCTGTCCTTTTGCTTTCAGGGAGGCCACCTGGATCTGTAACAGGGTCTTAGCAGCCTGTTCTCCCCCCATCACGGCGATCTTCGCGGAAGGCCATGCATAAATGAACCGCGGATCATATGCCTTGCCACACATGGCATAGTTACCTGCTCCGTAGGAGTTACCGATGATGATGGTAATTTTCGGCACTACAGAATTAGATACGGCATTCACCAGTTTAGCCCCGTCTTTGATGATACCGGCATGTTCGCTCCGGCTGCCCACCATGAATCCCGTTACATCCTGCAGAAATACCAGTGGAATTTTTTTCTGGTTACAATTCATGATAAAACGGGCGGCCTTGTCGGCGCTATCGTTATAGATCACCCCTCCCATCTGCATTTCTCCTTTCCTGCTTTTCACAATCTTACGCTGGTTGGCCACAATACCTACGGCCCAGCCATCGATGCGGGCGTAGCCACAGAGAATGCTTTTGCCATAGTCTTGTTTATACTGGTCAAATGCAGAGTCGTCTACCAGACGGGCTATAACATCCAGCATATCATATGGGCGGGTACTGTCTGCCGGCAGGATGCTATCCAGTTCTTCTTGAGGTTTCGCGGGTAGTACCGGTTCAATACGGTCAAAGCCGGCATTCGCGCCCTGTCCGATCTTGCTGACAATGCGTTTTATCTGATCCAGACATTCTTCATCTGTTTTGAATTTATAGTCGGCTATGCCGGAAATTTCGGTATGTGTCACGGCGCCGCCGAGGGTTTCCGCATCTACGTCTTCTCCGATGGCTGCCTTTACGAGGTAAGGGCCGGCCAGGAAAATAGAGCCGTTGCCTTCCACCATCAGTACTTCATCACTCATGATAGGCAGATAGGCGCCACCGGCCACGCAGCTGCCCATCACCGCAGCAATCTGGGTGATGCCCATGGCGCTCATCCGGGCATTGTTGCGGAAGATGCGACCGAAGTGTTCTTTGTCGGGAAAAATTTCGTCCTGCATAGGGAGGAATACACCGGCGCTGTCTACGAGGTAGATCACCGGTAAGCGGTTCTCCATGGCAATTTCCTGCAGCCGGAGATTTTTCTTGCCGGTCAGCGGAAACCATGCCCCGGCTTTAACGGTCATATCGTTGGCGACAATCATGCACTGCCGGCCGCTTACATATCCGATCCCACCTACGGTGCCTGCTGCGGGGCAGCCGCCGTATTCGGGGTACATGTCATAAGCAGCAAAGGAGCCTATTTCCGTGAAAGGCGTATCCTTATCAATCAGATATTGGATACGTTCCCTGGCTGTAAGTTTGCCGCGCTGCCGCACTTTCTCCAAACTTTTTTTGCCTCCGCCCTGTTCAATTACTGCGAGGCGTTGTTTCATGGTACTGATAGCCATCCGCATGGCATCTTCGTTTTTGTTGTTCTCCAGTTGCTGCTGATCCATAACAATGGTTTTTATAAGCTCTAAAAATAGGGAAAGAATCATTGCGGACCATCAAGGTACCTTGTTTGTTCCGGGATTAAATGTTAAATTACCCTATCTATCTGTTCACCATTCTAAAGCTATATCCGCATGCAGCTGACCGAACATCTGGCCACTTCCGTAGAAAACCTTTACAGTGGCTCACCCTGGATAGATGTTACTTTCGAGGAACATTTGCCCCGTATCAATGCCCGGCAGGCCATACAGGTGATTAAAGAATCCAATTGCATCTGGCAGATTGTAAATCACATTATCTACTGGCATCAACGGGTACAACGTTATCTTTACAATGAACCGCCGGAGCAGGACGGCGACCTCCCCGACTTCTACCTGCCGGAGAACCACGGCGAAGAAAACTGGCAGGCTACCCTGCACAGGCTACAGCATTCTTTTGAACAGATGGCTGCCACGATCCGGAAGTTTCCGGAAGACAAACTGTTTGAAACCGTACCGGGGACCAAGCAGGTAGCTATTTATTACCTGCAGGGAATTGCAGAACATGACGCCTATCACCTGGGACAGATTGTATTGCTGCACAAGTATGCCTGACCAGGTGCTATCAGGCCAGTTCCACGTCGTAACGCTCCTCACATAATTCCTGTCCCCATTGCTGGTGGCGCTTTTCGGTGGTTTTACGGAACCCTTCCCTTTTATAGAGGGCAATGGCAGTGGTTTGTGTATCTGCTGTCATCAGGTGTACTTTCCGGTAATTTTTTTCCCGGCAGAAATCCATCGCCTGTTGCAGCAGTTTTTTGCCCAGTCCTTGTCCGCGGCAGGATGGATCTATCAAAAACCAGCGCAACTGCGCCTGGTGCTTTGACGTATTCACAATCGCCACCGAGCCGATAATCCGGTCGTTGAGGGTAGCCAGAATCATGCGGTCTTTGTCGGGATTATAGGTAGGTACAAAATCGTAGAAGGTTTTACATACATATGCTTCAAACACCACATTGAATCCGGATTCCTGTCCGTACAGGGAGCCATGCATATGTACCAGGTACCCGATATCACCGGGTTGCAGGGTATAACGGAAACGGATATCCGGTGTTGCTGCCGGTGTCAGTAAATGTTGTTCGATGGTTTTCATGGAACTGGCTACTTCCTGTTGCTGTTGGGTATTCAGGGGCGTTAACATCCGCTGCACATCTGCCGATGACTTTTCATTCAGTGCCGCCATTTTTTTCTTTCCTTTGGCAGACAGGTACAACAAAAAGGTACGGCCGTCGGCAGCAGATTGTTGTCGCAGCAGCCAGCCTTCCTGTTCAAATTTTTTCAGCATACGGCTGAGATATCCCCCATCTACCTGCAACGCTGCGATCAGTTGGCCTGCTGTACATTTTTCGCGATGATCAATTTCATACAATACGCGCACTTCGGAAAGGGATAAATTACTGTCCAGGATCTGCAGATTCAATAATCCAATCATATTGGTGTAGAAACGGTTGAAGTGGCGAATATCGCCTACCAGCTGGCTATCAGGTAACATTGCTATTTTTATTTATTCGCTAAACTCCATAAAATACTTGACAAAAGCAAATAAATTATTTGACTTAGTCAAGTACTATCATCGTCAGTTACCTGGTTAATTCCCGATCCGTTATCTATCAAATGAGGTAAGACATTATATTTGCGTCTTTGCCGGAAAGTTGTATCTTGATTAAATTTGATTTATGTCGCCAGGATTATTATTCTCATTCGTTATTGCCTACTTTGTCATACTATTAGTTGTTGCGTGGTATACAGGCCGCAATTCCAACAACGATTCCTTCTTCATCGGAAACCGCAACAGCAACTGGATGCTGGTTGCCTTTGGTATGATCGGCACCTCCCTCAGCGGAGTTACTTTTGTTAGCGTGCCTGGTGCTGTGGGTAAAGATGCCTTTACCTATCTCCAGATTACCATCGGTTATTTCTTTGGCTATATCAGTATTGCGTATATACTGATTCCCTTGTATTACCGCCTGCAGCTCACCTCCATTTATAATTATCTGGGCAGCCGGTTTGGTACCAGGTCGTATAAAACCGGGGCTTCCTTCTTTATTCTTTCGCGTACACTCGGCGCTACGGCCCGGTTATACCTGGTAGTAAGAATATTACAGGATGCCATTCTCTCCAGCTTTGGAATTCCTTTCTGGATGACCACCCTTATCCTGTTGTTCATGATATTGGTGTATACCTATGAAGGAGGTGTAAAAACCATCGTGTATACGGATACGTTACAAACCACGTGCATGCTGGCCGGACTGATTATCTGTGTGATATACATCCTGAACACCATGCACCTCGGATTCGGGGAAAGCATTACCGCTATGCATGAAAAAGGCCTCACACGCATCTTCAACACGGATCCGAACGATAAGCTCTTTTTTGTGAAACAGATCCTGGCCGGGGCTTTCATCACCATTACCATGACGGGAATGGACCAGGAAATGATGCAGAAAAACATCTCTGTAAAAACATTAAAAGACGCCAAAAAGAACATGGTATCCCTGGCCTTTATCATGCTCTTTGTTATCAGCCTGTTTCTCTTCCTGGGCGGCCTGCTGCACCTTTATGGCGCGCAGGTAAATGTAGCTGCCACCGGCGACAAGTTATTCCCGGAACTGGCGCTGCATCATATGCCTCCGGTAGTTTCCGTGATCTTCATCATTGCGCTCATCTCCGCCCTGTTTCCCAGTGCAGATGGTGCGATGACCGCCCTCACCGCTTCCTTCTGCATCGACATCCTGGGTATGCAACGCAGAACAGACTGGTCAGAGGCGCAGAAGAAAAAATACCGCCAGCGGATTCACCTGCTCATGGCATTTGTGTTCCTGTTGTTTGTGATGATCTTTGAATGGGTGAACAACCAAAGTATGATTGGTGTGATCCTGAAAGTAGCCACTTATACCTATGGGCCGCTGCTGGGGCTCTTTGCCTTCGGTATTCTCTCCAAACGCCGGGTGACAGATGCACTGGTACCGATTGTGTGCGTAGCCGCCCCGGTACTGTGTTTTATTCTGGATAAAAATCAGGCGGCTATTTTCGGCAACTTCCAGATAGGATTGGAATTACTGATTATTAACGGGCTGTTTACCTATATCGGCCTGCTGCTGATCAGCAAAAAGCAATAAGCAATACGTTGTAAGATATAAGCAAAAGGGGGAGCTATCGGTTGATAGCTCCCCCTTTTGCTTAGTATGGCCGGATTACACCGGCCGGGATTTACTTAGATGCTGCAGCTCCAATACCGTTGTGTCGCTGCCTTCACGATACATCGGCACAAACTTCCGGTTATGTGCAATTTCGTGGTAGGTATAGGAGGTACGTTGTAATACCGTGTTGGAATATACATCATTGAATCCTCTCACTGTGACATACAATTCCACATCTGCACTTTCCATATCCTGTTCGGAGAAGCCCAGCAGCGGGCTGTTTTCATCGATGGGATGTACCACCGTCCAGTTCATCGACAGCGTTTCCACTTTTCTCCGTTCGAGTGGCAGTTCATAATACTTGTACACCGCTTCTCCATTCTCCTGCACCTGCAAACCTATATTTACCAATACTTCTACATTGGTTAAGGTGTGATTGTCTTTGTAGGACGCAAAGCGGAACATGAGGGCGGTGCTATCTTTGTAAGGCGCGATCAACGCCTGATCGCTGAATGCCAGGTGTGCCTTCGGCCGGGAGAAACGGCCATAAATCAAACCCGTAGCAACGGCAAAAGACAGGAAACCCGTCATGGCTTCAATGGCCGCCACCAGGTTGGCGCCATCTCCTATCGGATTGACCCGGCCATACCCTACCGTGGTAAAGGTTTCGGTGCTAAAGAAAAAAAGTTCCTTGAATTTGGCCCAGGGTGTTGCACCCATCACCCCCTGCAGCTGTTCGGGGCCCAGCCACCAGTATACGCCTGTATACAGCAGGTTGATGGTAAAATAAAACAACAGGATCACCACGGCGAACTGCCACACGGGCACGCTCAGCATCATATGGTATACATTAAAACGATCCTTGAACGGGCGACCCTCCCGCCGCAGGTTAAAGCTGCCGTCGCGATTAATAAACCGGCCGCCGAAACCACTGGCATTGGTACCAAAACCTGTGTCGTTGTTTTGCCGGGAAAATGGATTGATCCTCTTTAGCAAGGCCATAGTATAGCAATTTGTATGGTAAAGCTAATAAGAATTTAAAAAGGAAAAACACCCATGTATGCTAACCGTTTTAACGTGTACATAAAAAAGGCGGTATCAAAAAGTAGCCTCTTTTTATTTGCATTAAAGTTGAAGTTGTTTGTATGCAGATCTCTCAACTATTATTTCTCCTATCAAATAGGTTAGTTCCCGGATGCTGTTGATATTGAATTTTAAAGGATGCAGGATAGTCTTAATGGTCTTTTTTAACTACGATCCAGCATTCATCTTTACTTTACAGCACCTGCACGACCTAAAGCAATTGAACCGGTTATTACTTTTCAACGGACCGAATGCGGCTTCCGGCGCGCTGTTCTTTGCCTGCTGCCTGCTCCACTTAATCGCTTTTGCTTTGATGTGTGCCCAACCTGACAAAGAAATGGTGTGTTGTTCATCCTTTCATGGATGTGTATCTTGTCCCTTAAATTTTAATTTCGGCATTTCGGAAAATCTCGATATGTTTGCATCATGGAATTAATTATGGTTTTTAAAGCGCTCAGTAATGAGACGCGAATAAACATACTTATCTGGCTCAAACAGCCTCACCTCCATTTTCCTGCGGAGGAGTTGCTGGACTATGATCCAAATCTGGGTGTTTGTGTAAGCGACATTACCCAAAAGGCCGGTTTATCTCCATCCACCACATCAGACTACCTGAGTTTATTACAAAAATGCGGGCTTATCGTAGCTACCCGGGTGGGCCAGTGGACCTACTACAAACGTAATGAAGGGGCGATAGAGACGCTGAACAAATTAATCCAAAAGGCGTTCTGATTTTTTTACTTATATATTTCGAGAATAAGCGAAATTTCTAAACAATGAAAACAATTGTCATCAACAACTATGGCGGACCAGAAGTGCTCCAGCTAACGGACATGCCTACTCCTGCCATCACCACTCCTTCCCAGGTACTGGTGAAGGTAAAGGCAACCTCGGTAAATCCGCTCGATTACCAGGTAAGACGCGGGGACTATGCGTCGCTGTTTGAGTTGCCAATCATAACCGGCCATGATATTGCAGGCGACGTGATAGCTGTGGGTGAAAACGTGAAAAAGTGGCGTCCCGGCGATAAAGTCTATTACTCTCCACGTTTTGGCGGTACCGGTAGTTATGCGGCGTATCACCTGACAGACGCATCTTCGTTGTCCAGGATGCCTGCTAATCTTAGTTACGAGGAAGCTGCTGCGGTTCCGCTTATTGGGGGAACGGTATGGGAAATGCTGGTGGTACGGGCTAAACTGAAAAAAGGGGATACTATTCTTATCCTCGGCGGTGCAGGTGGCATTGGAACATTCGCCATACAGGTGGCTAAATCACTGGGGGCTTTTGTGTACACAACAGGGCAAAGCATTTTACAGGAGCAACTGCAGCAGCTTGGAGCGGATGTAGTTATTGACCATCATCAAAAAAATTACGTTGAAGAAATACAGGCGCATACTAAGGGAAAAGGAGTGGATGTCATTATTGATACCGTCGGGGGCAGTACGCTCTCGGACAGTCCACGTGCCCTGGCTAACTATGGTAGCATTGTAACACTGGTTGATATTGCCCTGCCGCAAAACCTTATCCACGCCTGGGAGAAAAATGCTACCTATCATTTCGTTTTTACCCGGCAAAACAGGGATGAACTCCGGCATATTACCCGCTTAATTGAAACCGGACAGGTGAAGCCTGTTATAGACAGTGTGTATCCGATTGAAGACATTAAAAGTGCCCATCAAAGAATAGCAGATACGAAACGGGACAGACCTCTATTTGGTAAAATTGTACTGTCACTATAGAAATGCATCCGAAGTGGCTTTACCACACAAAAAAAGAGGGTGCCTTTTTGTTAAGACACCCTTCTTGTGTAATGCTATCTATGTGTTATCAGCTGCAATTACCATCTGGTGTGCATACTTCTCCGGACAAGCCATCCGGCATTATCAGCGGCTGCGTAGTATGCCACTCCTGATATGCCTGGCCAAGTGCCTGAGAAAATGCTGCCACCGGCTGTGCGCCGGATACCGCATACTTACGGTCCAGTACAAAAAACGGTACGCCCTGGATGCCCAGTTCTGCTGCTTCCGCGTTGTCTTTTTCCACGGCATCTGCAAATGCGGCGGAGTGCAGCACCTCCTGCAGCAGGGCTTTATCCAATCCGATAGCCACGCCTATTTCCGTCAGCGTATCGAGATTACTCATATCTTTTCCTTCCGTAAAATAGGCAGCAAACAGGCGCTCTTCCGCCTCATCTCCCAGCCGGTGCTGTTTGGCCAGCTGAATCAGGCGATGGGCATGAAAGGAATTGGCAACAATCGCCTTGTCGAAATCATAGGTCAGACCGGCTTCCTTAGCCATATTCACCACCTGGGCATGCATGGATAAAGACCATTCACGGGATTGCCCTTTTTTAGCAGCCAGATAGTCGTAAACATCTGTGCCGGGTTCGGGTTTTAAATCCGGGTTGAGCTGAAAGCTCTTCCACTCCACTGTGATCTTCTCCTTGTCCGGAAACTGTTCCAGGGCCTCTTCAAACTTCCGCTTGCCGATATAGCAAAACGGACACATTATATCAGACCATATTTCTACTTTCATGGTATTATTATTTATCTCTCTACTACAAAGTTAATATATTTGCTATCATAAAGTAACCAGTTACCCAAAGGAAAGCAGTATACTGTAAGATACCGGGGTAGCTTAACTGTCGCCTATATGGAACTAACTGCAACCAGCAACGCCCGCTCTATTTGCCGGGAAACCAGTCATACCGACTGTCAGAAAGTAATTATGCCGGTAAGGGATGCCCTGGATGTTATCAGTGGCAAATGGAAACTCCCCATTATTATTGCGGTATCGAGCGGACATAAACGTTTCCGGGATATTGAACGGAGTATACCCCGGATCACCTCCAAAGTATTATCGAAAGAACTGAAAGACCTGGAAACACATAAGCTGGTAAAAAGAACGGTGTATGACAGCCAGCCGGTATCGGTAGAATATACCCTTACCCCCTACGCAGATACGCTGAACAGCGTGATTGATGCGCTCCACCGCTGGGGGCTGCAGCACAGGAAGAAGATACTGGGCAGGTAGTGCTTACAGGCTACAACACCGGTTTCCCGCTGTTCCTAACCCGTAATTCTTTACCTTTGCCGTTCATATTTATAGTAGCATCATGACTTTTGGTGATTTAAACCTGAATACTCCTTTATTAAATGCATTGGATGAGATAGGCCTCAAACAGCCTACCACCATACAAGAGCGGGCTTTTTCCGTGATCATGTCGGGACAGGATGTGTGTGGTATTGCACAAACCGGTACGGGTAAGACGTTTGCCTATCTGTTGCCGACCCTCCGTCAGTTTAAGTTTTCAAAAGAAAAATATCCGCAGATACTCATTATAGTGCCTACCCGGGAACTGGTAGTGCAGGTGGTGGAAGCTGTGAAACGCCTGACCACCTATATGAGTGTGGAAGTTATGGGCGTTTACGGTGGGGTGAACATGAACCCGCAGATGGAAGCGGTTAAAAACAAGCTGGACGTACTGGTAGCTACTCCCGGCCGCTTGTATGACCTGATTCTGAGCGGCGCCCTGAAAATGAAGTCTGTTAAACGGCTGATCATTGACGAGGTAGATGAAATGCTGAACCTGGGCTTCCGGACACAGTTACGGAATATCCTGGACCTGCTGCCGGACAAACGTCAAAACCTGCTGTTTTCGGCGACTATCACCGAAGACGTAGAAAAGCTGATCGAAACCCATTTTAATAATCCCGTACGTATAGAGGCCGCGCCCACCGGTACTCCCCTGGAAAATATTGACCAGGTAGTATACCATGTGCCCAACTTCTATACAAAAGTGAATTTGCTGGAGCTGCTGATTACAGATGATCCGACCATGACCCGGACCCTGATTTTTGCGGCAACCAAACAACTGGCAGATGACCTGCATGAACAGCTGGAGAAGGAATTCCCCGGAAAAGTAGGGATTATCCACTCCAATAAAGAGCAAAACCACCGGTTCAATACGGTGAAAAGCTTTCAAAGCGGGGAATACCGGTTCCTGATTGCCACGGATATTGTGGCCCGCGGACTGGATATCGCTTCCGTTACCCATGTCATTAATTTCGATACCCCGGAAGTACCTGAAAACTACATTCACCGTATAGGCAGAACCGGGAGAGCCGATAAAAAGGGGATTGCCATCCTGCTGACCAAAACAGCAGAAGCAGAGAACCTGGAAAGGATAGAAACCCTGATGAACTATCGGATTCCCGTACAGCCATTACCGGAGGATCTGGTTATTTCCGAGGTACTGACCCCTGATGAGCAACCGAAAGTGCATATGCGGAATGTGCTGGTGAAAGTACCCAAACGGGAGGATGCCGGGCCGGCTTTTCATGAGAAGAAGGCTAAAAATATGAAGGTAAACAAAAAGGTAAGCCATAAAGAGAAGATGATGTTGAAGTATGGCAAGCCCAAAAAACGGGGTGCCAAAAAGAAATAAGTAGTACGACCAACTACGTATAGCAGGAGCAGTTAAAACAGGAAAATTCCTTTTTAGCTGTTCCTGTCTTATTTTCAAGCGGTTACGTCAATACTGCTATTATATCGCAGTACTTTGTTGCCGCCTGACCCCTGATTAACAAGCGATTAACAAACTAGTCTTTAAATTTAAAATCCGTAACATTCATTTCATCGAATATATCATTTGGATGCTAGTCAGATGGCCCATTACAAAGCCGGTTGCTGTATGTCAATTTATAAGATCATCTGCATATCTGACCATATCAAACCGAATAAAATCATTACCTATTAACCGAATATTTTCCCCGGAGGGGAGAAAGGGCTGGTATTTTTACATCTTTACCCCCTATTTTATCAATTAAAACAGCGCATGAGTGCAACTACCAATGATACTGAATTGCTGGCACAGTTAAAAACTGGTAGTATAGCGGCATTTCAGCATTTTTACATTGCCTACCGGCAATGGTTGCTGGTAACTGCCATGACTATATTAAAAAATGAGGAAGAGGCCCGGGAACTGGTGCAGGAATTTTTCATTGATTTCTGGCAAAATGCGCGTTACGAGAAAATAGATCTTACTAATATTCAAACATTAAAGAACTTCCTTTTTGTCAGCATTAAAAATCGCTGCCTGAATAAGATTGCCAAGGATGATACCCGTAAAAAGCGGATGAAAGAAATTATGCTGGCGGCAGATTATACACCGCCTAATAATAAGCTCGAGAACAATGAATTAAAACAGCAGTTGGAGAATGCCATCAACCTGTTACCGGAGCGGCAGCTGCTTGTATTCCGGTTAGCATATCTGGAACACAAAACACGTAAGGAAATAGCTGCTGCGATGCAGATCAGCGAAGAAACTGTCAAAAAACAGATTGCCAACGCACTAAAAACACTGCGCACATATTTAAGAAAAATCCAGTTGTGAATACCCCACGCGATTAATTAATCTGTTTAATAGTGTAAATGAGGAGTTCAGATAAAATATACATGTTAATGACGGAGAAACTGGCCGGGACCATTTCTGCGGACGATGAACAACTACTGGATGAACTGATTGAAGAAGATGAGCATGTACGGGAAAAATGGGAATCTCTCCTCCAGACGCCTCCACCTGCCGGCAATACGCCCTGGCTGGAAGTCATTGACTTCGAAGAAAAAAGACATCCTGTCCGCCAACTGGTTATCCGGCTGGCTGTTGCTGCGGCTATATTTACAGCCGTCGTATTCACAGGCTGGAAATGGTGGCAGTCTTCCCGGCAACAACCTGCCCTGGCTGCAGTCCCCTCGCTGATCTCCCACGAAGACATACAATTACAACTGGCCAACGGAAAAACCATTCTGCTTTCCAATGCCAGCGAAAATATTAATGTAGAAGGCAAACAACTGACCAATAAAAACAAAACGCTTTCCTACAACAACGAAAGCGCATTACCCGATGGTATCAACACCCTGAAAGTACCGGTAGGACAAGATTATCAGATCAAACTACCGGATGGTACCCTCGTATTCCTGAATGCCGTTACCAAAATGGAATTTCCGTTTGCCTTCAAAGGCAACACCCGGGAAATCACCATTAACGGAGAAGCCTATCTGAAGATCGCCAAAGATCCTTCCCGTCCGTTCATTGTACACCTGCCCCACAGCCGTGCAGAAGTACTGGGTACCAGCTTCAATGTCAACAGCTACGACAGCGGCGTGGTAAAAGTATCGCTCGTGGAAGGCTCCGTACGCGTGAATGCCGGCCATAAGACCATCCTGGTAAAACCAGGACTGCAAGCCATATACAGTGCAAATACCCAGGCCCTGCACCTGAAACCATTTGATGCAGATATAGAACTCAGCTGGCGTAAAGGCATCCACTACTTTACAGCCACCTCTTTACCCGAAATATGCACGGTGTTGTCCCGTTGGTACGGCGTTCGTGTAAAAATGGATAATCAACTGATTTCCACCGAGAAATTCACCGGTAGTATTGAAAGAACCACAGCCATCACCATCTTTCTGGAGAGCCTGAAAGAAACAACCAAAGCTAACTACTACTTCTCCCGGGACAGTGTCCTCCATTTCCAATGAATTTATCAACCTAATAAAACGATGTAATTAAACCATGAAGCAGCCTCCTTCTAAGATCTTGTACATCGAAAGAAAAGACAAGAGCTATACCACGTATGAAAAAATTCCACCGGCTTTTCACCCAATGCTGATCCAACATGCCCGGTACTTTTACTCCGAAGACGCCAATGGCCTCATTCTGGATCAACAAATAGATACCGGAGGTCTTATTATCTACCTGCATATTATCAAAGTAGCACCCGGCGTATTGGTAGAACCCTTTGCCGTGGAACAGGTCATCGCCCTCCATGTATCCGACACCATTCCGGTAGAACTGCATGAAGGCACGAAACTGATGCTCCGCCATGAAGAAGTGAGTATGTTTAACGTCATGCCGGTCAAACATGCCGCCCGGCCCAACCAGGAGTATGCCATGAGTTTCCATATTAATCTCAGGCCCTCCTACCTCCCTGTACTCGCAAAAGAATTTCCGGTGTTCAAACCATTGGCAGATATGCACATCGGCGATGTTACAGCACCGCTGCACACCGTTCCGTTCAAAATGAATGCAGTGAGCCGTCTGATAAGAGACCGGATACTCAGCAGCCGGCATATTGGTAGTACCGGTGATCTTTTTTACCGGCGCAATGCGGTGGATTTCTTTGCCAATTATACCCGGCAACTGACCGCCCCTGCTCCTATCATGATGAACCAAACGCAACACAGCCAGCTTAATAATATACTCACCTACATCGTCAATAAACTGGATCAGCCCCATACGCCGGCGAGCCTTTGCCTGGAATTTGGTATTCACAGAGATCTGCTCAAAGGGCCCTTTGAACAGGAGTTTAACATCTCCCTGGAAGAATTGGTGTTACAGGAGAAAATGGCGCATGTCTTTGAGTGGCTGGTGACGACCCGGATTACCTTATCCCAGATCGCGAAAATGGTGGGTTATCCTTCCGCTGCGCAGCTCCAACAGGACTTTGAAACTTATTACAACTGCCATACGGCTGCATTGCGCAACGAACAATAACCCCGGTTGTCATGCGGCAGCACTGGCTGCTGCTGCGTGACATTTTCCCCTACCGGATACCGGCTACACGTGCCGGATATTTTTCAGCAATTCCTGCTCAAACAAATCCGCCGCCTTTTTGCGGTAAGTATCTTTCTGCCATAGAACAGCTGCATGGCGTAATAGCTCCCTTCCTTCTATCGGTATCGCTACCAGGTTTTTCCATCCCGTCAATGCCTGCTCATTGAGCAGCGTAACCCATTGTCCCTTTTCTACCAGGGATAACAACGAGTGTACATCATTCAGCTCTATTTTTATGACCGGATGGATTTTATGCCGCAGGAGAATTTCATCCAGGAAGTCGCGGGAACTAAACCCCTTCGATGCCAGGATCAGTTCCATCCCATGCAGCATTTTCAGGTTCACCCGTGGCAGACCGGCCAGCTTATGTTTGGTCGAAACCGCCATAACTATTTTGGCGGTAAACAGCGGTCGCATAGCCAGGTCTTTATAAGGCGCTCCCTCGTGAAAGGCCAGGATAAAATCCAGTTCCGATGAACGTAACTTACGTTCCAGGTCTTCCGTAGTGCCGTACTCCACATAGATTTTAATGCCGGGATACTTTCCGGAGAAAGCTGTCAGAGCTGGCAGCAGCAACGAGGTGAAGGCATAGGTAACGCCTATACGTAACTCACCGCTCAACAGTTGTTGCAGGTCCTGAATCGCTTGTTTTCCCTTTTCCACTTCCAGTAATATCTGGCGGGCGTGTAATAAAAAAACGCGGCCCGCTTCCGTGAGCCTTACCTGTTTGCCTACCCGGTCGAACAACAGCATCCCCAGTTCATTTTCCAGTTGCTTGATTTGCTGCGACAACGTAGACTGCGTAATATATACTGCCGCTGCTGCCGCCGTAAAATGAGCCGTTTCGGCTGCTTTTATGAAATAGGTGAGTTGACGGAGCTCCATACATCAATCGTTTTTACCAATGAATATCATTAAAACAATCTATTTTACAAATATACCCCAATGTGTGAAATTTGCACCATCATTAACCATGCTCCATAAAGGCGACAGGCCTTTCTAAATATTTGACAGATGAATGTTTTTCGCGCATTAAAATCCCGCAACTTCCGGCTCTTCTTTGCCGGCCAATCCATTTCCTTCCTGGGTAGCTGGATACAAAAAACAGCTGTATGCTGGCTGGTATACCGGCTAACCAATTCCGCCCTCCTGCTGGGGATCACCAGTTTCGTCAGCCTGATTCCCTCCCTGGTATTATCGCCTTTTGCCGGCAGCTACATCGACCGGCATAACCGTTACCGCATCATGATCGTGACCCAGGTCATAGCCATGCTACAAGCCGCCGCTTTGGCCATCATGTTGCTTTGCCGGGTATATAATGTTCCGGCTATCATTATGCTTACGCTGATACAGGGCATCATTAATGCTTTTGACGTCACCTGCCGGCAGTCCATGATCCTGGAAATGGTGACCGATAAAAATGATCTGCCCAACGCCATTGCCCTCAACTCCACGGTAGGAAATATTGCCCGCATTGCCGGACCGGCGCTGGCAGGCATTATCCTCAGTACCTTTGGCGAGGATGTTTGTTTTCTGGGCAACTTCCTCAGCTATATTCCCGTGATGATTTCCCTTTTTCTCATGCGCCCGGCGCCACAGCCGGTGATCATCACGGAAAACAGTATCTGGACGGAATTAAAGGAAGGATTTCAATATGTTGCTGCCGACAAACACCTCGCCTCTTTGTTACTCATGCTGGCGGCCAGTAGTTTGTTTGTCATGCCCTTCAACACGCTCATGCCGGTTTTTGCCAAAGACCTGTTTAACGGGAACGCCACTACGTTTAGCTGGTTTGAAAGTGCCGCCGGGCTGGGCGCTGTTTTTGCCACCGTTTATATGGCGCAGCTGAAAGGCGAAAAAGATATGATCCGGATTATGATTACCGCCAGTCTTATCTTTGGCGGCAGCCTGCTGTTACTGGCCTATGCCACCTGGCTGCCGGCCGCCCTCCTGTTTATGACCTTTTCCGGCATCGGTATGATGGCACAGACATCTTCCATCAATACCTATATACAAACACATGCCCATCCCAAAATGCGGGCACGTGTGATCAGTTACTACATCATGGCTTATCAGGGTATGATTCCCGTTGGCAGCCTGGTGACCGGCATCGTGGCACAGTATGCCGGACCGCGGCTGACCGTATGTATGGCGGGTATTATCGGGCTTGTAGCTATCTATATATTTGCCCGGAGCTACGGTATCAACATCCGGCGTTACGCATGGCTTCATAAATAAACCTGAAAAAGAACTGCTACCAATAGCGGTTTTTTTTCAGGTTTGTCTGCGCGGTAATAAGACTTAATTTGTAAATTCCCGGTATGAAAGACCCGCGATCTCTTCCCTTGCAATCACTCTATGACACGTGTTTTCCTACGGTAACCGCCTTTATATTACGGAATGGCGGCAGCCGGGAAGATGCAGAAGATGTTTTTCAGGATGCCATATCCGTATTCTCGCAAAAGCTGGCCACGCCGGATTTTCAATTGACGGCCTCTCCGCACACTTATTTGTACGCCATTGCCCGGAACTCGTGGTTAAAACAGTTACGGCAACGCCGGCACGAATTGCCGGAAACGGAACTGGTTACACTGCCGGTTGCCGTAGAAATAAAGCAGGAGATGCCGCCCGAAGAACAGGTATCTGGTTGGTTGCAACGCATTACCCGTCATTGCCGCCGCCTGCTGAAAGCCCTTTTCTTTTATCAGGTGCCCATGCAAAAACTGATGCAGCAAATGGGTTGGAAGAACCGGCATACGGCAGACAACCAGAAATATAAATGCCTGCAGCAGTTGAAAAAGGTGAGCACAGAAAAAGGGGCTTAAAGCCCCTCCTTCCTATATATTTTTGTGGCCAGCAAGCCATATCCAATGGCCGCGCCGGAACGTAAAGCAGCAGCAATCATAATCGTTTCCGACAATTCTGCTTCCGTCATTCCCTGCTGGCGCGCCTGTTGTACATGCTTATCAATACAATAGGGACACTGGGTCGTAAGTGCAATACCGATCGCTATCAGCTCCTTGTATTTCTGTGGAATGGCCGAAGGCGTTTCCATCACGGCGTGGTCAAAAGCCAGCCAGCTCTTACTTTGCTGCGGTGCGCCCTGGATAATGTCTTTCGCAAATTGTTTGTCGGATGGATCTGAAAAGTGAGTCATCATAAAAAGTGTTTCTTATTAATACCTCACCCATTATTTTATCACCCGCTGTTTTTAAAATTTAAAGGCAATACTGCCGGTAACGCTTCTCAGCGGCTGCGGATTTACGGTCGTATAGCCGATCCAGTATTTTTTGTTGGTGATGTTATCCATTTTCAGACCGAAGCGGAAACGGGCCTGCTCATAAAAGATACTGCCATTCAGGACGGTATAAGCCGGCAAGATGAAGGCGCCCAGGGCATGGTCATTCACGACTTTGTTATCGCTGGCATAATTCCCGCCAAAGCCAATCCCCAGCCCTCTGGCGACACCGGTTGAAATGCGGTAACTCACCCACAGATTAGCCATCGTTGGCGAGCCTGCGGTAGACGGACGTAATCCGGTTACACTGGCTTCGCCCTCTACAAAGGTGGCATCATTATAGGCATAACCGGCCACGATGTTCAGGCCACGCACCGGGTTGGCTATGATTTCCACTTCCGCGCCCTTGCTCACCTGTGTACCATTCTGGATAGAGAAGTTTGGTGCGGAAGGATCTGCCCGGACGATGTTTTTTACTTTGATGTTATAGACACTGATGGTACTGGTAATTTTACCATCGAGTAATAATAGTTTTACCCCACCTTCTATCTGGTTGGCCTGCTCTGGTTTAAAGCCATTACCATTCTTATCGGCGCCGGTTTTATTGGAGAAACCATTCTGGTAATTGGCAAACAACGACACTTTTTCTTTTACCGGCTGGTAAATGATACCAAATTTAGGCGAGAGCGCTGTTTGCTGATAACCACCCTGGTAAGTACCTGCCGCTTCATTAAAGTTGCCCTTGTTATCAAAATAGTCAATACGCAGGGCGGCCAGTACCATCAGGTTATCTGTGATATTCAGCAAGTCCGATACATAGGCGCTGTAGGTATTGGTCATCAGGCGTATCGGGTACGTAGAGGCGTAACCGTGATTATTGTAGAGTGTATCCAGGTTACGGCGGTTGAAGTTACCATAGCCGGGAATAGTGCCGGTAGTACGGATGGTATCGTAAGCGCCGCCGCCAAAAAACTGATTGGATTTTTGCTGGAAGAAATCCAGGCCTCCGACAAAACGGTTTCTCAGGTTACCGATTTTAAAATCGCCGTTGAAATTATGTTGTATCTCTATGATGTTATCGCGGCTGTCTTTTGTAAACTGGTCATTGCGGGAGATGTAATTATTGCCTACCGCTCCTTTCACACCGGTGGCTGCTTCATCAGACAGCAGGTAGAAATAAGGAGAAGGACCATCCGAATAACTGTTCGTAGCCGCTATGTGCGTGCTCATCTTCCACTGCTCATTTATTTTGTAGGTCATCATCCCATACAGGTTCGTATTGCGGGCGGTCTGATACAGATCATTGCTGGCATAGGAACGCTTGTAGTCGATGGAGAGTTTATCTGCGCGGTCTGTTCCGAGAGCGGCCACGCGCTGGTTAAACGGAAAGAAATAAACACCCAGGCCGGTATTCTGTCCGGTAGAAAATTCGGCGTCAAAGAGGAAAGACAACCGGTCATTAATCCGATAAGATAAGCTGGGAGAGAAACTAAAGTTTTTATTAAACCCGTTGTCGCGGAAACTACCTTCATAATTGTAGGCCGTATTTACCCGTAACAGTACATCATTGGCTTTATCGAGCGGCGTATTTACATCCGCACTGACGCGGTTAAAACCATAACTACCCATCGCATAGGAAACCTCTCCGCCAAAATGATCGTAAGGCTTTTTGGTCACCCGGTTAATGAGGCCACCATAGGAAGTAAGGTTATTACCGAATAAAGTGGCAGAAGGTCCTTTAATCACTTCCACGCTCTCGAGGTTATAGGCATCTATTTTGGCCGTTACGTTGCCGGCCAGCCCGTTGCGCAGTTTACTCTGTACGATGAAGCCCCGCATGTTGTAATAGCCGCCGCCATCGCCTCCGCGGCCGGTAGCATCCCACATTCTGGCCAGGCCGGGTGCATTTCTCAGCGCGTCGTCTACAGAAAACACCAGTTGCTGCTGCAACAGGTCTTTGGTGATGGTACTGTATACCTGCGGATTTTCGAGGTTTTTAATGGGCATCTTTGCCACATCCTGCGATGTGGTTTTAATGAGCTTATTATGGCTGCCGGTAATCACCACTTCTTTCAGGGCTTTACTGCTGACATCCAGTTTCAGCTTTACCTGCGTGGTTTTACCTGTTTGTACCGTTACCTGTTCCGTAACGGTATTATACCCCATCAGCGTTACTTCCAGCTGATAGGTACCTGGTTTTACCTGTTCAAATACAAAGGTGCCATCTGCATCCGATACGGTGGTTTCATTGGTTTCTTTCAGTAATACCACCACATCTGCAGCGGCTTTACCGTCTGTAGTCACCAGTTTACCTTTGATGACACCGTTCTGTTCATCTGCTGCAAAGAGTGTATAAGGGAGGAGAAAAAAGAATGATAAAATCATCATCAGGCCGGCGTGTTTGCTCATAGATCTGTCCTGTTTTCCGCAAAATTGATATATCGCTACTGCGGTCAGCTATCCGATCAGGAAAAATATTTACGCAATCCGGAATATTACGACGCCAGGAAACTCAAGCAGACACTGGCACCCGGGCGACTACACTACATCCAACCTGTCTTGCAACACAATCGGTCACAGCAGGTATAATGGTTGTCCATATGGGTTTTTATTACCGGGCTTGTGGTATGTTGGCAAAAAACGCGACTTCACCCTGCTTATTCACCTGTAATACGATCGGGCGACCCCGTTTGTCTTTTAATTCAACAAAGTAATTATCTGCATCGTCAAACTGCGCCCCATACAGGATCATATCGGTATCATTGGTTTCATTGTCATCGAAAAAAATTACGGGGGCATTGGCGTAATCGGTATGATGCCTGGCTATCTCCTGTTGGGCTGCCGGTGGCAGTTCACTAAAAGATGCGGCACGGGTAGTGCCTACCAGCTGGCCATCGCCATCGTAGTAGGCCTTTAGCTTTTTGCCTTCTCCATTGGTGAAGGCTACTTCATCAAAGTGAGCGGTGCGCTGCCATACCACATCGGTAGCAGGCTGGAAGTCGGCTTCAAACCGTTGCCGGGTAGCCTCGTTGACGGTTTCTCCCTTTAATGCTTTCAGGGAGATTTTTTTGGCATGCCGGGCTTTTCTGGCTTCCCATTTTTCATTCCGGTCTGCATACATGGCATCCTGGGCTTGGATCTCCATAGTGGCTGCCATTATACATATGAGCAGTAAGATCAGATTTTTCATCGCAGGTAATTTTAAAGAGGTGATAACCTAATAACACCCATTCTGCTGCGATTGTTCCTCCTGGCTGTTATCGCCGGAGGTTTATACATATTTCAGCCACCACTGCCGGTGCGATTGTTTATAACGGGCAAACCACCGCGTAGGAAAATATAATGCGATCACGGCTGATATCCAGATCAGGTATACTACCGGCAGGCTGTAGCCAAAGTTGATGGGCCGGAAACAGAAAGGCAGGTACATGGCAGGATTATAGTAGGCTGCCACCGGATAACCGGCCAGCAGATATACGATGGCCAGACAGGCATGCAACACAAAAAAGTGCAGCACGTAATAAAAGAAAGGTACACTACCGAATACAGCTACCCACCGCGCCCATGGTGACCGGGCCTTTTCCAGCAGCAATAAAGCCAGCAATACGGGGCCCAGCGTCATACAGGTATATTGCAAAGAAGGCGGGTATTTACTGGTATTCAGGAATGCCAGCACGTCGCGGGTCCAGCCCTGTTGCGGGTGCCAGGGCGTTGGGTTACCATATACATTGATTACCCGCAGGATCACAAACAACACCGTTAAAGCAGTACCGGTATACAGCAGTATCCATTTTCTGTTTTCCGGGTCTGCTCCTTTTTTGTAAAATACGCCAAGACAATAGCCCAGCAACATAATGCCGGTCCAGGGCAGGATGGCATAAATTACATTGATCCGGTGTATGGTATCCCAGGCATACTGGGTACCGGGAGAAGTCAGCAGTACCTGCCATGCGATACCTGTTGCGGTAGACCTGTCCGGCAACTGTGCCATATCCAGCAGATTGTGTCCTGCCACCAGTATGATGCCGGTGACCAGTATCACGCGAAAGGAGGTACGTATCAGTAATCCCAGTAAAATCATACTCCAGCCAATCGCCCATATCACCTGCAGAATAATCGTACGGTAAAACGGATCGAAGCTGATACCCAGGGTAACGATCAATATTTCAGCGATGATCAGCCAGATACCGCGTTTGATCAGGAGTAACGCGGCCTCTTTCGGTGGGCGGAACTGCGCTCCCAGATAAGCCGATACCCCTGCCAGCAATACAAAGGCAGGCGCACAGAAATGCGTCATCCACCGGGTAAAATATAACGCCAGCGTAGTACCCGCCGGGTCCATCGGGTCTGCCTTCAATGCTGTTTCATGGAAAAAATCGCGGACATGGTCCAGGGTCATCAGTATCATCACAAGGCCACGTAATATATCCAGGGAAGCTATACGGTTGGAGGAAAGTGTTGACATATGGGATTACAAGATTGCATACAAATTAAAAATTAATTACCAAAGCACATAACAAAATATAGATGTACGGATAATATTACCCGGTGGGCGGAAGGGGCGATAGCCCTCCCGTTTGGGGGTGATAAAAAAAGCTTGTTTGCTTACTTACTACCAAGTAAGTATATTTGCCGGAAATCTACCTGCATATTATGTCCGGAACAAAAGATAAAATAGTGTCCATGGCTGACCGGCTGGTACGTACCAAAGGCTTCAATGCCTTCAGCTACAAAGATATTTCCGATCCGTTGGCGATCAAGAACGCGGCGATACATTATCATTTCCCGGCCAAGGCCGATCTGGGAGCCGGTGTGATAGATATGGAAATAGCGCGGTTTGATGCCAACATAGAAAAATGGAAAAAATTACCGGAAGACGTACAGTTACAGAAACTGTTTGACGTTTTCCGGAAACACAGCAGTGCGGGCAACATCTGTTTAATCGGTTCCCTGGCGGCCGACTTTGAAACGCTCACGCCGGCCATGCGGGATAAAGTACACACCATGGCTACCCGTATCCTGGTGTGGATGACCGATTGCCTGGAAACGGGCCGCAAACACAAGCGGCTGCATTTTAACGGGCAGGCAGAAGACCGCGCACTGATCATCATGTCTAATCTTCAATCATCTCTTTTATTATCCAGGATACTGGGTCCGGCAACTTTCCGAAAGATTGCAGATCAGTTACTGGAAGATTTACGCTAATAAAATCAAACTATGAAAAGAGTTGTTATAACAGGAATGGGGGCAGTTACCCCTATCGGCAACAATGTCACCGATTTCTGGAATCAGCTGATAGCCGGTACTTCGGGCGCCGCCACGATTACCCGTTTTGATGCTTCCCGTTTCAGAACCCGTTTTGCCTGTGAGCTGAAACAATTCGATGCAGCTGCGCTGCTGGACAAAAGCGATTTCCGGAGAACAGATCCGTTTACGCAATATGCCATGGTGGCTGCGGATCAGGCGATCCGGGAGTCTGGTCTGGATTTCAATACCATGGACCCGTTTGACACCGGTGTTATCTGGGGGTCCGGACAAGGGGGAATGCAAACCTTTGAAGAGCAGGTAACCGAATATGTAAACGGTGATCTGCAGCCCCGGTTCAGTCCTTACTTTGTACCCAAGCTTATCGCGAATATGGCTTCCGGTATGATTTCCATCAAGTATGGCCTGATGGGTATCAACTATACCACAGTATCGGCCTGCGCGACTTCCAATACTGCTATTATGGATGCATTAACGTATATCCGTGCAGGTAAGGCGAAAGTAATTATTACCGGCGGTTCCGAAGCGCCCATCACGCCTGCTTCCGTAGGCGGTTTCTGCGCCATGAAAGCGATGTCAGTACGCAATGATGCACCGGCAGTTGCTTCCCGTCCGTTTGATACCGACCGCGATGGTTTTGTAATGGGAGAAGGCGCCGGCGCACTGGTGCTGGAAGAATATGAACATGCGGTGGCACGTGGCGCCGTCATTTATGCCGAAGTAGCCGGGGCCGCAATGACGGCTGACGCCTATCATATGACGGCCACGCATCCGGAAGGACTGGGTGCTTACCGCGCCATGGAATTTGCCTTGAAAGATGCCGGCCTGAATAAGGACGAAGTAAGCTACCTGAATGCACACGCTACTTCCACACCGGTAGGTGATCTCAGTGAAATCAGTGCCATCAGCAAGTTGTTTGGGACACAGCCGGCGCACTTACATGTGAGTGCCACCAAATCCATGACCGGCCACCTGCTGGGTGCTGCCGGCGCTATTGAAGCCATTGCCAGTGTGATGAGCATCCGGGCCGGTATTATCCCCCCTACCATCAATACCACTCACCTGGATCCCGCCATCCCTGCAGGTTTCCCGGTAGTACTCACCACTGCCCTGGAGAAACCGGTGACTGTAGCCATGAGTAATACCTTTGGATTCGGCGGCCATAACGGCATTGTGGTATTTAAAAAAGTATAGCCGTCTGTGCTGGTTGAAAGATAAAAAGTAAACGCATCTTCTCCGGAAGATGCGTTTACTTTTTATGCTGATAGATGGATTACGGTAACTGATTGAAATTAATCACCGGCGCCGTACCGGAAGCCGTGCGGCTGAGCGGCGTATTCAGTTTCAGGAAGCCTGCAAAGAACCCGCAGTTACGGAGATAGAAACGATTGTTTTCCACGCCACCGGCAAAGTCCATACGCGACTGGGCAGTTGCTGTAGCGTCGCCTGTGAATTTCGCAGTCGTCAGCTCATACCAGTTGCCATTGGTATCGCATACCCATTGATTACCATACTGCCCTTTACGTCCTTTAAAACCAGTATCGGTAGAGAAGTTTTCGAGGAAAGAATAAAGACCCGTGAGATAGGTATTTGTTTGCGGCCGTTTGAAACTCGCAATCAACTGCCAGGAGCCGGTTTCAGGGGCATAAAACCAACTGGTGAAGATGGTTTTATTTTGTGCCACCGGTTCTGCTTTGGTGAGGAACCGATAGGTATTACCTGCCTGCCAGTTGTATACCAGGTAACTTTGTCCGCCGGCGCCTTCATTACCAAAGCTGCCGCTGACTACATTCGGTCCTTTGCGGAGCAGTTCTATTTTCAACGAGTCGGGAATACTGTTGGGATCATCTGTATTGGCCGGACTCCAAACAGAAAACAGGACTCTTCTTTCTGTACTACTGTTGACCTGTATACCAAAATATCCCTGGCTGAATCCATTCGACATAAAGTAAGATCCTATGGGGTCCTGGCCGGTGGGTATGGTAACCTCATTGTAAAACCAGGCAATGTTTTTACCAGCTGGCGGCGTATAGCCCAGGTGTACAGAAGGCCCTCTTCTCCCCCAGTACACATCATTTTGAATATAGTGCAAACGGCCGCTGGTAGCTGCCCCGCTGATGTACAGGTCTGATACATCTGCAAAGTATCCGCCTGTTCTGGTCACTCCCTGGAAATCGACCTTTACATAGCCGGTATCTGTTACGTTAAAATCACCGATATCTACGGTCTGATAGGTACTGCCGGAAGCAGTGATGGTTTGGGATTGCCCGGCAGCCGTAATTTTCAGCTGGCTGCTGCCGGAAGGCACTTTGGCCCGCATGGCCAGGTGGAGGGTGCCGGTGACGCTGGTACGAAAGTAGGCACTGAAAACAGCGCCGGTGCTGGTCCAGTTGGCCAGGCCATAGCTGGCTACTACTTCGCCGCCACCTGCAGCCGGTTGTGTCAGCCAGGCATTGGCGCCTAAGGATACGGCCAGGTCGGTGAGGCCCGCAGCTGCTGTTGTTGATTTACCCGCAGCAACCGGTTTGTTTTCACCGGAAGTAATACCGCTCTTATAGCAGGATGACAAAGACAAAGCCCCCATGAACAGGGCACCGGATAGTGTTCTTTTCATTTCACTGTATTTTTTTGGTTAAAAAAGCCGACAGATTATTATTCATTAAAGGTTGTTCACTGGTTGATAAAATTTAATCAGTCCTTGTCGTCAGATATAATGAATATAAACAATTCTCTGCTGCCTGAAAAAATATCTCCGTTAACTATGACGGATTAGTGACGATGCAGGTGAACATGCGTCAACTACTTTCTCCCAACAATCCTTCCAATGACCAGCGTCAAAAAAATTAATGTTCTTCTGTAGGGGTAACATCACATAAGCGTGTCGATATCTAAAGCTATAAAAAAAATATAACCATGACTATTGTTTCCATGCAGCAGACATTGCCTCCTTCAAAACCATTTAAAGTTGTAGAAAAAGGGAAACGTTACTACATCATCCTGGCTCTTTTACTGGGTATTCCTGCGCAGAAAGCGCTGGCTCAACTGGGTGGTGTACCTTTACTACAACCCGGCATGTCTGTAAGCGTAGATTACCTGCCTGCCTCTCATTATATACGGCCGGAAGACAGTTTAAAAACCGGTGCGACTACCTCTCAGAAACGTTACAACTTTGCCACCAGCTTCCTGCTTCATTCCCGCGTAGACACTGCTACCGGCAAGGCAAGACTCTGGGGTCTCGGCACCACTGCTTCGTATACACAGTTAACCAATAAAGACTACGAGAAAACGCTTTTCCCGAAAGAACTGCTGGCAACCGATATTACCCTGCAGCATTTCCGTACGATCAATAAAAAGTGGAGTCTGATGGCGATGCTGATGGTAGGGCTTTATACAGATATGGAGAAGATCGATCAGAATGATGTTTTCATCAATGGCGGTGTTGTTTTTATTAAACAACATAACCGGAAATTTGCGTATGGTTTTGGTGCGGTGTTGACTAATTCATTTGGTACACCGATGGTTTTACCGGCACTGATGCTAAGATGGAAAACGGGCGAGCGGTATAAGATCGATGTTAATTTCCCGCAAAGCATCAGTGTGACCAGTTCCCTCAGCAAATACACGGATCTGGCGCTGGCACTCCGCCTGCGTGGTGGGGCGTATGATGTGGAACAGCATCCCGGCAACAAACGGGTAATGGGTACAGCTGATATCAGCATTGGTCTGGAAAACACCTGGCACCTGAGCCGGAAAATAGATTTCGTGGCAGCTGGTGGCAGCATCCTTTTAAACAAAATGGAATTCCAGGAAAAGAGTTTATCTGAAATGTTTAAAACCAGGCCAGAACACAGACTGGGCGCGAACTATTTCCTCAGCGCCGGCTTACGCTGGAACTTCCAGGCCAAAAAATAACCTTACTTTTCATCCAGTCAATCCAAAGGAGTTCCCGTAAAAGGAACACTGATGGTTACATAAAAATCAAAGGGGTACGTTGATGATCATCAACGTACCCCTTACTTATCTGTTACAGTTACCTGACTTCAAAGGGCGGCGGGGCCGGCGCTTTGTAGGATTTGGTTTGTAACATGCTTTTGATTTCCGTAATAGCGCGTTCGATTTGCGGATCAATTCCTTTGGCCATATCTCCCAGGTTTTCATCTACTGCAATATCCGGATCCACGCCATGGCCTTCCCGGAACCACGTGCCATCCGGATTGTATTGCCGGAAGGTAGGTACGGTAATTTCTGCGCCGTCGATCAGCGGTGGTACGCCGCTGATACCAATCAGGCCGCCCCAGGTACGGGTGCCAATGATCGGGCCGAGGCCTTTTCTGCGGAAGTAGTCCGGGAAAGCATCTCCGCCGGAACCGCTCCAGCCATTGACCAGCATTACTTTAGGTCCGAAGTTGCCATAGGAAGGCATCGGCATGGGTTTACCATCGCGGGTAGCCCAGAAGGAAAGCGGCTGGCGGTTGAGCATTTCAATAAAACGATCCGGAATTTGTCCGCCGCTATTGAAACGTTCATCGATGATGAGGGCCGCTTTATCCCACTGTCCGTTGAGCTGGCGAATCAGTTCATCCTGCCCGTCGATACCGGTATTGGGTACATAAATGTATCCTACCTGATTATTGGTGGCCTCCGCAATCCTCTTCCGGTTACTTTCTATCCAGGCCAGGTGGCGCAAGCGGTAATCGCTGCGCAGCGTTTTTACGATGGCGGTTTTAGCGCCTTCCCAGGAAGGACGGCTGTTATAGGTGAGTTCCACTACTTTATTGGCCAGCGTTTGAAAAACAGCATAAGGTTCCTGTGCGGTGGTGAGTGGCTTCCCGTTTACGGCGAGGATGTAATCTCCTTCCCGGATATTTACTCCTGGTTCATCCAGTGGAGAGCGGGCTTCTGCATTCCAGGCAGCTCCCCGGATAATCCGGCCGATTTTATAATAGTCGCCCTCCGGTTGCCAGTCTACTCCCAGGTAGCCTACATTTTCCCGTTTGCGGCTTTCATAATCGCCGCCAATATTATAAGTGTGCGAGGCATTCAGTTCACCCAGCATTTCATTGATGACAAAACTCACTTCTTCGCGGGTACGCGCACCTTCCAGCAGGCGGAGGTATTTTTCCTTTATGCTGTTCCAGTCTAATCCATGCATATGGGGATCATAGAAATAATCGCGTTCCATGCGCCAGGTATCGATAAACAATTGTTTCCATTCCTGTCTCGGATCTACCAGCATTTCCATATCATTGACAGGGAGGGCCGTATCGATTTTCTGATTCTCCGCTACATTGATCACACCATAGGTGCTGCCGGTTATCAGTATTTTTTCGCCATCGGCGGATAACTCGTACTGACCGGGATCTTTGATAATCGTTTTTTCTTTGTGGTCGGCGATGTCGAAATATTTCAGTACCGGTGGTTCTTCACTGTCTATCATCCCGGAATAGCTGATATATAATAGTTTGCCCTTAACAGCTCCCAGCCGGCTGTAGTTACCATTTGGTATAGGTAATAAGGTAAGCCGTGCTTCCATACCATCCAGATCAATGCCGGTGGCAGCAGCATCTGCAGGGGCAGGCGTGTCTTTTTTCTTTTTATCTTTTTTATCTTTTCCCGCAGCAGGGGCAGCAGGCGTATCTTCTTTCTCAAGGCTTACCGCATCATTTTCTACCGGTACCAACGCAGGTCCTTCCTTTTTCAGCGGAATAGCGCCGATGAGGGTGGCATTGGCGTAGGCGAACGTATTATCGATGTTGCTGTAAGTAGCCTTGAATGACTGGTTGGTGAGCACATAGAGGTATTTGCCTTCCGGATCAAAGACCGGCCGGGAACAGTCATAGAATCCGCTGGTTACCTGATGGCGCTGATTGTTGCGGGTATCATAGAGGAATACCCTTTCGTGCATATTGTCACCATCGCGGCTATAGGCCAGCCAGCGGCTATCCGGCGACCAGCTGAACGTATAGCCGTCCAGGTTATTGTGCGAATAGAACAGCGCCTGATCAATATCTGCCGTTTTACCGGTGGCGATATCCAATACATGCAATTTAGCTGCCTGATCGATGAACGCTATTTTTTTGCCATCTGGCGACCAGTGTGGTTTGTAGCGGAATCCCGGGCCGTAGGACGTAATTTTCCGGGCCTGATCTTCCTTACCGGCAGCAGCCAGCCACAGTTCATATTCGCCCGACTGATCGCTCCACCAGGCAATAGACTTTCCGTCGGGGGACCATACCGGATAACGTTCTGCCACGCCACTGGTGCGGGTGAGGTCTTTTACAAATCCTTTGGCAGCCGGCAGGGAGAACACCTCTCCTCTTGCATTTACCAGCGCCCGGCGGCCGTCAGGGCTGATAGCAGCCGTTTGTACGAATTTAGCCGCATGCAGGGTATAGGGTTTTAAGGCAGCCAGATCGGTGGTGATGCTCACCTTTACTTCGCGGGACTGGTTGTCGGCCAGTGACAGCAGGTAAATTTTGCCGGCAGCTTCGTATACAATTTCTGCCGGGCCTATGGAAGGCTGATGTACATCATAGTCTTTATAATGGGTGAGCTGTTCGAATGATTGATCTGTCAGGTGATAGCGCCAGAGGTTCATCCTTTTTTCGGTACCGCGGTCGGACAGCAGATAGATGTAATCGTTATGCCACATGGGAAACTCGTTACCGGCTTCGCTTTTGGCGGAGATATTTTCTGACGTCAGTTTATCGAAACGGAAAATATGGATATCCGCTTTCATCCCGCCCCGGTAACGTTTCCAGTTACTGAAGTTTTGGGTACGGGTAGTTACCGCAATACTTTTACCATCGGGCGCATAGGAACCGAATTCGGCGTAGGCCAGCGGCAGTTTGGTAGCAGGGCCGCCGGTAGCGGGGATGGTGTAAAACTGGTTAAAACGGCTTTTGGTACTTTCCCTGCCGGAAGCAAAGAGTACGTTTTTGCCGTCCCGCGTCCAGGAGATCACCCTGTCAGGGCCGTCGTACTGTGTTAAACGCAACGGTACCCCACCGGTCACCGGCAGTACATATACGTCGTCGTTTCCATCATAGTTGGCGGTAAAGGCCAGTGTTTTGCCATCCGGTGAGAATTTGGGAAAGGCTTCCACACCGGGGGGAGAAATCAGCTTGATAGCTGTTCCTCCTTCTTTCGGAACAATCCAAATGTCATTGGCATAAGAGAAAGCAATCTGCGATTGTGATACAGTGGGATAGCGGAATAAGCCAGCATCTACCTGCGCATGTAGTGACCTTCCTGCAAGACATGCAAAAAAGATAAGAGCAGTTTTTTTTATCATAAGCGTTCGGAATTTAGCATATGGCGGTAGTACCCATACTGACTGCCATATCATTGTTGGTTGAGCGATTACCGAATCTAAAAAAATAAAAAAGGAATTATACGCAGATTTACAGGAACGAGCAGATTATCGGGAACAATGGCAATAATTCATACATTATAATAATAAAAATACAAACGCCATTTCCCCCCGAACCCTTCTACAACAGCGGCTGGAGGCAACCTGGCCTGATTATCTGTTGTATATTTTACAATTTTATAGCTAAAAAAAGCCGATATTTACCACAATTAAAAAAACACATACAGAAAAAATATGGCAAGATCCCAGGAAACAGGTGGTAAAAAAGATAAAGAAAAGAAAAAAGCAAAACACAGACAGGACAAACTGGAAAGAAAAGAAGAACGCAAGGCTAATAACAGCAAAGGAAAGAGTCTTGAAGATATGTTGGCCTACATAGACGAGGATGGCAACATCACGTCTACGCCACCAGATCCCAACAAAAAAAGAGAGTTTAATCCGGAAGACATTCAGCTGGGTGTTCCTAAAGCTGTTGATGAACCGATTGATCCGATCCGCAAAGGCGTTGTTAAATTTTTCAATGAGTCCAAGGGATATGGATTTATCATTGATCAGCAAACCCAGGAGAGTATTTTCGTACATATCAATCAGCTCTCCACTCCGATTAAGGAAAAGGATAAAGTGTCGTATGAAGTGGAAAGAGGCCCTAAAGGACTGAATGCCGTTCAGGTTAAAAAAATAAGCTAACCCCGGACATACCCCATTTGCATATATTACAGTGTGCTGCAACTATTTTCCCGGATGCTCCGCAGTATAGCTACTATGCAAGCTACTGCGATAATCAGGTGATATTACTATATACTGTTATTGCTGTTTTTTTACCGGCTTTCCTTTTATTTTTACAGGCCCGTTTTTCTAAAAAACAGCATTTTACAGGATGCCAAGGAATATATTTCAACCACTGGAGATAGTTACATTACGTACAGATCACATCGATTGCCCGCCACAATCCAACTCCTACTTTGAACTGGCCTATGTTGCCTCCGGCAGCGGCTTCAGGATAGTGGGCGGGCACCGGATCTACTTTCAGCAAAATTATCTGTTCCTGCATCTCCCGAATGAATACACCAGTATTGAATTACAGGAACATACCGTTCTCCATTTCATCCGGTTTCAGCGTATTCTCTTCAACAGCCAGGTACCGCAGCAAGGTATTTCTTTCCAGGATTGGTTCCGGCGAATCGAATATATCCTGTTCAGCAACCATGAACAAGCGGCCAACCTATTGGTTAGTACGGCAGACCAGGAGATGATCATTCCGCTGATGCAGCTGATTATCGGGGAGAATGAATCCAGACAACCCTGTGCAGATCTGAACCTGAGCGCCTCCTTATTTATCCTGCTCAATATGGTGGCACGCAACATCCTGCAACGGTCTTTACCTGCCGGTGGCGGCAACCACAAAGAAAAAGACATCCTCAACTATATCAACTACCACATTTTCAATCCGGACAAATTATCGCTGGCCAGTATTGCCGCGGCATTTGCCATTTCCCCGGCCTATTTCAGCGCCTATTTCAAAAACAAGTATGGTACTACCCTGAAACAGTATATCCTCCATTACAAACTTAAACTGGCAGAATCCCGGTTAAAATACACACCGCTGTCGCTCACAGAAATTGCGGCCGAATTGCAGTTTACGGATACCAGTCACCTGAACCGGATCTTTAAAAAATACAAGGGTATCTTCCCCCGGGATATTAAAAGAAACCTCGTTGCCCCGGCATCATAAATGTCCTGGTTTTCCTCATTTCTGTACTACCACAGCCAGCCGCCGGCCCCTAGCTTTGCAGGTATCAATTACTTCACTATGCAAACAAAACGGATATTTATCATGGGCATCACCGGTTATATTGGTGGTTCCGTAGGCGTACGACTCGCCGCCGCAGGTTATCAGGTGACCGGTCTGGTCAGGAAAGCAGCCGATGTAGCCCGGATAACGGCATTGGGTATACGCGCCGTTCATGGCTCCCTCTATGATCCAATATTTTTACAGGACAACTTCCGGGATCAGGATATAGTGATCAACCTCACCGACGCCGACGATGCCTTTGCCGCCACCGCTATACTGGATGCGCTGCAGGGCACCGACACCTTATTTATTCATACCTCCGGCGCCGGTATTATCGGCGATAAAGCGGCTGGCGCCTACACCGGCACACAGATACACGATTCCTTCCCGACACACCCTTTACTGGAAAGGGCCGGCAGGGCTGCCATTGACCGGGAAATCCTGCGACGGGCCAACACGGTGGTGATCTGCCCGGCGATGGTGTATGGCCCGGGAACCGGATTAAAACCCGACAGCGACCAGATACCTGCGCTGATGCGGGCAGCCGTCAACTACCGGCAAGGCATATACGTAGGCGCCGGGTTACACGTTAGTTCCCATGTACATATTGATGACCTGACACAACTATATCTGCTGGCCATCGACAAAGCCGTACCTGGCTCCTACTACTTTGCAGCCAACGGGCAAACGCCTTTCCGCGAGATGGCCACGGCCATCAGCACCCGGCTTGGATTTGGTGGCGTGACTACCAGTATTCCGCTTGCAACGGCCATCGACCTATGGGGACCTGCGAAAGCGCATTTCGGACTGGGATCCAATATCCTGGTAAGCAGCGAAAAAGCCCGGCAGGAGCTGGATTGGACGCCGGTACATACAGACCTGCTCTCCGATATTCTTACCAGCCCGCTCCCGGCAGACCTCCCATATCCAGTCTGATAGCGGTTTACAGGGATCTTATTTTTCTTTTCAAGCTTATTTTATCGGCCGCATTTGCTGACAAATATTTTTATATTGCACGACAGATTCGTTTCTAACAATCAATTTATATTCTGAATTATGTCACTAAGATCCCTGTTATCTGTTGTAGCGGTGTTGCTGCTGTTTTCCTGTAAGAAAGATAAAAATGAGGCCGCGGCCGACGAGGCATTTGTAGGTACCTGGCGTGCAGCCGTGCAACTCAAAAATGACAATGTCTGGTTAGAAGTACGGGAGAATGCTCCCGCTACCAAAGACGCACACGTATATACCTTTCATAGTGATCACACCTGCCAGTATACTATCGTAAACGGCTATGTGCAAGGAGGTGGTGGTGTCTATCCCATTATAGACCGCTGGTTTCCTGTCGGTACGACTCCGGTTACCACTCCCAAACCTGACATCAAGCTCACTGTTGATACCGTAGGTGGCTTTTGGGAATACCGGTCAGCCAGCAATCAATTGATTATCAAAGACAGCTCCAATACGGTGATAAAAGGTACTTTCGACATCGATGTATTTTACGGCAACCGGATTTATACCAAACAGACTACCCTTACCTTACCGGTTATTACACCCGGCGTACCTGCCAATAATATTATAGCGAGACTCGTATACACCAGGCAGTAGTTTCCGCTATTGTCTGTACCCATACCAGGAGAGGATTTATGCCGCTGATGCGTGCATAAATCCTCTCCTTATTTTTACGGCATTCTGTTGCCCCACTGCAGTCATATAGTGCTTCAAATAAAATAAAGACTGAGGATATGCTGCAATGACATATTGTACTTTGGCCGTTGCTTTTTTACTCATCATAAAAAACCCAACATGTTATGAAGATCCAAACACGTTATCTGAACGTAGCCCTCATTCTGTGCCTACTCATTTCCCCATTGCTTCCTGCCGTCAGTGCCTATGCCGGTAACAAGTCGACAGCACACCTTATTTCCGCGCATGCCTACCGCGGCCAGGGAGCAGACAGCCTTATCACCGCTGCCGAATGGGATGCGATTTTTCCACACAGGTTTAATCCGGACGACCGTACCGGTGCAGGTACCCTGCCTACCACTGCTGCCAAGGATTTTTATTCCCAGGCAAATTTTGTGGAAGCCGTACGCCGGATGTCCAACATTAAAGCCATACTGGAAAGACGCTGTGGCACCAACTATTACCGGGTTACCCGTATCGACAAAACCACCGGCGCCCAGGTGGTTATCCGCAATGATGCAGGCTTCAACGAATCTACCTGGAGCAATCGCGCCATTGTAACTGAAACGCTGGACTACGGCACCTTCGTGAATGAAGGTGATCTTATTGCCCGCAAACGGGAACTGGTTGCCTTCCTGGCCAACATCTCCCAGGAAACTACCGGTGGCTGGCCTACCGCACCAGGCGGACAATATGCCTGGGGTCTTTATTTCCGTGAGGAACAAGGCTATGAAGGTACCAGCAACATCGGGTATCGCGATGAAACCAGTACCCTTTATCCGCCTGCTCCCGGCAAATCCTATCATGGTCGTGGCCCTATTCAGCTGAGCTACAACTACAACTACGGACAAGCCAGCGAATTCCTGTACGGCGACAAAAACATCCTGCTGGCAGCACCTGAAAAAGTAATTCAGGATGGCGCCATCGCCTTTGAAACGGCCATCTGGTTCTGGATGACCCCACAGTATCCCAAACCATCCTGCCATGATGTAATGGTACCTGGCAAATGGACGCCTACCGCCGCTGAAACAGCTGCCGGCCTGAAACCCGGCTTCGGCGCTACCGTTAACATCATCAACGGTGGTCTGGAATGTGGTGGCGCTTCTGAAAACACCAAAGTACTGAACCGCATCGCCCACTATCAGCGTTATGCCACCATCAAACAGGTGAGCCTGGAACTGAATGGCGGTAACAATGCCGGCAATTGCGGCTGCGCCAACATGGGCCGCTTTACAATTGACAACGGAGAGTGCAGCAGTATTACTGCCATCTCTTTCACACAGCCAGTCAATGGATTGATTACTACTACCTCTTTAACACCGGTAACCTTTACCGTTACCAAAAATGATCCACGCCGGGAAATCACCAGCCTGTATCTGACCATCAACGGACAACGGTTCAACGACTCTACTGCCCAGTGGACGCCTCCTGCCTATCAGCAGTACGTGGCTACCGCCACTGCGTCACGGACCAAAGGCGATACCCTGCGTACCAGCCTGACCTTTGCCGTATGGAACAATGTAACCTTTGAAGGATGTAAAAACCTGCCGGCATGGCAAGCCAATAAAGACTATACCGCAGCCGGTAATGTTGTCCTGTATAACAATAACATCTATCGCAACAAATGGTGGGCAGGTAGTACTGCTGTTCCTGGCAGCAGCGATATCTGGGAATTGCTGGGCGCCTGTACCAATGGTCCGCGGCCGGATTCCGGCTGTGGTGGCATTGCCGCATGGCTTTCTACCAAAGCTTACAGCACCAACGAACAAGCCGTATTTAAAAACAAAATTTACAAAGCCAAATGGTGGACACAGAATAATCAACCTGACACCAACAGCGGCGACGGTAAACCCTGGACGTTTGTACGTGACTGTGGTACAACACCCGCTGCTGCTATCAGCAACGAAGCACCACAGGCAACCGGCAACCGTTTGTTCATTTACCCTAACCCCGTAGCCGGCAACACCCTGAATGTAACCGTAAAAGCGGCTGCAGGAGAAAAACTGATTGTACGACTGTTACATATCAGTACCCTGCACCCGATTGTACAGAAAAATGTGGTAGCCGAAACCAAAGGCGACAACCTCATACAACTGGATGTAAGCCGTGTACCAAGTGGTACCTGGGTATTACAGATCACCAGTGAATATTCCCGCAAGCCGCTCTCTACTATGATTGTACGGCAGCAATAAACAGGGATGACTCATCCCGATAATGCCGGCCCGGTAACGCCACTGCTTACCGGGCCGCATTGTTTGGGCACCGGAAAACTGTAAACCGGCAACAGCTCCCTATCCTATTTTTACATAAAGAAGATCTGTTATCTGCTATTAGCCTGGCGCCATCATAACCTGATTCAACTTAAACGGGAAACATTGTACGTGCAACCAATGCTGTCAAAAAAAATACGACAGCCAATGAAATAAAAAAGCTAACAAAGTATTGACAAAATATGAGTGAACAAGCTATCATCATCGCTATAAATCAATTCATTAACGGTTAATAGCAACTTATTGCCATTGCCATTATCTGACTTTACGCCTGTTAAAACCCACCATGGCCACTATCTATAGATTTCTTTTTCTCAGGAGAGAAGAGGATGACCTCTTCCTGCCTTTTTACCGGATTGCCTGCAGTTTATTCCTGTTGATTCATTTCTGGGCTATCCGTGCAGACTTTCCATTCATATATGGCAACAACGGAATGATACCTGCTGACCTGAGTGACCTGTTTAAAAAACCGACGATTCCTACTATCAGTAATATCACCACGTTGCTGCAGCAGCTCATCCCCATGAGCAACGACACCGCTCTGCTGACTATCCGTGCATATTATACGCTGCTGGGTATTTGCCTGCTGGTGGGCTTCCTGAGCAGGATCAGCGCGATTCAGCTATTGCTATTACATGCCATACTGGTGAATGGCGCGCATCTCTATAGCTACGGTGCAGATACTTTTACGAGTATCGCCCTGCTCTATTGCTGCCTCTTTCCCGTAGGGCAACAATTATCGCTCGATCGTTTGCTGTTCCCGCGAACAGCCTGGGTAAACCCCTCCTTTTACCGGAAGATATTACAGCTACATATCTGTATCGTGTACTTCTTTTCGGGACTGGAAAAACTGATCGGGTTTAACTGGTGGAACGGAGAAGCCATCTGGAAAGCCATTCATCTGCCTTTTCTGTATCCTTCCTTTAACCCGGATTATAGTTTCATGGCCACCTACCCTGTTATTCCGGTGCTGATCGGATGGATGACCATACTGACAGAAATCCTTTACCCTGTTTTCATCTGGAAACAGGCTTACCGGAAAACCTGGCTGGGCTTAGTGTTGACAATGCATACAGGCATTATGATTACCCTTAGCCTGTATTTCTTTTCTACGCTGATGATATTGTTAAACCTGGCAGCATTCATGCACCTACGGAAACCTGGTACCGTGTATGCTACCTGATTAAATGTTGTTATATGCCATTACCCGTTACCCTGTTTAAAAAGTGTCGCCGTAAGATTTCGCTGGCACTGCTCTCCTTTCATTTCCTGCTCATCCTGCTGGTGAGTATTTCCAGTACTATCCGCGGCTATACTACGCTTTATCATCATCCAAAGGGAAAAGAACCGCTGCTGACAGTAGCCCGGTATTGTCATGTGCTGACAACTACGCCGGGGATACTGCAATATATCAGCGTATCCGGCATCGATGCCGGATATGGTTACTTTGCACCGAATGTGGCCAGTGGCTATGTGGTGCATTTTGTGTTAAAAGATAAAAACCGGCAGCCCCTGTATGACACTTATTTTCCTCCGTTTAAAAATGCAGAAAGTATGATCCGTTATGTAGCCCTGATGGGTTGTTTTCAGGATAAACTCCCCGCGCTTCAACAGGAAAATACCTGTCAATCCCTATATATCCGGTATCTGAATACCCTGATAAAATCCATGGGGCAAAGCATACTGGCCCGTTACCAACATATTCCGGCTGATCATCTTATTGCTACTTTATACCTGTATGAATATCCTTCGCTGAAGGATTATATTGCCGAAAAAACAACCCCACGGCTTATTGCGCTGGAAAATATTCCCGTCGCTGCTGCGCCGCGTCCTTTCTCTGTACCTGCTGTTAACCGTTGAACATGAACATACTACTGACCCTGAAATTTGCCTATCCGTTGCTATTGATTTTTTTGTTGCTCTCCACCGGTTACAAACGCCGGCGCACATCCCCCTCGCCCGCCCGCAAGGCTGTTTTCAGCCAGCTGGATGTGTTGGCGCTCTGCTGGATCTTGTTTACCGGAGGCAATATGTATTTTAAAGCTACTGTGCCTTTGCAACCGGCCGACTTTTACCAGTTATTCCTCTTATCCACCCTGTATGCTACTGCCAGGTATGTTTTTGCCACCGGAGCAAACGTCAGTATGGTCTGGATTACCCTGTTGATGACCGTTGCGGTGGAAGTATGTACCGGACTCGGACAGGCGTTACAGTTATATAAGCATACAGACCCTTTGATTAAAATAGCCGGTAGTCTGATGAACCCGGTCACCTATGCCAACTACCTGCTTTCGGTATTACCAGTATCTCTTTATATAGCCCTTTCTCCTACTACTTTCCGGGCCGGATGGCGTTACCTTGCCGGCAGCGCGAGTATACTGCTGATATTGATCCCATGTTGCCTGATGGCTTCCCGTATGGCCTGGATTGTAACGGCGCTGATTATGCTGCTCACCTTCCGGTTACTACGCCGCAAACCATTGATACAGCCAGCTACCCGCAGCATACATGGTCTGTTACCGGTACTGCTGCCACTGCTGGCCGGCGGCCTTTTCTACTGGTTGCTACAATTAAAAACGGCTTCCACTGTAGGGCGGTATTTTATATTGCAAAACACCTTGCAGTTGCTGCACACCCATTTTATCAGTGGCATCGGCTTTGGGAATTTCAACAGCTGTTATAATGATTTTCAGGCCAACTACTTTCGTACCCATTCCGATCCGGCGATGGAATACCTGGCCGCTTTTCACCTGAACGCCGGCAATGAATACCTGCAGATAGCGCTGGAAGGCGGTATAGCAGCCATCCTGCTAATCATACTGACGCTGGTAAAAATTGTGCAGATCATCCAAAAAAACTACCGGCACCGCCAACCTGCTGTGCTAACGGGCATTATCAGCATAGTGGCTATTCTGGTGATGGCCTGTTTTTCTTACCCCTTCCGGATTGTACCCGTGATGGCACATTTTATCATGGCAATGGCCATTTTAAGCAGCGTTGACCGCAGCTATGTTTTTCCGTTTTCTACTGCCCGGATTTATTTTTACCCGCTGAGCAGCCTGGCCCTGATACTCCTGACAGCAGGCATACTCCGGTTCAACAGTTACCTGAGATGGCAGATTATCATGCAGCAGTATGCAGACACAGCTACCCCTCCTGCTGCCTGTGAGGTAAAACGCCTGTATAGTACCCTATGGCCCGCATTAAAACACCATCCGGCTTTCCTCGCTGACTATGCAGAAAAACTATCGCAGGCAGCAGATTACCCCGGCGCCCTGGCTTTGTTACAATATGCCATCAAACAATCGGGCTATTACTTTTTTTACCAGGATATAGGACAGGTATACGAAACTTTGAAAAATGCGCCCATGGCAGAACAGGCTTATCTGAAAGCCTGTTACCTGGTACCCGGAAAATTGTATCCGCGTTATCAGCTCATGTTATTTTATTATCATAACCAGGACACGGTACAGGCGGCAAAATGGGCCGCTATCATCAATAAGATGCAGGTAAAAGTAGCCGACCAGCAGGTAGCTACCATCAAACATCAGGCACGGGAAATTCTGGCCGGATATAAGTCTCGTCCCTGATTTTCGTTTATACTTTTCCGTTATATTTCATTGTATTTGCGACAACCGGCATTTAATACTTATTTTGTGGCTGTAAACGACCCTGGCAACAGGATATTACTACCATTACGACCGCTTTACACCAATGCCTTACCGCAGATTACCGCAAGAAAAAGACATGTCACTCCTGCAGGAAAATATCCTGCACCATCTTTCCGCCATGGCCCCGCTTTCTGCGGCTGCAGCCGCTGCTTTGACCAGCTGCTGCCAGTTGCGGAAACTCCCTAAAAATCATTTGCTCGTACATAGCGGAGACCATTCCGACAAATTATTTTTTGTGGTACAAGGCGCATTAAGGGCTTACTTTCTGCAGGATGAAAAAGATATCACGGACTGGTTTGCCTTTGAAAACAATTTTATTACGGCCATTGTGAGCTTCCTCGGACAAGTACCCAGCCCGCATCAGATCGAAACCATGGAACCTTCGCTGGTACTTGTTATAGACCGGCATGACCTGGAGATCATCTGCCGCCAGCATCCTGACATGGAACATCTCTATCGGTTATGCCTGGCCGATACCTTACTGAAATTGCAACAACACATTATTGCGCAACGATACAAAACAGCTGCAGACCGTTATGCCGCCCTGATTTCCAGTCAGCCCGGCGTAGTGAACCGGGTACCGCTCAAACATATTGCCTCCTACCTGGGCATCTCTCAGGAAAGTCTGAGCCGGATCCGGGGCCGGCGTTAATTTCTTAACCCAGAGTCAAATACGGGGCATCGCTGACGGATTACTTTTGCAGCATATTGAAAAAAGGTTTTACCCGAATATGAAGAAAGTACACTATTACGCCGGCCTTATCCTATGTTGTTTTATCGGACTGCATCTGTTCAATCACCTGATGAGTCTGGGCGGTGCAGACACGCACATCCGCGTGATGCAATACCTGCGATTGATTTACCGTAACCCGCTGGTGGAAACGTTGCTACTGCTGGCCTGTGGCATACAGGTGCTCTCCGGCATCCGGCTGGTGCGCCGCAAACGCCGGATGGCACACACCGGATTTGAAAAGCTGCAAATGATAACCGGTTTATACCTGGCTTTTTTTCTACTCATACACCTGAGCGCTGTTTTTACCGGTCGCTACTTCCTGCACCTGGATACGAATATCTATTTTGGCGCTGCTGCATTAAATAGTTTTCCGACGTTGCTGTTTTTTGTACCCTATTACGGATTGGCGATCATGGCCGTTTTTGGCCACCTCGCCAGTGTACACCAGCAAAAGATGACAGTTACATTGTTTGGGTGTACTCCGCGGCAACAGGCCTTCCTGATACTGCTCACAGGTATGCTGATCACCCTTTGTATTTTCTATGGTTTAACCCATCATTTCAAAGGGATGACCATACCGGCCGCCTATCAGGTACTGACTGGAAAATAGGCCGTGTCTATTTTTCTTCGAGCACTGACAGGATATTTCCTGCGGGGTCCTGGAACCAGGCTATTTTAGGGCCGCCGCCATGAAAAATACCTTTTTCATCTGTTTGGAGCTTGCCTTCATATTGCAGAAAACGTACGCCCCTGGCAGTGAGTTCATCTACAGCAGCGGTAATATCGGGCACCGGAAAATTGAGGATGGTATAGGTGGCGGGAATATGATCGGGTTTAGGATACACGAGTACCGGATGACTACCGGCAATATGAATTTTTAATATCCCGGAGGTGGCTGTTACTTCGAGGCCCAGTACTTCGCTATAAAATGTCTGGACGGCCGGCAGGTCATTAGCGGAAAATCCGCTGAATGCTTTTACATGCTTCAACATATTATACTATTGAACAGGTGAATAAATAACAGGGGGTAATCTGTTATACAAATTACGGATAAAACGGCAGCGCGCTGTTGCAGGACGGATTTTTTTTGTCCTGCAGCAGCGCGCTGTCCGGTATAATATGACTTATGACTTTGCTTGTAAAGCAGCCAGGATAGCCTCTCCTACGGCTTTGGCAGATTGCGGGTTCTGACCGGAAATAATCCGGCCATCTACCGTTACATGTTGCTGCCACATGGGGGATTTTTCAAAAATGGCCCCATTAGCGATCAGCTGGTCTTCCAGCGAGAAGGGTACTACATTTTCCAGCTCCACCGCTTTTTCCTCTTCATTGGTAAAAGCATTTATTTTTTTACCGGCAATCAATCGCTGACCATTATCACCCGGAATGTCCAGCAGGCCTGCCACGCCGTGACAAACAGCGCTGACAATACCGCCCTGCTGATAAATGTTGGATGCTATATTATCCAGTGTTTTATTATGGGTAAAATCCCACATGGTGCCGTGGCCACCAGCATAATAAATCACGTCGTAATCAGCAGGATTAATCTGTGCCGGCGTAAGGGTGTTGTTGATCTGCTGCTGCGCCGCGGCATCTGCCAGAAATTCCTGGTTGGCTTTATCGTCTTCTTCCAGGCCATAGTAGGGCGCCTTTCCTCCTTTCGGGCTAACAAAATCAATGTCATAACCGGCTGCTTTCAGCACTTCCCAGGCGTGTGTTACTTCGCCATAATAAAAGCCGGTTTTTTCTCCGGTATTACCTAATTGATCGTGGCTGGATACCACAAACAGTATTTTCTTACCCATGGTATTAATTTTTTTTAGTTAACGGTATGAAAGATTTTTTTTATTGTATTTCGAGGATGATTTTTCCGGTATGCTGGCTGCTTTCCATTAAAGCATGTGCAGCAGCTGCTGCTTCCAGCGGAAACGTCTGATAAACGACGGGATTAAAGTTCCCACTGGTCAGGAGGGGCCATACCTGCTTCCGGATATCAGCTGCCAGGGCAGATTTGAAAGCCGTATCGCGGCTACGCAGCGTACTACCGGTAATGGTTATACGCTTTTGCATCAGCTGCATGACATTCAGTGGTACAGTATTTCCCATCATCGCATTAATGAATACCAGCCTGCCTTCCGGTCGGAGGATCCGGATATTTTTTTCAAAATAATCACCTCCGATCATGTCCAGGATAACATCCACACCAGCTGCCTGCAGCTCCTGTTCAAAGTCCTGGCTTTTGTAGTTGATACATACCTCTGCACCCAACTCGCGGCACTCCCGGCATTTCTCCTCTGTACCGGCCGTGGCAAATACTTTGGCGCCCCATGCCTTTGCCAGCTGAATAGCTGTGATACCGATACCACTACTACCACCATGTACCAGAAAATGTTCACCGGCTTTTAATTGTCCGCGTTGAAAAACATTGCTCCATACGGTAAAGATGGTTTCAGGCAGACTGGCAGCGGCGACAAAGCTGAACCCGGCAGGCACCGGTAAACACTGGCCGGCGGCGACGGTTACATATTCTGCATAACCACCACCGGCAATCAGCGCACATACCGCATCTCCTATCTTCCACTCCGTCACCTGTGCGCCACATGCTTCAATCACACCGGCTACTTCCAGCCCCGGAATATCTTCGGGTACTCCCGGCGGTGGCGGGTATTTGCCCATTCGTTGAAATACATCCGGCCGGTTTACGCCGGCGGCTTTTACCCGTATCAATACCTCCTGTTCGCCCGGTTGCGGGCGGGGCCTTTCAGCGATCTGCAAAACGGCAGGATCACCGTAAGTGGTAATAACAGCTGCTTTCATTTGTTTCTGTTTTAGCGGATGAACAGGCCATCGCCGGACTCCTTCAACAACCGCCGGCGTGGCGCCTTACATCCGGATGTAAAGTTCTGGTAATCCGGTACGATCACCAAGGAGCCAGGTCACAAAAAACAAGTGATGCAGATCACATATCAACGGGTATTAAAACGGCTAAGCGTTTCGCGGGATACACCCAGATACGCCGCAATAAGCTGTTTGGGTATACGTTGTAATAATTGCGGATACAGGGTGGCAAACTGGTCATAACGTTCCTGCGCATTTTTATTGAGCAGCGACAGGATTCTTGCCTGCAGTGCCACATAGCCCATATTTGATTTTTTCCGGAAGAAGTGTTCAAACTTTGGTAGCGCCGCACATACTTTTTCCATATCGTCATAGGAAAGCGCCCATATGGTAGCATCTTCGATACAATCTACTTCAATAGTGGCTTCCGTTCTTTTGAAGAATGCCTGGAAGTCGCTCACCCACCAATGTTCCATGGCAAACTGCAAAATATATTCTTTTCCTTCAGGGTCTGTATGATATGCTTTTACGCAGCCCTGTTCCACCAGATAGATATGGTTTACCGGTTGTTTCTCCTGGATCAGGAACTGGTGTTTTCTCTTTTTCAACACGGAGAAATGGGGACGGATATACGTAAATTCTTCTTCACTCAGTGGTATCAGTTCTTCCAGGTGTTGCCGCAAAAAATCTGTCATGGTTACAATTGTTTTTTTTCATATCCCCGGTAGGGATTTTCCTCAGCGGTGGCTATACGCCTGTTTATGCAGCGAGCCGGTTACGAATGTAATACATATCCGTTGATTCGTTTACGTATGCTGCTGCCCGGACAGCTGCCTCACAAGACCTTGATTGCTGGCTGCCCCGGGGGCGTATACCGGTATGGTTCCGCTGGTGACTGTTTTTTCATTTGAAGATTCCCATCGGGTTGAAATGATGATATCTTTTTTGTTTTACTCCCACGACACCTATTTAACCAAATAAACAAAGTATTTATTTTGTTTATTAATTACAATGCCTACTTTTACCCTACGGAAAATAAAAGGAAGCACCTGCTTCCTCTATACAAACACCAAAAGATATGCACGTATGGCAACACAGGAAATAGCGATGAAAGCACCGGGATGGGGCACCTTATTATCAGGTAAAAACGGGCTTCGCTCCATTGCATTGGCAGGCGGGGTGATGCTGCATGCCACGGATGTATATCTGGCAACGACCATCATGCCCTCCGTAACGCAGGAAATAGGTGGTTTATCCTTGTATGCATGGGCTACCACGGTGTATGTTATTGCCGCCATTATCGGATCGGTATTATCTTCCCGGCATTTATCGCAGCGGGGGCCACGGCAGGCTTACCGGATAGCAGCACTCCTTTTTGGTATCGGTTCACTGATCAGCGCCACGGCGCCCAATATGTACTGGTTGCTGAGCGGCCGATTTGTGCAGGGGCTGGGAGGCGGTTTATTGTTTGCCTTATCCTATGCCATGATCAGTATTGTTTTTGAGGAGAAGTTATGGCCCCGGGCCATGGCGCTGGTTTCTGCCATGTGGGGTGTATCGGCATTTTCCGGGCCGTTTGTAGGGGGCCTGTTTGCCCAGTACGGTCACTGGCGTATGGCCTTTATCACCCTGGTGATCCTCACCACCCTGTTGTTGCTACTCACAGAGAAAGTATTGCCGGTAAAAGGGCCACAGGCGACCAGCCGGACGCCCCTCCCCGCAGTACAGCTGTTGCTGCTGACAGGCGCTACGCTGGCAGTATCTATCGGCGGCGCCATTGAGAAAACATCCGCCAACATCGTCGGCGTAGTGATAGCGATTGTTTTGTTTATACTATTGCTGATAGCAGAAAAGCGGTCGGCTCACAGGTTGCTGCCTACCGGTGCTTACCGGCTTTCCGGCGCCCTGGGCGCCACCTACGCGGTGATGGTGTTACTGACTATTGCCACAGCGGTAGAAATATACATCCCCTACTTCCTGCAGGTAATTCATCACTTTACGCCCCTGAAAGCAGGCTATCTGACTGTACTGATCGCCTTTGGCTGGTCTTTCTCCTCTATTGCCTTTTCCGGAGCTGCTCCTGCCAAAGTGAAGATACTGCTGCCGGTTGGCGCCTGCCTGGTACTGGCCGGGCTTGCCGGGCTCACCTTTACCATGCCTGCGGTCAATAGTGGCACCGGCCTACCTTTGCTGCTGATGTGCGGAAGTCTTGCCCTGACCGGCATCGGCGTTGGCATCGGCTGGCCTCATCTGCTCACCCGCGTGCTCACAGCTGCCATAGCCGGTGAAGAAGAAAAGGCCGCCGCCTCTATTACCACTGTACAGTTACTCGCCACTGCTTTTGGCACTGCTTTAACAGGCCTGGTGGCCAATGCATCCGGATTGATTGCGCCGGGTGGTATCACAGGCGCTCAACAAGCTGCCGGCTGGCTACTGGGATTATTTATCATTACGCCGGCGCTGGCACTGCTGCTGCAGTTAAAACAGCGCCGCTTGCCATAAAAATCTCCGGGAAGATATCCGCTATGGTTATCTTCCCGGTAATCATCTTCCGAAATAAAATACCTATGCTTTGAGATTGGCTTTTTTCATTTGCCGGTAGGTATCCAGAAAACCACCGGAAATATCTCCTTCCCCCTTACCGAAATCGTTATAGGCATCCGGCAGCCTGAACCAGGGAATGGTAGGATATTTATGATGCAGATAATGATACCCGTTGTTATGGGTGATCAGGTTGGAAAGGGGATTCAGGTTACTACGTGTACCCGTTTCCGTATGAAAGTGATCGGAGACTTCTGACCAGTACAGATAACTGTAAAAACACCATACATAGGGAACCACCCAATAAAGCAGCAGTATGTCCAGGCGCTGCATGAGTGCAAAACCCGTTACGATCACCGCCCAGAAAATCAATATCCGGATACCGCTGCTTTTAAATGGTTTTAAAGTCAGCTGATGTATATAAAATAACCCGGCAAAACCGGTGACCGGTTTCAGGAACCACAACCAGAACAGGTGCCGGACCGGCTCCTGGAAACCCAGTTTCCGGTAATCTGTCACCAGCCGGTCTTTATCTTTTCCCAGATAGCTATGATGTACGAGGTGTTCTTTTCTGTATTCTTTTACCGTTATCCAAAAAGGAAGGGCATATAAAAAATCCAGCCGGTAATGCCACGATTTACGGGCAAACAGGGTGTGATGCGATGCATCATGCAACATGGACTCTCCCAGGGCAAACTGAAATGCCCCAATCAACCATACAGAAGGGATATACAGCCATATACTGGGATAACGGATATTCAGGGCCGCAATCAGCACGATCGCTATCCAATCACGTGCAATCACCAATAAAGAATAGAAGGTATTCGGCCGGAGATAGCTTTTGAGAGATGGAACAGTATCCATAAGTCGTCCATTTAAATGGTTATGATATTCATAAGGGCCTGCCTGTCGTTACAGGTTAAGGGGCTTGACCGGTGCAGTTCATACTTATTATTGTTAACGTCAGGAACGTTAAATTTGGAGTCAATCTACTATGCGTAATTTAACGCTTTTTTCCCAAATAATCCGAAGCACCGGGAATATTCACGGGTAAAAATCCGGATCGCCCTCCCTGCTGACTTATCGCAATCAGGCGTACTGCCAGGGTAGCCATCAGCAGATACATTTCCGGCAATGCGGTAAACAGATTGCGCCAGCTGCCCAACAACATAAATAGCAACAAAATGAGCAGCGAGATATGGGCATAATATTTCCGGAAACGGCAGGCAGGAATACCCGTTAACAGCAAATGCGCAGGCATCAGCGCAAACAGGTAATAATTTCCTTTTAAAGGAGCATGGTGTGACCACCCCATCAGCAGCAACAGCAAACATCCGATTGCACCGGTACCACCAAACAACAGGATATCCAGGTACCGGCTCACATACCGGTTCAGCGGCAAAGAAACAATGGTCAGCAGGGCTGTTATAAACAGCAGTAAAAAAAACATATAGGGCAGCAGATACGGGGTAGCTGCCAGACTACGTGTACCCTCTACCGGTATTACCCGGAAGCTGGCTACCAAAGGACGTTTATTCCGTGAGCTATGGTCCAATGCTTTTTGTAATTCCAGCGGCAGAAAAAGCCGTTGCCGGAAACAGGTTTGCTGGTCGGCCGGTGCGCCCAGCAGGATATTGATGCCCAGTTTGAGCCAGGGAACACCCAACAGGTACGGCGACAATAATGACCGATAGGTAGCCGGCCATGCTATATAAGCGGTATCGGTTTCCAACGGGATATCCAGGTTATCATTCAACAGTTCATACAATCTGGTGGCACAGTTATCATCAAAAAAACGGTAGGGATAATAACGGGCAGGGGTTTGCAAGGTATGTTCCAGGTAGGAATAGATTTGCCGTATTTCGGCAGAGGTAAGTGTCAGCACCTGCTCTGATATTTCTTGTCTGTCGGCCTGACAGCCATCATAAAAAGCAGTGAAGGTATCAGCGGAAAGATAATAGGCCAGGTTACCTTGTATAAAGCGGAGGTAAAAACGGGGGGTATTTACATCAAAAGTACCGTAATTATACACCCTGTCCAGCTGATTAACCGGGTCCATAATTCTGAGTGCAGCATGACCGAAACGCGCATAGGCCGCCTCGCCGGGCGCGCAGATCAGGATACTCAGTTGTGCTGCCGGTGAAAGTACACTGGCGTTGTTTGCCTGCAAGGGAGTTGCGGTGGCCGCCATCACAGGTAAGCACCTGCAGCAGCAAAACAGGAATACCCACCATATGCCAGCTATGCGATGATTCAGGGACATAAGATTTCAGTTAACAAAGCAGGGTTATTCATTATTCACCCTTAAATCTACTATTTGCAGCCAGCATATATTCCGGTTGCTGCGGGAATTCATACAGATTTAATTTGTGTTCATACAGCCAGGCACGATGCCTGCATCGCGACACACCACGACGTCACTATTCGTTGGGATTTTCGCCCATGCAAAAAACGGTTGCTCCTTTTGCAGGAACAACCGTAAGAGAAGATGGCGACTTCTCAGTTAGAGATTATTTAGGTACCGGGACTGCTACACCTGATGATGCGATCTACAGGTTACAGTACTTCAGTGATTGATCCATTTCTGGTTTGCGGGTAATTCCACAGATAGTGTACATATCTGCAGGCAGTGAGTCTTTATAATACGGGAGTGCATTCCACTTTTCATTCCTGATAAGGGTCTTTCCTACCCCCTCTTCCTCTCCGGACAGTTTATAGCTCTCAGTACTGCTGCTTATGGTTGTTCACGTCTCTGACTGGCATGGTATCCACTATTTAATTTTATCATAATCATTCCGGATAACCGTTGGCATTACTATCGTTTACCTGCTTTGGTAACGGAAAGATAATCCGACTTTGGGAATGCAGAAACGGCAATTTGATAATTGCATCCCATTTTCAATAAGTGCAGCTTGACAAGCATTTTTCGATATATTGCTATTTATTCGTAGATTTTCAGCCAGAAAGCCAACATTATTATCATGTATCACTGTGTAAAAAAGAGCAATAATCTGTAAATCATGTTTAGCACATCTTCCTATTTCCCTCATTTTTAATATTTTCCTGGAAACCACGTCATGCGTCGACTACTGTTATCTATACTGTTGCTACTATCGGGCTTCCGTGCCGCATCCCAGGAGTTATCTTATACCCAGTATACGGTAAAAGATGGCCTACCCGGCACCATCGTATATCAGGCACTCCAGGACAGAAATGGCTTTATCTGGTTCGCTACCAGCCAGGGCGTCAGTCGCTTTGACGGTAAAACATTTAAGAACTATACCAAAGAAGATGGGTTACCGGATAATGAAATTCTAAAACTCTATCTTGATAAGTACAATAACATCTGGTTTATTTCCATGTCGGGTTATCCGTCTGTTTTTTATAAAGGCGCTATCCGGAAGATACCACACTGTGAAGGCGTATTGGCTATCTGCGAGGATTTTCTGAGCGACTCTATCCTGTTTCTGGCGCGGAAACTGATCGGAGGTAAGGATTTACTGGACTATGGTTTCTATACATCGGCCAACCTGCCAGGTCAATGGCGGTTCAGAGGCATGGTACAGCCGCCACCCTGTGACTCTTTTAACTGGCCGGTATTGCGTACTTCCTCCGATAAAAAAATCAATTATTATTTTTCGCTGGCCAGTGTCTACGACTATGCCCTCACGATCAAAACCACCGGTGGCACCCGCACCTTTACCTTCCCCTATACGCAGCAGGATGGGTATGTGTCGCTGACCATGAAATCGATGCTGTCGATGAATAAGGCAACATCGGCTATTGCTTTTTGTACCGACACCCTGTTCCGGGCAGACAGCAACCGGTTGGAGGTAGTGCTCCCCCTGTCGTCCCTGCATTTAAAATACGTAGATCTCAATACGATGTTTTATGAAAATGACAGCTCAGTGTGGTTATGTAGCCGGAACCGGGGCCTGATTCAGATACAACATCCATTCTCCGGTCATCCGCAGGTACGTTCCTTTTTCCCGAAAGCATTCTGTACATCTATTATCAAAGACCGGGAAGGGGGCTATTGGGTGACAACGCATAATGAAGGCGTGTATTATCTCCCGAACCTCCACTCCTACTACCTATCTGGTATTCCCGCTATTGCAGATAAAGATGTAAAGTGTATTTTGTCTATCAACAAAGATCAGCTGATTGCAGGTTTTGCAGATGGGAATATTCTTTCTGTTAATCCGAACACCCTGCAAGGAAAACTGTTTTCCCGCTGGCATCATACCAACAATAACCGGATCCTGGACATCCGGCCTTATGGTAAGGATAAGTTTATGGTGATCAGCGATTATGAATTACATTTCCTGTATCCCGATCAACACAGCAAAAAAATACTTTCCTGGACAGGACTCAAAGCTGTGTATATTAACTCCGATTCTTCCGTGGTAACCGCCGGCAGCGAAGGAGTACATGAGGTCAATCCGTATAACATCGGCGGGTTTACCACCATTTTCTCCCAAAGAACCACCTGTATCACCGGCGAGGGCAACAACTATTATTGGGGTACCCTCAACGGGGTGTATGCCTACATTGATAAAAAGTTATATAATCTCGCCCAAAAATTTCCGGACCTGGGAGGCATTATCAATCATATTGACATTGCACCGGATTCGGCCATCTGGGTATCTACGCAACAGGGACTTAAAATACTGAAAAACGGCCGGCTCACCGCAATCGGAAAAGAACAGGGCATGTTAAGTGATATGTGCAAGCATATACTTTTCGACGGTAACGCGGCCTGGGTATCTACCGATAAAGGGATCTCCCGCATTGCCTATCGCTGGTACCATCAGACACCTGTATATACGATCAGCAACATTACAGAAAATGAAGGGCTGATTTCTTCTGATGTCAACCAGACTGCCGTCAGCGGAGAGAATATTGCTGTTGCCACGGCACGGGGTATCTGCTTTATTCCCAGAAATGATGCCGCCGATGGCATGTTAAGTCCGTTGATCAACATCAATGCCATTATCAATGGCAACACGGAAGTAATACCACATGATACCGTATGGGTAGACTATAAAAAGAACAAACTGCTGATCGAATTATCGGGGATTTCTTTCCGGAGCGGCAAACAGATGTATTACCAATACCGGCTCAAAAACCTGGACCAGAACTGGACCAACTCGGCCACCGGCTCCCTGGAATTTTCCACCCTCCCCTTTGGCACCCATACCTTTGAGGTAAGGGCAGTAGACAGATGGGGTAATAAAAGTGAGCAGGTAAAAAGGCTGATGATTGTGGTGAATCCTCCTTTCTGGAAAACCTCCTGGTTTATAGGCTGTACTTATTTCCTAACCGCCATCATCATGGGTCTGGGCGTATATGCCTACTCCCGGCGACAGCAACTGCAAAAAGACAAAGCTTATCAATTTAAAAAAAGAATGGTGGATTTGGAAATGATGGCACTAAAATCGCAGATGAATCCTCATTTCATTTTCAATTGTCTGAGTTCCATTCAGCATTATATCCTCCGGGCGGATACGGTCAATGCAAACCTATACCTGCATAAGCTTTCTACCCTGATCCGGAAAATACTGCAGCTCAGTACAGCCGCAGATATTACGCTGGCGGAAGAGATAAAGATCCTGGAACTATACCTCAGTCTGGAAAAGTTAAGGTTGGGTGAAAGGATGGATTATAAGATTCAGGTGGAAGATGACCTGCAACTGACCTCCTTGTATGTGCCGGCCATGATCATACAGCCGCATGTGGAAAATGCTATTAAACATGGCATCTCCGGGTTGCAAAACAAACAGGGATTTGTACAGGTGGATTTCCGGCGTTCGGGGAACTACCTGGTATGTACGATTGATGATAACGGTAAAGGTATTTATGCGTCGGCACAGGATAAGAAAGTGAATCTGCCGGGGTACAAACCTTCCGGCAACCTGATCACTGAAAGCCGTATCAATGTGTTGAACACGGTACTGAAAGATAAAATACTATTCGAAATAACCGACAAAGCGGTGCCCGGATTAACAGCGTCCGGTACGATTGTCCGTTTATTTTTTCCTATATCAAATAGTCAACTATGATAATACAGACCATTGTTATCGAAGATGAAGAAAAAAGCAGGCATGTGATCTTTGACCTGATCAAACAGTTTACAACAGACCTGGAATTATGCGGAACTGCCGGTAGTGTAGAACAAAGTGTGCAATTAATAGAAAGCAAGGCGCCTCACCTGGTGTTCATGGATATTCAGATTGCAGACGGAACAGGGTTTGATGTGTTGAGAAAATTGACTTCCCGGAATTTTGAACTGATCTGTATCACCGCCTTTGATAATTATGCCGTAGAAGCTGTGCGGTTTTCCGCGGTAGATTACCTGTTGAAACCCATTGGCATTCCCGAATTTCAGGAAGCGGTGGAAAGGGCACGGAAACGTATCAACGAAAAAACAAAAAACCAACATATTGATACGCTCTTTCATAGCCTGATTCAACAAAGCAATCCGGATAAAAAGATCAGTATCGCCACCGTGAACGGGTACGAATTTATTGACATGAAAGATATTATCTGGTGCCATTCCGAAGGCAGCTATACCACCTTCCACCTGGTGAATAATACCAAACTGATTTCTTCCCGTAACCTGGGCTCCTACGAAACGCTGCTATGTGCCAATAACTTCTGCCGTATTCATAATACGTCTATCGTTAACCTGCGTTTCATCAAAAGTTATATCAAAGGCAAGAGTGGTTATCTTATCATGACCAATGGTACCAAACTGGAAATTTCCCAACGGCGCAAGGGCGACTTCCTGAACCGATTGTAAACAACGATCCGGGAATAAGGTGGTGATCCTCCGCCTTATTCCCGGACTTTTCACCGGCTATTCTTCATACCACATCCCTTCCGTATTGGTGGCCAGCACTCCCCGTAAAAAAGGACGCTCATTATCTACTTCCAGGTTGGCATTTAAATAAGATAATCGTTTATCGCGTACCGCATTGGCGGCAAAATCATCCCGGATCAATCCTTTGTCCTGCACATTCGCCTCAAAGGCTTTCAGCTTGGAAAAAGCATTGGTGGTATGCTGCATCCAGGAGTGATGGAAGCCCATATAATCGTCAATGCAATGCACGGTATTCAGCAGGCCGGCGGAAGTACCTTTCTTACGGAGATAATCTGCCGTGAAAGGCATTCTTTTGAAATACCGGCCTGTCATGATAAAAGTACGGTAGCTGAAATCCGGCGCACCATGGTTTCTGTCAGCAAACAAATTCAGGTAGAAGACAGAGAAATGCAGCTTTACCGTTACGATCTGGTGTTTCTTTACTTCATCTATAATCCTGTCTGCAAAACGGCTGTCCAGTATTTCATCCAGATCTGACAGGATAATAATATCTTCATCTCCTACAATCTCTTTCAGGAAAGCAGTATTACTTCTTTGCACCGCTTCATTGTAGTAGCCCATATTATTACTCAACAGGTTCCAGTACCAGGCATCAAACGTTTCTGCCGTGCAGGTTTCCAGATTATAGTAATCCTGTTTGGGTAACGGCGGATAAAACAGCGGGTCTGTTTTTACCTGATGGTACTTTACCTTGTTGGTCAGCAGGGAGGAATCGAAGTTATACGGTTTGCTTTCATAACTGAAATTCCTGTCGCCCTCACTGAGATGTAGTTCATCTACCCAATAAGCCGTTTCCTTAATTTTCATTTCGGCCATTTTGTTCTCATTGAAAAAAGGACAGTACTCAAATACTTTCATTTTGCTGTAGTTTATTATTTATTAAGATGAATGATTTGTAACAGGTGATGCTCAAAGGCTGCCGACAGTTGCTGGATCACACTTTCCCGGAAATGGATGCTGCTGTAATAGAAGGTGGCTTGTAGCCCGCCCTCCGTCAGGGTAGCGGTGATATTCAGCAGGTAGGATGATGGATTATCCAGCGAGTGGGTAATGCCTACCGGCAGTTCCAGGGGCTGATAAAAACCATTCTCTGTTTGCAGCGATATCAGATTCAGGTAGTGAAACAACACGGGATAGTCCTGCTTCAATTCCGTTTGTATCGTTGTATCCGGCACCAGGTGGTTCAGCACCAGGTAATCCAGCCCTGCTTTCGGTACCCCCAGCAGACTTTCCTTCACGGCCTTTATCACGCCGGGATAATCTACCACATGGGTAGCGGCGGCAGTAATGCAAACCGGATAGGCGCCGGCAAAAAAGCCCACGGTGCTGTCTACCCGTATATCATCAAAAAATGATTCCCGCTGTGCCGTCAGGATATTGATCAGCAAATTATTCCGGTGCTGTACCTGCTGGCAGGCACAATAAAAAGCAGCCAGCTGTATGTTGAATATATTGGCCTGGTAATGATGTACGGCCTGTTGCAGGGCAGTGAGATCTGCTGCTGTACGCAAAGGTGTTGCCCGTATGTATGCCATGTCCCGATGTACCGGATAAGGGGTAGGCATCGCATCCGGCATAAAAGGCTGCCCCGCCAGCACCTGCTTCCAGTAGGCCCTCGCCGCCGTGAAGTCGTGTTCCTGCGCATAGCTGTTCAGTCGCACGCACCAGTCCCGGTAGGAGGCTGTTTGTATCAGGTCTGTCGTTGCCATATTCAGGCACCGGCGCCGGAATGTTTCTATAAATACTTCCCAGGAGATTCCATCAAACAACAGGTGATGTACCAGGAAAAACAGCACCTGTTTACCCGGCTCCTGGTAATTTTCAAACAGGAGCACTTTAAACAAGGGACCTGTGGTAATGTCGAACTCCAGCTGCAACGCCTGGCAATGTTTGGTAATCACATCCACCTGTGCAGCTTTATCCGTTCCGGATACATCTATCACACGGAAGTAGGCTTCCGGTTGATCTTCTTTGTAAAACTGCGTCCAGGTACCGGCTTCATTTTTACGGAAACGCAGTAACAGCGATTGGTGTACCTGTTGTATTTCGTTGAGCGCTGTTGCCATCTGAGCAGCCGGCACCGGCTGTTGCAACAGGATCGTAAAGGGTGAATTAAAAATATTCCGGTCTTTCATCTCCCGCTGGAAGAAACGGGCTTGTACTGCCGACAAAGGAAAATCTGTACCCGCCGGCAGGTCGACGGTTTTATTAACCGGGGTTTGCCGCCGGGGTACTGTAGCTGTTTGTTTGCGGACACAATGAGCCGCCAGTTCATACACCGTCGGATAATTAAACAGGTCGTTGGCAGCCACGGCATATCCTTGTTGCTGCAAGCGGTTTACTATTTGCAATGCTTTCAGGGAATGCCCTCCCAGCGAATAGAAGTTGTCCTGCACTCCTACTCTGTCGAGGCCAAACACTTCGCACCAGATGCCGGCCACCTGTTTTTCCGTCTCACTTTCCGGCGCTACAAACTGCCGTTCCAGCTGTGCCAGGTATTTCTCCGGTACCACCCATCCGCTGTTATCTGCTGTCAGCGCCTTCCGGTCTGTTTTACCGTTGCTGGTCAGCGGTAGTCTGTCGATCCGGATAAACCATTCCGGCATCATGTAATGCGGCAACAGGCGGCCCATATAACTGCGCAGTGTTTCATCGCGGATTTCCTCATCCGATACATACCAGGCACAAAGGTGTTTTTCTCCTGATTTATTGTTTTCCTTGATGGTTACGACAGCATGTGTGATATCCGGGTATCTGCCCAGCGCTGTTTCAATCTCACCCAATTCAATTCTGAAGCCACGGATTTTCACCTGGTCATCTGTACGGCTGGTGAATACCAGGTTGCCATCCGGCAGCCATTTTACCCGGTCGCCGGTGCGATACAGTATGGTGCCCGGCACCAGTGCCTGCTCACTGAATTTCTCCCGGGTGAGTGCCGGCCGGTCCCAATATCCGGTGCTGATACCATCTCCGCCAATATACAATTCACCAGGCACGCCTATTGGATTCAGTGCATTGCTGTTATTCAGCACATATAGCTTTGTATTGGCGAGTGGCCTGCCAATAGGAATATTCTCTCCTTCTGCAACAGCCGTAACCGGATAGAAGGTAGTAAACACCGTCGTCTCCGTAGGGCCATATACGTTCACCAGCTTGTCTGCCCCCAAATGCGCCAGGGCTTTTTTAACATGTGCTGCAGAAGCCTGTTCGCCACCGAAGAATATCTTCCGTAGCGGTGCAAAACAAGCCGGGTTGGTGTCTATACAAACATTAAACAAGGCTGTTGGTATATACATCACAGAGATCTCACTGTCACGGATCAACGCAGCTAACCTGTTTCCATCTGTCAGCGTTGTCTGCTGCAGCATAACGAGTCCGGCTCCATTTAACAGCGCGCCAAAAATATCGAACACCGATCCATCAAAAGCGAAGTTGGATACCTGTAACAGGTTATCCGCCGGCGTCAGGGTGATGTAGTTGGTTTGTGTAACCGTACGGATCACATTATAATGCTGCACCCCAATACCTTTAGGTGTTCCGGACGAGCCGGAGGTATACATGATATAGGCGAGGCTTTCCGGCGTTATCTCCGGAAATGTAGTGGTAATGGGATCGGTGACCGGTGCATCATTATCTACGATCAGTATTTTTCCCTGATAGCGGTAAGTGGCATAGATGTCAAAAGTCGTTACGGTGATATCCGCTGTACTGTCGGCCATGATCTGTTCCACCCTTTCGTCCGGATACTCCGGATCGATGGGTACGTAGGCGCCGCCGGCCCGCAATATGGCCCATATGCCAATGATCATTTCAGGAGAACGGGACGTAATGAGCGCCACCGGCTGCCCGGGGCTTACGCCCATCTGTAACAGCCTGTCCGCATAAAATGTTGCTTTTTTATCCAGCTCCTCATAGGTGAGTGTTATGTCTTGCATCCGCACGGCTGCTTTGCCGGGATGTAGCCGCACCTGTTGCGCAAACAGGTCGTATAACGTCTGATCTCTGGGATAAGGCTGACTGGTTTGATTAAAATCCACCAGCAGTTGTTGTTGTTCGGCCTGCGTTAGCAGTTGCAGGTCTTTCAGTGTTTTTCCGGGGGCGGCTACCAGGTCTGTCAGCAGCTGTATAAAGTGGCCACCGAGCCGGTGAATCGTATCCGGTCTGAACAACGCGTTGCAATAACTGATATTCAGCTGCAGCGCTCCTGCTTCCTCTGTCACCTCTACCGTCAGGTCTACTTTCGACATCTTTCCTTCATCGGGATAAGGCTGCATGTGCAGCCCCGGAATATCCAGCACCGGCGCTCCCATATTCTGTAATACAAAGATGGTATCGAATAAAGGATTCCGCGAAGCATCCCTTTCCAACGGCAACAGGCTGATGAGTTTTTCGAAAGGATATTCCTGATGCTGATAGATATCTATCGCTGCAGCTTTCACTTCTTCCAGATAAGCCCGGAATGTTTTATCCGGCGCCGGATAATTTCTCCAGGCCACCATATTGACCAGCATACCTGCCAGCTCCTGCTGATCGGCATAAGGCCGGTTGGCCATGGGAATACCGACAATCAGATCTTCCTGGTCTGTATACTTATGCAGCAACACGGTGTAAGCCGTAAAGAGCAATATAAACAAGGTGGTCTGCTGCGTACCTGCCAGGTCATGCAGTTGCCGGGAGAGTTGCGGCGGGAAATCAAAATAGATGGTACGGCTATCAAATGCGAAAGGGGCAGGTCTTTTAAAATCCGTTGGCAGTTCCAATACCGGTAGCGGGCCACGCAGGTGCTGCAACCAGAACTTTTCCTGCGACTGGAAATAACCACCCTCCCATTGTGCCTGTTGCCACATGGTGTAGTCCTTATATTGCAAGGGCACCCGCTTCAGTTTTTCTCCCTGGTATAAGCGACTGATCTCCCGCATGAACAAGGTTTCTGTCACACCATCTGAAACGATATGGTGATTGGCCAGCGCCAGCAGATATTTATCGGTATCTATTTTCAGCAAGGCAGCACGGAAAAGCGGTGGCTTCTCCAGGAGGTAAGGTGCGCGGAGTGTGGCCAGTAAGGGCACAATATCGGCTTCGCTTCCTTCCTGGTATAGTAGCTCCAGTTCTGCTTCCGGCCATATTTTCACAAAAGGCTTTCCATCCCGCATGACATAAGCCGTGCGGAACACTTCATGCCTTTGTATCACTGTTTTTATGGCTTCCTGTAATTTATTACGATCAGGCGTACCGTTTACCCACATCGGAAATACAGAACAATAAGTATGGTTCTGCTGCGTCGCATGCTGATGCAAATAGATCATTGTTTCTGAAAATCCCAGCGGATAATACCGGCGTCTTTTGGCACGGGTAATGCTGGCAACCCGGTTTGCGGTCTGTGCCTGATACCAGGCAATGCGAACAGCCAGACCGGCAATGGTAGGCTGTTGCATGACTTCCGTCAGCGGCAGGCTGATATTAAACGCCTCCTGAATCCGGATAGACAAGATAGTAGCCGTCAGGGAATGTCCGCCACATTCAAAGAAGTTGCGCGTAATACTGATCTTATCTTTTTTAAGGATATCATGCCAGATCGCCGCGAGTTGGATTTCTGTAGGAGAAGTGGGTGGTATATACGCCACCGTTATATTTTCGGTTTCTCCCGACAGCGATTGTAATGCTCTATAGTCCAGCTTATCATTCCCGGTCAGGGGCATGGTTGTTAATACGGTAAAGGAAGCCGGAACCATATATGCGGGCAATATGGCCGATAGAAAAACACGTAGTTCTTCCGGCAGCAATGTCTTATCCGGGGCAGTCGTATAATATGCCTGCAGGTATTTATCCTGTCGGGCATCTTCTTTTACAATAACGGCTACCTGATTGATCAGGGGGTGTTTGTATAGCTGTACTTCTATTTCTGCGGTTTCTATCCGGTGCCCTCTTATTTTCACCTGTGTATCTCTTCTGCCAATAAAATCCAGCATACCATCTTCCCGCCATTTTACGATATCGCCGGAGCGATATACAGGCGTACCTTCGGAGAAAGGCAGGGTTTCAAATACGCCCTCCATCAGTGTTTCATCCAGGTACCCGGCAGTAAGTCCGGCGCCGCCGATACATAACTCGCCCGGAATACCAGGTGGTAACAGGGTATTGCCATTTAACACGAACAACCGGGTATTGGCAGCCGGAGGACCGATGGGTATCGCTACCGTATCAGCCGGTACTTCGGCTATGACGAAGTAAGTGGCATAGACGGTTGTTTCCGTTGGCCCGTACATGTTTATCAGTTTACCGGGCCCCATGATTTCCAGGGCACGCCGGGCATGTACCACCGATGCCTTTTCTCCTCCTATCACCGCTTTGCGCAGTCCGGCTAAAGCGGCCGGCGCATTGTCCACGATGGTATTGAATAAGGCGGTGGTGAAGAAAGAGAAGGAAATATTTTCCTCCCGGAACAGGGTGATCAGCCGGGCAATGTCTTGCCGTTCTGCCGCCGGTACCAGTACCAGCGTACCGCCGTTTAACAACGTGCTGAATATATCATATACAGATCCGTCGAAAACATAATTGGCCAGTTGCAACACCCGATCTGCCGGTAAAACATTCAGATGTGGCGTATCTGCCAGCATACGTACCACATTACTATGCCGCACGCATATCCCTTTCGCCTGTCCTGTAGTACCGGAAGTGTACATCACATAGGCTGTTGCATGGGCCTGATGCGGTATTGCCGGATTGGTACGCGCCGCCGTATTGATGACCGGATCGTGCAGGTCCAGCACAACAGCGTGTAGCCCTTCCTGATAGTCCGGCAGTTTTTCTGCCGTGAGCAGCAATACCGCATGACCGGTGGCCAGCATATGCGTGATCCTTTCTTCGGGATATCCCGGATCAATGGGCAGATACGCTGCGCCGGCTTTCAGCACTCCCATGATCGCTACGATCATTTCCACCGAAGGTGTTACCAGCAGCGCTACTACATCCCCCGGCACAATCCCTTTATGCAGTAAGGTCCACGCCAGCTGGTTGGCACGTTCATTCAACGTCTGATAGGTGATGGTGTGGCCTTTGAACCGAAGTGCCGGCTGTTGCGGTGCCGCAGCTGCCTGTTGCTCAAACAGCTGATCAATGGTACCTGCAGGAAAAGGCGGATGAAACGGATGAAAATCGTGCAGCAGCTGTGTTTTTTCCGCGTCACTGATCATCTGTATATCCTTTAGACAGCTATCCGGATTGGCGGTCACCATTGTCAGGATCTGCTGATAATGGCGGTTCATCTTTTCGATGGTTGCCTGTTTGAAAATACCGGTATAATATTCAATAGAGATGTGCAGCTGGTTATCTGTTTCAATAATACCAAAGGTCAGGTCCAGCTCTGCTTTATGATGTATGAATTCCACAGGCGTTACCTGTAGTTGCTCAAAATTACTACTACTCATCTGCTGATGAAAAAACAGCACATCATACAAAGGATTCCGGGACGGATCTCTTTTGATGTGTAGTTTTTCTACCAGATAGCCTACATCATACCGGAAGTTATTCAGTGCCGATGTGGTATAGGCATCTGTTTCCTGCAATATTTCCCGGAAAGTTTTTCCGCCGGCTGCGAGGGCTCTTACCGGCAGGGTATTGATAAACAAACCGATTGCTGCTGCCATCTCTGCTTCCGGCCGTACTTCCCGCGGCATGCCTACAATGATATCTTCCTGAAAAGTGTATTTATTCAACAGTACAAATAAAGCCGTCAGACAAACCCGGTAGATGGCCGTATTATTTGCCGCAGCGGTTTGCCGGATTGCAGCAGCCAGTTCGGGGGTCACCGGAAAGTGCAGGATGGTACCTTCAAAGTTAAATACCGGTGGTCTGTTGAAATCGGCGGGCAGTTGCAATACGGGTAGTTCACCACTGAGTTTCGACAACCAGTCGGCTTCTTCTTCTTTCAGCTGTGCCGCCTGCCCGTTTTCTTTTAACCATACCGCATACTCTTTATACTGTACGGGAATGTCTGGTAGCGCCGTCTGGTTATACAAGCGAAAAAGATCATTGATCAATATATTTTCAGACCGGAGATCTGAAATGATGTGATGCATGTCTGTCAGCAACACACAACATCCATTGGTTAATTTATACAAGACTGCCCGCATCAACGGCGCCTGTTTCAGCTGGAAAGGTTGTATGGCTTTTGCGATGACCTCCTGCAGGTCTGCTTCCTGTACATGATCTATGACCGTAAAATCAATGGTATCCACCTCCTGCAGGTATTGCACGGGTTCATCTCCCACCAGTACAAAAGCCGTTCTTAGCTGTTCATGCCGTTGAACGAGTTGCACAAAAGCATTTTTCAGCTTTCTTACATTCAGTTCTCCGGTTATCTTTCTTACCACAGGTGAGTTATATGCTGTACTGTCACCATTCAGTCGATTGATGATCCACATCCTTTGCTGCGAGGGGGTCAACGGGTACTGGCCCCGTTGATCCCGCCACGCAGGTACTTTATGAGATAGGGTATTACTAAACATAGTCATGGGTTAATCCAAATGTGATGAATATTCAATCCGTTTATACGAAACCGTTGGTATTACCATTCCTGTACTACCTGCCGGAATATTTTACGCAGCCGCTCAATATCGACGGTGTAGCTGGTACGGAACAGGAATATGAGTCTTCCGGGTGCAGTTGCTGTAATGCAGTTCAGCAAAGAATACATTGGCAATGGATTGGGGGTTACCTTTACCGATTCCTCTATCGCCAGCATATCTTCGTCTTCGCGGTTACCCAGGAAGTTAAACATCAGCATATCCATGAACTCAAAGTTTTCACCGACATCCATGAGGCGGATTGTTTTGCTCCAGGTATTCCGGAAAGAGGGATGCATCAGGATATTCAGGAAGTTCAGGTTATGTTTTTTCAACTGGGCGAGGCGGCCGGATACGCTGGTCCGGATCTCGCTGGATTGGTGATCTGCATGTACCACCATCGGTACCATATCCGTAAACTCGCCTACGGTATTGTAAAATCCGTTTTCTTCGTACTGACGGCCCTCGCATACAAATAATACGGGAACGGCCGTAATGCCCAGGTAACGGGCCATCGCTCTCGCAAATAATGTCGTGCCCAATTCCCATCCGTTTACCTCTTCCAGTTTGCCCTCCACGGGTACGCTGATGTTAAATTCATAACTCCATTCTGATCCGAGGCCCTTCACGGCCTGTTTCATTTTTTGTTTGCTTTCGTAGTATGTTTCCAGTTCAAACGCTGCGAGTACATTGGCCTCGGTCAGTTGTTGCGGGCCTTTGTTGATCTGCTCTGTATAAGCACCGAAAGAGACCATTTCTTCTTCCGGCAATGGCTGCTGATGCAACAACGCATTGTAATAGTTCATCAGCTGCCCTTTGATTACTTCGCCGCTTACCCGGTCAAAAATCACGTGGCTGAATACCATGAGCAAATGATTTTCCCGCTGGTTAGTACGGAACAGGACCAACTGGTGCAATAACGTATCCGGCTCGTATTTATAGGCCAGCAAGGCACCTACTCTTTCTTCCAGTGCCTCCGGCGTTGCCTGATATCCTCTCAGATCAAGCACCAGCACTGCGGGTGTAAAGGCAGTGGCATCATAACTATGTTCTTCCCATACATACCCCTCTTCCTGTTTTACGGCAATACTGCGCAGCAAGCCTTGTTTTTCGATCAGGATACTATAGGCTTTTTCCAGTAATGGTATATCCACATATCCTTCTATCAGCATCACGGCTGCACTGGCAGGGGTTTTAAATCCGATCTGCAACTGCTGCATCGTAGACAGGGCATGCTTATCGATGACTGGTTTGGTTTTGACCCATTCATCAAGGCGGGCCAGATTCTGGGTGAACTGTGTTTCGTAGTAGCTGATATCCAGGTTGTCCAGTGGCTGCAATCCCAGCCATGCCCCCAACGCGTTTTCGTCCAGCACGGCATCTTCCGGTAGTTCCGACAGGCGGCCATCCAGGCTAAAATATTCCGGCAGTATAGCCGTAACAACCTGTGTTCTCAACAGCGCCGTTATTTCATGAGCAGCGAGATTAACCAGTTGCCGGGTATACAGGACACGTATTTTTCCTTTTCTCCCGTCCTTCGTTATCGTTACTTCCCGGTAGTAAAAACGGGTGCCGGTGCGCTCCTCCAGGTATGCCAGTAATTCTTCCGGTGTTTGCAGCTGTTTGTTTTCCTGGGTTGTAAAGAGATGTTTAACAATTTCCTCAATGGATTTATAATGGAAAATATCTCTCAGCGTCATCGGGAATCCGGCTTTATTCATCTTGGAGCGGAGCGTGATCGCAATAATGGAGTTACCTCCCAGTTCTATAAATCCTTTGCGGGTATCAATGTAAGGCAGTTTCAATACGGCTTTCCATATCTCCGCCAGCTTAGCTGCAGCTTCGCTACCCGGCTCATGCCCTGTATCTTCTACTGCCAGCTGGTATTTCGGCAGCGCATTTTTATCGGTTTTACCATTGGCGGTGAGTGGTAATGCCGGCAGGTACACCAATCCTGCAGGGATCATATACTCCGGCAGGCGGCCCTGCAGCTGTTCCAGTAATGCTACATGATCCAGCTCCTGGTCTGCCACATAATAGCCTACCAGGAATTTATTCCGGGCGTCCGCATCGTCCTGTACCACTACTACCGCCTGTTTTACTCCCGGCAATGTGTTCAATTCTACGGCTATTTCATCCGGTTCAATACGATAGCCTCTGATTTTTACCTGCCCGTCTATACGGCCCAGGCACACCAGGTTGCCGTCTGGCAGGTACTGAGCGAGATCGCCGGTGCGGTATAATTTTTCGTGGGTACCGGCAGCCACCTGTGCGGCCGTTCGGAATGGGTTGCGTATAAAATGACGGGCAGTCAGTTCCGGCAGGTTTACGTAGCCTCTTGCTACGCCGGTGCCACCCAGGTACAGCTCACCTACCACACCTGCTGGTTGCTGCTGCAGTTGTTCATCCAGTACATAAGTTGTTGCCCCTGTAATCGCGGTGCCGATAGGTACTACGGTGGCATTTTCCGCCAACCGCTGATTACATAAAAAGGTGGTAGCGAAAGTAGTACATTCCGTAGGGCCGTATACGTTAGTCAGCTGCACCTCCGGATAGTTTTTCAGGAAGTCTGCGACATGCACGGGAGAAGCCTGTTCGCCGCCAAACAGGATCTGACGGAGGCGACTGAGGCCTGGCAGCTGTTCATCCACGAGGGTGTTAAACAACGCGGTTGTTACAAAAAAGAGGGAGATCTGATGCCGGATGATCAGTTGTTCCAACTTGCCGGGATCCAGCATGCTTTCTTTGTCGGCGATGAATACGGCGGCGCCATTCAGGAGGGCACCGAAAATATCGAATACAGCGCCGTCAAATGAGAAAGTAGAGAGCGCCAACAGGTTGTCTGCCGGTGTTATGTTTACATAGTCTACTTCCTTTACCAGGTGTACCACGCTTTGATGTGTTACCTGCGTGCCTTTGGGGCGGCCGGTAGTACCACTGGTATAAATAATGTAGGCCAGATGATACGGCAGTACGGCAGGTTCCGGATTGATAGCGCGCCAGGTGGTTAGTTCCTTCCGGAAGTCGGCGCGGTCTATGGCCACCACCGGTAATGGCGTGGTATTGTTTGGTGCAGTCTGGCCAATACCTGCCAGTTTATTATGCCATACGTCCTGTGTCAGTACTGCTTTTACAGCGGCGTCCTGCAGGATATAGGCGATTCTTTCCTCCGGGTAGGATGGTGCGACAGGTACATAGGCGCCGCCGGCTTTCAGCACTGCCAGCACCGCTACGACAAACTCCACGCCGCGGTCGAAACATAACGCTACCGGGTCATCAGGACGAATATAATACGTTTGCTGTAGCCAGGCAGCCAGCCGGTTGGCTTGCTCATTGAGCTCCCGGTAGGTTAACCGGTGCGTGTCATCTGCCAGTGCAATTTGCTCCGGCAATAATTGTGCTTGCTCTTCAATACAGCTGTGAATCAGCTTACTAAGTACAGACGTGTGTACAGCGGGACTTTCGGGAAAGTTATTCATTTCGTTGAATCGTTTTAACATGTTGAAGGAGATCAGACGATGGTGTATCGTTGCAGGAAATCAGCCGCCTGGTACAACAGGTGTACCATCACACCAGCCGGTATATTTATTTGGTTCCGTAATGAGTTAACATATACTTTAAGGGTTCTCTGCCCCGGGTTACAAATACAACATCGGTTCCATTCGGGCTAACCTGGTGGCATTACAATACATAACGACATTAAAAGTGGACTTCAATTACAATACTATCCAACGCTGTATGATCAAAAACGATGGATACACCAACATTACTAAAATTGTTTGCAGGTTCAGTTTAAATCAGCAGGTTTCACTTATAAAATGCTACATACTTTAACACACTATCTCTAAAGATCAGTCAGTGGCGCTCCTCTATATCAGCTTACTGTTCCGCTCAAGATGCGGTCAAAGTTAGTTTACCTCACAGTAGGAATACTTCAGTGAAAAAAAAGTTTGTTGAAGTATTCCGCGCACATTATTGGTTTACCCAATCGGGCTTTTTTTTTAAAAACGTACTATCTTTCCGGTAGCTGTTCTTTTGATCACAGGTACCTGTAGCCATTCATCCGGCACCATGTATGCCGGTAAATATTGTACCAGATAAGCCTGCAACGCTGCTACCGGCAATGCTACTGCCGACTCACAGGCAGCCTGCAGTTTGCCATTCTCCCCTAAATACACACGCGATGCCTGTATACCATCAAAAGTATTCAGCACGGTTTCAATTCTCACGGGGTTGATGCGAAAACCTTTGTATTTAAAAAATACGGTACTTCTGCCTTCCAGGTAAAAACCCGTGCCCCGGCGGCTCACCACATCTCCTGTTGGTATTGTAACAACAACACCGGCATCGGTTTCCGTGGTTACACACAATACGCCGGTATCGCCGGTTCCCTCCTCTTCTGCCTGTACAGACAACTGATAAACGGGCAGCCAGCTGGTAAGGTAAGCCGGATTGATATCTTCTCCTGTCACAAATTCCTGAATGGCGATGACCGAAGGTATTTCCGTGATACCGTAACGAACAGAATAACGCACCTCCGGAAAAGCCTCCTGCAGCCATCCCGTAAGACCGGTATCTACTGCATCGCCGCCGAATCCGATATGTTTCAGGCGGGGCAGTTTCAACCGGGAAACGACCGATTTCAGCTGGCGGTAAAAGTAGGGCACGCCTTCTATTGCCTCTATCACGGCAGCCGTTGCCGGATGAAAGAGGGTGGTTACCGGCCCCAGTAAAGCACGTTCCCGGGGAAGTATAATAGCCGCGCCCATCATGGTATATTCCAGCATTGCACTTAATCCGTAGGAATGAAATAAAGGCGGCGTAATATAAACGGTTTTACAGTCCTGCAGGTAATGCAGTTGGCGTTGATTGTATAAACAACGGAGTGCAGCCAGTAGCTGATAGTGGGTATTGCAAATCAGTTTAGGCTTGCCCGTAGTACCGCTGGAAAAAAAATAAACAGCGGCTACCGGTCCCACGTCTGCCAGCGATGCCTCCTCTCCGGGTCCTGCAGCACCTGGCTGCAGGAAATCTTCTTTTCCGGTGATAACAAGGGGTATATGGGGGAAAGCTGCCAGGTCCTGTTCCAGGGCTGTTTCGTGCAAATCCGGCAGCAGTAATACATCCATACCAGCCAGCATGCATGCCCAAAAAACAAAGAGCAGCTGCTGGTGGCAGGGAATATTAAGGGCGACCATTTTCCGTTCCGGATTTACCGCTATCAATCCGGCAGCAATATGCCGGATGATGCGGTCACTTTCCTGATAGGTGAAAGTCTTTTCTTTCGTAATGTAAGGGTGGTCCGGGAAACGATCTACCTGTTGCCGGAAAAGTGCCGGCAGGGAATTGGCATCAAATACCGTTGGCATACAATATTTCACATTTTGAACAAATACTCATCAGCTCATTGTTATGTACTTCCCGGAAGCGTTTGTAATCAGGTCCATTCCATACATCTTCCAGGCTTTGGTTATTCAGGTCGCCGACAATAAATTCAGTGAACTTCTTGCAAGGCGTTACCTGACCGCTGGGGAGCAGGTCGATACGATTGGAAATACCTAAACAACGGGTTTTACGCTGGGCTGGTTTGGTAGCGCCTTCAATGTAATCTACCAGGTCTTCGCGTAAGTCAGGATGGAAGCGAATCCGGATATCCCAGGTTTTGTTCATGATTTTTTCTATCTGCACCTTCAGTTCCGGAATCATCTCCTGACTGATTTTAAAGTCGAAAGAATGCCATGAATTCCCTTTTCCTCTATCTGTATTCATCCAGTGGTATTTCTCCGCAAAAAATGCATCCATTTCGTCTGCTACGTGATCCGGAATAAACCAGGGGAAATTGAGGAACAGCGAATTGATACCTTTCTTTTCATAGTATTCACAGAAATCATAGAGCTGCGGAATCAATCCGTCGCTGATCACCGCTTCTACAGAAATGGTTCCCTTGTACTCTCCTTTTTGTTGTCTGGCCAGCAAGGTTTCCAGGTTTTCCAGGATTTTGCCGTAGGTATTTTTTCCTCTTATCTTATCGTGTATGTCTTCCGGGCCTTCGATGCTGATTAATATATTCAGGCATTCGGAGATACTGATCAGGGATTCCATCTGATGTTGCAGGTTCACGGCGTTGGTACACATCACGGTATCCCGGGGATCTTCTTTCAACAGTTCAATCAGTTCATCCCAATGTGCGTAGAGGGTAGGCTCACCACCCCACAGGTACAGGGAAGATTGCTGTGCTTTTGTTTTTTCAAACAATTCGCGGACTACTTCAATACGCAGGTCTCCTTCTTTTTTCAGGGCTGATTTATCGAGGCTATGGTGATAACCACCGATATCCCACTGGAAACAGTGCGTACATCGCAGGTTACAGCGATTGGTGAGTTTGAGGCCGATTTCATCCGGAAACTCCCGGGCATAGGTAGCATCTACTTCCCGCTCCCGCGCGCATTCCCGTATAGATTGCAGTTTACGCTGCATTTTCTGAAGTCCAAGACTATCATACTTAAGCGTTGTTCTGGGTTGCATAGATTTATGGATTTAAATGATCAATGAGGTTTTGTTTGTATTGTGCTATCAGTTGACAGAAAAGGTCTTTTTTATGTTGATTCACCGCTACCAGATTTTCGTGCATCGTCGTCAGTGCTGCCAGTGGAAAACCCTGTGCTTTCCAGGTCGTCCATTTCATACCCAGCCCCATGCTGATCCATAAAGACTGGTTGGCACTTTCATGTACACCGATGCCCTCCAGAAAAATAACCGGTGTGGCGGTGATCAGCGAATCTACCAGCGTCATACCACCGGGCTTGCTGATAATGGCCCGGGCATCAGCCATCAGTTCCAGGCTTACATGGTAGTTGTTGCAGTACAATAAATTTTCGGTATGGATTTTCTTTAATCCGGGAAACACAGCTGTTTCAGCTTCCGGCATTACGTTCAGGTAATAGTGTATATTGCCGCTGGCCGCCGCTGAGGTAGTATTGATGATACATATTTTCTGATACAGGTCAGGAATAGCCGCGATTTCCGCCGGTTCAAAAACACCCCAGCCGCCGCCATGTGCAATCACCTGTCTGGTTCGTTTCTGCCAGGCAATTTCCGGCAGGTCTGCTGTCAGCTGCAGGGTATAATTAATTTCCGTTTTTTCCACGTCAAAAAACCGGTACAGTTCACGCGGATATTTTTTGGTATGCATGATCGGCTGCCATACCGGCGATGCCTTTGCATCCATGATAATACCCGTTACCACAATAGGCATTACCGTTGCGTATCCTTCCAGGATGTCTGCCCAGTAACCGGAGAAACAAATAAATTCCCGGCGCGCTTCCAGTTGCCATTGATCGATCAGTTGCTGCCTGGCCACCGGAGAGAACAGGTGCGTGTTGTTAAAATCCAGTTTAGCAGCTACCCTGGCCAGATGTGGATTGCCATTGAAGGCTTTTCTGGTTTTATCAAAAGTGGCTCTTTTTTCTTCTGTAAAATAGTCCTCCACAAAAAGCAAGGTGGCCGGGATACCAGCTTTTATCAGCCGGTTTTTCAACAGCAGCGATGGAATATACTGGCCGAAGCCCAGTCGGGACGACAATATGGTTACCTCACCCGGTTCCCTGCTATGCTCAGGCATTTTTAGGTATATTTTGGTTCACAAAATGTGCAATACTATCGAGACTATCGAAAACGGTCAGACTGAGTGCACTCATGTCTACTTCCATCTCAAATGTTTTTTCCAGTTCTACAATGAATTCGATCAGGTTGAGTGAGTTCAATCCAAGATCAAACAGCAGATTAGTGGAATGCATGGCCAGGTTTACATCTACCTGTTCTCCGGTTACCCGCTCAATGGCTTTGATAATTTTGTCTTTCATGATTGGACGCTTGAATGTGGTTGTTATATTTTTAAAAAGGTATGTACCGTAAAATCAGTTGGTCTCTTATCAGGCGGTATCCATTTCCTGCAACCGGAACTTGCCGGTGCGGGTAAGTTTATTCCATTGTTGTTTTCCTTTAAACAAGAGTACCATGGCAGCATGCAGGATAATGATGGTGGTAAATATCCGGAAGAAAAAACGCTGCGGTATTACCCGCAGATAAGCGCCTGTTTCTGCCCGGTTATGATAAAGCCCCATCCAGGAACAAATACCATCTGCCAGTATAAACACCACGTAATAAAGCAGCCACGCAGTACTGCCCTGCACTACACTCCACAACACCCATCCGTCTATCACACATCCGGTTACCTGTGCCAGTTTGTTATAATACAGATCAAATAACAGCGCCATCCTGCTGCTTGCATTGTAGCTGCGGCTCCTTAAAAAACGACGGTGTTCCAGGATAGTTTGCAGGTTGCCGTAAATCCACCGCATCCGTTGTTTATATAATGCCGGTAAGGTTTCCGGCACTTCTGTTTCTCCTGTTGCGGCAGATGCATAGGTGATTTTATATCCTTGCTTTACCAGTCTGATGGTGAGGTCATAATCTTCCGTCAGCGCTGTTTCCCGAAAGCCGCCTGCTTCCCGCAAGCGATTGGTACGGAACAATCCCAGTGCACCGGGGATCACAGATATCCAGTTACGATGCTGCAAAAATGACTTCTCATAATTGATCGTCTGGTATTCTATTTTCTGGAATTGTATCAACCAGTTTTTGTTGGCATTACCTACTTTTATATTGCCACATACGGCGGCGATATCCGGATCACTGAAATGCGACAGCGACGAAGGCAACACGCCGGGCGGCACCATCGTATCTGCATCAATCACCCCAACGATTGCTGTCTGCACCAGTTCCAGTCCGTAATTCAACGCAGCCGACTTTCCTTTATTGGACTGCGTATAAATGCTTACATCCGGATGCAATCCGAAGCGGCGAACAAGTACCTGCAGGGTATTATCCGTAGAACCATCATTGATCACCAGTATTCGCAAACCCGGTAATTCATGACACAGCAAGGTTTCAATAACAGCGGCAATGGTTACTTCTTCATTGTAAGCCGGAATTAAAATGGTGAGCGCAGGCAAATCTTCCATTGTATCAGCATGATCAGGTACGTTGGCAACGGATTTCTTTTTTTTACCTGGCAATCTTGTAAATAAACAAGTTACCCCTTTCAATAACAGCAATACGATGGTGGTCCATGCTAACAAACTAAACGGTCCAGTCATCTTGGGTTTTCTTTTGGTCAAACAACTCCTTGCTGCTGCGTGCAGCAGCATTACACACGATATATTATAATAAGGTTTTTAACTGATAACGGGTATTGGCATTAATCGCTTATGGGTAAACGGAATCTGGGTTTTAAGGCATGATCAAATAAACAATAAGCACCGGTCCGAAATAAAAGTATACGTTTTTAATTTAAAAAGCAAGCACTTAAAAAATAATTTTAAAATGATGACAACCCACTTTAAATTACATCGTTCTTACATCGCAACACATAATTTCTCGTACACGCCCTAAACAAACCGTTAACCAATGACCCGTTCCTTACATGAAGCCTTTGCCAAGCAATACGAAGATTGGATCATCAATGAGCAATATGATGTGGAAATTCTGTTGAGTAAAATCAGATTGGATACATTTGACCGCACTGCCTTTGAAAAAGCCTACCGGACCGTAGTAGAAAGACATGAAAGTTTGCGCACAGTATTTATATACGAAGCCTCCACTTTATATCAGCAGGTATTATCCGGCGATACCGCTGCCGGCTTCGCTCCTATCTATCTGGACAGCGCACCGGACCAGGTATCTGTAGCCACGCTCATGCCGATGCTGATGCAAACGATGCGTAACCTCTCTGCACCACCACTCTTCCGCATATATGTTATCCCGGACGGTACATCCGCTATTGTGTATCTGGCATTACATCATATCATATCTGATGAATGGTCGGTTAAAATACTGATCAGTGAATTAACGGAGGCCTATGCTGCATGGCAGGCAAATACACCACCTGCGGAAACACCATTACCATTGCAACTCAAGGATTACTCCCGCTTAAAAAATGAAGAGTGGCATCTTAAAAAAGAAGAGCGCATACAATATTGGTTGCATAAACTTACACCGTTGTTGCTGGGTGGGTTGCAAAACAGGTTGATAAAGTTGTTGCAACAAAACGAAACTGCTGTATCTCTGCATCCATCACAATATGATGCATTCCTGAAAGGAGTGCTCAACACACCCGGCAAAGCTATGCAATACGCCTGTCCGTTGCCTGCGGATACCTATGCACAGCTACAGCAACTGTCGGCCTCCTCACGCATCAGCAGACCGGGTATTCTCCTCGCCAATGCTACCTTGTTGTTTTACACCGTTTATAAACAACCCGAGATCATGATCTCTACGCTTGCAGGCGACCGGTTCAAAAAACAAACCGCGCGCCTCATCGGGCACCTGATGGGTGGTAGTTTTATTCGTGTACCCGTGAATCCACAACACACAGTCCTGCAAGTGATACAACAAACTTACCTGGAGTTTCTGCAAACCATGAAATACCTGTTGCTGAATTACGACGACTTCCGCGACCTGCCATTGCAATCTGCGTCGCTGCTCCATGTAAATTATCTGAATGAATCTTTCCGGAATGAAGCCTGGGAACAACCTGTGTGGGGCCATACGCCTATCGACCTTGTTTTTTATCCGTTGTCGGTGATCATCGCGGATGACGGCGACAGTTGTTCCTTCCAGTGGAACTACCACAGCAGCTTTTATACCCCGGAACAGCTGACGGAACTGGCCACACAATTCAACGCGCTCCTGCACCGGATCACATCTTCGCCGGAAATACCCGTCGACAGGCTTTTCCAGCAGGCAGACGCTGAATAATCCTACTGCTGTTAAACAGCAGGAATTTTTTATGCCGGTAAATAAAATTCATCACGTATCCTAACTATCAGGCATATACGTTTATCCATTTTAGTTTATTAAACATATGCTATCCGGGAACGTATTTATTATTGTCAAACTATACATATGAAATATTCATTTTTAACAGCCCTCCTGCTAACATCCGGGACGGCTGTATTCGCACAGAATGCGACTACTATCAGCGTGAATGATACCAGGAGTATACAGGAAATCCCTGATAGCTTCCGCCGGCAGGCAAGATTTGATATGAAGTTCCGGAACGTGGTAGGCGTACCTGGCACAGGGCACTATTCTGCAATGCTGACTATGGCGCCCTGGAATGACAGCACCGGCGGTAAGGTACATCAGCTGAACTTCAATGCAGGCGGCATCTTTTACCGGCAGGGGTTACAAAAGCAAGGCTGGGAAAACTGGACAAAGCTGATCACCGACAGTGGGGCACAAACCATTAATGGCGCATTCACCTTCACCGGTACGGATCGTATGCAGGAGTTCAACAGCCCCCGCACCGGCGCCTATCAATACACCAGCTATACAGACCCCGGTGGCAGAAGAGCCTGGGTGGGCATCGATCCACAAAATAATTATACCATTGCCCGCGAGAAAGGCGGACACATTTTATTGCTCGGCGCCAATGTAGGTATCGGCACCTCCGACCCCGCCTATAAGCTGGCCGTCAATGGCACTATTGGCGCACAAAGGGTAAAAGTAACTTCCACCGGCTGGCCGGACTTTGTATTCCGGGAAGACTATGCACTCCCCGCTTTAAAAGAGGTGGCTGCCTTTATTGCTGCCCACCGGCATTTACCGGATATTCCTGCAGCCGGAGAAATAGAACAGGAAGGACATGACCTGGGAGAGATGAATAAAAAGTTACTGCAGAAAATAGAAGAGCTCACCCTCTATATGATTCAACAGGATAAAAAGCTGGAAGCAGTGAGGAAGGAATTACAACAGCTGAAAGCAGCGCGACAAAAATAGACCGGCTATAAAAAGAGACTCCCGGATAATCACTATCCGGGAGCGTTCTTACACATTGTTAACACTTAACTTATTATCGGGATACTTATCCGCTATCACACTATTCCACCTGCAATTTTTTTGCCGGCGTCTTACTTGTTTTTTTCTTTCCCCGATGCCACCAGATATAAAAACCAGTGATAGGCAAACTGGTACAAATCAGGCTGGCCAGGAAATACAGGATTTTTGTTGTCATCCCGCCGATAGCTCCTACATGCAAGGCATAGTTGGAGGTACGTACCTGGTCTGCGAAACGGAGGTCCTGTATCTTCTTACCGGAATAGGGTAATACCTCCAGGGTATTAGGATCCATATAAATATTGCGCCACTGGCCATTGATCATATCTGTACACAGATAGATCGCTTCATCCGGTTCGTCCGGAAATCCGACAATGATATCATTCTTGTTGGATTGCGCCACTTCGTGTCGCACTTTATTCCAGGCTTTATCTACCTGTAAATGGATGGTTGCTGCGGGGTGCGGTTGAATCGGCGCCGGTTCCACACGGGCCGTTTTTACGCCTCCCGTAATCCAATAAAGGCTTTTCGAAAACCAGGAGAAGCTCATGACCAGGCCGGTAGCCGCCATCAATATAGCCAGGAGTAAAGAATAAAAACCCAGCACATTATGCAGGTCGTAGTTCAGCCGTTTGAAACGGGCACTCCATTTAATTTTCAGGCTATTATTTACACCGGCTTTATTCCATTTTTTAGGATACCATAATATCAGCCCGCTGATCAGCAACAGTAAGAACACAAATGTGCTCCAGCCTATAATCTTTCCTCCAATCTTCCGGCCCATCCACAGATGTCTGTGGCCATCTTCTATAAAATGGAAAAAGTGTTCTTCTTTATCCATCGCAATCACTTTTCCGGTATAAGGGTTCATGAACAGTATCGTATCTGCAGCGATATCAATATGTGCAGCTCTGTCCAGTCCATGATACCAGATACTATGTACTTCCTTACCAGGTAAGGCTGCTGTTGCTGCAGCGTGCAGGGCGGAAGGAGGCAACATCCGGCTTTCGTCCATGGCAGGGATACGTCTTTCCGGGTGTGTGAGGTCTATAATTTCGAATTTAAATACCAATACACAGCCCGTCAGGCTCACGAATACGATAATGATCCCTGAAATCAGTCCCAACCAAAGATGGAGCCAGGCGTTGATCTTCTTAAATAATTTCAACATAAGCGGTAAAGCCGGACGCCCGTCTGGACAGGCGCCCGGTGATATCTTAGTAAGTCAGTTTGGAAATTGAAGTCACACCTTCCGCACCTTTAATGTGCAGGCCTCTCTTCGCAGTAGCTGTTTCAGCATCGATCACGTATACATAGAACTCGCCACCATCTTCTTCCATTACATAGTTAATGGTTTTGCCATCACGTTCGTTGTATACCTGCATTTTGAAATCAGGCTGCGCATGTTCAGGAGCACCCTGTACATAATTCACCGTCTGGTTGAACACGTCAACGATCGCCAGTCTTACGCGGCCACCGGACACATCACCGGTAGTAGCACCTGCATACAAAGACATCAGGAATTTACCTTTGGAGATGTATTCTGCCCGTGCAATTTTCACACCCACTCTTTTCTCCATATCGAAGAAGTAGCTCTGATCAAATTCGGTAGTACCTTTTTTGATACGGAGTACACCGGAATGATTTTTGGATTTTATGTCGTTGATTTCTCCGGCAGTAGACCAGGTATATACGTCGCCGTTTTCAACCTGATGTAAACCCTGCATACCGAACCAGTTGCCCACAAAGCCGGAACGACCGTCTGCAATGGTTTTTTCATATTTCAGTTCAGGATAGCTCAACACCGCAATCCAGGTACTATCCAGGCTGCCGTATTTACCCATCCATGGTGCACCACCTTCTACCGGTTTAAATTTGTAGTAAGGTACATACAGTTTGTTATCTACCTGGAAGAGACCTGTCCATACCGCATTTTCGCCGGTACCGGTGATCGCTTTCAGATCAATGGAACTTTTTGCAGTAACCTGCAGTTTCACCGCATCGTACAGGAAAAGCTCTCCTAATCCGCTCTGGCGCGGATCGCCACCGCCTACCCAGGCGTTATTGTTCACTGTTCCGTAAACACCGGTGCGGAAGGTATTGATCAATCTGCCGGCTTCTACTATTTTTCCTTCTTCATTCAAACGGAAAGGTGTTACCGGACCCTGGTTGGTATAAGCCTGTGCAAACAGGGTATTGTTGGTGACAATAAAAGAATAAGCTTCTACTTCCACGCCGTTACCGGTAGCCGAAATTTCTCCCTGAGAAATATCATTTGCAGTAACAATATAAGTACCGGCATTACCTGCAGCACCTTTGCCGCTATACACAAATACATATTTTGAACGGTCTTTACCCGGCGTAACAGGTGGTTCTGTTTGGGTGTCATTGTCCTTTTTGCAGGCACTCATCAGAATGACAGTTCCAAAAACACCTGTCATCAACTTCAATACTGTTTTTTTCATGTTGATAGTATTTAAAAAATTAGCTGCTACGATGTAAGCAGTTATCGGTAGTAATTATTGTTGTTGCTGTTTCCAGGAGAAATAATAACGGAGCTTCACGTTAAAAGCACGGCTGGGCTTTGGCAACTTGAAGTTATCGTAGAGCGAAGCATCCGTCAGGTTCAGACATTCTGCCGCCACATTATAACGACCACCTGCCATGGTATAGGTCAGGCTGGCATCATGCGCCCACTGTGTCGGAATCATCTTCTTGGTATCCTGTTCGCCCTGACTTGGCCAGAATAAATAGAACTGATTCACGAACTGTACGTTATATCCCAGGGAGAGGCGATTGCCTTTGTGTAATACATTATCAAATACATAGGCCGCATTGGCATTCCCAAACATATATGGCATATTGGGAATCCGATCCTGGTATACCGGACTTACTTCTTTGGAACGGGTACCGTCTTTCAGCATTTCATGTTTCGTGCTGTTGCGGATGTTCTGATAGGTGAAGCTGCTATTGAACAGGAATACATTTTTATAGGCATAGTGAATTTCTGCATCGATGCCCCGGTTGGTAACGCCTTCATCATTCACACTCTGACGCAGGTACTCGCCGTTACTGCCTTTCATGGCGCCTACCTGGCTCCGGATATAATCAGTAGAATTGCGGAAGATGAAATTAGCCTGTACTTCAAACGCATGTACTTTGGCGATGGCAAAATTATACACAGCCCCTACGTTGATATTATCACTGCTTTCCGGACGCAAGCTCATGTTACCCAGTTCATTGATCATATCTCCGAACATCTCCTGATTATCGGGCAGGCGGTAAGCTTTTTCGTAGGATGTTTTGAACTGCAGCTGATTGGTAATAAACCAGCTACCTGCGGCGCCATAACCCAGCTTGGAAACATTTCCCTTGAAAACGTTTACGACGTAGTTGAATGTCTGCGTTGGCTGATCAAAGAATTTCTCTACTTTATTGGTTGTATTATATTGCTGGTAATGTTTTACGAAAGCCGTTGCACTGATTTTGTCGGCATAGTTGAAACGGTATCCCAGTCCTGTGATATACTTGCTGCTTTTATGCGGCTGTTTATCTTCGATATTATCGGGATCGTAGCTGTTTTTAGACTTCCGGTCGAAGGTGGTAAACATTTCATTCAATGACAGGCTGTGTTGCTCATTGATTTTATAGTCTGCCGCCAGGCTTGCCGAACCATTGTTGTTTTTAAAACGGTAGTCAGACAATCCCACTTCTCCCCCTTTGCGGTAAGGATTATTTCTGTCTTTATATTCGAAAGAGCCATCCCAGGAATATCTTTTATTAGCCGTATCCACCGCCCGCTCTTCTCCCAGGTTAAAATTGGCATTCACGCGTACTTCCAGCCCTTTTACAAACAGGTCTTTTTTGCTGTATTGCAGGGAAGGCTGCAACAGGTTGCCGGAGCGCCAGCGGGCGCCATATACGTCATGTACGCGGTTACCGGTTTGTATATCAGCGCGGTTGTTGGCGATGGTACCACCAATCAACAGGCGGTCCGCATATTTTTTACCGGTGACGCCTGCACGCAGTACGAGTGTTTCGTTGTGGTAGCGATCATGGAATCTTCTGATCCGGCCGGGCGTCAGAATACCGGTTTCAAAATCAGCTACATCTGCATCTATCCAGTAGTTATTATCTGAATAGTTCTGAAAAGCATTCATCTGCACAGTAAATCCTGAGCGGGCAACATAACCGGCATTAATGGAGGATTTGTGGGTATTGAAGGAGCCATAGGAATAAGAGGCGTCTACGAAAGTATGCGGGCGTGTGCTGGTAACGATGTTTACAGCGCCCCCCAATGCGTCGCCGCCTAACCATACGGGTACTACCCCTTTGTATACTTCAATGCGATCGGCAAAGTTGACAGGGATATTATTCAGCTGGAAAGAAGTCCCGAAGTTATCCATGGGTACACCGTCCAGGAAAAATTTCACCTGGCGGCCGGAGAAGCCGTTCAGACTGAAACGCATCTCGGAACCGGTACCACCGGATTCCCGTATCCGCACACCGGAAATACGGTTCATCAGCTGCCCCAGATCCAGTGTGGTATTATGCAACTGCCGGGCATCCACCGCCTGTACATTATAGGCCTGGCGGTTTACTTCCTTGGTTTTACCAAAGCCTACTACCGCCACACTGTTGATATCCTGTATCGCCGCCTTTACCTGGAAGCGTTCTGCTACCTGCTGACCGGCTGCCAGTATGATTTTTTTAGCGAGGGGTTCATAACCCAATGCATTAATACGTACGGTATAGGTGCCTGCAGCAAGGGACGTAAAACGGAAGTGGCCATTGGCATCGCCGGCCATTGCTTTGTTACCGGGAGATAATTGGATTGTAGCTGCAGGAACAGGCTTTCCTTCTTCGTTGGTAACGTTTCCGGAAATAGCCGCTGTTGCTGGTTGCTGGGCACGCACCTGAAAAGTGAAGGCACACAGCACCCCAGTCAGCAAAATTTCTTTAATTTGCATCGCTTTTAGATAATGTAGTATTTGAAAGTAAACCCCGGTCTGCCGGGGGAAAGAGCCGAGCAGGTACGAACTGCCGGCTCTTTTTTTATATCATATGTTTGCGGTTCTCTGTCCGGCTATCTGTCTTGTTGAATAACGTTGTCAATTAGTATTATCACAACTATTGATTTGCCCCTATGTTTTTCGGCTGCGTGCTTTTTCTTTTTCCCGATTTGATCATTGCCGCCCTAAACGGCCTGTTTTTTTTCCCGATACGATCATTCGGCGCTGAAGCGATTCATCAGCAACACCCTGCCAGGTACGATGATACCAGGTACCAGTTTACCGGTTGACGGGTAGTAACACCAGATACGGCTGGTATTGTTGCCCAGGTAAACAGGCAGGTATACGACTTCACCTGCTGCCAGTACATTTTTGCGAAAATCAGGGAAAACGGGGTCCAGTTTTAACCGGGTACGGGTAGCGTTGCGCAGATCCAGGACTTCATAGTATCCTGTGGGGGCCATGAGATAATCATCAAAACCGGTAATGCGGTGGGTGGGTACTACTTTAGTGATGGCCTTACCATCACCGATATCATACAGGGTATATAGTTCTTCGCTGCGCCCGTTTACCGGGCGGAAGGTATAGGTAGTATCGAATGAAGCGGCGCCTGTTTTGAGCCGTAATATGGCTGGCATCGTGGTTGGATGCACGGCGGTGCGGCCGCCGGGTTGCCCCAGCACATACACGGTATCCTGCAGGGATACGCTGTTGGGCGCCCATATCTGGTAGCCGCCGGGCCAGGTGGTACGCCTGTCGGTGATTACCCGCTGCAGTTCCAGCTGCGGGTAACTGTATACCAGTGTTTGCATGGCGCCATCCGGCGGGAAAACATGCTCGCGCATAAAGCCTTTCTGGAAGGTATTGAAAACAAACAAGGTATTGCCGGCCAGGTGCGCGGACCATGCCGCGAAGTTCACGCCTGCCGGCGCTTTGGGATGCGCCAGTATACTGTGTTGCAATACTTTCATGGCCTGCAGATCTATAAGGGTGCAGGCGAGGGTATCGCCCTGTATACATCCGAGCAGTAAAGTATCGGCACCTGCCTGCACGATCCAGCTGTCATAAGGTTCAAAATAAATATCCTTCATCACCAGTTCCGCATCTTTTTCCAACCCGGTGGTAGTAGCCTTATAGCGGGATAAGATGCCGGTTGCCTGGCTCATCATAAAATAATAAGGCCCGGCGGTAGCGATGACGGTACCTGCGCCGGGCATATCTGTTGCGGGCAATACCGCTGTCTTTTCTCCAAAATCTGTTACCGGAATAAACCGATCGGCGTCCTGCAGGCTGTCATACACAATTACCCCAAAACCCGGTGTGGCGCCTTCATGCTGCTGCTGGCAGGATATAGTCAGTAGCAGGGACGGTATTAATAGCAGCAATAGCCAACCGGACCTGCCAGTTAAGCCAATAATATATCTATTCACATGTATCAGTTAAAATGGGTAAAATCTTTTTTAATATGCTGGGCCAGCGCCGGTGGCATATCCATGAGGGACCTGTTTTCCACGACAATCACCTCCCCGTTGCCATATGGATAATAGGCCAGCAGGTAGGTCTTTCCTTTTCTCAGCAGCAGTTTTTTACTGGCTTTGCAGCCATCGTTTTTCGTATACGAAACAATGGTAGGCCGGTCTTCGCTGGCGGGGTTGCTCAGCAGCAGGCTGCCGGCAAAATCAATGGCCATGTTGTTGCCGGTATGGTGCATACTGACTTCACTTTGTCCGCCGAGCCTTACATGCAGGCCATCAAATGTTTTCCGTGGCAACGGGCTGTTACTTTGGTTACTGAAAGCCAGTTCCTGCTGTGAAAAGCGGGATTTCCCGGCAAAAGCAGCCACCAGGCAAACGAGTAGTATACTCGCAGCCACCGCCCATTGTACAACGATTTTCCGGATACCCGCCCGGTGATCCAAACGGTGATTTTCCGTGGTAATCTGTTCCCACATACGCTCCCTCCGGCCTTCTTCTGCCGGCGCCGGCGTTGCTATCTCTTCCTCCTCTCCTGCCAGCCAACGATCATAGGCGGCCATTTCAGCGGGAGTGGCGGTACCTGATAAACATTTCTTTAGTATTTCCGGATTCATATGCAGCATTAACTAGCATTAATTATCATGAAACAGTGTCTTCCCCTATTTTGTTTCCTGATTTAGTCAGCAAGATACTTCCCGATTCCCCTACGTAACAACTTGAGGGCCTTGGTCAGTTGATTTTCTACCGTTTTTTCTGAAATCAGCAGGTCCAGCGCAATCTCCCGGTTGTTCAACCCTTCATTGCGACTCAATTGATATACCAGCCGGCAACGGTCTGGCAAAGTGGTCACCAGCCTGTCGATCTCTTTTTTCAGAAACCGGCAGAAAAGATCCTGTTCCGTTCTGTTTTCGGTAGCAGGCAGCCGGACAGAAAGTTCTTCCAGCTTCTTCGCCTTTCTGATTTCATCATTGTAATTGCGGGAAATACGATAACGCACCGCGCGGACCAGGTAATTTTCCGCGGTATTCTCCTCCAGTACAAGTTCGTCTCTTCGCTGCCATAGTGATGTAAATACATCCTGTACAAGCCCTTCTGCCTCATAGGCATCTTCCAGATACTTATAAGCCAGGTGGTACAATTTCATCCAGTAGGCATCATATAAACGAAAGAACGTATCCTCATCAATCTTAAGCTTCCCATACGGGGAATTATCAGCATATTGGCCTGCCACTGTCTTCTAATTTAAATTTTTCTTTCAACCGTAATCTATAGAGCCGGCATTTGCGGGCAAAGGTGCGGGTAAAAAAAGTAAATCTTTTATCAAAAAAGGAAAAAGAATGACAGACAAGATAAAAACATTCCTTGTTATTTCCCGGTAACGTATAACGGCAGTGGTTATACACCGGTTCAGCTAAAAAATCAAAAGGGCGGAAATTATTCCGCCCTTTTTGCTACAGCCGTATGTTTCAGTACCAGTGGCAGTTAGTGCCCACCAGTTACCCGGGGTTACAGCCGGAGCAGTGTAAGCCGGCCCGTTCAAAATCAGATAATTGCCTGCTAACCACAGCAGTCGGTTCCTTCCTCTCCTTTTTAGAATCGCGCGGCATCCGGCCTGGTTTATATATTGTGACGTTATTGGGATATGCCAGGTTAAATGACATCGCTATATTTTTTTCCCGGCACCAGGAGTTTGAAATACACTGAGCAGATCAGGCGTAAGTCCCGGCAATTTTATTTTATACCGGTAGATGCCACCAAATTCATCTACTTCTTTCAAAAACTCATGATCTGCTTTGCTGATCCAATAGGTTTGTACATAGGTACCTCCCGGATAGGTGCCAGTGGTTTGCAGTTTCCAGCAATCCACTTCCCGGTTGCCCCAGGTAGCGAGTACTTCACTCCCGATAACGCGATACGCGGCATATTTAGGTGGTTCCAGGCCAGCATCATAAAAACGGATCAGGAAGGATTTACCGGCAGCCAGGGGCAACATCTCAAAGGTTTCAATATCCAGGTGCCAGTTATAGTTAGGTTGGTCAAAAGCCAGTTTAAATCCGGCGGCAGCATTATCTGCAACGGCATCTGCACCGGTAATGCCCGTGGCCGACCAGTTATAGGCCTTTACCTGCTTCCCTACCGCAGCTGCATGATACAATGGAGAAAAGTCGGCCGCTGTGTTGGTAGACACAAAGGTGGCAAAACGGGTGGTGTCGGCACTATACCAATACTGGTGAATGTTAAATACAGGCGTTTGCTGCTGCATGCCTTTTTCTACCTGTCTTACCCATAAGGAAAGCTGCAGCCTGTCCGGCTTACCGGGATGTTGAAAGTAGACCAGGTATTGCCGCATACCCGGCTTGAGGTAACGGGTATTCAGCCGTTGGTGCTGCTGGTCGATGGTATCTGCCTGTGCGACCGCTTTCTGTGGTAACGCTCCCCACAAAACCACTCCTGTGATACCGGCGACTACCGGCTTTAATACATACTGTTGCAGCCAAACAATGACACGACGTGTACAGTTCATACAAATGATTTAAGTTGATCAAAATCTGAGTTCAAATATTTTTATTTCTGCAGATGCCGGCAATTTTTTTCAACCAGACCGGGTAGATTTTAAACCATTGCCGTTCTTATTCCAACTGTTATATTCCGTGCGTGGCTATCTGGCTACCACGCTATGATTCCTGCCAACGAATGCTTAATTTCAACCCATGCATTTCCCGAAACGAACCTTTACGCCCGTGATGTTGCAATGGCTGGTATGGCTGTTTGTATTGCTGCTGCTATTTTTTTCCCTGCTGTCGGAAGACAGCTTCGGGCAGGCGGCCAGCTTCTCGCTGATCAATACCGCGTTCTATGCCGTGGTGATTTACGGCAACATTGATTTTCTCTATCCCCGTCTCTACCTGAAAGGACACCGGTGGTTATATATCATCGCTACGCTGCTCTTCCTGATAGTCCTGGGTATGAGCCGTGGTTACCTGGTAATGACCTTGTACAATACCTTCTTCGCCAAATATCCGGAGCCCATCACGATGGTAGGCCTGGTCCGGAATATTGTAGGGATGGTGCTCATCTATGTACTGAGCTTTATTTTCCGGATTGCGATCGCGTATTTTACCCTCAAACGGCAAACGGAAGAAATGATGCTGCAAAAAACACGCACGGAACTGAATCTGCTGAAATCACAGGTACAACCCCATTTTTTGTTCAATACCCTCAACAACATTTATTATGAAGCTTACCGCGAAGCGCCGCGCACCGCTCATCTTATTGAACGGCTGTCGGAAATCATGCGGTATTTTGTAGATGAAAGTCCGAAGGAAAAAGTACAGCTGTCTACCGAAACGGCCTTTCTTAAAAACTATATCACCCTGGAGAAAATCCGTATCCGGCATGAGATTACGCTGGAATTCCACACCGATGTACAGGAGAATTGCGAAATTCCGCCCATGTTACTGATGACTTTTGTAGAGAATATTTTTAAACATGGTATTGACAAAAGCAGTACCACCAATCAAATTAATATATCCCTGGTGCAGGAAGCGCACCGGCTCCTGTTCCGTACCTGTAACGGGTTACCCGTACATACCACGTATTCTGAACGAGGATCCGGCATCGCCAACCTGCGTAAACGACTGGACCTCCTGTATGGCAATAACTATACTTTAACGACAGAAAAAACAGCGGGAAATTTTATCGCCTTTTTAAGTGTGCCCTTATGAGTCTGACCTGTATTATTGTAGATGATGAACCCAATGCAGTAAAATTGCTGGAGCTGCATATCCGCGAAACAACGGGCTGGCAGGTGCTGGCCACCTGTTTCAATGCACTCGAAGCCCTGGAGTGCCTCCGGCAACATACGGCCGATCTGATTTTTCTGGACATCAATATGCCTGGTTTAAATGGTATGGAGCTGGCCGCACTGTTGCCCCCTGGTGTAAAAATTGTATTTACCACGGCTTATTCTGAGTATGCTGCCGCCAGTTATAACTTCCAGACAGTAGACTACTTACTGAAACCCATCACGCTCTCCCGCTTTCTGGCTGCCCGGCAAAAAATAGAAGCCAGCTTCCGGCCCCCTGTCCCCCCATCGGCGGCTGAGAGAATACCAGAGAAAGATTACTTCTTTGTAAAGTCAGGCAAAACCCTGCAGCGGATTGCCTTACAGGACCTGTTATATTTTGAAGGAGAAAAGGAGTACGTGCGGGTGGTAACCACCAAGGGCGAACTACTGGCCTATAAGCGTATGAAAGAGATTGCAGAACAACTGGGGCCTCCCTTTATCCGGGTACATAATTCCTATATTATCAACAGCAGTCAGATAGAGAAGATACAGGATAATCATATTTATATTTCCGGTAAACGTATCCCGCTGAGTGAAAAATTCCGGCCGGATTTTATGGCCCTGATTCAGCAACGGTCGTTATAATGTAACTACAGGACGTTACGCATGATGGTAACGTCCTGTCATTGCCGTATATACCATACCGTTAGTATCAACGGGTACAGCTATGTGCCGGCATGCTTATCTTTGGGTAAAGCTTACTTCTGAGAAATACTTACTGTAGTAAAAAATAAAATCGGCAAACTTCACGACGGCCGTACCAGTGGTAGGGTCAATGATATATACATACCCTGCGTTGTCGAAGCCACACAATACAATGGCGTGGCCGCTCTGATTACCAGGATTGGTATATCCGACAATCAGTGGGCGCTGGGCGCGTATTTCTGTTTGTATTTCCGGGAAAGTCAGGCTGTTGATCGTTTTCACCTTATTGAGATTTCTCAGTGCCTGCAGGCAGGTACTCGGCAACCCTGGCACATTACAGCCTGCTGGTATAATCGGACCTACACAACAAGTCAGGTTCAGTAAAAAACTGGCCGTCTGACATTGCGTTACAGCGCTGCCAGGCGAATAAAAATTATGGATGCTTACCGAACAGGCAATCCAGCACCAGTTGGTTTGTTCTTGCTGCTGTACTGTAATGGGGATAATCGTAGCGTTTAATCTTTCCAGGTTCTCCGTGCTGGGAATAGTGGAAATTAACTCATGTTGTTCCGGTAATCCGGCAATAACATCCGGAATGGGGTTCGTTTGAGGGTGTGTGTTTTCCATGGTTTTATTTTTTGTTTGAAGAGATGCCATATAGGGTTCCGATGTCTGTTCATCAGGTGGGGAAACATGCCTGTTACAGTCAGGTATGCTATATAACGACAACAAGGGCCAAAAGGTTCCGGGAACCCGCACATTTTATTCACCTGATAAGCTGACATCCCGCGATGTTCAGCGTAAACGTTTACTGGCATTCGTTTTGGCGACGGTAGCAAATCATGGTGCTGTTTCAGGAGATATAATCCGGTAAATTAGCTGCTCAAACTACTTATTCCCCGTTATACAAAACATCGCCAGACAATGAAACGTATTTTACTTATTTGTATCAGTTGCCTGATTGCCTGCTTCCGGCTATATAGCCAGTCTCCCGCCGATACAGTTATTGCCAGGCTGCAGACCCATCTGCCAGCGCTGATGGCCAGAGATCATATACCAGGCATGGGGGCAGCTTACATTCATCAGGGCGCCGTGGTATGGTCCGGTGTATTTGGCGTGCTGCATGCCGGCACCAAAGCGCCTGTAACGGATGCCACGTTGTTTGAAGCCGCTTCTCTCACGAAAGTAGTGACCGCCTATGCTGCTCTCCAGCTGATAGATGCGGGTCTGCTGGATCCGGATGTACCGCTCTACACCTACCTGGGCAACCATTACGATATCGGCGACGATCCCCGGATACAACTGATCACCACCCGCCGCGTGTTATCCCATACCGCCGGCTTCCCCAACTGGCGACAGGAAAAAGATACGTTACTCCCCATCCATTTCACACCCGGCGATCATTTCAGCTATTCCGGAGAAGGATTTGTTTACCTGGCGAAAGTCATGGAAAAAATCACCGGGCAACCCCTGGGCGCTCTGATAGCCCAAAAAGTATTCGTGCCATTGCACATGACACACAGCAGTATGCAATATGATTCCACACAGCGCGGGCAATATGCCTGGCGCCACAACTGGCTGGGTAAGCCAACGTGGCTGCCGGATTACACCGGTATCAATGCCGCCGCCAGCCTGCGCACCACGGCTGCGGATTATGCCCGTTTCCTGGCAGCGATACTCAACGGTACCGGCCTGCAACCCGCCACCCATCGGCTGCTATTGACGGAACAGATAAAAGTGGATACCATCAAACAGCCACAGCTGGCCTGGGGAATGGGTATAGGTCTCGCCCGCACACCGGATGCCCGTTATGCCTGGCACTGGGGCGATCAGGGCGACAGCAAAGCCTACTTTGCCGCCAACATCGCTACCCGCGATGCGGTACTCTATTTCACCAATAGCGCCAATGGTTTATCCATTGCCGGCGACCTGTGCCAGCTGACGATAGGCGGCGAACAAGGCGATCATATCCGCTGGGTAGAATATGGTAAATATGATCCGGCCGTTGTGGCCCTGCTGACAGCCATTCAGGACAATGGCGCCGCCGCTGCACTAAAGGCCTACCAACGCCAACGAACACACGTAATCGGAGAAGAACCACTCAATACCCTCGGCTACTACCTGCTCCAAAACAACAACCTGCCGGCGGCTGTTGCGGTGTTTACACAAAACACCCAGGACTATCCCAACTCCGGCAACACCTGGGACAGCCTCGCAGAAGCACTCTTAAAACAAGGTAAGAAACAGCTCGCCATGCAGCATTATGAAAAATCGTTGCAACTGGACCCCGAGAACAGAAATGCAGCAGACCAGATAAAACGACTGAAAGAAACGTTACGCAAAAAATAAACCGGGTAAGTACGTATATCCCTGACCGTATGAACCGGTTCCCATCAGCGAAACCGCCCCGCCCCGCAATCGTGCGGGGAGGAGCGGTTTTAATATATATTGTGACTATATATTACAGGTACCTTCCAATCACCTTGTTTTTCCGTAACAAAGCTGTTAGCCACCAACTTACAAGAATAGCTACAGCCGTAGTGATCAACATTTTCAGCAACGGTGGCAGGTGATATTCCAACAGGTAAAACTGACACCAGACTACAAAAATATAATGCAAGAGGTAGATACCATAGGCATTGGCAGCCAGCGACTGCCAGATCTTACCCGTATGATTTACACAACTTTTGAAAGTAGTCAGCAAGGCTATACCGCTCAGGACGCAGGACAATATCCACATCGACCGGTAAATAAGCGTAGCCTGCAACTCCGTTAGGGTATGCCGCGCCATCATGCTGATGAGTGGCGCCTCGCTCCATTTCAAACAGCCGTACATCGCCAGGCAGGCCATCAGCCATACCGGCCAGCGTCTTACAAAAGCGGTGCCTGTAGCAAAAATACCCTGACTCAATCCGGGTATCCCCCATACCGCCCCCAACAGGAAATATCCGGCATACAACAGCACCCGGCTGATCTGGAAATCAAAAGGTCCGATGCCCGTCCAGCTTCCTGCGTCTATCACCAGAACCACCGGCACATAGAGAATCCAGGAAAAAAGATACACACCCAATAATAACCGGAAAGGCGATGCGCCCTGTGCCACCAGGAATCCGCTGCAGCGGTGCAGCCCTTTTTTGATCAGCGGATACACCACTGCCAGCAACAGATTAAATACAAACAACACCCAGATAAACCAGGGTGGGCCTACCGGCCATGCTTCCACCGTGAAATAATCGATGATATAGGCCTTCACGTCATGTACGCCATACGCCAGGTAGAAGGCCGGATAATACGCCAGTAACATGAGGAGGGTTACCCCCACCATAAATGGAATGAATAAACGAAAAAAACGGTCACGGATAAACTTAGCAGTACCTTTCTGTTCCAGGCTGCGCACTACAAAAATGCCGCTGATCAGAAACATGAGGGACATAAAAAAGATATCGTTGAAGTCTTCAAAAAGGTCCATACCCCGCCAGCGCTGCGCATCCACAATAGGGTGTGTGGAAGCAATATAGGCCTGCTTGTTGAAGCTGGCAAAGGTAGTATAGGCTAATGAGGAGTGGTGGGCTACCACCAATAACGTAATAAAGGATCGCAGGTTATCCATCCAATTATCGCGTGTCACCATTTTTACCATCGGCTGATTCATTATGTGATATCACAAAGTAATCAATCACCCGTCAATATCCTATTGGCGATAAAAACGATCCACTTCTCCGCGTGGCGTGAAACTGATAAAATAACGTTCCCGGCTGCCATCAATAGATTGTGGATACCAGGTGATCTTATTATTATCAAATCCGGCATAGATATAGTTTATCGGAACCACCCCTGTAATGCTGTCGGCCTTTTGGCGATAGTTGCGGTATACCACGGCCGCATTGACAAAGCTGACATCCGACAGGTTGACGAGATACTTTTTAATATTATCATGTACAGACAACTGTACCGGCTTGGGGGCATCCCAGTTCCCATCGTGAAAACTGTATTCATCCACATAATCCGGATTTTCCGGATGGCGGACTTTTATATTAATCCTGCCATCATCATAAAAGTGAATGGTTTTGTACAGATAAATTTCTTTTCCGGTATAGGCGGGTAAATCGCGGAGCGCCTGTTCCGCTTCGTATAAGGCCATTTTGTTTGTCAGCAAACTTTTTACGGGTGTTGCAGTAGCCCCGGAAGTAACGGTTGTACTACTGCTGCTATGGTGTTCTGTCACCGTTGTTGTTTTACTGCCACTGACACTGATCGTTGTATGATGCTCACCTTCATTTTCATGGCTGCTGCTTTCCGTTCGTGCAGGATCAGGACTACCTTCCAGGGTGTCGGTGATCGACTGCCGGAACTGATTACAGGACATACTGCCTGCCATGCATACGACGCATATAATGCTACTGAAATACGTTTTCATCCTCTTGTTTTTTTAGACTTCCATATCACTGGCAAAGGCCACTTCCTGTGGTTTGTCTTTCAAGTAAAAAATAGGTACTGTTGCCTGTTTGGTAATATCCAGTTCCAGCAGCGGCACAATCTTTTTTACGGAAGCGTTTTGCGTACGTCCCTGCTGATCCTGGTAACGCAGCTCAAAGCGTATTTCCGGCTGTTCATTGATATAGGTACCTGTTTGTGCAGCAGCAACAATAGCCGCTTCCGTTAGTATGCCATAATACTTCAGCTCCAGGCCGTTTTCCGGTGAACCTGCTATCATACGGAGCAACCATCTCCATCCTATTCCGGACGCCAGCAGAATCACCCCGCACAATACCAACGGATGATAAAATTTCAGGAACCGCCAGCCGGTGCCATAGTTCTCCAGTACATAGGAGAAACAATAATAGCCGGCAACAGCTGCCGCAACAGCGAGCCAGGCCAGGCTCAATAAAATCATCCGACCCATCCGGAGGCCCACTGTAGCACCTTCCAGCGTCAGATAAGGCCGCGCTTTCAGGGTATCATCTACCAGCACGCCAATGGTTTTCCCCACATCATATCGCCGCTCGGCAGGCTTCGTATCATGGATTACGTACTGCTCTTTAATTTCAGTGCCGGAGAAATTTTGCAATGCAAACGTAATCTCCATCGTTACAATACCCGCTGCGAACACGCCCTGTTCTTTACTGACCAGCACCCGCCCCTTCTTTTTCACACCGTTTTTTAACAACCGTAAAACATCCTTTCTCATCCTAAAGGGTAGCAATACCCATTTTTTGAACCAGGATGTCAGGAGGTAAATCCACGCGATGACGGAAACGGCCAGGTAGGTCAATGCCAACCAGGGTGCAGTACCACCATCACTTTCCGTTACCCCGTAGTCTGTATTGTAATACATGAGCATAGGAAAAGGGATGACGAAAAAAAACATATAGATGATCCAGAAGTAACCTAAGATTCCTTTCATTCAGCTAATATAATTATTAAATTTTAAGGGAATGTTATGAGTCAGGCCAATGCCGGTACTAACTCCACCTTGGCCTTTATCAGAAAATCATTTACTTTCAAAAAAAAATGTCACGGAATGAGCTGGAATGGCAATTACCATTTTTATTTAATTTTTGGTGCGCGCGATGCATCCATACAACCCTGGGAAAAAGACACCTGGCTACAAACTATACAACCCTTGCTGGACAAGATATTGCAAGCATCTCCCTCCTATAGAAAAACCGGATTATCTACCCTGCAATATGTACCGAAACCTAATTCCGTCTATTCTCAGGTAGCAAAATTTGGTAAACTACGATGGGACCTGCCCTCTCATGAAAAATGGACCCTAACCGCTACCGACGGGCAACGCCGCTTTTGCCAGGTAGAAGGCTGGACACCCATGAGAACCGTATGTGCCACCAACGACCATGCACCAGACATCTATTTCAGCATCTGGAATGAACGATACTATCCTACCGGTAAAAAAGTAGCGTTTGACTGCCTGTGTGTGATTGCTGTAGCAGACCAGCTGTCCTATCACCCACGGGAAGAAGTATTGTTATTATCGCATGCACTCCGCGCGCAGAAAACGGTATACCGGCAACGAAACTGGCAAGGCAGCGAAGCGTCACCGACAGCACAATGGGAATTTATCAATTGTATTCAGGATACACATGTCGCCGGAATATATAAACCCGCCGGTGAGGATATACACCAGCTGGATGTGGAAGATATCGTTTTCACTCCCTACTGGGAAGTCGTATACAGCGATCAAACACCCGTTGTCATTTCCGGAGGTAGTTAAGTACAACTGCCTCTTTTTTATGCAGGCGGCATCGCTCCACCAACCGTTTGGTCAATTATTGTGTTAAAGTGTAACTATGGAAAACTACAGCATTGTCATTTTCATTCTGGCTATTATGATCGGCCTGACGGCTATTGCAGAGAAAATAAAACTGCCATATCCCATTGTGTTGATCGTAGCTGGCATCGCCATTGGCCTGATTCCTGCCATGCCCGCCATTACCCTGAATCCGGACATCATTATGCTGATTTTCCTGCCACCACTCTTATACGATGCCGCTTTCAACATCTCTTTTCAGGAATTCCGTACGCATATCAGTACCATCAGTTCTCTGGCGATCGGGTTGGTATTCATTACCACCGCCGGCATTGCCGTGATGGCCTATTACCTGATTCCCGGTATTACCTGGCCGCTGGCATTTACCCTGGGTGCTATTCTCTCAGCCACCGATGCGGTAGCAGCGATTGGCATTACAAAAGGCCTGGGCCTTTCCCATCATACCACCACCATTTTAGAAGGAGAAAGTCTGGTGAATGATGCCTCTGCCCTGGTCGCCTACCGCTTTGCGGTAGCAGCGGTTACCGGAATGGCCTTTGTCTGGTGGAAGGCCTCTCTTCAATTCATCCTGCTGCTGGCCGGCGGACTTGTCGTAGGGCTGGTGATGGGAAAACTACTGGCCTTTACGCTGCGCTGGTTCCGGAACAATCATCTGGTGGTAATCAGTCTCATGATATTGATGCCGTTCGTGACCTATCTGCTGGCAGAAGAATGCCATGTATCCGGCGTGATTGCGGTGGTGATACTGGGATTAAGTATGTCCAGGTTAAGCAGAAAAAAATTCCCGGACAATATTCAGCAACAATCGCGTAATTTCTGGGAGATCGCCATCTTTCTGTTGAACGGATTAATCTTTATCCTGATTGGCCTGCAATTTCCGATAGTATTAAAAAATATCAGCACCACGCAGATACTGCCGAATATCGGGTATGCATTTTTGATTACCCTGGCTGTATTCTTTATCCGGCTTGCGCGGGTATTCCTCCAGCAACTCAATCTGCAACGGGGTTTCCGCTACAAACGCGGCCACATCAAAGAGGAAGCGCTACTGGATTTTAAAAGCAGCATTATTATCAGCTGGTCCGGTATGCGGGGTATTGTATCCCTGGCTATTGCGATTGGTCTGCCGGTGACACTCGACAACGGGCTGCCTTTTCCCATGCGCAGCACCATTATTTTCATCTCCGTCGCAGTCGTATTATTCACGCTGCTGGGTCAGGGACTCACCTTACCATGGGTAGTAAAACAACTGGATAAAACGGCGTAATTTTTCCTGGTTACTACCCATGTGGTAAAACCTGAAGATATAGGATCAACCGCCGCACCGGTCTCCGCAACGATCGCTATTGCAACGGTTGTCCGTTCCTTTCACCCGCGTGCTTACCAGATCTGAAAGAATAATCAGGGCAAAAAAACCAAACAATACCAGGATGATGATTACCATCGCATTCGCCCTGCAGCCGGAGAGCATCACAATAGCCGCAAAAAAGAGAAAGACCAAAGACCAGCCTTTGAAAGTGGTAGCCCGATTGCGGGGCAAACCCAGCGGGTAGCATCGCTTCCAGATATCAGCGGGAGGATCTTTTTTGAAAACCCGCTTATAGTTACGGAGTGTATCTTTCAACCAGTGTTTGTACTTCTTCTCTTCGTGTGGACCTCCTTTCGAAGGATGATGATGTAAATTTCTACCGAGCGTTTTTTCACAGAATGCTTCCCAGTAATTTTGGGTGTATTGGAGATGCAGGTGCCATACTTTATCCACTATCTCCGAAGGAGAAGCACCAGCGGGAGATACACAACAGAGGTACACAAAGTGCTTATATTCCTGAATAGCTTTTTGGGTAAAGGTCTCGCTCCAGTTTTGAGCCATGGTCAGTTTGCGGGAAAAGGGCATCTCCGCTTCGGGATCATCGGGGTTAAAATCGTTGATCCTTTGCCAAAGCGGGTCTTCCGAATAAACAAGGTGTTTCAGCTCCTGCATATTTTTTTATGATACAAAGATGAAAAATAGTGATTGTCTTGTATGGGTTGCCTCTTCCTGTACCAGGCAATGCTGCTTTAAAAAGTACAGTCACGCAACAAATGATACAGATGGATTTTATGGCTTTTATCAGGTATTTCCGGAAATTTTGATCTTAATTATCTGAAAAGATAACGAAATTTAAAACGTTATTCCTGCAAAGCTATCATGTCATAAGCAGCTTCCCCAAAAACGAAAAAATCAACCGTGTTGAATTATCTTACGGTTGATACGCTATCGAAGCTATCATCCTATCATTTACTAAAAAAACCTACACACATGAAAAACCTCCTGATCGGTACCCTCACCGTATTAACGCTATTCGCTGCCTGTAAAAAAGAAGATCATCCAACAACACCTTCCGGCACTACCTATCCCGTGCAGATTGATGTGTCGGGCTTTGAACGCACCAGTACCCCGATGGGTGGCCGCACAGCTGCCACTGAAAACATTGATGCCGCAAAAGGGAATATCCACTACATTTTATACACGGTGTGGGATGCCAATACTCAACGGGCTATCAAAAACATTTACCAGACCAGTAAAAAAGATACCGGGTTTGGCCGCATCCTGGATACCCTCGCTGCCGGCAGGTATTTCATTTCCATTATCGGCGCCAAAGATTCTCTTTTCAATGCCCAGTCCTCCGGTGGCTTCTACAACAGACTACCCGGTTCAGACATTTTCTACGGCAGAATGGAACTCAGTGTATCCGGCGCCGTGAATCAAACGCTTACCCTTAACCGGGTGGTGACCAAACTGGTCGTACACCTGAAAGACCGGATACCGTATAACACCACCACCCTTACCGTGGGCGTAGATGGCATGCAAAACCGTATGTGGCCCTGGTTGAAACCCTTTGATGGCCAGCTTACCCCCGGCATTAACAATTCCTATAGCTGGTCTTATAGCTACCTGGTTCCGGATTCGCTGAAAGGCAAAAGAGATGTGACACTTCCTTCCTATATGCTCACATTAAATTCCTTCACTACTGACGTCACCATCAGTGGTAACGATGCGAATAATGTTTCGCTGGGCTATAAAACCATCCGGTCTGTTATTTTCGAAAACAATAAAATCACTTATCTGTCCGGGAATCTCTTTGATGGCGCTCCTGGTGGCGATGGGATGATTGTAACCGTGGATCCGGCCTGGAAAACGGATAGTATTAAAGCTACTTTTTAACGACGGCCCACCGCCTTTGTATGGGGCATAAAGGCGGTGGGTATTTCCGATCTGTTGCCATCTGGCATTTACGCCTTTTCCCCGGCGGCATACGGATATACTCACCTATCATCTGCTTAAAAAATTTCATACCCATTGGTCAGGATGTAGTACAACCTGATCGTTTCTTCCCCGTTATTAATATGATAAAACGGAGGGTAACATTGCTTAAAGCAGGAAAGAAATCGTTCAGCTGTTTTATACTATTCAGCACACTGCAACTACCAGGTTACATCTATGATCATCGAATTTAACCCACTGCCGGAACCTCCCAGTAAAATCTGATCACCTTTTTTAAATGTATTGGCAGACCGGGCTATAGATAAGGCCGCCGGTATAGATGCGGTAGCAATATTGCCATACTCAGGAAAAATGTGAATTATCTTTTGGATATCTATTTGCAACAGCCGGGCCAGCTGCTCCAAAGCTGTTCTTGATATCAGGTGAGGAACCAGCCAGTTCATCTGTGTCTCATTCCAGGCAGACATTTCCTTGCCTGCAGAAAAATTACGGGTAAAGAGCGCCAGTCCTTCTTTTAACAAAGGAGACATATCTGTATACAAACCTTCTGATACCGACTTCAGATAGCACAGGTTGGCGCTATCGGTATTACTCATGGCATGACTATGTTTTATCCGGGGCATTTGCGGATTTTTGTCTGCCTGCCCAAGCACCATTGCTGCGGCGCCGGAGCCTAATGTCAACGTAGCGAAATTACGCCGGAATATTTCTTCCGGGCAATCGGGATGCACCATTTGTGCCATGGTATTGTCGAACAACACTCTTGTATTTTCCGCACAAACAATTAAACCAAATTTGATTTGTTCCCGCTCTATCATATTGGCTACTATCTGCATCCCGTTAATAAAAGAGAGACATGCGTTTCCAATATCGAAATTTATACAATGATGCCCTAACCCAATTCCCATATGAATAAAAGAGGCATCAGCCGGTTCAAGATGATCTCTTAAAATAGTCGTGTTAATCAGCACCCCCACTTCTCCCCGATCTATACCGGCCGACTTGATGGCTGCTCTACCTACCTCAATAGCTATGGCACATGATTTTACGTCCTGTTTCCAATGCCGCCGCTGGTTTATTCCTGTTAGCGTACTAAGGAGATGCTGACCATATCCGAATCGCCTCATGGCAGGCGCCAGCTGTGTTTCAAGATCGTCCGTGCGGATAATATCATCCGGAACACGATGTTCAACGGAATAAATGGCAGTATTACTGTAATGCATTAAGCTTTTCATAAAAAAAATTAATGATCCTTTGAGGGATGAAAACATTGCCTGGCGATAAGAAAAGAGACGATGGTGCAAATGGCAGCTGTCAGAATCAGTATAAATATATTCCACTGATGAACGACAAAAGAAATATAGAGCATGCCTGCCTGTATCATCAACAGGGTAATATGTATCACATAACGGGACCATGTCAGTTTTTGCCCATAAGCATATTTTATCAGGCCATACAGGAGCATACCTGTAGCGCCCATAAAAATAGCCGCCACCCTGTAAAGCAGGAGGAAGCCCCGGACGATTTCTTTATCCAGCTGCTCCTGAGTAACGCCCATTATTTTCAGATGATATGGGAGAATAACCGGCGTAAGGCCGTAAATGCAGGCGAAGCAGCCTATCATCAGCACGTTGAAGTATAAAAGGAAGCCGGATAGTACATGCCTTCTTTTTACCATGTTCATAACATTCAGTTTTTATAACAATCCTGCTGGTATGCGCAGCTGCTCTTTACCGGGTAACATCCCAACCTGCAGTTTTTAATGTAATGGCGATCGCCTTTATATCATCCGATAAATAAATAATCAGATTATTTGTAAAAAATGTAGGGAATAAACAAGCAGTCGAATACTGGTGCGGGGTCATGTATCCTGATGTAAATGTAACCATTTTGATGCAAAAAAATTACCGGAACAGCAGTAAGCAAAGCTCAACCATATATACGTGGAAGTGATTAAGATATCATTTTAACACAGTCATTCCATGACCCAACCAGGATATACATCATCCCGTAATAACCCTGTTTACAGCACAGATAAAAGGCTCATAACAGCGCTGCTTACGCAATGTTGTCATGAGCCTTTTACCAGTTAACTGCTTATTTATGCTTCATTATATTACTGACGATCTTTTTACACCGTTAAGTATATATCATCAGGGAATAGCTTCAAGCCCGAATTGTAAAGTGGAATTGTATGGATTGGTGGAATTACTGCCATCCACACTATCCAGATAAGTAATGGATATGGGAGGAATAGGAACATTTACGGTTTGAAACGGCCCTATTCTGATATAACTACCATATGCATCTGTATGGTTTAAAAGAAGTGCCCTGACCCTGATACTGCCACTGGAAGGTTGATTGTTGGTCACAACCAGATAACCTCCTGATTGTACATTTATGGTCAGGGGAGTCAGAAAGGAAGGTGGATCCACCCAATAATATACTGCACTTACCAGTTTAGCAATCCCGAAAACAGAAAGACCTGATAATACAATGGGATAATCTGTACTGTTAATGACAGCAGGATTTATTCTTTGCGTAACCGTTACATGTGCATTTACACCGGTTATCGTTGGACCAGGTATAACTGTTCCGGTGGATACGCTAACGCCTGCGTAATAGCTCTGGGCCTTTACATCCGTAAAAAAAGCCACAGTTATTAATAAAAAAAAGATGATCTTTTTCATTCTCTTGGTTTTATGATCAATAAGATGGTTATAAATGGTTCTCTGGTGATAAGGATCATACGAAAGTATTCAAACAAGTAGCATATGTATCCGCAGTGAGAATAGTGGCTCCTGAGCGTACCTCATGCAGATCATATCCGATCCTAAGTTCGTTTTCATCGTGCCCGGCAGCAGGTATCAAAAAATATTGTACGGGAATCAGGTACTATGCTGATAAGCAACCATATGTATGCTCTCCGCAGCGATAAATTTAATAAACGCATGAAGTTCAACGCTGAAAACCCTGGATGACAGTACCTTTTGCAACAATTCAAAGCGGGAGCACCTGAGCACCGGCCACAGGAGTTAATAATCCCTTAATATTCAGCTGTTACTTTTGCTACCAGCAAAACTGAGACACCTGATGGAAGATTCCATGCTGATTCCAACATTACTGCACGACTGGCTGGCCGGGAACGACGGAAAGTTCAAACCGCTTTTCGAATATTATTTCCCCCGCCTGAAGCGCTACACCCTGAGCTATACCGGGGATCCGGCCATCAGCGAGGAACTGGCCATGAATGTAATGCTCAAGGTATGGCAGCAGCAATCCAGGATCGCCACCCTGAAAGACTTCAACAGCTATCTTTTTACGATGATGCGCCACGAAACAGTGAGTATGCTGCGCCGTAAAAAGACCATGCTGACCCTCAGCGCCCGGGAAGAAGAGGCGCCTGCCACCGAAAACATCACCGAAATAGTCAACTACCGGGAGCTGCTGGTACGCTACCAGGCCTGCCTGGAGAAGCTGCCACCCCGCCGCCGCGAAGCATTTGTTCTTAACCGGGAACGGGGAATGAGTTATGCTGAAATAGCTGCCCTGCTGAATGTTTCCATCTTTACTGTGCAGAACCACATAGCCGCCTCACTGAAATTCATCCGAAGAGAACTCCACGACTACGCCGACTTCCTCCTCCTGGCAGCCGCCATTTTGCTGCCAATGTTAAGCGAATATTAATTCCATCCACCCCAATAGTTTGACCCCTCAATGATCGGCGTCTTTATAGATGAACCGATCACTATGGCAGATTTTTTACCAGACAGCACCCTGCTGATACAATACTTTGAAGGCAAAGTTTCAACACCCGCTACAAGAGCGGACATAGAAGCCTATATCACCAGCGGAGAAGACGCTGCATTCGTACAGGCCTGTATGGAAGCCGCCTGGAAAAATACCAGCCACCTGGAAACGGATCCCGCCACAGACAGCGACTGGCAACAGTTTCGCCGCCTGGCAGGCATCGAAACCAAACGCCGGAAAATATATCCACTACTCGCCGCCGCCGCTGTACTCCTGGTATTGCTGCTCGCTGCCGGCTGGATCTTTTTCAAACCACAACAGCCTGCTGGCACGTTGGCGTGGCAAACCGTCACTGCTGCACCAGGTGCTCCGCACCAACTGCAACTACCCGATGGGTCTCAGGTAACGCTCTTTCCCGGCGCCACCCTGCGTTACACGAAAACATCCCCTACTACCGTACGGGAAGTGCACCTCTCCGGCCGCGCATTCTTTCATATAACTGCCACGGCTGAACGACCTTTCCTGGTCACCACCGGACAATATACCACACAGGTACTGGGTACCTCTTTTGAAGTAGACAACCGGCAATCACTGGCCGTCACGCTGCTCTCCGGAAAAGTAAGACTGTTACAGCATAATGGGCAGCCGCTGATGGAACTGCAGCCTAACCAGCAGATTACGATCGACAAACAACAGGGTCAGTTTCGCCTGACTACCGTGGAAGCCGCTACCATAACGGCATGGACTTCCGGCAAACTCAGCTTCGATCAGGAAAAATTAAATACGGTTTGTGCAGACCTGCAACAATGGTATAAAACAACGATCCGGATAGAAAGAACAGCGCTGCTGCAAAAGCGTATCACGGCCGAGTTTACGCAGGCGCCGCTGCACGCAGTCATGGACATCCTCTCGCAGACAGCCGGATTCCGGTACCGGCAGGAAAAAGATACGATTGTGATCTACTAAAAAAATAAACGCCCCGCTGCAACAGGGCGCTTATATAGCAACTGACTGGTTTATCAGCCAAGTAACCTGACATGCAGGCGTAAACCACCTGCACCTAAAATCAATTGTAAAATAATGAAAACATTTTTATTGCATCGGATCCTGATGCTGTTTTTTCTCCTCTCGGTCGGCACCCGGCTGTTGGCGCAGTCTCCGCAAGACCGCACGCTCAACTTCAGCGGTAGCACCCTGACGGTAAGACAGTTCATTCAGCAAATGAAAACCCAGCAACAGCTGCAGGTTACTTTCGATGAGGAAGTGAATGCCCTGCTCTCCCGCAATATACATATCCGCAAACAGACGACTACCCTCAAAGAAGCCCTCGGATGGCTGGCTACCGATGCAACCATACAATGCCGCATCGTTGGCAATTACGCGATTCTCAGTGTCACACAGCCCGTTAAAAAGCAGGAAACACCTCCTGCTACGCAGTTTGAATTACCACCTCCCTCCACCAAAGCACTGGGAGAAGTAGTAGTAACGGCACTCGGCATCAAAAAAACAGAACGTAACCTGGGATACGCCATCTCCCAGTTATCTTCAAAAGACGTAAGCGATGTACCTCAACCCAACGTGATGAACAGTCTGGCTGCACGCGTACCGGGTGTAAGTATCCGCAGTACCGGTTCCGATCCCGGTTCCAGCGTAATGGTCACCATACGCGGCCAATCTTCTATCAGCAAAGAAAACCAACCCTTATACGTAATTGACGGTGTACCTGTAGCGCCTGCCATTCAGAATCCGGCACAGGCAGTAGATGGTAAACAAACCATCGACTACGGCAGCCCGATCAGCGATATCAGCGCAGACGATATTGCCAGCATCACCGTATTGAAAGGCGCCAGCGCTGCAGCCCTCTACGGCAGCCGCGCCGGTTCCGGTGTGATCCTTATCACCACTAAATCCGGTCCTGCCAAAAAAGGCCTGGGGGTTAGCTTCAACTCCACGGTCATGTTCGACAAAGCCTATCTGTTCCCGGAATTCCAGAACGAATTCGGCAGCGGCGACTGGTATGGTACGGATAATACCCTCAGCACCGGCGCCTGGGGCCCGCAACTGAACACCGGCCGTAACCTGGTACAATGGAATAGTCCACTGGATCAAAACGGCAAACCGGTTCCCCTGGAATGGAAAGCCTATCCCAATCGTATCAAGGACTTCTTTCGCACCGGACGCACACTGACCAACAATATTGCCGTATCAAAAAGCGGCGATGCCGGTAACTTCCGGATCTCCTATGCCAATATGCAGAATCAGGGCATCGTTCCCAACACCGATATGAAGCGCAATAACCTGACCTTCTCCGGTACCTATCATCTCAATAAGTCGATTCATGTCAGCAGCAATATCGCCTATACCAACAGTTCCAGCGATAACCGTCCTTCTGCCTATACCGAGAGCGTGACCATGCAGCTGTATAAACTGACCCCCAACGTAGATATTCATGCTTTACGCAACTACTGGATACCGGGCAAAGAAGGCTTGCAACAATACAATCCTTACAGTACCGATGATAATCCTTACCTCATCGCCTACGAAGAAACCAACAGCTACAACCGCAACCGCCTGACCGGTAACGTACAGGTACAGCTGGACCTTCGTAAAGACCTGACCCTGATGCTGCGCACCGGGCTGGACTACTACGCTATCTCAGAAGACCAGAAACGTCCTTTCAGTGCCAAAAGAAATCCCAAAGGCGCCTATGTACTGGGCAACAACCAGTTCAAAGAACAAAACAGCGACTTCCTCCTGACCTACAAACCGGAGCTGAAAAACGACTTTAAAGTGTCTGTAGCCGTAGGTGGTAACCGCATGGATCAGCAACTGCAATCCAATCAGCAATCTGCCGGCAGCCTTACGCTCCCGGAGGTATACAATCTTTCCAATGCCGCAGCCGGATCCATCATCAACGCACAATCAAAATCTCACAAACGTATCAACAGCGTGTATGGCATGAGTGAGATCAGCTATAAGGATTATATCTTCCTGAACCTCACCGCCAGAAATGACTGGAGCAGTACCCTGCCCCCTTCCAACAATTCCTACTTTTATCCGTCTGTATCCTTAAGTGCTATTCTTTCAGAAATGCTGGACATCCGCTGGAAACAGCTTTCCTATCTGAAAGTAAGAGCCAACTGGTCGCAGGTAGGTTCAGATACAGATCCTTATCAGTTGTTTAATACCGTACCATTCGATACCGACTGGGGTAGCGTAAAACGTGCTACCATCAGCTTCAGCCAGCGCAACAGCCAGCTGAAACCTGAAATCGCCACGTCCTACGAAGCTGGTCTGGAAGCAGGCTTTTTCAAAGATCGTTTAGGCATCAACGTGACCTGGTACAAAACCAACAACCGCAACCAGATCATCCAGGTACCTACTACCATTGCTTCCGGCGCCAGCAATATGCTTATTAATGCCGGCAACATCCAGAACAGTGGCTGGGAAATAGGTCTGAACACCGTTCCGGTAAAAGGAGCTTTCACCTGGAAATCGGATATCAACTTTACAAAGAACCAAAACAAGGTGATCTCCCTCACCCCTGCTGTTACCAGTTACATGCTGGGTAGCACGGATGGCAGCAACCTGGTTTACCAGATTAAAGAAGGCACCAAAATGGGCGACTTCTATAGCAGAAGCTGGGTGAAAGTGAAAGAAGGTCCCTTTGCCGGACAAGCCCTGCTGAACAAGAACGGCCTGCAACAACAGGACCCTGAACTGGTGAAAATCGGCAACTACAACCCGGATTTCATGGTAGGATTCAACAATAACTTCCGCTATAAAAACCTGACCTTAAACTTCCTGATCGACTGGCGCCAGGGCGGTTCTTACTACTCTTATGTAGCGAAGAGCCTCATCCAGGATGGCCGTACAACCAATACCCTGCCAGGAAGAGATGCTGCACACGGCGGCCTCACCTGGACCGATGCCAACGGCAATGTACGTAACGACGGTATGATCATGGAAGGCGTAATCGACAAAGGGGATGGTACCTACAAACAAAACGATATCATCATCGCAGCCGCCGATTATTACGACAACAAATACTGGAAATACTACGAAAACGAAACTTACAGCGCTACTTATGTAAAGCTGAAAGAAGTATCACTGACCTATGCCTTCGGCAGAAATGTAATGCGTCGTATTCCTTTCCTGAGCAACCTGGCTCTCTCGCTGATCGGTAACAACCTGTATATCTGGACCGCCGCCGGCAATGGTTACGATCCGGAGATCACGATGAGTCTCTCCAACCAGCGCTATCAGGGCGTAGGTCACTGGACACTGCCGGGAACAAGATCTTATGGCGCTAAACTTAGTTGCAACTTTTAATCTATGCCAATCATGAAACCATATAAAATAATAGCAGGTCTGCTGACAGCACTGACATTTGCCAGCTGCACAAAAGACTTTGACAGCATCAATACCAATCCGAATAGTCCATCTGTTACCAGACCGGAATATCACCTCACAGAGGCCATCACACAAACCGCCTATGCCTATGCAGAAAATGGTTTCGCCAGAAGGCCTGCCGCATTAGGCAGATACATCACCCTGATCCGGAACAACGACTATGAGCTGTTTCGCTGGACAGCCGTAGAATGGTCCGATATCTACCAGCGCGCAATGATTGTTAAAACCATGCAGCAGGAAGCTACCAGCACCCAGCAGCCGGCCTATGTAGCCGCTGGCAAGGTACTGATGGCATTCAATTTCGCTTACCTCACGGATCTCTATGGTGACGTGCCTTATTCCAAAGCATTGCAGTCTGTAGAGAATGGTAATATTAAACCCACCTACGACAAACAGGAAGATATCTATAACAGCTTGCTGGCCTTGCTGAAAGAAGCCAATACAGAACTGAAAAACAACGGCGCGGGTATCGATGCAAAAGCAGATGCGATGTTTGCCGGTGATGCTTTGAAATGGCGCAAGCTGGCCAACTCATTACGTTTACGCCTCCTGCTCCGTTGCGCCAAAAAATATCCGGCTGCCTGGACAGAGATGCAGGAAATACTGAACAACAAAACCGCTTATCCAATCATGGAGAGCAATGCCGACAACGCAGAAGTACCTTACCTGGGTGTCAAAAAAGACGATAGCTGGGCTGGCGGACCACTGAACATGATCGATAATGATTTCCTGAAAACGAAAGCCAGTAAAGAGCTGGTAGATGCTTTGCTGTCGCGCAATGACCCCAGACTGGAATTATGGATTGCCCCGGTTGCCAGCACCGAAGGAGCTACCATCGACAAAAACAAATACGTGGGTATCCCACACGCCTATACGAATCCGGGTGATTACAATGGTGGCGAATCGCATCAGTCTACTTTGTCTTCCTTCTTCCGGCAGAATAAACCAACGCTTTACAAAGCCAGCCTGATGCTGTATACAGAGGTATGTTTCATTGCCGCAGAGGCGATGCAGCAAGGTAAAGTAAACCTGGCCGGCAATACCGCTGAGTCCATGTATAACAACGGGATTAAATCCTCCCTCGAATATTATGGCCTGCAGGCAGAAGCGCAACGCAGAAACTACTACGAGCAACCGGTAGTAAAGTACAATGGTACCCTGGAACAACTGATCACGCAGAAATGGCTGGCCATGACCTTCCGTGGAGCAGAGGGCTGGTTTGACTTCCGTCGTACCGGATATCCGGCATTTGTGGTAGGCCCGATGGCTTATCAAAAAACATTCCCGGTAAGATATGCGTGGCCATCCACCGAACAGGATGTAAATATCGACAACTACCGCGCCGCCATTAATGCATTTGGCGCCGATGATATCAATACAAAAATGTGGTACCTGAGATAAGCACAATTGAATATGGAAAAGAAAATAGTAGGTAGAAGAAATTTTCTCAGCAGGATGGTGAAAGCCGGCGTACTGCTGCCACTGGCCGGAACATCCGGCCTGGCAGCAGCTACGGCTGCCGCTCCCACCGACCTTGCTCCCGATCCCGGCTACACGGCCTCCGCTGTCCCTGACCGGATCATCCTGAATATTACCAAAGATCCGGCTACAACAGCAGCGATCACCTGGCGTACCAACACGGCAGCAACCGCCTATGTTGAATATGCCATCGCGGATGCCCGGCCGGCATTTGCAGCGAAAGCCACACGGTTAACGGCGAAAACGGAAACGTTGCAATATGAAACCCTGCAGGTGTATTATCATAGTCTCACGCTTACCGGGCTGCAACCAGATACCCTGTATACCTACCGCGCCGGCAACGATGAAGGCTGGAGCGAATGGCTGCAGTTTCGCACGGCAGCTACTACCGGCAAACTGTCCTTCATCTACCTCGGCGATGCACAGGTAGGTATCAAACCTTTCTGGAGCCGGGTCATCAGAAAAGCTTATGCCCAGATGCCGGAAGCAAAACTCATCATTCACGCCGGCGACCTCGTAAACCGCGCCAACAAAGACGATGAATGGGGGCAATGGTTCGATGCCGGTGGTTATATTCATGGTACTGTGCCATCCCTGGTAACGCCAGGCAATCATGAGTACACCCATGAAGATGGCTTACCTCACCTCTCCGTGCATTGGAAAAAGCAATTTACCCTTCCCGCCAATGGCACCGGCCTCGATGCACTGGAAGGTTCCGTATTTTATGCAGATATCCAGGGGGTACGTTTTATCAGTCTGAATACGCAGATGATGGAGGAAGCCACCTCTGAATCGCTGCTGCAGGCACAGCAACAGTGGCTGGAAAACACGCTCGCTACGAACCCGAACAAATGGACCGTTGTCACCATGCATCATCCGGTATTCTCCACCAAGAAAGGCCGGATCAATGAAAAAGTTAAAGCCGGGTTCAAACCCCTGTTCGATAAATACAAAGTCGACATTGTACTGCAAGGGCATGATCATGCCTATGGCAGAGGGATGCAGCAGATCGCGCCTTACGGTACTGCCTATGTAGTATCTGTGAGCGGATCAAAAATGTATGAGTACGAAAAAATGGAGTGGGCCGATATTGTCACCGGACATCTGCAGATGTATCACCTGGTAACCATAGATAACCACCAACTTGATTTCAGGTCGTACCTGGCAACCGGTGAGTTGTTCGACGCTTTTATACTGGAGAAACGCGCCGGCAAAATCAATAAATTCAAAGAAAACAAACCCGCATGAGGATCTCTAAAATACTGTTGCTGGCCATCCTGATGGCTGGCAACAGTTTGTATGCGCAGCAACTGAACCGCCCAAAACTGGTGGTAGGCATCATGGTAGACCAGATGCGCTGGGACTACCTCTATCGCTATTACAACCGCTATGGCAGCACCGGATTCAAACGCTTGCTCCGGGAGGGTTTCAGCTGCGAGCAAACGATGATCAATTATGTACCCACGGTTACTGCCGCCGGCCACGCCGCCGTGTATACCGGCGCGGGTCCTGCCATGAACGGCATTGTTGGCAACGACTGGTACGACCGGGCATCCGGTAAATCCGTGTACTGTGTATACGATAGTGCTGTCAGTACCATTGGTACCGGCAAAACAACGGCAGGCGGTATGTCGCCGCACTACCTGCAGTCTACCACCGTGGGCGATGAACTGCGCATCGGCACCGGCTTTCAAAGCAGGGTAATTGGCATCGCACTGAAAGATAGGGCAGCGATATTACCCGCCGGCCACGGCGCCAACGCCGCCTTCTGGTACGACGATGCTACCGGTAATTTCATTAGCAGCACCTGGTACATGAATAACCTGCCAGCATGGGCGGAAGCTTTCAACCAGGAACAACGAGCCGCCAAGTACATACAACAGCCGTGGCAAACGTTATATCCGGCGGCTACCTATACCGCCAGCACAGCAGACGATAAGTTTTATGAAGTACCCATTCCCGGGGAAGATAAACCGGTATTCCTGCACCAATTCAACAAAGGAAAGGATTATGACCTGCTGAAATATTCTCCTTTAGGGAATACCCTCACCCTGGACTTCGCAAAGGCGGCCATCCAGGGCTATGACCTGGGAAAAAATGCCACCGACCTGCTGGCCCTCAGTTTCTCCACACCGGATATTGCCGGCCATAGCTTTGGCCCCAACGCCATTGAAATGGAAGACATGTACCTGCGGCTGGATAAAGAACTGGGCGCCTTCCTCAGCTGGCTGGATCAGCGATATGGTAAAGACTATCTGGTATTCCTTACCGCCGACCATGGGGCCGTGCATTCACCGGGATTCCTGCAGGATAACCGCCTGCCAGGCAAAGCGGAGAAGATGGGCCGGGCCACTGCCCTGAATGAAGCCATCCACAAAAACTGGGGCATTCCCAAAGCTATTCTGTCTGATGCCGGCACCCAGCTTTACCTGGATACCGCCGCCATCAGCAAGGCAGGTGTACCTATGGCCAGCCTGCAGCAGTTCATTAAAGTGCAGTTGAAAGCAATTTCCGGTATCGGCGATGTGGTAGCCATGGATGACCTGCGCAGCGGCTATCTCCCGGCGCCGTACAATAGCATGTATGTAAATGGCTGGCATGCCAAACGCAGCGGCGATATGATGATGGTACCCGCTCCGGGCGTTAAGAATGGCAGCATCATGGGCACGACGCATGGCACCATGTACCCTTATGATACCCACATTCCTTTGGTATGGTTTGGCTGGCAGATCACGCCTGGTAGCAGTTACCGGCCTGTCAGCATTACAGATATTGCCCCAACGCTTTCTGCGTTGCTGCATATCCAGATGCCTAGTGGTACTACCGGACAGGTGATCACGGAAGTGATGCCGGGGAGGAAATGAGAAAGATATGAAACAATATAAATAAAGCGGGTGCTTCTTTGAAGTACCCGCTTTATTATGTAAGAAATAATGATGGATCTGTTCCGGTAGGCAACCAATCATTATCATATTATCCAATAGCAACCAATACCGTTGCATTATAAATTTATGCAGATGCAGGTGATTTATGAACGGTTACCCATGCAAATCCCAGGCAGAGACCTCCTGAACAGATAATCACCGAAGTGTTATCGCAGAGAAAAACAAATAACGTCTTCACCTGCCCTGTAACAATTATTTTATATATTCGCACGATGGAAATCGCTGATTAGACAAATACTCCTCTCTCACTGCTCTCGCCATTATCCCATGTAATGGGATATACAGCCTATCTATTTTAAATATTTTTATTACCTGGCATGCTAATACGTGCCAACATTATCGTCATTTTATTTATGGAAAATTTCTTTGAAAGCCCTTTCAAAGGGAAAATTATAGCTGAGCATATCACCAATCCCAATATCATTGCAGGCAGATATAGTTATTACTCCGGTTATTATCATGGTCATAGTTTTGATGACTGCGCACGTTATTTAATGCCGGATCGGGATGATGTAGATAAGCTCATCATTGGTAGTTTTTGCTCCATTGGAACAGGTGTATCCTTTATTATGGCCGGTAACCAGGGACATCGATATGACTGGATTTCCAGTTTCCCCTTCTACTTTATGAACGAAGAACCGGCATTTGCAACGAGCCTCAATGCATTCCGCGGAGCTGGTGATACCATCGTCGGCAACGATGTATGGATTGGGGCCGAAGCGATGATTATGCCGGGCGTAAAAATCGGTGATGGGGCAGTTATAGGCAGTCGCGCGCTGGTTACAAAAGACGTGATGCCCTATGCGATTGTTGGCGGCAACCCGGCCAAAGAAATAAAGAAGCGGTTCAGTGAACAACAAATAGCCCAACTGCTCGCTATGCGATGGTGGAATTGGGAGCTGGATAAATTAAGGCTGGCCATGCCCTTATTATGTGCTAACGATATAGAAGCGCTTTATTTGTTCAGCTTACAGCATGGAAATAGCTGAGTATAAATTAAGGTGGTACCATCGCTGTATAAATTTTCTTCTTCGGGTTAAGTTATCAATATTTTAAAAATTGCTCGTTTAAAGTCAAAACCTTTACTAATACACTTTATGTAATAGCCACTGTCCTGATATTCTTATCAGGACTTTTTTGTAAGTTTATAGAATTACTGTAATGAATTATCTTTCATCCGATATATAATACGACAAATAAGAACCCAAACCCTAAAAATGATAAAATCATTCATTAATTTTTCATTACTGATTCCCCTTGTTATTTATTTCACGTCTTGCTCCAAGGAAGAAAGTAGCGTTGATACACCCAACTCCCAAATGATTACTAAAGCGCAAAGCTGGTATGAAACCACACCACATAAAACCGGAGCCTTAAATTGGGATAAGGCGACAATAGTTATAAACGCCCAAAGCAATACATATCGGATTACGGTCCCCTATCCTTTTACCAGCAATTTTGAAAAAGGGAGCAGAGGTATCCGGAGAGTGATCTTTAGCATTTCAAAAGGAATAATTAAAGGTGAAGTGATTGAAATTGTCGGAACTGAGGCATACATCAAAACACATAAAACGTATAATCCCGCTGATTTTACCGGTCTGATTGGTAGATCGGACTTAAACCAGCAATTTAAAAAGGGAGACTATTACAACAACGGTAGCATAAAATACAATGCTGTTATTGCCAAATTTCCAAGCCAAAAAGCATTCGAAAGCAGAATAAGGCCCGAATTGCAATGTGACTATTACACGGAAACACGTATTGATCCGGATGGAGTATTTACCGTATACGGATATTCTGTATGTACAGATGAAGGATCAGGCGGCACGAATAACCCTGGTACAGGAGGGGGTAATCCTGATCCTGGTGATGGCGGTGGTGGTAACGGCGGCAGTGGCGATGGTCCTGTGGTAGATGACCATTGGGACCCAGAGAAACCAAGAGACAAGCCCACACATATAGAAGCTATTAAAAGTGAATTAAATAATCCATGCTTAACTGAGGCTTATAAATCGGTACTATCAAAAGATTTAAAAAACAGGATTGCTACAACAATGGATAAAATGTTCGGTGGAAAATCCAATTTTGACTTAATTTTCCGTGAAAAACCGGATAATGAGATGCCTGGAGCAATGGGAAGGTATAATGTTTATGATTCGCATTTAGCAGGCAAACCAGATGGTACCCTCATAGGAGGAGTTGTATATATTGATTTAAATGTCGATGCATTACCCAAAGCTTCTAAAGAATTTATAGTAACAACCATGCTTCATGAATCATTACATGGTTTTCTAAAAATACAAGGAGTTAAATTTGATGAGCCATATATTAATCAACATGAAAAAATGGCGTCTGTTTATACCAGTAGCATATCTGATGCACTGATGGAAATATTTCCAACTATCTCAAAAAAGGATCAGAGCGACCTGAGTTGGACAGGATTATTACAAACCTTAGAATGGACTTCTAAACAATTAAAAGATGCGAGTAATAAAACGGATGCTACCGCCCAAATCTATAAAAACATTTACAATCATCAACTAGGCACTGTTGGTACTTCTTCTCAATGCAAATAAAAGACTAAAAATATTTACATGGACCGTATAATGAATAATAGAGCAAAGTGGATGCTGTTTTCCTTTATCAGTATGTTTGCGCTAACAAACATAGCAAATGCGCAAAAAACAAAGAGCCAGTCCATAAATCAAGAATATAAAAAATTAACTGTTTTTTTTGGACATGAGCGGGTTGAATTAAGAAAAGAAAAATGCCAGGAATGTACATACCTGATGCTGATTAAACTCTTTTTTGATAAATCAGGGAACCTTCAAAGAGCATTACTTTCTAGCTCTGCACCGGAGTCCTTGCAAGGAATTCCGGAGAAATTGATTAAACTAAATATTAACTGGAGGACATTTTTGAACAAATCAAAGAATGCAAGTATTGCAATAATGCCAGTTTCGTTTATATGTGAAAAAAAAGACGATAGGGTTTTACTTAGCTCCAAATCCCTCCTTACAGGATTATACAGTTTTCCTGATGGCAGTGTTTTCAATATATGGAATCATAGTACTTATTCAATTATTGAAGGTATAAATATTTATACCTTATCAAAAGAGATAGTTACAGAAGATCCAATACTGGATGCTAATAAGATACATCACCAAGATAGTAAATTGTAAAAGGCCCGTGACTTGTTGCAGCTAAGTTTGTAAATCACAAATACTAAAAGGGAGTTGCAATAAAAAAGGGAGTTATTTCATTCTGTGTGTAAACATGATACTATTTCAAAAAGCGCTGTAAATATTAAAAAATCGGGGTTTACGCTCCGATTTTTTAATTTTAAGTATACCCGGTACGATGAGTACAGATTTTGCAGAATGCTAATATCAAAAAAAGAATGCTAGTATCAGACGGGGATTACTTAAACTTACGATGCATTACTGACAGACAAGCTGCGGGATATTCACTTCACTTATGTTATAAGCCCCAGAGCCTGTAATTTTTCCCGGACAATATGAGGCTGCCGTTGCAATAACTCAGCCACTTTATCTATCCGATCAAATTTGAGAAATGCCCGGGACATGATTTCAATCTCGCGGGGCAACCATTCTTCATAAGCTCTTGGGTAACTTTTTCTTAACTCCAGTTGTTGATGAGTAAGATCTGATGTATCTCTTTTAGGCAATTTATCCACTGCATTACGGGCAAGTTCAATCAGCTCGTCAATTTCAGCTTCGGATAACTTAGGGACATGTGTTGCTGTCGCTCTTTTTCCTTTATGCTTGTTTCTGATGGTGGCCAGTTTTTCATCGGACATCCGTATAAAATGCCACTCACCACCGCTGACGGGTGAAGTGGTATACTGACATTGGGGTATCAGATCCAGCAGCCCATCGTCCTTTAGTCTTCGCAGAAATGAACGAAAATGCAGCCCATGATGCCGGTCTTGCTCCACCAGATTTCGTTTTACCAGGTAATCATATAAATCGGTACTTCTTACATCTGTATAATTATAATTAATACGGAAATAGTCCTGTATAGCATTAGCAATCCTGATGGCTCTTTGAAAATCTTCCTGGGTACAACGCATCTCTAGGTGTTTTTGAGGTAAAAGAGATAGTATGGGAAAACAGGCAGTTACAGTAATTTACGGAATTATTGTTTTGTCACCAGCTCCTGAATTTATCATGATCGGAAAAATAAATATACCATTATTTAATGCAGCCACACAGTGTTGACTGCTGCTTTAGCGTAGCAGGAGAAAGGGAATATCCGGAGCACACGGTCTCCGGTTTTAAAGTTAACTTAATGATATCTTTTTATCTTCCTCTCCCTTTGCGAACAGGAATCGGCTATTTTTATACCTGCAGCTCCCTATACATTTATCCTGCTGCCACATATTGTTATACCTATACTCATTGTACAATAAATACATCCATGAAATCTTTTTATTTGTTGCTGCTCGTTTGCTGTTTTAGTGTAAACGTAAGATCACAGGGGCTTCCGCAAATTACGCCTCCTTCACCGCAAGCTATTTCATTTGCAAAGTACGGTGATATACCACTGAATGAATTTATAGGACTTCCTAAGATTGGTGTGCCATTATTTAACGTGACGGCAAGAGATCTTACTATCAAAATGGATATGAGTTATTTAAATTCCGGCTGCAAGATTTCGGAATTACCATCATGGGTGGGACTGGGCTGGAATCTCAATGCAGGGGGCGTCATTACCAGGGCAGCACGGGGAATTGCGGATGAACACCCCACCAATGGTATCCTGGCGCGCGCCTGGGATCCCCGTACAACGGACGCTTATTACCTGGCAGGTATCAACGAGGGACTTTTCGATGCAGAATCAGATATCTTCTACTTCAATTTTGGTCAGTATTCCGGTAAATTCTTCCTGTACAAGGAGAACGGACAAATCAAATGTGCCCCCTCTGTAAAAAGCGATATCCAGATCATCCCTCCGTCGCAGGCATCTACCTTCGACGGATATTGGAAAGTAACGACGCCGGATGGCAACCAATATTATTTCGGAGAAACAACGGAGTCCAGAGAATGGACCACCACAGCGCCATCCAGTGCTCCCAGCGGTCAGCATTATGTATCCGGATGGTATCTCACCAAAATTGTTACCAGCAAAGGCAATACCGCTAGCCTGCAATACAAAAAAACGGGCAGCCATACCACTTACTCCTACAGCGAAACAAAACATACCAAATTGATTAGTTCCGGCGGTCCACATCCCAGTCAGTTTGATAACTCCGGGACATCATCCGTCATTAATGATATTGTTTTACTGGAACGAATCACCTTCCCGGGTGGTAAATTTGAATTTACCTCCAATACAGCCAGACAGGATATGTCCAATGCGAAATGCCTGGATGCTATTATGTTGTTCGACGAAAAAGGAACGCGTATAAAGGGTTACAATTTTTCCTATAGTTATTTTCCTACGCAACAGGCAGACGGTATGAAGCTGAAATTATCGGGCATTACAGAAGTGGATGCTGATAACCTCCCTGCCAATAAACCTTATGTTTTTCGTTATAATGAATCAAGCGGCTTTCCGGGTGTCAATTCCAAAGCACAGGACCACTGGGGCTATTATAATGGCGCCTTTGGCAATACCAGTCTGATTCCGCAAATAGACAGGTGTAATCCTCAATATTACGTGTATGACGCTTTACTGACGACACAAAAACCTGCCGATAGAAACCCGAATCCGGCCTTCGCCATTTTGGGCGTGCTGGAAAACATTAAATATCCTACCGGCGGAGAGACAGCTTTTGAATACGAAGGGAATAATTACCTGGCCGAAGAAGAATGTGAAGTAGCCGTACAAATAAAGGATGCATCGATGAATATAGGCCAGTCAGTAGATTATCCGGACAACAGAACAAATATCATAGTTGAAGAGCAAACCCTGAACTTAACCCGGAACCAGGACCTTACCATTACGCTGACAGCAGACGTACGAAATAACTCCGGCCCTCTCAATTTCGTTAATGCCCAATTCCGGGTATTAAATGCCAATGGCACTGTTCTCAAAGAGGTTTCATTTGAAAATGCCTATAATAACCTCTATACCAATAAACTTTTTCTTAATCCTGGTACGTACAAAGTACAGGTAATAGTAGATAACCCAAGTAACGCGGTTGTTTTCATGGATGGCTTTACTTTTAGCGCTTATATAGCATATACAATTGTAGCACCTGGCCAGAAAGCAAATGCTATAGTCGGTGGGGTTCGATGCAAAAGGATCGTAAGCTTTGACGGCATCAGTCATAATAACGACTTGGTTCAGGAGTTTAAGTATACTGCTTCCGACAACAATGATCTATCCAGCGGCCACTTGTATTCCTATCCTACCTATGCCTATACTGTTTCTAAACAGCCTTGCCCTATTCCCAGTTACCCCATCCAGGCGTTACGTTATGTAACTGCTACCGTGGCGCCACTTGGTTACTTTCAGGGAAGCCACGTGGCATACAGAAGGGTGGTCGTAACGCATAAGGGGACAACAGACGCCGGCAGTATAGAAAAAACATATAGTGTTGATCCACTTATGAACAGGTGGGTTCCTTTCGTTACCGAGCCAGGCAGGGATTGGGAAAATGGTAATCTTTTGACGGAAACCATCTACAACGCTTCAAAAAAGAAAGTGCAGGAAACGATCAATACTTATGGAAGAGGTATCTCTTATCATCACATCGACAATGCTGTGCTGTACCGTCAATCTGAAGCCTGCGGTGGTTTTGATATAGCAGCCGAATACGTGCCACTCACCTACGCTCATACCGTAGGCAATAAGTTTTTCCTGGCACAGGCAGAAGTGAAGCAATACAGCTATGATGCAGCCGGTAATGCGCAGGTGCTCTCCAATACCACCAACTACGCCTATGACCATCCCACCTACATGCAGTTGAGTAGTGTAAAAACCATCGACAGTAAAGGTCAATCACTGACCACCACCCATAAGTATCCTTACGATTCCACCAGCCACCCTGTGTACAATGCGATGGTACAACGTAACCAGATAAATGCGGTAATAGAGAAAATAAAAAAAGTGGGTACAACACAAATCGAGCGACAGGTAAACAACTATAACTTCATCCATACAGATCAGCGGATAATAGAGGTCGCCAATATCGATGTACAGCAGGGTACTTCCCCACTGGAAAGGCGCTTCAATTTTTCAAAGTACAATGATGTAGGAAATATACAGGAGATGAATAAAACAGATGATGTGCGGGAAGTTTATTTATGGGGATACAACAATGTATATCCCGTAGCGAAGATCATCGGTGCTGATTACAATACCGCTAAACAATATGTAAACCAGGCAATACTGGATAATGTCAATAATGCATACACCGATGTACAGATGAGAGACGAATTGAAGAAACTGCGTGTATCCTTACCTGCAGCACTGATCACCACTTACACTTACAGTCCGCTGAACGGATTGACTTCCGAAACAGATCCTGCCGGCAGAACCACTTACTATGAATATGATAAGTTGGGGCGTTTGAAGGTAATTAAAGATCAGCAGGGTAAGATTTTAAAACATTATGATTATAAGTATGGGGCAGCGAATTAAGGGGATGTCAGCAATTACCTGTTTTTCTCACATATCAGCGTTCACGTTCTGATAATACCCCACCAGCGGGCATATAATAAAAAAGCTTGTAAGTCAGCACTTACAAGCTTTTTTATTATGTGCGCATGCAGCTTAAAAAAATCGTTTACCCGTTCTCTCATTGCCGCTGCATACTCAGCGTTTAATGATAGTACCATTTTTTAGCCGTAGATAAGACTTCATGATACCAGGCTCCTGAACGGGCGTATTCAGATTGCGCCAGGAACCAGGATGAAGTTCACCGTCTGCTGCCTGTCGTGGTGCTATCCGGGCATGGCCATTAATAAGACGTAAGGCTGCTTCCAGGCCGGGTTCTTTGCTTTCCGCCAGATCATACCGCGGATCGTCGTAAACGGAAAGGGCAGCCCGCATGCCATCGTAATAATCTCCCTCTCCCCTTGCATTGATATTATTGAACATGGAATAGTAAATATGCAGTGGGCCAATCCGGAGCGGAAAAAATCCCACTGGCTTGCCATAGGTGCTGACAACAGCTGGCGCGCCTTTATGACTAACACCTATTAATACGGTTTGCACATAGGGTTGCAGACAGCTGATCAGTAGCTCTGCTGCCGATGCTGTTTCTTCACTGACAATGAAATATATTTTCTTTAGTGAGCCAGGGCCATTTATCTTTTGAAAATAAGTGGTATTGCCAGCTTCGGTATAGTCAATATCTCCGTAAGTAATCAGCTTTCCATCCAGGTATACCGGAAGCCCATTATTACCTAATAGTGGTTGTAGATGCAGCAAAGGGGTATTACCTGTTTTCATGACGTTATTATAACGTTCTGTACGCATGATTTTTCCATTTGCACTGCCGGGAATCAGCAGGTTGGCAAAGCGGTCCAGTTCTGCCAGATTCCCACCGCCATTATAACGCAGGTCTATGATGACATCTGATACATTATTGGCAGTAAAATCATTCATCACCAGATCCAGATCTTTATAACCAAAATTAGGATCGATAAAGCGCAGATAGGCGAGGTAACCCACTTTCCGGCCGGATGGTTGTGTCAGTACGGTATCTTTAAGAATAGGCTCAAAGTAATTATTGCGCCGGTACGTCAGGTGATAGGTATGATGATTGCCGGCAGTTTCACCATCCAATACTAACTGCGTTGCTTCACTGAATACTTTTTGTACGTACTGATAATAGGCTGCATTTGCGGCTACCGGTTTGCCATTGATATGCCAGATACGCATACCTCTTTTAAGTCCGGCTGCCGCGGCTTCACTGCCTTTAATGACATATTTGATATAAATGGCATGATCATCCGTCACAACCAGATTGATACCGAATCTGGCTGACACGCTCAATAACCGGGTATTTATCGGGTCATCCGCTACAGACGTCTGTTCTCCTGTGCCGATGATAACACTATACTTAGGTTCGGAGGGTTGAAATGGATGATCCTCATATGATTTTCCGGTAATGGGGTTTACAGCAAACCGGGTAATATCGAACAGCTCTCTTTTATGATCAAGTACATCATTGGATATCACATATTTTCCGGTATTAAATTGTCCGGCGCCTGGTAACTGCTCATTCCATAAATAGACTTCCCTTGCATACAAAAAAATAGAATCTGCCAGTAAAGCAGCCGTATTCTTTTCAGGCGCCACGGCATCTTTTTTCTTACAGGCAGATAGCCAAACACTACAAAAAAAGCAACATGCAACCAGGACGACACGATGATAAGTATGTTGAATGATGATCATAAAGATGTGATTATAAAATAAAGCGCGCATGCAGGCGCAAAATACAACGTGATATACCGGATCTGCTCTCATGGCGATGAGGGCAGATCCGGCTGATATTATTGTTGGTATTATTAGTACTAACAATCGGAAACATTTTGCTATCAAGGGTTGAGTGAAGGTCTTTGAGAAGAAAGTATCTTATAAAAACTTCCTGGCTGTAGTTCAAAGAATGTTTCTACCCAGCTGTTTCTGGCAAACCGCGCGGATCCTCCGCTTCCAAAATCCTCTAACCCGGAAATATCCGAATGATAGGAAAGCATAAGCGGCGCAACGGGGACAGTAGGACTTAGATATGCAAAGGAGTTACGGTCCGGGGTTAGCCTATAGTCGGTCTTCTCGCCGCTCAGGTAGTCCCAGTCAAAGGAGCCTTCCAGGTCATATCCGGATCCAACGTTTTTAGTGTATGTTTTAAAAAAGATACGGATATCCTTAGCCGGGAAAGTGGCTACTGTTCCCTGGGGATTGGAGTAGAAGTTAACCGTCACGATAGCAGATAGGTCTTCGTCGTACCCGGAGGTGTAGCTGCCCCCGCCTCCCTGTGAATTGAGGTTCTGGTAATTACGCTTGATGTCCTTATACTCTATCCTGGCATACAATGGGTCCAACGCTACATCAATCTTAAATTTGGTTTTAACAATGGAATTGTCACCCAGATAACTCAGGCTGTAATAAATGGGGACACCCGGCTCCGATGCAGAAAACTTGGTTCCCTTTGTTGCCAGCTGCACAAAGGCATCGAAACCATTGACTGTTTGTACGGAGCCACTACCATTTGTACCCACCAGCAAAATCTTCATGGAGGCTTTATCGATGAGTGTTTGCTGTTCACGGGTTAAAGAAGTACTCCCACTCACAAACAAAGCTTTAAAAGCAGTATTATAAGCTGCATAGGTCGATTCATAGGACGAATCGGTTTCAATGGCCATAATACCCATACGGCCATAGGTAATGGAGCTGACATAAAGCGGGGATAGCTTGTTGAGTGCATTCATGTCAGTGGTGTTATCCATTAACTGCCCGTTTGTTGGCAGGTCCAGATCCAGGGAGAAATTCTTTTGTATAAACTTAACGTATAAACCGCTTCGTTTGGATATTTTATGTTGTGTTTCTGTTGTGGATGACTCACTCCCAAAGAATAAGGCCCCGGTTTTAACATTGGAACCAAATGCCAGCTTTAGTTCATCATAGGCCGTAAATCTTTCCATAGTAAAAGAGTAGCTGGATATCTGCTCCCCAATATTGTTCTGGGACAATACATCGCTGACAAAATCCCTGGTGGCAGAAAGAGAGGGGGTGGTGATGGTGCCGCTTACCGTTTTAGCGGGGATAGATACAGACACCCTGATCGGTTTTACTTTGTGTTGGAAGTCGGCAATAGGTTTGATGTTCAGATCGGCCAGCGAATTGCCCTGGATCAATGCGCCGGCGAATATCAGCCGGTTCATAGCCGTATTTTGCAGCATGGCAATTTCAGTTGTCTCTGCGTATAGCGTTCTGCCGAAGTCGTCCTGCCACGCACTATCTTTAATAATTTCCGGTCCGCTGGCCAGCTTTCCCGGCCGGAGGGGATGAGGAATACCGGCCGTGCCGGATAGTTGCTGGTTGAGAATGGAAGGGAAATATCCCTTCGTTTTCAAATAAATGGTGGTTTCGGGATACTTCCCGTCTTCGCGGGGGCCTTCCGGATTACTGGTAATAGGGTCCTTCTTACAGGATGCCAGGAGTAACGATACGGCGGCAATGCTTAGTAACAGGTTACGCATAAAATGTGGGTTGAGTGTTTAACAAAAACAGTAAAAACGGTATCATAAATCCGTTGCGCTCTTATTCCTATTCTCATAGTCTTCGATACCGGGTATAGGTCGTTGATCCATATGGTATTGTTCATCCACGTATTATAAAACCAGCGGGTATAGCCAGGTATTTGTGAAAAATATTCTTTTGCCTCCTCATAGCTGCATAGAAAACCTGGTTATCGTCCACCCAACCAGGTTTTCATCGCACATTAAGTCATCACTGCTGCATTATGGACGTGGAGAAGTAAGGATTTTATAAAAGCTTCCGGGTTTCAGTTCAAAATAGGTGAGATCCGTGACATCTGAGCTGAAGCGATAAGTACCCCCGGCCCCAAAGTCTTCCTGCCCCGAGGATCTATCCGAATTGTAGAGATAGGTGAAGGGTGATAGGTTTATTTGGGAGGCCAGGAAAGCATTTTGTTTAAACGCAATAGCCCCTCCGTATCTCTCATTATCCCAGGTGACATATGGACTGTATCCCTGATCACTGTAACCATTTCTAATAGTATAAGTGGTATAAAAGAAGCGGACATTGGCAGGCGGGAAGGTTGGTCTGGTAGCCAACGGATCTGAATAAAACCGTATGTTCACAGCAGCGGTAGTATAAGATCGATATCCGGAACTAAAGGTTGTTGATCCCGGGTTATCAAAAGACTCGCTCTTGCTTTGTGCATTGTCATACTCTATTCTCGCATAAACCGGCTGCAACGCCACATCAATTTTGAACTTGGTTTTAACGGTGGAGTTATCGCTGACGTGGCTCAGGCTACAGTAAATGGGTACGCCTGGCTGTGATGCAGAGAATTTGGTGCCTTGCGTAGCTAATTTTACAAACTCATTAAATCCATTGATGGTTTGCACGGAGCCATCTCCATCGGTGCCTACCAGGTAAATGCGCATATCTGAATGATCGATGATCTGTTTTTGTTCAGTAGTCAGACTACTGCTACCACTCACAAACAAGGCTTTAAAGGCTGTATTATAAGCTGCGTAGGTCGATTCATAGGACGAATCGGATTCAATCGCCATGATACCCATACGGCCATAGGTGATAGAGCTGACATACACCGGGAATTGCTGGTTGAGGGCGTTCATGTCGGTCGAATTATCCATAAGCTTTCCATCTGTTGGCTGATCCAGATCCAGGGTGAAATTCTTTTGAACAAATCTTACGTATATACCGCTGCGCCGGGATATTTTCAGTTGACTGCTGGTAGAAGTATTCTCCTGTTTGAAAAACAGGGCGCCCGTTTTTACATTCGAGCCAAATGCCAGCTTTAATTCATCGTAGGCTGTAAACTGATCCATAGAAAAACTATAGCTGGAAATTTGTTCACCGATATTATTCTGCGACAAGATATCATTTACAAAAGTCCGGGTAGCGGAAAGCGATGGACTGGTAATAACACCGCTCACCTTTTTGGCAGGAATAGAAAGCGATACCGTAATCGGCTTTACCTTACTTTGGAATTCTGCAATCGGCTTGATATTTAAATCAGCGAGGGAGTTTCCCTGTAGCAGAGCACCTGCAAATATCAGCCGGTTCATCGATGTATTTTGCAGCATCGTCATTTCGCTGGTTTCTGCATACAATGTTTTACCAAACTCGTCTTGCCACAGACTATCTTTAATGATTTCAGCTCCTCCCGCCTGCTTATCCGGCCGGAAAGCATTGCCCAATCCGGTCTTTTCGGTGGCGATTGCGGGAATGTGGCCATCCACTTTCAAATGAATGAAGGTTTCCGGGAATTTTCCGTCTGATTGGAGCGCCCCGTCCTTAACCATAATTTGTTCCTTCTTGGTACAAGCAGTCATCAACACGGACAAAACGGATACATAAAATAGTAAACGCATAATAAGTATATTAATACCTGAATAAATATAGCATCGCCCGGATGGGGTCTATACGTGTGCTTCTCCTTAACCGGTATCATGCTTGTAATCGTTACGCAATCATGATATCATTCTGCTTTTGGTATACCGCAAAAGAGATTTGCGGTATACCAAAAGCAGAACAGGAGAAAATACATTTTAATATGGACCCTTTCTTAGCGATTACTTGTTGGAAATATTCACATTAAAGAGGGTGCTGTATACAGAATGGTCGCTTAAATGACTCAGGGTGAAATACAGCGGGAATCCAGGCGCCTGGGCAGAATAATTGCCACCGGATTGAATGAATTTCCGGAACTCATCGTATCCCACAATTGTCTTCACCACTTCATCTCCTTCTCCACCAATGACCTTCACCTGAATAAGCGAATTCGTGATGATTCTTTTGGTTTCGGCATCCACTGTTACCCCTGCGCCAACGATGCCGGCCTTAAATGCTACGTTAAATGCAAATTTAACGGCACTGTACTCCTCTTCAGATTCTACTTTGATGACACCTAATCTACCGTAGGTAATAGAACTTACATATAATGGGGAGTAGGGTCCCAGGTCTGACGGTTTTACAGTAGAGTCAAGTAATTCTCCGTTTGCAGGGATATCCATATCCAGGGAGAAATTCTTTTGAATAAACTTGGCTACCAGTCCTGTCTTACTTTGAATTTTTTCTTTGCCGTAAGAAGCACCCACAGAAAAGATATTTCCTACATTGACATTAGCGCCGAACGCCAGTTTAAGTTCATCGTAATAGGTAAACTGGGTCATGTTAAATTCAAACCCGGAAAGCTGCGTGCCGGTTACATTTCCGAATACGTTACCGATGAAGTTTCTGGTGGCAGAAAGGCTGGGAACCGCAATCACACTGGAAACGTATTGACCAGGCGCAGAAATGGATACGGTGATCGGCTTCACTTTAGATTGATACTTTGCAATAGGCACATACCGGAGGTTGGAAATACCATCTGCCTGTAACAGGGAACCCGGATAAATGTAACGCAGCTGGTTGTCTGGCGCCACCTGTTCATCCGCTAAAAATATCAGGGACTTACCAATACCGTCCGGCCAGATACTGTCTTTGAGAAACTCAATAGTGCTCTTTTTGTTGTGATCTAAGAAATCTTTCAGACTGATGCCGCCTGAATTAACATTCACTACTCCATTCGGTATTTTTTTCAAATCCCGGAAACTCCGAATGGGTTGTTGTGGGTTGTCAGCCACCTGATCTTTCTTACAGGAACTGATGAGGAGGAATGTGGCGCCAACGGCTGCCAGTAAGCAATACTTGATTTTCATGTTTTAAGTATTAGAGTATTAAAATGTAAACTGTTTTGAAGGCTCATCACCTTAGCACAAAGCTTCCCCTCCCGATACAGTAGTGTTGTATCGGCCGTTCCGGCTGCACATAGTAATGCCATTGCCGATTGCACAGTTGATGCGCAACCAGTTTATTAAAACTGATAAAGTATACGGTCAGTGATGACCTGACTACCTGTGTGTATTATCCTGAACAACAGTCAGTACTTATATTTATACAGAAACAGTGTATAGGTCCGAGTGTGAAGCGCACCCTCCCGGTTGCTACTATCATAGGTAAATAGATTAGGTTACGATATAGTTATTTAGCCAGTGCCAGTTATTGAATCGGGATAACACAATAAAGATTTGTGCTGTATGGTTACAACAACAGGTCATTTAATACGCAGCTATAAAAGCTGGCATGAAGCCTTGTATTTTCGCCGCTTCCTTTCTGGTATCTATAGCTTTTTCATTAAAAATATTTGCTGAATTTTTGTTAGTTGTTAGAATTGGGTCGGGGTAGGTTAATATCTGTCAGGGTTCTTTACCTGTTGCATCTGCTGCATTAGAAGCACATATCTTTTTATCAAATAGCTTATGCTGACAGGTTTTAAAGCGGGAAAGGTTAATTCGCCTGGGAAAACATATGAACAATAAAGTTTTATGGTGTTAAATATGATACGTTATAATAGTACAATTATCTATGCGGGTTAATAGTGCCTCACGGAATCAGATGCAATGACATGATATAAATACACTACTCATTTCAGCTGTGACATGCATTAATGTTATCATCACGTGTCTGCTCTCATTTATAATCAGGTGTCACCTGAAAGAACTGTCATGTAGTTTTTCAGGTTCATGGTTAATTAAAATCATTGCTATCACATCATGGAAAAAAGGGAAAAATTATAGCGAATGTTTAACATTTTCCACCACCCAAATGTAGGGAATAAATATTTTCATTCCATCAAATAGAGGTGCAGAATTTCATCTAGGAAAATATAATTTACAGCTTGAAAGGTTGAATATTTTTTTCACCATATAGTTTGTATTGCTTACTATTTTATTACGCCAATAATCTGACGTCTCATTTCAGTAACAATATGTAGCTGATAACAGCCTGATTAATTGCTATTCAATTTAACGGTTACATAACCTGCGCATGTATTACAATAATCATTTAGCTTTCAGCGGGTTTTAAAAGATAAATTTTAACTTTTTACTATATAAATAAAGTATTAGCATGATGATCGTTTCATTTAAAAACAATTTATTATGAAGAAGCAAATCATTCCAGGACTTACTTACCCATTTCATGATTTAAGAAATTCAAAAGCTGAAGCAATTGAGCAAGAAAGCCAAAAGTGGCTCTCCAAAGATTATGTAGTTATGCCAGATGAGTTCAATAGAAAAACTCAAAACTACAAATACCACCACACACACGTAGGATACATGGCTGCCAGGATGTATCCATTTGCGAGCTTTGAAAAATTAAAGCCAATTACTCGTTTTCTGCTCTGGGGCCTTATCAATGATGATCTTTATGAAAATAGTCCTGTAAATGAAATCCAAAATGTCCGCGACAGATCAATAGCCACTTTGAGGGGTTTCTCACTGCAACCACGCGATAATTCATTATTGATGCAATTAAAAGTACAACGCGAAGAAATGCTAAATCATATGCCAATGTATTGGATGAACAGATACATTAACAGCATTGATAAGGGTTTTGAAGGAATGCAATTGGAAGCGTACTATAAATCCAATATGATTTTCCCCACAATTGAAGATTATGTAACTATAAGAGAAAAAGCAGTCTTAGTATATCCTTTAATTGATTTATGTGAACTCCAAGCAGGGCATGCTTTACCAGATCGTATATTCTATCACCCGGTAATTCAACATTTAGCTTCCTTAGTTTGTAAAATAATAGCATTTGCCAATGACTATTTTTCCGTGGAGAAAGAAAGGGAAAAAGATGTTATGAATATTGTATTGATTTTGGAGCATCAATTTGGATTAAGTACTACTGATGCCTATTTGAAAGCAATTTCAATGCATGACGACAATGTAAGCGCGTTTTGCAAAACAGCAAATGAACTTCCGGATTTTGGCACCTGCTCTCACCTGGTAAAACGTCTTATTGATAACATCGGGATATTAATAACGGGGCATAGAAGCTGGTATGAAAAGGATACTCATAGGTACGTAGATCAACGAGCCAGCGGCAACAAGTAAGAATAGACTTTGGGCTAAAGTCCAATAGTTCATTAAAATAATATAGATGATAAAAGTATGTTTCAATAGTAAGAATATTTCAGAAACTAAAAAGCCACCACAATAGGGTGACCTTCTTATGCTGGAATCTTTATATGAAATAGTCACGACTTAATCTGACAGTAAGGGATTAACTTTAAGTAACCACACTTATTCATTAATCCCCCTAAAACTGTCAGAAATGAAAAGTAATGACAAATTAATCTGAAGTCCTCTCCAAATTAGTAGCGATCAAAAGTAGAATTTTGGGGAGAGGTCAAATCAAAACCAAATTAGGATTGCTGAAGTTAGCAGAAAATTTGGGTAATGTCTCCCAGGCATGTAAAGTGAGAGGATACAATCGGGATAGTTTCTACCGGATCAAGGAATTATACGATACCGGTGGAGAATCAGCACTTCAGGAGATAAGCAAATCCACTGGTACTTCCCAGGGCTGTTATTTCATCCTATAACCGAGGCTTATATAGACAGCCAGTGATCTGGCATCAATCGAGGTGTAAGGGCTTTTTGCAACAGGTGAAAAGGGTAGCAAATAGGTACAGTTTATACCAACCCTGAATTTATTGATGTTCTCATTAATACCAGCCTCCAATTTGCTGCCCCAATTGGTCTTTTGTATGGAGTAACCAGCATACAGATCATCGCTAAAAGTACCTGAACCAAGTAATATATTCAGATATGGTCCGGCTCCCAGATAAAATTCTGTTTTACTGCCCGGAGTCCGCAGCCGAAATGACGTATTTAGCTGAGCATAGTTCCAGCTCTCCTTATTAGCGTTTGCTGCACTCCCCACAGTGCTATTCTCTTTCCCACCCAGTTTGATGTAGCCAATTTCACTCGAAAGATAAAACCATTTTTTTTGAAGATATTCCACACCAACCATTCCGGTGTATGAAACAATCTTTTGAGGGAAAAGGTCAAATTTCTTTCCCTTGAGACTATTTATAGAAATACCGTTGTCAATTTTTAGAATCTGGGCATAGCATGTACTAATGAATAGGAAACAGGTAAAAATCAGGGCCGTTTTCTTCATGTAATAGGTTTTGCAAATTGTAAAAATATTCATTGAGGTGGAAGAAGTAGATTTCTTAAAATAACGGTCAACCAGCAAATAAATTGCCTAATCAGCTATGGGGGCATATTTGAAACTACTATATTTCTGGCTTTCCTGTTAATATTGTATTTACAACTGCAGTAGCTTTAATTATGTGCTTTTGGTTAATAGAATTGCAATTAAAATATATGGTAATGCTGTCACTATTAAGCTTGTGAAGGCCCAAAATCGTCGTTTACGTTGAGGGAGGCTATCAAATTCTGTTGTTAAAGTCGCGATTTTTTCCACTGTATACCACTTATATATATATAACCACCAAATAAATGCTATCGGAAGTATCAAAAATTTATAAGGGAATAAGACAGTCAAATTCCAGTATACATAACGCTTCCATATGGACAAAGCAACTAATAGAATACCCATTTGGCTTAAAGTGACCAATAATGAGGCTGTAAATCTAGGAGCTTCATTTTTAAAACGAGCGTAATACTTATAAATGCTAATAAAGATCCATCTGTACATATAGTTATCTATTGATTCTTTTCGTCAATAACTTTTTGAATATTTTCTGAAATGCTACGTCCTGTAGTTGCTGTTGATACTATGTTCCCAACAAACCACCCTACGCCTATAAATGTTCCTACTCCTGGTATAAATCCAGCTGCGCCAACGGCGAGGTCAATGTAATGTTTAGTTGTAAACCCTCTTTCGTTTGTAAGACCGTCTGCTATTGTTAGCAACCCTCCGGCAACTCCTAATGTTTTTCCTGTAATTGATAATACTTTCGATCCTATTACAATATCTTTAGCACCTTCTTGTAGTAATTTTCCTGCTGCACCAAATCCAGCTTGCACAACAGGAATAACAGTATTCGACGCGACATCATTTACTGTTCCTGCAACCGATAGCCCTTTGTTAGTTTTTAACTCATGAAATTTTCCTCCTGGCCCCAAAGCCCACTGTTGATTACCTTCTGTATTTGAATACCAGATTGCTGACTGACCTAAATATTTCGCTTCACTACCATACAATGCCACTGCAGATTTTTGATCTGTGACTTTGTTATCCCAAGTGACACTATATTGACCATTACTATTCTTAAACTTCACCCAATCCTCAGGTTTCATTCCATCTGGATCAATAAATCTAATTGGATTATTATAAGCATAACTGTAAGGAGAAAAGTGTCTCATACTATCAGCAAGTAGATCAATAGTATTCCACCTGCCAATCTGTATATCGTACATCCTGGCTCCGTAGTCATATAATTCAAGCCCACTTCCGACTCCAAACTCCATACTCTGTAACTCTTTCCCGTTGTATTTTAAACGGTTCTCCGGATAGTTACTACCTACCAAAGCATTGGAACTAATTCCCATCATCGTCAACCCAAACGGATAATAATGGGTTTCTTCCAATACAGGACCTGCTGCCTTCGCCACTGTTAAATTATCAAAGAACACATCCTGCTGAACTTCATTGCTGGTATATACATACAGGAATCCACTTTTTTGGATAGTCATTTTATCCTGTACCAGTGTCTGCAACTGATCCGGCTCTTCCTTCACCTGTTTTACACCACTATTCTCTTCTACCAAGTTAAACAGATCATCGAACAAAACAAAATTAAGGTAGGATTTAGGTTTGCTGATATTATTGGGGTTCGATTCCCTCTCTTTTAATCGCTGATAGTCATTATTGAGAAAATTGTTGGTAAACGGAGTAGCCTGCCCGTTTTCAGAAAAGCTATGATCACCTGGCTGCCGGTTGTTACCTGCAAATGTTTGTATCAGGTCTTGCAGCATATTTTCAGCAGGAACTAATGGAGAGTCTACTTCTTTGGGGCCAGTAGATTTAAAGAATGCCTTTACACCTATTTGTATGGTATCCCCGGCCATCACCCGTAAAACAATGGAGGGGCCTATTTTTTTTCCTCCTTCTTTGGCATTCAGTTTGGCCACAGACTTATTATCTCCCGCACTATTATCTTCCGGATACCCTGCAGGCTTTGGCGCCCTGGTATCATCAACATTACTGAATAAAGCTACTTCACGGGAGGCTTGCTCAGTCTCCATGGTGGCTTGATACAATTCCAGGTCGCTTCTATCTGATAGTACCATCCGGGTGTTGCCTAATAAATCCTTTATAAAAAAATCATAGGCATAGGAAACCGGTAAACCGGTTTTATACATTGCTCTGGCCCGCCCTTCCTGATTCGTGATGAATTGTAAACTATCATTCTTGTACACAAAACTGTTTATATAATCTGTCGTTGTCTGTTTGAATGGGCTGATGCCTTTATCAATGACGATTTTTCTCAGTTTTTTGCCAGCAGCATCATATTGGTATTGAATGGAAGATTGATTAACATAGGTAATCAATTTCGGCAGTCCCAGATGGTTGTATGCTATAGAGGCTATTTTCCGATTCAGATCATTTATTACATTCCCAATAGTATCATAGGTATAATCATTGCCTGAATTAGTTCCATTCTTAAAATCTCCAAGCGGGTTGGTTACCGGGCTGGCATCTGTAACGGAAAGTAGCCGGTTGCCGGCAGCTTCATAGGAGTACGTTAACTGATCTATAGTACTTATCTGCGCGCCAATCAGTCCCTTTTGTGTCATAGCCCGGATATTCCCATTAGCATCATAGGTAAGTCCATCTACCGTAAAATCTGCCTTATCTTTGGTCCAAAGTGCACCTGCTGTATTTTGCTGCGAAAAATATGCCGCCAGCAACTGGTTGGTTTTGTCGTACTGAAAGCCATATGCCCGCTGCGTTTTGTCATTCCACCCCTTCCAGCGGATTCCTCCGGTATTATTGTTATACTGGTTTTCTTTAAATCCAAAGTCATAATTATATTCTTGTCCGAAATGAGCTGAATCATCCGTACTGTTCAGATATTTTTTTCCGATGGTTTTGAGCCAGCCCCGGACATTGTAGTCATAGGTGATCCGCTCTAACTGTTTAGCAGCGAGCCCTCCCAACCGCTTGGATTTTAGTTGTCCCAATTCATCATATTCGTTGAGGGCGATCACTTTTTCATTGGTGGCATTTTCGTTTAGCCGTTCTTTTACACTTAGTAGCCTGGAGGCAGCATCGTAGCTCAACATCAGCAAACTGGTAGTTTCAGGCGTTATGCTTCTGGGGTTTTTATGACGCAAAAAATAACTCAGCGGTTGTCCATTAAAATTATACACTGTTGTTAACACATCCTGTCCCCCGGCCACATTATCTTCGATGGTCTGAATTAGTTGTCCCAGATCGTTGTAATAGTTAGTGGTTGTTAACCATTGATCCGTGTCAATCACCCTTTCTTTGGTTCCGGTTGTCAATCCGCGGGTCATATTAGTGACACCGGTGATTGCAACCTGGTTTTGATCCGGAGTGGTAATAGGCTTAACAAAATCAGCAGTCAAAGGAGATGTAGCTCCATTAAAGGAATAGTTATCATAAAAAGTATAGGTCAGGGGGGTGAGATCAGCACTACTTATCTGAGGTAAAGGATTATTGACATTTAATGTTGATGAACCATTATTTATACTGGTATTAATTTCCGCTAAAAAATCAGCACTGGCACCTGAGTCAAATCCATCCTGGAAAGTAATGGTTTGGGTTGCCTGGTAAAGGCTACTCCCGTTATGCGTTGCCAGTACCAGATCAGCTACGCCGGGAAAGGTATAGGTGATTGGTTTATTACCGGGAACCGCTGCATCCATACTCGCCTGTAAAGAAGCTCTGGTAACGGCAGCAGTTGCGTTATATAACGCCGTCATAACAGTTCTGTTCTGACTATCATAAAAGTTCACCATCCATTTGTTTTTAAGTTTCAGGTTACCATCCCTGCTAAAGACCAGCCGATCCCGGTTATCATAGACATATTCGCTGGAGTCTGCACCTGGTACCTTTTTTATGATCTGTCGGCCTCGTTCGTCATAGCGATAGCTAAAGCATAGACTATTAGCCACAGTAACAGGATTCCAGGCACCAGTTATTTTCTCAGTAGCCAATGGCGGAATAATAAACCTGAGTTTATTGAAATCATCATACACATAATAGGTACACAGCCATCCTATATGGCCGGTTCCTGGTGTCTGTGCCAGTTGGACCTTTTTTAATACAACCTGCTTATCCTTATCAACAAAAGCTATTGCTCTATTGCCATTTTCATCAATGCTAACATTTTTCAACAAGCTTCCTTTAGCGTAGATACCCGCGCTGGTAGGAATATAATTGGTAGCAGGAAGTGTCCATATCCGAACGGAATCAGCAGCCGTATTTACCAGATACTGTTGCTCACTTGGGTGATTAGCTCCTGTCTTAGCCCAGCTATTACCCTGCGCATAGGTTTTCAGTGGCCTGTTTAGGGGAGATGCTTCATAATCAACCTGAGAATAGAAAATCTTATCATTGCCGATACCCGGATTTAATATATTGTCCTGATAAAATCCCTGCTGGCTGTTAAAAGGGTCCGTTTTAAACTTGCCGTCATTAATATTGCCTATCTGCTGTACATAAGGAAGATATTTATACTGCTCCCTGCCGTAGGAGTCATAGATGACAGGCGTTACTACATCCCGTCCATTTTGACCGCTGGCGCCCTTTAATACCGTTTGCAGTGTCCTCCCTAAACCATCCAGGTAGCTGGTGGTCTGACGAACAGTGCGAATTTCCGGAGTAGTCATTACACTCAGCGGGTCAGTTATGGGCTTGGAAGGCTCATAGGTCCTGATATAGTTAACTCCATTATTGGAATAGGCAGCAGGTACGGCAGCAGGTGTTGCCGCCGGTACGGAAGCAGGAAGTATAGGCGTATTCTGTGCATTGATCTCCATCGTCCATGCGACAAGACTCAACACCACAATTATTTTTTGGGTATAACTTTTCAGAGAAAACATACAAACAGCTTAATGATGGATAAAATTATTTTCTGCAATTGCATTAAGGACAAACAGCGTCACTACCATAATATTTACCACTGGTACTACCATCTGAGAATTTATACATATGGAAGTTTCGACAACGGCCGCCACCTACCTCTTCAACACCGTCAATGCGCTCTCCTTTTTCACATCTTCCGCTTATCTCTTTATATCCTTCTTTGTTGCAATAACAACTGCCATGCTGATTGGCATAGTTAGGTCCGTTGGCTTCCATATCAGCTTTTGCCAGGTTATCCGCCTCCAGCTGAGTTGCGGCACGGTACTTACCCTCCGGCACCTCATACAAAACTGAACTCCCGTCATAGTTTTCACCACAGTTATTCCGGGTAAAACTTTTGCTTGTAGCTGCATTGGGAAATGATTTGCTGCAAGTCCCCTTTGCATTGGCATAATTCTGTCCTTGTGTGCTGGTATCTGCTTTAGCCAGTGCATCTGCTGTTGCCTGGGTAGCAGCTGTATATTTTCCCTTCTGAACAGCGTAGATTACCTTACTACCGATAAATCCGACACCACAATTATTCCGGGTGTATTCCCGGCTAAGGGCAGCATTTGAAAACAATACTCCACCACAATCTTCCGGTTGACCGCTATTATTATAGCAGATCATTTTCCGGATATTTCCATTCATATCCTTTATTAAGCTGAGCCGGCCAAGATCATCATAGACATAATAGGTAACCTGGTCCTTAAAATCAGATTCACTGGAAATACCTATTAAAGGTGCATGGGTAAAGGTTCTCATTTGAGCATCATTCGGATAAAGTTTTACTTCGTCAATCTGAGCGGCCCCGCTGATGGCAAGGGTTGTGACGCCTGTTACTTTATGTTCGAAATAAGTCCAGCCGTTTGTGGTTCTTCCTTTTACCGGACTCCCCTGTGTGCCAGCAACCGTAAGTGCACTTGTATTTTTAGTCCAGTAAGAAACTATATAGGTAACTGATGTTGTTAACCCACTTTTACTAAGGGCTCCGGAACTTAAATTATAACATCTGGTTCCTGTAGGCGCAGTATTGTCATTTACATAGCTACCGGAAAAATTCCAGCCGCCACGACCATCTGCCTCAAACGAGGTATAGGCTATTTGATCAATACTGGCATTGGTAGCAATAGCGATGGGTAAGACGTTCTGATAATCGTACAGATAGGATTTCGGGATACCATCTCTTCCCAGTGATTGTACCACACTCCCATTACTGTATTCATTCGATTTCTCATCCTTATAACGTGTGTCTTTGGTAATTCCGGTGCCACTGGTCCCTGCTGCAGTAAATGCAGTAGAAGGAGCTGTGAGATTAATTAACTGGTATTTATCCGGTACTACCTGCCCGGCAGGATTGGAGGCAAAATCATACCTGGTAAAAGCTGATTTGAGTAGTTTTCCATTTTTCCAGGACGAAATCTCTACAGCCGCATTTTCATAATTGCGTTGCAGGGACAATATAGGTTTCAGCTCCGGACCTGCATTATTGATCGTTGTCTGCAAACAGGTACTGTAGGCATTTACAGGGTCTGTGAAATTGGTTCTGCGACAACTAACATAGCTGGCCCTTGCCTGGGCAAGGCATTTTTGATATTTCAAAAAAACGCTTGTTATACAATAAGGAACGGCAGGGTCACAATTAGCTATATCGCTGCGATACGTCGTATAGCAGTTATCACAGGTTATTTTATAGGATGGCGTACAGTCTGTCACTGCATCACAATTCGTTCTGAAATCAAAAGCATACTTACTTTTTACCACTAGTTCTTCTCCTAAAGAATTAGTGGTGGTCGTATTGGTAGCTTCATGATGATTGGGACTCTGGAAATCATTGGTGGTAATGGTACTCTGATAACTATCCGAAGCCGGGTCGTAATTATTTTCAGTTACTATACTTTGAATTTTTTTCGTCGTTGACAATTTATAGTTAGTTCCCAATATCATAGTGGTGGTATAGTTTTTAAAGTATGTAGCAATAAATGCGGGAGTAGTAGCAACAGGAGCAGAAAAGGAATAGTTATAAAACCGTTCATTCAATAGTTCATTATCTTCACGAAAATGGTTTTCACCTGACAATTCACCCCGCAAATCAACAAAGGGCAAAGGTGCTGGCGGAAAATTTCCAATTGAATTATTGCAATCGTTGGTATTTACTTCCAGCACAGCTACATCATTAGGGGGCGATCCTAAAGGTACACCTGTATAATATCGATAAACACTATAACCATTTCCGGTTCGCGTTACTTTTACTTCACTATAACCTAAATGGGTGCCCTGCGTGGTAGCCATCGGTCGCAAACTATTGGGCGATACATAATAAGGATACCCTCCGCAGGCTACACAGCCCTGTGGACTACAGCTGCGCTCATATCCGGTAGCGGGATTCCAATACCCCAAATCCCTGATCAGATCATTACGGACAGTCTGAACATAGATAGGGCGACTGTAAACAACAGCAGAAGAAACGTTACCGGCTTTGTAAGAGTAAGCAGTAATCATATCTTTTCCTGATACCGGTTCACGCGTTGTGACCTGCTTAATCCTTAATCCACCAACAATAGTATCTACAGTATATGATATGGGAATACGCTGGTATACTGATGCGTTAGCTCCAACTCCTGTCATTACACCACTTGGATTTGAGCAGTCTTTACTCAGGTAAATGGTATAGGTTCCTGCTGCCAAATAAGCTGTTTTATATACAATGCTAGGGCCTGAAGCATCCGAATAAGCAATCATTGCGAAAGCAGCATTTCCATTAGCATCTTGGACTGACAGATTCGCATTGCTACCCTGATTAGAACTGGATAACGTAGCTGAATACATCCCTGCGGGAAGTGTAACCACTTTAGAAACAGTAAGGGGATTACTACCATCATATCCAATCGACAAATAGGTATCATTAACGTAAGAATCCCGTGTGTAACTTATATTCGCTCTATGTGCTTCAAATTCGAAATCTGTATTCCCTCCTGTTGGATAGGATATGCTACGCAAAGCCCCTCCTCTCATGGCGGGCCAGGCAGCATTTCTGTCTGCAGCTGGTACTATTTGGTTATCCACTTTGTAGGTCGGAATTAATCGCTGGTTCGATGTAGCCCCATTATAGAATCCCCAATGATCAATACCAAACGTTAACCTGCGGGAAACTTTTTCAACGTAATAATCAAATTTATAAGGTGGTAATGTGATTGATGCACTACAGGACAACTCCTGTAAGCTATCCAGTTTTAACCGCTTTCGATCTGTATTAATATTGATCGAACTGCCAGGTAAGCCTGTTTGATTATCTTCAAAATAGGTGTAAAAAAATTGCCACCTTTTACAGAAATTCCTATCATTTGAGATATTGATAGCCCCCAGGGTTTTCGCATTGGTGTTCACATCATCCGTAAATTCGCGTAACAAGCCGCCAAGATCAGTTCTTGTTTCTCCCGCTATAAAATCCATATGGCCATTGGAAAATGTGATCTTATCCAACTTAACCCCGCTCTGGAAGATTTTAACAAGACCATATTCCTTTTTATTATTTAGGACATCATAACTGGATATAGGAAATGTAGACCAGGAAAAGTAACTATAGGACTCCGGCAGATAGCTCAGGTTAATAGTAAATACTTTATCATTTGATTCAATTTTATTAAGATACCAGCTGGAAACAGTCGTGCTGTAGCCATATCCATTTTCTATTGTCATCGGGTTTGTGATTTCAACAGGATCTGTATCTATAGCACTGGGAGTAGCTCCAAAAAAATACCTGGTACCGTCTGGTGTTGTAATGATAAAAGAGGAAATACTACCAGTTCCGGAATAGGAATATTCAATCTTTAAATCCTGTTCAGGTACAAGGATAGGAAGACGATCATCAGAAAAGTAAAACTTTCCGGAATATCCGTTAAAATTAAAAAAGAACAAATCCGGCTCCCCATCTTTCCTACCTTCAGCAAATGCAGCCCAATCCTGTATATCAGCCGTATATAAATAACTATTGTATCCAAATTCACTGAAATGCCCGAACTCACTATCTATCGTTCCAGTACCTTTTTCATCCGGTGCTCCCATAACAGTTCGTGTAATAACACCACCTGCATTAAGTGTCCATCCTGCACCTGCCCAACCGGCTGGTTCTATCACCTTTAAACCCGAGGGATGATAACTCAGGCTAATCGGAAGCTTCAATGGCCCGGATTCAATTTCGTAAATCGGAATATTGATCTGTGGGCTACCGGTGTGGTAGCTTACCGGCATATCGACAAACTTGCCCAAAGAAGCGGCAGTAGGAGATGCTATACTTACTTCTGAAAAAGGGCTTCTTCGTTGTGCTTTTACAACAATTATATTTAACAGTATAAATACAATCAATAAACATCTTTTCATGCCTGATGAAAACATATATTAGGTGATTTATTATTTAATAAAGTTTATGGCGCCTTTTGATATTATCTGCTGTTTGAGCTTCCGGTGTTCATGTTCCACCTGGGACAGGCATTTTCCTGATATGATAGCAACTCTTTGTAACAGACTATCCTGGGCAAAGGCATTCTTGTAAATCATAAAAAAGCATCCGCAATAAGTAAGGCGATTCATGCACTATTATGGGATTAAAATCGTTATCTGTAATTTTCGGGGTTTAATGCCTGCAGTGCTGCTACTTTTTTATTCAGATCAATGATGTACAGGGTCAGCTCTTCGATTTTTTGCAGCAACCTTTTATTCATATCGCCCACATCAATACCATCCTTGCTCACCTCTGCTTCGGAAGGAATCCCCTCGAGATGTTTATTTTCTTTGATGAATTGTTCTACTGTTGATAAGGAAGGAAGCTGATAGTTTTCGTGAAAGACATAATCTGCCCATGTGCCTTGTTGCACCTTTATTTTTTTTGCACCGAAAGCACCTTCCACTACCAGCTTATAATTTGCTGCAGGCGTTGGACTTCCTATTGCTACATTACCAGTACTACCATCAACAGCCATATAATAATTAGCCGCTCCTGTACCATCAGTATTTGCATGAAAAAAATAAAACAGGTTGTTGGATGCTCCCTGGCCAAAGGACTTTCCCGCTCCTGTAAACTCGAACGCCGATCCATTCGGTATTTTCAAAGATTTAACCCAGCTATTGGTTGTCCAAAGTGGACCACCGGTTATATCTAAGCGGGCAGCCGGATAGGTTCCGCCTATACTAACATTACTTTGTATAGATATCGGATCAGTTGATGTGAAGGCCTGAACATTGGTAACCTGGCTATCTGTAACTAATTGTAGTAATTCATTTCCTGCGTAACCGGTAAATGAAAAATTATTAAGCGTAGAACTATTGGCAATTTCAAGTGCCAGATAACTCTTCCCGTTAAAAACCAACGTAATCAATTTACTAGGTTCATTGTAACTGATTAACGAGCCGCGATTCGAATTATAAGCTGTTGCGGTATTAACTTCAACGGTCCATTTACGGTTGCTACCACCTACTCCTCCTCTGATACCGGAAATTTTACCCATTACATACCGATCCACGGACAAAGTGTTGGTATAAATCTCATGCAATAATAGATAATTAATACCTTGAGCATCTTCTGTTTGTCCTGTAATAGCGCGATCCACATAATAGTTACGATTATTATCAAAAACATGCAGTAAACTCGTTGGGTTAGCAGTTCCAATGCCTACAGCGCCGGTTGTCGGGAACTTATTTTGTCCTTGTACCGCTAATAGGGAACAGATCACTAAGAGGTAGCTTAGGAAAATTAATTTCATAGTTTAGTATTTATAGTTTTAAATAGTTATAATCCGATCTGCTTTCTTCAATGAAGAAAACGAAGAAAAGGGAAACAAATCTCAATACAACACAAAGCCGGAGACACAAAATCAGATTGTTGATTTTTTTGAAGTAAAAGCGTGTGATTTTTGGGGTTGATGATTAATCTTACAATCAATTAATCTTGATTGTTGCCCAAGAAGTTACAGGGATATTTAAGTAACAAGGTATATAGAAACAATGTGCCAATGCTAATGAATCTTGCGAAATGAAAATTCACATTAAAAATATGGGACTTGAATTTCCAATTCGGGATCTGATTTCAAGATAAATGATATTTTTATTAGAATATTAATTACATCTAATTTCAGTAAAAATACTACTGGTGAAGTAAACGTATTAATACTTTTATAGCGAAAAAAAATTATTCAATTTTATCATCATTCCAAAAGAAAATCCTTATTAAAGACATGCTGTATAATTACAATGCAAAATATAATCGCACTACGCAATCTATCGACGTAATTATTAAATCAAATAGGATTCCTTATTTATTCATTTCACGTCTATTAAATAAATACCAGTTGCCAGTAATTAAATTATGTTTTTTATGAAATCCGATTTTACGAAACAGGATCTATCATATGTCAACAATAGTGGGAGAAAGCGCAAAAAGGCGTGAAAAATGACACTTAACAAAATTAAAAAAGGCTTGTAAGTCAATTGCTTACAAGCCTCTTGTGTGCCCAGAACTGGATTCGAACCAGCACACCCTTGCAGGCGCTGCGACCTGAACACAGTGCGTCTACCAATTTCGCCATCTGGGCATCTTTTTTCCGTGTCAGGGACGCAAATATAAGCACGTATTTCATCTTTCCAAAATATTGTTGACATATTTTTTGAAGCCACCCCTATAGCCACCCTGAAAACCAGGTCATTAAAGTACGCAAACGCTTGCGTGATCGCAGCTCCAAACATAGGATTTCCAGGATATCCGTATTACTTTCAACCCCGGCAAATGAATGCAGATATGATCAAACAAACCACGTTATTGCTACTGACAGTATTAACGGCTTTCATCCGTGTACAGGCACAATCGAAGCCCAACATCATCTTCATTTATGCAGATGACCTGGGCTATGCAGAAACCGGCGCATACGGACAACAAAAGATAAAGACACCCCACCTCGACCGGCTCGCAAAGGAAGGCGTACGCTTCACGCAGTTTTATACCAGCACGCCGGTATGTGCGCCGGCCCGTTGTATGTTGCTGACAGGGCGACATAGCGGTCATTCGTATATCAGAGGAAACTATGAACTGGGCGGTTTCCCGGACTCACTGGAAGGCGGACAGATGCCCCTGCCGGAAGGTACCGTTACCATCGGCACCATGCTGCAAAAGGCCGGCTACACGACGGCCGCTATAGGCAAATGGGGCCTGGGCATGCATACCAATACCGGCGATCCCAATAAACAGGGCTTCAATTATTTCTATGGCTACCTCGATCAGAAGCAGTCGCACAACTTCTACCCTTCCCACCTGTGGGAAAACGGCCAGGCAGACAGTTTACCGAATCCCTATATCAACGTACATCAGCCACTGAATCCGGCGACGGCCACACCGGCTGATTTCGATGGCTACAAAGGGAAAAGCTATGCCGTGGATGCCATGACGCAGAAGGCGACGCAGTTCATCCGGCAACATCAGCAGCAACCGTTCTTTTTGTACCTGCCCTATACGATCCCGCACGTGTCGCTGCAGGTGCCGGATAGCGCCTTGCAGCCGTACCTCGGACAGTTTGCAGAAAAGCCCTATTACGGCCAGCAGGGCTATGCACCTCACCGCTACCCGTTGTCGGCCTATGCAGCGATGATTACCTACCTGGATACCCAGGTGGGCATCATTATGCAACAGGTAGCACAGCTGGGATTGGATAAAAACACCATTATCCTGTTTTCCAGCGATAATGGCACCACTTTCAACGGAGGGGTGAACGCTGCCTTCTTTAATAGCACCGGCGGCTTAAAAGGCTTAAAAATGGACTTGTATGAAGGCGGCATCCGCGAGCCGCTGATCGCCCGTTGGCCGGGAAAAATCCCTGCCGGCAAAACGGTGGATATACCAGGCGTACAATACGACCTGATGGCCACCTTTGCGGCCATCGCAGGTGTACCTGCCCCACCCAATGATGGGATCTCCCTGTTGCCGGCGATGACGGGCAACAACCGGCAGCAGGCCAACAGAAACTACCTCTATTTTGAATATCCGGAGAAAGGAGGTGCGGTAGCCATCCGCATAGGTAAATGGAAAGCCATCAAAAACGGGTTAAAGCAAAACCGGCATCAACCCTGGGAACTATACGACCTGGAAGCCGATCCTGGGGAACAACATAACCTGGCGGCTGCGCATAAAGATTTACTGCCACAGTTCGATCGGATCGTGCAACAGGAACACCGGCCGGCACATATCCGGGAATGGGAGTTCCTGGACCCGAAAGTGAAGTAAAAAAACGGGGCGCAGTTAAATACTGCGCCCCGTTTTATATATAGTGAAAAACGGAAATTATTTATTGCTCCAGCGGAACCACTTAATACCCAGTATGGCAAAGACCACGGTATATCCCAGGGTGGCCAGCAGCGACAGGGAGGTATGCATATTCCAGGAAGCAGGTTGCAGACTGCCGGCGAGGATGGCTTTCACCACACCATAAGGCGACCATATCACCAGGTCTTTCACCACATCGCCCAGTATACCAAATTCACCAAACATCCCTACCATGATAAATACAAAATAAACCAGCCGGGTAGTAGTGTTGACGGTCTCCGGATTTTTAATAGGCCCTACAATGACCTGGCCAAGGCTCAGGTACAGCGCCCCTCCTACCAGGGATATGAGCATACCGAAAAGGTATCCCAGCGGCGACAAGGCAATGTGATCTACCGTATACCCCACTACGAAAATCAGCAGGGTCATAATGAAGATCATGGCAATCTGCACAACGATCCGGCTGATCATGATGGCCCAGGAAGATACCGGGCCTACACGTAGCCGCTGGAAGATGCCCCTGTCGCGATCGCGCGCAATGCTATTGGAATAACCCATCAGGCCAATGCTGGTAAGTCCGATGGTGATACAGGCGGCCAGTACGAATTCGCCGCCCATTTTCGCCACCAGTCCTTTCCAGGAAATAAGTATGATAACAGGCACCAGTAATACCAGCCGGAAAGAGCGGCGGTTGCGCCATTGGGTAATAAAGTCTGCACGCAGCAAGGCTGATAATACAGCCGATGTTTTAGGAATACTTCTTTGCATAACGACGGGATAGATTTAATCAGGAACGAACAGCCCGGCCGGTAAGGCCGATAAATACATCTTCTAGAGTGACTTTGCCTTTACGGGTAACGCTGATGACTTCCGGGTCGTGCTGATGTTGTGCTATCAGCGCTGCAGGAGCGTCGATGGCAATAACACGGCCATGGTCAATAATCGCGATGCGGTCGCAGACGGCTTCTGCTTCTTCCATGGAGTGCGTGGTGAGCAATACGCTGCAACCTTTTTCCCGGATAGCTTCCATACGTTCCCACAGCTGACGGCGGGATTGCGGATCAAGACCGGTAGTGGGTTCATCGAGCAATACCAGCTGCGGATCGTGAATGGTGGCAATCACCAGCGATACCCTTTGCTGCTGGCCGCCTGAAAGCTGACCGTATTTTTTTCCGGCGGCATCTCCCAGGTGAATGCTCTCCAGTTTTTCCTGTACAGCTTCGTCGCTCAACGCAATGCCATAGATACCGGCAAAGAGGCGGATGATTTCTGTGATGGTCAGTTCCGGCTGAAAGCTGGTAGCCTGTAACTGTACGCCCATATTGGCGCGGGCGTGCAAAGATTGTTTACGTACATCGAAGCCGGCTACCCGTACGCTGCCACCTTGCGGTGCCAGCAAGCCTTCTATGGCGCTGAGCGTACTCGTTTTGCCGGCGCCGTTAGGCCCCAGTAAGCCGAATATTTCACCGGCATGTACGGCAAAAGAAATTTGTTTTACTGCCTGGAACGGACCATAAGAGACTTGTAGCTGGTCTACCTCCAGAATGGGGATAAATTGATCTTGGTTCATCTAAAGCGGATTTAGTGCTGATTGCCGGACAAACATACAATAACCCGCAGGATGGTATAATAATAATCAGGTGAAGCGTGGTGAAATGTCGGTAAAAAAGGGCCAACAGCCGGTGAAACCGGCTCGCAGGGAAACAGGTCTTATCTCTCCGCTGCCGGTTATCACCTGTCAGCGGCTGGCATTTTTACAGGGTAATCAGCTGGCGGCGTAAGGCTTCCAGCACCATACCAGTACGGCTTTGTACATTAAGTTTATTGAAAAGTATCTCCCGGTAACCATCTACCGTTCGCTCCGTGACATTCATTTTAAGAGCGATGGCTTTATAGGTCAGATCACTGCAGGCAAGGCTCAGAAACTCTCTTTCGCGGTCGGTGAGGGTTTGTTTCTGTTCCGATTGCAGCAGCAGGCGGCGATAATTTACGTTGGCCATATCGTTGTGATAATGCCCCACCGTGTGTATTTCGTGGAGCGCTTTTTCCAGTTCTGCCGGATGAATATCTTTGAGCAGGTAGGCACAGCAGCCTGCTTTCAGCATATCAATGATGGTAGCGTCATTATCCTTCATGGATAAAGCAGCCAGTTTAATTCCCGGGTAACGTTTATTCAGCGCGGCGGTTGTTTTCATACCGTCCATTACAGGCATGTTTACATCCAGCAACACGATATCCGGAGGGGCCGGCAGATTGGCAATTTTATCCATCAGGTCTTTTCCGTTCATGGCTTCTGCAACAATGGAGAAACCGTTAAAGCTCGTGATCAGTAAACTGAGGGATTTAAGGAATAACTGATGATCGTCCGCAATACCGATAGTGATGTTCATAAATCAAAAATTAATCAACGGGTAATTTTATCAATACGGCAGTGCCGCCAGCAGTAGTTACCTCCCATTGTATAGTACCTCCGAGCAATTGTGTCCGATGTTGCATGTTGCGGATGCCCATACCAATGGATGACATACTTGTCTTATCAAAACCTGCGCCGTCGTCCGCAATAATCAGGATCAGGGTGTTTTCGTCCATGCGTAAACTGATATCAATGACCTGAGGGCGGGCATGTTTGATACAGTTTTGCATAGCTTCCTGGATTATCCGGAACAAAATGATCTGGGGTTCGGCCTGTAAAGGCAGTTCCGCCATCTCATGGGTAAACTTCACTACTATGGCACGGCTGGTATTGATCCTTTCTACTTCTGCCCGGAGATTCTCCACCAGACTGAACTGGTCGAGCCACTGACGGCTGAATGATTTGGACAATGCCCGCAGGTGATGAATGGCAGTACTGAGCGTCTGTTCTGCCGTATTCAGGGTATCCGGCACTGTTGCCAGGTTTCGTTGGGTTACATTAATTAACAGCTTGGTGCTACTTAGAAGTTGGCCAATATCATCATGCAGTTCTTGTCCGAGGTGGGCAAATGCCTCTTCCTGCATTTCAATCTGTGACCACATCAGCTGTTTGTCATAGTCTTCTTTCATTAATTTCAGCTGATGAAGGTAAGCTTCCTGTTTCTTTTTGTAATTAATCACAGCCGCCACCACTACCAGTCCCAATACGATGACCAGTAACGAAATAAATATGACGGCTACATAGAGATCCTGTTTGATCGAAAGCATACGATGCCTTTTATCAGCATAATATACAACAGGTAATTGGATAATGAGTTCAAAAGTGTAAAAAGATGTTTGGCTGAATTGGCGTCACTCGCCAGCAAAAGATTATAAAATCCGTTTACACACATGGAACCGGAGAAATAAACAAAGAAGGCAAGCGTCAGCCAAAACCCGGGTAACTGGAATATCGACTCTTCACTTTCCGGCGTGATCGAGAAAAAAGATAAAAGACACCAGCAGATCACCAGAAAACTTTCGATGGTAATATTTATACCGGGAAAGTGATTCCAGCCGCCAAATACGAAGCTGTACAACAAGGAAACAACTCCGAATACCAGAATGGAAATGTTCATGAGTAACCGCCAGCGTGGCGACTTAATCCCCGATCCGATGATGACCGTGATCAGACTATATTCCAATACCACAAAGAAATGATACACGATAAAAAACCGCAACTCACGCTTGCCCATCAGTTCCACTATTAACTCAGTCAGGATGGATACCGCCAATAATGCTGTCAGAAGCTTCACCTGTTTGTATTGCAGATGGAAGAGGCTTATCATAAAGCAAGCCACCATCATAACATAATATCCGTATACCCATCCGTTCATTGCTGATATCAATTAAATTATCCTGGTAAAGGAGCATCCGCCAATGGCGAGTTATGTATTTTCAACGCGCGGAAGAGGTCTTTCATTTGCTCTTTGGTTTCTCCGCCGTTTCCTCTTTCTTCCATTTTGGGGTCACCCTTAGCTGGTACCATATCATTATTCTGTGCTTTCAGTAACAGCTGATCATAGAAAATAGGATCATGATTCTTATCCAGTCCTTCTGCCAGCAGACTTAACTTCTGGCTGGTGCTTTCCGGAATAACAAAATTAAACCGTACGTATTCACATCCTTCCTGACTCAGCACACGGAACAAAGAAGCTTTACTGAATTCTACATAATGAATATCCTGAAAGATAGCATCTGCAGCCGGATTATTAAACAATAATCTGTAAAAATTATTTAACATCCCGAAAAAGGCTTTTACCGTAACCGGCATGCCATAGGTAGGAACAGTGGGAATCGGCTGGCCTTCCGTAAAAGGCATATTGTATTCCAGCTGTTCCGTGGTGGTGTTCAGGTTTCCCTGGTTATTACAGTCATAACCAGCTAAGGACATTTTATCACTCATGATGTGCAGTTTTGTGGTGGCAAATATTTATCTTTTTCTGCATGTCTGATACCGGGAAAAACCCCGGTATACCTTTTTTATTTATTTTAGCCCTTACAACTGATTGCCATGTCACAAACAGATCCACGTATAGACACCTACATTCAGGCCGCCGCTCCTTTCGCCGTGCCAATCCTCACACATCTGCGAAAGCTGGTACACAAAGCATGTCCGGGCGCTACAGAAACCATCAAATGGGGTTTTCCGCATTTCGAATATGCCGGCAGCATCCTTTGCAACATGGCCGCCTTCAAACAACATTGCAGTTTTGGATTCTGGAAAGCCGCGGCCATGAAAGACCCGGAAAAATTATTTACGCCGATCGGAGAAACCGGTATGGGACATTTCGGAAAGATCACCCAACTGAAAGACCTGCCGGCCGATAAACTACTCCTGCAGTACCTCAAAGAGGCCGCCGCTTTAAATGAAGCCGGGGTGGTAAAAACACCTTCCAAAACAAAAACACCGGCTACCGGTAGCAAACAACTGGATATACCCGACTACTTCCTGGCAGCCCTTAAGAAAAATAAAAAAGCGCTGGCTACTTTTGAAGCATTCAGCTACAGCAACAAAAAAGAATATGTTACCTGGGTAACAGAGGCCAAAACAGAGAAGACACAGCTGGAGCGACTGGCTACAGCGGTAGAATGGATGGCCGAAGGAAAGATACGGAACTGGAAATATGTGAAATAAGAGACAGATCGGGAAAACATGCGGGCATGCCCCATGTAAAGCGGGGAAAGTGGCGCATGAATGATACAATATTACCCAATATGCTTACCACTACCTTACTACTACGAATGCACCACCTTAGCACAATGAGTGCCTTTGAATTTTTTAGTTAAAATAATATCAACAGCCTTACGTTGGGAGGAGAAAACCGCGGGGGAGATCGATGACGAAAATAAGTGTTTTTTTATTTTCCCGAAGAAGAGAAAGATGATTTCCTGAAAGATGCCCGTCTGGTAAGCACTACATAACACAAGACAGCCTACCCCGGTTGTTATATAAAATCAGATCTAAACTATATTTTCACCAGACACCCCTCATAAAATAATCAGGCGTGGTTTTATGATTACGGGCAGATGATCACCGGCTATCACCTGCCCTGTACGCCTGTAACCGGGCTGTTAGAGTTTCAGCAAGCCGATTTTGTGTAGGGTATTCACCGGTTTATTATCCCAGAAAAGTTCAAAATCTTCCAGGCCCGCCGCCTCATAATCCGCTTTCACTTCCTGCAGGGTGAAGGTTTTGGCGTTGGAAACGGCCAGCTGTCGCAACATACCGGTTAGCCAACTGCCCTGGGGCGGAGGTACACTGATGTTCATCTTATCCTTTTTCCCCTGGAAAGTCAGGGAAGACACTTCCCACGTACTCCCCTTTTTGGATTTGGTAATCACCTCCACAGTAGGTTGTTTACCCAGGTATACCACCTTGGACGTAGGCTTGATGGTTCCGGCCTCTTCTTCCATCAGGGCATTGGTAATATAATCCGGTACTACACTGGTTTTGGGCACTTTAAACTCAAACCATTTAGAGAGTGGATAATCCAGGCAGGCGCCATGCATATAGTTCAGCAACGATTTTTTAAGACCATAGCCGAAACTTTCATGATCAGCCCCGGTAGGATCAATATGCATAATATCGTTGTTGGCAAAAGCGCCTATGGCTTCGGTTTCTTTCTGCACGCTGAACTTCGCCGGGTCCAGCCCCACCGGGCTATGCGCCGTCATGGTAAACTGGTGCCAGAAAGCGGATTGCAGAATGCCTGCCAGGAACATCTGGCGTACCATTTCCAGGGCATCGATGGTTTCCTGGGCCGTTTGTGTAGGGAAGCCATACATCAGATAGGCATGCACCATAATGCCTGCTTCCGTGAAATGCCGGTTTACACGGGCCACCTGGGCTACGGTGATCCCTTTCTGTATCAACGTGAGCAAACGGTCCGATGCTACTTCCAGTCCGCCGGAAACAGCGATACAGCCGGATGCCTTGAGCAGCAGACACAGGTCGCGGGTAAAGCTTTTTTCAAAACGGATATTGGTCCACCAGCTCACCGTCAGCTTCCGGCGGATGATTTCCAGGGCCAATGCCCGCATCAGCGCCGGCGGTGCCGCTTCATCCACAAAGTGAAAACCGTTTTGCCCTGTTTGGGCAATGATGGTTTCCATGCGGTCGCAGAGCAGCGATGCCGTGATGGGCTCATATATTTTGATATAGTCCAGTGAAATATCGCAGAAAGTACATTTGCCCCAGTAGCAGCCATGCGCCATGGTCAGTTTGTTCCAGCGGCCATCGCTCCACAGGCTGTGCATAGGGTTCATCACCTCAATGGCCGAGATGTATTGATCCAGCAGCAGGTCGCTGTAGTCGGGCGTTCCCAGCTGCGACTGTTTATAGTCGTGCGTGGCTTTATCGTTGACATAAGCCACTTTACCTTCTTCCAGTAAAAAAGTACGTTTCAGTTCTGCCGTGGTTTTATTGCCGGAGAGAAACTGTAACAGGTTCTCCATGGGAGCTTCTCCATCGTCGAGGGTAATAAAATCCACGAACTCGAATACCCGGGCATCTGCCAGCGAACGCAGTTCTGTATTGGGAAATCCGCCGCCCATAGCCACTTTCACCTCCGGGCAATGGGCTTTCACCCACTGGCCACAGCGGAAGGCCGCATACAGGTTGCCGGGAAACGGCACCGAAATGGCCACCATCGCAGGTTGTATGGTTGTCATACGTGCAGCGAAGATATCCATGAGTATTTTGTCGATATAGGTATGCGGCGCCTGCAGGGCATCATACAGCTCATCGAAGCTGTTGGCCGAGCGGCTCAGGCGTTCTGCATAGCGACTAAACCCGAAATGCGGGTCCACACATTCCATGATGAGGTCCGACAGGTCTTCCAGGTACATGGTAGCCAGGTGTTTGGCTTTGTCCTGGGTACCCATGGAGCCGAAAGCCCAGTTCAGGTCGTCCAGCTGCGCGAAGCGGGAAGCTTCCGGCAGAAAGTCGCGTTTACAGATAAGATGCGCCAGTGTTGGATTTTTTCCCTGCAGAAATAAAATAACGGCGTCTATGGTATGGATGTAATCTTCCTGCAGGGCTAATATACGGGTGGCATTCTCTGAGAAGGTAGCCGGCGGTGCTGCGGCGATATGCGCAAACAACTGCTCCAGCCCCTGTTTGGAAAATAAAGCCAGCGTAACTTCTATACCCAGGTCAGCCTGACACGAAGTGATATTTTTTGTATTCAGAAACCCTTTCAGATAAGCAGTGGCCGGATATGGCGTGTTCAGCTGTGTAAATGGCGGTGTTATTAAAAAAACAGAATTACCCAAATCAGATTGTTTAAAACGCAAATTTAGGTCATATTACTGAAAGATAGCAGGATTGCGGATTTATCGATTAGTCTACAAAATTTATAGACTTTTATTTGGAAAATAAATGAACCCCTCCTATCTTTGTTTCACCACCAGAAAAACCATCACATTTTCTAATTATGAACAGCACTCGCATTATCAGTTTCTACAATCACCAGGTTGCCCGATGTTGGCACAACTGCTGTACTAAATAGCTGTCCACCACCGCTGTTTCCCAACTCCTTTATTACACCTGCCAGGTATTGCTGCTGAAATACCGGAACCATCATGTATTGTTATTACTATCCGGCCGGCAAAGCTGCAGGTAACATCCCGTCACAACTATTATCATATAGTCATGCCCGTTACTACTCACTATTATTTACATCTCAACCAAAAATACCAACATGAAAACGTATAAACACTTACTGTTGACCACCTTATCTGTAGCAACGCTATGGAGTAGCACTGTATTGGCAGCCCCTGAAAAACCTTTTGTAAAAGAAGGCATCTGGCGCGGCGTATTTACCCTCAACGAATCCAAAGTACCGTTCAACTTTGAATTGAAAGGAAAAGATCCCCGCCACGCAGTATTCACCCTCATCAACGGCACCCGCCGGGATGACTTTCATGTACAGCAGATCGCCAACGATTCTTTGTATATAAAGATGAATACCTACGATGCAGCCCTGGTGGCCAAAATAGAATCGGATGGTAAAATTACCGGGGAATACAGAAGCCTGGTGCCCAACTTCAGTGGCAATGCCCTCCCCTTCACAGCCGAATACGGGCAGCAGTACCGTTTTGCCGAACCAGGCACGGAAGCTGCACCCGCCTTTAATGTGAGCGGCAAATGGGACCTGAAAATATACAGTAAGGAACCTACACCCAACCGGGTAGGCTTACTGAAACAGGAAGGCAACCGCCTCACCGGGGTAATCCTTTCTGTTGTAGGCGACAGCCGCGAACTGGAAGGCACGGTACACGGCAATGAATTTGAACTCTCCGGCTTTACCGGCCCCAGTCCCATCTATATCAAAGGGAAAATCAATGATGATAAATCCCTTACGGGAGAAATCAGCCTGGGTATCTATAATAATATAAAATTCGACGGCGAAAAAAATGCGGCAGTCGAATTACCGGATCCCTACAAACTGACTTATCTGAAAGAAGGTTATAAAAAACTGGACTTCACCTTGCCCGACCTGGATGGAAAAAACGTATCGCTCAGCGACGACAAGTACAAAGGGAAAGTAGTGATCGTGGAAATCATCGGCACGTGGTGTCCCAACTGTACCGACCAGACTTCTTTCCTTTCCCCCTGGTTTAATAAAAATAAAGACCGCGGCGTGGAAGCCATTGCCATTGGCTTTGAGCAGAAAGATGATCTGGCTTACGCGAAATACACCCTTGGTAAATTAAAAGATAAATACAACATACAATATGATATTCTTTTTGGTGGCATTGCTGATAAGAAAGTGGCGTCAGAGAAACTACCGGCGCTCAACCGCCTCCTGGCGTTTCCCACTACGATCATTATTGATCGCAAAGGAGAAGTAAGACAAATCCATACCGGATACACCGGAGAGATCACCGGACAGTATTATCAGGATTATGTTGCCAAATGGAACAAAGACCTGGATGCACTGATAGCGGAGAAATAATTTTAACATTAAATTCCAGAATTCGTAAACGCTTATCCAGGTATCCACCTTACATTTACACCAAATTTTAAACACACACTTATATGCAACGATTAGCATCTTTATTATTCATTGGCGGATCGATCATTTTAATGTCATTCACCAATCCTGCAACTTCCCACAAAGGAGAAAAACCTGCTAAATCAACCACTGTACCTGCGAAAGCAACTACCTTCCAGGTAGACAAACAACAGAGCAAACTGACCTGGACCGGTAAAAAACTGGCCGGACAACATGCCGGCACCATCAACATTGCAGACGGTAAACTGGACGTTGAAAACAATGTACTGAAAAGCGGTACTTTCTCCCTGGATACCCGTACCATTGCCGTTACTGACATTAAAGACGCAGACGGTAATGCCAAACTGATAGGCCACCTGAAAAATGATGATTTCTTTGCAGTAGAAAAGTTCCCGACTGCTACTTTCGTTACTACCGGCGTTACTGCCAAAGGCAATGGTAACTACGAAGTAACCGGTAATTTAACACTGAAAGGAATTACCAATCCGATTTCCTTCCCGGCCACTGTAACCGTTGCAGGTAATAAACTGACTGCTAAAGCTGCTATCAAAGTTGACCGTACCAAATTCAATATCCGGTATGGTTCTAAAAACTTTTTTGAAGGCATAGGTGACAAAGCCATCTATGACGAATTTGATCTGGATGTAGTACTCGTGGCTACTGCCAAATAATTTTTCATCCAACTTACGTGACCCCATTAATAATTCCTGGGGAGTACGGGTAAACTCGCCCGTACTCCCGGGAATGCCAAGATCCCCACACATTTACAGCCGCATTACAGCAAGTTTTTTAAAGATCAACCAGTAACTCAACAACACCCACCCCCTGTTGTTATCCGGCATTTTGCCTGTTTCAATTTACCGCCACATGAGACCAACGAAAATGATATTCATTTTATTGGGTGTGCTATGTGTATTTACCATTACAGCGGGATTCGACATACACAACGATGGTAGTGATCCTCCGACAAAGGCACAGCTGGGCGAGAAATTATTTTTCGATCCTATACTGTCCATCAATCATAGCATCAGTTGTGCGTCCTGTCACCAACCAGCATTTGGGTTTGCCGATACCCTCGCTTTCAGTAAAGGTATCCACGCTACGCCTACCAGCAGAAATACACCCGGTATCACCAACCTTTCCGGACGCCCCAGCTATTTCTGGGATGGCCGGTCCGCTACCCTGGAAGAACAGGCATTACAGCCGATTATCTCGCCGGCGGAAATGGGCCTCCCCATTGCCACAGCAGTAGCCAGGCTCAATGCCAGCAGCAGCTACCGGCAATACTTCCAGCTGGTATTCAACGGCCCCGCTACGGAACAAAACCTGCTGCAGGCCATCGCCGCTTTTGAACGCACCCTAGAAACGGCCAATAGTCCGTACGATCGTTATATTGCCGGCGACGACAATGCCCTAACCCCGTCGGCTATACGGGGCAGAATGTTGTTTATCGGAAAAGCCAATTGCAATAATTGTCATTCGGGAGAAGATTTTACCGCAGACCGTTTCAAAAATATTGGTCTTTACAATGGTACTACCCTCCGCGATGCCGGCCGGTTCGATGTCACCCGCGACAGCGCCCACAGAGGATTTTTTAAAGTACCCGGCCTGCGCAATGTAGCCGTCACCGCTCCCTATATGCACAATGGTATGTTTAAAACCCTGCGGGAAGTCATCAACTATTACAACGATCCGAACGCAGTTATCAAAGACGGTCTTAACCGCGACTTATCGCTCAGCAAACCGCTGCAGCTCACAAATACGGAAATCACAGATCTGGAAGCCTTTCTGGTGGCGCTGACAGACGACCGTTTCCGGATACACAAACCTTAATCATAAAAATATCCCGGCATGTATAAACATTTACACTTACTGCTTCCTCCCCTGCTCCTCCTTACCGGCGCCCTGTCTGCACAGGATAAACCGCGTACGGATACCACGCGGCAACTGGGAGCGGTACAAATCGTTGGCTCCCGCAGTGCCAACCGTACCAAACTCAACTCCCCGGTGCCGGTGGATATTATTGATATTAAAACACTACAGGAAAGCGCCCCGCAAACCAGTATCACCCAGCTGCTGCAATATGTATCGCCCTCCTTCCATTCTGTTAATGGCACCAATGCCGGCGATGCCGGTTCGGCCCTCAGCCTGGTACAACTGAAAGGACTGGGTGTAGACCAGCTGCTGGTACTCGTCAATGGCAAACGGCGGCATAAAAGCTCCAATGTCAACTGGGGCGGACTGGGCAACGGCGCTACCGGCTACGACCTCAACTCCATCCCTGCCGGCGCCATTGAGCGCATAGAAATATTACGGGATGGCGCCGCCGCACAATATGGCTCCGATGCCATTGCCGGCGTCATCAATATCGTGCTGAAAAAACAACAGCAAGACGTGATCGTCAGCAGTACCGGCAGTATACGGCGTAGGGGCGATGGCGTTAGTACCCGTACCAATATCAATTATGGCATCAAACTGGGGCAGCAGGGCGGCTACTTCAACGCCACAGCTGAATTTGCCACCCAGGGCATCTCCCTGCAACCCGGCCGCGACGACGCCGGTCTGTACAATGGTCCGATCTACGGCGGAGGCGCCAACACCCGCGACTACGATAATATCTACACCCGCGATATCGATGAAGCCATTATGAAAAGCCGTGGCATCGACCGGCACCACTTCGACCAGCGGGGCGGTGGCAGCAACAAGGCCAAAGATGCCCTCTTGTTTTTTAATACAGCCATCCCCGTTAGAGCGAATGCCGAAATATATGCCTTTGGCGGTATCAGTCACCGCAACTCCGAATTTACGGCGGTATACCGGCTCCCCGGCTGGACAGAACGTAACACCACCGGGCTTTATCCGGATGGCTTCCTGCCAGAGATGAACAACAGTATTACCGACAAAAGCATCGCCATTGGCGTAAAAGCCAAAGCCGGTCAGTGGCAGATTGATCTCTCCAATGTATATGGCAAAAATGATTTCGGCAATATCATCAGCAATTCGCTGAATGCCAGTATGGGCTTAAAAAGCCCGACCACCTTTGATGCCGGCCGGTACAATGCTTCTCAGAATACCGCCAGCCTCGATATCAGCCGTTATCTGGACAAAGTACTGCACGGCATCAACATTGCTTTTGGCGCACAATACCGCACAGAAACCTACCAGATCATCGCCGGAGAAGAGGCCTCCTACAGCAAGGCAGACCTGCGGCCGGTATACCGGATAGATACTTCCGTTAACGGGGTACCCTATGTGGCCGACGGCGGTTATATTCCCTTAAACGGCTTATCTCCCGGATCGCAGATACATGCCGGCTTCCGGCCCTCCAATGAAGTGAATGTAAGTCGCGCCATTGTAGCCGGCTATATAGATATAGAAGCCAACATCACCCAACAGTGGCTGGTATCTGCAGCCCTGCGGGCAGAAAACTTTTCCGACTTCGGCAACGTGACTACCGGTAAAGTAGCTTCCCGTTATAGTTTCGCGCCCTGGCTCAGTATCCGCGCATCTGCCAACACGGGCTTCCGGGCGCCGGATCTGGCGCAGTTCTATTATACAGAAACTTCCACCAGCTTCCAGCAGGGTCGCGCCGTTGACCAGGTAACCGCTTCCAACAAAAGCGCCGCCAGCAGAGCGCTGGGCATTCCGGCTCTCACCCCCGAAAGATCTACCGGCTATACCGCAGGTATCACCTCTCAACCCGTGCCACGGGCTGAGTTCAGTGCCGATGCCTATTACATCAGCATCGACAATCGCGTGGGTAATACCGGTAATTTTTCCGCTACCGATCCTAATCTGCCGGCAGATTTACGTGCGTTGTTATTACAAACCGGTACCACACAGGCCAAGTTTTTTTACAACGCTTTCAGTACCCGTACACAGGGGATAGAAATCACCGGCAGCTACCGCATCCCGTGGCGGCGTAATCAATTGCAGCTCCTGGCCGGCGCCAACTTCGTCAACAATGAAGTAACGGACGTCAATACACCTAAGGGACTGGAACTATATAAAAATATCATCTTCAGCGAAGCAGAGAAAGCCCGTGTGACCACCAATATTCCGCAGCAAAAAATTACGCTGCAGGCTATCCTGCAAACACCGCGTTTTAATTTCCTGGCCCGCACCGTGTACTTCGGATCTGTGACAACGGCTACCGCGCAGAATGCCCGCTTCCCCACACCGGATTATTTCTTCCAGGAATTAAAACCTATCTGGGTGACAGATATATCCGTGGGGTATCGCATTACCAAAGCCATACAGGCTACGATCGGCGTCAATAATGTATTTAATATACTGGGCGATTATACAGATCCGGTTATCTCCGGACTGCGTAACCCCACCATTGTAGGTATACAGAACGGCAGCGCAGGCATTCAGCCTTTCGCCCGGTTGTATGCCCGGTTTTAACACCTACATACTTAAAGACTATGAAAAAAAATCTCCGCATGCTCTGCTATAGTTGGGTGGCACTGCTTTTCGGCAGCTGTTCCAAGACGGACTACCTGGATACTGATGCCGGAAACAGGCCCCCGCTAACTGCCAACATCCGTTTTGTCAATGCCCGTACAGCGGATGTAGGCATTCACGCCTGGACCTTCACCCAGCAGGTAACAACTACTCCTGTGGCCCGGAACACGGCATCGCCTTATCTGACCACTACCTTCGGTAATGTGCAGATCAATATTACAGAAGGTAACAGCACGGGCTACAAAGCCTCCCGGCAGTTTGGCAACAGTGCTACCTACAGCGCCGCCGGAGGGCCCAATGGTCCGATTGCCGGTTACTACCATACGGTGTTTGCCGCGCCGGCACGTCAGGATCCGGCAAAAGATACCCTCATCCTCTTTTACGACGACCTCACCGCTCCGCCTCCCGGCCAGGCTAAACTACGTTTCGTACACCTGGCTTCCGGCGTACCGGAACTACGGGTACGGCTACTGGAAAAAGAGCCAACGTTGTTGCATGATCGCATTGCCTATGGTCAGGCCGGCGGCAGTACCTTAACAGGGAGCCGCTGGCAGCTGGGTCCGTTCATTAACGTCAACGCAGGTACGTTGTCGCTGGCAGTCACCCTGGCCAAAGACAATACACCCTGGCCCATTGCACAGGATGCCCTCTCCCACCTGGAGCTGGAAAGCGGTAAAATTTATACAGTATTTTTATATGGAACAGTCGGGGCAACCGGGGCGGCTGTTATCAAACATTAACTCATTCCGGGGAAAACAAGCGGCCGCAGGGTATAACAGGTGTAAACGAACCATCTTCGTGAAAACCTGTTGTGCCCTACGGCCGTTTTAATGATATCAGAATCTTACGCTGCCACCCAGGGTGATCCACCTGCCGGGCATCGGCACCGCAGCGGCTTCAATATAGGTTACATCCAACAGGTTGTTGGCATCGGCATATATCTGATAACGGGAACGCTTATACGCAACACGGGCATCTACCACCATATAATCCGTATAGCTTACCCGCATATTATACCTGGCGGAAGCCGACAGGCTGAAATGCTGCAGGAAGGCCACCTGTGCGGTACCAGTCACCTGATGTTTCAGGCTTTCTATTACATACCGTGATATCTTATGCTCCATAACAGCGGATCCTTTAAACTCAGGCGACAGGTAGTTATATCCTGCGTTGACGCCAAAGCTGTTAAAGAAACCACGGGGCTGTAATACGGTGTTATAGCCTGCGTTGAAGGTCAGACCCGTTACATTCGTCTGGTTCAGGTTATGTGGCTGCCAGGGAACAGTAGCCGGATTAGGAATGCCGGCAGTATCTTTCACATAGTCAATAAAATCACTTACCTGTCTGAAAAATGCACTGGCGGTAAAAGAGAAATGTCCGCTATACCGGCGGATACCCGCTTCGGCGTAAGTAGCTCTTTCCGGTCCCAGCTGATCGTTGCCGAGGATGGCCGGGCTCTTATAATAAAGATCTGTATAGGTGGGTAACCGCTGGGCAGTTCCTACATTGGCAAACAGTTTCAGGTCCGGGGTGATATTGAAACCGATGTCGGCGCCCGGGAAAAACTGCCAGCCATAAAAAGAGTTATAATTGAGATAACCACCGATGGTATAGGTCAGGCGGCGGTCTGCCTTGCTTTTATATTCTGCAAACAAGCCCAGGTTGGTTCTGTTATGATCGCCCAGGTTAGAACTGTTGATATGCTCAAAACGTGCTTCCAGTCCGGCGCCGAAAGTACCGATCCGGGTATCAATGGTGTTGTTCCATTCTGCATCCAGTACCTGTGTATGGTGCTTATTGCGGAATTTATCGGGGGTTTGTTTGATGTACAGGTAATCATCAAATGTATAGCGGTAGCTGATACGCGGCGTCATCACCCAATGGGGATTGATACGACGGGTATGGCTCACGGCCGCCAGTACTGTTTTAATGGTTTCCTCTGATTCCTTATCACCAGGCGGTGCATAAAAACCATTGGCGCCGTAGTTATTGCTCACAAACCCAGCCATCACCTGATATTGCTGGTTGGTATCCTTACGGAAGCCGCCCTCATAAAACGCCCGGAAGTTATCGTAGTCGGTATTATATCTATAACCATTCCCCTGGTTGCGTTCCAGGGATACCGTATGGCTGTTGTTATTTTTCACCAGCGATCCGGTAAGACCGGTACTGACGCCACCATACATATTCCGCTCATCATTCAACGCAAAGTTGCTGCCACCGCTGGCCCGCAGGGTCAGCTCCGTTTCGGTAGCCTTACGGGTTACAATGTTAATGGCGCCGTTCAGCGCATTGATACCATATACCCTGGCTGCAGCCCCCCGCAGTACTTCAATATGATCTACATCCTGCAGCGATACCGGCAGGTTCATCATATTATGGCCGGTTTGCGGATCGGTGATTTTAACGCCATTGAGCAGAATCAGGGTCTGGTCGAAGGTACCACCATCAATACCAATATCAGCCTGTACGCCACCAGGACCACGCTGCCGCACATCCAGCCCGGGAATAAAGGCCAGTACCTGGTTGATGGAAGTAACCGCCATGGCAGCAATCTGTTTGCTGCTGATGATGGTGATATTGCGGTTGGCCGCCTTCAAGGGCGCCGCCAGCCGGTTTTCCTGAATAATGATTTCATCGAGATGACGAGTGGAGGTAACCGTGTCTGGCCGTTGCTGGGCAACGGCGGCAGTACCGAAGCTCAGGCCCGCGAGTATAAGGATACTATTATAGCTAATAGCTGCACGCATAGTGATCATAATTGTTGAAAGTCCGCAAAGGTACATATTATATCCTTCTCTCCGCCATCTGGCAGCGGCAGCTATATTTTATCCGTATGCGGGACGCAGTTAATCCAGGTAATTTTGTCTTGTCAGGTATCCCTTATTTTTTGTTACCCCCTCGCCCTTTTTCCCGTAGCAGACAGGGATAATACTGCACAACGTAATACAGACAGGCGATGCCGGCATCATACAGCCAGGCACAGATACATCACCGAGACCCAAAAGACCCGACCCACATTTTCGATTACCTCTTTCTAAAATCCATCTTGCATGAAAGTTAAGTTTTACCTATTCCGCAAAGCAGGCTACCTCCTGTTATGCTGCCTGTTATTATGCGCTATGAAAACCCATGCGCAGGTATATGCCAATACGCAGACCAATGGCGTCACCGGCCTGTGCCTGCTTTGCAATGTCAGTACGCCTGACAATCCTGTCAATAACAGCAGCCTGGATGATTATTCCGCGTTTAATGTACCGGCAGGCCTGCTGGGTATCAGCATTTATCAAACGCTGATTTTCCCTGCTGCCAGCAGTACCGGCTGCGATTCCCTTGTGGTGGGCATTGGTACCGGAGATGCCTTGCTATCACTGAATATCCTGGCAGGGGTTACCATATAAACCTTTAATGGCGCCGTGGCCAATAATGACCTGCGGGTCATTGACAGCAGCGGCTTACGTTTACTACAAAACAACAGTCGTGGGGAAATACTGCTAAGACCTGCCCAGCAGTTTGACCGGGTGAAAATAACCCTGAACAGCAGTCTGCTGGGTTTACTGACTACCTTCCGGCTGTATTATGCCTGGTACAAACCACGTATACCCGTTCCTGTTACGGCAGACAGCACAGCGGTATGCGCGGGAGGTACTACTACCCTTACCGCAGATGGCGGCCCTAATGCCATCATACGCTGGTACGATGCACCAACAGGCGGTACCCTGCTGGCCACCGGCAGCAACTTTGCCATTAAACCTGCTGTAACCACCACCTATTACGTGACCGCTACCGTAAACGGTTGCACCAGTGCCCGTAAAGCTGTGAAGGTCACCGTACAGGCCAAACCGGTCAATCCTGTTTACACCCTACCCGAGGAGATCACCTGTGGCAATACCACCTTCACAGTCAGCAACTACCAGCCAGGCACCAGCTACCAGGTGCACGTGAAGTATACCGGTATTGGCGGACTGAATAAAGACACCAGTTATACCGTTACCAGTAGTCCGCTCATCACGATAAAAGATATTGCTTACTACTTCAATGCCAATGTACGGGTAGGCTTACAGGCTATCAGTAACATCACCGGCTGTAAGTCCGATACCATCTTCCAGTCTTTGGTACAAGGCGGACATGCCACCTACGTGAGGGTACCGGCCAGCAGTGTGACCATCTGTAAAGGAGACAGCACCACTCTCACCGCCTTTCTGCAGGACAATCCGGTAGACAGCGTAGCCCTGATCCGCTGGTATGATGCCCCGATACAGGGACGGTTATTATTTACCGGTCACCGGTTTAAAGTAGCGCCGGCCACGACTACTACCTACTATGTTACGGCTGCATTCCAATGTGAAAACCCGATACGTACACCGGTAAAAGTGATCGTCACAAAATTGCCGGACCCCGTTTATACCGTACCACAGGGCATCGTATGTGGCACGCAGCAATTCCCCCTACTCAATCATCAGGCAGGATTCAACTACCGGGTGAAAGTGGTATACAGTTCCTTCAGCGGGCCCTATTATGACACCACTTATCTGGTCGTCAATAAAAATTTCATCCTCAAACCGGCATTTTATCCCGCCACACCGGCGAATGTAAATATATATGTGCAGGCTATTGATCCGGCGAGCGGCTGCCGGTCAGACACCGTAAAAAAGAGTTATAATGAGGGCGCCTATTCCGTATCACCCACAGTGGGCGCAGACAGTACATCGATTTGCAGGGGCGACACCGCCACGCTGTATGCCTTCCAACCTTTTTATACCCTTGCTGAAATACGGTGGTACGATGCACCTACAGGTGGTAACCTGTTGTATACCGGTAAATATTTCAAGGTGAGTCCGGCTGCTACGCAAACCTATTATGCCGCATCGGCCTTTGAATGCGAGCACCCGCAACGTAAACCGGTAAACGTGAAAGTAATTGCCTGCAGCGGGCCACAGCCAGCACCGCAAACCAAGTCCTATTTGATACCACAGGACGTATTCCCCAATCCAACAGCAGGTCAGGTCTATTTTTCCTTCCATAAAAATCTGACCAATAAGCTGGTGTTGGTATACGACCGGAATGGTAAACTGGTACAACAGGAGAGATTACGCACGAACAACTTTTATCTGCAGCCACAATTACCGGATGGTATTTACTTCATCAAAGTAATGGATCCGCAAACCGGCGAAAGCAGTTCCACTAAAATCATCCTCCAACGTTAACAATAAACATCACATCAACAGCAGGGATCCGGGCAAAAATAAGGTGCCCGGATCCCTGCTGTTTATACCGGTTTATTCTTTCAGGTATTGATCGAGTGCTTCTTCAAACTGGTAAGGATTCTGGTAATAGATCCGGCCTTTTTTATCTACCAGTACAATGCTGGCATAATGCTCCATGAACCGGGACCACTTTTCTTCATCTTTACCAGCGGTTTCACCCTGCAATCCCTTTAGCTGCGGGAAACGGTCAAACAGTTTGCGCCACGCGCCGGAAAAGGCCCCTTTTGTGATATAGGCATACTGTATCCGGTTGCCATAACGTTTCTCCACCCATTCCAGGAAAGCCAGGTCGCTGACGCTGGGTTCATAGCCATTCCAGAGATAGATAAACATCACTTTTCCTTTCTGCGCAGTCAGCTGCCAGGGATGTTGTTGCCGGTCTGTCAGCGTCATATCAGGCAGTTTGTTTTCCTGGGCATAACTGCCGGCGATCATGAAGAAAAAAAAGATAACAAAAAGTAGTCGTTTTTTCATAGTCTCTGATACATTAACATTGCCTGTTCTGCCAGGCGTCATAGGTTATTTCAAACTTCTGCTCACCGGTTTCCAGGATGCCGCAGGGTTTCCAGCCGGTAAGGGTATAAAATTTTTCTGCACGGGTGCCTTTGCCGGTACCGAGCCACAACGGGGCGGCAGACCGGGTAAAATGCCAGTGGAGCATTGCTGTCTGTAAGGTTTTGCCAACGCCCTGCCCTTCAAAAGCCGGATCTACAAATAAGGCCCAGATATTATTCCTGTGCGTATCAATGATGGCAAATCCAATAATTGCATGCATAGTGGCGGCCACCCAGCCTTTACCATCGGTGGTCAGGTACCTGATATAATCTGCTTCTGTAACCAGACTGGTATTTACCAGCCTGTTCTCTTTTACGGCTAAACGTACCCGGAATAAACCGGGAATATCCGCCAGGGTTGCTTCTCTGTAAATCATCGTAATAGGGTTAAACGGATTTCCATATCCGGCAGAAATGAAGATACAATAAAGCCAACAACCTCAGACAGGCGTAATCATTTAATTTGGTCTACAATCTGCCGGCATAAACGGGTGAAAGTGATCAGGTCGGGTTTGGATAATGCCTGTTGTATGTTTGCCGACATATTTTTTCGCAGATGGGTGGCATTTTTCACCAGCTTCATTCCCTTGGGGGTAATCCGATGAAAATAGTGACGGCGATCGTCCTTATCCCGCACCTGGAGTACGTATTTTTTTTCCAGCAATTTTTTCATGTGCCGGGAAACAGCCGGCGGAGAAATATGAAATCCTTTTGCCAGCATGCTGGTCGTGCATGGTCCGTTACGGATAATAAAATCCAGCATATTGTATTGTGTGGCACTGATGCCATCTATACTCAGCCGGTTTACTTCGGCCATTATCAGGCACTGAAATTCAGTATATACCGCTTCGAATGCCGGGTTGGATTTATCAGCCATTGGTCAGACAATTATCGTTAACTTTGTTAACCATTTACACCTTTAACCATCAGCATGGTTATGCAAACTCAAAAGTAATGAAACATCCTAAAAATGCCATCATTATCAAGGGAGCGCGGGAAAACAACCTGAAAAATATCTCCGTAACCATTCCGAAAGAAGTCATTACCATCTTCACGGGTGTGTCGGGTTCCGGTAAATCGTCGCTGGTATTTGATACCATTGCAGCCGAATCTCAACGGCAGTTAAATGAAACCTTTCCGGCCTTTGCCAGACACCGGCTACCACATTACGGACAACCGGATGCAGATCTCATACAACAACTATCCGCCGCCATCATCGTAGACCAGCAGCGGCTCGGCGGCAATGCCCGCTCTACCGTAGGTACCATTACAGATATCTACACCCTGCTCCGTTTATTGTATTCCCGTGCCGGGAAGCCCTTTGCCGGTTATGCCACGGCTTTCTCCTTCAACCATCCGGATGGCATGTGTCCTACCTGCGAAGGCCTGGGTACCGTTGCACAGCCGGATGTAGACCTGTTGCTGGATAAAAACCGTTCGCTCAACACAGGCGCCATTCGTTTTCCCACCTTTGCCCCGGGAGGCTGGCGCTGGAAAAGATATGTACACTCCGGCCTGTTTGACAACGATAAACTGCTGAAAAATTATACGCCGGAAGAATGGCAGCTGCTGGTATATCAGGAGGAATTCCGGCTGCCCAACCCAGCCCCGGAATGGCCGCCCACCAGCTTGTACGAAGGCGTGCTGCCCCGTTTTATACGCAGTTATATCGCCAAAGAATCCAAAGAAACCAAGGGCAAATACAAGGCCGCCTTTGACCAGGTAATAGGCCGCGGCCCCTGCCCTGATTGCCATGGCGCCCGGCTACGCCCGGAAATACTGGCCTGCCGGATCAACGGCTATCATATTGCCGACTGTACCTCCTGGCAAATCAATGACCTGGCCGATTTCATCCACACCGTCCGGGATCCGGTAGCACATACGATTACCGCCGCCATTACGGAACGGCTGGAACACCTGATGGGCATTGGTTTAGGCTACCTTACCCTCAGCCGGGAAACGGCTACGCTTTCCGGTGGCGAATCCCAGCGGGTAAAGATGGTACGTCACCTCGGGAGCAGCCTGACAGGTATGACCTACATCTTCGACGAACCCAGCATCGGGATGCATCCCCGGGATGTACATCAGCTCAATAAACTGCTTCGGCAGCTGCGGGATAAAGGGAATACCGTACTCGTAGTAGAGCATGATCCGGATGTTATTGCCATCGCCGATCATATCATTGATATGGGGCCCGGCGCAGGTACCCAGGGCGGGCAGATTGTATACCAGGGCAGCCTGGAAGGACTCCGGAAGGCACACACCCTCACCGGTACCCATCTTGCCCGTAAAATGGCCTTAAAAAGCACCCCACGCAAGCCTGCCGGCAACCTGTTGATCGAAAATGCCTCCCTGCATAACCTGAAACAGGTCACCGTACGTATACCCACCGGCGTACTCACCGTGGTAACCGGCGTAGCCGGTTCCGGCAAGAGCAGCCTGATTAATGGGGTACTCCCCCGCCATTATCCCACCGCCATCTGCATCGATCAGGGCGCCATTACCGGTTCCAGGCGTTCCAATCCGGCTACCTATACCGGTATAGCAGACCCGTTACGTGAGTTGTTTGCACAGGAAAACAAGGTATCGGCATCTTTATTCAGTGCCAACTCCAAAGGCGCCTGCCCCACTTGCCGGGGCCTGGGTCATACCTACACTGATCTCGCCTTTATGGATCCTGTGGTGAGTATCTGCGAAACCTGTCAGGGACAGCGTTTTACACCGGAAGTATTACAGTATACCCTGCAGGGGAAAAATATCCATGAGATCTTACAGATGCCTGTAACAACCGCGCTGGACTTTTTTGAAACGCCGGTCATACACGACATACTGCAACGCCTATACGATGTAGGCTTAGGTTACCTCACCCTGGGGCAACCGCTCAGTACCCTCTCCGGCGGAGAAAGACAACGGATTAAACTGGCTACGGAACTGGAAAAAAGCGGGAATATTTATGTACTGGATGAACCTACTACCGGACTACATTTGTCTGATGTGGAAAAACTGATCATCTTATTAAACCGGCTCACTGACAATGGCAGCACAGTGATTGTTATTGAACATAACCTGCAGGTAATCAGTCAGGCAGACTGGATCATAGAAATGGGGCCGGGCGCTGGCCGTGATGGCGGGCAAGTGGTATTTGAAGGATTACCGGCGGGGTTAGTAAAACATAAAACAGCCGTTACCAGCACTTTCCTGAAAAAACAAATCAGCTGACAACAGCCTTAAAAATTACGCTTTCCCTGTCGATAAAAAACGACTGATAGCTGACTTTATCTTCCGGAAAAAAGCGTAATTTTTAACTTGTAATCATATCCCAAAAACAGGTAAATTGCGAACCAAAAAAGCTGTAAAATTAGCGCATTATGTCAACAGTCTCCAGTAAAAAAGAACAGATTATCAAATGGATAAAAAGGATCGGCTTCTGGGGCTTCCTTTTTTTCCTGGCTAAAGGCCTCGTATGGTTGGCCATTGGCTACTGGGTAATTAAAAAGTAACCTCAGAATACCGGATTAAAAGATTTTGTATGCACAATTTCCTGTACCGTAGCTGTTAACCCTTTATACACCGCGCGGTACACACTACCTCCCATACTGATCCGCTTCACACCGGCTTCCTGTAGTACCTCAAAAGATGGCAAACCATGCATAGACAACACATTCACAGGTAATGATGTAGCAGCAGTCACCTGCCGGATATCTTCGGGCTTTTTAATAAAAGGCACAAAAATACCGTCTGCACCCGCCTGCTCAAAAGCGTGAATACGCGCAAAAGTTTCCGGCAGGGGATCTGCTATATCCAGTAAAAAAGTATCTGTTCGTATGTTCAGAAAAAAATCCATGTTTTGCTGCACCAGATAGTTTTTGATGGTTTCCACCTTACGGCGGAAAATGTCTGTGGGAACCAGTTCCCGGGCAGCAGCGATGGAGTCTTCCAGATTAATACCCACCACTCCGATATTGTACAGGCGTTCTATATGCTGAATGACGGTGGCTACCTCTTTGCTGTAACCACTTTCAATATCCGCAGACAACGGTACCCGTACGTGCCGGGCTATTTTTTCAATGATAAAAAATAATTCATCAAAAGGAATATGCTCGCCGTCTTCATACCCGAGTGTATCGGCAATGGCAGAACTGGAAGTACCAATCGCCTTGATACCACTTTCTTCCAATATGCGGGCGCTGGCCACATTCCAGGCATTACCCAGTAAAAGCGGAGCGGACTCCTGATGCAGTTGTTTAAAAATGTTGTAGTTACTCATTGGATGATGATATTGAAATACTGTTAGCAATGATTTCCTCTGATGACAAACCAAACATAGGTGGTGTTTTCACCCCTATTATATTCAGATACAGGTAGAGCTGGGCCCTGTGATGTACTTCGTGTTCCACCATCGCACGCAACCATTTCCAGGTAGTAATCTGTATGTTGCCGGGCGTGGTACATTTTTGCTGCAGGTCTTCATCACGGAGCGAACGAAAGATCGTCAGCGATTGCGCATGCAGGGTATGAAAATATTGCATCACGGCTTCATAGCCATCGGCCAGCTCCTTACCACATCCGCTGTACACACAGGGGCGGCCGGCTACCGTTTCGGCATACATATAACGTTCTATTGCCGCCAGGTGCCGGATATGATCGGCAATGGTGAATTTGCCGGGCATATAGCTCCAATCCAGCTGGTCGGGCGGTACACATTGCAGTAAGCGGAGCGTTCGCGCGCGGATACTGCCATAATAATCCAGAAAAGAAGATATCGACGTGATTTCCATATTCAACGGGCTTTCATTAAGGTGACGAGGGCCGTGGCGACGTGTTTTTCCACGTCCTGCTGTACGGTATACAAATCAGCCTGACATACCGTAAGCGTACTGCCGGCTTTCAGGACTTTTCCGCTGGCCAGCAGCTTTTCTCCCTTTGCGGTATGCAGAAAGTTGATCTTGAATTCTACCGTCAGGAAACTGGTGTCCTGTGGCTGCATCGTAGCAGCAGCATAGCCGGCTGCCGTATCCGCCAGCGCCGCCAATACGCCGCCATGGAAAATACCGGAAGTACGCAACAGGGCTTCCATGGGCAGTACGCTGATTTCCATAAATCCGGGGGCAAGTCCCGATACCGTTGCGCCGTACAGTGTCATTAAACGCTGACGGGCAAAGCTTTCCAAGGTTCTTTGTTCAATAGCGGGCGATAGTTTTTCCATACGTGGTTTATAAAAACAGGAAATCGTTTACAGGTGAAAGGTACCGTTTATAATGGTCACAGCTTCGCCGCTCAGGAATACCCGCTCGTTATCCAGCACTACCTGCAGTTCTCCACCCCGGGCAGATGCCTGGTACGCCAGAAAATTATTTTTCTGCAACCGCTCTGCCCAGTAAGGCGCCAGGCTGCAATGTGCCGAACCCGTCACCGGATCTTCATCCACACCGATAGGCACGGCAAAAAAACGGGATACAAAATCATAGGCGCTATCAGGCGCCGCCTTGCCGGTGACCACGCACAATACGTCGCCCAGCAGTTCCCGGTCTGGTTTAAAAGCGGCTACCGCTTCACCGGAAGACAATTCCACGATATAACGGTCAAAGCTATACGCTGCATGCACATAGTCGTTGCCAAACAGCTGCTGTAAGTTAGCAGGTAATACCACAGGCTCGTTGCCTCGCGCCGGAAAATTCAGCGTAATACGGGAATCCTGTCTGATAGCCGTGAGCGGGCCACTCAGGGTATGAAAAGTAATGGGGGCAGCTGCAGGTACCCGCCCGCTTTCCCATAGTACATGGGCGCTGGCCAGGGTGGCATGTCCGCATAACGATACTTCCGCCACCGGCGTAAACCAGCGCAGCTGATAACCTGCTGCCAGCGGCAATATAAAAGCGGTTTCAGCGAGATTATTTTCTGCCGCAATATGTTGCAGCTGCTGATCGTCGGGCATACTTTCCAATAAGCACACAGCAGCAGGATTGCCTTTGAAAGGCTGGTTGGTAAAAGCGTCTACCTGAAAAAAAGGAATCTGCATTTTTATCGGTTTATATCTTATCAATCGTTCGTTACAAAAGTGCAACATTTACCCAGCGTAAAACAGTATCAATTTTGTTAATTCCAACCATATCAGTTGACAGCATGATAAATTAAATCCATCACACACAGCACGCCCGCTGGCTGTTTTAACCCATCCGTGATACTTGCTCCTGGTTTTATTTTATTTTAGGCAGATGAGGAGGAAAATAATATCCGCAATTTTATTACTGCTTTCATGCCAGTTGCATGCCCAGGAAAAAAGGGTGGCCATTACCATGGACGATGTTCCTTTTAATGCGATGCCGGCACATTATACGCTGCGTGAGATACAGGCCGCCAACCGTAAACTATTACGGCAGCTACTACAACAACAGACACCTGTTGCCGCTTTTATCAATGGATATGATAGCCTTGCCACCCGGCCGGCATTACGCCGCCAGCTGATACGCAGCTGGACCCGGCAGCCACTGGTTACACAGGGCAATCATACCCTGCATCACCGCAACTGTGCGGAGCTTTCGTTGCCACAATTTCAGGAAGAAGTAGCCGCCAATGACCGGATTATCCGGATGGCCAACGGCCACCAATCCGTTCCTTATTTCCGCTTTCCGTTTAATTCCCTGGGCAAAGACAGCCTGGAGCAGGCGGCCCGCCGGCATTACCTGCAGCAACTGGGTTATGATGCCGTTCCCTTTACCATAGAGAGCGCAGATTATGTATATAATGCGCTCTATACCGCCGCCATCCACCGGCATGACCAACCCGCTGCAGATAGCATCGCACAGGCATACCTGGATTTTACCCTGACGTCTTTTTCATTTTATGAAAAGCTGACACTGGAAATTTTCCACCGGCCCATCCCACATATCTACCTGTGTCATGCCAACCTGTTACACGCCGATCACTATACCGCTTTAATAGCCGCCCTCCGTGCAAGGGGATATCAGTTTATTTCGCTCGCTGCCGCCTTACAGGATCCGGTATATGCGTCACCGGTATATTACCATGGGGCGGCGGGGTTCTCGTGGCTGTTCCGCTGGATGCCAGATGCCGCACAACGCCGCCATTACCTGCAAACCAGCCCTGATCCGGATGCCCGTATTTACAAGGCCTATCAGGCACTCTAACCGGTAACAGACTCCCTCCCGGCCATTTTAAAAATATATTTTGTACTAATCAGTACAAAATATACCTTTACCCCGTCGAAACACAATGTTCCACTCAACAACGGCTGCGTGACCATTCAATCATCAGCTGAAGTGCGGTGTAATTTTGTACCATTTAGTACACAATAAAATAAAAATACCATGACAAACACTTCCACCTTTCCAACAGCTGTAACAAGCGCCCGTTTCAAAAGCATCCGGCTCGGTAATGTAGATATATTTTACCGCGAAGCGGGTGATCCTTCCCGGCCCGCCATCCTCCTGTTACATGGCTTTCCGGCTTCGTCTTATATGTACCGCAACCTGATCAATGACCTCGCAGCCAACTACTATGTGGTGGCGCCGGATTATCCGGGATTTGGACACAGCAGCAGTCCGGCACCGGATCAGTTTACCTACACATTCGACTACCTGGCTGGCCTCATGGAACAGTTCATGGATGCCATTGGCTTACAACAGGTGAGTTTATATATGCAGGATTATGGAGGCCCGATTGGTTTCCGCATCGCCAGCAAAAGACCGCAACAAATACAGGCGCTGCTGGTCCAAAATGCCAACGCTTATCTGGAAGGCCTGGCCCCACAGGTACAGCAGGCCCGTCAACTGATGGAAGCAGGCGATCTCACGGCCATCCGTTCCCTGGTACAACACATGCTTTCCTTCGACGATATCAAATCACAATACCTGCTGGAAGCAGCACATCCGGAAAAGATCAGCCCCGATGCCTGGACCATGGATCACTACTTCCTCAGCAGGCCTGGCTACCTCGAGATACAAACCATCCTGTTTGCCAACTACTACACTAACTTTAAGCAGTACGATAGCTGGCATGCCTACTTCAGACAATATCAGCCACCTGCCCTGATCATCTGGGGAAAGAATGACCGGATATTCCTGACACCTGGTGCAGAAGCCTTCCTGCGCGATTTACCCAATGCCTCCTTGCATATCCTGGATGCCGGACATTTTCTGCTGGAGGAAGAACATGGTACCGTGGCTACCCTGATTCATGATTTCCTTACCCAACAATTACCCTAAAAGAGCAACGACCTTTCCCTATCCCGGATATGCACTTTACGTATCCGGGATATCCTGTATAACATCCATTCCGGTGCCCTCCTGTAAAACAATTGAATAGTTGTAACTTCATACAGCAGTATTGCATTACTGCTCTTTACTGACTCCTTAAAAAAATGTTATGCTATCCACTGCACCTATTACCGTATACCTGCAGGCAACAGGTGGTAAATTTCTGGGACCACATGCTTTCCAACCTGAAAACATCACAGTCATTTTCACTTATGATGACAACAGCACAACTCCCTTATCATATGGCCCTCCGTTAGCAATTGCCAACGATGGATTCATTTCGGACAACTTCGTACCAGGCTGCTCTTCTTCGTGGCCCATCATTACACCGGCTGTCAACGGACAACCCACCAACGTTAATTACTTACAACCCACCACTTATACCATTGCGGCCACCGGCGATCTGGTACTTCCGGAAGTGGCACAAAGCGGTACACTTTCAGCCAGTATTCCCCTACCCTTTGGTGCGCCCTTGTTACTCACACAATCCTTGTTATTGCTTCCCCAACAAAGCGCTTTCCGGCTCATTATACCCGTACCCGGTTTGCTGGTAACCAACGGTAGCATTCAATCCGATGGCAGCATCTGTGTATATGTAACGATGATGTGTGGCTGCAAAATCACACAGGGACTTCCCACTTCCTATTGGCTACCGGAGGACTTTACCGTGAATGCCAACATCCTTTATGAAGATGGGACCACTACCACCTACGCGATGAGCCTTGACACCACTACCAATGATTCGTTGTTCTCGGTTGTTCCTGCAACTGATCCGGGCGTGAACATCAGCAACATTTTTTTCACCGCTCTGCAAAACAGCACAGGAAATTATGGCTATCTGCCATTGTATAACGATTGATCCTCCTGCGGCCAAACAGCCGGTCGGCCTGTTTTAGCAAAAAATGATACCGCTGCTTTGTGATCACATTTGTATCGCACACCGATTTTAAAAAATCATTGTTCCCTGCTTTTTACTTTTTTATTTTTTTTGGAAAATGTGGGAATTTTTATAACTTTAATAAATATTAATTTTCGTTCCTGATTTAACAGACAAAATGCAGTTATCTTCTTTCGATAAAATAAATTCACCGGGTTTTAATAACTGCACTGATTTAAATTTTGTTTGTCTCAAAACGACCTTTTTTATGAAAGTACCCACCGGCATTTCCCATAACGTTCACCTGAAAACATTATCCCGCGGGGTATTCAACAATATTATCCATACACTGTAATAACATTCACTTTATTATACTTACCCATTAAGTATCCTCAGCCTGCAAGTTTAATGCTTGCAGGCTTTTTCATATCTCCTTAAAGCGATCCTTTTTAATATCCATCATCATTGACCACCGGTCAATACTGTTTATAACAATCATACTTTCTGCGCTGCCATATACGCCTGCATTTTTCAGACAAGCCGATACGCACTTCACCACCAACAGCACACCAACTGATTCTATCCCATTCTATTACAGTTTGTATACGCTCCATTCAAGATGCTGTGATGTACTGCCGGATAACTCTAAGCGGCATCGCTATCTCTTTTCTTATTTTCTTCTGCACGCGGTAATCCTTTCCTGAATCAAATACATCAATACTTCCATAAAGCGCGTTGAAAAACAGCGAGGCAGCGGGTCATGGGGTTTGTCCATTTTATTACACAGTATACCATCCCGATCGCATATTTGCTGATAGAAAAATCTATTCGGGATGGTCCGGCTTACGGGGTTAACGATTCTTTGAAAGGTTCAGCCGATAAAATACACCTGCCTGTATACCCAACCACATTTTGATCGTTCGTTGATCTCCCCCCGTATAACTGGGCCCGATGTAATAAGGCGGTTTAAAGAAATGATACTTCCTGTCTGCGTCCCATTCTGACACATATGGCGCGGAAAGCATGCCATACCGGTAATAAATGGTGTGCATTAAATTAAAGGAAACTCCGAATTGAAAAACGAATGGCCCATTTGTCTTTTTCTCTGTCATAAAAGCCAGCTTATGTAATTCTATTTTCACCTTCCGGTCATAGATGCCGGCAGTATCAAATGATCGCTCCATGCGACCCGTAGTAGCCATTAACTGCAGCCGCCAGTCGTCTGACAAACGTATAGAGGTGCCGGCGCCATAACGGACAAAAGACAGCTGGAAATTAGTACTGTAATTGATGATCCCATATAATAAGGGAATGCCGGCCTGTAATTCAGGACTTACATAAAATGACTCTGATCCGGCCACCCCTGCTTTGATAAAAGGTTTCCGCCAGGCTCCTCTTGTGTTGATGGTGGTATGACGGTATGGGCCACCTTCCGGCCGTTTCAGGAAAGCAAAAATGGATTTTCTTTCGGTTGTTTTAAGAGCCGGCTTTTGTTGCAACGCCTGGTTATTTTTCTTCGCTGCCTGCTGCTGATCACTGGCAGTGGCAGCATCTACCGGCTCTTTATGTAACGTATCGCTGCCGAACGTAATCATCCGGTGTTTCCGCGATGAATCAGACAGAAAACCTCCCCGAAAACGAAAAGATGGCCAGGTAAGCCCCGCGTGCGCATACCCCAATCCTGCAAAGCCCCTGTATCTGGTATCGTCGCTGTTTCCGGTGAATGACCACCAACGATCACGTTCCCAGCCTGGCAGTGACCATTCCCATCCCGCCGTATTGCGAGGTGTATGCCGCCGGCCAAAAACGGGGACGCTATCCCAAAAACGATTCACACTATCCCTTCGCCGGCCGATAACCAGCACGCTATCCCAAAAACGGTTCACACTATCCCGGCGCCGGCCGATAGCCAGCACGCTATCCCGAAATGCGGGTATGCTATCCCGGCGTTTAACCAGTATCGGAATGGTATCTGCAACCGATATTATCAATACCGGTGTATCCGGACGTGTTATTGGTTGCATGGACGGGAGTGACCGGATCGTTGTTTTGCTGACCACAGGTAATACCTTATTTTTCACCACTGCGGGTGTAGGATTCCCGGCTGGTTTTACCGCCACCGGTATGGGCTGCCGGAGCGGCTGATCTACAAATACCACGTGGCTGCCAATCAGGGTATAACTACTACCCGTATACGTTTTTATCTCTTCCAGCAATTGCGATACCGATTGCCATTCTTTTTTTACATGAATGATCTTTGATGGCGGAAACTTTCGTGTGTTCACAGAAAACCGGACCCCTGTATGCCGGGTAATCTGCAACAGCAGCGAATCGAATCGGATATTAGCGGCAGCTGGCAGGATCTTTTTCTGCAGGCCGTTGTTTTGCTGTGCATAGGTGGGTAGCCCCCACGTCAATAATAATAGGCTTCCTGTTATGTAACTAGCTACATCCAGCACCAGTGATATACACCGTGTTGTTCTCAAATCTGCATTCAACGTTCAACGTAATTGATATAACGTCAAAGATATATCGCACAGATTTATTCTCAAAAAGACTACTCATGGTACAGCTGTTCAGTTTTTCATTTTCCAGCACCACATGAATGCCATAGGCTTTCTCCAACTGGATAATTATTTCTTTCAGCGTGGCATTTTCAAAGTTGAATACCCGTGTAGCGTAACCAATAGGATTGATGTCGAAACGCTGTATCAGGGAAAACTGCTCACTGGCAGCCTGGTATACGCCCCGCTGGCCGGCTTTCACGGTTAGCTGCCGACTGCCACGATACATCAGTACGGCGCCTGTTTTCACAGTTACTTCCACTCCATCTTTACTTTCCTTTACATTAAAGGAGGTGCCCAATACCTTCACGGCGATGGCGCCTGCCCGCACAATAAAAGGTTTGGTGGCGGATGCCGTTACATCAAACCATGCTTCGCCGGTCAGGTGTAAGGATCTTTCCTTGTGGTTAAAATCTGCCGGATAACTGATGCCGCCATAGCTGTTGACTACCACCAGTGATTGATCCGGCAAGGTATCACGCAACACGCCTGCTTTGGCATTCAGGCTGATGTAGGTGGTATCCGGCTGATGGGTTTTCACCAGAAAGAAAAAGGTCGCGGCGCCGATCAGCAATAACATGCCCGCTGCTACGCCCCACCAATACCGGTTGGGTTTTGCAATGGGTCTTCGCTGGATGGTCAGCTGCGGAAAATGCCGTTGGATTTCCAACAGGACTTTTTCTTTGTCCGGTAATATATGCCGGTGTTGTACCACCTCATACCAGATCGTACTTATCTGATCAAACAATAGCCGGTTAGCAGGATCTGCTGCCAGCCAGTCATCCACAGTGATTGCTTCTTCCGGAGATGCTTCGCCGGATAAATATTTTCCCAACAATTCAAAATCTTCCTGGTTATGACTAAGAGTGCTCATCTGTTTAAAATTATAAGCATCCGCTTTTGTATAGGGTGAAAAAAATAATCATTACTATCAGCAAGGGGGCCAGCTTTTCCCGTAGGATCTTCAATGCTTTTCCCATCTGCGCTTCCACGGTTTTCACAGATAGTCCCATGTCTGCGGCTATCTCTGCATACTTCATTTCCTCAAACCTGCTTTTGGAAAAGATCAGCCGGCATTGTGGCGGCAAAGTACCTATCAGCGCCAGAATCTGCCGGCTGGTTTCCTTGCTGATCAAAGGATTACCAGGGTCCCCCGTGTCCCCGTGCTGTGCGGTCATGTACCGTTCTTTTATCTTATCATGCCGTTTCATATTCAGACATTGATTATACACGGCTGTATACAAATAGGATTTTACCGACTGTTGTTCGTTCAGTAAAGTCTGTTTTTCCCACAGCCGGAGAAATACCGTCTGTACAGCATCTTTTGCATCATCGTTGTCTTTCAGCATTGTAAAGGCGTACCGGTGTAACCCTTCAAAATAGGTATGAAAGTATCTTTCCGCTGCCTCTGCCAGTTTATCCTGTTGTAAGTCCAATTTAAACGCGGTTACAGTTATTGCCATCAAGTTACGTAAATGATACACGTCAAAAATTAAATACCCTTATCTCTTTAAAAAAAAAATTTATACGATAAGGGTAAATGTTATTCCAGGTGTAACAGCTGATATCAATTCACCTATATGAAGCGACCACTCAGCAAACGCACCTGTACCTCCCTGCTGTTGCTGGCAGGGATGATATTATTGTACATCCCCGCCTGTAAAAAAGATCAGGAAGCAACTCCCGGCACCTCAACGCCCACACCTGCGCCAGGCGGCGATCCCGGACAGATACCGGCTGACCATACGCCACAGTTACCGGCAGTATTATATAATTATGTACATACCGGGCAGGAGATGCCGCCTTATCTGCAACAGTTTCTGCGTAACAATCCGGACATCGACAATACGCCCGACGACAACCCTATTACCAATACGGGCGCCACACTCGGCCGGGTACTATTCTATGATAAACTATTATCTGTCAACAATAAAACCGCCTGTGCATCCTGTCATCATCAGGATAAAGCCTTTACAGACGGCGTCGCATTTTCCGAAGGCTTCGATGGCCGGCTTACCCGCCGTAATTCCATGTCGCTCGTGAATGTGCGTTTTTTCAAAGACAAAAACATGTTCTGGGATATGCGGGCGGCCAACCTGGAAACACAGACGCTGATGCCGATCCTGGATCATTTAGAAATGGGGATGCCTGATTTACCGGCGCTGGAGCAAAAGCTGGGCGCTACCACCTACTACCCTGGTTTATTCCGCGCTGCTTTTGGTTCACCGGCTGTTACTGCCGATAAAATCAGCCGTGCCTTGTCTCAGTTTCTCCGGAGTATTGTTTCGTTTCGTTCCGCCTATGATGAAGGCGTGGCCAATAACTTTGCAGCCTTCACAGCCGAAGAAAACAGGGGCAGACGTTTACTCAGCGTCAACTTCTGTACAGAATGCCACAGTGATCTGGCCAATGCTACCTTCGGCCAGACGCCCTCTTACCTGATCGTGGATAATTCCGGCAGAAACAGGGGCTTCGGTTCCAACAACGGACTGGAAACCAACTACACAGATAAAGGCATCGGTGAAATCACGCACCTGCCGGAAGACCAGGGTACCTTCAAAATTCCGTCGCTGAGAAATGTGGAGCTGACCGCTCCCTATATGCACGATGGCCGGTTTGCCACCCTGGATGCTACGCTGGAACACTATTCCACAGGTGTGAAACAAAATCCGAACATCGGCATACAGCTGGGCGGATTATCCAGTGGCGGTATTCATTTAAGTGCGCAGGATAAAAAAGATATCATCGCCTTTCTGAAAACATTAACAGATCATCAGATGACGAAAGATCCGCGGTATGCCAATCCTTTCAAGGATTAAATACCGTCATCCACCAGGGCCTGCAAACAGCTGCCGGTCCTGGTGGGTATGACGCACTAACAATTCGTGGGCTCTGTTTCGCAGAAAGTACAGCGGGTATAAAAGGTAAATTTCACAGCACCCTGTTGTACAGGCGTAAGGGAGACATTTAATCCGGAGATCCTGCGTTTACCCAGGTTCAGTTTTTTGGGAGATGCTTTTTTCATAACATTTAACTTTTGAGAGATAGAAAAAATATACAGGTTAACGGAATATAACGGGGAAGTATTATAAAAGATAGACCAAAATACCGGAATCACCAACAACCTCCTGCAGCGCCGGCGGGTTATTTTTTTTTATTTCAGTTACTTTTTGCTGTTGCGTAGGGGGAAATCATTATTCGCGTGTCATTAATATGGCGCCTACATCTGATTTCTGTTTGACAATGATATTAAATTGTAATTATATGAAGAGGCAATATCTGTTCGTCACCCTACTACTGTTTACTGTTATCACAGCCGTACACGCGCATACTGTTACCGGTTCCGATTTTAAACTGGTGAAGCAGGACCCTTCCGTTTCACTGTATGAACGCTGGCTCCCGGATGCTGCCGGCAATTCCGTTCGGGAAATCAAGGCTACCTTTTTCGCAAAATCCGGTATCAGTGCTATCTCCCAGCTATTGATCGATCAGCAGCAGGGACCTGTCTGGAATTCACATGCCAAAGCTTACCGGATCATGCCGGGCGACAACAGCAACAGCTGGATCACCTATATTAAATATAATATCCCCTGGCCTTTCGGCGATCAGGATTGTTATCTGCTGCACCAGCTCCGTAAAAACAATAACAGTGACAAATCAGGGGAGATCACTTTTGAAAGTGTCATCAACAACAAGTTCCCTGTTTACAACAACGTCACCCGTATCTGCGGTACCCGCGGTAAATGGGTGGTAGAAGAACAAAGCAATGGCCTGGTAAAAATCAGTTACTTCATCTCCTCCGACCGGAGTGCCAAAGTGCCCAGATGGGTAGCGGATCCGATTATCAGAAACAATCTTTTCACAACGATGACGACGTTTAAGCACATATTGGATAGTAAAGCCTGATCAACGCACCTACACTGTATTACGCCGAAAAATATTCAACGCTATCATCACAGCGCCGGTAATTATTATATGTCTGCCCACCGGTAGCTGTCATCATTTATATTAACGCTATAGGGCATCCTAAAAAAGTATTGCATGATTATTAAAGCAAACCTTGTCATGTACAAGGATGACACCGGCATGTCTGTTGTGTACTGCCCGGAGATTAATGTGTTTGCCAGAGGTCAGCTGATCAGAGATGCTAAATTATCTTTTCTGGCTATTTACCCTTTTGCACTCAATACGCACCAACAAAGCAACTATATCAAAACACATCTGTTGCAAACGGCCAACTGGCAGGTGCTGGATGAACAACTGGTACCTCCCGCCTACAATACCCTGGAGGCTACCCAGGCGCTCTATGAACACCTCGAAAAAGAAATTCCGGTACTCGGTGTCAAAAAGATAGAGATCGTGGTACCCATTACTACTGCCAACTGATCCCTCCATGGGATTGCGCATGTGTGTGGCAGGTCAACGGGTATCCTTTCCTGAAAAACCTGCTGCCGCATGTGTCATACTGCCGGCTAATTGCGTACCTTCATTGGACCCGCTAAAACCATATCCATATGTCTTCCACGCCCGTGATCGTTGCATATACTTATCAGGCGCCCATTCAAAAAGTATGGGAAGCCCTCACCGATGCTGCCCGCATGAAAGCCTGGTATTTTGATATCGCCGACTTCCGGCCGGAACCGGGGTTCAAGTTCGGATTTGTGGTCACCAATGAAGGAAAAATATATGATCATCGCTGTGAAGTACTGGAAGCCACCGCTCCCAACAAGCTAACCTACAGCTGGCGATATGAGGGATATCCCGGTTTATCTGTAGTGACGTTTGCGTTGCAGGCCCTCACCGCTGAGACCACGCAGTTACGCCTCACGCACAGCGGCCTGGATACCTTTCCTGCCGACCAGCCGGCATTTAGTGCAGCCAGCTTTACGGCAGGGTGGCAGCATATTCTGGGAACATCGCTGGCGGATTATGTAATAACAGGTGCTTAATATACAGGCCAGACTACCTGCGGGTGTGAATGAATACAGGTAACACTATCATATAACGGGAAAGGGTACACGTACTGTACCCTTTGTTGATACCGGCCCCGTATCCAAAAAATATGGCGAACAGCGGCAGCAGGCCGTTTTCCTGATGAAAACATGGCGAAAAACGGCGCTACTACCTGATTGGTTTGGTTTAGCCCCCCTGGCTTTCATTCCAATAATAACTATCCGGGTATTGTCTTTTTCCAAATATGGCGGTACCTACTCTCACGATCGTAGCGCCTTCTTCAATGGCGATTTCCAGGTCATTACTCATACCCATCGATAGATGCAGGGTATCCGTTGGTAACAATTGTTCCCGGATTACCTGATCCCTGAGATCGCGCAGCAGCCGGAAAGAAGGTCTTGCTTTTTCCGGTGCGGCATCCAGCAGGCCGATGGTCATCAGACCGGTTATACGCAGCTGCGGGAAATCTTTCAGTGCGCGGATAAAGTCTGGCGCCTGATCCGGCGGCACGCCGAATTTGCTGGACTCAAAAGAGGTATTTACCTGTACCATGATGTCCAGCGTACGGTCTGTTGCCTGCAGCTGCTTATCCAGCGCCAGTGCAATAGAGAGGCTATCGATGGATTGAATACAGGTAACATACTTTAATACTTCCTTTACCTTATTGGATTGCAGGTGACCAATAAAATGTTTTGCTATTGGCAGGTCCTGCAGTGCGGTTGCTTTTTGTTTCAGCTCCTGCACTTTATTTTCTCCCAGCAGCGGTACCCCGGCCATGACGGCTATCCGGATATTTTCCGGTGGTACGGTTTTGGTGGCCAGCAGCAGCTGTACGGTTTCCGGCGCTCTGCCGGCACGGATACAGGCTGCCCGAATGCGGGCCTGTATACCGGCCAGTTGTTGTTCAATGCCGGATGTGATAGCGGGTAGCGTTGTCATATCAATCATTTAGGTGGCTGGTGGGCTGTTCAGCAACCTTCCATTTCCACAATAAAGTATCCTTTTTCTCCGATGGCAGCCACCATGGGTGCAGTGGCTTCTTCCACATGACAAAAGCGGCATTCCCGGGCGGCCAGCTCCTGCCCTTCCTGATGCCGGGATTGCAGATAATCCCGGCCATACTGGTATACGACAGCCGGATCGGTGATGGCTTCCGGGACCAGTATATCAAAATGCATGCGGCCTCCTTCTTTGGTGGTCACATAGGTATCCCATACTGCTAATTTCATCTTCGGTATTTTTTATTTCCTTACTATGGCAAAGGTGAGACGATTCAGGAAACGGGCAGTAGACCAGATTTTACTTTCCTGGCAGAAACTGGCTGATTGAAACCCTACAGGTATGTCCGGAATAACCCTTTAGAATGTCGCTTCTGCACCTCCCTATATTACCGGGATAACACTACTTTTGTTACCTGCATGCATTGATTATTAACCTTCAAATTTCAAGTACATGTGTAGCATTATTTCTTAAACAGATATACCGCAGCTGGTTCCACTACCACCCTGAAAAACCTGCAGCAAAAACGATGTACCGGCCACCTGTGCCCCGGTGATAGTGATACCCCGCACCTTCACAGCTTTTCCGGAAGATGATCTGTTTTATACTGCCTGTTATTTTTGTTATACACCCACATCAGCGCGATCGTGTTTATTGCTGACCAGCTGTCTCCTTTTGTTGCTACAGCAGCCTGTATCAGGCTCCTGTTCTGGTAACCATTGTTTTTTTATTACTCATCTAAACCATTCACATCATGCGTATAAATCATGTATGTTTCAGCCGGTGCTCCCTGTTCCTGCTGGTGTTGCTGGGCAGCCTGACAGCCTGCCGGAAAGAAGCGCCGTTTACCGGCACACAGCCGGCAGCTACCGATGCCAGTGCCGCATTGTTCCTGGGTACAGCCGGTGATGCCGCAGTACCGGTATCCTGGTATCAACTGGAATTAAAACTCATCAAGGAAACACCCGGATTCAGTCCGCCGGTAGCTGCCCGGGCCATCGCCTACACCGGCATTTCCCTGCATGGGGCTACCCTGGGCTACCGGAGAGGAACCCCTTCCCTGGCGGGACAGTTAAACGGGTTGCAGTATGTACCGCTGCCCGAACGCGGGAAGTCCTATCACTGGGGCATTGCCGCCAACAGTACGCTGGCAGCCATTATCCGGCAATTATTTCCGAATGCCAGTGCCGATAACCTGCGCCTCATCACAGACCTGGAAACACTTTACCGTGATAGTCTTTCCGTGGGCCGGCCGGCTGCTGAAATCAGCCGGTCCGTCAGTTTCGGACAGCAGGTAGCGGATGCCGTGTACCAATGGTCTGCTACAGATGGTGGTAAAGACGGTTATCTGCATAATTTCCCTGCCGATTATATTCCGCCTGTAGGACCGGGATTGTGGGTACCCACACCACCGGCCTTTCAATCGGCGATGCTGCCTTATTGGGGGCAAAACCGGCTGATAGTAGCCGGCTGTAATACCGACAGCGGCAACATAGCGCCGCCGGCTTATGCGACCGATACCAATAGTGTATTCTACCAGGCAGCCTATGTGGTATATCAGCATTCCCAGACGCCTACACCGGAGAAAACCCTCATCGCGCAATACTGGGCTGATGGCGGCGGTACCTTTACCCCACCGGGACACCTGCTGGCCATTACCAGTCAGCTGATTACAGATCAGCATCTCGATCTTGGTACAGCGGCGAAATTATATGCACAGGTAGGTATTGCGTTGAATGACGCCGGCATTATCTGCTGGAAATACAAATACCGGTATAACCTGCTCCGGCCTATTACGTATATCCGTGCCCGTATTGCGCCGGGTTGGAATAGCCTGATCGGCACACCGCCATTTCCCTCCTATACTTCCGGCCATGCCAGCTTTTCCGCGGCAGCCGGGCATATCCTGACGGCTAATTTTGGCAGCCACTTTGCTATCACCGACCGGCAGAAAGTGCCGGATGGATTTGCGCCCCGTTCTTTTTCCAGCTTTACTGCGCTGGTGAACGAAGCGGCTATATCCAGGGTGTATGGTGGTATCCACTATGAATTTGACAGCGAAATAGGAAAGGTAACGGGAACTCGTACCGGGCGGGAAGTATTGAAGATTGATTTCTAAATGCGGGCCTGCAATAGACGCTGACCGCTGATGTCACCACGCTTCCGGTAAATACTTGCCGGAAGCGTGGTAATGGGTGTTTGACAATAACCTGTTATGCGGTGGCTGCCAATACCAGGGCATAGCTATCTTCCAGCATGCGGTATTGAATAATTAATCCATTCTCAATGGTAAAATGAAGGGTAAATTCAGAATCAAAAATTTTATTCGTCTTTTTAATCCGGCTCGCTAATCTGCCGGTAACAATGGCTTTGTTGTCCAGGAAGAACCGATCCCTTACGTCTAAAGAAACGGGTTCCACGGCGGTATACAATTGTTCATAGAATGATGCTATTTCCGCTTTCGTTGAGCGGCTACCCACCCAGGGCGCCACTGCTGTATTACCGGGAATATCCCAGTCTACGTTTGCTGCATACAGTTCCAGCAATCCGGGAACGTCTCTTTCTACGATCAGTTTTTGCAGGAATTTTTCAAGTACCTCTTGAATCGATGTATTTGTTTTCATCGTGTTGTTTTTATTCGGAACAATCGTTCCGGATGAGTATAAAAAAATATTATTGGTTATCTCTCTATGACTGTTGATACCACCGGTCTTCCGGAGAAGCGGTAATGGGATATCTCACCATAGAGGTTATACAGTGGCTGCCACTACCAGGGCATAGCTGTCTTCCAGCATGCGGTATTGGATAATTAATCCATTCTCAATGGTGACATGAAGGGTAAATTCGGAATCAAAAATCTTGTCCGTTTTTTTAATCCGGCACACTACCCTGCCGGTAATAATGGCTTTGTTATCCAGGAAAAACCGGTCCCTTACATCAAAAGAAATGGGCTCCAGGCCGGCGTACAACTGTTCATAGAAAGTCGCTATTTCCGCTTTGGTAGAACGACTGCCTACCCAGGGCGCCACTTCCGTATTACCGGGAATATCCCAGTCTACTTTTTCCGCATACAGTTCCAGCAATCCGGGAACGTTTCTTTCTACGAGCAATTTTTGTAAGAACTTTTCCAGCACCTGTTGAATCGATGTATTTGTTTCCATACGGTTTTTTATTCAGAACAATCGTTCCGGATTAATGTAAAAAAATATTATTTGTTATCCTTTACTATGTTTGTTTGTCAGCAGCGATTGGTTGACTGTTGCGTTATCATTACTTCGTGTTTTACTGGTTTATGCAGGTGAACAGCCTATTCCTACAGGAAATGAATGATCAACCCTATATACTTTTATCATCTACCTGCATACAAATCTTTTATGCAGATGAGTAACTAATACTATAGATACGCTTTTATCATCTACCTATACAAATCTGATTTTATGCAGATGAGCAACCGATATTACAGATACGCTTTTATCATCTATCTATACAAATCTGATTTTATGCAGATGAGCAACCGATATTATAGATACGCTTTTATCATCTATCTATACAAATCTGATTTTATGCAGATGAGCAACCGATATTATAGATACGCTTTTATCATCTTCCTATACAAATCTGATTTTATGCAGATGAGCAACCGATATTATAGATACGCTTTTATCATCTTCCTATACAAATCTGATTTTATGCAGATGAGCAACCGATGCTATAGATACGCTTTTATCATCTACCTATATACAAATCGATTTAAAACAGCTGATCAGGCATGCAGGGCCGTACCATCCCAATCCGGAACACCCGTTCCGGATTACGACAAAAAAAAGCACCCACCCGGTACACCTCACTATCATGGCTATACGTTTCCAAGAGGAAAGCAATACCACATTTCCTATGCGGAACAATCGTTCCGGATTCATGCAAAAAAATATTATCCCTTTATCACAGTCATTAAAAAATCAGCCGACTCCTGCAGCTGTTTACGGCTGCGGTATACCAGCGCCTGTTGCCAGAAACCACTTAAGGAAGACAATATAAACCGCGCCAGGACGTGCGGATCTTTTACCTGCACCACATCTCCAGCCACCTGCGCGGCTTTGATCAGCGCTACAAAAATGCCTTCCAGCTCCAGCCCATGCCGCCGGATAACATCCCGCACATCCGCATCTTCCCCTGCCAGTTCAAAAGTGGTTTTGATCATCATACAGGATTTGTCATCTGTCTGGATATGCTTTACAACATTACGAATGATATCTTCCAACGCCGCGATGGCCGTCATTGCTCCCTTACCGGCTTCCCGGTATTCATTTGTCTTCTGCCGGGCATAGTTGGTCAGACACGTGAGGAACAGCGTATGTTTATTACCATAGGTATCATAAATACTGCTCCGGTTCAGTTCCAGCACATCCACCAGGTCGTGCATGGAAGTGGCATGGTATCCCTTCTTCCAGAAGAGATCCCGCGCTACCGTTAATTTATGATCTATGTCAAACGCTTTATTACGTGGCATGACACAAAGATACAATTTAAACCGATTGTTCCAAATGAAAATGCCACGTACTGTTTACTACAAAAAAACACCTGCATCAGGCGTGCCGTAAATCTTTTTTCAGAATCTTACCACTGGCTGTAGTGGGTAAAGACGTTACGACTTCCACATAACGCGGATATTTGAAGACAGCGATTTCTTCTTTGGTCCAGGCAATAATTTCTTCGGCTGTTGCCACCGCATCCGGTTTCAATACCACAAACGCTTTGATTTCCTCCCCCATTTTTTCACAGGGCACACCTACTACTGCCACCAGTGAAACGGCCGCATGTTTCATCATCACCTCTTCTACCTCTCTCGGATATACGTTTTTACCACCCCGGATAATCAGGTCTTTCAGGCGATCAACAATGTAGTAGAAACCATCTTCATCCATCACAGCGATATCACCGGAATGCATCCAGCCATCTGTAACAGCAGCAGCGGTTTCCGCGGGTTTGCCATAATATCCTTTCATCACGTTGTGGCCCCGGTACCAAAGCTCTCCTTTTTCACCGGCAGGTAGGGCATTCCCCTGTTCGTCGACCACCTTTACACTGATGCCGGTAGCCGGAATACCAATGGAGCCATGCTTACGGCCAAATTCGAAGTAGTTGAAGGTAACGATGGGGGCGCCTTCACTCATCCCATATCCTTCCAGGATAGAGGCGTTGAAGCGGGCCTCAAAATCCTGCAGCACCTGTACCGGTAAAGAAGCGCCGCCGCAGGCACACCGGCGCAAACCACCGGCCAGTGCCGCTAACTGGTCTGCTTCTATGGGATAGTGTAACAAACCCCAGAACATGGTAGGTACACCTACAAAAACAGATATTTTATGCCGGAGCATGAGACTCACGGCTACTGCGGCATCGAAACGGGGCACCAGTACACTATGTATACCCCGGTAAATACCGGCATTCATTTGTACCGTCATGGCAAAGATGTGGAACAACGGCATCGCTACCAGCTGGGTATCTTTTGGCTGCAGCTCCAGTATATCCACTGCCAGCATCGTATTCAACAGCAGGTTGGCATGTGTCAGCTCCGCTCCTTTGGGCTGCCCCGTAGTGCCGGAGGTGTAGATGATCGCAGCGGTATCTTCTGCGGTTGTCTGCACACTATCAAACAAGGGTGGCTGTCCGGCTACGAGCGCCGCAATGGTATCAGCTCCTTCAATAGGCGACGGCATCGCTATCAAAGGCATGATCATAAAAAAATGCGCGCAGCCAGGGGTCTGGTTAAAAGCATCCCAGCCGTATTGGCCCATGGGTAGCTCCGGAGAGCCTACAAAACAACAAAAAGCTTTGGCATCACTGTCGCGCAGCTGATAGGCTATTTCATCGCGTTTCAGCAGGATATTCACCGGCACGACTACCGCCCCGGCTTTCAGGATACCAAAATAAATGATGGGAAAATAAGGATGGTTGGGGCAACTCAGCGCTACTTTATCACCAGGTTGTATACCCGTATGCCGTAGGCCGTTGGCAATACGATTGGCTTCCCCATTGATTTGTTCATACGTAAATACGGTGTCATTGAAGGTAAAGGCAGGCTTTTGCGGATATCTACCGGCACTGCTTTCCAGGATTGCGGATAAGTTGAGCATAACAAACAGTTGTTTTAATGGTGTTAACCTAGGGCACATCATCCGGCAGGCACGATCGGCGCTACCCGGACTATTTATTCATTACCGGATACTGTGGTTATTTTTCATCACTTGATAACATCAATGCAAAATCACCCTTTTACGTGATTTTATTCCCTTCCCATTTTCAGTAAATTAAGGAGTTAACTTATCGTAAACACCCAAATTCTATTTACATGAAAAAGAAACAGACAAAAAAACTCAATCTTGGCAAAATCAAAATCGCAGACCTCAATGCCAGCGAAAAAACTACTTTGAATGGTGGTTTACTTCCTCTTCCTCCAACCGGTCTCCCCACAAAGTTGACCAGATGTTTCATCTGCCCGGTTTCTGACATCTGCTAAGAGGTACCCACTACACCTTGTCCTTTACGCATTGTGTTACAGACATTCGCTCATTACGGCGTATTTATCTGTAACACAATGCGTCTTCATTTACAGGGTGTACGCCCTTTAGCTATATATTTTTGCGATAACGTCTTTGTATTTTTCCAATATCACTTTCCGTTTCAGACTCAGCTTCGGCGTCATTTCTCCGCCGGTGATGCTCCATTCTTCCGGTAACAGCTCAAACTTCTTGATCTGTTCTACATGGTTAAAATAGCTGTTGTAGCTTTCTACCACCTGGGCAAAGGTTTCCAGTACCTTGGGATTCGATACCGCTTCTTCATTGGTGGTAAAAGGAATATTCTGCCGGTTCATCCAGTAGCGGAGATAGGCGAAAGCCGGTACAATCAATGCCCCGGTGAATTTCTGTCCGGCTCCTACTACCATGATCTGTTCAATGAAAGGGCTTTCCTTGAATTTATTTTCGATCGGTTGCGGCGCCACATATTTCCCTCCACTGGTTTTAAACAGTTCTTTTTTACGATCGGTTATTTTCAGGTATTTGTTATCTACCCACACCCCGATATCGCCTGTATGCAACCAGCCATCGATCACGGTTTCTGCGGTCAGGTCGGGGCGTTTATAGTACCCTTTCATCACCGAAGGACCTTTTACACAAATCTCTCCGTCTTCTTCCAACCTTACTTCCAGGCCATTGATCGGCGGGCCTACCGTACCAAATTTTACGCCGCCTGGTTCGCGGCGGTTCACACAAATAACCGGGCTGTTTTCCGTAGGGCCATAGCCTTCATACACCGGTATACGGGCTGCATTGAAAATGCGTAATAGCTTTTCCTGGCAGGCCGCTCCGCCGGTAACAATGTAACTAATGTTATTCCCCAGGGCTTCCCGCCATTTACTGAATATCAGTTTATTGGCCAGCGACAGCTGAAAGTCGTACCAGAAGCCACCGCTTACGTTATTATCATATTTTGTTGCCAGCGCCACAGCCCAAAAGAAGAGCCGCCGTTTGATACCGGTCAGGTTATTACCGGTCGCCATAATTTTTTCAAATACCTTTTCCAGCAACCGTGGCACCGTTGTAAAGCCATCCGGCTGTACCTCTTTGAGGTTGGCACTGATGGTGTCTATACTTTCTGCATAATAAATACCAATGCCACTAAACAGGTAGATATAGCTCACACATTTTTCAAAGATGTGATTGAGCGGTAAAAAACTCAACACCTTGGAAGCAGGTGAATCGTTGAAAGGAAAACTTTCCTTGGATAAAAATACATTGGAAACAATATTCTGATGGGTCAGCATCACCCCTTTCGGTGTACCCGTTGTACCGGAAGTGTAAATAATGGTGGCAAGATGATGCGGATCAATGCTGTCTTTGATAGTGGCTACCTGCTCCAGCAAAGCGGGCGTGGCTTTTTCGCCGATAGACGACCAATGCGGCACACCTGGAATTTCATCAAAGGTATAGATCTCCCGTAACGTAGGTACGCCTTCCCGGATACTCAGTATTTTATCCAGCAAATCCTTACTGCTGACAAACATATATTTTACCGCTGCATCCTGCAGGATAAACTGCAGTTCTGCCGGATTGGTAGTAGGATATACCGGTACCAGTACGGCGCCGGTCTGTTGTACTGCCAGATCTGTAAAGATCCATTCCGGCCGGTTATTACTGATGATCGCAATTTTATCTGCTCCTTCTGCGGTAAAATCATTACCTCCCACTCCCAGCTCCAACAGTCCCGCACTAAAACGGTTAACGATATCTGCTACTTCGGCGGTGCTGTAGGTCTTCCACGACCCGTTTATTTTAGCCGCAAGCATATCTGTTTTGGGAAACTGCGCTAACTGACAGGCGACTGCATCAAAAAGCCTTTTCTTCTGATAACTACTCATACGGGGAATTTAGTGTTTGTTAGTAACGGCTGTTATAAATATACTAAAGTATTGATGAAATAAGCACTGTGCCGGAAAGCTTTTCCTGCCGGGTATAAGGGCCATTATGTAAATGATCCGGGTTAATCAGCTCCATTTACTTCGCGTGCCGGCATCCGGCAACTGTGGGCTATCATGTCATCCGGACACGAATAGCGGCCAGGTGGTGATCGTCGTGTTCCGCCACAAAATAAGCCAGGTCTATCACCCGCATGGGTGTTTTCAGGCGGGGATGCAGCGCCGTTTTTTCCAGCTGTACCTCCTCCAGTCCGCGTAGTTTGCTGACCATCGCAGCTCTTTGCTCCCGGAATTGTTGTAACAAAACAGTGATGGCCGTCGCATTATGATTGGCCTCGTGGGTTTTGCGGTTTGTCAGATCAGCCACTGTCAGCTCTGTGGCCCCGTTGATAAAGTCATCAAAACGGCCGGTCCATAAAGGTTCCATATCCGACAGATGACCAATTTCTTCCTGTATTGTCCACTTTTCATCCCGCTTTCGGGTGAGTATTGCCGGCGGTAACTGCCGGACTATTTCTTCCACTCTTGCTGCTGTTCCTGCCAAACGTTCCAGTATAGAAGGGAAAACACCATTATCTTCTATTAACGGAAACTTCCTGTTAAACCATGCTGTTTGTTTCATTGTGTCTGATTTTACCTTGCCATACTATAAATATACAAAATCAGGTTAACAAAGCATACCGCTTTTCAACACCTTTTTTCCACCGGCACGCTATCCTGCCAATGCCGCCACCCGAAACGCTTTCAGGCCATTCCTACCTCAAAATCACCGGATTATTTTCTGCCGGCATACCGGCAGCAGCCCGTCAGGAAACAGCGCTTCGCACAGACATTAGCTGCACGTATCTTATATAGCCACAGGAAAAAGGAAAAGAGGGGGCAATAAACCAGGGGGGAATATCAGCGATCGAAAAACATAAAGGGGTCACAGGAATCGCCTGTACCAGCAGGTTACAGGCATGGCAACATACAGCTGAGATATAGCTGCAGGACAGTTATACGACCGCACCAGGCGCAGCTGCAACAACCGACCATTCGTGGCAGGATTGCCGTTACTCCAGTACCACACACCGGACGCCCTGCTGTTCCAACAACAACACCACTGCTGACGGTAAGCAACAAGGACCTTCTATCCGTAAAATCCGGTCCCGGTCTTCCAGGTCAAAATTAATCCGGCTATCGGGAAAATGCTGTTGCAGGAGTATCACCAGTTCTTTTGCCCTGGCGACTTCCCCCACATTTGTTTTAAATACTTCTACCATCTTTTTATAATTATGACCACTCCGTTCTACAGGCATTCCTATCCGGAAATGACCACTACTGATAACAAGAACCAGGTACCACAAAACTATCAGAAATCAGGAGCCCTAGCAGGCCTCAAATACGACAATGTAGGGCGCTGATTACGACATTTTTCCCGACAGACATCCTGCACTCTATCGCCCATCTGCCCGGGAAAGCAATAGTACCAGCAGGATAATACTGCATACTACAAAACATACCACAAACAATATCAGCTGAGCCACTTTATTACTGCGGCCATCCCGCCGGGTGGGGGTCAGTGCTGCAGATACCCGGAAAGAAAAGGCTGCAATTCCCAACATTCCGGATAACACAATCAACACAGAAAGAAGGCTCATAAACGATTTTTTAATATCTTGTAAAATATGGAAAAAACAATGATTACTATCCGCATGCGGCGGTTTATTTATTCACCCGCTGATCCACACCCATTTCACGCTGCTACCACACAAAAACTGCTACCATGATGAACGACAGGATACAAACGAACAGATTAATTTTACAACCATTAGCACTTCAGGATGCACCTTTTATTTTTGAACTGCTCAATACGGCTGAATGGAAACAATTCATCGGCGACAGACATATTTATCACCTGCAGGATGCTACTGATTACATTGCCAAAATTCTCCGCAACCCGGATATGGAATACCAGGTGGCCCGGCTGCGGGAAACCGAAGCGCCCATTGGCGTAGTGACTTTTATCAAACGCACCTATCTTTCCCATCATGATATCGGCTTTGCTTTTCTACCGGCCTATGCAGGAAAAGGATTTGCCTACGAAGCAGCATCCACCTTCCTGGACGGACTAAAAAAGAAGGCGCCGGATAGCTATATACTGGCTACCACCATACCGGAAAACGCCCGCTCGATCCGCTTGCTGGAAAAACTGGGATTACAATTCCGGGAAGAAATACAGCTGGCAGACGAAAAACTGCTGCTGTACAGTAAAACATTATAAATACGTTCCGGATGACTGGTTGTCTGATCATAGCAGCACCGGAGAACCAGTCATCCGTTTTCATTTCGATTGATTCCGCTCCTCCCTTCATCCGGTCATAATCTGTGTAGTCATTACCGTGAGTAAACACACCGGCACCAACCCCACAACACTTTACCTTTTTTCAGCCGGCACTAGTCCGTTAACTTCTCCAGCTCCACATTTAGTAACGAACGGGCTTTACTTTTCGGGTGTTTTTTGTTAAATTGATAATAGCAGCCATCTCTCCTATCCATCCGGATACACCCGCCTCTCAAAGCCATTTTCTATTCACAATATTTGCTCACCCAAAACCCACTTGTAAGATGAAATCCTTTCTTTTCCTCCTGATGATGACAGCTGTATTACTGACAGCCTGCAAAAAAGATCAGCCAGCCACCACCCCTCAACCCGGCAGCGAAACCCCGCAATATGCGCTACAGCTAAACGTTTCCGCCTTCTCACAATCCACCGGCGCCATTGACTCCCATACGCCTGCCGCTACTGGCAAGGCAGCGCCGTTGTCGGACAAAATCCGCTACCTGCTATATCGCGTCTGGGATGCCAATACCACCGACGGCATTAAAAACATTTTCCAGCGCAGCAGCGTGGATACCGGATTTGGGCAGATACTGGACACCCTTCCTTCCGGCAGGTACATCATCACCATCCTGGCCTCCAAAGATTCCCTTTTCAATGGTACCACTACAGACGGTTTTGACGATGTACTGCCCAGCTCCGACATCTTCTACAAACGGCTGGAAGTAAGTGTCAAAGGCGCTGTCAATCAATCTGTGCTGCTGGACAGGTATGTCTCTAAAATCAGTGTACTCGTAAAAGACCGGATCCCCTACGATGTAAGTTACCTGACCCTCAAAGTGCAAGACTCCAATGACTTTACACGACCGGCTTATTTTCATTTGCTGACCGGAGAAATCAGTAATGGCGTAATGGGCAGTCACTACTACCGCGAGTGGACCATTCCTATACCCGACTCGCTGAAAGGCACTACCAACTTCCGTTTTGAAACGTATGTGCTGAATACCTCCAATTCGCTTATCGATCTTTACTTCACCGGTAAAGACGCTACGAAAAACCGTATTGTGTCGGGGAAAAGTGTCAATAGTGTACGACTGGAAAATAATAAAAATACGCTGCTTACGGGTACGCTCTTCGATAATTATCCGGGAGGCAATGGGGTTACAGTAGGTGTTAACGCTGACTGGGGACGGGATAGTATTCTTGTTACGTTCTGATAAAACAACTGACACCAACCAGGTAGATGCGCCGTGCATCTACCTGGTTGGTATGATTTACTTCACCGGAATTTCCCGGAGAATATGTAACAGATAACCATAGAATTTATCTACAGAGGTAATCAATACCCGTTCATCGGGAGAATGCGCCCCGCGGATGGTAGGACCGAAAGAAATCATATCCAGTTTACCTAAATGCCCACCCAGGATACCACATTCCAGTCCCGCATGACAAGCGCCTACGTGCGGTTCATGGGTGAAATGATCGTTGTACAGCCGCAACATCAGCTGCAGAATCGCTGCATCTGCCCGGGGCTGCCAGCCAGGATAATCACCGCTGCGGGCTACCTCACAACCAATGCTTTCAAAGGCAGCACCTACGGCAAAGGCCACATCTTCTTTGGAACTTTCTACGCTGCTGCGTTGCAATGACTGCGTAATAAACACGCCGTCTTTGATGGTCACCTTCGCCAGGTTGGAAGAAGCTTCCACCAGGTTGGCAATATCAGGACTCATCCGGAATACGCCGTTGGGCGCCGCATAGATGGCCCGCAACACCTGTTTTAAGTAGGCAGGGTCCATCACTTTTGCCGGCAAGGCCGCTGGTGCTATGGTCAGGGTGAGATTCGCCTCGATGGCTTTGTATTCGTCTTTTACAGTAGCCGTATAGGCTGCAAAGAACGCTTCAAATGCTGCCTTTTCCTTTTCCGGTACTACCACCAGCGCCTTCGACTCGCGCGGAATGGCATTCCGCAAACTACCGCCATCCAGTTGCGCCAGCTGCAGGTCTACCGATTGTGTTGCCTTGTACAACAGGCGGTTCATCAATTTATTGGCGTTAGCCCGGCCGCGGTGTATATCCATACCAGAGTGGCCACCGACCAAACCTTTGATACTGATGTCAAAGGCAACAGCACCCGCTGCTACGGGTACTTCCTGATAGTGACCGGTAGTATTGGTATCAATACCGCCCGCACAGCCAATAGTCAGCTCATCTTCTTCTTCCGTATCCAGGTTCAGCAACACGGTACCGGTAAAATTCGCCGGGTCCAGTTGTTTGGCGCCCGTCATTCCGGTTTCCTCATCAATGGTAAACATGGCTTCCAGGGCCGGATGTACCAGGTCGGTGGACGCCAGTACAGACATGATCGCTGCCACGCCGATACCGTTATCCGCGCCGAGGGTAGTACCCCGGGCTTTCACCCACTCCCCATCCACATACATGTCTATCCCCTGCGTATCAAAGTCAAATACCGTATCTCCGTTTTTCTGGTGTACCATATCCAGGTGTGACTGTAATATCACGGTCTGGCGGTTTTCCATTCCCGGCGTGGCCGGTTTTTTAATCACCACATTTCCGATAGCGTCCTGGCGCGTTTCCAGCCCCAGGCTTTTGCCAAAATCAAGCATAAACGCAATCACCCTTTCTTCCTTTTTAGAAGCCCGGGGTACTGCATTTAAGGCGGCAAAATGCTTCCATAAAATTTGCGGGGATAAATCTTTCAGTTCCATTCCCTTATTTTTTTAAAATATCAATTGCATTTTTTTCAGCTGATCCGGATCACGGGTCTGCTACCTGTTCTTCCCGGATCATTCCGGCAATGTAGCGGAATCCCGCCAGATGGCAAAAAACCAGGGCTGTTTTTTGATGAAAGGATAACTGTTCCGGTACATCTTTTCCGGAATGCCTCGTCACGGAGCGGCCTTCCGGCCGGGGTCTCCAGGGTTATGTGTCCAGGACTATCCGCCCGGCGCTGTTTACTGTGCAAAGTGATACCTTTGCAGGAACTCATTTTGTGCTACTTATTCATTGTTGCTATGCGCTCACAAAAAGGACTGATTGAATTACTGCTGAACCGGGAGAAAATCACACATCCCCGGGAATATCCTTTTAATATTCCCGCATTGAAAAAATTCACTGCCTTAAAATTCCATCCCAAAGTCACCTATCTCACCGGAGAAAACGGGATGGGAAAATCTACCCTGATAGAAGCAATTGCCATTGCCTGTGGCTTTAATCCTGAAGGCGGGTCTATCAACTTTAATTTTGCCACCCGGGAATCGCATTCCGTGCTCCATCAGTATATCCGGATCGCCAAAGGCGCGATACGGCCCAAAGACGGGTTTTTCCTGCGGAGTGAAAGTTTTTTCAATGTAGCCACCAATCTCGATCAGCTGGGCGGACCGCTAATCAACCGGTATGGCGGGGTTTCACTCCATGAACAGTCACATGGCGAAGCGTTCTGGTCGTTGTTTATGCACCGGTTTTCCGGCAATGGTTTATATATCCTGGACGAGCCGGAAGCCGCCCTTTCTCCTACCCGGCAAATGGCCATGCTCACCCGGATGCACGAACTGATCCAACAGGATTCCCAGTTTATTATTGCCACCCACTCTCCTATTGTGATGGCTTATCCGGATGCAGTAATTTATGAACTAACGGAGAATGGCATACGAAAATCTGATTATACCGATACAGACAACTATAAAATCTTCCATCAGTTTCTGCATAATCATACCCATATGCTGAAAATATTACTGGAATAACACCTCTCTACATGATAACAATATGATAAGATATAATTAACGCCCACAACCCGCCACCCTGCAGCCAACGGCTGTACATTTACGCACGTATTTAAACCCGGATAACATATCCTATCAGCAAACCATGCAAATCTCTTCCATGAAACAACACCTTTACACCGGTATGTTTTTAGTGGCAGCCACCCTGAGTGCCTGCAGCAAAACCGATAACCTGGCCACTGCCCCGCAGGCGGTAACCGCTTCCACGCTGACCATTCCACCGGCGGCACCCAGCACCATTACCTACACAGATGAAAGCAACTTTGCCGCCAGCCTTGCCGGCTATGGCTTCCTCACACCAGACCAGCTAAACCTGAACAGAGACGGCAGTGCCGCCGGCTACAATACGGTTTACGGCTTCAACATCCCGGTAGCCAACCAGGTGACCGGTTTCAAATGGAATAACGGCGACGAACAAACGAACGAATGGCGGCCGCAGGGTATTACAGGATTTACCTGGAACAACCGTAAGTTTCTGCTGACCACCTGGTATGGTGTAGATAACAGCACGATTGCCGGTGTACGCAATGAACACAAAGGTGTACGCATTTCACTGGTAGACATTACAAATATGAACAGCATCACCTACCGCCACGTATTACTGGTACAGGATGCCGCCAATATGTCCAACTCCCTGTTGTACCGCGCCTCCAACAGTTATACGCAGCTGGGCGCTTTCTGTCCGGTAACCATCCATGCGGGTGGCGTAGCTTATCATGCCGGAAAAATATTTGTAGCCGATACCCGGCTGGGCATGCGTGTGTTTGACCTGAGCCAGCTGATTGCGGTTAAAAGCGATGCTTCCGACAACCGCATTGGTAAAGAAAGTAACGGCGACCTGAAAGCGTTTGGCTATGGTTACATCCTGCCACAAACCGGCTATTACCGGATTACCAATGCCAATCCATTTTCTTGTATTGAATTGGGAGAAGGCGCTACCAGCAATGAAAAAGTATTATGGACCGGACAATACATTTCTTCCGATGAAACCCAGGTACCACGTGTATTTGGCTTTCCGGTGAATGCAGCCGGCCAGGTGAATACATCTGTACAACCTACGGTGATTACCCCGATTGATAATGATACCACTTTTGTGCATGGCGTACAGGGCGTATTCCGCGCCGGCAGCAAAACCTTTATGAGTACCACCGGCAACAGCCGCTATGAGGGCTCTACTGCGCGACTTGTCAGATACAGCGACGGTACGCCCGCGGGCACCCGTTACCGCTGGCCACATGGTGCGGAAGATCTGTACCGTGACCCGGCAACCGGTTACCTGTGGTGCCTGACAGAATATGAAACCGCCGCCTACAATAAAGATAACCGGTGTGTATTTGCCGTGCGGATAGCCGACTATCAATAAACATCTCTTTATAAAAAACGTCTCGCTGGCAGCATGCCGGCGAGGCGTTTTTGTTTCCGGTAGGGAGCTTTTCGTATTTTGCAACCAAAATAATCCAATGAAGAGCTTTATCAATAAAACAGACCAGATCGTCAATGAAGCCATAGACGGGCTGTTAACCAATCCGCTGTTAGCGAAGCTGGATCGTTTTCCCGAAGTAAGAGTGGTGGTGCGTAAAGACCGAGACCCATCGAAAGTTGCGATTATATCCGGTGGCGGTTCCGGACATGAACCGGCCCATGCCGGCTTTGTAGGAGCTGGTATGCTGACGGCAGCGGTATGCGGCGACATCTTTGCCTCGCCCAGTGTGGATGCGGTATTGTCGGCCATATTAGCCACCACTGGTCCCGCGGGCTGCTTACTCATTATAAAAAACTATACCGGCGACCGGCTCAACTTTGGCCTCGCCGCCGAACAGGCACGCACCCTGGGCCTCCAGGTAAGAACCGTGACCGTAGATGATGATATTGCACTGGGTACTGCCGTGAAAAGACGCGGCCTGGCAGGCACCCTGTTTGTACATAAAATTGCCGGGCAGCTGGCCGAAGCAGGATATGCGCTGGACGACATCGCCACCATCGCCCAACAGGTGATTGACCAGACCATCTCCATCGGGCTTTCGCTCACAGAATGCCAGCACCTGGGCCATCCGCCCACTACCCGGCTAAAAGAAGATCAGGTAGAACTGGGCCTGGGTATTCATGGGGAGCCTGGCATTGAAGTCATTCCTTATGCTGCGGCCGATCAACTGATGGATATTGCGGTGAACAAACTGGCGGCTTATCTACCGGATACCAATGGCAGATACGCCATGATCTTTAACAATATGGGAAGCGTGAGCCCCATAGAAATGAGTCTGCTCGTCAACTCCTTCCGCAAAACCGCGCTGGCAGCGAAAGTAGACTATATTGTAGGCCCTGCCGCCCTGATGTCGTCGATCAACATGAGTGGCTTCTCTATTTCCTTGTTGCTGCTCACACCCGCTATAGAACAGGCTTTGCTGGCGCCGGCTGCTCCTGCAGCGTGGCAGTTGCATCCTTTTAAAGCACCTGCTACAGTAGCCAGTCCGGAACTTCCTTCTACCTTACTGCATGCACCTTCGGCCAACAGCCGCACAGCAGCGCTGATCGCCACTACTGCCGGATTGCTGGTAGAGATAGAAGCCGCCATTAACAGCCTGGATGCGAAAGTGGGCGACGGAGATGCCGGATCTACCTTTGCGCTGGCAGGTAAACGGCTGCTGGCCGTACAGGACCAGCTGCCCCTGAATGAAACCGGCGATCTGTTACTGACCATCGGTCGTATCCTGGCGCGGGAAGCAGGTGGTTCCAGCGGTGTGTTGCTGTCTATTTTATTCACCGCTGCCGGTAACGCCTATACGCAGCAGCCGGATCTGGGTGCTGCCTTACTGGCCGGCTTACAAAAAGTAAAAGATTATGGTGGTGCGAAGAAAGGTAACCGCACCATGATAGATGCACTGGAACCGGCTTTTGAAGCACTGGCGTCGGGCGCTACCCTCAGCGTAGCCGCACAGGCCGCGCGGGCGGGTGCAGACAGCACAAAAGATATTGTGCAAACAACTTCCGGTCGTTCCTCCTATCTTTCCGAAGAAGTGTTAAGAAATATTCCTGATCCGGGTGCAGAAGTGATAGCCCGGGTATTTGAAAAAATAGCTACGCTGTAACTATAACGGGATAAGGTGGCAATAGTACAAATCCTATTGCCACCTTATGAATGGATAACGGCTGTTGAAGCCGTTGTTGCTGCTATTCTATTGATCATTGTACCTGTCTCTTTTTTATTTTCCGGTTGTTCACTGTACGATCCGTTTATACAAACTGGGCGATCTCTGTACTGTCTTTCATCGCCGTAGTAGAACTATTGCCTTGTTGTATGGTATTCTGTACCGCATCAAAATAACCGGTGCCGACAAAGCTTTGGTGTTTCACGGCTCTGAAGCCATGCTCCTGCAAGGCAAATTCTCTTTCCTGCAAAGCGGAGAAACCGGCCATACCATTGGCTTTATACGCCATGGCCAGTTCAAACATCGCCGTATTCAAGGCGTGGAAGCCTGCCAGGGTAATAAACTGGAAGCGATAACCCAGTGCCGCCAGTTCTTCCCGGAAGCCGGCCATCTCCTGTTCTGTGAGGTGTTTTTTCCAGTTGAAAGAGGGCGAGCAGTTGTACGCCAGCAGCTTGCCGGGATATTGTTCATGAATCGCCTGTGCAAAAGCGCGGGCCACGCTGAGATCGGGCCGGGAAGTTTCCATCCACAGCAGATCTGCATAGGGTGCGTAAGACAGTCCCCTGCTGATGCATTGTTCCAATCCATTGCGTACGTGGTAGAAACCTTCGGGAGTACGTTGCCCCGTCACAAAAGCCCGGTCGCGTTCATCTATATCAGAAGTGAGCAGGTTGGCTGCTTCCGCATCGGTACGGGCTATCAGCAACGTAGGCACGTTCATCACATCTGCCGCCAGCCGGGCTGCCACCAGTTTATCGATAGCCTCTCTCGTAGGTACCAGTACCTTGCCGCCGAGGTGGCCGCATTTTTTTGCAGACGACAGCTGGTCTTCAAAATGTACGCCGGCAGCTCCTGCCTCAATCATCGCTTTCATCAGTTCAAAGGCATTCAGGTTGCCGCCAAATCCGGCTTCTGCATCCGCTACAATGGGCGCCATCCAGTCTTTGCTGTTATCGCCGGCAACGGCGTCTATCTGTTCACAACGCAATAAGGCATTATTGATTCGTTTCACTACCTCCGGCACGGCATTGGCCGGATAGAGGGATTGATCCGGGTACATTTGTCCGGCCAGATTCGCGTCTGCTGCCACCTGCCAGCCACTCAGGTAAATCGCCTGGAGGCCCGCTGCTACTTCCTGTATGGCCTGATTACCGGTTAATGCACCCAGTGCGGTGGTGCTGGACTGTGTTTGCAGGTAATGCCACAGTTTCTGCGCTCCTTGCCGGGCAATGCTGTATTCTATCTCCACTTTTCCTCTCAGCTTCCAGACTTCTGCGGCCGTATAAGGGCGACGTATACCTTTCCAGCGGGGATTTTCCGCCCATTCTTTTTGCAGTTCCACTGCTTTTTGCGGAGTCGTCATTGCATATGATTTTAAGCGTGAATAAACGGTGAAGTGTTACAGGATATCCTCGTAGGCCTGTGTGGTGAAGAAGGAAGCAAAGACCGGTTGTACCACCAGACGGTTGAAGATCCGGATGGCGGCCGGGAAGCGGCCCTGCTGGTAGGCATCGCAGCCAATCAGCTGCCGGATATTGTCAATTTCCTCATCGCGTATTTTTTCATACAGCGACTGATCGATGATGGTACCATCGTCCATGACTGCTTTGTATTGCAGCCATTGCCATACCTGGGTGCGGGAAATTTCTGCGGTGGCGGCATCTTCCATGAGGTGATAGATGGCCGCTGCCCCGTTGCCCCGCAGCCAGCTTTCGATGTACAGGATGCCCACGTTGATGTTCATCCGTAAGCCTGCCAGGGTAATGGTACCTTCCGGTAATGCCAGGAGTCTGCCTGCATCAGTGGAGAAGTCGTCGCGCTTGTTGGCCAGCTGGTTGGGCTGCGGCATGTATTCGTTGAATACTTCCAGGGCAATAGGTACCAGGCCGGGATGTGCCACCCAGGTGCCGTCGTGTCCATCTGTTACCTCTCTGATTTTATCGGCCTTTACTTTTTCGAGGGCCTGCCGGTTCGCCGCCTCGTTGTTGCGGATCGGTATCTGTGCCGCCATACCGCCAATAGCGTGGGCGTTGCGGCGGTGACAGGTTTGTACTACCAGCTGGGTATAATCGCGCATGAAAGGCACCGTCATGGTGATCTGGGAGCGATCAGGAAAGAGGTAGCCGGGCACGTTCCGGAATTTCTTGATGAAGGAAAAGATATAGTCCCAGCGGCCACAATTCAGTCCGGCGGCATGTGTGCGCAGTTCGTACAAGATTTCATGCAGCTGAAAAACGGCGGTAATGGTTTCTATCAGCACCGTAGCACGGATGGTACCCTGCGGCAGTGCGAGGTAGTTTTCTGCAAAGTCAAAAACAGCATTCCACAACCGGGCTTCTTTATAGCTTTCTGTTTTAGGCAGATAAAAATAAGGCCCCTGGCCATTTTCCAGCAGTGCAACGGCGTTATGAAAAAAATAGAGACCGAAGTCGAACAGGCTGGCGCTGATAGGTACACCGGCTATTGTCAGGTGTTTTTCTTCCATATGCCAGCCACGGGGCCGTACCAGCAGCGTGGCGGTGTGTGCCTGCAGCTGATAGTCCTTTTCCGGCGTGGTTAGCCGGATGGTTTTGCGTACGGCTGCTTTCAGGTTGATTTGTCCCTGTATCACATTGGACCAGCTGGGCGTGTTGCTGTCTTCCAGGTCTGCCATGAACATAGTAGCGCCGGAGTTGAGCGCATTGATGATCATTTTTCGTTCTACCGGGCCCGTTATCTCCACGCGGCGATCCTGCAGGGCGGGTGGTACGGGGCTGATGACCCAGTCTCCGTTTCTGATGTCCGCTGTTTCGGGGAGGAATCCGGGTAGTTCGCCGGCATCAATTCTTTGCTGGAGGAGGTCGCGTTCTTCCAGCAGTTCCAGTCGTGTTGGGTTGAAGCGCTGGTGCAGGGCTTTCAGAAAAGCGAGGGCGGAGGTGGTTAATATATCTTCCTGGCCTTGTATGGGCGGGCCATTTACTACCACTTGCGCTTGAACCGGAGGAGTGTGGATGGTTGACGTCATGGTATGAATGTTTTCATAAAAATAGGAAAATTTATCAATTAGCGAATTTTTCGCTAAAATATTTTTTCAGGTATTTTTGAGAAATTCAGGTAACTTGTTATCCCTTACCGGAATAGCACCAAAAAGCAGGCATGCGGCACTGCCGCCTGCACCACAGCCGGTACAGCGATCTAAAAAAAGGAAGCATGATTACTGAAAATGAAAGCGTGCGGCTGATCTTAGGACTGAAAGTGCGGAATCTCCGGCAACAACGGAACTTATCCTATCAACAGCTGTCCGATGCGACCAAAATCACAGTCTCCTATCTGCATGATATTGAGAACGGAAAAAAGTATCCCAAGACAGATAAAATACTGGCGCTGGGAAAAGTGCTGGGAACCGATTACGATTACCTCGTATCCCTGACCGGTGATAAAAAATTACAACCGCTGATAGATCTTATCAGCTCTGATTTTATCAATGTCATTCCCTGGGAACATTTTGGTATTGCACCCGCCAGTCTGCTGGAACTGTTTACCAATACGCCCGATAAGGTAACGGCATTTATCAGCACCCTGGTAAAAACATCCCGTGCCTATCATCTTACCCGGGAAAACTTTTATACCACCGCCCTGCGCTCCTATCAGGACATCCACAACAACTACTTCGAAGACCTGGAAACTGCCGCTGCGCAATTCCGGGAAACCTTTACGCTGGCGGCATCGCTGCCGGTAGCAGTAGCTGACCTGGAACAGATCCTGCAAACACAATACGGCATTACCACCGACCGGAAAAAGATGGGGAACATCAATACCCTCAGCAACATCCGCTCGTATTACAGTCCGGCTAAAAAAATACTGTACCTCAACAAACAGTTTTCTGCGGGGCAGGAAGCCTTTCTGCTGGCGCGGGAACTGGGATTTCAGTTTCTGAACATCACCCTGCGGCCGTATGAAACCATCGTACAACGACCGTCTTCTTTCGATCAGCTGCTGAATAATTTCCGTGCTTCCTACTTTGCGGCGGCGTTGCTGATACCGGAAGCATCTTTTGTGGAAGATGTCAGACACGTTTCCGCCAGTGATAAGTGGAATCCGGCAGCCTGGCTACAGCTCCCGGAGAAGTACCAGGTTTCCGGAGAAATGTTTCTCCAGCGGCTGACGAATATCCTGCCACATCACTTTGGTATTGACCAGCTCTTTTTTCTGCGTATGTCCGGTGAAACAAAAGAGGTATATGAAATCACCAAAGAGTTGCACCTGGCACAACTGCACAATCCGCACGCCAACCTGGTGAGTGAACACTACTGCCGCCGATGGCTGGCCATCCGGTTGATGCAGGAAGTACAGCGCCTGCCGGAAAAGAAAAAAAACAAGCACTCCCTGATCGATGTACAGATCTCCCATTACTGGCAAACACACAACCGTTATCTGTGCATTACACTCGCCAAACCCAAAAGTAAAAACAGTACAGACACCGTCAGCGTTACCGTGGGCTTGCTGCTGGACAGTGCGCTCATGCGGTTGATGCGTTTTGTCAACGATGAAAATATTGTCACCCGCACGGTACATACTACCTGCGAAAGATGCTCCATTGCGGACTGTAAAGAACGTGCCATGCCAGCTACCTATGTAGAGAAAAAACAACTGGAGCTGGAAGTCCGCGCGGCATTGGAAAGCCTTGAATAATACCCGTTATCATATGCAACAGACCTATAGAACAGGCGCCAAAGGCGCATTACTGGACGAATACGAAAATGTCCTGCAGGCACTGATCCATGTTATTGCCGACATCAGCGATCAGGAACTCGTACACCTTATTGACACGACCACCAAGAATGACAATTGCCGCTCCTTCCAGACTGTATTGGCACATGTGGTACATGCCGTTTATGCCTATTCTACCTATATCGACAAGCTATATGGGCATACACCGGTACTCCCGGATAAACAATTCCATCCGACGGTATCTCTTTTTATCGCAGACCTCCGGCATGGGTTCCAGTATACAGTAGATGTTTTCCGGGATATAAAAGATACGGAACTGGAAGTGGAAGATGCGGACAAAAAAATCCTTACTCCCTGGGGACAGCTCTATGATATTGAGCAAATGATGGAACATGCCATTGTACACGTGATGCGGCACAGACGGCAGCTTGAAAAATTCAAAATCCTGCTACAGCGTTAAGCGGAAATTTTTCTCCGCCAGCACTTTACCATTTACCATAATGGCAATGCCATGCTTGCCTGCGTAATGTTTGCGTGTAGTCAGGTCCTTAAACAATTGTTGTTTGGTCAGTTTCACTTCCTGTCCGGGTAACAGCGTGATTTCTTTCAGCTTAAATACTTTGGCCGATAATTCACCGGATGCTTTGGGATAATGGATGATATAATCTATTACGAGTTTTTGCGGCGTTGTTTTTTCACTGGTCAATTGCAGTTCAAACTGCAATACCTCTCCCAGCTGAATGGTGGCGGCGCTTAACCGGAATTTGTCCAGCCGTACTTTTACTTCTTTTTCAAAATTGAAGATCGCCAGTGATTCCTGATCTCCTTTTTTGATGAGGGTACGGCTGGCATGTTTGATAATCCACGCGGTATGCGGATGGGTACTGTCCCACCCCTTCACCAGTTGCAGCATGTAGGCGGTATTATCTTTTGAAATATCATTCAGGTGATTGGCTACAGATTTTCTTACATACAGGGTTTCATCTGCCTTTAGTTTTTCCAGGATGCCGGTAGTGAGTGCCGGTTCCTTAATCACTTCATCCAGCTTAAACGACCAGGGCAGCCGCGGCCGGCTGCCTTCGGAGGCCAGTCTTCTTACATGGTGGTCTTTATCATCCGCCCACTTATGCATGACCGTTAGTGTCTTTTTAAAATCAGTTTTCAGGAACTCCCGGATGGCAAACTCCGATGATCCCAGGCTCGTAAAGTCCCGCAGGGCTTCCATCGACAAGCTGAAATATGCTTTCCCATACAGGGCTACAAAGTCGGGCAACACCAGGGCTGTATAGCCGGTGGGCAACAACGGAGCCACATCATACAACACTTTAATGGCTTTTTCATAGGCAGCAGGCAGGAACTGTTGCAACACGATGGAAGTATTCCGCAATCTGGCATTCAGCGACAACTCATCCAGATTTTTAGTGACGGCTTTTATAAAAACAGCGGCATTGAAATGAGGATTTACACTGGCAAAACTATTGGCAAAATGCTGATAGAATGCTTTATTGAACATTTCCTTAAGTGGCTCCATACAGTAGGTAATTACATGAATCAGTGGGGCAAGATAGTATTTTTTTGAGCAGACAAGATAACTACCTGCGTCCTCATGCCGGCAAAGGTACGTATGATGATACCCTGTATAGTTTTGGGGAGATGAGCAGCAGATGCCCATACTCTTTGCCAGGATCAGCGGGCAGCTACGGGGGCAATCTATAAAAGTAAAGGGGGCTTATCCCCCTTTACTTTTGTGTATTTATTTTCAGTCCACTTCCGGCATCATACCGGTACTGACACCAATTCTGTTCCAGGCATTGATGGCAATGATGGCCATGATTAACTGTGCCAGTGTTTTCTCGCCAAAATGTTGCAGGGCATCCTGGTAGGTGGCTTCAGATACGCCGCCGTGCTGAATATTCGTCACTTCTTCTGTCAGCGCCAGCAAAGCCCGTTCTTCCGGTGTAAAAAACGGTGTTTCCCGCCATACCGGCAATGCATATAAACGGGTTTCTGTTTCACCTAATCCCCTTGCATCTTTGGTATGGGCATTTACGCAGTAGGCGCAGCCATTGATCTGGGAAGCCCGGATTCTGATCAGTTCCTGCTGAATGGGGGTAAGATTGGTTTCGCTCAGGTATTTTTCAAAAGCAAACATTACCTGATATGCTTCCGGTTGCAGCTGTTTAATACGGATTCTCTTGTTCATAGTGTTTCATTTTTCTATGATGCAAAGCTCAAGATTTGCGGGAGAAGAAACAATTAAACCAGTTTAAGAAATTCACTTGTTCCTTCTGGCGCGTATCATACTGATGAATTCCGGTGTGAGACCTAAAAAGGAAGCCAGCATGTACTGTGGTACCTGCTGTACGAAGTCGGGAAATGTACGGGCAAATTTGAGATAACGTTCTTCCCCGGATTCGCTGAACAGGGAGTTAATTCTGCTCAAAGCGGCATCACAGGCGCGTTGCAATACCATTCTGAAATAACGTTCCAGTGCGGGCACCTGTTGCAATAATTCTTCCTGTGCCGCGGCGGTTATGATGGCCACTGATGACGCTGCCGTGGCCTGTATATAATACCCGGAAGGCACCTGTTGTTCAAAGCTGTGGTAGTCACATAACCACCAGCCAGGCAAGCCGAACTGTACAATTTGTTCGGTATCATTTTCCCGGATGGTATACTGCCGGAAATTACCGGAAAGCACAAAGTATCTGCCCGTGCATACTGCACCGGCTTTCAGCAAAAAACCTTTGCGGGGTACTTCCTCATATTGCAGGGAAGCCACCAGGTATTGCTGCTCCTTTTCACTGAGCGTTACATATCTGCCGATATGGGTTAAAAGTTGTTCGTACATCACCTGATTACCGGGACAGCATCGCTGCTGCCCTTCTTATCTGTTATAGTAAAATATCTAATTTCTGTATCTGTTACACTCCTGCAAAGCTAGTTACTTTTGTGCAGGGTAATCAAGATAAAACATATCCATCATTATAAAAACTAAAACACATGGCGATGAGAAAAATAGGCCTGGTAGGTGGTATCAGCTGGACGTCCACCCTGGATTACTACCGTTATATCAACGAAGGCGTGAATGCGGAACTGGGCGGATTGAATTTTGCGGAATGTGTCATTGACTCCGTGAACTTCGACGACTTCCGGCGATACAATGCAGCGTATGACTGGGATGCCACTTTTGTATTGCTGGCCGACGCAGCCAATAATCTTAAAAAGGCCGGGGCTACGGCTATCCTGTTATGTGCCAACACAGCCCATATTGTAGCAGACCGGATTGAAGCAGCGGTACAATTACCGGTACTGCATATTACCACAGCCACTGCCGCAGCCATCCAGCAACAACAACTGAAAAAGGTAGGACTGCTGGGTACTTGCTATACCATGGAGCTGGATTTTTACAAAGACAAATTAAAAGCAGCCGGCATTGAGCCGATCATACCGAAAAACCAGGCAGACAGGGATTATATAGAAGATACGCTCTTGCATGAACTGGGCAAAGGCATCATCCAGGCAGATACGAAGCAAAAGTACCTCGCTATCATTCAGCAACTCATTGACAGGGGTGCAGAAGGCATTATACTGGGTTGTACAGAAATTCCATTGCTGATTCAACAGGCAGATGTAGCGGTACCGGTTTTTGATACCACCCGTATCCACGCTGCAGCAGCGGTAGCTTATGCAGTAGCAGCGCCTTCGCTGACATAAACAGGAAAGCCATCTTACGATGGCTTTCTTTTACCGCTCATTGCAGGTTTATAATGTTACTGAAACCGGTTGTTCCGGTAAATCAGATTCTCCCCTAATTGTGTAAAGGAAAAATCATGGGCGGCCATTGCCTTTTGAAAGGAGGCGCTGCTACCGGGTAAAAGCGGTTCGTGTAATTCGATGATCAATACTTTCGTTTTTTCCAGCCATGCATAGTTGTCGGCAAAAATGCTGGACTCCGCACCTTCTACATCCAGCTTTACAATATCCAGGTGCGGCCACTGCTGTGTAGCCATAATATTCGGGATCGATACCGCGGGCAATGCATCCGGAGCAGCAGTGGTTTCTGACACCTGAAAACCCCAGTCTTCCAACCCTTCTGTAATAATACGCAGGTGACAGTCCTTGTTCCAGATGCCGGCTTGTACCGGTATCACATTCGGATAGCCGGCGATATTACGTTGCAGCTGCCGGTAGTTCTGCGTTTCCGGCTCTACGGCTACAATGATGGCATCCGGAAAACGGCTGGCAAACAATACAGCAAACAATCCTATGTTTGCCCCCCCATCGATGATGTACCGGGGTTTGAATGGAAAGTCAATATCATATTCTCCCCTGATCAATACCTGTTTCAGTACCTTAAAATCAGTGGCTCCTTTTCGCAGGTATACCGGGTGTTTTAATTCAGGGAAAAAAATGGTTTCTTTTTTTGCGGATATACTACGGTAAACCGATACACCTGTCAGGAAACCCAATCTTTTGATTCCATCTACTAATGATGAGGACATAGGAGTTATGTTGTGTGATAATTAAATTTGAATCAGGTGTTGTCCAAACGCAGCGTAGAGTCAGTTCCGGTTAACTCCGATATACATACGCCCAGTGCATCCGCCAATGCGATCATAATCATCAACCCCGGTTCGGACTTCCCGTTTTCAAGACGCGAGATATAATTCGGATACGTTTCGATGTGTACTGCCAGATCCATCTGCGTGAGCTTTCTGGCTTCACGCAGTTGCTGTAGTCGTTTACCGAATGCCAGTAGAACGTCTTTTTTTTCTTTCATGCTTAAATTCAAACATATAATTATTAACCACAATAACATATCCACTATAGCATATATGCTATACAACATATACCATAGTATATATTTTCTACTCCCGGCTTACAGTGGCCAATACCGGCTATCAACTGAACGCCCGGCACTGGCACGTAGTTATATATCCGTTGCAGCTGCGATCCGGCCAGTGATTGCACTACATCAACCATACGATATACACCTGCCTTTTATAACAGGGATGCATATACGTTTTAGTGATTGCAGGATTTCTTTCCCGGATCTGCTGGTGCTCACAAGCTGATAATAACTCCTGATGATGTTGTCATGTTACACGGAGCTGGTAGTAATGAAGGTGATTGTTATTGGCAGTAAGCAGCAAACGTGTTGTAGGTAGTTTAAAGTGGACATAGCAAAAATATTGTTAACAGTTTTCGATTACAGGTCTTGCAGCCAGTTATTCGTTTAGTGGCAACGGGTTGTGAACAGTTTTACGGCAGAAGACAGACCATTATTTATTGCAGCAGCTGTATAGGCAATACCTATTTCATCATCACAGCTGCTTTCACCTGACATGCAATGATATTGAAATATTCGCATATCGGATGATAGTATCTTTCTATTCTGTGTGCAGATATTAAAAAGGTAATAGGGTTGTTAACGGGGAACAGTCGTACATCTAAGGGGTTACTGCGCACTCCAGCCATATCTGTGGGGGCAGATACCAGCGGCTGCTTTTTAAAATACAGGGTAAAGTATCCGGATGACACTTTACCCTGACACCAGGCATGGCAGCCTATTTAGCCAATGCCGCTCTTACCTGCGGCGCCACCCGGGTACCGAAAATTTCGATGGCTTTCATCAGGTGTTTATGGGAAGGAGCACCTACATCTAAATGTGCTGTGAAACGGGTAATGCCCAACAGCTCCTGTGCATATAAAATTTTTTCTGCTACTTCGTTGGCATCTCCCACAAACATGGCTCCTTTGGGAGAACAGCCGAAATCATACTGTGTCCGCTGAAAAGGTGACCATCCCCTGCTTTTCCCGATCCGGTCCATCTGGGCAGCATACAACGGGTAGTAATAATCGGCAATGCTCCGGGAATTTTCTCCCGGCAGGCCATGCGAAAACATGCCGGCCTGGAAGGTATCCATGCTGTGTCCGTATTCCTGATAGACAGCTTTATACAACCGGTACAGCGGCAGGAAACGATCAATAGGCGTACCTGCTACAACGGCAAACACCAATGGTAAACCCAGGCGGGCTGCACGCACCACTGATTCCGGCGAACCACCGGCGGCAATCCATACCGGCAGTTGATTGCCTACTGCCCGTGGATATACCTGCTGATCCACCAATGCCGGCCGGAAGCGGCCTTCCCAATTGATGGCAGCCGATTTATTGATTTGCAGCAACAACGCCAGTTTCTCCTCAAACAACGCATCGTAATGCCGCAGGTCATATCCAAAAAGGGGGAAAGATTCTGTAAAGCTGCCACGCCCCGCCACCAATTCTGCACGCCCGCCAGAGAGCAGGTCTACCATGGCAAAGTGTTGATAGATCCTTACCGGATCGGAGGAACTCAGTACCGTAACGGAGCTGGTCAGTTTAATATTTTTAGTCACTGTTGCCGCCGCGGCCAGTATGATTTCCGGACTGGACACCGCGTATTCCGCCCGGTGATGCTCTCCTATACCCACGAGATCCAGCCCTACTTCATCTGCCAGTTTAATTTCTTCTATCAACTCCCTCAGCCGGTCCTGTGCGGGTTGTATATGCCCTGTTACCGGATCAACGTGTAAATCCCCAAACATGCTTATGCCTAATTCCATAAATTGTACATTATTATTTTAGAATAATCATTCCATTATTAATTAAAAAAAATCACTTTTAGCTATTCCTGCTGCGAGCAGTATACACCATACACCACCTCCGGCGCAGGCGTATATCCCGTCGCAAACTCAGTACAAAATGGCCTTCTATCTATTGATGCCATACCCAAAAATAATATTCGCTTCCTGCATCGCCCTCTCGCTCCGTTAGCCTGCTCCCGCCAGCCGGCGCTCTTTCAAGGATTATTCTGCTCCATTTATTAGAACGAACATTCTAGAATAAGGCATAAAAAAAACATCATTGCAGGATGTCTATCATTCCTTTGGCCATCTGCTCTATCATTTTCCGGTCATCAAACAACGTCTGCATCTGCCACAGTCCTGCAAAAGCACCTGTCAGGAACAGGGCAGTCTGCCGCGCATCTTTTTTTGCGTCGATCTCACCGGCGGCTATTGCCTGCCTGATCAGGTCTTCAAAGATTTCTACCAGCGCGGTGGTTAGCTGCTGCAGTAATTGTTTGAGCGCGTCGTCATGTACCGCCATTTCAAAAGAAGACTTCACCACCATACATACCTTCTGCTGTTCAAAAGAACGGGCCACCGCCTTCCTGATGATTTTCTCTATGGCTTTAAGCGGAGATCTTTCTCCCAATGCAGCCCTGCGGTACTCACTATGCGTTTCCAGGGCATAACTACGCAGGCTTTCCATAAACAACTGCTGTTTATCTCCATAGGTATCATAGATACTGCCCCGGTTCACCTTCATCTCACTTACCAGGTCTTCCATGGAAGTAGCATGGTACCCTTTCTTCCAGAAGAGGTTCCGCGCTTTTTCCAGTTTTTCGGTAGGGTTGAATGCTTTATTTCTTGCCATGATGACGCAAAGGTATATTACTAGAATGGTTATTCCAAAATAAATAAACGTGCTGTTATCTTGCTATACCTATCTGTATAAAAAGATAACAGCACGTAACCGATTCAACAGACACCTTTATACCAGCGTGGCCAGTGCTTCTTTGCTAAAACCCTGCACCTCTCCCAACCGGTTTTCTTTTACCTTCTGTACCCAATGCGCATCTCCCAGTATAGACCTCCCCACAGCCACCAGGTCAAATTCCCCCCGATCCATCCGGCGCAACAGCTCATCAATCGCCATCGGCACCGGCGCTTCCGCCGTAAAAGTGGTGGTTACATCCTTATCCAATCCCACAGAACCCACTGTCACGGTAGCTTTGCCTGTTAGCTTTTTCACCCAACCTGCCAGGTTCAGGGCAGATCCTTCAAATTCAGGCTCCCAAAAGCGCCGGGTAGAACAATGAAAAATATCGATGCCTGCCTCCCCCAGCGGTGTTAACCAGTCGGCCACTTCCTGCGGCGTTGCCGCTACCTTGGTGTGAAAATCGGTATAACACCACTGCGACACCCGCATCATCAGCGCAAAGTCATCACCGGTCTGCCGGCGTACTTCTTTGGTCACCTCCAGCGCGAAGCGGCTGCGTTCTGCCAGGGTTTTGCCACCAAAAATATCGGTTCGCTGATTGGTGGCCGGACGGAAAAACTGATCGATCAGGTAACCATGTCCGCCCTGTATTTCCACACTGTTGAAGCCCAGCTGTTTCGCCTGCGCTGCGGCCCGGCCAAAAGCCGCAATGGTATCTGCAATAGCTGCATCTCCCATGGCCACGGCGTTGCCGGTAGCTGATGGCCCTTCAAACGGCGCCGGCGGCAACCAGCCGGAATGATGGTTTTCACAGCCACCGATGTGCCAGAGCTGGGGCGCCATTTGCCCACCAGCGGCCTGTACTTCCGTTAATACCTGTTGCCAGCCGGCCAGCGACGCATCGCCGTAAAACCGCGGCACATCCGGGTCATTGGCCGCCGACGGCCGTTCAATAACGGTTCCTTCTGAAATGATCAGGCCCACTTCTGCTTCCGCCCTTCGCCGGTAATAGCGGGCTACGGCGGCATCAGGTATGCCACCCGGAGAAAATGACCTTGTCATAGGCGCCATTACAAAGCGGTTGCGGGTATTCAATGATTTCAGGCTAAAGGGCCTGAATAAACTTTCGGTATGCATATCCCTATTTTAAAAGATGCGGACAATGTTGTGATCTCCATACGTATTTACCTACCCTCTTTCTTCCGGCAGTAATACGGTTCTTACTTCTACGCTACCGCCCATTTTCAGGATAGGATTCGCCTGTGCCATCGTTACGGCATCTGCTATATCAGCAGCTTTCACCAGCATATACCCGCTGATAAACTCCCTGATTTCTGTGTAAGGTCCATCTGTTACGATATTGCCGGGTTTCACGGTTTTGGCCGGGCCAGCCGCCAGGCGGTTACCTTTGTCGACCAGCTGATTGCGGGCAGCAATGCCTGCCAGCCAGTTCATTCGCTCCTGCATTTGTTCCGGTGTAGGATTGGCGTGGGGCTGATCGTTGATTCTGAAAATCAATAAGAATGTTTGCATGTTATCTGGTTTTATGTTCGTCTTTATGACGATCGAATCAACCGGAGGGGGACAAACTTTTTTTGAGGCAGGAAATCCTTGCTACCTCTGCTCAAAAAAACGGGGCTGGTCTTTAAAAGACCAGCCCCGTTTTTTTGAGTGCTCCTCTCACGCCTCACCCCTGCAGGAAAGATAATACCACTGCGGTTACCAGCGGTACCAGTTTCCCGCTTTGATCCGGTGCGCCGGCTTCCCCAATATAATCGCCATGATCGGCGGGCAGTATCATCAGCCGGGCATGCGGCAGCGTACGGGATAGCTCCAGCGCCTGTGATGCCAGTATCACCTCCACATCTCCGTTGATCACCAATGTGGGCGCCTGGATCGTTTTAATAGCGGCATCGCTGATATCTTTGAAGCCTTTCATCCTGGCTACATCGCGTTCAAACATACGTTGCAGCCCCGCGGGGTCCGGATTGGCTTCCAGGTAGGCTGCCTGCAGCGGCGCCGGCATATGCGCCAGGGTAACATTTTCGAAGCCTTCAAAGAATCCCGGTGGCATACCGCTTCGCTTATACGCCGCCGCCAGCAGTACCAGCTTATTCACCAATGCCGGATGGCGGATACCAATCTGCAAACAGGTAGTGCCACCGTTGCTGAACCCCATAAAGTCGGCCTTGCCAATATGTAGTTGCTGCAACAGGGCCGCTACATCATCAGCGTCCTGCTCAAAACTCAACGGACGGTCAATATCCAGGGTATGCCCGTGCGCCTGTAGCTCCACGGCAATTACCTGATGGGCTTTCGCCAGTTCCGGCAGGATACGGCCAAAAGAAGATTTAATCGTAGAGCCGCCGCCATGCAGCAATACCAAGGGACTACCACTGCCATGGATTTCATAATACAATTGCAAACCATTCACGGCGGCATACCCGCCGTTTGTCTGATGCTGTGCCTTCATGTTAAAACCGATTATCGTCAGGAATAAAGTAATGATAAAAGACCGATGTTGCATATGACATGCTGTTGTTGATCTATACAAACTTACACGGAATCCCGGAACGAAAAGGGAGGTCAGTGCGACAATTAAACGGGCAATTACGTCAGTCTGCCACACCGGTTTACAGCAACGTATAGTCATGTCCGTAATATCACATGAAGATAGTCATCAACATCCTGTTTCCGCCGCTCACTTGCATCTGTAAAATACAACCCTTATTTTTAAGCGGGTTGCTTACTGAAACGATAAAAATCACGCATACCCGCAGTAAAAAAATGATCTTTCAAAAAACAAAATAAATACTTTTCAGCCACGGTTCTGTGCTTTCATAAAAACGAACATGGCATGTCCGGAACTGAACATCCACTGCGATTGCTACAGGTGCTATCTGTTTGATTATGAATAACTAAACAGGCTGGCACTTCCTTTGGTACAGGTGATGACTCTTGTCTACGTATTTAATATAATGATGCATGTTTAAGAATTATTTCAATATCGCTATACGCAACCTGTGGAAAAACAAAGGATTTTCTGCCATCAATATTTTCGGGTTGGCTATCGGACTGGCTACCTGTCTGCTGATGCTGATCTATGTACAGGATGAACTCAGCTATGATCGGTTTCATGCCCATGCGGATCGTATCTACCGGATAGACGGCGATATCAGATATGGCGGCAGCCATTACGACCTGGCTGTAGCACCGGCACCTATGGGACCCGCCCTGCAACAGGATTGCCCGGAAGTGGCCGCCGCCACCCGTTTTCGCAACTATGACGACTGGCTGGTACGCAACGGCGCCCAGAACATCAATGAAGACAAAGTAATTTTTGCAGATAGTTCCCTCTTTCAGGTATTTACGCTGCCCTTAATAGCCGGCGACCCTGCCACCGCCCTGCAACGGCCGAAGACCGTGGTGATCACCGCCCAGATTGCCCGCAAATATTTCAACAGCACCGACGTAGTAGGCCGTACCTTACTGATTAATGATAAAGTCAGCTACGAAATTACCGGCGTACTCAAAGACCTGCCAGGTCCATCGCACCTGCAATTCGACTTCTACGCCTCCCTTTCCGGCATGGCAGAAAGCAGCAACGGCGAATGGCTGAGTAATAATTTCAATACCTACATACTGCTGAAAAAAGGCGCTACTCCGGCCCGCATGGCTACCCGGCTGGAGGAAATCATTCATAAATACGTGCATCCGCAGATACGCAGTGTGATGCAAGCTTCCCCGGAAGACCTTGCCCGCAACGGTAATTTCATCCGTTACACCCTGACACCCCTCACCTCCATACATTTGTACAGCAATAAAATTGCTGAACTGAGCCCCAACGGCGCCATTCAATATGTATATATTTTTTCTGCGATCGCACTCTTTATTTTGCTCATTGCCTGTGTCAACTTTATGAACCTGTCTACCGCCCGCTCTTCCAACCGGGCGAAGGAAGTAGGTATCCGCAAAGCAATGGGTTCGCAGCGCATCCAGCTGATTATCCAGTTCATCACCGAATCGGTGCTGGTTAGCCTGCTGGCCATGATCCTCGCATTGGGCGTCACCCACTTATTGTTACCTGCTTTCAATGAGCTGGCAGGAAAAGCGCTGCAGCTGGGATTATTCACTAATCTCTGGCGGGCGCCATTCCTCCTCGGGCTGGTGATACTGGTAGGCTTGCTGGCTGGTAGCTATCCGGCATTTTTCCTGTCGGCATTCCGACCGGTACAGGTACTTAAAGGTCCTGTTGCAACTGGATTCCGGAAAGGAAAGCTCCGTAATTTCCTGGTGGTATTTCAGTTCAGCATTTCTATATTCCTCATGGTAGGCACCCTGGTGATTTATAATCAGCTGAGCTATATCCGCAACAAACAAATAGGCTATAACCGGGAGCAGGTGCTGGTGATCTCCAATACCCATACCCTGGGCGACCATGCCCGGTCTTTCAAACAGGAACTACTGGGAATGAGCGGCGTACAAAACGCCACCATGACCGCTTTCCTCCCTACCGCCGGCTATCGCGACGACGAACCTTTTTTCCTGACCCCGGTGATGGATCAGAAAAAAAGTATTTCTATGCAAAGATGGACCGTAGACGATCAGTATATTCCTACCCTGGGTATGCAGATGGCCCAAGGCAGAAACTTCTCGAAAGAATACCCTACAGACTCACAGGCTGTTGTCATCAATGAAGCGGCTGCGCGGCTGATGGGATTGACAGATCCTGTCGGACAAAAGATATATGAACTGAAGGATATGCAGGAAAAGCAAGGCAATGGCGCACAAATCATTGGTGTGGTAAAGGATTTTAATTTCAATTCCCTTCGTAAGCAGGTGACACCGATGATCCTTTTTCTCCGCGAAAATAAAGGGAGCCTCGCTATTCGTATTCACAGCAATAATGTGCCACTGCTGCTGGCACAGATAGCCGCAAAATGGAAATCAGCGGTACCCAGTCAGCCTTTCAGCTATTCTTTTATGAACGATGATTTTAATGCTTTATATAAATCAGAAAACCGAATGGGCGTTATCTCGCTTATTTTTTCCATGCTGGCCATCTTCATTGCCTGCCTGGGGCTCTTCGGACTGGCAGCCTATGCAGCAGAACAACGCACCAGAGAAATGAGCATTCGTAAAGTATTGGGGGCTACGACTACTAATATTGTACAGCTGCTATCCCGCGATTTTATCAAACTGGTATTCATCGCTATCCTGATTGCTTTTCCGGCTGCATGGTGGGCTATGCATCACTGGCTGCAGGACTTCGCCTATCGTGTAGCTATTGGCTGGGAGATATTTGTGTTATCCGGATTACTGGCATTACTGATTGCGATGTTCACGATAAGTTTTCAGGCGATCACCACTGCACTGGCCAATCCTATCCGTAGTTTACGGGGATAATGGCCCAGGCACCGCCACCTTTCCGGGCGGATGTTTACACACGATCATCATCTCCCGAAAAAAATAAACGTATAAAAAACCCCTTGCGGCATCTTATCCTGCAAGGGGCTTTCTTTTACACAAAACCCAGCCATCTGCCTGAAAGGCAATATCATAGCTACTATTAGCCCCTTCATCCTTTTTTGTTAAATTAATTGATCGGCAGGAAGATGCTTTCATCTTTAATAAAGAAATTGTATTTTGTTTCAGTTATGAACACATTGTTACAGAATAACCCTCATGAACATATCTTTCCTGTAAGGGGAAAATGGAAATACCTGGAGCAATACAAAAAAACACATCCGTTATTTTATATCGTAGCATTATTATCAGGTGTGGTTTGTCTGTCGCTCTTTTTTTTTCTGATCGTGTCTCTGACACAATTGGCTGCCACTCACTTTCAGCTACCGGAAGGTCGTCAGCGGTATGGCCTGCTGGCATTGATATATGCCTTTCTGCAAACCCTTTGCTGCTTCATTCTTTTTGTCAGATTTCTTTGTCGAACGCCCGTCCGGGAACAACTACAATATTATAAATCCAGCGGCGCCACCCTGCTTCCTGAAGCAAAACGGCAGGCTTTACGCCTGCATGTAGTAGATATGTTTTATGCCGGATTCTGGATTGAAACCCTGGAATACTATCCACTGGCATCGCATAAAGGGAAGCACCGTTATTATGCCCTGTATACAGAAAACAGCCATGAATACCGCACGGTACTTGATGATGACTGGAGTATATTAGATCAGGAAGATTATACTGCCGTTACCGAACAATTGTTAACTACCGGTTACCATAGCGCTTCTTTTGCGGTAACCTTATCGCTGTATAATCAGGAACGCGCGCATAGCAAACGGCTGGCTGCACTCACCGGACTGTCGCAATCCTACATTCTCTCCTGTCTGGAACCTGGCCCTGATGGCAGGCCGCCGCGGCTCATCTGGGGCTATGAATACTGGCGTACAATTGTAGTGGCCCGTAATGCTTTTATGGCCGGCTACATTACGGCGGAAAGAGCCTGGCAAGACATCCTGCAGGCTGCCTCTTTCGCGTTTGAATTGTTTGACAGCTTTGAAGACTTCCACAACAACACGCGGCTGGGCAATGCATTCTGGAGTGATTCCTACGAAGCAGCCAATGAAAAAAGCGTCTGTTATCAGTTTTTCAAAGAAAAATGTGACTGGCCCATTGTGTCGCTGCCATGGCCTGCCCCACAGGGTATCCGGCTGCCCGCAGCCATGGCCGGTGGTTACGCCCATAAAATTGAGCTGGCCCGAAAAATGATGCACCAGCGCGATTCTCTGAATTAATCCCTGCTGTATCTTTGCAGCTGTACAATGATTACCACATTATCATTAATCCGAAAAAAACAGTCTATGCATATCACAGTAAAGGATACGATTCATCAGCCCGACTATGACACAGTACACGAGATGCTGATCAACTACAACCTAAGTAAAACCGCACACCTGAAAGACAGCAATAACGAGCCCCTGGAAATCATCGCCCGGGACGACAACAATGTTGTTATTGGCGGCATTTACGGCCGCTCTCTCTGGGGTACCTTAATGATAAACTACCTGGTAGTAGCCGAAGGCTACCGGGACCAACGCATAGGCCAACAGCTGATAGCCGCCGCCGAACAGGAAGCCGTTAAACGCAACTGCCAGCTGATCAGCCTGAATACCTATTCCTTCCAGGCGTTGCCTTTTTATGAAAAAATGGGCTTCTCCCAAATAGGCGAAGAAGCGAATCCTGTATTGGGTATTACCAAACATTTTCTCTGTAAAAAAGTAGGCCAGCCATAACGGGTACTCCTATACGTAATAAAGCCGCATACCTGCTGACAGGTATGCGGCTTTATTACATTTCAGAATAGTACATGAACTGTTTATCTTCGCAGCTTAATTATACACGTATACGATGAAATTTTGGACGATCGCTTTATTTTGCCTGTTCACCCTGACTGCCAGCAGTCAGACCACCTGGAAAACCTATCCCCATAAAAACGGGTTTACCCTGCAGTTACCGGACTATTTCAAAGAGGGCCTGCTGGTGGCCGGCGGCACGCTGCAATGGTATCCGACTGATATAGATAATGATATATCCGTGACCGTAGAAATATGGGGAGAAGGTACGCAGGCATCCCTGCAAACCAGTTATGAACAGGAACTGCAGACCGCTGAGGAGGTGGTATATAAAACTATCAAACCGGGCTGGTATGTTATCAGCGGCTACATGACCGATGGTATCCGGTTTATTTGCTATCAAAAAAGTATTATCAAAAATAATGTCTTGTATCACCTGCGTATCCGGTATCCGGAAAACAGGAAAGCCTTGTTTGACGGGATACTGGGGAAAATAGCGGCGTCATTTAAGTAATTAGCTGCGGCGCACCGGTGGCTACCGGAGCGCCGCGCTGATTTTATGTTAAGCGATCGATGTTACATTTAACATAACAACGGCAGCTATCAAACAGCTTCCAGATACCATTGCTGACTCCAGCCATCATACCTAAAGTAATTTTTCATATCGTTTTACATTAAGGCTTATCAATACTGGTTTATAAGCAACTGTTTAAGTACAAATGCAAGACTATCCGTAAATTACCACGAGCTGATGCACCACCCAATACACCAATAATTTATTTTTGTTATCACACATTCCTGCTAATATGGACAAGTATTTACTTGCCCTATTACAGGCCTGCATAGCTTAGCTAAAAAACTATCAAACCACATACTGTACAGGATCCTGTTGCACAACAGTTATTCCATCAATTACAAAGTGGTAACGGCCGGTATAAAAGCGTTACCACTTTGTAAACTGCCATTTTCAAAATTTTTATTGTTTATCTACTTGATTAATCTCATCAGTAAATCATCGAATACGGCTTTGTCTTCTATCACGTTTTTGAAAAATAAGGCGTCTACCTGTTGAACGATACGACAGGTTTTCTATAATCTGCTTCTTTCTAATACCATCAACACTTTAGGAGTCGTCAGCTTCCTCTACTTATTGGCCCGGTAATAACAACAGGTACCATACATGGTATTAATAACGCCTCTTTCTGTTACATTTTTAAAACCAGCCTGTCGCATAAATGCCGGCAGTAGTCCATTGACATTATCAGTAGTGGTTCTAAAACCATCTATAAACTGTACGATATAGAACAAGATCCGCATACCGATGGATGTTGGCTTTCCCCAGTCGCCGATAATCAGCTGCCCGCCGGGTTTTAAGGTTCTGTGGATTTCCTTCAGACAGGCTATTTTACTTTCCCGATCCAGGTGATGAAATACCAGCGCACTAAATACCTTATCAAACGATTGATCCGCATAGGGGAACGTTTTTCCCTCATAGAGATCCAGTTGTACCCTTATCCCCTGTTCCTCCATTTTTTTTACCGCAATAGCTCTTACAGCCGGATCAATATCAAGGCCGTGTAAAGTGATGTGATGGTTACGCTGATAAACAAAACTGATATTCTGCGCAGTACCATAACCAAATTCCAGCAGTGTTTCCTGATCCCGCGGGTCCAGTTCATCTACCAGTTTTTCTCTGAATGCAGTTTCAGGCATGGTTACACTGACGATCCGATCATAAAATTGCGTTAACCAATTGTGGCCCAGGGCGGGCGTAAAATTTTGGGCTTTGGACATATGTGTTATTTTAGCCCGAACAGCGGGCAGATGAGGGTTATAAGCGTTTTCTTCACCTGATGATCTCAGGCTGTTAAAGGTACATGCTGGTTAACGCTCTTCTTTGTATAAACCAGCTATTTTAGTCTGAACAATATTTTAGGGGATACGCCAAAGTTTTCTTTGAAAGTTCTGCTGTAGTGGGCACTGTCTGTAAAACCAAAAGTGCAGGCGGTATCTGTAATCGTATGCTGCTGCAGGTAAGGGAGGGATTTCAGGAGTTTGTTCCAAAGCTGGTAACGCCTGAAATTCAGGTTGGTTTTTTCTTTAAAGAGATGTAAAAACCGGGATTCGGAAAGAAAACAAAATGCAGCTATTTCCCGTAGCGACACCACTCTGTCTACATGCTGTTCCAGATGTTGTATGGCTTTGTAAATCCTGTCATCCTCATAGGGATTTATCTGTTCTCCGCGGTCGGCGTTATCAAACAGGCAGGTTTGCAGGGCCGCCAGAAAGGTTGTCCGATCTGTTTTTCGGGTCCGGTAAGCGGTAAATATCTGTTGCAGGTTCTTTACGAGAGAAGGCTGCAGGGCCACTATCTGTTCGGACTGATAGGCATCCAGCCAGGTATATCTTCTGGCACGGACCGGATCTACCCAGATGGTCAGATGGAGGTCGTTACTATTCAGCTGGTGTATGACATCGCTATTGATAAAACAGCCTTCAAATGCCTGCTGCTTTCCATAGGCATTGGTGATGTCAAATGTATCTTTTATCACCACAGTGATTTGCAGGAGATAATGTTTATGTAACAATCCACCGTTTAATTGTCCGATGAACAATCCCCAGTGCGTATCAAAATGTATGTCTGTTTTATCCAGCCACTGCTGTATTTTCCTGGGCGCAAACATCAATTATAAGATAGTAAAATACCAATATTCCGTTTCAATACATCGGTAAAATACAAAAGTATGCTGACATACGATCCACTGCAACTATGCAACAGCCAGGGGCTTCCTCGTGGATGCGGCGCCTGGCTTGTTATACATAACCGCTGCGGGACATACAGATGCGAGGTCCCGCAGCGGACTTGAAGTGATGCTAGCAGTGAAAGATGGAGCTATACTTTATTTTAATGCCGCCGGCGGAATGATCTTTTTTTCGCGTAGTTCATCAAATAAATCAAAGAACATTTTTTTGGTGTCTATAAATTCATGAAAGCCCATCCGTCTTGCTTTGGTGCCATCTGCAAAAAAGTCGTAATCCCAGGAGAAGACAAAATCACCAAATCCCCAGGATGACAGGGCGGCATAACTGTGTGGTTCCAGGTTGTATTTTTCCTGTATCGTTTGCCACAGCGACGCTTTGTCTGCCATGATTGTCTGCAGCGGCATTTGCAGTGGCGGTGCGGTTTCCAGCTGGAAATAACCGGCTATTTCCGGCCAAAGTTCATTCCAGCGGAACAGATCCCCATTGTTGATATTAAAGGCCTGATTGGCAGACTGTGGATTGGTGGCGGCCCAGACAGTCGCTTTCGCCAATAAGCCAGCATCTGTCATTTCCATCAGCTTATCGTAAGCGCCCGGCTTACCCGGGAAACGAAGCGGCAGTCCCAGTTCTTTGGAAATGGCCGCATACACGGCAATCACCATGACCAGGTTCATCGGATTTCCCAATGCTGTTCCGCCTACCACCGAAGGCCGGATAGCGGACCAGGTCCAGGATTTTCCGGCCTGCCGTTTTTCCAGGAACTGCTGCTGATCTACGTTAAACTCAGGTGGCATGTGGCCCGCATCACTTTCCCGCGCCGGTGTTTTGAAAGGTCCCAGGTGGGCGCCGTATACTTTATATCCCTGCATCAGGCTAATATGTTGCAGCCGGGGCGCCACCGGCTCTATGGCCTCCACTACATTCACCAGCATCGCCAGGTTGGGCGGTACCAGCTCTGCCCAGGTGGGCCGCTCTACGTAAGCTGTATAAAAAATATGCGTAACGGCGGTGAGGGTACGTAGTTTTTCCTCCGTAGCTGCTTTATCCAGCAGGTCTACTGCTATATAGCGGGTATGGCCACTATCGGTTCCACCCCGGCGGGACAGGCCGATGATATCCCAGGTACCCAGTTCTTCCAGGTGCTGAATCAGGTTACTGCCAATGACACCATTGGCGCCGACTACAAGTGCTGTTTGTTTTATTGTTTCCATGTTTTATAATCAAAAGCGGTTATGTGAATTAAAATCCTGTTTTGTTATAACAAAGGTCATAGAAAACCATTGGGCAGCCATTGTAGTTATCTGTGATTATTTTGTACATTTCCGCTATGAAACGTTACCGGCAATTTGCACCTGTTGTGATGGCTGATTTTGAGGTAGCCGAATGGCAGCATCCCGAGCACAATCACAATCATTACGAGCTTATCTATATTAAACATGGTACCGGACAACATGTGATTAATCAGCAAGCGGTGTCCTACAGCCAGGGCGATGTATTTTTGCTGGGACCGGAAGAAGCACACTATTTTGAAGTGCATACGCCTACCCGTTTTGTGTACCTGAAATTTACGGATGCCTATCTCCATCAGGCAGGCAACAGTATTATCGGCGGTATACAAAGCCTGGAATATCTTATCAAAAGCCGGGAAACACACCAATCCCGTTTTCATTTAAGCCCGGAGGACCAACACACCGTTGACCTGCTTTTCAACGTGCTGCTCGCCTTAAAACAGGATATACAGCGGAACGAATCGCTCATCTGGATACAGCTGCTGGCGATCTCTTCTCTCCTGCAAAGAAACATGCCGGCATTGAACAGCCTTCACCGCAGCAAAGAGATGCAGGCGGTTTTCTGCTACATCCATAAATACATTTATCAGCCAGACCAGCTGCGGGCCCCGGTGATGGCGGCCAGTTTCAATATGTCCGGGGAATATATCGGGCCTTACTTTAAAAAACATACCGGCACCACCCTGCGTGATTATATCCGGGACTACCGGAATCATTTAATCAAACAAAGGATGGCCAGCGGCCAATTCAGTCTGAAACAGATTGCTGCGGAGTTTGGGTTAACAGATCAAAGTCATGTGCTGAAGTTGCTGCAGCCATCCGGTGCGGCATAGACATCTTCCGTGATATAAAAAAAGCCGGAGCGACTATGCTCCGGCTGCCATCTATGATAAAGTAATCTTTATTATTTAATACGACCAATTCTGCTGATTCCTTTGATACCACTGTGTATCTCCACTCCTTTTGTCAGCGTATTGGCAGTTACATCGTATTTGCCGATATACCAGCGGCCTTCCGTTGTTTTCAATACTACGTATATCTCGTTATTATTTTCGGTATAGGTATCCATCGTTATCTGTACTTTTCCTAATCCGAAACTGTTCAGGTCTTTTACCACTTTTTTATTGCGTACATCAATGATGTAGGAACCCATGAAAGCCAGGCCATTCTTGAGATAGGCATGATGATCAGATCCGGCATAATCGCCCCAGGTAGCGCCACCGCTGATGTTGCCCAATTCGCTCAGGCTATAGGAATAATCCGGATCGATGGTTGTAGCACCTTTTTTAATACGCAACAGGCCATATTTTTTATCCTTGCTGATCGTGCTGAAATAATAATCGCCGTTTTCATCCGTGAAGCTGGAAGAGCTGGCGTGCCAGGCGCCTGATACATGCCCCAGCCGGGCGTCTTTCAACAGTTTCACATTGGTCAGGCCCGGATAATCGCATACCAGCATATAGGCGGTATCAATTTTGGTCATCCAGTTGTAGTAAAATCCGATGAATACTTTATTATCGCGAATCGCAAAACTGGAAGGAGTAATCGGAATATCTTTCTTCTCCATCACCTTCCCGTTGTTATCGCGCAGCTCGAACAGCGGCACGGGGAATTTCACCGGCAGCTTGGTTTTGATGGTTACTGCGGCTGTATCCAGCACATAGAGGTTCTTTTCGATCACATCTTCCGTGGCATTATAGTTCGCTTCCCAGCTCAGGAAGTTCAACCCTTTGTCGTTGAAAACGGTTTTCATCATACCCAGCTGCCAGGAGCCGGCTTCCGCCACCACGTTACCCAGCTTTTTATATCTGCCGTTAACGATTTGCTGTTTACTGATGATGTTGCCATCCTGTGTGAAATAAAAACTGCCGTTGAAAAAGACACTGTAAATATATGCCCAGGAAGTCACGTTATCCGGCTCAATGCCGGAATTAACCGGACTAATCAAGGTATCCTTTGTCAGGTCGCCGGTCACTAAAGTATAATAGTTTTCGCCACTGGTAGCATTACCTACTGTTACAAAGATGGCATATTCCTTTTGTGTTTTTGGTACTACCGGCACTTCCGGTTGTGATACATCGGGTGTTTTGCTGCAGGATTGTAGCATGGGTGCAGCGCATATAACTGCCAGCATCAGGCCGGATACACTTTTCCAGTTGAACCTTTTCATATTGTATATTTTAATTGATATTGAATTACATTAATGACACTCTTAACTTCACGTAGAAAGCCCGTCCGGGTTTCTGTAGTCTGAAATTATCGTATACCCGGTCGTCGGTAAGATTCCTTCCTTCCACCGAAATATTATAGACATCCTGGTTCCAGCTGTAGGCCAATATGAGGGAGTGCACACTTTGACCCGGTACAAAGTTCTGGGTGCCGGCGGTACCCAGTTTAGCCCAGGTGAGATAAAACCAATGCATATACTGGTACATATAATTCAGTTGTACCCGCGTGCCTTTGCCTATCAGGTCGCGCTTTGCCAGCATCAGGTTTGCATTTCCGTATATCCATGGCCGGTTGGGTAATTGTTCCTTATAGGTCAGGCTCACCTGCGGAGTGGCAGGATCCAGGTATTTCCAGTTGTCCAGCGCTTTATCATAGCTGATATTGGCAGACAGATTCACCAGGTCCTTATATCCATAGCGGGCTTCTGCTTCTACCCCATATAAAGTAACACCGGGAAAGTTCTTGCTCTGGGAATACAGGTTATCCGGCAATACCTGTACGGCAATGTAATCTTTGGCGTTCCGGTAAAATGCAGAGATATCCAGATTGATAAAGTGATCGCCGATGAAATGATTGTAATAGGTACCCAGGTTGAAGTTATCGCTACGTTCCGGCTTCAGATCCAGATTGGCCAGTACAAACTGTCCGTTTCCAAACAAGGCGGTCATTTCCGGCAGATTATAGCCTCTTTCCACCGAACCTTTCACGCCCCAGTCCGGCGTGATGCGGTAACGCAAAGCAATAGAGCCGCTGGGATAACCAAAGAAATTCTTACGGGTATAAATTTCTCCGCTCACCGGTTTGCCGTAATCATCAAATGTTCTGCCATCCAAAGCCACCCGGGTACTCATCCCATAATACTTGAGCGTGACCACACTGATGAGTTTCCGATCGAGCCACTGTCCCTGCCAGGCCAAACCCAGTATATGTTTCCCCAGTTTACTCGGCAAACCGGAGAGGTCTTTTTTATTCGGATTTGTTTCCATCAGGTCATACGCTTTCCGTTTGGTGGTACTGAAGGTATAGTTGAGATTCAGGCTGTGGTTATTGTCTTTATCCAGGTTATAATTGAAATTGGCGCGGCCCACATAGCTGTCTTCATAGTATTTTGTAAACACTTCCGGAATACGTTTGCCACCGGAGTTTTCCGCCCAGCCGCCTGTCCAGTCGTAGCGATACATCGCTGTATCTCTGTTCACATCTACATCCCTGGAGTAGTTGGCATACAGGTTGGCAAACAATCCTTTCGTCAGGAAATTATCTTTGCGGTATTTAATGGTGGGCATCAGGTATTTATTTTCTGTCCAGAAGCCACCTCTCACGGCGTTCACCGTAGATCCCAGCTGATGCTGTTTTTTATTTTCTGCATAGGTAAATCCGATGGTAAAGAAGTCGGCCCATTTTACTTTTTCATATCCTACCTCTATCTCTCCCATGGCCGAACGATAGGCATCATGAAAACGGCGGGCCTTGTCGATGCTCACCTGTCTGAAAGCATCGGTACCAGCTTCTTTTTTCACGACGCCCAGCGCTACGTTGTAGGTAGAATCGCTGTACATCATATAATTATTGTCGGAGTAGTTGTAATAAGTACTGGCTCTCAGTTTCAGGCCGTTCTTATTGTTGCGGATACCACCGGTGAGTGCTATCTGGTGTGTATTGAAAGAGCCATAGCTGTAACTCGCATCTAAAAACCGGCGGTTCTTTTGTTTGGTGATGATGTTCACGGCTCCGCCCATGGCGTCTGATCCCAGGTGAGCAGGTACCACTCCTTTATAGACTTCTATCCGGTCGATGAGATTGACCGGAATATTATTCAGTGTCATAGAGCTGCCATACTGCTCCATGGGAATATCATCAATATAAATTTTCGCCGCCAGGCCATTTACCTGGAAGGTAAAATCGGAACCCACTCCGCCAGACTCCCGCACCAGCACACCTGTTGCGCGTTTCAGGATCTGGTTGATATCTGCCGATACGTTGCCGTACTCATTTACATCGATCACATTTACATTAAAGCCCGACTCTTTCAGTTGCTTTACTTTGTATTGGTTGTTGCTGCCGCCGGCTACCACTACTTCTCCCAGCTGGCGGTTATCCGGTATTAAAACAAAATCGATGTGAACCGATTGTTTGGTTTTAAGATAAACCGTACGTGTTTGCGGCCGGTATCCCATAGCAGAAACCACGATGTTCACCTTACCCGTGTTGCCGGTGGTAATATGATAGTTACCGATGGAATCAGAAATAGCACCGGTACTTTTTTCCTGATCCAGGATGAGAGAAGCACCGATGATATGCTCGCCCAGGTTGCTTTTTATTTCTCCGTAAATATGATTGGCAGTAGGATGTTGTGTTTGTTGGGCCATAGCAAGCCCCGTTAACAGGCATAAACATCCTGCTAACAATCCTGTAAAAAATTGTCTCACCGTATATGTGTGCTTTATAAATGAATAAAAATAGCTGTTGGTATAGTACCGTGCCCGGCTATATGATAATAGTAGTGCAACCTTTGTATCCGTCGTTTCGGTTTACCGCATTCAACTGGCTGTTTAAGCTGACTGAAACGGCTTCCGGCAGCATCGACGTGCCGGCTTGTTTAGCGTACAGGTACTTCCGGTTACCTTTTTCCGTACATTCTGTAATAAATCCAGCTACGTAGGCACGTTTCTTTTTACAAAGAAACTTCACCATCCCGCCTTCTTTCCCGCTACTTGTTTTTAAGTATACCCAGGTATCGTCTCCATGCCGGTTATCGATAATCAGGGAATTGGTAAATAACTGATAGCTCTTATCATCCGCCATGGCAATATGCTGCCAGGCGCTATTAGCCGATTCTGACAGTCTTATTTTCCCAACCTGCTGTGGTGTCAGCAGCTGTTTACTTGTATTATCTATAATGACATAAGTGTTCTCATCAGGTAATAGATTTACCTGTTGCCATACATATATACCTCCTACCAACAGTAACAACGTACAGGCCACTGCGATATAGCTGTAATACAGGCGGATCACAGGTTGAAAACCGGTACGCGGCGGTTGCTGCCCAGTATCTTCTTCCACGGTATGGCAACGGATTTTATCCCACATCCGGTTTTTTGCACCGGGGTCGCCAGCTGCTGCCGGGGTGCCGGTAAATGCATCGCCTGCCTGCAACCAGGCTGCTATCGCCGCTTTCTCGGCCTCGTTACAATACCCTTTATAATATTTTTCCAGTAAACGCTTATCTATGTCCATTGGATGGTTATTACAGACATAGTATCCGATTTAGTGGTGATGTCCCGGTGGTAAAATATTTTTTTTGAGGGCATAGGGGATTTTCAATTTTCCGTTTAACATATTCCCGAATTTGAAAATTATTTTCCCGAATGTAAAAGCCGGCCGGGGAAGAAGTGTCTACTTTAGCGTTGCCTGGCGATTTGATGTGCTGCTGCTGATTTCGTGCCCTGTCACGGGTATTCCAACATTTCCAAATGATCCGTTATCTGCTATTTAATCATGTATTGTGACTGATAATAATCCTGTGTTTGAAAAAACCGTTTTCATTATAGATGAAACATCTTTTGTTGCACTTTACAATCAGTACTGGCAGGAAGCATTGACATTAGCGCGGCAATTGCTGCAGGATGATTGCGCTGCAGAAGATATTGTACAAAACATATTCATTTCACTTTGGAAGAGAAGAGCGGAATTACGCATCACACAGCCTATTGCACACTATCTGAAGCGCGCGGTGAAATTTGCCGCAGCAGCCTATATACGGGATCAATCGCGGAAAGAAACCATTTCGATCCATACGTTTACGCCCATTGCCGCCGGGCATACAGATGCTGCTTTATTGCATAAGGAACTGGTTTGTACCGTAAACAATTTTGTGGAGCAGCTGCCTGCTCAAAATCAAAAAGTATATCAGCTGCGTTTTCATCATGCGCTCGATAATCCTAAAATCGCTCATTTATTGGGGATGTCGGAGAAAACAGTGCGGAATCAACTCTCACTTGCGCTCAAACGGATACGTACCCTGCTGGTCAAAGAAGGGTATTGATGCCGGCTCATATACAGGGAACGCTATTACAACAAACAGTATATTGATATACCTTATTAACAACCGGGGAGATGATCTCTAACAGATCATCTCCCCGACTGCTTGACCGGATCCATACCGGCATTGAATTTCCTTTTACAACGCTGCGATGAAAGACAGATACCCCCGCGCACTTTCTGCTATTGTTTCCGTATCAGGATTATACTCTACGCCATAAAAAGCAAAGAATGATTTGTAATCCGCCCGGATGTAATCAAAGGTGACTTCAAAAGGAGCGGTTAATTGTGCCAGGGTGTATTTATATCTGCCGGCGGTGGTGTAATCTTCTTCATTAATACCGGCAGAAATGCCCAATGCTATTTTCTTACCTGCCAGCTTGTAGCCACTGTTGGAACCATATGCCCAGCCATAGGTTAATACTTCATCCAGCCATTTTTTGAAAAGCGGCGGGCAATTAAACCAGTAAAAGGGAAACTGAAAGATAATTTTATCGTAGGCGGCTACCAGCTCCTGTTCTTTTTCCACGTCGATCTTTTCATCGGGATATTTACTGTACAGATCATGTATGGTATATGCTTCGGGATATTTTTTCAGTTCTTCTATCCATCTTTTGTTTATCACCGAGCCTTCCAGGTTGGGATGAATGACAATAACCAGTGTTTTCATCTTATACTTTTTAGATTATTATTTTAAATGAATCCCGGATACTGTGGTTATTTTTATCGTTTCCAACACTGCTGGCCTGTACCATAAAAACCTCCATGATATCCGTGGTACAAATATCGAACGCCCGGACAGATGGAACAATACGGGGCTAAATTATCACCTGGTGATAATTTAATCACCCACCCAATCAGGTGATTCCTTTAAATTTGCCTGTTTAAAACAAGTATATCAACGTATGTATCAACGCAAAATTCCCATTGACTATAATTGTGGCCTGAGTGTGGCGATGGAAGTGATGGGGTCTAAATGGAAGTTTTGTTTATTGGATGAAATAGCCAAGGGCACCCAACGCCCCAGGGATCTGGTAAAGGCTATTAATGGCATTACCAAACGGGTATTGCAGAAGCAACTGGGAGAACTGGAAGTACATGGCATGGTGGGAAAAACGATCTATAAAGAAACACCGGTACGTGTGGAGTATTACCTTACGGCCTCCGGCAAGAGCCTGTTGCCACTCATTGCAGCGCTGGACAAGTGGGGCCTGGATTTCGCACCCCGGCTGGAAAGCATACTGGCTACTGAGATGCAGGCGCTATAAACGTCCCGTTTGTATATGCACCCAATTGGTATCCCCTGGATTGTCTGCAATGGGAGGTTCAAGACCTACCATAAGCTGCCCTGACATACAGGCGCAGGGGATCGCAAAATTCCCTGAAATAGCTTATTTTGTTACCTCCAACGTTATTTAAAACGATATTACATGTTAGGAGTAGATAATTTAAGCGGATTTATATTGGCTGCGATCATCGTCGTCACTACACCAGGCATAGACACCATCATGGTGCTGACAAGAAGTATATCCAAAGGCAAAACAGCGGGCATCTATTCTGCTTTGGGCGTAAGCGCCGGGCTGATTGTACATACGTGTGCCGCCACCTTCGGCCTCTCCCTCCTCTTAGCCAGATCGGCCATTGCCTTTGGCATTATCAAATACCTGGGCGCTGCCTATTTAATTTATATAGGATACAAAGCCCTGACGACTAACGCGCAAGGGATGGAAATCAAGCCCACAGCGATGGATATTACGGGCAGGAAACAAATGTTTCTGACGGCATTTATCAGTGATGTTTTAAATCCTAAAATTGCGATCTTCTTCTTAGCTTTTTTACCTCAGTTCATACACGCTACGGCGATTACAAATCCCATTCCTTATTTGCTACTGGGTGCTATTATGTTTGTGATCACCTTAATCTGGTGTTCCTTTTTAGCATTGATGGGCAGCAAGGCAGCCAACCTGTTCAACAAACATAAACACGCCGAGAAATGGATGAATAAAACTTCCGGCATTGTTTTTATTCTGTTAGGCCTGAAAGTAGCATTGACAAAAAAATAAGGGGGTATATAAATCATATAGCCACGCCCCTGGCGTGGCTATATGATGACAGTTATAACTGCTCACCTGTTTGCGCAGGCCTGGCAGCCCACTACTCAGGCAGGTCGTTGTACAATAAAATACGCGATTTCATCGCCTTCCCGCACCAGGTTCTCTGCCCGTTTGAAGCCTGATTTTTCCAATACTTTCTGAGAACCAATATTGTCAGGCGCCGTTACGGCTACCACTTCCTTCACCTCCGTATGATCGAACAAATAGTGCTTTAAAGCCAGGCACACTTCTGTTCCTACATTTTTACCCCAGTAAGCCTGACTCAGCACATAACCGATTTCCAACTGGCCGGGTACTTCTACAAAATCCCGTCCCAGACAGATACCGATAAAGTCATCGTTGGTAGCATTAAATATGCCCCAGCGGCTCAGCAATCCTTTGCCATAATCTTCCAGTGCAATATTGAACAGGCCAATATATTGTTCCGGAGAACGAGGGGGCAGATAACGGGTAACCGCTTCATCTTCAAAAAGTCCTGTAAACAATCCTACTTCCGCAGGTAAAAATTCACGAATAATAATCGTCTTGCTTTGATAAATTATACGCATAGCTCATCGTTAACGTCAAAAAATCACTAAGTATAAAAACAAAGATCTGTATTTTGAAGGTTTATCGGCGTAATAATTATCTGCATTTTTTGATCACATCGACTGTAACACCTGCTGCCTCTACATAAATCTCTGTTGATCCGGCGGCATGTGTAATACCTATTCCCCCTACGGCTACTATACGCACATCCGTATCTCCCATTAATACGAAGTTAAAGTCAAGTATGTTCGCTATCCCCTTCTCCTCATAACAGGCAGTTATGCGATGTACATAGTTGCCATAGCGATGATTGGGTTGTAATTCCCCTCCTATACCGCCCATACTTTCATCTATAATCCGCAAATCGACATCTCCGATATGATCCTCGTCAATAAATAATCTGGCTTTCATAAATATGCTATTAATGCAATCAGGCCGAAAGATAGGTAATCAGTACCGATGTTGGAGAACGATTAAATTCATTAAACTTTTTATAATTTTAATGTCGCGTAATTTCATACGCCTTGTTCATAACGATCAGCCATATACGAGCAACATGACATACTACACCGACAGACTCCTACTCGACGCATTACAACCCTCCGATCTGACACGCTATTTTGAAATATTTTCAGACCCGGCTACTAACCTGTATAATCCGAGTGGCCCCCTCAAAAGCCTGGAGGAAGCGAGAGCCATCTTCGACCGGCAGCTGACACATTGGACGGAGCATCATTTCGGCACCTGGGCCATTAAACTGAAAGATGATCCTGCTACACTCATTGGTTTCGGCGGCTTAACCTACAGAAAATACGGGGACGAGCTGAAACTCAACCTGGGCTACCGGTTTGATAAAGATCACTGGGGTAAAGGTTATGCCACGGAGCTGGCAAAATATGCGATTGATTTTTGCTTCAACCACCTGCAAAAAGAAACCGTATGGGCTTTGGTAAGACCGTATAATACCGTATCAGTGAAAGTGCTGGAAAAGGCCGGAATGTTGTTGGTCAGCGACCTGGATGATGTACCCGGCGAGGTAAAAAGCCTGGTTTTTCAAGCCACGAGATAGCTATCCATACATACAACGCCTGCACTATATCAGCGCAGGCGTTGTAACGTTTCATTGTTCACTATCGTATAGCCGCTGCTGTTATATATGCAGGCAGCATGTCATATTGATTACCCGGATTAACAGGCCGATACTTCTTTTTTGCTCAGTTTAGGCTCTAATCCGAGGTTTTTCAGCATCATCATATCTTCGTTTACACCCGGATTAGGCGTTACCAGCAAGGTTTGCCGCTCGCCGGTAAAGATGGAATTGGCGCCTGCCATGAAACACCAGGCCTGTTCGGATTCTGTCATTTCAATACGGCCGGCGGTGAGGCGTACCGTAGATGCCGGCATCACAATTCTGGCCGTAGCAATCATGCGCACCATATCCCAGGCGTCTACTTTGGGATTGTCTTCCAGCGGCGTACCTTTCACCCTTGCCAATGCGTTGATGGGTACAGATTCCGGATGTTTAGGCATGGTAGCCAGGGTAAGCAGCATGGAAATACGGTCGCGGTGTGTTTCTCCCAGACCGATGATACCACCGGAACATACGGTGATACCGGCTTTGCGTACGTTATTGATAGTATTGATCCGGTTATCGAATTTCCGGGTAGAAATAATTTCTTTATAGTATTCCTCTGAGGTATCGAGATTGTGATTATAGGCGTGCAGGCCCGCTTCCTGGAGGCGAACGGCTTGTTCTTCCGTGAGCAGTCCCAGCGTACAACATACTTCCAGGCCCATTTCATTGACACCTTTTACCATGTCTATCACGCGGTCGAAATCCCGGTTATCTCTTACTTCCCGCCATGCGGCTGCCATACAGAAACGGGTAGATCCGGTTTCTTTGGCTTTCCGGGCATGTGCCAGCACTGTTTCGGTGGATAATAATGCCTGTACTTTAATGTCGGTATGATACCGGGCAGCTTGTCCGCAATAGGAGCAGTCTTCCGGGCATCCGCCGGTTTTGATGGATAAAAGGGTACATACTTGTATTTCTTTGGCGGAATGCCATTCCCGGTGCGTGTTAGCAGCCTGGAAAACCAGTTCCAGCAAAGGTTGGTCGTAGATGGCCTGGATTTCTTCCAGGGTCCAGTCATTTCTGATAGCTGATGTCATCATGCAATATTGAGTGGATAATAAGTAGTCTATTGTTGTAAAGCGGCGTACTGGTGTACCTCGTGGTCAACAGCGGCCATCCAGGTATCAAATAATTGTTGTTCCAGGGTACGCACATGCTGGGCATGTGTTTCCCAGTTTGGATCGAAGTGATTCAGCTGATTGATCATTTCTTCCAGGTGGCCTTCTTCTTCCAGAATGATGGAGCGTACCATTACTCTGCTCTGTGCTTTATCCAGCGCAGCCTGGTACACCGGGTATAGCAGGTCGGCACGTACTTCTATGGCGTATGTTACGAAGAGGTAGGCCGCATATTTCAATGGCTGCCCTTCCAACCGGAAGGCCGTTTTCAGGTAACGACAGGTTTGCATATCCAGCTGGTGCAGGTAATGCCTCGTCTGGTGTGGCGCCAGCAATTCGTGCAGCTGATAGGTTTTACAGTTTTCGGTATCTATTTTGGCAATCTGTTTCTTCAGGTAATAGGCGTGCCGGTGTTCTTCCGCCGCATGTTTCAGCTGGATAAAGTCTACCAGTGTGGGATGCTCACAGGCGGATATTTTCCTGGCGCCGGCATTCTCCATAAAGGATAACGTATTTAACCACCTGGCGTGCAGGAAATTGCTACCAACAATCTGTTCCAGTAAATCTTGCATATTCAACTTGTTTCCGCTCAAAAGTAGGGGCTAACCGGATGACTTAAATAGGCCAGTTTTCATATTTTAGCTAGTCCGGATAAGGAGCAGCTGTTTAAATATTCGTCGGCACCGGCCTATCTCTCCGCTAGCCGCCCTCCTATTGCTATTATATACTAACAAAATAATCGCATACACATTAAATAAATAACTATATAAATACATCTTCCCATAAATAAAATATCTTGCCGGACTATTAAACCATCATATTCCAGCTAACATGAGTAGTCCGATTCAGGTGCCTTATAAAAGTTTTGTGCAGATAGACCGCCAATCAGGTACCGCTATTTATTTACAGATTGCCCACCAGCTGATCAACGCGATCCAACGGGGTTTCCTCGTCACCGGTACCCGGCTGCCCGGCACCCGCCATTTCAGCGAACTGCTGGAGGTAAACAGAAATACCATCGTAGCTGTGTATGAAGAACTGGATGCCCAGGGCTGGGTGCAAACACATCCCAACAAAGGCACTTTCATTATCGGTAAAATAGCGCCCAGGCCACAGAAGATCCGCAGTACGCCCGAACCTGAGCTGGCCCACTATCCTAAAGTGACCGGATTTTCCTTTAAAAAATCTAACCTGCTGGACAATCCCTTTGAACACTCTTCCTGCGATTACGTATTCAACGACGGCACCCCCGATATCCGGCTGACGCAGATCAGTCATTTATCCAGCCTGTACAGCGCCAACCTGAAAAGAAAGATTAACCACAAAAAGCTGGGCTACTATAATCATGATGGCAGCGAGTTTTTTAAGCAGCACCTGTCTAACTACCTGAATCAGTCGCGCGGACTCCATATATCCAAAGACAATATCCTCATTACCCGCAGTACGGAAATGAGTGTATTCATTGCTTCCGAAATATTATTATCTCCGGGAGATATCGTGCTGGTAGGCACCCTGAGCTATTTTTCCGTGAACATGATTTTCCAGAAATCCGGTGCCCGGATTATGTCGGTACCTATTGATGAAGAAGGGATTGACGTAGCCGCCGTTCGGGATATCTGTCATAAACATAAGATACGGATGCTGTATATCACTCCGCATCACCACTACCCTACTACTGTTACCCTCAGCGCCTCGCGCCGCATTGCCCTGCTTCACCTGGCCGCCGAGTTTGGATTTATTATTCTGGAAGATGATTACGATTATGATTTTCATTATGATAACAGTCCGGTGCTCCCCCTGGCCAGCGCCGACAGCAACGGCATGGTGATCTATATCGGTGCCTTCGGTAAATCGCTGGCGCCAGGTTTCAGAACAGGATTCATTGTAGCACCGGAGAACCTGATGATAGAAATGCGGAAACACCTGGGCATCATCGACCGGCAAGGCGACGTACTGATGGAACAGGTGCTGGGAGAAATGATTGAAGCCGGTGAAATACACCGCTACCTGAAAAAATCATTGAAAGTATACCAGGAGCGGCGGGATCATATTGTGGCCGTATTACAGGACCAGCTTGGGGAATTCATCGATTTTAAAAAACCGGCCGGCGGCCTCGCCGTCTGGACCCGGTGGAAACAACCCATTAACCTGATGCAGCTCAGTAAAGCCTGTACCCGTAATAACCTGTTTATACCGAAAACATTATTGTACCAACACAAATCCCTTACCGCCATGCGATTGGGATTCGGACACTTCACGCTCCAGGAAGCCGCCACCAGTATGCAGATACTGCGGCAAGGCGTACTGGAACAAGGATGAAGATCCTGACGCCGTCCCGTTTTCACCTGAAAATAAAAAAGGAACAAATCGATTTGTCCCTTTGAATAACTGTATTTCTTACTTATACAATGATCAGCTTCACCACTCAGATACCTTTATCATGGAATGCTTCCGGGATAGCATAGCCACCGTTTTTATAGGGTATCGTTAACCGGTCCAGCGGCACATTTGCCCCCATACAACTTCCCGGAATGATCACCAGGTTGTAGTTTTCCTCTTGGCCGGCAGGCTGTAACCACCACCGGTTCTGGCGGCATCGCTGCATGCCATTACCGCCATCATAAGCATCCTGTGTAACAATATTTATTATCGGCTTCAATTTATCGGTGTTAAAAGCAATGACGTCATCCCAGGATACATTGCTACCCATATGTGTAATACCACTGGAAAGCACAATACCGGTAGTGTGGTTGCCCATGTTGATCAGCTTATCAAAATACCCTGCCTGACCATACATGCCACCGCCGCCTGCCTGCAACAGATAAGCGGCTGTTTGCCAGCGGTCGTTCGTTTTTTTGAAAGCCCATACGTCCATCCAGCCGGAAACAGGCGCCCCGGCTGATTTGCCGGCATTAGAGAATACCGCCACACAATATAACTGGTTATCCTGTTGAAAATACATAACAGAGTCCAGACTACGTACGAGCTTCTCCGTTATACCCCCGCCTATCTCCAGCGATACGGTATCATACACGGATTTAGTCAGGCGGGCGATATGCGCTACCTGAAAATCCGGTTGTACCGGCAACAAACTTGTTTCCCCGGAATGTATTTTGGTAATAAGGCTGCGTATATCCCGGCTCAGTTCATAATAGGACTGGTAGGTAGTTACAGCGGTCAGAAATGTTTTTACAATGCCGCCGGTTTTGGTCTGCCCATGTTGTTGTATGAAAGAAAGATATTCCGTTTTATTTTCCGGCACCAGCGTGCTGAGATCTTCTACCCGGTCAAACGAGGAGGTATTATCCTGACCGAACAGGTAATCATAACAATAGCGTTCATACAGTTCCCGTGCATTTCCGACAAAGATGCTGTTGGGATAGGTATCCAGGAACTGTTCCCAGTTAAGCGCCCGCTTGCCGACTGCGTTGAATGGAATCAATATTCCTGCGTCGGCACTGTACAACACGGTATCTTCATCTGCCTGCAGTTGCAGGTAGGCGGTGTAATCAGCTGGCAGGGATGTCTTGAATAAATATGTGTAGAAGGCAGGTACGATGCGTAAGTCCGTATAGCCTTCCCCGATACCCCATGGTTCCACCCCTGCAGTAGCCAGTAAGTCGATACGTTTTTGCACCTTGGCAGGTATCCCGTTTGTTGCCGGATCATAGCTGGCATATTTATCCAGCCATACGCCCTCATTACTCATCATCTTTGTCAGGGCCGTATTTACATATAGCGCCAGGGAACGATACTGTTGCGCGGCCACTTCCCTGCTGATACCCGGCAGCTGTTTTTCAATGGCCTGTCTCCGGCTGATAATACCTGCCACATAGGCTTCCGTGGATAAGGTGGTAGTATCCCCCAGCACCTTATTTACCTGCGCGGTATCTTTACGCGCAGCTACTGTTTCTTTTTTGCGGTCGTCTTTTTTGCCGTCGCCATCACAGGCAGACAACATAACAACGGGAATCAGGAAAGCTGACAGTCCAACCCGGAGGTGCCTCAACAGATACTTCATAGGATAAGTCTTCAATTAATCTTTGGTATATATGAAGATGTAAGATAATACAAGCACCTGTATTTACATAACGATGCAGCACTGCTGTAAAAGCAGCTCTCCCCTTACACAGGATGGCCATTAAAATAAGCTGCCTTGTACCACTGCCGGCGGCATGGTTGGCGGAAATACCCCTACAATGGTGAAGGGCTGTTTGGTACTTGCATGTACCTGTTGTGTGGTCCCCAGAAAGAAATGCAGGTCGCTGTTTCGCGCATATTCCTGCAGGTATTTTTTTCTTACTTCATTGATAGCCCGTTGCTCTTTATCAGGCCCACTGTACTTCTTCAGGCTTTTCCAATAGAGGGAGGCCAGTTGCCAGTCTTCCACAGGTAAGGTAATTTCTTCCTTTTTATCATCTATAAAACGGTAGGAAAATTTGTAGGGCAACTTTTTCATCATGGCAAACGGGTCTTCCGGTTGCTCAAATACCTGACCACGATTTTTCTCTTCCGTTAGTTTCGCGAGGCGATCGCTGTTCCATTCCCGCTCGGTTTCTTCTACCTCAAAGCCCAGTATTCTGGCGGGTTTAAATACTACCAACGAGGTGTAAAATGCTTCGTGTTTAGCTTCTACAATTAAGGTAGACAGGTTCCGGTATATATTTTTCAGTACAATATTTTTTCGTTCGTGCCAATGATCTGCCGTACCTATATGGCCTGTTTTTTTTACGGGCGCATCTACGGTTACCGGCCGGAAACTTTCCAACCTGAAATCGCGGGTATTGCGGGCGAGATCCAGCTCTACCCAGTCATAAGCCTGATATTGTTCTTCGTATGTTTTTTTCGAAAAGGGAATGGGGTATATTCTGATAAAAGTACCATCTTCTCTGAAACCGGCGATGCTCACCTGCTCATCATAATGGGAAGATACCGTGGGATAACTTTTAACAGTAATCAAAACTTTTGTCAAGGGCATGTACAAGATGTTTTATAAAAGATGTAAATCCAATAGCGCCTGCCAGCTGCCGGCAGTGGGGGTTGTCAGATATGTTTTTCTTTTCTCCCGGGAGATGATTGCTGATGTTGATAATAGTAATGACAAGACAATTTCCTATAAGCTGATTTCATTTCGCGCTGTATTAATTTGCTATGGTAAACTATCTCGCAAAACTAAGGTTAATCATTGAAAATAAAAAAGTTAGCAACGGTACTATTCATTTTTTCAGCGACTGTTTTATGTCGATAAATCCCCTCCACCGTTTTTTTAGTCTGATTAACGGGAGATGATGACTACCTACCCTGCCATCTTCTTTTTGCTTTTACGGAAAGCACCATCGCTGCTCCTGACGGATTATTTCTGCTTACCCCTGTTAGATTCCCATCTTTGGCTTATTTTAGCGGTTTGGCGGTGAGGGAAGCGACCAGTTTACTGCTATCAAATTACCTTATACCACATATATATTATTTAATTCTATATGGCAAAATCACGTAATCATCCGGCAGCATTGCCTTTCCTGTTTCTCTCTGAAATGTGGGAGCGATTTGGTTTTTATCTCATTCTGGGTATTTTCCAGTTATACCTGACAGACACCGCGAAAGGTGGCTGGGGTATGGATCGTGCTACCGCAGCGGATATCTTCGGCACCTTCATCGCTTTTGTGTACCTGACCCCTTTCCTGGGAGGACTGATCGCTGACCGCAAACTGGGTTACAGTAAGTCGATTATTATTGGCGGTATACTGATGGGGATAGGCTACATTGGTTTGTCGGTGCACAACCTGACGGTTTTCTATTTGTCGCTGGCACTCATTTGTATTGGTAACGGATTCTTTAAACCCAACATCTCTACTTTGCTGGGGAATGTATATAACGATGAGAAATACCGTAGCCGTAAAGATACCGGGTACAATATTTTTTACATGGGTATCAATATCGGTGCGTTTATCTGTAACTTCTTTGCGGCCTTCCTGCGTAATACCGTAGGTTGGGGTGCAGCCTTCATCGCAGCCGGTATCGGCATGTTCCTGGGCGTGCTGATTTTCGTGATCGGTATGAAACACTACCGCCATGCGGATGTACGTAAACCGGAGCAGGAAGGTGATATGTCGCTGAGCCGCATCTTCTCCGTGGTATTCCTGCCTGCCATTGTTGTGGGATTGGGCGCCTGGTTTATTCCCGGTAATATCTTCGGCTCCGACTCCACCGATGCATTCATCTTCGCCTGTATTCCGATACTGTTCTTTTTTGTATCCCTGCTGTTAAAGGCAGATGCGAAAGACAGGAAGCCCATATCTGCCCTGCTGGCCATTTTCGCCGTATCTATCGTGTTCTGGGCCGTATTTAAACAAAATGGTACGGCACTCACTACCTGGGCACAGTATTATACCAACCGCGAAATACCGGCTGTGATTGAGCAACCTGCCAAACGCCTTTACCTGGTAGAAACCGTGCAGAACAAACAGGATTCCGTTACCGCATACGATAAAGAATTCAGGGTAATACGGGATGCTGCTGGTAAACCGGCGAAAGTATGGGATAAGGTACCTTACTTCAAGAACGTAGCACCAGAGAAAATGCCAGCGGAAGGAAGCAGTATCAGCTTGTATAATACAGAGCTGTTCCAATCTATCAACCCTTTCTTTGTCATTACCCTGACGCCATTGATTGTGTTGTTATTTGCCTTGCTACGGAAACGTAACAAGGAACCTTCTACTCCGTCGAAGATAGCCTGGGGCCTGCTGATATCGGCTATGTCTACCATGATGATGGTGGGGGCCGTGTATGTATGCAGCAATGGTGCCATCAAAGCATCCCCGTGGTGGCTGATCGGCTGTTATGGCGTTATCACCATCGGAGAACTGTTCTTAAGCCCGATGGGATTATCATTGGTATCTAAACTCAGCCCGGCACGTATTACCTCCCTGATGATGGGTGGTTGGTTCCTGGCCACCTCTATCGGTAATAAACTCTCCGGTATTCTGGCCACCTTATGGGATACGTACGACAACAAGGCGAACTACTTCCTGGTGAATTTCCTCCTGCTGGGAGGCGCAGCCGCCATCATCTTTATGATGCTGCGCTGGCTGAACAGAATTTTCAAAGAATATGTGAGATAACGATTTCCTTTCGGATAAACATTATCAAAAGAGCACCGCAAAATATGCGGTGCTCTTTTGGTTTAAACGGGTAGCTTATTACCGGCTTTCCATCCGGATATTTGAAGACTTCACTGCGATGTATTAAATTGTGCTACCCGATGAAATGAAGGATATAACTACCATTTATTTCATTCCTTTTCACCTTTAATCACCTGCCACGATGAAACAATTGTTCCTGTTATCTACCCTGATGATCATTGCCACTGCCACATTCGGACAGGCAGCAGCCAGCGATTTCCCCAAACTCCACTGGCTCACCGGCACCTGGAAAAAGACCAACAACAAACCAGGACGATCCGGGTCTGAGCAATGGGAACACAGTACGCCGGCTGCCTTAAAGGGCATTGGCATCCGGCTGCAAGGGAAAGACACCACTTTCACAGAAAAATTAGCCTTGCTGGTTAAAGATGACAGCATATACTATGTGGCAGATGTGCCGGAAAATAAAGCGCCTATTTATTTTAAAGTAACCGCTATCCATCCCAATGGATTCACCTGTGAAAACCCGCAGCACGATTTTCCGAAAAAGATTGTGTACGAAATAGCCGGCAAACATTTAAAAGTGACGACTTCCGGCGATGGAAAAACGGCCCTGTTTTTATTTGAGAAAGAATAACCAGTGAAGAATACCTGCTACCCATCGGCATTTTAGCAACCTTGTCTTATGAGGTTTGCTAAGCGGTAATACAAGGAGGCTGATAAAAAACAGCATCTTATCAGCCAGTTATGTACCGATGCTAAAAACATGTATATTTGAAAAACACGTACCTTATATAATTCCTCTCCCATCTTCCAACATACTAATATAATTTTAACAGGAAAATCCGATTGCAAACGTTGTGCATTCAATGTGCTTTTGTTTTAGTAAGCTAGTAGTAAGCATATTTGGTAATATAGTATCACATGATCTTTACGCATTTACCTTGCGATGGAGGCATAAAAAAAGTAGTTCTTTCTGCCACAAGATTAACTTTACACTGTACCTATGCAAAATCTCCAGTTTTGAACATTTTTTCTCCATTTTGGGATATTTAAAACACGCGCTATTTTTCAACTTTGAAGTGTTAACATACTGCAGGTGTATGAGCAAATATCCGCCATTGCATCCCCAGTAATTCATCATTTCTAAAGCCTATCTTATGGCGTATTCAAATGACAATGTAATTATCCAAGGTGCCCATGGCACCTTCGCAAAGCAATTGGTATTCCGCCAGCGCTTCGGGCAATCTGTTCTTTGTAAAAGACCCCGAAAAACCAATCGCCCTCCCTCCGATGCGCAACAGGCAGTACGGGAGCGATTCCTTACGGCCTCCATTTACGCAAAGTCGGTGATGGCTAATCCGGATTTATTGACCATGTATCAGGCAGCCGCGAAAAATGGGCTAAGTGCTTACAACCTGGCCCTGGCAGATGCGTTCCGTGCTCCGGAAATCAAGGAATTGGATGTGAGCCCATACACGGGTCTCATAGGCAGTACTATTCGGATACGTGCCATCGATGATTTTAAAGTAAACGCGGTACAAGTCTCCATCTTTAGTGCCGCCAATGAATTATTGGAAGAAGGCGCTGCAGCAATGAGCAACAATGGACTGGACTGGATATACACCGCTACAAAGGAAAATCAGACACCGGGCGGTTGTACCGTAAAGGTTAAGGCCAGCGATTTGCCGGGGAATATTACCCTAAAAGAGCAGGTTATCTAGCCATTCTCAGAACCGGGTAGTAATTACCCGGTTCTTTATTTCCGGTAATGCTTTGGTGTACAACCCACCATACCTTTAAATGCCCGTGTAAAAATAGAAGTAGTCGTATAGCCCAATTCCAGGGCTATTTCACCGATGGGTATACTGCTTTCCTTTAGTAATTTTTTGGCTTTATCAATCCTTGCTCTCGATACCCATTCATGGATCGTTACGCCATACATCAACCTAAATCCCTCTGCCAGTTTTTTAGGGTGAAGATGAACATACCGTGCTAATACCTGCTGGTTAATCGGTTCGTGTATTCGTTCTTGTAGTAAAGTACTTATCTCATGCAAAGCCTGGAGATCCTCTTTGGAAAAATGATAGCGGGTATTAAAACTTCTTTTAGCCGCACTTAATTCTTCAAGATATAACAATAGCAGATCGTAAATGCGGGCCCGTAAAAACAGTTCTAATTCTGCATCTTCCAGGTTGCAATTATAAATACCGTTTAATATTTCTTTGATTCTGGGTGTTATCTCCGCCGCCATTTGCTGTACTCCTTTCCCACTTTCATTCATCACATTTTCACACACATCACGGAGTACCTCATACTTGTTCCCCAGTTCCTGAATAAGTTCCTGGTTGAAGTTAATCTGGAATACAACTGCTTCTCCACAAGGCATGGCTGCCGTATGCTTACCCACTGGTACATAATAAAGATGGTACCAACCTTCCGCTAACATCGCCTTACCAAAGCCATTGAGGTTACAAGGTATGATTCCTTTGAGCACATAGCTAAGTGTAATCATGGGCTGCCTTGCCTCCACTTTTACACTTACCTGTTGCTTCATCCGGAATACATGTTGATAAATAGCAAAGTCTGTTTTATGAAAAGATTGTAGTAACACACATCCAAAGCTTCCATTGAAAGTAACAGTATCTAAAAATGGTAATAGTCCACTCTTACTATAAGGTGGACGGATAGTCGTTACCGTTATATCTTTTTGAAGATATTTAGGCAGAATAAAGTTCATAGCGATATGGGGTGACAGTTACAATAATATCTGGGGCACAAATCTGAAATACACAATAAATATACTAATTTATTCACCTCAGGATACTGGCCGGTTTGGCGAGCGCCTGGTTATTTTTTGGACTGAATTTTCTCTTTTGCTTCGAAAGCATCTATTACTGCAATTACGTGGTCTTTATGAACTGGTAAAAGGTTCCCTAATCTAATCATGTATTGAATTAAATCAGGTGAGGTGGTGGCCATATTTATTTGACTAGTAATCCCCCTTACAAGATAATCAAGTGAACAATCCAGCACATCGGCAATTTTGGCTGCCACCTCGATCGAAGGTTTGATTTCATCCCGTTCATACTTTCCAACAATATCCCTCGAGGTGCCGATTGCATCACCTAATTCAGCTTGCGTCCAGTTCTTATCCTTCCTTGCTAATGTGATTTTCTGGCCGAATGTCATAATGTATTATTTATTTCTAAAACTAGCGATTTAAAGTTAAATGTGAATTAAATCCCTCACTCACCATGTTTATGACAACCGTTCAATGTTACACAAACAGCACATTTAATGACGCACAAATGACACTAAAAAGATAAAAAAGACACTTAAAATGTGCCATTTAAATAACTTTATTGTATTTTTGTGATAAATAATTCACATCATGAATACACAGTTAATCCACCGAAAAGCTAAACTACATGCTAAGAGTACCCCCCGAATGTATGAATGGAAAGAGGTTCCCTGGTTAAACCTTTCAGGCTACTGGCTTGAAAAAGCCGGATTTGAAATTGGTGATAGTATCACCATTTCAGTAAGTCATGAAACACTGGTTATAAACATTGCTGGCAAAGCTGCCAAACCAGGATCAATCCGGGAAGATTAATCTAACATATCTCCATTAAAAGCAACTGATTCCTGAGGGCGGGACCTATAAAAACATTTCCGCCCACAGGAAATCATCGATCGTTTACCACAACTATATTTGAGACGTTATTTTGGTGATCTATCGGGATATTTATACGATATATCCCACCCCTCCAGGCAATTGTTTTCAATACCATAGTATCAACACGATCTCCCTTCACACATATCAGCTTATTTAAAACTATCGAACCTTGTTACAAAAAATATAACAAGAAAAGCTGCATAGCGAAATGAACAATTTTGTTATTAAAATGGTTACCATACGGTGATTATCCCAAATTGATTTATAGTGCTGTTGTCTCTTAATAAGTTTAGCTCCCGGATGCAAACCATCAAACTGATTACTCGTTGCCTTTCAACTTACTTTTATAACAGAGAATCTCTAACGCTACTAAACACTAAACATTTATGGGTAAGTTCATTATTAAAACTGCTAAAGACGGACAACATTACTTTAACCTCAAAGCAAACAATGGCCAAACTATTCTGTCGAGTGAAATGTACACCACAAAAAGTGCTTGTAATAACGGAATCGATTCAGTTAAGAAAAACGCTCCTGATGAAAACCGTTACGAAAAACTAGTTGCAAAAAACGGGCAACACTATTTCAATCTAAAGGCCTCAAATGGACAAGTAATTGGCACCAGTGAAATGTATGAATCCTCTTCAGGAAGGGATAATGGCATTGACTCAGTCATAGAGAATGCCCCCACAGCGACTGTAGAGGAAGAATAGGACACATTGGAGATAATGTCGGCTCGCCAGCATTATCTCCATTTGAATTTATGCGCCACTGATTTATACAATTTTGCCGGAAATGATACCTAATCCGTATCAATTGGCATGCTCCAGTAAGCCCCCACCCGAATAAATAGCACTGCTATCCATTTGCCGTGAAAATAGCTTTATTGATAAGATAAAGCCCCTGCTATGATCCCTGATATATTGGTATTCATCCGCCAGAAAATATCCTATGCATTGTTTGCAGCAGCAACCCTTACCCATTTTACCACCGCTGCTCAAACCGGCAACGTTGTGCTGTACCATGTTCCCCCGGCCGTTCAAACAGCTTCGCTAGGAAAGTTTGTAGAGGTGCCGGTAGGCCATTACAGCGGCATTCCCAACATCAGCATACCCTTGTATGAACTGACTGTAAAAGATGTTACGCTGCCCATATCACTCAGCTACCATGCTTCCGGCATTAAGGTGCGGGATATTGCCGGGCCGGCCGGCCTGGGCTGGACCCTCAATGCCGGTGGTATGATCACCCGGATTGTGCGCGGCTACCCGGATGATCACGACCCCTATAAAGAAGGCATGGCCGACGCAGACGACTACTATAACAGTCAGTATAAAGCGCGTATTGGCACTAATATAGGCGGTTTTGAAAGCAACTTCACACTCCCGGAACGTATCGACATGATATTCAGCACACCGGGAATCGATGCCGAAAGAAAACAGGTAAATCCTTCTCCCTACTCCCGGATAGATATGGAGCAGGACCTTTTCTATTTCAACTTCATGGGCTACACCGGGCAGTTTACCTTCACCAATAAAGGGGTGCCGATGACGTTGTCCGGTAGTGATCTTAAAATGGAATACGATAACCGTAAATTCAAATTTACGGATACAAGAGGAGTACAATACTTTTTTGATTCTACAGAAACAGCCCTCGATGAAAGCGCCAATATGCACTTTATATCTGGTGGCCGCCTCTATAATACCAGCTGGTATCTCAGCAAAATATACCTACCTGATCATCAACAGACGATCACCTTTTCCTATAAAAAATACTATAATCATGAATTGTATGATGAGAACGCCCTGTGGTCCGCTCCTCTATGGATATTGACCAATGTGCTGAAACATCAGGATCTTACCAGGGCAGACTACGCATATGGCAACAATCCTAACTGCATGCCCTTTACCCCCAAATACACCAACGATAAACCGCATTTCTATTCCACCGCCTTGTTCCTGCATGAAATCAACTGGAATAATAATAAAATCAAATTTTATGGCGATACTACCCGCGCAGATATGTACCGGTATCGCTATGATAGTATTGTTGTCACAGCTGGTAGTCAACGCATCAGGAAGGTTGGGTTCTCCTACGATTATTTTAATAGCGCCTCCAGCAGTAAATTATTGAAAAGATTAAAACTACAGGAGGTAGCCGTCAATGATCAGACCCACCGCTTCACCTATATCGAATCTGTACACGGTGTTACCTTGCCGCCGATAGGCGCTGTAGGCGAAGACCTCTGGGGTTTTTACAATGCAGAAGATGAAAATGTACAGATAGGCAATGATAGCAGTCCTTTAAGCAACGATCAGTATCAACCTAATTTCAAAATCTATAAAAACTTCTCCCCACAACAATTATACGGACTCAATTTCCCCAACAGTACCTATAAAAATTCTGATGCCACCTACGGGCAAATAGGCACGCTGTCGGCGATCACTTACCCTACCGGCGGGAAAACCACCTTTGAATATGAAGATAACACGTACAGCGCCTTTTCCTTTACCAGAGACAGTACCATTGAACAAGACCGCTATACCCAACTGGTACTGGATTCCGTATACATGAAATATTGCCGCGCTATTTTTATGATCAGCGGCCCTACTGCGCCGGAACCGGTAGCCATCCGGAACTTCGTTGTACATAAAGCCCAGCAGGTAAAGCTGTGGGGCGATCTGGGCATCAACGTCGGGGTTACCTTCACGGAATATCAAACTCACCTGCGTAATCCCTATCCTTTTGATCCGCCCAAAGCAACCGCCCGGCTGGAACGGTACAACGACAGTACCGGTGCATTTGAGGTATTAAAAACATATACCGTTTCTCCGGTAGATACTATCGGTAATCCTTTTGATGAATACTCCTATAACCAGCTAAAATATAAAGCCAATCCTGATTTCTCCGTGCAGCTTTATCTGCCCGAAGGAAAATACAGGATCTATTGTAATGCGCCCAAACGTGGGCTGCTGGCGGAGATGAAAGTGGACCTGTTATTCCCCTACAAAACCAATGGTATCTATACTGCCGGTGGCCTCCGGGTTAAAAAAATCACGTTCACCGATCCCGTAGATACCAGTGCATCTTTTGCCAAATCCTACACCTATCATTCCGCGAAACGTTCTAACGGCGTATTAGAAACACCCTTTTCTAATATCAGCCAATCCTATTACTACGGGGAAGAACATACGATAACCATCGGTAACAATCTGGAAGGCCATAAACAGGACATCTGCGGCTTCATCAATCTTTCCATCAATCCGCTGATACCACTGGGAAATGCCCAGGGCGGCGTGATCGGCTATGCAGAAGTAACAGAAACCAGCGCAGACAGCAGTCAGATTACTTACTATTACACCAATGGCAGGGATAACCAAAGCTTGTATGCAGATCAACATGTACAGAGCCTGACCTTGCCCACACGTACCCGCGTATCGGAAGATAATGCCTGGAAACGGGGCCTGCTGAAACAAGTGGATTATCGCAACAACAAACAGCAGCTGGTGAAACAGGACTTCTTTCAGTATCTCCTGGATGATAACCTCTCCGATGAGCTATCTGTTTCGCTGATACTGGATGATATCCGGTTGACATTCCCCAATATGCAATATAGCACACGGCCCTATTATGCGTTGCGCACCAGCCGCCATGCCCTCAAGTCGGCCGATTCGTCTATCGTATATACACCAGCCGGCAACTTCACGACCAATACCACTTACGAATACAACAGGAGCTATTCGCATACCTATCCCATCAAAACCACGACCCGTAATGCGGAAGGAGATTACCTCCTCACCCATTACCGCTATCCGCCGGATTTCACCATTGCTGCCGGCACGGCCACACCTGCGGCACTTGCCGTCCGCAATCTGCAAGACAAACATGTTGTAGCGGCTCTCATAGAAAAATATACCCAGCGGCAGGAAGCGGATAACAGTAATATACGTACCATCAGCGCACAATACATCCGGTATAAACCCGCCCAGCCTTTTGCGGATACGGTTTTCAGTCTGGATGCCACCACTGGCCTGACGAACTTCACGCCTACCGCCATCAGCGCCACATCGGTGAATACGGACAAACGCTATGTGCCCGCACTGAACTTCGACAGCTACGATACTTTCGGTAACATTACCCAGCAACATAATACCTATGACGCGCCGCAAGCCATTATCTGGGGATATGATCACCAGTACCCTGTCGCGTTCATCACCGGCGCTACCTATGCTACCGTCATCCGTTACGTGGATACGACCGTTATCAATCGACCGGCCAGTGACCAGGCCCTGCGGACAGAACTCAACAAGATTCGCACCGCCCTTAGCGGTACCACAGCGCAGGTCAGCACCTATACTTACAGCCCGCTCACAGGTATTACTTCCGTCACCGATGCATCCGGCAAGACCACCTTCTATGAATATGACAACAACAGGCGACTAAAGCTGATCAACAACCTGGATGGAAAAATTGAACAACTCATTCAATACCGCTACCAACAACCGGTTACCCAATAATGTATTGCTTGTTTTAATTCCGAAAAACATGAAGACATTTTTATCCATATTCCTCAGCTGTCTGCTCACTGGTATAACAGTAGCCGTACAGGCCCGGCAAATACCCGGTGGCAATGGTTTACCTGCCGCTACGCCGGTTTTATTACCCTTACCTTATACTGGTATGCAGGTAAATAGCATCCGTAAGCGGGAGCCCTCCATCCCCACTGCAGATACCCTCGTGGTATTAAATGCGACTGATATAAAAGCCGTGCGGGAATCGACCCAATACTTCGATGGTCTGGGCAGATTATTACAACAGGTACAAAAAGGAGCCAGTCCTGCCGGTAAGGATATCGTTACACCCGTTGTATACGACGACCAGGGCAGAGAAGCCTATACCTATCTGCCTTATACAGCGGCAGACAATAACGGGAAGTTTAAAGCAACTCCTTTCACCGGGCAACAGGCTTTCCTGCGGCAACAATACCCCGGCGAACAAATTTATTACCAGGAAACGCAATACGAACCTTCTCCCCTGAGCCGGGTCACTAAAACACTGCCACCCGGCAACAGCTGGGGCGGTAGCGGCAAAGGTGTTACCCAACAATACCTGGTAAATACTGTTGCCGATGGCGTACGTATCTGGGACATCGCCCCCGGAGCACTTCCCACCAGCAACACTGGTCGCACCTATGCCGCAGGTGCCTTGCTGAAAGAGATCACCACCGATGAAAACGGCAATCGTAGCGTTGTGTTTAAAGATGCCGAAGACCGGATACTACTCCGTAAAACGGCTACCGCGGCCAATGCCGCCGATGGACATCCCGGCTGGCTTTGTACCTACTATGTGTATGATGATCTCTATAACCTGCGGGCTGTCATCCCACCCAAAGCAGTAGATGCCATTAAAAGCAACTGGGTCATGACACCAACTGTTGCCGCCGGGCTTTGTTATCTATATGGCTATGATGGCAAAAGAAGAACCATCTTCAGAAAAATACCGGGAGCAGATACAACGGAGATCGTGTATGATGTGCGCGACCGGCCTGCCTTCACGCGGGATGGTAACCTCCGTAACCAACAACAATGGCTGGTTACTTTCTATGATGCCTTGAACCGGCCTATATCTACGGCTTTGTATAAATCTGCTGCCAGCAGGGCCACGCTGCAGAACAGTCTTAATACCGCCACCAGCAGCACCCAGGCCATCAGCTATACTTTTCCGGGCGTCACCGATTTATCGGTCAATAACTTCGACGGACGGCCGCAATACAAAGCGACGGAATCTGTCACCCTGGAAATGGGGTTTGACACCGGTGGCGGCACCGATACCGATATTTTTATTGACACAACGCTCACCAGCGGCACCACTACGGTAACGGCTACCCATTCCCTGCCGGGCATCAATACCGCGGCACTCATCCCGCTAACGTATCATTACTACGATCACTACAACTATACCGGTGCGCTGGCGGCGCAGCCGGCAGATACCTCCCGGTTGCAAACCGGCGGCTATCCTTATCCGGACTATGCCTCTTCGCCCGTCAGTGCCCCCAAAGGCTTCCCTACTGGTACCAAAGTTCGTATACCCGGTACCGATACCTGGCTCACCACTACCTCCTACTACAACCGCAAAGGACGTCTGGTACAGACCATCAGTGAAAATGCCAACAGCGGCCAGGATATCACCACCACCTTGTATAGCTTCGACGGGAAAGTACTCAGTACCTATAACCGCCACAGCAATCCGCGTAGCCGGGTAACATCAGACATAAAGTGGCTGAATATCCTTAGCTACGATGCAGCCGGCCGTCTGCAAAAAGTAGCCAGACAACCCAACGACAGCGCCCTTAAAACCATTGCGCAATACACCTACCATGAAACCGGCCAGTTAAAAACAACCACCCTGGGCAACAACCTCGAAAGTCTTACCTACACCTATAACATCCGCGGCTGGCTGAAAGGTATCAATAGCGACTACGCCCGCAGCGGTGGTAATCATTTTTTCGGGACCGAGCTACATTACGATTACGGATACACGCAACAACAGTATAATGGCAACATTGCCGGGATCACCTGGCGCAGCAAAGGAGATCCGCAAGGACGCTCCTATGGCTACACCTATGATGGCGCCAACCGCCTGCTGAAAGGTAACTTCACCCAGTTCAACGGTGGCTGGAATACTTCCGCCGGCATCAATTTCAGCATGCAAATGGGTAATGGCACCGACCCCAACACGGCTTATGACGCCAATGGCAATATACTGGCCATGACGCACCAGGGCTTGAAAGGCGCCGCCAGCACCACCATCGATAACCTCACCTATACCTACCCTGCCCACAGCAACCAACTGCAAGGCGTGGCTGATGCTGCCAATGATCCCTCCTCCCAGCTGGGAGACTTCAAAGAAGTAAACGGCACCGGCAACAATGACTACAGCTACGACGACAACGGGAACCTGACCCGCGACGCCAACAAAAACATCCCTGCCAACGGCATCATCTATAACCACCTGAATCTGCCCACTTCCGTTACCGTCACCGGTAAAGGCACCATTCAGCTTGTCTACGACGCCGTGGGCAACAAACTACGTAAAACCGTCACCGACCTCTCCACCTCCCCGGCTACCACCACGGTAACCGACTATATCAAAGGCATCGTCTATTGCAACGATACCTTGCAATACCTGCCCCACGAAGAAGGCCGGATCAGGCTCGTACTCAGAGACAAACAACCCATCAGCTATGTATATGATTACTTCCTGAAAGACCACCTCGGCAATATCCGCAGCGTGCTCACCGAACAAACAGATTTCAGCATTTACAAAGCCACCATGGAAACGGATAAGGCGGCTCTGGAAAACACGCTGTTCAGCAACATCGACAACACGCGGGTTCCCAGGCCGGCAGGCTACCCCACCGATAGTAGCAGCAATAAATCTGTGGCCCGGCTATCGCCCGGTAATAACGGCAAAAAAACCGGTCCTTCCCTTGTATTAAAAGTAATGGCTGGAGATACCTTGCAAATAGCGGCCAAAGCGTTCTATAAAACGGACCAGGCCCCGGCGGCGGCTAGCACACCGGCGGCCACCATGCTGGCGGACCTGATACAGACATTTAGCGGCAACGCTGCGGCTGGTGGCGACCATGGCGCAACGTCTCCGGGTAACTTTACCCCTTTTAACGCCAGCTTCTTTCATAGTGATTATCAAAAAATAAAAGAAAAAGATCCTGAACGACGTCATCAGGAAAACATAAAAGCTTATCTTAATTACATTTTGTTTGACGACCAATTTAAACTGGTTGATCAAAGTAGTGGTGTTAAACAAGTAAAAAAATTCCCCGATAAACTTCAAGTACTTCAATCTGATAAAATTGTTGTCAACAAAAGCGGCTTCATGTATGTTTATACCAGCAATGAGAGTCCTTACAACCTATTCTTTGATGATGTTATTGTTACCAAGACAGATGGCCCTTTACTGGAAGAGACACATTATTATCCATTTGGGTTGACGATGGCAGGGATTAGTTCTAATGCTTTCAAAGGAACTTCTTATATTGAGAATAGAATCAAGTATAATGGAAAAGAGTTGCAACGAGGAGAATTTGGAGACGGTAGCGGATTAGAGTGGTATGACTATGGCGCGAGAATGTATAACCAGCAAACTGGGAGATGGTCGGTAATTGATCCGTTAGCTGATAAAATGTCAAATTTCTCTCCGTATAATTACACATTCAACAATCCTCTAAAATATGTAGATCCAGATGGAAAAGGCCCTCAAGATATCGTATTTTTTGACAGAGCAGGTAATGAAATCTATCGAATTCCATCCAAAACTCAATTTAGAACATTTGTACAAACTGGAGATTTAACATTTGGAAATTTCGCATCTGGTAAAACATTTTCCGAAGCCACAATGCCAAAGATTGCAAATGTAAGTGGATTTAATTATGATCAACCAGTATATCAACAACATGATTATCTAATATCTGCTCAAACCTTCCTTTTTAATGAAAGATTAGAAATGGCGAAACTCTCTACTCAAACAAACTCTTTACCCACTCCAGACGATGACCATACAATAGGGTCTGACTTACCTCAAAAATTAGATGTCAACCTAGTAAAATCGATGGCTTTAACAGAATCTGGAGCGGGCACAGTAAGTGGTAACACTGGGACTGGCAAAACAGATATAATGCAATCAAATGTTAAAGGGGATTGGTCAGATATGAAAATAAGATTAGGTTTAGAAAAAGGACAACAAATGACAGCTAAACAAAGTATTCATTCTGGCATCGAGCTACTTTTTATAAAAGGTATGTCTTCCGATTCAAAAGGAAATATGAATTGGAGAGCAGGAAACAATGGAGATTGGTTAGACGCCATCAAACGATATAATGGTGGTGGAGATCCAAACTACATGAAAAAGATTCTGGAAAGGTACAATAGCATGCAGAAAGCAACTAAGAACAATTATTGACATTTTCATATTACATAGAATGAGAAACTTAATTATTGGCATTACTCTTATTACTCTTTTCACTGGGTGTACATCTCAATCCGATAAGAAAACAATAAATGCTACACCCTCTTTTGCATCATCTGATAAATATGAGAAAGGATACCAAAACAAAGAGTCTGTCGATCCGATAAGCCGTAGTGAAGTTGTAAAATTCATCATAGATGATCTTAATACAGACCTGACTAGAAAAAAAAAATTTCTGGAAGCCTTCCCTCATTTATTTAATGGGCTCACCCCCAATGACATAAAAAAGATAACACACTTCAAAAAAGTACTACTTAAAAAATGGGGAGAAACTGACATTTATAATTTCGAGTTATCCGAAAACCTGCCGGAAGTAATAGATAAAAAAGGAATTTTAGTCGTTAGTAAGAAAAGGGCGCAAGCCGCTGTATTCTTTTTGGAACATTTACGACTTGTGAAGCTAATAGAAAGTGACACAGACTACTTCATTGGAGGTACTCATATCTCAAAATCAAAAGGCTATTTTTATTTATATGATTTCGATGGCCTAGACTTTCAAAGTAGTTTCAATACCTTATCTAATCAATATTGCAAAAATGGAATCCCTATTTACAATAATAGTATGGATTGTATCAGCTATCAACCATTTGAACTGCAGTTTCAAAATATTGACATCAACAAAGATGGCCTGCTGGATCTTTCTTTTTCTGGAAATCTATTATCTTTTTGCAAAGAACTCGAATTTGGATACGGCAGAAAAGATCGTAAACCAATATCCGTATCACAATTGAACATTACATTTCTCGCAAATAAATCCAATGATAAAATTGGATGGGTTTTATCCAATAATTCTCCCTGCAATGATCTTTACAAATAACTTCTTGGAAAATAGAGAACCAAGCACTCAAAATAGATCTCTGTATCTTAATTCACTACTATCATTTATTATTTTTATTATCATAGCTATCAAAGACATACTTGTTAGTTATGTTCAAGTAATTCCTGAAAGAAGTCCATCAAATAGGTTAATTAGCTGGTTTGTGGTATTACCTCTTTCAATAATTGGAATTATTATAGCACTTAAGATAATGAAATATTATATCCATCAATGGTTTGATCAGCATTCTATTGTAATAGATAGAACTTTCGTATTATCTCTTCCTATACTAGTATATGTCTCATATTTTGTTTTCCAACTGATCATTAGTTTATGAGTTATCGACAGCCACTAAAGATCAAAATAAATAGTAGACAATTTCTCTGACTGAATAGACATCGATCCTAAATCCATCCGAAAGTAAAACCTCTCTAAATCCGTTACATAGAGCAATTCAAAAAACTACTGATAAAATATGAAGCACCTGCTTTTTGTTACTAGTATATTAATCTACTGCTTTAAAGTAAACGCACAACAAAATAAAGACGAATACAAGTCAATGATAGATTCCGCTATTAATATTATGTATACCCGATACCTGGACGTAACCAAAAAACAGCCTAATAACGACTATCTTAATAACCTGTACTTATTAAACGAACAAAATCAGCCTTTAAACGATATACCCTCCAACAGTAAGTTTAAACTTATTAATGTTTACGATGATAGAAATAGGAAAGCACTCTCAAAGGGCATATATGCATGGAAAGTACTTACAATACTAAATAACAATCGACTAACAATCAACATTATGGATTATTACATAACCTATAAAAATCGTGACTATAACTTCTCGAATGGAGGAGGTTCAACAACGATATTTGAATATTCCTGTAAGGAAAATAAGTGGGTATTAATCTCATTTCACAACCGGGGAATTTAATTTATAGTACCTCCAAGGCATCCCATGTTCCAGTAACAACATCTATTAAAAATATGGTAAGCAAAGATTTAGTTTTAAGTTTTGATAATACATCGGCAGAATCTTTAGTAATTATTATAGATCCACCATGTGAAGATTTTGTATTAGCTCCTGGACAGGTCTTAAAACTAAAGAGACCATTAAACATAAAAATGATTTACTTGCGTTTGTACACTAAAAACTGACCATATCAATACTATGGATAAGCCATTCAGTAAATTAAAAGACTTTGTAATCAGGCAAGCTCATATTGATAACGAAGAGATTACCTCAGAAACAATGCTAGAAGACGATCTTGGAATAACGGGCGATGATGCCGTAGAATTCATAATCGCCTTTGGGAAAGTATTTAATGTAGACGTTTCTCATTTTATGGCCGCAGAATATTTTGAACCAGAAGGAGATATAATCATACCTGCTATCATGCGGTTTTTAACCGGTAAAAAAAAGAAGGCAACCAAAAAACTAACTGTTGGACATTTAGAAAAAGCTACAGTTGCAGGTAGGTTAGATGAAAATATTATCAATAGCTGATTGGCCCAATCATACCACCTTAAAAACATACCCCACTCCATACACATTTTCAATACTCACCTGCTCCGAATGTACCAACAACTTACGCAGTCTGGAGATAAACACATCCAGGCTTCTGCCCAGAAAATAGTCATTATCTCCCCATAGCTGTACGAGAATATCTTCCCGTTTCACTACTTTGTTCTGATGGCGAAACAGGTATTCCAGTAGTTCTGCTTCCCGCGGCGTCAGCATGATCTCTGGCTGATGCCGGATGACTAGTTTCAGCGCGTCTTTCAGAAACAGGATATCTCCTGCCTCCAGCTTGGAGGTAAGCGGCAATGGGAAACTGCCGCCGTCTCTCCTTTTGATAATATTTCTGATACGCAGTACCAGCTCATCAATGTCAAAGGGTTTGGTAATATAGTCGTCGGCGCCAATTTTCAATCCATGTAACCGATCGTTTTTTTCTTTACGGGCAGTCAGGAAAATAAAAAAAGTATGCGGCGCTAGCTGCAATACTTCATTGGCCAGCTGAAAACCATCCAGCAGTGGCAGGCTTACATCCAGCAATAGTATATCATATTCACCGGGTTGTTTGCGAAATGCAGCCAGTGCATCCCGGCCATTGGTGTGCCAATCTACTGCAAAGTCCATCACCTCCAGGTATTGCCGCACGACGTTACCCAGGTCAGTTTCATCTTCCGCAAATAAAATCCTTGTTTTCATATCCGTGGTGTTTAATGTATATAAAACGGGGCCATTCTTCAACTACTGTGGCAAAGGAATAGTAACCGTAAAGGTAGTTCCTTTGCCAGGCTGACTCCAGACCAGTAGTTCCCACTCATGCGCTTCAATGCATTGTTTCACATAAAACAATCCCAGGCCTAACCCTTTTACCTTCACCGGCAACGGTTTGGTGTTGCGGTAGAATTTATCAAAAATATGTTTTTGTGTATCCGCGCAGATACCAATGCCATTATCTTCGATACTTATTTCCAGGTGCTTTTTATTACTGCGTGTAGTGACCTTTATTTTCTTTCGCTCGTGTATATTATATTTCATGGCATTGTCGAGCAGATTAAAAATCAGGGTCGTAAAACAGAAGGTATCCAGCCAAACAATATCCCGCGTAGCGTTTGCCTCCAGACACAGATCAATCTGGGCATCTGTATATTTCAACCTGAAATCCAATAGCATCTCATCCAACAGCCGGTGTACCGCCTGTTCTTCCTTATGTAGGGTGATCTCGTTGCAGGCAGTCAGGTCTATTACCTGCGTAATGAGCCGGTGCAGCCGTTCGCTTTGACGCTGGATGACCTCTGTCAGCGAAACGATGTTTTCTTTCCGGTCAATGATTTTTTCGTTGCGCAGGCTTTTGTTAGCAACAATGATGGCCGCCAGGGGTGTATGTAATTCGTGTGTGATGTTGTTGATAAAATCAGATTTCATATCCGATAGTTTACGCTGCCGGAGCCAGTTCAGATAAGTGACAAAGAATAAGGCTACCACGCCGGCAATGGAGAATATCGATAACAGTAAAACAGGCCACATCATTTTCAGGATAGCCAGCTTACGGTGAGGGGTATCTACATAGAGGGCAAACTGAATGCGGTAGCTGTAGGCCCGCAGACTGCTTAATGTCAGGGAAGTAATGCTGCTATGTTTGCTCAAACCTTGCAGGGTACCACCGATCCGGATACCCAGCTTTGATTGTATCCGTTTGTCCAGCAACGGATATACCTGCTCCCTGTCGTACAACGGCATGTATTTATTGCTTTCAAAAGCTACGTCAATTGCCACCAGCAGCAAGGCATAACGCAACTGCGGGTTCAGCTTATTCCGGGTAATAATCAGCTGTAACAGGCTATCGATATTGTTCCTGGCTATCAGCGTTTTCACGGTACTATCCAACATCCGCTGCCGGTATGCGTGAAAGGCCGCCGAATCTGTTCTGTACAGCTGTTCCAGGTGCAAGAGGTTACTTCCTTCAATATACCGGTCCACTATTTTGCCCGCCCCAGGGAATAAATTATCGTTCGCAATGGCATCTTCATACGACTCCTTGATCACCTTCTTTTCCGGGAGATTGTATTGGTCATTCTGTAACTCAAACATGTGAAAGACCAGGTAGATCTGCACGATAGCCAACGTAAAAAAACTTACAATAGCAATGAGGAGGTAGATAGATCTTGATTTCTGCATAGGGTCGGATAGCTCATTTTGCCGTTGGTAAGATAATAAAAGCTTTTGATCCCCGCCCCTTCTGGTGGCCATCTTTAGAATGTGTTAACAATTCATTGAGTATCTGTTGACAACCGGCAATACTACATTTCAATAATTTTGGTGCTATAAATGGTAAACAAATATGTACATGGTGGGCTTAATAGCATCGACATCAACCATGCTTTGAAAATGTTAACCCGGGATCAGCATCATCCGTCCTTATCCTGGCTATTATCTTCCCTGCTGTTAAATAACAGGGGACACTAACGGTAACGAATATGGTAAAACAACACCTATGTGTACGAAACGCCGGCCACAGTAACCGGCATTACAGGTAACCTTTAAAAACAGGCGCAATAAAATGACCATCCGCCTGTTGCGGGAACCCATTCCTGCCAGGACAGGTCTTTCTTTCCTTCATTCATAAACCCAATATCATGATGTTCCGTTTCCGAAGACTGCTATGTATTTCCGGATGCCTGCTGGCATTGGCTTCCTGTAGTAAAAACAGTAAAGACACCCTACCCGAACCTGCAGCTGCCAGCTTATCCGCACAGGCGCAGGCCTTTGTACCTGTCACCGAAACATTTACCCGGCCCGGCTCTCCTTTCAGTTTCAAGTTGATCAATAACAGTCCTGATTTTACCCTTGTTACCAAAACGGCGCTGGTAGATCTCTTTTTTGATGTATATCCCATCATGGTGGCATATCTGAATCCGAATGCGCAAAAAGAGGTGACTGTCATCATTCAGCCAGGACATGAGTATCCCGGATCCGCCTCCAATGGCATCATTACGATCGATGCTGCTTTCATTAATGCCAACCCGATTAACATCGATGTGCTGACACATGAAGTAACGCATATCATCCAGGAATACAAGGTGGGCCCACATTTCATGGCGGAAGGGATCCCCGACTTTGTACGGTATATGATCAATACCCGCAGTGCGGCCCCCGGACCTATATTTGGCGCCCTCGAGCCACGCCCGTTGTCTACCGGTTATAATGTCGCCTCCAGGTTCCTGGTTTGGATAGAGAAACGGGTACTGCCAGGGGCTGTACTGGATGCAGATAAAGCCTGCCGTGCAGGTACCTATACACCGAAGTTCTGGTGGACCCGCACCGGCAGAAGTATTGAGCAGCTATGGACGATATATACCGCCAATTCCAACTACGAAGGTCCGGCCATCACATTACCGCCCTATGTACCCGTACCCGGCGGCATTCTGTCTGACGGCGCATTTAAAATCATAAATACCATGAGCCTTCTTACACCCGATATCAGCCGCGCCTCCACCAACGACAACGCAGACTTTATGCAATGGCACTACGAAGGTAACATGAACCAGCTGTGGCAGCTGATTCATCAGGGCGGTAACTGGTACCGCATCTCTACCGGCCACAGTGCCAAGGTACTGGGCGCAGTGGGTAACAATATCCAGCAGATGGAATGGACAGGCAATGACCAACAGCAATGGAAGCCGGTACAAAACCCGGATGGCAGCTGGCTTTTCATCAATAAACAAACCGGATTGATCTGGGATGTGGCTAACGCCAATAATACAGCAGGTTCCAGGATTATTCTGGGGCATCAGCATGGCGGCAGTAGCCAGAAATGGACCCTTACGGCACTTTAATGCACGCTTCATAAAATGAAACGGATGGTTATCCTCCGGGATATCCATTCGTTTATTGCTGCGTAGTAAAAATGAGGACGATAATAATCTGTTTATTATAGCAGCGATTTTTAAGCCCGGATTTCCAAACAGGCAGGAAACATATCAGATTCGTTGCCTAATGGCGCGTTCGGATGGGGGATTGCTATAAATTTTCAGTCTGAGAATCAGTTAAATAGACAAAATATTTAAACACTTAGCTATCTAGACTAATAAATTAGTTGATTAACTAATTTATTAGTTATACGTTTGAGGGCATCTAATTCCTACAAACGTTATGCTTATTACATTGCCTACATCCACCCGATTTTATTACTGTTTAGGTTTCATTTTCGTTTTGTTCTTCAGCAAGATGCCTGTTAATGCCCAGCAAAAACTTAGCATCGTTACCGGTGAAGTGGTGGATGAAAAGGGCGCCCCCCTCCCATTTGTACAGGCAACTTTAAAAAGCAGCAAAGATTCCAGCACCATTAAAACGGTACTTGCTGATGATCGGGGACACTTCTCATTCGAAATCCCTGCAGGTAAATATCTGATAGCGCTGAAGATGATGGGGTATGGTACATTTTACCCGAAAGCTTTCGATATACTTGCTGCACAAACGACATCGCTTGGTATCATCCGGTTTCAACCAGCGGTGACACAACTGGCCGCGGTAAACATTTCGGCACAGTTGCCATTTGTAGAAAGAAGAGCGGATAAACTTATCGTAAACCTGAACGGATTGGGTTCCGGCGCCCCCATCCTGGAAGTGATGAACCAATTGCCGGGTGTTACCGTTACACCGGATGATCGGATTAGCCTCAATGGAAAATCAGTGCAGATTTATATCGATGGCAAAGCCACTCCCCTCTCAGCTGAAGCCTTGGCGGGAATGTTAAAAGGTACTTCGTCGGCCACAGTTCAAAAAGTAGAACTCATCGCCCAACCGTCGGCCAAATATGATGCGGCAGGTAATGGCGCTATCATTAACATTATCCGCAAACGCAACTACAAAGCAGGATTAAACGGCAACATCTATGCTGGTGGCGGGATAGGGAGATTTGGAAAAGCAAATGGAGGTATCAATCTTAATTACAAAAGAAAGTTTTATAACTTAATATTGAATGTTGATTACAATTACAACAAGTATTTTTACAACAGCTACATTGCTTCTACCTTTCTTGATGCTGCCGGAAAAACAATTGGTCAATCCACCGCTGATATTCAAAGCACCAGAACCAATAGCAATTATACGCCCAATTTGGGCATGGATTTCTATCTTTCAAAACGCACGACCCTCTCTGCATCCATTAAACCAACATTTCAAACCTTTCACCGTGACGGCGTTGCTAATATCAACAACAGGCAGACAGGAAACGGCCTTGTAGCATCGCAATTTATGAACCTGGTTGATATTCATGCGAGCAATTTCTCCTCCGGATTACGCCTGCAACATCAAATAGATACCGTCGGGCGGGAACTAACGATCGATTGGGATTATTACCATTATGGCAACTATAATGACCAGGATAATAGCACCCTCACTTTCAGTCCGGTTTCCAATCGGAAAAGTATAATAGCGCAAGACCGTATTTTTGATACGTATGCATTTAAAATGGATTATACCCATCCATTAAGCAATGGTGGCCAGTTAGAGATGGGTATAAAAACAAGTTATGTCAATTCCCAAAATGCTAATTTTTATCAGGATCCGGTCAGTCAGCAAACCGATTTATTCGCTTATAAAGAAAGTATTACCGCACTCTATCTGACCTATAGCCGTACGAAAAAAAAGATTTCCTATCAGGTAGGTATAAGAGGAGAATATACGCATGGACAGGGCGAACAGCAATTTGCAACAAACCGTTTTACCAGCAGCTACTTTCAGCCATTTCCCTCACTGCATGTTGACTACAAATTATCTGAAGAACATAACCTTAGCTTAGGGCTCAACAAAAGGATAGAACGCCCCGGTTATGAAAGTTTAAATCCTTTGGTGCGGATCATTAGCAGTAACAATTTACAACAGGGTAATCCTGCACTTCAACCTGTAATTGCCTACAATGCTGACTTGTGGTATGGCTATAAAAATTCATTTTTCTTCGGCCTTACCTACAGTTATAGTAAGGATGATTTTACCAGTCTTTCTATTCCGCTAAATGATGGCATCATTACCACCTTGCCTGGCAACGCCGATTATGCGGGCTATTTCACCTTGCAGGCCATGTACGGCAAACAAGTACTACCCTGGTGGTACACCAGTACAAATGCTATTTTATCGCAACGATCTTTTAAAGGTGTATTTAATGATGTATTACTACAGAGCAGGGGTATTATCAGTCTGTCTGCCACTTCGTACAATAGCTTCTCCCTCAGCAAGAACTGCTCTGTCATGGTTCTTTTCAATTACCGCGGCAAAAGCATGGATCGTAGCATTACCAACCAGGCTTTCGCCTATTTAACCATGGGTATCCGGCAGCAGTTTTTGAATAAACGAGCAGCGGCTCAACTTAACTTTATGGACATTTTTAAATCATACCGAAATTACTACCAGCAAAACAGCGGGGCTGTACAGCAATTGTGGCAAAACCAATTCGAAACCAGCATGATTAAATTAAACCTGAGTTACAACTTTGGTGGTGCCATCAAAAATGTCAGGAAAAATAATGTAGCCGAAGAAGAAAAGAAACGAAGTACTTTAACCGAAAATTAAGTACCCGGTTCCATTCTGTTAAACGTTCTTTTATAGCTATTATCTATAGCAATTGCAGGTCATTATTCGCCTGAACATTTTTCAGCTGGCTGGTGGAAATATAGGCAGCAATAGCATTTCAACAGCTACCATCCAATCGGTCATGCCGGACACATTTGTCAACGCGCCCGGCATGACCAAATCTTATCTTGTCAGCATCACCCGCCCAACATACACCTCGCCTGCACTTTTTCTGATCTCAATAAAGTAGATGCCATTTGACAGCTGCGGCGCAAACATAAATCTGTTATCCGCCAATATATTCCGCTGTACCTCCATACCTCCGGCATTCCTGATAATCAGCCAACTGCCGGCGAGTATTGTCTTCTCCTGCAACCGTACTTCACCAGCGCTGGGATTAGGGAATAAGGTCAGTGTGTGCGTAAACGTTATTGACTTCGAAGCCTGGTGGTAGGCTTGTTTCGTACACTGCTTCACGATTACTTTCACGGGAACACGTTTGGGGAATTCGCATCCATATCCGCCGGCAGCATAGTATACCGTAGTTTGCGGCGGGCTTACTTTAAAATAATATCCCCGATACAGCTGGTTCCCGCCAACAGGCGCATCATACCAACGGATGCGGGCACCCATATATATCGGCACAAATGCGTGCAGGGTGGCGCTATCGCCTTTGCATATGCTCAGGCTATCTGCATCTACCGCAGGTAGCTGGCCGTAACCGTCGATGTTCATCAGTTTATGCGCCGTATCAGAGCGACATCCTGTCACGGCATCTACTGCCTGTACATAAATATCTACGACAGATGGTAATGGCGGCAGAAATCCGTATATGGGAAAGGTACTGGTATGAACCACATAAGCGGTGTCGAATAGTATTTCGGGGTTATACCTGAACCGGAACCTCACCCGATAACTATAGCCAGCCTGATGATTTTCTATTTTTATTTTGGTGGCGCCGCACGTTGGTCCCTGAGGTACCGTAAAAACAGGGGCTGGCAGCTTGCGTACATTCACAGTTACTTTGGTACGTACCAGGTATTCACAATAATAGCCAGTGGTCACATAATAACGGGTCGTATCGGCAGGACTAACCCGGAACTCTTTTCCTCTATGCAGCTGGGTACCTCCGGTGGGGGCATCATACCAGCGTATATTCACGAGGGTATTATTGGGCTGGCCATGGGCATATGCGCGGAGCGTAATACTATCCCCCTTACAGATCGTCACATTATCAGCATCTACATCGGCATAGGTAGCATGTGCGCTGAATATCAGGGTTTGCATGACGGTATCTGACCGGCAGCCGGTGAGTTTATCAACCGCCTGTATATAAAGCCTGGTAGTAACATTGTAGAATTCATTCAGGTCACGCACCACAACGGTATCACTGTTCATCACGGTAAAGGCAGTGTCGAGCAGCTGGCCATCAAGACCATCATATACCGTACGTACCTGGTAATAAACAGCAGCAGTATGGTTGGAAATTCCTATCCTGGGGGCGTTGCAATACACGCTCGGATTTACGGTAAATACCGGATTGGCAGGCTTCGGGTGTACAATGACGGCTATCTTTTTACGATCACTGGTACATCCGCTCTTTGCCGCTTCGGCATAGTAGCTGGTTGTAACAGCCGGACTGACTTTGTAACGGGCACCGGTATAGCGCAAAGTACCGCCCGCCGGGACATCATACCAACGTACTGTTACGCCGGCAGGTACCGTGGCTGTCAACGTGGCCGTATCGCCCCTACAGATGCTGGTGCTGTCGGCCAATTTGGGGGCTGCCAGGGCAGGCTTACGGTACGCATAATACAGATTAAAGCCATTCAGCAACCCCAGGAGCGGGCTGGATAACGTAACGCTCACCCGATCGAAAGTGCTGGCTGGCTTCAGCACAATTTCTGCGCGGTTGTTGCCCCAGAGTCGCAGGTTATTACTGTCTACCCGCTGCGCATCGTTATTGGCGACCGTACCATTGAATGTTTGTATGGTGAGCGCCGCCAAAAGGTTGACTGAGAGAACGGCATTGCCGCTACCAATGCCGATCACGAGCGAATCGCAACCAGCAGTGCCGACAGCAGGAAAAATAAGTGTCTGATACACCGACACCCCCAATAATCCCACACCGATATTAAAAGTGGCGTAATCATTCAGGTTACTGTTATTCACGGCATTGCCTGCATTAGCCACGCCACATAACAGACATAACCCCGTGACACCGGCAGTCTGACTATTGGCGTATACCTGTGCCCGTACTTTGGGCAATAGCAGGCAGCTGAAAAGCAGGAACAGGATCAACATCTTGCTAAAGGAGTAAAATTTGGGTAACATCATACGTAAAGGATTAGAAGGGTCATAAAATTTTTAAAAGATCGTTGGCAGATGCCTGTGTGGAAGCAGGCGACAATAAGGTGTCTGCAAAGTGGTCATACAAATGGTTGCACATTGTCTGTTACATGGAGGGAACATGTTAACAGCATTGAGTCAGGGTAAGTGCCAATTAGTTAAGCCGGTCGATAGTCTTTATTCAGTAATAAAAATACATAGGCGAACCTATAAAGCGGTCGCAGTGTAAGCGTCAGGGTTATCCTGTATTTTCCCGGATACGTACAGCGGCTGTTTTCAGCTGCAGGCAGCAGATCCCGGGTATGAGATGCTTCATACTGCACGGCTTTTTTTATCCTCAAAAAAAAATCGCCTTCGCATAGGTGGTGCTTGAATTATTTTCTCGTCTTTATAGAAAAAGGGGCGCTTATAAACCTTATACATCAGGTAAAAAACGAGTTTAACAGTAATCGTATAGCCGCTTGGGTAGCCGCTTTGCTGTTAACATAAATTTAATACATGAACCAAGCTGCAAGCTACTTACTGCAAAAATTTCTGCAAGGCCGTTGTACGGCCGAAGAGCGCTGGCAGGTATATATCATACTCGACACCAACGAAGGCCGGATATTGCTGGATACGCTGATACGCCGGCGGGAAGCGCTGGCCTGGGATTATCCTCTGGCGGAAAGTATGGCTATGCAGCAGCATATCCGGCAACAACAGCAAGCCATGCAACAGCGTATAGCCGGCTACGAAAGCAGTCTTCCCGCTCCTGCAGTGGTGAAAGAAAAACACACCATCAGCTGGCGCAAATCGCTCAGGTATGCTGCCATATGGACCGGCTGTATATTACTATCGGGACTGGCTGTACGAAAACTCAGTAAAAACCGGCTGGCAGCCACTACTGAAATACGCTATGTAGAAAAGGTCAATCCCAGCGGCGCCCCCAGGCGACACGTTCTGCCCGACAGCACAGTGGTATACCTGGCAGCAGGCAGCCGCCTGAAATATCCGGCTACTTACCCAAAAACAGGTCGCGACATTGAATTGCGGGGAGAAGCTTTTTTTGACGTAACCCGTGATGAGCGGCATCCCTTCACCATCCGGTCGGGCACCATGCTAACCCGGGTATTGGGCACCTCTTTTAAGATAACTGCCTATGAAGGGCAGGAACAACAAGTAGCCGTAGCTACCGGTAAAGTGAGCATCAGTGCCGTACACGCAGAAAAAACAACCGAACTGGCGCTGTTGACACCCGGACATAAAATCACGTACCATCCGGCAACCGGGCAGGCCACCGCCGGCAAAGCAGATATCAGCAGCATGGAACAATGGAAAGCCGGCAACCTGGTGTTTACGGATATGACCATGGGCAATGTGGCCGTAATGCTGGAGCATAGATACGGCGTTTCCGTTCGTTTTGAAAATGCCGTCATCGCCAGACAGGTCGTGAGTGGCCTCTTTTCGGCTACGGAATCCCTGTCGGAAGTGTTGGACATGACAGGGTTTGTGGGCAAATTCAGTTACCGGATCTCTCCAGATGGAAAAACATGTACCATTCAATAAATACTAAAACAGGACAGTAAAAAACAACAATTATGGACAGCAAAATTACCTGATCATCTATCATTAAAAAAAGTGTCCCACCAGCGGCAGGACACCTTATCGCTGCAAAAGCCCTACGATTTGACGGTCTGCATGGCTTTACAGCACCTACCGGGAATACCCGGGTTTACCAATCAATATGCGCAGCAATTCATCAGTAAAACATTTACAATAATATGCAAAAAAACACTTCCCCATCGGGATTATCAGCTATGCTACTTCGAACGGGCAAGCATGTCGGGCTTTCTATCCTGGCAATAGCCCTGTTATTCCTGACATTTCCCCTGCCGGCCAGCAGCCAGCAGGCAGCCGATCAAAAAATCAGCCTGCAACTGTCCAACCGGACCATCAAAGAGGCGCTGGCCGAAATACAGCAACGGAGTGGCTTCAAATTCGTTTATGGCAACGACATCAATAAATACGGGACCGTAAAAGTATCCCTACAGGCCACCGGTATTACGGTAAAAAAAGCGGTAGAAGAAGTATTGAAAAATACGCAGCTGCGCTATACCCTGCGGAACAATCATATCATGATTGATGAAAAGCCCGCCGCCACGGAGCAAACAACGCCCTCCCAACAGCGTCCCGGCCGCATCGGCGGAAAGATCATACATGATCGTGGCGAACCACTTATCGGCGCTTCTATCCGTATCGTGGACAACAACAATGCAGCCACGCAGTCTGCCAGCGACGGCGGTTATATGCTGACCGTACAACCAGGTACCTATACTGTAGAGATCAGCTATATCTCCTTCCAGACCCAGCGCATCACGAATGTGGTGGTAAAGGAAAACAGCCTCACGCCCCTCACCATAGCCATGAAGGCGAAAACAAATACACTGGATCAGGTGGTGATTACATCCGGCTACAAGAAAGCCAGTATATCAGGATTGCTGGCCAAACAAAAACAGGCAGCTGAATTATCAGATGGGATTTCTGCCGAACAAATTGCCCGCAGCCCGGACAACAACGCCGCAGACGCTTTGAACCGCGTGACCGGCCTCACTACCATCGACAAAAAATATGTAGTGGTACGTGGTATGGGCGAACGCTGGAACGAAACTGCCATTGATGGTATTACACAACCCAGCACGGAGCCGGTTAAAAAATCTTTTTCCTTTGACCTGATACCCGCCAGCCTGATCGACAACATCGTTGTGAGCAAAACACCTACACCAGACATGAACGCCAACTTTGCCGGCGGATATGTACAAGTAAACACCAAGGATATTCCGGATCAGGATTTTTTCACCGTTTCATTGGGTACTTCCTACAATGATCTCAGTACTTTCAAAGAACAACTGGGACGTAAAGCCGGGAAGCATGATTACCTGGGTTTTGATGACGGCCGCAGATCACTTCCTTCACGGGATCAATTGAAAACGACCCTTGAGCTGGAAAATGAAATCAAAGGAAAAGCCGCCGATAACCCTAATTTGTATGAGCAATCGCGGCTATTTACCCACGATAACTTCACCACCTATTCCAGCAATACACCTATGGGATTGAATGCAAAACTGGCCGGTGGTAAAGTATTCCCTATCGGTAAAAACAATACCAATAAGCTGGGCTTCGTGGCTGCTGTATCCTTTAAAAATTCGCAGGAAACCGAGCAGATTGACCATTTCACCAGAGGTGGCTGGCAATCGGCTATAGGTCCTAATCTGGACGACGATCACCCCAACAGCCAATACCGGAATACTGGTAATACCTATAATACCAATACCACCTGGGGCGGTTTATTCAATACAGGCGTGCAACTGGGTAAAAACAAGCTGGTATTTCGCAATGTCTATTCCCACATCTTCAACCAGGACTTCACCCGTATCAAAGGATGGTCTAAAGACCAAACCGACTATGCAACGGATATCCCTGGCATAGAAGAAGTGAACAGACCCCTGTACACCGACTTCATTCAAAATAAACTGGAAGGCCGTCATGAAATCGGTAAAGTAAAAGTTGATTGGGGCCTGGCACATACGCAAATCCAACGGGTACAGAAAGATGTTACTTACCTCGGCTATTCCAGCGACAGAATCAATGGCGAGGCGGTTTACTTCCCTGCCACCAACACCCAAAGCACGACCAGCCGCTTTCCTTTCAGCCGGGGGAACTATGCCTACCAGGGGAAAGACCTGAACTGGAATGTAGCCATCTCTGTTCCTTTCAATGTATACGGCGCAAAACAAATTTTCAAGGCAGGTTATTTTGGTACCAATAAAAATGGGTCGCAGGACTACTTCGAAGCAGGCCTTTATAATGTACCAAATAATCTGCCCAAAGAATACAGAGGCATTTCAGCGGCTGACTTACAAGACCCTAAGAATTTTCACAAAGATGGTTTTGCCTGGCTGCCTACCATCGGGGGTAACTCAAGGTATGAAGGCAACATCTACCAGCATGCTCCTTTCGCCATGTTCGACAACCACTTCGGTAAATTCAGACTGGTATGGGGTGTGCGAGCAGAATACTTCAAATATGAAGAGGTAACCAATCCGAATGATGGCCGCTATGGCGCGATGGATACGCCATTGAAAGAAGAAAAGAAATGGCAGTATTTACCGTCTGTTAACTTTACCTATAGCCCATGGACGGATTTCAACTTCCGCCTCGCCTATGCGAAAACAGTTTCCAGACCACAGTTTGCTGAAAGAAACAGATTTTCGTATTACGATCCCGTATATTCTGCCTATATCTGGAATGCCCCTGTGGTGTCTTCTGTAACCGATGGTTATGATTTTAAAGCAGAGTGGTACCCAGCACCCGGCGACCTGATTTCTGCAGGCCTATACTACAGAAATATCGCTGACCCGATAGAAATGTATAATGCCCTGACGGCGACCAATAAAAGTGAATTTACCCTGAGAAACTCCAAAAGGGCCCAGGTATTTGGTCTTGAGGTAGATATCCAGAAAAACTTTGGTTTCATTCATGACGCATTGCAACCACTGAAATTTACCGGAAACCTGTCTCTGAACAATAGCATCGTGGATACCTACGGCCGTACGACGATAGACGAATATGGCAATACACTTGAGCTGGACAAGGAAGGCAAACCGGTTTCCAAAGACGTGGTATACCGCGACAACCGGCCGTTATACGGACAATCTCCCTACAGCTATAACCTGGGCCTCGCCTACCAGACCAACAAATGGGGCGTCAACCTGCTGTATAACAAAACCGGCAGAAAATATACCCTGGTAGGTTCTTCCCTCCGTTATTCGGAGTTACAAAATCCTTATGGTAAAATGGATGCACAGATCAGTTACAAATGTTTAAAGAACAGTAATCTCGAATTCGTGCTCAACATATCAAACCTGTTCAATGAAAGCATTCTCTTTTATACCAACGAGGGTAGCTATACCTACGATGACGAAGTAAAGAATGTAAACAATAAAATGGATCCCAGATTGGATAACCCGACCTTCTACACCGAACATATGGTGCTGAAACCAGGCAAATCCAATAACTATGACAAAGGAGATCAGATTACCTATAAATCAAAAACCGGTCGCCGTTTTACGTTGACAGTAAATTATAAATTCTAAAAAAAGTATCACGCTTTAATAAAATCATCGCATGAAGATATTACCTAGCATCTCCAGGCAAATAGCTGTACTAGCGGTTAGCTGTTCCTTTTTTGCCTGTACCAAATCACAGGAAGAACTGTATCCAAAGAATAATATCATCGAAATCAATATCAAAGGGTATATCGCCAAAGATTCCCTGCAGTTTAAACTGGGAGAAACGGTGGTTAAACCTAACCTTACTGAACCGGGTAGCTATTTCCAGGGCAACGTCGATTTAGTGCAGCTATCCAATGGCGCCACTAAATTTTCTATTCTGAACGGTAAAGGAGAACAGCTTTTAGAGAAAAACATTGATGGCGCCAATGTTACCAATAAGGTTACGTTTTATTACAATGGTGTTTCCATCGTTGATAAATTACCGGAGATGCCGGCAGTAACGCCTGGTAATGTAGGCGTACTCGTTAGTTTTCCTGAAAGAACTTTCAGTAAGGTACCTATCAGTGATATTGCATTGGAAGTAACGCTGCAACGAAGAGGCAAACCTACCATTACCAAACTATATGCCTTCAATGAAGATGCGACAGCTTTTATAGATCTGGAAGTGGCTTCTTACTATCCCTATATCAGCTTCAAACTTGTAAAAGCCGATAACCCCAAGGAAAGATATCTGCCGAATGGACTAACGGCCAACTTTACACTGAATGCACCACAGGCGGATAAAAAGTATGCGATGCAGGTACAGGAAGCGGTAGACGGATTTGGTAACTTCTATGGTGTGGAGGCAGTGGAAATATCACAATACCTGGAGTAGGCTATTTCATTTGCTTATCAAGCATAAAAAACAAGCAAAAGCCATCCCGATGGGGATGGCTTGCTCTTTTGGATATCGTAAGAATGTACTGATAAAACATATCATGATGTGACACATCTTATCAGTACATTAAAGTACTTTTCATTAAGTGGAGAAAATGGGATAAGTAATGCTGAAATAGTAGTAAAAAAAGATTCTTAGCCGTCAAACAGCAGTAGTATGTCCTATTTTGCATTCCTTCCGCTGGCTATTACCATCCGCACAGCTTACCTGTAATTCGTTGGCTAGGCTTTTTTATTAAATAACCATCAAAACAATCAATCATGGAAAAATTTGGACTATTAGGCAAAATCCTTAATAGAAATGAAATGAAAGAACTAAATGGGGGGGTATCCCAGATGTTTAGTAACTGTTATCCCACTGAATGTAGTGGTGGTTCAGCACGATGCTTTCTTGGTTGTCTTAATAATTGCCCTCAAGCCTCACGCACTTGTTTATTGCAATGTGGTTTAATTTGTAAATAAGTTGATAACTAAGTGATGCAATCTATCTTAATTCACAAAAGAAGGTGTATTTAACAACACCTTCTTTTTTAGGATTTCTTTCGTTTATTATATGAGCAAACCGAAATCATTAGGGAGTGTAGGGGGCATCGTGTTGATTGTCCTATTTTTTGCGTTAAATATGCCATTTTATGCTCCTTTTTTTTGCAACTGCAAAGGTACCATCAATAAAACATTCTAACAGCTCAATATTGCCTATTGCTTCAAGATCCTGTGCCAAAGTCTCTAATATTTGCGTAATACACCATCATTACTTCAACTACTGAAACGCCTAAAACATGTGGAAGAAGAAGGAAAACGATCTGGCAAATTTATCCACGTAGCACCTATTCTCAATATCCATAGTATTTTACTTTAAATCTCTCTATCACCATATATACAATGTCGGTGATAGAATAAGCAGACTTAGAATTGCCCATTGATCATTTGCCAGTTCTTATTTTCTTTTTGACATGCTATATAGTTCTATACACAAAACCACGCAATGGAATTATTTTATTTATACTCATTTTCATATCACACTCACCTTCGACAAATCAATCGTGCGTAAGCCTTTAAGTGCCGCAAATGTCAGCTTATCCATCATCGCACCGTCGAAGCAAACGGTTTTCATGGCCAGGTAAGATTTGTTCGTCAGGGAAAATGGTAGTTTGAATGATACATGCCGGAGGGTGGCTCCCCTGAACGAAACATCGTTCATAACAGACTTGTCAAACCGGACGCCGATAAAGGTCTGCCCATCCAAACACAATCCCCGCAGGTCGCAGGCATTGAAGTCTACATTATTGAAGATACACTGCTCAAAGGTGGTTTTTCTAAGGTCAGCCTTGCTCAGGGTCACATCGGTCAGCGTTGCCGCTACGAACTTCGCGCCCTGGCCCGACATACTCAGGACAGTACGTACCAGGATGGATTTATGGAAGCTGGCATCGGTCAGGTCGGTGATGGAAAAATGGCAGTCCGTCAGATTGGCGCTATCAAAATTGGCTTCCTGCGCATCGATGATTTCAAACGAACTACCTGTTAAATCAGCACCCGCAAAATTGGCTCCGCGCAACGGACTTGTTTTAAATTTCCCTTTGTGTAAAACGGCCCCCGCGAAATTGGTCCCCTGCAAATCTACCACCGCCAGGTTGATGGATACCTGGCGCTCCGGACTACCTAAGCCCGGCTTGTTTTCAGGAACAGATGGCTGCTCCACTGATATATCCGAGGCTATTTCATGCGCTGCCGGAGGCGTATCTGATGAAAAATAGTTCAGATCAACACCCAATAGCTCCGCAAGCCGGTTGAAAGTAGTGATATCCGGCATTGACTCACCCCGCTCCCATTTCCCTACTGCCTGCGGGCTGATAAACAACTGTTTCGCCAGTTGTGCCTGAGACATATGATGAGCCTTTCGTGCCTGGGCAATTTTGCCACCAATTATTTTAGTATCCATATAACCTGCATTTTTATGCGTTCGATCCGGTAAAGATAATCTGATTCATCCCTGTTATCCCTAAAAACACCGCACCCGTTAGTTGTTCTGCCGTTGTTTATAGTGGTTATCTGACAACCGGTAGTTGTATCCGTTGAAATGCGCAACGGGCTTATGAAATCGCGCAACGGAAAGAGCTCCTCTCCCATGACTATACGATGGCTGGTTGGGAGGTGGCAACAAAAGAGCAGACCTGCAAACGGCATTGCACCCCGATTATCCCATTACTCTCCTGGCTGTATATTTATATGCAACGCTTTCACATAACTACTGGGAGAAAGCTGTGTAATCTTTTTAAAATTGCGGTTAAAGCTGGTTTTGGAATTGAACCCACACTCAAATGCCAGCGCCAGCAGGGTATACTGCTGGTTCTCCGGTTGTAGCAGCAGTTGTTTAAACGCTTCCACCCGGTGTACATTGATGTAGTCATAAAAACTTTTCCCTTCTTTTGAATTGATTACCTGGGAAAGGATGGCAGGATGTACGTCCAACGTTTTGGCCAGATCGCCCAGGGTTAGTTCCGGATCTTTGTAACATGTCTGTTGCTGCATGAGTGTTGTCAGTGCGGTATGAATCCGGATGGCTTCCGTATCTGTAAGCCCGCTTTTTTCATACTTCACTTTTTCACCCGTTACATCGTCGGGAACAGCTGCTGCTTCAACCTCCGGCGGCGTCTCAGGCGACGCGATCACAGCGGGCAGGTATACTTCATGCGTCGGTGGCAGGCTGGAGAAGATGCCCACCTGCCGGATACCAAAGTACCCGATAAAGAAAATAAATAGCGCCACGACGATATACAACGACTGCGCCGACTCGAAAAATATCACCACCATCCATATGACGCCCATTCCGCCAATGAGGTAACGTAACCAGTTGAGTGTAATCTTATCGGTATTGGAAAACTGTACAGCCACATGCTGCCGGTGCCGGCGCAGCAGCCGTAGCGATAATATGACGTATACCACGCCGGAAATAATGATGCTGCTAACGATCCCCTGGAACAGCCACTCAAAGCCGGAAGGTCTTACTAAGCCCAGCTTTTCCTGCACAGACATACTTCCCAGCACAGGCGCCAGGATGATGGCGGTCAGCACAGCCGGGATGAAGTGGAGTATATTACGCCATCCGTACCGTTGCTGGCCTGTGAGATACAAAATATACAGATACAGGAAAGGGCCATGCAGGAAGGGAAACGGCAGCTCCCATCCGATGAGTGCAGGCATGTCGCTCATCTGGTTGGATGCATACCAGCCGATGAGTACCTGGTGAATCATCGCCAGGAATAACCAGGTACTCATGATTTTATCCGCTGTACTTTTTTGTCGCTTGCTGATCAGGATGATAAACAGGAATAGCGCGATAAAAACACCTCCTATATATATGATACGCCAGTCCAATAACATATAAGTTGTTAATGCAATGTCTGAAATACCAAATATAAGGAGTATTAGCTGGTTTAGTGGTGTCTGATGACACTACTTTTCATCGTGCCAGTTGTATACCCACGCCTACCTCTATACTGATCTGCTGGAAAGTGCTGACAGGATACCCCTCAAAAGGATAAAAAGGCAGATAAACCCTGGTATTGAAGGTATGTCGTTTTCTTCCGAGCGACCAGTCCAGCAACAATCCCACATCCGGCAATACCGTGCTGGATTTGGTAGTGATCTTTTCCAAACCCGGGTAGTCCAGCGTTTCTTTGAACGCCACCCGCCGTACACCGCCCATGGCCAGCACAGTAAGCCGGACAAATTTCTGCGGCCCGGTCATCGTATACCCTGCCCCGAATTTCTGCGAGAACTGCAGGCTATAATTCGTTTCAATGTTGTAGGTGTTTTTAGCCACAGCACTCGCTAACATAGTATGCGACCCTACAACCCAGTTTCCTTTTATGGGATATTCCAATAAAAGGGAGGCCAGTCCTTTTACCGGAAGGCCCCAGGGTAATACCCCGATAGCAGGTTTGATGGCAAGACCAGGTAAGGATGATCGGGTAGATGGGGTTTGTCCGGATGCACTGGCAGTCAACAGCAGCAGGCAAATCAAAAAATGGTTTCGCATAAGTGGTTTTAAATGTTGTCAAAGAAAAAGGCAAGCGCCTTGCTGATGTTCGTCTTTTTAGAATCGAGGTGGCCTTTCCCGGGCGCGATATAATCCTGCTGCGCATAGTTTGGATAGTAGGTCTGCAGGGCCTTGCGAAAACCTACAAACGGCGGACGCATCTTTTCTTCCATCTCTCCCAGCCCCAGGAAGAAAGTGCCGCTTCCCTTCCTGTTCTGCTCCCGATAGGCCTGTTCGTTTCTGAGTACAATGGCATCGTCGTACCAGAAGGAAGGACTCAGACACAGGTAGCTGGCAAATACCCGGTTGTGATTTGTAAAGCAATGCCCCACGAATAATCCGCCGGCGGAATGGCCTAATATTCCCCGGGCTGCCCGGGCAGGAGTTGCATGAAATTCCGTTTCTATGCGGGGAATCAGCTCCGTTTCTATAAACCGGATAAAGGTGTCCGCGCTGCCGTTGCCAATATTACTGGGCGTCGGCGTATAGTCGTCGAGGCGGTTATAGCCCCAGCCGATACCTACCACTATCACTTCCCGGTGATGGCTACGGGCCTGCTTTTGACACTCCACCGCCACCATATCAAAGTCCAGCTTTGCATCCAACACATAAAGCGTGTGGTATTTCCCGGCAGGCGTATAATTTTCCGGTAAGGCTACTTTAATGTCATAGTTCCCGCCATTCACAGTGGAGGTAAGGCTAAATTCCCTTATCCGGCTTTTCTCTATGGTTTCCTTCTTACAAGCCGAAAACAACAGGGCCAGAACCAGACATCCTGCCAGGAGCCAGGTACTACATAATTTCATTTGTTCGCGATTTTAAAGTAAAAGATGTGGCCCAAGTCATGGCCATTTCATAGCGGCAAAACTATCAAAGCCGTTCCATCCAAACGGGTCATCAGATAAGGTGGCACCTGTTCAGATAAGGGTTTCCGCGTGCGATGGTACCTTGGGTTGTGAGAAATGGAGGGTTTGGTGGACGTGTATTTTCAGGCCAGGGTTTCGCCCTCGCATAGCAGCATCATGCCATGACAAAAAATCAGGGAGTTAATCAGTGGGGAGTTATCCTATAAAAAATAACCAAACAAACTGGTATTGGAGGGTATCGTTTTATTATTATTGCTGCATCCGATATTCATTGGGAGTAATACCAACCCGTTGCTTAAACAAACGGGTAAAGTGCGCCGGATATTTAAACCCTAATTCACCAGCCACCTGGCTAACAGATTTATCCAGATCAAATATTCTTTCCTTCGCGATGTTGATAATCTTGGTTTGGATATACTCTTGTGCCGTCTTTCCGGTTTCCTTCTTCACCAGATCGCCAAAATAATTGGCGGACAGGTTCAACTCACCCGCACAATAAGCAACTGACGGCAATCCCAGATGCTGGGACTTATCAGATTCAAAATAATCATTCAACAGCTGTTCAAACCGTTCCAGTACTCCTTTATATACGTGTTCCCTGGTAATGAACTGCCGGTCATAGAATCTTACACAGTAATCCAGCAATAATTCAATGTTGGAGGCAATCAGTTTTTTACTGTGCTTATCAATCGCATGTTGTAGTTCATAGTTGATTTTCGAAAAACAGTCCATCACGATCTGCCGCTCCCGCTCAGATAAATGCAGTGCCTCGCGCGTATCATAAGTAAAGAAGGTATAATCATTGATCCTTCGTCCGAGCGATGTACCAGGTATTAAATCCGGATGGAATACCAATGCATACCCTTTAGGCTGATACATCTCCCCATTGCTGTTTACCCCTGCTACCTGTCCCGGCGCCAAAAACACGAGCGTACCTTCCTGGTAGTCGTATGTATTACGGCCATAGGTAATATCACCGCATTTCACTTCTTTCAGAAAGATGGTATAAAATCCAAAATACATGCGGGCACCGCTCCTGGGATGCGCCTTCGACAGATCCACTACGCTGACCAGCGGATGCAGCGTTTCATTATTATTAAAAGCATTATAATCGCTAACTGTGTTGAATTTCAGCATATTATCCATAAAACAACCCCTGGTATTTTCCTGTTAAAATTACGGAATAATCAGGTCGGCTACTGCATGATTCCCGCTCTTCGGTAATAATGGTAATAAGACCCGTAATTGATATAAGCATGAACCCGAAAATGTGCATCACCTTTGTAAAGACAAATCAAACGACGTTCAAGATTGATTTTGGTACTTATCAGAGCCGGTCATTATAAGGAACGTCATCGACCATCTAAATAATTAAAGCAAGCATATGGGAATAGTAAAAAACCTCACCGTATTGTTTTTTGTGATACTGTCTTTACAGGTGACAGCCCAGGAGGCTCCTGTTTTCCCGAAAGGGGAAATGGCCACGAATACAGACAATTTCACCGGAACGATCTGGCTGAATGAGTTCGTGAAGGCTGATAGCAGTTTCGATTTTAACATAACAGGCGCCACATACAAACAGGCCTCCATACTGGATTGGCATATGCATCCCGGTGGACAAATACTGCTTATCACAGCAGGCAGCGGGTATTATCAGGAGAAAGGCAAGCCGGTGCAAATCGTGCATAAAGGGGATGTTATAAAATGTACACCGGGGGTGGAACACTGGCACGGCGCTACACAGAACAGCGACTTTGCGTATGTGGCCATATCTCCGGCACAAAAAGGAAAAACAATTTGGTCCGGGAAGGTTAGCCGGGAAGCATATAACCAGATAAATCATTCCGATCAGCATCCTAAAAATGACGTGCAGGAAATCATCCGTCTTTCTACAACAAAATGGCACTGGATGGCAGATCGCCAGATTGATTCCCTGGATGCGCTGTTCCATGAAAAAGCAGTTTTCGTTCACATGGGAGGAACCATGACCCGAATGCAGGAACTACAGGTCATTAAAACAGGATCCATCCAGTATAAGCAGGCAGATATTCAGGAAACTACGGTACAACTGATCGGTAATACGGCTATTCTGCTGAGTAAAATACGACTGCTGGCTGTTGTCGGCGGCCATGAAGTCACCAATCCGTTTGTGGTAACGGAAGTGTATATAAAGGAGGAAAATGGCTGGTCGTTAGGCTCCCTGTCTTTTACCCGGCTGTTAACTAAATAATGACGCTGTTTTGTTGTATACTTTTCATACCGGTTAAAATATCGTTTATGCTTATCCGTAGGGTATCAGGGAATATATATTTTGCATTGTTGATGGCCCCTGTATTCATGGGTGGCTGCGCTGTCAGCAAGTCGGGCGCCGATACAGGAAGATTAGTACTGCGGCAACAAGGCAGTTTTGCAATAGGCGGCACTGTTGTAATCAATCCCGGGGCTTTTGATCCGATCAAAGATGGCGCTTACAATCCGGTTAATCCCAGCACTGCAGGTCAAACACTTCATGTAGATCACGCCTATGTTTTTTATCAGATACCGGAGTATCCAAGAAAACTGCCCCTGGTATGCTGGCACGGACATGGACAGTCCACGAAAACATGGGAAACAACACCGGATGGCCGGGAAGGATTTCAGACCATCTTCCTGCGGCGAAGATTCCCGGTATACCTGATCGATCAACCCAGACGGGGGCATGGCGGGAAAAGCCCTCAGCCCATTCACCTTATCCCCACCGCGGACGATCAACTATGGTTTGGGATATTTCGTTTAGGCGTATGGCCAGACTTTTATTCTGGCGTTCAGTTCTCCAAAGATCCGGAAGCATTGAATCAATTTTTCCGGCAAACGACGCCCAACATCGGCCCTTATAATCCGGAAGTAAATATGGATGCTGTATCTGCGCTGTTCAATAAGATTGGCGACGGCATTCTGGTAACCCACTCGCAAAGCGGAGGGCTGGGTTGGCGTACAGCGCTGAAAAATCCGCATATCAAGGCCATTGTTTCTTATGAACCAGGCGGTGACTTTATATTTCCGGAAGGAGAAGCGCCAGACTCCATCCTATTAGGCGGGCGTATTATCAGGCCGGCTACTGTTACGCTACAAGAGTTTCAGGCACTCACCAGGATTCCCATCGTCATTTATTACGGTGACAATATCCCTGATAGTCCGAGTACGAATCCCGGACAGGAACAATGGCGGGTATTTCTGGCCGTTGCCCGAAGATGGCGGGATGTAGTGAATAGGTACGGTGGCGATGTTACGCTGGTTCATTTACCGGAAATTGGGATTCATGGCAACACCCATTTTCCTTTTTCGGACCTAAACAATATGCAGATTGCCGATCACCTATCGGCATTTTTACGGCAGAAAGGACTTGATTAAACGGTTATTCATAAAAACGATTGTCGCAATCATCATCAATAAAAGTAGTAGCATGGCTGCGTAGCATCCATTTATTGAAATAAAAGCGAGTAAATGAAACTATTCAAAAATATTATTCCGGGAGCATGGTTCATGGCGTTTGCATGCATATGCGGAACCGCGAAGGCTCAACAACAAAACGATACAGACAAAGTACTTACAGCCAGGCAGGAAAGCATCATTCCTATCGCGGCATATGCCGCAACCGGCAACCAGGCATACCTGAGCCAGGCGCTGAACAACGGATTAGATGTGGGATTGCCTGTCAATGATATCAAGGAAATACTAGTGCAGTTGTATGCCTATGCAGGGTTTCCCCGAAGCCTGAACGCCATCGGCACATTGGAGAAAGTTGTGAACGACAGACAACACAGCGGAATAAATGATGCAGCAGGGAATACACCTGCAGCTACCAGGTTCATCCCGTCAAAGTTTGCATTTGGAAAAAAAGTACAGACGAAGTTAACCGGTACAACGAACATCGGCGCCCCTCAAAAGTATGTTCCTGTTATAGATACTTTTTTAAAGGAGCACTTGTTTGCGGATATTTTCGGTAGAGACAACCTGGATTATCAGCACCGCGAGATAGCCACTATTTCGGCCCTGGCCAGTATGGATGGTACGGCGGCACAGCTACGGTCTCATCTGCAGGTAGGCAGGAATGTTGGATTGTCGGAACAACAGCTGCGGCGTGTGGCATTCCTGATATCCACCAAAGTGGGATGGCGGGAAGGCAGTACTGTGACAAGCATACTACCTGAGCTATTCAACACAACAACTGCTGATATCATAAAAACAAAAAATGGTATGACTATGGAAAAGGTAACATTTCCCCAGCAAAATATTACTGTTGCCGGCCATCTGTTTCTCCCTAAGCAATTCGACCGGCATAAACGGTACCCGGCTATACTGGTAGGACACCCGGCCGGTGGTGTGAAGGAACAAACAGCAGGATTGTATGCAGAGAAACTTGCGGAGCAGGGATACATTACCCTGGCATTTGACGCGTCCTATCAGGGAGAAAGCGGCGGAGAACCCCGATTCCTGGAAGACCCGGCAGTGCGTACAGAAGACTACCGCGCAGCTACTGATTATCTGAGCAACCATCCATCGGTTGATCCGGACCGCATCGGTGTGCTGGGAATCTGTGCAGGTGGCGGTTTTGCTATCAAAGCGGCGCAAACGGAACACCGGTTAAAAGCCGTGGCTACTGTCAGCATGGTAGATCTGGGCCAGCTTCGACGTGAGGGACTGAAAGGCATGTTAAAACCACAGCTGCAACAACGCCTCGATGAAGTGGGTAAACAGCGGACACGGGAAGCGCAGGGAGCACCAATAAAGTACGTGAATTATGTATTTAACTCCCGTGAAGAAATTCCGGCTGGCGCAACCGGCATGTACCAGGAAGGGTATGACTACTACCGGACACCCCGGGGACAGCATCCCAATTCGCAGAATAAGTATGTATTCACCAGCCTGGATAAGCTAATGGCCTTTACAGCGCTGGACCATGTAGCCATGATCTCCCCCCGCCCCCTCCTGCTGATTATCGGTCAGGAAGCCGACTCCCGTTATTTCAGCGACGATGCTTTTGCCAGGGCTGCTGCACCCAAAGAGTTGTTTGAAGTTCCCGGCGCATCCCATATCGATATGTACGACAGGCCGGAATATGTACCGCAGGCAGTGAAAAAACTGTCTGATTTTTTTGGTCAGTATCTTAAATAATTCCCGTATGAATCGATGTGCTACTGCAGTAATGTTACTGTTAATGATCGTTATGTATGCATGTGGTGATGAGGAGAAGCCGCCAAAAGTAGTGCAGGAGCAGCTTCCGGATACCATGTTCCCTCATGATAAAACAATTATCAATGGCAATTTTACCGGTACTGCATGGCTACAAATGCTGGTACCTTTTGATACGGTTTATAACACTTCCATAGGGAATGTTACTTTTCATCCCGGCGCCAGGAGCCACTGGCATTTCCATCCCGGAGGCCAGATACTGCTGATAACCCACGGTGAGGGATACTATCAGGAAAAGGGAGCAACCAGGCGGGTTATACGTGCCGGGGATGTAATAAAATGTCCACCCCATGTTATTCACTGGCATGGCGCCAGCAATGACAGTACCCTTACCCATGTTGCGATCGGCCCCAATACGCAGCGAGGGCCTGTTGTATGGCTACAACCCGTGACAGATGAGGAGTACAACAGCAGTTCCCGGTAATGATCCGGGTATTATCTACTCCAATATATAACGTTCCACATGCAAAGTTTCCCTGCTATAAATCGTTAACAGCTGATCTTTCCGGTACACATTCAAAGGCTAACTTCATCAAAGGGCCTTAAACAGGCCCTTTGATGTCTGTCATTCAATTAACGGCTCTACAACTTTAATTTCAGGCCGCCATTGACCACGAAACCGTCCAGCGGCGCGTAAATATCCCTGAAAACGGGATGCGTTACGGTACCGGTATAGATACTATCGAAACGGGTTTGCCGGGTATCCAGGTAATTTTCAAAGTTCACAAACAGGGAGAATTTCTCCCATAGCTTTTCTGCCATGAATCCGCATATCCAGTAGGGCTTGCCGGTGGTACCATCTGTCAGCAGCTGTTTGCTGTAATAATAAGCCTCCAGCCCGATTTTCCACTTGTCTTCTTTTTCATACATCAGCACATTGTTCAGGCGGTGACGGGCCGTGAGCGGATTTTCACGGATGCTACCATTGTCGTTCAGGCGGGCATCCGTAAAGGTATAACCGATGAATAGCTTAAAGTCGCCATAGCCGAACTTGACATTGGTTTCCCAACCTTTGGTATCGATGAACCCATCTACGTTGACCAATTGGTATAGATTACCAGGAGCGCTTTTAAGCAATAACGGATGATTGATACGGGTATAGAAAAACAGCTGATTGATGCTGAAACTTACCTTATCGTCAAACAATGCCGTTTTGTAGTTCAGATCAGCGTTGATACCGTAGGAGCGCTCCAGTTTATTGATATCGGCGTGGATGGGTAATACGGCCCTGTATTGCAGGCGTTCTGTTTCTTCGGTGAATATTGTAGGCGTTTTATATCCTAATCCACCCCCTATACGGGACGATAGTGCCGGCGAAAGCTTAAACAGGGCAGCCACGCGGGGAAGCACTACCAGGCCATAATCAATGACATAGTCGCCCCGAAGGCCGCTTTCCAGCTGTAACCAGTCGGTAGTCCTCCAGGTATTTTGTACAAAGGCGCCTACGGTGTTTTGATCGTAATTGCGTTTGGACAGGTTTTCCGTTGGCTGTTCCCGGAAGTTATCCGTGTAAACATTGACGCCGGCTATCCAGTCCATCTTTTCCCGCTGCCGGTTATAGGTAGCTTCCGTATAAGAAGACCACTGCTGCCCGTCAAACACATAACCGGGCATGGAGAGGGTCCGTTTAAAACGGTTAACGGAATTTTTAACGGTCAGGCTATTCCCTTCACTGAATGTATGATCAAATGAAAACTGGGTGGAAAAACGGTTGCTGTTGTTTTTCTCATAGTAGCTATGGATATTGTCGCCGCTGCCTTTGATATATAGCAGATCGCCACCCGTCCTGTCTTCCGTCGTGAAGTTGACGCCCAGGTTCATCCGGGTTTTCGGGCTGAAATAAACAAACAACTTCGGGTTGAATACATATCGTTCAAATTTCGGGATGGCCGTAAATCCCGTGTTGGAAGGATCATAGGGTTTGTTGCTATTCCGGGAAGCAAAAACGGTGAGCCCCACCTTGTTGAACCGCTGGCCATAAAATCCGTTGAGGTCCAACCCGCCGGCGGAAGTACCATTAATCAGCAGGCGAAGTTCCCGTTCTGTTTCCGGCACCTTGGATATCAGGTTCACCAGACCGGCAATAGCGCCGCCACCATACAAGGTGGAAGCGGCTCCTTTGATGACTTCCACCTGTTTCAAATCAAGTGGCGGTGTTTGCAGCAAGCCTAAACCACCGGAAAAACCAGCATAGAGGGGAAATCCATCTTTCAGGAGCTGCGTATAACGACCGTCCAGACCTTGTATGCGGATACTGGAATTGGCCGACGTAGCTGAAGTCTGCTGCGTTTGAATACCGGTGCTTTCGTTGAGCATCATGCGAATGTCACCCGGCTTCATGTTGCCTTTTTCTTCCAGTTCTTCTCCGGCAATAAACTCAACCCGGGTAGGTATGTCCTGGATACTACGATTGCTGCGGGTGGAAGAGATGACCACCTCCTCCATTTCTTCCCCGGCGTGTTCCAGGTAGATAGTAACCGTATCCGTTGTCAGCGGGAAAGAAAAGGTATCAGATTTTTCCTGATACCCAACATAGCTGCAGGTAATCACCTGCCGTCCATTGGGAATGCCGCTGATGGTAACCATGCCAAAATGGTTTGCTTTCGCACCTTTGTTGGTACCGGTGAGTACAGCCGTGGCGCCGACCAGGACTTCCTTGCTGTCTGCGTCTTTTATAAATGCGGTGAATGTGTTTTGCGCCAGGCACAGTTGGGCAACGCACAGTAATAATATCGTGCTGGGTGTTTTAAACATTTGGTGTTGGGTATAAATCAAATAATAGCAACGTACACCACGCGGAAAGCATGGTACATCGAAAAACAGGAAGCATTCAGCATAGTTGAGGAGGCTGCCAGATGGATGCCGCAAATTCGGGAAGGGGTTGCGCGGCATGATCGTAGTAGGTATTCCTGGGCAGCGGTACGCCCTCCGGCACCGATTTAGTGATGTCTGGTACCACTACCCCATGACAGGTATTGCAGGAGAAAAAGGGGCTGCAGGGTAGTTCTGGTTTGTTGTGGTCATCATGATCCTGGTGCTCCTGGCCGCAGCCGATCAGCACTGCCTGCTCCTCACAACAATAATCATCTCCACAGCACGGAATGGCGGAGAGTGTGAGTACATACAAGGAGAGGATAATGACCAACCACTTCATAGCAGCAAATATAGGGGTGATTTGCTTGCTACGCAATCGTATTCCTGATTTTCATCTACACACAATAGCTACAATCAGCCATGATAGCATATCCGGCTAACAGAAAAGTCATTTTAACATGACCAGCATCCGCCAAAATCGTATCTTAACAAAAAAAACTGCACCCATAATTTGTAAGCCATGAGCGTACCTGTATTTCCTAAAAAAATGAATGATGCCGTGATCATTAGTCCATTACAGCATCTCAACGCTGAAAAGGGAGAACTGGAAAACTTCAAAGTACCTAAAGGGGTGATCGTATGTTATGAAGAATACATACTGGCGCACATCAGCGAGTTTTACCACGTCACCAAAAAGCGGTTCTGGACCTGCGATATCTATTATTTCGAGGATACTTCCGGCGAGGTGGCCATCGTGGGAAATTTCGGAATTGGGGGGCCGGCAAGCACCCACCTGCTGGAAGTACTGATTGCAGCAGGCGTAACAAAGTTTGTGATGCTCGGGCATGCCGGCGGCCTGCAAAAGTTCAATGAAATCGGGAAGATCATCCTATGTGAAAAAGCCGTCAGGGATGAAGGCCTTTCCTATCACTATCTGGAAGCCAGTGATTATGCCTATTCATCCGTTGCGTTGACCCATCAACTAAAAGCGGCATTGGAAACGGCACATGCGAACTTCCGTATCGGCAGTACCTGGACGATAGATACCATGTACAGAGAAACGATCAGTGAGATCAGACACTACGAACAAGCAGGTATTGATACCGTGGAAATGGAAGCTGCTTCTATGTTTGCGGTAGCTACTTTCAGAAAGGTAGATATGGCCGCCATGTTCGTGATCAGCGATCATGTCACCTTTGAAGAATGGGACCAGCACCTGAATGCGGCGGATACCCAACAGGCAATTTTACAGACCGTGAGGATGGCAAAAGATGTGCTGGCGGGATAATCTTTCCGGAGCTATCTCAACTACTTTATTGTTGCTGCTGCTATAATAAAAAAAGGTGTCTCAAAATAATTCCTGAGACACCTGCTGCTTTACCTTTCAGGTAAACAATACGCATGCGATTACCTGCTTAACCACAAATCTCCTGACATCTGACATTGCAATATTCAGTGTTATGGGTGCTATGAGTGCATCCATTCATACAGAAGTCAAAACACAGGGAGCTCTTTACGCCACTCGCTCCACCTGTAATCGTTTTCATTGCATTTCTTTTCAAACATTTACCTGCTAATTTCTTTTTCATAACATGTTTTTAAAGTTAAACAAAGCAGGAAAATACATGATGTCACTGCGATAAAAAATGTAGTTCCGCAGTATGTATGCTTTTCAGAGAAACAGCAGCCTGTTGCTCTCCACCCGTTACTTGCTACGTTTGCGCGTAATACGGGATGGCTCCCATCTTACCTCCGGGAACTATTCTTGTACCAGCTTTTTAAGCCACCAGGAAATGTAATAAAAGAAGGTGCCTCAAAATGAGACACCTTTTCCTACCTTTCAGGTATAAATTTCTCAGATGACTACGCTCTTAACCACAAATATCCTGGCAAGCTATCCTGCAGTAACCAGCACTATGTGTGTTAGTGCATCCATCCATACAGAAGTCAAAACACTGGGAGCGCTTTACGCCGCTCGCACCACCTGTAATCGCCTTCATTGCATTTCTTTTCAAACATTTACCTGTTAATTTCTTTTTCATAACATGCTTTTAAAGTTAAACAAAGAAGAAATATACATCATGTCACTGCGGTAAAAAATGTAATCCGTATCTCAGGAAAAAGTTTCAACTTTGCAAATCATATCACTTTATGGCAAAAGGAACCGTGTCTCTCGAACAGTTCTACCAGGATAAATATGGCGGCCTGCCCGAAGATTTACAAAAAAACATCGGACAGTTTAATGTTTTCAGGATTGAAGACCGGTTGCGTACCGGCACCACCTCGCCCACTTTTATCCGTAGAGACTTCTTCAAGATTATGCTTTTTCAGGGAGATAATATTTTCCATTACGGTAACACCAGTATTCCCATCAGCGGGCATACGCTCCTATTCTTTAATCCCCGGACACCCTACACCTATGAGCCATTGACGGCTGATACCAGCGGCTATTTCTGTGTATTCAAAGATGAGTTTTTCAAAGAGAACCTACGGCTGAATCTAAGCCAGCTGCCTTTGTTCACGGCGGGCGCACAGCCTGTGTTTAGCCTGGATGACGCCAACACCAATGAATTGAAAAGCATTTTTGAAAAAATGCTCAGAGAATTTGATACAGACTATCTCTATAAATATGAACTCATCCGGAACTACGTCAGCGAACTAATCTATTTAGCGATGAAATTCCAGCCTGTCAGCAGCTCCTTTGAACACCCCAATGCGGCAGCCCGGGTGACAGCTGTTTTTACAGAATTGCTGGAGCGGCAGTTCCCGATTGACTCAACCTCGCAGCGTTTTGAACTGCGCTCTCCCAAAGCCTTTGCGGAAAGGCTCTCCATCCATGTCAACTACCTTAACCGCGCCATCAGGCAAACAACGGGGCACACAACCACTGAGCTTATCTTTGCGCGTATTACAGCAGAAGCCAAAGCATTGCTACGGCATACGAACTGGAACATTGCCGAGATCGGCTATGTACTGGGATTCGAAGATCAGGCTCACTTCCATCACTTTTTCAAGAAGCAGACCACCCTCAGTCCTTCTGATTTCAGACAGGTTTGAATTTGACAAACAATGGTTTGTTTACCACAAAAACGGAAGTCGTCCTTCCGGTAATTTTGTGCTAAAACAACATATGAGTCAATCAAAAGTCTGGTACATCACGGGCGCATCTAAGGGAATGGGATTATCGCTTGTAAAAGCACTATTGGCAAAAGGCGACCGCGTGGCCGCTACATCGCGCGCCATTACTACATTTGAAGCATTTAACGCGGCAGGCGACAACTTCTTGCCATTGGAAGTTGACCTGAAAAGTGAGACATCTATCGCAGCCTCCATACAGCAAACCATGGCGCAATTCGGCCGGTTGGACGTAGTAGTAAACAATGCCGGTTATGGATTAGGTGGCGCACTGGAAGAACTCACCCCGGCGGAAATCGATGATAACTTTCAGGTTAATTTTTTTGCGGTCATTCGTGTGATTCAGCAGGCAATGCCTTATCTGAGGCAACAACGCTCCGGCCATATCATCAATATCTCCTCGATTGCAGGCTTTGCACCTGGTACCGGCTGGTCGGTATACAGCGCTGCAAAATTTGCCGTGAGTGGTCTTAGCAACGCTTTGGTCAATGATCTGTCACCGCTGGGCATCCACGTAACCAATGTGATGCCCGGTGCATTCAGAACCAGTTTTGCCCAGGCAGATGTTATTGCCTACAACAAGCATCAGATAGCAGACTATGCCCATTTACGGGAATCCCATCACAAACTGAATAGCATGAACGGCACACAACCAGGCGATCCGGATAAGCTGGCAGATATATTCCTGCAGCTGGTAGCCAGCCCCCACCCTCCTGCTGACTTGTTTCTGGGTAGTGATGCCTTCCTTCGTGCAAAAAATAAAATAGCCCAATTGCAGGAGCAAATGGAGGATTGGAGGGAGGTGTCGTTTTCAACGGATTATGTTAGATAAGATGCCATATTAGTCTGACACGGTTACTATGGTATAAAAAATAAAGCCCCACGCTGTGCGTGGGGCTTCTAAAACACCGGTGAACCTTAATTCGCCCTGTTCCGCTCCTCTTCATTACCAAAATCCCGTTGCTTTAACTTCATATTGCTGCTGCCTATTTTATAGCTGATGGAAATCCTTCCTCCCCTGCTATCGCCATAAGACCGAACCGTATTCTTTACGGCATTGGAATAATAAGTAATAAGGGGCCGTTGTGCATTCAGCAGGTCTTCTCCTGTAACCGTAAGCGTGAGTTTCTTATTCATCAATAAGAATTTCATCGAAACATCCAGGATATTTAAGGATGCAATATGAAAGATCTGGTAACGACCTGGTAACTGCAAAGCATAGTTAACACCTACAAAAACAGACTTCGACCGGTTCAGGGTAAAATCATTATTGGTATAGATGTAGGCATTGTATCCATCTACAGATTGTACAAAGCTGGTTTTGGATTTCACATGCTGATAGTTCACATTAAAACCGGTAAGGCTATTCCACCATGCCCACTTATTCATATTGTAAGACGTAGAAAAGCCCAGCTGATAGGTATTGGCATAATTCACCGGTGTCAGCCTGGTAATGTTGGTAGCCTCATTTACAATTGATAACTCCTGTCCGAAATCGGTCACCCGTGAATAATACACGGAGTTTACCCATTGCTGGTTTTTCACGTAGGAGAATTCCAGATTATCGATATAGGATGGTTTTAAAAACGGGTTACCTTCTGAATAAAAATAGGGGTTGCTGCGCACCACAAACGGGTTCAGGTAGTCGAAATCCGGTCTGCGAATCCTGCGGCTGTAGTTGAGTGAAAAAGAGTTGTTATCGTTTGGCACATAGGTTACATAAGCCGTTGGGAACAGTTTGATATAGTTATTATCGTTCATCTGGTCCAGGTTTTGGGAGTAGCCTTTGGTCTGTGTAGCTTCCATCCGCAATCCCGCCTGCGTTTCCCATTTATCGGTTATTTTTTTACTGGCAGAAAAATACAACGCTTCATTATACTCCTTGTAATTAAACACATTGGATTGATCGGTATTGAAAACAGGCTTTCCGGTATGATGATCGTAGACAACCAGGTCATTATTGGTATTGGTATAGGAAAACCGGCCACCAAGACTCAGGTTAGCCCATTTATAAGGCAGGGTTACATCCGTCTTGGCTGAATAGTTTTTGATGCTGTTGACATTGGTGTTGGCAGAAGCAAAGAAGGAGCCTGGCATAATACTTTTGTTATGTGCCAGCTCATTGCCGGAGAAGAACCGGTCATCGGTTTTCCGGTAATCGAAGAAGTCAATGTCTACTGTAATATTCTTTCCCAACGTATCCAAAGCAATGGCATGGTACCAGTTAAGGGCATTCATATTAGGTTTGTTGTTACCCTTTACATCTGATACAACGAAACCATCCGCGGCGCCGGTTGCATTATTGAAGCGGGTCGTAAACGGCTGATTAGCGGATGTACGGTCTGTAAAGCTACCCAGGTACTTGATACCTGTTGTCCATTTGGTCGTCAGTTTATAGTCAATGCCCAGGCCGGCGCTCACTACATCACTTTCAGATCTGTTACGTACCTCTTGCTGCCAGCGCTCCTTTGTATAAAATATTTGCTGCTCAGAGGTGGTCAGTAACCGCTCCTTCCCTTTGTTTAAAGAGGCCTGCAGCGAAAGTTTATTGTGATTATAGTTGAACAGCCCCTGCAGGTTTCCGCTGGCATAGGTCCGCTGCGTATAAGACGCCCCGATGGTGGCATCCCATGAATTGGCCTTTGCCTTTTTCAGTTTAATATTGATTAATCCGCTGTTACCTTCCGCTTCGTATTTTGCCGGCGGCGTGGTGATCACCTCTATACTTTTGATGTTAGCGGCCGGAATGGATTTCATAAAGTTTGCCAGGTCTTCCTTCGGCATTCTTTGCAGGCGATCGTCTATCATGACCATTACCTCTCCTTTGCCTATAATGGAGATATCATCATTTTGTACCCGGATACCTGGCGTGGATTTCAGGGCTTCCAGTGCAGTACCTCCTGTTGGCATTACGGCATTTTCTATATTAAACACCAGGCGGTCTACTTTCTGTTCGAAAAGCTTTTTCCGGCTGGTGATGGTGATACCTTGCAGTGCCGTACCTTCCTGTACTTCGATTACCCCCAGGTCCATATCCTTATCTAACAGGAGGCTACTGTTGCTATATTCCTTTCCAAATTGTTTTATGATCAAACGATAATTACCCTTACCGGCTTTCATGGAGAAATATCCCAACGTATCTGTCATGGTCTGCTGAACGGGTACAGAATCGTTTTTAAGCAAAGTGACATACATAAATGCAAGGGGATTTTTTTGTTGGCCGACAACTTTTCCCTTGACAGAAAATTGCTGGCTGAAGGCGTAGGAATAATTCAAAATGATGGCCAGTAAGAAGATAATCCGTTTCATGTGCTGTGAGTTAAAATGTGACACAAAAGTCTATGGAACAGGTCCTATAAACTATTTTTATCGACAAACCCCTCCCGTTTATCTACAAACCCGGTTTTACATCTTTCTCAAAATCAATACTTTTGTAAAAACAATCAGATGCTTTATAAGGGGACATTATCAAAAAAGACTGAAACGATCATCCATCTCATATTTTGGGTACTTACCGCGTATTTTACCTTCGTGAAGAACCCAATCAATGCGCGGTTATCGATCCCCGACCTGTTTTATATGACCTACGCGATTGTATTTATCTGCACCTTTTACTTTCACTATTTCATCGTGATGAAGCAGGTATTCAGATCCTTTGGGTGGGGAAAGCTACTGGCAGGCCTCTTCATTTCCTACCTGTTTTTCACGGGGGCCCGGTGGCTGACAGAGCAGGTGATTACCAAAATGCTGTTTGACCGGGAAAACTACATCAATCCCGAATTTGTCAACTATATGCTCGACAACCTGCATTATAGCAGTATGCCCATTATTTTCAGTTCCTTCCTTTGGCTGGGCATTTATTTCATCCGGCTACTGGAGTACAATCAGGTGATCCTGGAAGAAAATAAAAACATCGAGATTAAATTTCTAAAGGCCCAGATCAATCCGCATTTTATATTCAATACCCTGAATAACATTTATTCCATGGTGTATTTTCAATCGGATAAATCATTGACCGCTATTGAAAAGCTAAGCCAGATCATGCGGTTCACCACCTATGAATCACAAAAGGAAAAAATTCAATTACGGGATGAAATCAATTACATCAACGCCTATATAGAACTGGAACAATTACGGCACCACGAAACCGGCTATATAAATTTTATCAGTGAAATCGAAAATGAGAGCGTCCTGATTCCTCCTTATGTATTGTCTCCCTTAGTGGAGAATGCCTTAAAACATGGGACCACCTCCAACGAGCATCCTATAGATATAAAGATTACCGCCAACAAAGAACAGCTTATTTTTAAAATAAAAAACGAAATTGGTACACAGAAGAAAGATAAGTTAGGCGGCATCGGGCTCGACAATCTAAAGAAAAGACTGGAGATTCACTACCCACATACGCACCAGCTACATTTAACCAATGAAAAAAATTGGTTTACAGCAGAATTATCAATAAAATTAAGATGAAGAGAAAATTAAATTGTATTATACTGGACGACGAACCATTTGCGGTAAAACTCATCGCAGATTATGTTACCAAGTTTCCGCAGTTCAATACGCTGTATGCAGGCAGTGATGCATTTAAAGTAATCGAAATACTGAACAAAGAGGTGGTAGATCTGATCTTCCTGGATATCCAGATGCCGCAGCTCACCGGTATTGAACTCATGCAGCTATTTAATCAGAAACATAATTTTATCATTATTTCTGCTTATCCGCAATACGCGTTGGATACCTATCAGTTTCATGTAATCGACTTTTTATTAAAGCCGGTTACTTTCAACCGGTTTTATCAGAGTATAGAAAAGTATAATCGCTGGCAGCAAACCTTTCAGCATACGGATACCGACGATTTTCTGTTTGTGAAAGCTGACCGGAAGCATTATAAAATTGCACCCGATTCGATTCTGTATATCGAAGGCCTCAAGGATTATATCCGGATTCACACCAGCGACGAAAAAATCATGGTATTGGAAAATATGAAAGATATGCTGGAAAAGCTCCCCACCAATCAGTTTGTTCGTATTCACCGATCGTACATTATTCCCCTGAATAAAATCAAAGTCATTGAAGGCAATCAGATTCAATTGACGGATGGCACTTATCTCCCTATCGGAGAAACCTATCGGAAAATGGTGAGTGAATGGGTAGGTCGTTCTTAATACAATAGTTATTTATGATTATGTACCAGGTAAGATATCCGGGTATATAAATCCCTCATTTCATATTAACAATAAAACCTTCAGGGCATGGGAGGTTTTATTGTTACATCCTTCTCTTTTTCTACTACTGCAAATTCCAGATTTCCCCATGCAACCGATACCAGCTTAAGATGATCCAGGCACACATTAAAAATGTGACGACGCAACAGTAAGCGGAAATTAGCTTGAACCGCTATTATATTTTATAAGAAGATGTGTAGCTCTTTCCATACATGCCTTCGGATTGTTACCAGCTTTTATTTCATAAATGCCTAAAAGGATCAAATTGTCGGATCTTTGTTACATGGAAAAGAGATAGCCCGGAAAACCTATGGAGGAGCGTGCCTATGACAGTGATTCGCCCGATCAAAGACAGGCATACAGGGAGTTGAACTCATTGCTCCACATAAAACGAATCGATTCAAACCTCCGCCTCAAGATCGACGACAATTCAGAAGGTAGAAAACAGCAGGCTTTTTTTGCCAGGCTCAATGCTTGCAAAAGAGTTATTGATTGTCATGATAGGAATACTGGCTGCTGTCAGATTTCTGTTCAGCCTGCTTTTGTCTTTTTTAGATAAACAAAGTATCTTTAATTGTATTCCAAGCTCCCTTGGTATACAATACTATCTGATTTTCCTGAGTTTAACAATGCCACCAGTTACGGAAACCTGGAAATGGCATAACAGTAGTTATCCCTATTACCATTAACCCACTAATACCCCTTTTGAGGTATTTCGCGTTGAAACACATCCATTACCTTTAATAAATTATTCATTTTAAATAACCATTAAACATATCTATCCATGACAGACGCCAGACATATTTTTTTAGAGATTGATACCTATAAGCTTATCAACGCTTCCATACATGATAAAGGTGGAGATGCACTGGTACTTGAAAATACCAGATTATTCGATCAGGGCTCCATGGCATTAGGAAATCCTATACAAAGCTTTACTATTCCGGTGAGAGAGAACCTGGATATTTTTTTCACTATTCTTCCTCATCTATTGTACACAGATCATAAGCTATATTTCGAGGAATTGAAGCAAATGGAAAAAAGTGAAATAAAAATTATAAGCTCTCTGAATTCGGGAGAACGTCCGGTAAGCTTTAAAGTGACTGTTGAGAAAGCTCCGAATGATAGCAAACTAGTATTCTCTCTGAAAGCAGCACTTCAATATCAGCAGGGAACTGATATTAAAATAATGAATTTGTCAATTGATCCGGTATTAAGAGCTAACCAGGGACACGGTGAAGATTAAATCGTAAGCAAGTTGAATGGACAAAAAATCATAGGAATCTTTTTGGGCCTTTTATTTGGTAGTTGTGGTATTGTGATCGGCCAGCATCAGGACAGAGCAGACAGCCTTAAATTATTGCTGGCTGAAAATGATACGCTTTCTGCATTGTCTAAAATGACTATCCTTGCACAAATTTCTGCCTACTCTTCCTCTCCTGATGAAGTATTGCTTTATGCAGACAAGTTGCATAAAATGGCCTCTTCGCACCGGCATACAGGTTATACCATCGAAGGACTTCAATCCAGAGGAGTGGCTTACAGATTAATGGGAAACTTAAAGATGGCATTGGAAAGCCTGTTCTCAAGTGCAAGTCTTGCGATAGAACACGGAGAGAACAGGCGGCTGACAACCACCTATCTGGAAATCGCCAATACATACGTTGCAAACCATGATCTAAAGAACGCACTGCTGTATAACAAGAAGGCCATTAACATAATAAGACGATACGGCGATAAAGAGCAATTGGCCATCAACCTCCTTAATACGGGATATAGTTACTATACACTTAATGAACTGGATTCTGCCTTGTTGCTCTATAATGAAGCCGCTCCAATTTTTGATACTATAGGTCTTGATATAGGGAGGGCTTATATTGTAGGCAACAAGGCATTGGTAAACTGGAAACAGGGACAATATGATCATGCGGAGAAGGGATTGCTGCATGCCATTGAAATGCTTGATCCATTGGGAGATCAGTTTGGCATTGCAGACTATCGGAATAAGCTGGGCCGGATTTATGCAGAGCAAGGTAATACAGATGAAGCGATAAAGCATACACTTAAAGCACTTAACATTTCCCATGAGCTGGATATGAAAGAACAGCTCAGGGATGCCTATCTCCTATTGTCAGAACTCTACAGAACGAAGCGGGATTATGCCAGGGCATTTAATTATCAAAGCCGGTATGTTGTTTATAAGGATAGCATCGAAAACTCGGAAACCACGAAACAGCTGGCAAACCTGAGAACGGAGTTTGAAGTGAGCCTGAAAGAAAAAGAAATTGTACTGTTGGAGAAGCGTCAGCTGCAGAACAGGGGGTATATCATTATCGTTATTTTCCTGCTCTTGCTCGCAGTGCTGATACTACTGTATTTCCGGCAACGTTTTTTGAATGCCCGGCTGATGGCAGAGAATCAGCATCAGCAGCATGATGAGAAAATCAGGAACTTATTGAATGTACAGGAAACAAAAGCTTTGCAAGCTATGGTGCAGGGGCAGGAGCAGGAACGCAAGCGCCTCTCTCATGAATTACATAATCACTTTGGCAGCCTCCTGGCTACTATCAAAGTGAATATGAATGCTATTGATGAAAAGGCCATCTCCAATTATCATACACTTACCATTTTGGTAGACCAGGCCTGCGCTGATATGCGCAACCTGTCACATTCCCTTAATTTGGGCATATCAGATAATTTTGGGCTGGTACCCGCGTTGAGAGAATTAACCCAACACCTGAAACAGGCCAACCAAATGGAGGTGGAGTTTGCTGCATCGATGTGTCAGCAGCAACTCGATGCTAAAAATGAAATTACCATATACAGAATTATACAGGAGCTGGTAAGCAATGTACTCAAACACGCGGAGGCGACTCAACTATCCATTCTGTTAACCTGCTTCGATGAAGAAAACCTCATAAATATAATGGTGCAGGATAATGGAAGGGGATTTAATGTGGAGGAAGCTGAAAGAACCAAATCCGGGATGGGCCTGAATAGCTTAAGGGAAATGATCGCAAATCTTAATGGAGAGATTCGTTTTGACAGCAATCCTGCAAGTGGCACAACCGTAAACATTGATTTGCCTGTTATCTCAACAATGCTCAACTAATTAAGTGCAATTATGATAAAGGTACTGATAGTAGATGATCATCATTTATTCGCAGAAGGCCTGGCTGCGATGTTTAAACCAGCAGATGGTATTATAGTAGTGAGTACTACCACGAATGGAAATGAAGTGCCTCATATTCTGAACACTATTGAAGTAGATGTGATCCTGATGGATCTTGATATGCCTATCCTGAACGGAATTGCCTGTATGGCGTTACTGAAAAACAAAGGGTATGATAAACCGGTACTTGTGCTTACCATGCATCAATCTATCAGACAGATTAAAGATGCGCTTGAAAAAGGCGCTCAGGGCTACATTCTCAAAGATGCATCGAAAGCAGAATTGATACAGGCTATCAATTACACCAGTGAAAGAAAGAATTATTTCCACCCTAAGATCAATGATCAGGTATTCGATTTTTTCAGAAGTAAAAGCTCCGTCAAAAATAACCTGCATCAACTTTCTGACAGGGAAAAAGAAATTATAAAATGCCTTGCCAACGGCATGAATACAAAAGCTATATCGAATACACTTTATATTAGTGAGCATACAGTGAAGACCCACAGAAGAAATATCATGCACAAGCTGAATGTTAAAACCTCTGCCGAGTTGATTATGCTAGCTATCGAGAAAGGAATTATCTAAGATATATGCTTAGCCGCATGGAGCATTGTCCCCCATCCCCATGTATGTACTACCCTTTATTTGCTTCCCATACCACTATTGGGGTATCGATTAAAACCACTCTTTTGCCTGACATATCCACCACCGAAATGTAACAACTTTGTTATGTCTTCAATGCGCATTAAAACAGACAAGGCGATTCCGAAAAGCCTGAAAAGAGTAGGAAAATAAACATAATCTATTTAATATGTCTGCAATTACCTGGAATAATGGTCAGCTTATCACGATGGGGCAAGGGGATACCGCCACCTGTACCGGAGGATTAAATCAAGGTCAGATTTATGGTCTTTTCTTTTATAATTATGCCGAAAATGATGCGGATACCAATGTTGTCATTACAGGTAACAACAGCTTGCCACCGGTAACCATTACAGTCCCCGGAACGACTTCCAATCAAGGATTGGCAGCCGTATGTTTTGTAAGTGGAGATGATACTTCGACAATAGCTGCCGCTATTCTGAATGGCAGCCCAGGTGCCAGTATTCAGGCATTTATCGGTAGTGTAAAAATGCCCCTGGATCCCACTGGAATAAATAATGTGCTCCTTCCTCTGGATGGGAAGCCACATTCGTTCACGAAGTTTACCCGCTACGCAGCAGTACCCGCATCTCACTGGTATGCAGCCCAAATTACCAGCAATATAAATGCATTCGTTTCGGTACAATTTACTGAAAATACAGCAACCCTATTCTGTGTGAATGCACCGGCAAATGGACTGGGTAATGCAGTGCAGTATTATGGTAACACGGTACAACCTAAGGTGAGCATTAAAAATAACGCGTATCAATCGATAACCTGGAATTTGTCAGGTAACGGTAGTCAAACAGTGTGGATTAATGCCGACAGTGTTCAAAATTCGCAGCAAGCAACAATATCAGTGCAGTCTCTCACGGAGTTGTTCAGTTAAATAGTCTGCTGGCTTTGAAAAGCGAATATTAAGTATAGATACCTGCTTACTTAATATTCGCTTTACGCACACTCTACCACCATCATATTCAGTACATGTCCTTTTGCAATTCCTTCCGCACAAAAGCTATAAAGTCTTGCTGGAGAATACTTTGCCGGGCAAGCGTTACCAGGCACCAGCACCTTTTCGAAAAATCATCCCGGAAAGGAAGCATTTTCAAATCGTCATTCAATAAAGGAGCCACGAGCCATTTGGCCATCACCGTAATGCCCAGATTCAATTTCACCATCTCCAGGATGACTTCTGTCAAAGGCATTTTTATCACCTTCGCCGGCTCCGCGTTGTTGGGTTTTAAAACGTTTTCAACCAAATCATTATCCCGATCCTCGATATCATACGTAATTAATGTCTGTTCCGGAAAATCCTTCGGGTATAACTGTCGTTGCTTTGACAAGGGATTTTCTTTACTGATAATCACCACCAGTTCATCCTGAAAAACAGGGGTAAACCTGAACAAAGGATTATCATCCAACGGCTGTGTGGCCTGCCTGCTGACCAGCGCTATGTCCAATGTTCCATTTTGCAGAAACGACAAGGGCCCTCTGGTAGCGCCATCCATGATTTGTACGGTTACCAGGGGATAGATCTGATGGTACTTCCTGATTAACCGGGGTAGCCAGTTGTACGTGGTATAGCATTCCGTACTAATCCGGATTGTTCCACTTTCGCCATTTTTTAAGGACTGAATTTCCTGTCCCAGTTTTTGTAATTCCGCGAGCACAATGGCGGCGCTATCGATCATCTTCCGTCCGATGGGTGTGAGGTATAGCTTTTTGCTCCTTCTTTCAAACACCTTGGCCCCTATTTTCTTTTCCAGTTCCTGTACATGGTGACTGAGGGCAGACTGAGAAATATATAGTTTTTCGGCGGCACGGGTCATAGAGCCCTCTTTTTCGATGGCATGGATCACCGTCAGGTGATGCAGGTTGATATTTAACATGAGCTAATTAGATGGATAGCTCAAAATTAATTCATTGTTTTCATAGATAACGGTGTAATAGTTTTACGGCTGGAAATAATCATCAATTCAAAACATATGAAAGGATCTCTATTGGCACTTGCCGCTTTACTTTTTTCCAACTACCTCCTTGCTCAGGCATTACCCGCCCGCTGGGACGAATTAGTAGCCAGCGATTTCCCGGCGGCCCTGCAAAAGTCTTCGAAGACCTGTATTCTGCCCATCGGCATCCTGGAAAAACATGGCCAGCATTCGCCGCTGGGCACTGATTTAATCCATGTACGGGAATGGGCAGCCCGTGCGGTACAATCGGAATATGCCGTTGTTTTCCCGGATTATTTTTATGGCCAGATCAACGAAGCCCGGCACCAGCCCGGCACATTTTCCCTGCCCAACAAACTGATACTCGAACTACTGGAAGCTACCTGTGATGAGATTGCCCGCAACGGTTTTGATAAGATCATCCTCCTCAACGGGCATGGGGGTAATCCGGAGTTTTTGGAATTCTTTATGCAAGGCCTGCTCAATAAGCGCCACCACTATGCCGTGTATCTGTACCGGGCGGAAACCGATGCGGCTTACACCCAGGCCTACCAAAAGAAGCATGTTAGCGATATGGGAGGTGATTTGCATGGCGGCGAAAGCGAAACATCCATTTTACTGCATTACCGGCCGGATTTAATGCGGATGAACCGGGCCTCCGATGACAACGGCGACAACCAGCATCGCTCCTCCTTAGCGGGCTTGTATACGCCCATCTGGTGGTATGCGGCCTACCCTAACCATTACGCCGGTGATGCCTCCAAATCAAATGCGGCCCTGGGCAAATTTATCAGCGATCAGGAGATTGCACAGTTTACTAAAGCATTGAAAATAGTGAAGGCCGATACTCAAACCATCAGATTGCAAAATGAGTTTTTCGACAGGGTGGATCAGTTGAAATAGTTTTTTTCCGTGCAGCAAGGAAGGAAAAACGGCAGGTATTTTTCCACTTACAGTTTTGCCCCTGGTAGCGTATTCCTTACCAGGGGCAATAGATTTGTCTTTCAATAATAACCGTGTTACAAAGATATAGTTACATTTTTCGGGTATGTTGATAGCGGCGCAAAAGCCTGAACATATCTATTGACAATAATTACGCTCCGGCCACTGATGGTAGCCATCATATTTACCCGGAGGTATCCTGCTATAGCTGGTTATCTGAAAATAAACCCTTTTTTAAACGGATCCTCCGGATCAAAATAAAAGGTATGTCGCCCGGTGATAAAAGCGGTTCCACTTACCTCCGGTATTACAGCGTTATGATCACCGAAGGTAGTCAGCTCCCGAACGGTTACGCCCATCGTGCTGCCGGTGATACTCTCTATTACAATGGTTTCATTGATCTTTAATTCCCCTTTTGCATGATGCAGCGCTGCCCGTGCACTGACGCCGGAACCAGTAGCAGAGCGGTCTACCTCACCTTCTGCAAAAATGCATACGTTGCGGCTATGATGTTCTTTCTCCAGCGCAGCTCCTGTGAAAATGGTGCCATACAAGAAACTCAGGTCTTCTTCGAATGGATGCCTGATACTAAAATTGTCCATAACCGCATTTTTAATCCTGCGGCCATAGTCAATCAGCTGGTTATAGTGCGGGGCAGTCAGCTCCAGCTGCAGGTCTTCGGCATTTACAAAGGCATAAAATGCACCGCCGTAAGCTACATCAAACTTTACATTGCCGATGCCCGGCACCATTACTTCCTGGTCTGACAAATACAAAAAAGAAGGCACATTCCGGAAGGATACGCTACTGACCAGTCCATTTTCCATCGTGGCACGGGCGTAAATTTTACCCGCGGGCACATTGATGGTTAGTTCCGGATACGGTCCCTCCTTTTTGATCATACCCGTTTCCAGTACGAGTTTTGTTAATGCAAGAATCGCATGGCCACACATGGTGCTGTACCCTTCATTATGCAGAAAGAAGACATCCATATCCGCATCTGTTGAAGTACTGATCACGGCGCCGTACATATCGGCATGCCCACGAGGTTCCCACATGGTACCCGTACGGATAAAGTCCAGGTGTTCCTTGAAGTATCTTCTTTTCTCCAGCACGGTCTCTCCTTTTATTGCCGGTAATCCGGCAATAAAAACACGCAACGGTTCGCCACCGGTATGCATATCTATCGTCTCTATCTTTAACCATTGGGCAGGTGCTTCCCAATGCAGGTTGTTAAGCAGTGTTTGCATATAGTGAGGGCGGTAAATAATTATTGATAAGATGTTCTTTTAAAAATCGATGTCGGTGCCGATACGACGGGACTTTGCTGTTTCGTATAAAGCCTTTGCCACAAACAAATCAAAGAGCGCCATTCCTGCAGATTTGTAGGCAGTAGTCCCCGCTACGTCTACCTGTATTTCGCCGGTTAAAATTTTTCCGATGGTAAATACATCTTGCTCCTGCAAAATTCCTTTCCTGAGTGGATTGATAATATCGCCGGTTTCTGTTTTAGCAAACACCGAATCAATAGCCAGTTTCCCGGATAGCTGGAAAACCAGGTCCGGCAACTCCTGCATATCAGGTTTGTAGGAACCGATACTGATGAAATGTTTATTTTCCAGTAAACGGATATCGTTGGGTAAAACAGGGGTAGCAGACCTGCTGGCTGCAATAACTACGTTTGTATGTTGCAGTATGGTGGCAGCATCTTCACAAGGGATGACCGTTACTGCCGGAAATTGTTCCCGGAGCGCTGTAGTGAAAGCGGCCATACCTGATGCTGATCGCTGCAAACAATATATTTTTTTCACCGGCCGCACGGCACAGGCAAAGATCGCCTGTTGTATTCCCTGTACCCCACATCCTATTAATCCGATCGTATCAGTATCGGGAGGTGTCATATACTTGATTCCGATGGCGCCCAGCGCGCCGGTACGTAGTGCGGTCAGCTTTGCCCCATTCATGATGGCCAGTGGGAAACCCGTACGGGCATCATTCAGCAACATCGCGCCATTTGTAACAGCCAAATCGTGCTGCCTGTTTCCCGGTACAACAGATACCAGCTTAGTACCAAAACAGGTATCGGAAAAGGAAGGCATGGAAAGAAAAGTATTTTCTCCCCAGTCAATATGCATACGTTTGGGAACCAGGCAACTATTTTGCTCATTGGCAATGAGCGCCGCCTCTACTGCTGCTATCACTTCATCCAGTGAAAGCAGACCTGCAATTTCATGATTGTTTAATACCAGCATTATAGATACATAAAAGTCTTACAAGACCACCCTGAATACTAATGAATACCGTGTAACACGGCCGCCGCCGGAGAACACACAGCTGTGTCGTCCTTTTATGATTAAATTAAACTGTCCATGATTATTTAACCAGGCGACGGCAATCTTACCCGGACTTATTTTTCCGCATCTTATCTCCTTTCATCACAGTTCGCTTCTGTGATGGAGGATCGTTTAAACAGTGCGAAAGTATTCCATATTGTTATGGAGATGGTTACCGATGTTAACCGTTTCTTTGCTAAAATTAACCTGCCCGCTGTCTGATAAATGCATGCAGCGGTGAATCCTACCTCTCTATCTGACTTACAGCATCATTATAGTGCTGATAATAGGTGCAATAGCATGTGGGTATCTTTTTTTACGGTAAAGCCATGCGTTATACTCATTGCGCAACATCAATACAGCATAAAATATTTTCTGTATTTAAAATAACTCTTTTTATCAGGTTAATTCAGGTCAATGGTCGATTTCGACATCGCGCTATCTGGGGTATGAAATATCTTAATAAAAAATTCCCACTGGTAAAGCCATGAAAAATATTACAACTTTAGTCATCGAAGTTTTACCGTTATATAACATGATGCGGCACCACCCAAACCAATGTCACGATCTATACCCAAACAGCCGGCTATCGAAAAACCGTTTTTAACAACAACAGCCACAATTATTTAAAACCAGCGACCGGAGCAGGTCCTATGCCATCATCAGTCAGGTCGCCGGCTACTGTTTTTTTGGAGCTGGTACCAGCCAGTCATCCTATTCTTTTCATCTTAAAAGAGCACTACTATAGTGCAGTATCAGTCATCATTTAAATCTACGCCACATGAAAAATCTTTTAACCCAATCTTTACTGGCAATGATGTGTTTTGCCGTCATTTCTTTTTCCTGTAACAAGGATCAATCTTTAAAGGATCCCGTAAATGCATCCGGCAATGAGCATGAGCCGGAGAGTGATGCGCAGACCCAGCGACGCAGTCCGGCGGAAAGCCAGGATTGGTCAGGAACCGTACACACCATCATTGTTACCAACCAGAGCTATGGTCAAGGTAATTCGGTAGATGTATCAGTGCCGTCAGAATATATACTGGTTGGAGGGGGCGCCGCCATTTTGCCTACGTTCGGCGCACCGGGTGCCTACCTGACGGCTGCCTATCCTGATGGTAACCTGAGTACCTGGCATGCGTCGTCTAAAGACCACCAGCTTGTTTTTCCTCATACACTGGTGGCCTATGCCATCGGGTTACGACTGGATGGTGTGCCAAAAGCTGAACTGAAAAAATACATCAAAGTCGATTCCGCCACCGGCGCCCAGGGAACGTTAAATTATGATCCGGAAATAAACGTTTACAGCACACGGGATTATCTCACCATAGGCGGTGGTGGCCGAATTAATGGCACCGGCGATGGCACCTTACTAAATCTCTCTATTCCCAATACCCCCGGATGGTATGTAACCGGTCATCATAGTGTTACAAAAAATCCTTCCACGGCCAGTGCATTTGCCATCAATATTAAACCGGATATTCCGGGGTTTGGCACACTTGAAACGCAGGAAGACTATACCTGGACAGACTACGCTCCTAATCCGGATCCCAATGGATATAAAACCTCTACCGTAGGGGTCAGATCGGGTTGGGTCCTGACGGGTTGTGGCGGAGATGCCTCTTATAATGCCGGACCTAACGGCCGTTTTTTGACGGCCATTATCCCCGATCCCCAGTTAGATGCATTTAATCAACGTTGGGTTAAAGTTATTTCAAAAGATCACCCCCAGCGCCTTCAAAGAACCGGAGAAGTATCTGCACTAACTATTCTGCTGCGTAAAAAACGTTAATAGCAAGCCTGTTTTGGGTTGATACTGATGATCGTACTACCAAATAAAAAGCCATACAACCCACTTAAAGCAGGGATTGTATGGCTTTTCGTTCATTATATAATGAGCTATAAAATCTTGAAATAAGCGCTAATCAATTAAATCCTGCTCTTTTAAAAAGTCAAAGATCAATTTATCCACCTCAGAGATTTTATCTTTATCGGCATACTTTAACCATTTGAAATCTTCTATTTCTGAACATGCTTTTAACGTGCCGTTGTAATTAGCGGCGTAGCACGTCATTTTCACACACACACCATCCGGGTGACTGTCTGCCTGCGCTTCAAAGGTGCCCACAAATCTCAGCGTTTCCACGTCCAGCTCCACATTCAGCTCTTCTGAAATCTCGCGGCAGAGGGCTTGTTCATCATTTTCTCCTTGTTCTCTCTTGCCTCCGGGAATATAATATTTCTGTTTTCCGAGAGATTTGGTAGATAATATGGACTTGTTTTTAATTTCTATCCAGGCAAGTTTGTCAATTACTTTCATATATTTTCTTCAAAATGTGACATCATCTAAAATAAAAAGGCATGTAATTTAACAATAATTATCCTTACTGCCGTATTCACATACAGATACCCGATGCCATCATCCCCATTACCTGGTGTAGGTTAATGACCCAGCCCCTCAATTTTATAATATAAAAACAGCACTTTTTAATCAGCTGTTCAGCGCTCCCAGGTGCCGGTAAGTATTGAGCAGCACGCCTGTTGGTGTAGTTACCGTGCGCACAAATTCGAGTTTACGGGCGTCAAAGCTGTCTGAAAGAAGGCGTTTGCCTTTACCCAATAACACCGGGTATACGATCAGGATCACCTCATCTATCAATCCCGCATCCAGCAGCACCGATGTAAGGGATATACTTCCGCAAAGCACCAGATCAGGGCCGGCTGTAGACTTGAGGTCGCGAAGTCCTGCGATGATGTCTTCCCCCAGGTGCCCGACAGGCCCCCATTCAAGGCTTTCCGGGCGATGAGTGACCACGTATTTTGTTGCGGCGTTGATCGCGTTGGCCATCGGAAAATCTCCCGCATTGGGCCAGTAACCCAAAAACTCATCGTAGGTCTTACGGCCAAGCAGCATATCGAAGCGGGTACCATACATTTCCAGCAGCAACGCCATCCCGGCAGGCGTGCGATAAGGAGCCGTCCATCCACCGTAGGTATAGTTGGCGTCGTGCTCAATAACACCATCCAGGGAAATATGTTCAAAAATTCTAACCTTTCTCATTTTATAGTGATTTGATGAGTGATTTAATGATTATCCAAATTTAAGGCTGCGTAACGACACTGGTGGGGCGCTATTCCGACAATATGAGGGGGTGATTAACCATTGCATTTGATGTAGCCATAAAGGATAGCTGGCACCTGCCATGCGGAACTTTGCCAGTTATGTGTAACTTTAGTCATCGCGCACGCAGGAAATACGTGCCATTCAATCAGGCGTGATGCCTATCATCAAAAAACAGCATTATGGCAAAAAATAAGTTACTGCGTATGGACAATATCGGGATCGTGGTGGAATCCCTCGATGAGGCGATTGCCTTTTTCACCGAGATAGGCCTGCGGCTCGAAGGGCGGGGCTCCGTCGAAGGAGAATGGGCCGGGCGTGTGACCGGACTGGGCGACCAACATGTGGAGATTGCCATGATGGTGACGCCTGATGGCCACAGCCGGATTGAGCTTTCTCGATTTCTAATGCCACCGGTTATCTCCGATCACCGGACTGCTCCCGTGAACGCGCTTGGTTACCTGCGCGCTATGTTTACCGTGGAAGATATTGACGAACTGGTATCGAGACTCAGCAAGCATGGCGCTCAGCTGGTGGGCGAAGTAGTGCAGTATGAGCAATCGTACCGGCTTTGTTACATCCGGGCAAAAGACGGACTACTAATCGGCCTGGCAGAACAACTTACCAATAAATGATAGCACGTACGTTGTTATAAAATCCTCCTGAAACACACCACTACACCGGATGTTATTCAATAGGTATCACACAATCCCGTAGGTTATCGGGTAATCTGTTTCCTTACATAACTTGAAATGCGTTTGAAATACTTAAACGTATTTAAATGAAAGAAGCGCAGTTAAGTGCGCTTCTTTCATTTGTGATCCTGCCGAAATTAGTTTACAGGTCTTAGTCCATGCCTTTTATTTTTGCCGGGATATTCGTTGATCTTAACCAGCGGGGCCAACTCACACAATCAAAGGACTCGCATAGAAAAGCGTGTTTGGCTTTAAATAGACAGCCCCCCCTTTGAAGTCGATGATGGTGTTAAATCTCTTTAAGATATTATTGCCTATGATTTCCATATTAGCCCGCTCCTCTTCGCTCATGTACACCGGCACCTGATACATTTCCAATGTCCCTAGTTTAAGTGCAGGCAACAATACCAATTTATAGCTGACAGGTAAATTTGCTGTGCCTTTGCTGGCTGCTTTCCCAATCACCTTCATGGTCCCCTTCATCGAATTATTTTTTGCAAAAGCATATCCGATATGCAGGCTGCCGTCTGATCCTGTATCAAAATCGAACCATCCCTCCATCTCTTTTCCGTTTACGGCAAGCTTACACTTTACGTAAGGAATAGCATCTATCTTCATGTCCAATCTCGAATAACCTGCCATCATTTCCGGCAGGCTGTCATGAATGAGCAACATCCCCCTTTCATAATCTATTTCAACGACCTTATCCCTGAAAGCAGTCCAGCCAAGCACTACATCAAAAGGGAAATCCGCCGTATAATCTATCAGCGTCAGCTCGACATGCTTAAATGCCAAGGGGCCGACTTTCATCTTGTTGCCTTTGCTGACAGCAACCGAACGGCTTCCGTCCGAGCTCACATTGGTAGATTTGCCATTGACATGCAGCTCCACCTTTTTACCCACGATCGACGACTTGATAACGCAGGCATTCGCTCCGGTATCAAATATAAAATCCAATGTATCGCTTTTATTGACAGTTCCTTTAAAATGAATCCTGTTGTCCTTCCCAAGTACAAAAGGAATGGTATCTATACCCAGTATATGCTTTGCGCCGGTGCTTTCGTAATAGAGCCAGGGTTCATAAGTGGGTACCGCATCCTGCCAGGTACTGATCCGGGTATAAGCCGTATCGGTGCCATTCAGCAATATGATGAAATCATAGTTGCTGTTTGGCTTTACCTTGAAGGAAATGGAATCGATGTCGGTATAGAATGTCACCTGCTGCGTGCCTGTAAATGGATTGGCTACCATTACGTCCGGTTTTTGCCGCGGCGATATTTTCCATATGTTATTTTGCGTAATGCTACTCTCTACTACCCTTACCTGATCGCTATTGGCCCTTATCATGGGCATTCTTTTTTGAGCCCATACATTTTGGCCACACATGATCAATACCAGGATCAACAGCTGTTTGCTTTTCATTTATTTCGTATTAAAAGTTCAACCATTATTAAGTATATGCAGTAACTCATGCTGCAGCTGTTCAAATATTTTTATCCTGGCAGCTGTCAGCTTTGTCTTGTCGATATCGATGGTTAGTTTTTGCGCTCTCAGTACAACCTTGTAGGAGCTTTCCGCATTCCATGAACAATAGCCCTTTTCGTTTTCTGATGGATTACCCAGCCTCTTTCCGATCAACACCTTTATTTCCTTTTCTTTTTCTGCATCAAAACCGGCCACCAGGGAAAGGATTTTTGGGGTAGTTGTAATGGTTGCATTACTTGATGTCACTTTTTGTGTTATGGCTTGCTTTTGGGCAAAAACAATCATTGTCATCAATAACGCCATTGTCGTAAGCAGTAGATTTTTCATTTTTTTATGTATTTAATTCGCAAACAAAAGTGATAAACAATGGAGAGACAGGCGGTCAACGAAGGGTTAATAAAGCGTTAATGCACATAAACAATAGGATAGATATCAGTCTATCAACTATATTTGAATCACGATGAACGCAAATCGAAAAATAAACATACTCCGTATTTGCTGCATACTGGTTATTGGAGCACTTTCCTTTATTCAATACTATCTCGTAAAAAACACGTACGAGCTCACCAAAGAAAAATACCATGCCGAAGTCCAACGGGCGATTGATGCAGTCAGGACCAGCAAGGAACTGGAGACGGCAGCAACCCAGGAAATAGAACTGCTCAAACAACTGACCTGGCAATATCTGGACAAGGCAATTACCAAAGAGGCGTTTCTACAGTCATTTAAACACAGTATAGATTCAGCCAAAAAGGTGCTTGATCCTTTTGTTCAAAAAAAACTAAAAGCGGTTCCCATCCTACGCCGCATGAAATACAAACTGGCGTTTAATGAAATCGTAGTAACTATTGCCAACAGGCAGGATACTTTGTTGTCAGCGGATTCGAAGCCGCTTGTTTTTTTCGGGGATAGCTTCGAGGCTTCAAAGGAGGACATTATTGCCAGTACCGTCAGCAACACCACCCGCAAACAGGAAGCAAAAGCAGGGAGCAATGACGACATCCTATTAAAGATCAGCTATAACCAATATCTTGATATCACGCATTGGACCTCCGAAATCCTGAAGCGGATGGCATTAATCTTCTTCTCTGCATTCGGATTAATGGCAGGCGTAATATTTCTGTTTTATAGGATTTTTAAGCTGGCCATCAGGGAGCGGAAAATCTCCGAAATGAAAACAGACTTCGCCAATAATATAACACATGAACTAAAAACACCGTTGGCGTCGGTTAAGCTCATACTCAAGACCCTGGAGAGAGCAGAGATTGATGCAGCGCCCGACAAAAGAAAAGAACTGCTACAAACACTGGCCAGGCAATACGATAAAATACAACATTTGGTGGACAGCGTTTTAGACAGTTCGATAGCAGGCCAACTTCAGCTCCCCCTTCAAACCATCAACATAACAGACTATTTATATCAATACACCAGCGAGCCAATCCATCCTTTGCAGGTGGCTATAGAAAAAAAGCCGGTATGGCTCAAATCCAATACAGCGGCCCTGGACAAGATATTGAACAACCTTATTGAGAATGCAACAAAATATGCCGGTCCCGACTCGCCGATCAGCATAAAATCCTATGTTGTCAACAACGCCTACTTCATAGAAGTAGCAGATCAGGGCCCGGGAATAGATCCTACCTATCTGCCCCACATTTTCGACAAATTCTATCGGATTCCCGAAAAGAATATCCATTCTGCCAAAGGCCTGGGGATAGGCTTATATTTATGCAGGCAGGCTGCAACCCAAATAGGTGGAACCATAACGGTTAAAAGCAGCGTTGGAGAAGGGTGCCTGTTCACCATAAAACTACCGATCCATGGAAATTAAGGTTTTAATAGTAGAAGACGATGTTGATTTAGGACAGTTGCTCCAACAATACATGGAAATGAATGGCCTGGTGGCCAAACGGGTTTTTAATGGTGTGGAAGCCAGAAACGAACTTAAAACCAGCACCTATGACATTATCGTGATAGACGTCATGATGCCGCTTGAAGACGGCTTTGTCCTGGCGGAAAAAATCAGCATCCAGTATCCCCAAACCCCTTTCCTGTTTGTGACTGCGAGAAAAATGAAAGCAGACATTATGAAAGGGCTAAAGCTTGGGGCCGACGACTATATCGTGAAGCCTTTTGATGCCGATGAACTGATCCAAAGAATCCGGAACATCCTCAAACGCACCAAAAACCAGGATGCCCCTGCAAGCGATATACTCCCCATTGGCGTCTACCATTTTGATCCCAAAAACCTGCTGCTCCGCTCTCCTACCACAGAAAGAGTGCTCACCGAAAAAGAGGCCCAACTGCTCCACTATCTCTACCTGAACAAAGGCCAGCTAATTAAAAGAACTTCGATCCTGGACGAGCTTTGGGAAGAAGCTGATTTTTTTAAGGGAAGAAGTATGGACGTCTTTGTCAGCAGGCTCAGAAAATACCTGGCCGAAGATCCTGCCATAAAAATTGAAAGTATCAGAGGCGTTGGGTTTCGTTTTTTGTTGGGGAGTGGTTGATGCTTCCTGATAAGGCCCTTGCGTACATGCTGATACTGTGAATTTATTATTTAGAAAGTACCTGGTACATGGAAGGGGCCGATATACATATATTTTTCATATATTTAATATACCTTCACCTTTAACCAGCAAACATGAAAGAACCAAAAGGAAAACATGAGGCCTCACAGCATGATGAGTTTGGAATAAAGATCCGCTCAAACGACAATCCTTATCTTTCAGTTGATCATCAAAAAAAGCTGCTGCAACCTCGCAGATTATCTTCTTATTTTATTGTATTAATTGAAAGCGGTTCAATTACATACAATTTAGACCTACAAGACTTTACACTTACCGACGGGCACTTGCTTTTTGCAATGCCCAATCAAATTTTTACGCCCCCCACGAAAACAGATAGTCTTAAATATTTCAAGCTGCTGTTTGATGAAAGTACATTGGCCTTGTTGCCACAGCAATTTTCTTTTTTGGTCAACCCTTTAAACACACCAATCATAGTGCTCGACAGTGCTGCAAAAGAAAGAGTAATAAAAGTTTTTGGAATTTTAAATCAGATACTTCACTTAGATAAATATGAGACCGACACTGAAATAATATTAGCTTATCTGAACTCATTGCTATCAGAATTAAACAGCGCTTATTTCAAAAACACAGCACCCGTCAATATCGTAAACACCAATCTTTCAAAGTTTATCGAGTTCAAGTTAGTCGTGGAAACGTACCTTACGGAGCAACCTTCTATCAATGCCATTGCAGAAAAATTAGCTTTATCTACAAACAGTTTATATCGGATTGTAAAGGAATATGCCGGAATATCGCCAAAAGATTATTTTGTTAACCGTTTGATAGCGGAAGCTCAGAGGAAGTTGCGTTATTCTAATATTTCTATCAAAGAATTGGCTTATGAATTAGGTTTTAATGACCCTGATTATTTTTCAAGGCTCTTCAAAAAAAGTACGGGAAAAAGTGCAAGTGATTTTCTGCCCAGGCAAGATTTGTCGGGGAAATAAGTTGAATTGTCCATTTCCCCTATTTTTTGCCCCGCTACTTTTGCCTTATAAAATTCATAGAAATGAAATTTGCATTAGTAACAGGAGCTAACAAAAGCATTGGCTTTGAAATTGCACAGCAACTTGCTCAAAAAGGAATTTATGTTTACCTCGGCAGTCGTAATGTAGAAAATGGTGTTGAAGCTGTTGGTCAATTAAAAGCGAAGGGATTAAACAATGTAGAAGTTATTCAGCTTGATATTACAGATGACGAATCAGTCATGAAAGCCCGTAAAGAAATAGGTAAAAAAACCAACGTGTTGGACATCCTTGTAAATAATGCGGGTATTTATGGCGGTCACCCACAAACAACACTTGACTCAACTATTGACCAGTTTAAAGCAGTTTATGATGCCAATGTTTACGGCGTGGTGCGGGTTACACAGGCATTCATTGATTTATTGAAACAGTCGTCAGCACCTCGTATTGTAAATGTAAGTTCAAGTCAGGGCTCCATTACCCTGCACAGCGATCCTACCTATAAATACTACGATTACAAAGGCGTTGTATATCTTTCTTCAAAATCAGCCTTGAATATGTACACGGTTGTTTTGGCATACGAATTTAAAAATACCAACTTCAAAATAAATGCCGTTTGCCCGGGATATACCAAAACAGATTTCAATGGACATCGTGGACCCGGATCTGTTAATGATGCCGGAAAACGGATCGTAAAATATGCGCTAATTGACAATGATGGTCCTACAGGAAAGTTTTTCAGTGAGGAAAATAATCCTGAAACAGGAGAAATACCTTGGTAATGAAGATTAAAATGAACCACTGACAGGGTATTTGTAATATGGAGGCTTTCCGTTCCCGGCTTGCCTGACCGCAAACACAATCTGGGATGCTGTAACCTTTGTTTTTTTTGCGCAATTCCTTTTTTTTATTTATGACGTTTTTCAGTATTATCTTCGCATCCACTTAGTGTAGCTGCTTTCCAAAGCTGCAAACTATAAATAAAATCCAATGAATTTAAAATCATTCATAAGTAATGAAATTTTACGAATAGACAACCATATCAATACTTGTTTACTTAAAACAAGTATTGATATATTGGTAAAGAAAGAGGTAGTTTATGGAAAAAAAAACAGCTTTATACTTCATTCGCTTGAAGGAGGCAAAAAAGAAGTATGTACGTTTTCTATATCATATACATTCAAAGAGGACATAGAAGAAACGAATGGACAGCGGCCTAATGATATAACTTTAAGCATTATATTACTAGCCAACGATAAGAAGAATTATACAGTTAATCAAGAAATTATTTTTGGAACCGGGTTTGATAATATTGAGTTCAAAGTAGTAGATATAGATAATATCGCCAATGAAAACTTTGAACAAAGGTTGAATTTTGATGAGCTTAGGAAGGTTTTTGAAGTAAGTATTGTGAATTTTATGAAATTACTATGCACATATCCCCGAGCCTCCAATGAATCGAACCAGGCCAGCCCTTCCTTCGAATCCTGATACCGTTAAACAAAAAAGCTAATCCTTCGATTAGCTTTTTCTTCGTGAACCTTACAGTACAAAATAGTGGCCGGCATGACTGCGCCATACTTAATCATTTGAACCGATCTATTATCCAGGCCAACAATTCTACTGCCAACCAGAACGATCCCATGCCTAATATATAACCCACCAGGGACAGAACATATCCCTTTATCTTCCTTCCACCCAATATCTGACCAATGGCCCACATACTGTATAACAGCGATACCACTTCCGATACCAGCTTCATATTTTTCCCGCTGATTCCCTGCACCAGTGCAAACAATGCATATATCAACATCCCCGTACCAATCACGAAACATAACATGATCAGTACCTCATAATAATTGTACGCGCTTTTGCGCATAAACAATTTCAACCACGCGCCGATAAAAAGGCCCATGATGATATTGGCATAGCCATAATGCCCTTCTATCCATGTGGTGAGGGCTGCAAAGGTTTCGTACCGTATAGACTCGCTTACGTAATGGTCTTTCTCGATATGAAAGAAATGGGTAATCAGCGTATACAGCAGCGAACATATGATAAGGAAAATGACCGGTTTCACCAGCCGGCTCCTGTCTTCCGTAAGGAACCTCCTGATATTTACGCCGGGGCGTATCAACAGCTCCTTGATTGTATACAATATTCCCTTCTCAAAATGCAGCACGTGCTGCACCTCATGAATGATATAATGGCTATCCACCCGCTTCAATGCTATCGGATTGCCGCAGTGTCCACAATACTTATCAGCAACAGCCGCGTTACATGATTTGCAATTCATAGTAAAAAATTATTTAGCGGAAGTTGCTGCACGGGATTGCAGCTCTTTCTTAATAGCTTTCAGCTGTTGAAATAGAGGTAAAAAGACCAGCGACAATGGCAGCACCGGGGCGATATACACTACCTTCTTTTCTTTAATCATCAGCACACAAACGATCATTATCACGCACAGTAACTGGAATGCTGCCAGTATTCCCTGAATACGGCTTTTTCTTTTTAGCAGCTCCTTAGTGTCAATACTTGATAGGTTCATAATCTGGATTTCCACCAAAAATCCAGACTTTTTGCTTGCAAACCTCTACACTTGAGTGTAAATTTATAGCGATTTTAATACTTATGATGAAAAATAGGCCCGGCCATGCCCTGCTGACAAAGAACAGACCAGATAACATCACTGACAATGATCTCAGCGGGCAGCACTATCTGGATGTAGTGAAGGCGTTTGCACGGCTTTCTTACGAGAGTATCTATATAATAGATTATTCGAATATGTCATTTGAATACGTTTCGGACAATCCGCTATTCCTTTGTGGCCATACGGCCGATGAAGTGATGCAGCTGGGTTATGAGTTTTACTTCCAGCATGTGCCACCCCAGGACCTGGAAATGCTTTCCACGATCAATGATGCCGGGTTTGATTTTTATGCACAGCTACCCGAGCCCGAAAAGAAGCAGTACAGCATCTCTTACGACTTTCAACTGGTTACCAAAGCAGGAAAGCAAATACTGGTCAACCACCGGCTCACCCCCCTCTTCCTGACAACCGAAGGAAAAATCTGGAAATCTATGTGTCTGGTATCGCTCTCTTCCCAGCAATACCCCGGCAATGTTCGTATATTCAAGCAAGGTAGTAACGACATCTGGCAGCTAAACCTGCAAACAAAGAAATGGAGCAAAAATGGCAAACCTGTACTTACAGACAGGGAACTGGAAGTATTACGCATGTATGCCCAGGGACTTTCCATCAACCAGATTGCGGAAAAGATATTTGTAGTGCCGGATACAGTGAAATATTATCGCCGGAAGATATTTGAGCGGTTAGAAGTGGGGAGTATTGCGGATGCGTTAGCGCAGGCGGTGAATAACAGGATGATGTAATGGGGCCGACGGGAGCATGTGATGTACTTTTGGAGCTGCTGCCGGATAGCATCTATGAGGAGACGCCATCAGGAAGCGGTATGCTGCTTACAAAATGGGATCAGTTCAGCAGGAACGCTGGCGATGCTGACAGCAGCAGGGTAAACTAGTATACACTTCCAAAACCATATACACACTTTAACCCTTCTATTGGTATGAATTACAGCAGCTGCTTAAAGCGTCATTTTGGAAATAGCATCGTGTATGTTTTTTTCATCCTGTTAATTCCCAACAGCCTGCTTGCCCAAACCGATCCGGTTTTTAAACCCATATCGGCAGATATCATCCAGCTTTCGTCTAAGGTGTTGGGGGAATATCGGAAAGTTTATATTTATGCACCACCTGCAGATACCTTGATGCCTGATAAGCGTTACCCGGTCATGTACATACTTGACGGGGACAATCATTTTAGTCTGGTGGCAGAATATTGTCGGTATTTAAGCCGCAGCGATGTAAATGTTGTGCCCGAAATGATTATAGTCGGCATCCCCAATACAAACCGTGTAAGGGACCTTACTCCTACCCATAGTATTACTGATAATGATGGCAATCCTGACACCACTTCAAACTCCCGGTATAAGTCAAGTGGCGGCGGCAATATATTTTTGCAGTTCATTGGGACTGAACTGATCCCTTATATTGACGCGCACTACAAAACAAAACCTTTTAAAATTTTTGCAGGACATTCATTTGGCGGTATCACCACAATCAATTGCCTGTTAACGCGGCCGGATATGTTCGGGGCTTATATTGCGATAAGCCCATCCTTCTGGTGGGATAAGGGCTATTTACTTAGCCTCGCTGCTGAAAAGCTAAAAAATGATCGCGTAATAAACAAAATGATCTTTTACAGTGATGCATACGAAGGATTATCAGACGGCCAATCCACCTTCCATAACGATCTTGTAAAATTCGATGCTATCATCACCCAAAGGAAGATTCCGGGTTTAGACCATAAGTATGTTAGCTATCCCGAAGACACGCATATGACGGAACCCATCAAAGCCTATTACGACGCTTTGCGGTTTATTTTCAGACGATCGGATCTACGCTGACAGATTTGAAATCATTGATTGCCGCTGTTATAAAGCAACATTATCAACAACTATCTCAACGTTATGCATATTCCGTTACAGCGCGGCGCAAAATAATAACAAATTTCACCTATGTTGTTATTTTTCAGTGATGATGTCTACTTTTACGCTGAAACCTTTGATTGGATAATCCGGCCATCCATGCTCCTGATCTGCGCGGATATATAGAAAACTCCGTTTACCGGAAGCACTGGATTTCAATGCCCATACCTGTCCACGTGCCAAGTCTTTCATATCTAAGGTACTTCTTCCCCCAATGCAACTCCCATCAGGGAACACCGGATGTTTGGCTATTACTGTATCTTTAAAATAAGTATCAAACAAACCAGGGTCTGATTTCACTTTAATAAAGTCTTCGCCTTTCAGCTCCGTTGTGTAAAATACTGTTTGCTTACTACCAGACAGCCAAGGGTAGTAATAATATTTATTGTTCCAGTACCACTCCTTTCCAGCTGTTTTGGGGTCCATAAATCCATGTTTACTATCTTCCCAGTCATAAAAATACAGAATATCAACATTCTTCAACTGTGTTTCTGTAAGATCGGACTTTCCCTTTGGACGCTTAAAGCTAGTATCGAAGGTAGAAAAATATTGATTTTGATCATAAAATTTCAAGGCACTAAATACAAGGTTATCATAAATGATAATTCTTTCACTGATTGGGGGAGTTTTGTCTTTTTTGCTACAGGCAGCCAACCCAATGATAGCAATAAGAAATACAGGGATAATTTTATTCATATTATAAACCTAAAGATGCAAGATACGTCCAATACTTTATTTCTGAAATTCAAAGAATCCATTAATGATTTGTTCATTTATTAAATCATAAAAATATCATCTTACACTTTACTCACTATTGTTTGAAAAATTTTGGTGAAGTTTGTTTAACTAAATCGTTAGTTACTTTACAGGACGGGAAAGAATTCAACTTGATCCCTTATATAATAAGGACCTCAACTAAACGCTCAACTAAAAAAGAAAAACCCGCGACTAGCGCAGGTTTTAGAAGTTGTCTGTGATCCCGCTGGGACTCGAACCCAGGACCCATACATTAAAAGTGTATTGCTCTACCAACTGAGCTACGGAATCATTCCCTGTTTTGTTGTTAAGGGGATGCAAAAATAGGAATTATAATTTTACTTCCAAATTTTTCACTCATTTTTTTTCTATAAATGTAACGACTATACGAATTTATCGTGTTGTTCATTGCCGATATCGCTGCAATAAAAAGCGACTGACAATTCTCCGCCACACACCCTGCAACACCTTACAGATAAAGGTTTCCAGCCGCACAAAACTAAACAACTGAAAACAACCTATACAACCAAAGCAACCGCCATCTGTCACACAAAAAAATAATCCGCTCCGCTCCCGCCTTCAGATAATTCATTAATTTACGGCCATGCGCCAAACTATTATCCTGCCACTATTATTATGCTGCCTGTGCAGCGGATGTGCTTTATTAGGTTTTTATACCACCGATAGCGAAGGTAACCGCGTAGCCAATAAAGACGCCGGCATCAGTATCCCTACCAACATCAAAAAGAAAAAACGGAAGATAGCACCTGCTATGGCTTTCATTGAAGCCATCAAGGATTATCGCCTCCGCTTCCACCGTTTTCCGCAGGACTTATGGAGCCTGGAAAATGCCAGTGACAAAAGCCGGAATGCCTTCCGCTACATGAAAGAGATGGGCTTTAAAAAACTGGAACTGGAATATGTATACCTCGATTCCATGGTCATTGCGTTTGCACATGTACCGGTATACAATCAGAAAATCGGCACCACTACTTTCGACGGTATGGATGTCAACGGTCAATTCATCTTTACCTATGGCAAAGATTCGTCTTTCTCTTATATTAAAAAGCTGAAATAAGGAACGGGGTTATTCATCCATTCCACCATCCTGATCACCTTTGCCGGCAGTTTTGCTGCTGTTGGCCACCAGGGTATTGATGTTGGTGATTTCCTCTTTCGTGAAGTAACGCCATTTGCCGGGGGCGAGATCCTTGAGGGTCATATTCATGATACGTACCCGTTTCAGCGTCGTCACTTCAAAGCCGAGTGCCTCACACATGCGGCGGATCTGCCGGTTGAGGCCCTGCGTCAGGATGATGCGGAAACGGTTCGGTCCTTCCTGCTGTACAAAACATTTCTGGGTAACCACGCCCAGAATGCGCACACCGTTTCGCATGGCCTTGATAAATTCCACGGTAATAGGTTGATCTACCGTAACAATATATTCTTTCTCGTGCTGGTTACCGGCACGCAGAATTTTATTGACAATATCGCCATCGTTGGTCAGGAAGATGAGGCCTTCTGAACGTTTGTCCAGCCGGCCGATCGGGAAAATGCGGGAAGGATAATTGACATAATCGATGATGTTCGTCTTATCCTTCATATCTGTGGTACAGGTAATTCCCTTAGGTTTGTTGAGGGCAATATAAATGGTGGACTTCTTCTTTTTCAGCGGTTCTCCGTCTACTTCCACTACATCTCCATCTTTTACACGGTTTCCTTTTGAGGCAATGTTATCATTGATGGTGACACGTCCCTGTTCAATGTATTTGTCGGCCTCTCTCCGGCTGCAAAAACCGGTTTCACTGATGTATTTATTAACGCTGATGTCCATAGTTACTTTTCAAATCAGCTGCAAAATACTTAAAACCGGGCAAAAGCTTACATGTCGGATATTTTTGCCGGCAGGATATTCGCCGCCACGGCAAAGGCTACACGTAATGCCCATAGCAGGGAAGCCTTGTCCGGTTACGCGAACAAGGCTCTCCTGCGGATAGGAATCGTACTATCTATCCTACATCATCAAACAATTCACGCAATAATTTATAGGAATGTAACCGGGCAGATTGATCGTAGATATGTGCCGTTACCATCAGTTCATCGACGGCGGTCGCATCCAGGAAGCCTTTCAGGTCCTGCCGGATCTTAGCCGGATCACCTACAAAAGAGTAGTCCAGCATCTGTTGGGCGGCCGCTTTTTCATGTGGGCTCCAGATATTGTCCATGCTGGCTACCGGCGGTGGCAGCTGCCGCAGCCGGCCCCGGATGATGCCCAGGAACATCTGATAGAAAGACGTTGCCAGGTGTTGGGCTTCTTCATTGGTATCTGCAGCCACTACGTTGACGCAGGCCATGGTATATGGCTGTTGTAAGAATTCAGATGGTTTGAAATGTTCGCGATAGATACGCAGCGCGGCATGCAGGTGGGTAGGTGCAAAGTGGCTGGCAAACGCATAGGGCAAGCCCATGGCGGCGGCCAGGTAAGCACTGTCGGTGCTGGAGCCCAGTATCCAGATAGGCACATCCAGTCCTTCTCCGGGGATGGCTCTTACGGGACTATTACAATTATCCGGTGAAAAATAGGTTTGTAATTCCAGCACCTCTTCCGGGAAATCGTTGGCTGCTGACATACGGTCGCGGCGTAATGCGCGGGCGGTTACCTGATCGGTACCTGGCGCCCGGCCCAATCCCAGGTCGATCCGGTCGGGGTACAGGGCAGCGAGGGTACCAAACTGCTCTGCAATCACCAGTGGGGCATGGTTAGGTAGCATGATGCCACCGGAACCTACCCGTATATGTTTAGTACCGCCGGCGATATAGCCCAGCAGTACGGAGGTGGCCGAACTGGCTACGCTGACCATATTATGGTGCTCTGCCATCCAGAAACGCTTAAATCCTGCCTCTTCTGCAAACTGCGCCAGCTCCAGGCTGCGGTGAAACGCGTCGGCGGGTGTTTGTCCTTCCACTACGGTGGCCAGGTCCAATACCGATAAAGGACGCGTTGCGGTATGCTGCTTATTCATAATGCCCGTTATTGTATGGTTCTTTTTTCTGTTGATCCTGCAAAAGTACCAACAGAACAACACCGGATGACAGGAGAATATACAGATTAACCAGTACAATTTACAGCCCCCTTCTATCTCAATGCAGACGGGCTTACGCCGGTGTTCTTCTTATAAAAACGAGAAAAATAGGACGGGTCATTGAATCCCAGTTTAAAGGCGATTTCACTGACACTTAAATGCGATTGCATCAGCAACATGGTAGCTTCTTTGGTCAGGCGATCCTGGATATGCTGCCCCGCTGATTTACCGGTGACTTCTTTCACAGTATCATTCATATGATTCTGGGTGATGCCCAGCACTTCTGCATAGGCAGATATCTGTTTCGGCTGGTTGATCTTCCCTTTCCGCAGCAGATCGAAATCCTGGTGATACAAATCCATAAAGGCCTTGGTAAGCCGTAATCCGGAGTTGTTAGTCGTTTTCAGCTGGCAATCTTTCGGACCAAACTCTGATTGTACTTTCTGCAGGAACAGTTGTAATAAAGTGCGGAGTATATCCGGAGAGTGAATGGTGTTGCGTTGTTTCTCCAGACACATCTGTTCCAGCAGGGTGGCATAATACTGTGCCTGTTCCGGTTGCAGCGGTAATACCGCACTGCCGCCCAGTTTGAAGAAAGGTAATTCATGCAGGAACCGTTTGTTTTCACGGCCCAGGTGAATGAATTCTTCTGAAAATGAACAGGAATATCCCTGCTGATAATCGGTCTGGGAGTTCCAGGACGTTACCATATCCGGATTCACGAAACAAAGCGTATTCTCTTTGATATAATGCTCCTGGTCATCGAAGGTATGTACCCCTTCCCCTCCTGTCAGCAACAACAGGAAATAAAAATCGATACGGTGTGGTTCCCGGCATTCTTCGCATTTATTAAATAGATTGTCGATCCGTTCGATTTCAAAAAACTGAGTTGCCGGTAAAGGATAAGTATCTCCTTTTTCATCGCGTCCTACAAAAAAGGAGCGCTGAAAATTATTTACTTTAAATGTTGGAATCTTACTTTTATTATTACGCATGGTCTATGGCCTCCCGACAAATTTACAATATTGTTCAACAATCAGCATGCAGAGACAAGATGCTCCCTGCTGGTCAACTTACCCGATACCTGTTTGCAACAGGCTGTTCAGTCGCGGTCAATCTTTTGTCCGGTATTGAACAAATGAAGATAAATAAAATACATATTATATTCATCTTAATAAAATAAGGAACATGGCACTGATATCGCCCTGGCTATCAAAGATCAAACCCTTTTATCTCCTATCATGTGGCGGAACTACTTTAAAATAACCTGGCGCACATTACTACGGCACCAGCTCTTCACCCTGATAAATTTAGGGGGACTTGCGCTGGGAATGGCTGCCTGTTTACTTATTCTCCAATACGTCCGGTTTGAACGGAGCTATGAAAATTTCATCCGGCAGCGCGATCAGCTGGTTCGGGTGACCCTCAATCTCTACAAGGGCCAGGAGTTCATTATTTCAGACGCGGCCACCTGCCGCCCGCTGGGACCTACGGCCAAGGCTACCATCCCCGGTGTGAAAGATTATGTGCGTTTAAATGAACTGTTTGGGAAAGCGTTCACGGCCAATAATAAAACCTTTCTGGAAGACCGCGTATACACCGCAGATGGCTCCATCTTCCGATTGTTTTCCTATAAAATGCTGTATGGCGACCCCGCTACTGCGCTGGCCGCACCGGAACAGATCGTACTCACCGAAAGCACAGCCATCAAATACTTCGGTACTGCCAATGTAGTCGGGAAACTCATTTCCTTCCCGGGCGGCAGAAAAATACCCTTGAAGATCACCGGCGTCATGGCAGATCTCCCGCCCAATACACACCTTAAATTCAGCATGCTGGTATCCTATCCCAGCCTCTACACCTGGAACGGCCCGGCCTCTTTCCAAAACTGGACCTCCAACAACGATTATACCTATCTGTTACTGGAGCCCGGAACAGATCTTAAAAAGCTCAACCAGCAACTGTATGTCTTATCAAAAAAATACGCCCGGGAAAAGATCATGGTGGCCGAGCCCTTATCCGATATACACCTGTACTCCCATAAAAGCTTTGAGCCGGAAGAAAACGGGCATGCCGGTACGGTGAATGCCCTCCTGATCGTCGCTGTTTTCATTATGCTCATCGCCTGGATTAATTATATCAACCTTTCTACCGCCAGGGCGATGGAACGGGCCCGGGAAGTGGGTGTAAGGAAAGTAGTCGGTTCCGGGAGACAACAGATCATATACCAGTTTCTGTTTGAATCGGGACTGATCAACGGACTGGCCGCTATCATGGCACTGGGCGTCATTGCCGCCGCCTATCCGTTTTTCTGTCAGCTGACCCATCAGCCTATCAGTCACCACATCTTCCATGACCGCTTTTTCTGGCTGGTATTCGCCGGACTGCTATTGACCGGCACCGTGGCCGCGGGCTTTTATCCGGCATTGGTGCTATCTTCTTTCCGGCCGGTGAATGTGCTGAAAGGCCGGCTGTCGCATGCCGCACATGGACTACTACTACGAAAGTCGCTGGTGGTGCTGCAGTTTACCGCCACTGCGGTACTGATTGCCGGTACCTTTGCGGTATACCGGCAAACCATGTACATGCGGCACAATGACCTGGGTATTAACCTGCATCAGGTGATTACGGCGCGCCTGCCCCAGATGCCGGGCACCGAAGCGGCGAATAGAAATGCCAGCGCCAGCAGCTTTCGCTCGTTGTTACTGCAATTACCGGAAGTGAAGATCGCTGCGTTTTCCACCTGTATCCCCGGGATGGGCTTTGATGATATCAACTCTGATGATTATGTGATGCCCTATGGTGCAGCGCCGAAAGAGAAGAGCTATAATTACTATCACTTCGGCATCAGTGCCGGCTTTCTGGCCAGCGTTGACTTACCGCTGGCGGCAGGCCGTGACTTTGCCGCCACCGGACAAAATGCGGAGGAAATACTCGTGAATGAAGAAGCGGCGAAGTTACTGGGATTCGCTTCTCCTGAAGCCGCTGTGGGGCGCCGTATCCAGTTCACTTATACAGATACTTCCCGGTTACCTTATACTACCATTATCGGGGTGGTGAAAAATTATCACCATCATTCCCTGAAAACAGGCTATCAGCCCTTTCTGTATACCTACCGGCAACAGGGCGGAAAGTTCCTGTCGATACGGCTGCAGCAAGGTCCCGATCAGGCGGTGCTCAAAAAAATAGCTGCCGTCTGGCAGCAGGTATACCCGGATAAACCTTTCGACTGGTTCTTCCCGGATAAAAAATATGACCTGCAATATCAGGCAGATATGTTGCTGGGTACCATATTCAGCCTGTTTTCCGCCCTGGCGGTATTCCTGGCTTGTCTGGGATTGTTTGGCCTGGCTTATTTCACTATTGTGCAGCGCAGGAAAGAAATCGGTATCCGTAAAGTACTGGGGGCTTCTCTTTCCCACTTACTCTATTTATTATCCAAAGACTACCTGAAACTGATCCTGCTCTCGAATATCATTGCCGGGCCGATTGCCTGGATAGGCATTCGTTCCTGGCTGAACGGCTATGCATTTCGTATACCCATGCAGGTGGGAATCTTACTGATACCTGCCGGGGTGATCCTAGTGATCGCTATTGTCACCGTCAGCCACCAGACCCTGCGGACGGCCCTTGCCAACCCGGTAAAAAGTCTGCAGTCAGAATAACCGGTGGATACCGGCTGATTATCCTGATTTTATTTTTATATTAGAGAAGTAAAAGATCATCAGCCGGGAAATATTTCCGGATAGCGCTTCCGAATAACAGACAGGGAACAACCATTGGTAACAATCTCCACTTGTTAATGGCACATATGAAAACACCAAACATTTCCAGGCATATCACCCTGCCGGTTGACGCCGGCGCTGCCTATACAAAGTTTATCGCTGAAATTGAGCGCTGGTGGCCTAAAAACTATACCTGGTCCGGCAATAAACTGGTTAGCATGACCATAGAACCTGAGGTAAACGGACGTTGTACCGAGACCGGGCCGCACAACTTCAGTTGCGACTGGGGCCGGGTTATTTACATCACCAATGGTTCCAGCATTGCCATCTCCTGGCAGATCAGCCCGGAGCGGATACCTGAACCCGATCCGGAAAAAGCCAGTGAAGTATTTATTCACTTTCAACCGGAAGGTCCGCAAAAGGTAAAAATAGATTTCGGACACCGGCATTTCGATAACCATGGCGAAGGGGCGGCCGCTTATCGCGAGGCGCTGAACAGCAAAGACGGGTGGGACTTTATCCTGCAATGTTTTGCTGACTATTGCCGGCAATAACAAACAGTACGCTTCCCCTGTGCCCGTACAAAGGAAACGTACTGTTAAATCATCTACGTTGCTGTAGCCATACAAAAGGAATTATTGTTCATCTGCGCTGGGACCATAGCTACCTGGAATGGGAATATCCAGTAAACGCAGGTATACGCCTAACTGTGCCCGGTGATGTACAATCTGACTATAGATCATCCTGATTACACTTGCTTTGGTATAGTTCCGGATAATGATATCTCCGTTCCGCAACACCCACGGTTCATCCAATTGATTTTCCTGTGCCTGTGCCAGCTGCTGTTGCGCGGTTTGCAGGGTGGTTTCAAAAAATGCCAGGAGTGCCTCATTATCTTTCAGTGGTTCCGGCTTATAGTCGTATTTGGCAAAGTCCAGCTCTGAAGTAGTTAACCCCATGGTGATCCAGCCCGGCAGTTCCGCCACGTGTGTAGCCAGCCGTAATATCGTCATGCTTTTTGGGTGCGGCTGCCAGTCGTAGCGGTCTTGTGGCACACGTTGCAGCATTTTTCGGGTGGTGATGGATTCCTCTTCCATCTCATTCAGCAGTGCTTGAATAGTAGCAGACATAATCGTTATTTTTTGTTGTTGGTACAAAGTAAAAAAGGCGAAGTGACAACCCTATGTCAGCAGTAAAACGATAGGACAAAAAATAAATAGAAACTTGCTGTTACAGAAAGCTAACCGGTATTTCAGGAAAAGCATTAGCAGATAGACAACCTGAGAAATGCGATTCACTCCCGTTTTCATCATCGCTTTTGGATGTTACCAGTAACAGTTTGATGTCGTTATATCATTAAGAGAGGTATAGTCACCGATATCATTACCATCTCTACAACAATAGATCATTATGATGAGCTGGCCCTAACGCCCATACGAATAACTAAAGATCGAGAATCATTAACTAACACTAATGGGGACGTTACTCCTTCTGCTGGGTTAATATGGCCAAACCTTTAGGCGCATTGGTGGTATGAAAACTGTTTAGATAAAGGGAGTAAAGTTTCTGAAGGTTCGAATCCTTCACCCGGTACCATATAAAACAGGTATCTCATTTTTATAGTGAGATACCTGTTTTATTTTTTAATGATGTCTGTATAAAACAGATTTGATGATTAAAGAGATATTTAAAATATACTTTGGAAAAGTATATACAACAACTGATATCAACAGCAGGCTTTAAAGTTTTTCTTTAAACGCCTGCACTGCCATGCCATATATAATAACCCATCTCTCCTCCCATATATAAAGGTTATATCTTCTTCGGAAAAAATATTTCTCAAATAATACCAAATGGTATATTTTTGTATCCGCAAAAGGATCGATCATGAACAAAGCAGAGAAAACGCGGCAGTTTATTGTGGAGAAAACCGCTCCTATCTTCAATGAGAAGGGCTATACCGGTACGTCTTTGAATGATATGACCAATGCGACCGGACTGACCAAAGGCAGCATTTACGGGAACTTTGCCAACAAAGACGAAGTGGCCATGGCCTCCTTTGACTACAACATGCAGCAGGTACAACAACTGATCAGACAGGAAGTATCCCGGGAAACCACCTGCAAAAACAAACTGCTGGCCTATGTGAAAGTGTATGACCAGTTTCTGAAATACCCGTTTCCGGCAGGAGGATGCCCGATTCTTAATACCGCTGTGGAAGCAGATGATACCCACCCGTCGCTGAAACAAAAAGCCAGCGATGCTTTTCATACCTGGAAAGATGCCATCGCCGCGATTATCAGCAAAGGAATTACTACCCGGGAGTTTCATGCCCATACCGATCCGGAACAGGCAGCCGTTACGATGATTGCCCTGATAGAAGGCGCCATCATGATTTCCAAGCTGACCGGCAAACTACAATATAAAAAGACCATCCTCCAGTCTGTCGAAAAACTGATAGCAAGACTTTGATATTTTTTTACCTGCAAATATACCAATCGGTATATTTATTAATACCGTTACATATGCAAACAACACATAACACAGTATTGATCACCGGCGGCAGTGCCGGTATCGGATTGGCCATCGCCCGTTTATTATCACAGCACAACAATCATGTGATCATCACCGGGCGGGATCCGGAGCGGCTAAAAGCGGCAGCAGCCGGCCTGGAAAACGTGACGCCGGTAGTATGTGATGTCACCAAAGAGAAGGATGTAGACCGGCTGGTACAATTATTACACACATCCTATCCAAATACTAACATACTGATTAACAATGCAGGTAAAGCCATAGCTTACCAATTGTCTTCAAAAGCAGACGCCTTTGAAAAGGCTGCCGATGAAATACTCACCAACTACCTGTCGGTGATCAGTCTTACCGAAAAACTATTACCCTTACTCCATACGCAACCCGATGCCGCCATCGTTAACGTGACCTCTATCGGCGCCCTGGTACCCAGCTACAAAATACCCACCTATACCGCCAGCAAGGCCGCCCTGCGCTCCTATACGCAGTCACTCCGCCTTACCCTGGCCGCCACAGGCAACATCCGGGTATTTGAACTGATGCCGCCCCTCGTCAACACCGACTTCTCCCGGGAAATAGGCGGCAGCAAAGGAATCCCGCCGGAAGCAGTCGCCGACGCTTTGCTGGAAGCCCTCGGCCAGGATATCTATGAGATTCATGTAGGCGCTACCGCTCAACTCTATGAACTGTTACGTACCTCTCCGGCGGATGCCCTGCGGGCGATGAACCCCGCATAAGCGCAAAAAACTTTATCCTAAAATATACCAAATGGTATATTAAATCAAACATATGAAACGAGCATTACTGATCATCACGGTGATCACGGCTGCCATCATGGAGCTGATAGATACCTCCATCGTAAACGTAGCCCTCTCCCACATGAGCGGCAACCTGGGCGCCACCCTGGAAGACTGCTCCTGGGTCATCACCGCCTATGCCATCGCCAATGTGATCATCATTCCCATGACCAGCTACCTGGCAGCAGCCCTGGGCAGACGCAACTACTACATTGGATCAGTCGTGATCTTCACCCTCTTTTCCCTGCTATGCGGACAAGCCACCAACATCTGGACGCTGGTGATTTTCCGGTTCATACAGGGCCTCGGCGGTGGCGCCCTCTTATCGGTATCACAGGTAATTGTATTTGAACAGTTCCCCAAAGACAAACAACATGCTGCCAGCGCCTTGTTCGGCATCGGCGTATTTATCGGCCCCACTATCGGGCCTACCCTCGGCGGGTATATCACCGAATACTTCTCCTGGCCCTGGATCTTCTACATCAATGTACCGATCGGTATCCTGGTAGCTTTCATCTGCGCCGCCCTGCTGGAAGAACCGGCACAACGCCCACCCCGCGGCACCATCGACCGGATCGGGATACTGCTGCTGGCAGTAGGCGTCAGCGCCTTACAGATCGTATTGGAAAGAGGAGAAACGGATGACTGGTTTGAAGCCGGCTACATTATCTGGCTCTCTGCCCTGGCGGTACTGGGCATCACCCTTTTCATCTGGTGGGAACTACGGATTCAATATCCGGTGGTGAATCTGCGGGTACTCAAAAGCCGCAACCTGAGCATTGCGGCCGTGCTGACGTTCATTTCCGGCGTGGGGATGTTCAGCTCTGTTTTTCTGACACCGGTATTTGCCCAGCGGTTATTACAGTTCTCTCCGTTGCAAACAGGGATGCTGCTATTACCGGGGGCCTGCCTGGCAGTACTGGGATTAATCATCTCGGCGAAGTTGCTGCAACGCGGCATTTCTCCGCTGGTGCTCATTGTGGTAGGCATGCTGCTTTTCATCGGCTTCAACTGGCAGATGGCTGCCCTCACCCTCGACGCCACTGCCAGCGATATATCGGTATCACTGATCTGGCGGGGTGTAGGCCTGGCCCTGCTCACGGTACCCCTCACCACCCTCGCGGTATCGTCGCTGCCGCCGGCAGATATCGGACAGGGAGCTGCGCTCAATAATATGATGCGGCAACTGGGCGGTTCTTTTGGGATTGCCCTCGTGAATACCTATCTCGCCAAACGCAATGCGCTGCATCGTATGAACCTGGTATCAGATCTCGATATCCATAACCCGCTGGTAACGCAGCGTATCAGTGCCTACAGCCGTTATTTTACAGGAAAGGGCGCCACTTCCTCCGCAGCGCAGCAGAAGGCGCTGGCTTTGCTGGATCGCACTGTGGTCCGGCAAACCAACCTGCTGAGTTTTAATGATGCCTATTTATTGGTGGGACTTATTTTTCTGCTGGCATTACCGGTATTACTGATGGTATCCCGGAAAAAGTCTGCAGCAACCGTTGTGCTGCTGGACCACTAGGCCTAAAGGCTTAATGGCCCAGGGTTTTCAATGCCAGATAGGTCATGAGTCCTGCGCCGGTTTCCAGGGCACTTTCATCTGCATCGAAGGTAGCGGTATGCAAACCGGAGGTGATACCGTTATCTTCATTGCGTACCCCAAGGCGATAGAAACAGGCCACGGCCTGCTGTGAGTAGGAAGCAAAATCTTCTGCTGCCATCCAGATATCCAGATCCAGTACATTGTCGGCCCCTAAAAATGCAATGGCATGTTCGCGGCTGGCGGCTGTTAAATGATCATCGTTGATCAATACCGGATAGCCTCTTTCAATGGTAATATCACAGGTACCTTCCATGCTCTCTGCTATCGACACTGCCATCTTTTTGATCTTCTCATGCGCAGCAGTACGCCAGGTTTCATCCAGGGAGCGGAAGGTACCTTCCAGCCGGACTTCATCCGGAATAACATTGGCGGCGCCATTGGCAATCATCTTTCCGAAAGATAATACCGTCGGTAACAACGGACTGGCACGACGGCTTACTATCTGCTGCAGGGCTATCACAGTATGGCAGGCAATCAGCACCGGATCGATGCCCAGGTGCGGCATCGCGCCATGCCCGCCTTTCCCTTTGATCACCATGGTAATTTCATCGTTGCTCGCCATGTACCGGCCCAAGCGGAAGCCGACCTTGCCGGCGGGCATTTCCGGCATCACATGCTGCCCTAAAATATGGTGGGGCCGCGGGTTTTCCAGCACGCCTGCCTTGATCAGCAAACTGGCGCCACCCGGAATAACTTCTTCCGCAGGTTGAAAAATAAACTTGACAGTACCGGAGAATTCGTCTTTCATCCGCGACAGAATACCTGCTGTAGCCAGCAGGGAAGCCGTATGTACATCATGCCCGCAGGCATGCATGACGCCTTCTTTCTGCGATTTATAAGGTACGTTGTTCAGTTCCCGGATCGGCAGCGCATCCATATCGGCGCGCAGCGCCACTACCTGGTCTGACGGCGACAGCGCGCCTTCCAGCAGGGCTACAATACCGGTATTGGCCATCCGCTCAAAAGGAATACCCAGGTCGCGCAACCTGGCTTCCACAAAGGCAGCAGTTTCATATTCCTGGTACGACAACTCAGGGTTGGCGTGGATATGCCGGCGATGAGCGACGGCCGTAGCATGTTGCTCCCGGGCCAGTTGCCTGATTCTTTCTTTTAACATCTTATCTTGATTTATCAGATTCCGGATGAAAAAATAACGTACCCGCTTTACAAGGCAGGATACGGTGAACTATTGCTCAAGTATACATTTTTTTACAGCAACCGGCACGGGTATCACCACTATATTATCGGCCTTACTCCCACACGTCTTTTACATGTATGAGGATCGCAAAACGTCCTGTAGCCGGCAGGTGATCTATCTTCAGTAAAGCCGGATCAAAGGAAGTACCCAGCTGCGCACCAAAATGCTGATACAACTCTGCTACTACCGCAAGCGCCTCTTCCTTTGTTTCGGTGACCCATATACGGGCAGACTTGTTATTATCAAACAAGGTATTAAAATCTTTCCGTGCCGGCTCAGCTTTTTCAAATGGTACTACCCGTATGGTCCATACTTCTCCTATCTTCTCCGGTGGCACCGGCACATCCAGCCTGATCTTAAACCGTTCCAGCCCTGCAGGATCCAGGGCCCTGATAATATCCATCGTTACTGACATAATCTTACTTTTTAGTGAGCATTATACCGGAAAAAATTCCCGGCGGGCAAAACTACAATTTCCCGGGTAAATAGCTTGAAGATCAAAGTCAACATCAGATGATACCTTTATCTGATTTATAATCTATCAAACATAAAACTTTTACTGATAATATATATCTTCGCGCCTTATGCATCATTTATCCAAATCTGTTGATATTATTATTCCATCTTTCCGGCTGGATGAACAATATTTATTACCCGTTATTCAACTGCCTAAACCGGCAGACTGGGCATTCCGCTACTACATTGTAGTGGATAACCCCGGTGTGAAGGTAAGCCCGGCGATCCAACAACTGGCCGACGCAGGCGCGATTCAATTGTTTATTAATCCGGAAAATCTGGGTGCAGCAGAAAGCAGGAATAAAGGTATCAATGCCGGCAATGGCGCCTGGATATTATTTCTGGATGATGATATTGTGGCAGATAACAACCTGTTGTTTGCCTATACAGCTGCGATTACAAAAAATGAACAGGCCCTGGGATTCATTGGCCTGACCGACTTTCCGGATCCCATCAGCAGCTTTACGAAAAGCGTGGATGTAGCCGGCCTGACAGCCAACTTTAAAATTGCCAATATCAAAGATGAATACATGTGGGGGGTAACCGCCAACATGATGTATAACCGCGCTGCCATGCAGGAACTGCGTTTCTCCGACGTTTTCCCGAAAAGCGGTGGCGGAGAAGATGTAGACCTGCCGGTACAGATCTCCATCCGGCACAACAGTAAATTCAAATGCCTGAAAGAAGCCAAGGTTACGCATCCGTGGTGGAATAACGGGAAAGCCCACTTCGACCGGTTTGTCCGCTATGGGGTAGGTAACGCGCATGTATTGCCACGATTTAAGAAATATACCTGGTACGGGTTTCCCAATCCGATAGAATCCACGGTCCTGTTATGTGTACTGGCGCCACTGATTATTTATTTCCTCAGCTGGCAAAAATGGCTGGTACTGGTAGCAGCGGTATGGGTGTTTGAGATGGCGCTCAATTATATCCGGGCTTCCCTGAAAGGTTACGGTACGCTCACTACGGCTTATTACATGACGCGGCTCCGTTGCAGTGTGGAATGGGGACTATTAAAAACCGGGCTGACGTTGCAGGGGCCCCGCGCCTTTATGCAACGCATCAACGTAGATTTTTCCCGCCCGCATCACTTCCGCCTGAACAGGTGGCGCATTACCAAAATTATTCTCTTTGTAATATTGCTGACGATCCTGATTATCTGGTAACCAGCTGTAAAGCAGTTCATGATATCAAACGCCTCTTCCGGACATGATCCGAAAGAGGCGTTTCTTTTTTTACAGCATTAGTTGCAGGCAGCCAGTATGGCTTTTAACTCCGCTGTTTCTGCCGGTGTTAACGGCTCCAAAGGACGCCGCAATTCTCCGGCGGTCACGCCTGCGATTTCGAGTCCGGCTTTAATAGCCCGCGGCAATCCTTTTGCCACAATGAACTGCAACAGGGGCAGCTGCCGGTAGAAAGCTGACTGCGCAAGGGCGAGGTCATTACTTTTTATGGCGCCATACAAGGCGTTGTTGAGTGCCGGAATCAGATTAGGCGCGGCGGTACACCAGCCACTGGCGCCTGCTGCGAAAGCACCCAGGGCCAGCGGATTGGAGCCGTTGTAAAAAGCCACTTCCTCGCCCAGTGTTTTCCGCAGGTAATGCATACGTTGCACATCGCCGGTACTTTCTTTGATCATCGTGACGTTGGGAATAGTCAGCAGCCGTTTCAGCAGGGCCGGCGACATATCAATACCGCTGGTACCCGGATTGTTGTATGCCATGATAGGAATACCAATGGCGTTGGCCACGGTTTCGTAATGCCGGAAGATTTCATCATCCGTGAGTTTCCAGTAGCTCATCGGCAATATCATCACCGCATCGGTACCTGCCTGTTCTGCAAACTTTGCATGGTAGACGGTTCTTTCCGTGGTGAGACAGGATACCCCGGTAATGACCGGCACCCGGCCGTTCACCTGGCGTATAGCCGATACGGTGATGGCTTCTTTTTCTTCGTCCGTCAGATACGGCAGTACACCGGTGCTGCCTAACGGCGCTATACCGTCACAACCTGCGGTGAGCATACGTTCCAGCAGTTGTTCAAATAAGGGAATATCTACTTTATCATTCGTATCAAATGGCGTAATGGGATAGGCGATGATGCCTTTAACAGGTGTTGTATGCATGATGATGTTTTAATACCGTTGAATAAATACTAGAGATCGCGGCCTTCTTCTTCGCGCAGGGCTACGCCCAGGTTCTGCAGTTGTGGTGCATTTTCGCAGGCAATATATTTTGCCGGCTGGCTGTCGCTCAGGTTCTGATGCCGGTGCCAGGCCCAGGAAGGGATATATACCGCATCGCCGGCTTCCCACTCTACCTTCTCTCCTTCTACTTCCGTATAACCGCGGCCTTCTATCACATACAATACCGTTTCATACGTATGGCGATGCCGGTTGGTTAACTGACCAGGCAGGAGTCCGCCGATCGTCATGCTCACATTTTTAGTGGGCAGGTCTACAAAAAATACCGGGTGTTTACGTTCTGTAGAAAACTGGTTATGTTCTCCCGCCTGCTCTACGTTCTTGTGGATCAGTTTAGCGGGTTTCACATATACCGGCCGGGCAAAAGTCTGGTGAAAATCACCGGAAGAAAAAGCGCCTTCTTTTTGCGTAGTTGCTGACATAATGTATCATTTTTAAGATGAGTAATTTGTTTCGACCACACAAAATTGAAGATTAGTTGGATGGGGACAATCATCCAGTTTTTACAAAAACTGATGGTCCAGATAAATACGACTGATCGGGATGATTACTTACCTTTGGATGATTATATTGTTTCATTTTCCATTAAAACCAGGGGACCAGATGTTAAGACCATGGAAAACCATTTTACAGCTCACCTTACACAGCAGTAAAACGGTATCGCAACAAATAGCAGATGGCATCATCAACGAAATAAAGAAGGGACGCCTGAAACCAGGCATGTCGCTGCCGGGCAGCCGCGTGCTGGCCGATGACCTGGGCGTGAACCGGAAAACAGTGGTCATAGCCTACACCACCCTGACCGATGAAGGCTGGCTCAGCACCGCCTACAAAGCAGGCACTTTTGTATCCGATACCTTACCGGATACCCCGCCGGTACCACACTATAAAAAACAAACACCCGGCAAAGCCGAAAGCAACTTCCGGTTTAATGCCTTTACCATCCCACCGATTATCTCGCATGCCAGCAATAAAACACATATTATATTCAACGATGGCCTGCCGGACGCACGGCTGGCGCCACTGGACCAGCTGGCCAAAGCCTATAAACGGATCTTCCAGCAAAAAGCGCGGTGGCGGCTGATGGGATATGGCAGTGAAAAAGGAGAAGACAGTCTGCGGGCAGCACTCTGTAAAATGCTGAATCATGACCGCGGGTTAAGTATAGATCCTGGTAATATTCTCGTCACCCGCGGCAGCCAGATGGCGCTGTACCTGACGGCACACACCCTCGTGCAGCCGGGCGATGTGGTAGCCATGGAAACCCCGGGCTATCTGCCCGCCTGGGAAACCTTTAAAAAAGCCGGCGCCAGGATGCAGCCTGTTAAAGTAGATGAACAAGGCATCTGTGTACAGGAGCTGGAAAAAATATGCCGCCGTAAAAAAATAAAGGCCGTATATGTAACGCCCCATCATCAGTTTCCTACTACCGTGAGTATGAAGATAGACCGGCGTTTGCAGCTGATTGCCTTATCGGCCAGATATGGTTTTGCCATTGTGGAAGATGATTACGATCACGAATATCATTTCGGATTACGCAGCCTGTTGCCCCTGGCCAGCATGGAAGCCGCCGCCAATGTGATTTACATCAGCTCTCTCAGCAAACTGATTTCACCGGCTATCCGGATTGGTTATCTGGCCGGCCCGCAACCTTTTATTGATGCGGTAGCCGCCTTACGTACCATCATTGACCGGCAGGGAGATCCGGTGATGGAATATGCAGTGGCAGAATTGATGGAAGCCGGCGAAATTCATAAACATGCCCGCCGGGCATTTGGCATCTACAAAGAGAGACGGGCACATATGGCCGCCTGCCTGGATCAGTATTTATTGCGGCACATTACCTATCAGCAGCCGGAAGGCGGACTGGCCTACTGGGTGCAATTCCGCAAAACAGTGGATACCGCCGCCCTTTGCCAGCAGCTGCTCAAAAAAGGCGTGCAGCTGATTGATACCGAACGTTTTTCTTTCAACAAAACACCCTTACACGCCCTGCGGCTGGGTTATGCGTCGTTGACACCGGAAGAATTAACGGCCGGTATTGCGGCCATTGCCAGCGTATTGTAAATGGGTCAGGCTTCTTCTTTCCTTGCTGCGGCAGCCGCCAGCAGGTGTTTGCTGATGACCTGGTAAATATCCCTTTCCCGGAATGGTTTCATGAGCCAGTCGTTGAAGCCGGCTGCGCGGAATGCCACCGTATCTTCCGGGGTGATGTTGGCCGTTAGTGCCAGCACCACTACGCCGGCTTTCGCCGGATCTTTATCGCGGCGGATTTTTTCTACCACTTCTACCCCGCTCATTTTAGGCATATGCTGATCCAGCAGTACCAGATCGTAGTGGTGTTTATCGAAGAGGTCTGCCGCCAGCGCGCCATCAGTAGCCATATCGAAGCGGCATTTCCAGCGGGTGAGAATCATTTTCAGCAGCAGCAGGTTCATCTCCTGGTCGTCGGCAATCAATACATAACGGCCCTCCATGAAAGCGCCGGTTTGCGGCAGTGATTTGTGGGTAACGATGCCCGTCAGCGGCGCTGCTACTACTTCATAGGGAATTTCACAGATAAACTGCGTGCCTTGCTGCAACGCACTGGTGAACTTAATAATACCACCGTGCAACTCTACCAGCCGCCGGGTAATGGCCAGTCCCAGGCCCGTACCTTTGATGCTGTTCCTGGCCGTAGCCTGGAAGAATCTCTCAAACAAACGTTCCTGTGCTTCGGGGCTGATACCTTCGCCGGTATCCGTTACTTCAAACCGGAACAGGGCTTTATGTTCTTCGCGGCCATCCAGTGTAGCCTTTACCGTTACACTGCCTTTTTCGGTATACTTAATGGCATTGCTCACCAGGTTTAAGAGTATTTGTTTGAGGCGGAACACATCTCCGCTCACCTGCCACAGGCGGTTGCCTTCAAACTGTACCTGAAAATCAAGGTTTTTGCGGGATGCCTGTACCCGCATGGTATCTGCCACTTCTTCAAAGGCCTGGTACAAAGCAAAAGGATGGCGTTGTATAGAAATGTAATCGTTTTCCAGCTTGGAGAAGTCCAGTACATCATTGACCACCTGCATGAGCATATCGCCGGCTACTTCAATAGAGCGCAGCAGGCCCCGTTGTTCTTTTTCCAGGTGGGTGTAAGACAACTGTTCACTGAACCCTACGATGGAGTTGAGCGGCGTCCGGATTTCGTGGCTCATGTTGGTGAGGAAGTTGGTACGTAGCCGGGCTTCTTCTATCGCTGCACTTTTGTTGGCCAGTAACATCCGGTTATTTCTCCGCACCATCCAGATGGCTACCGCAATAATCGCCAGACTCGCCAACAGTGCCAGGAGACCGATAGTGGCCATTGTTTTCATTTTACCGGCACTATGACTGACGATGCCTGCAGCCCCTTGTTTTCTGGTGAGCACCGCCTGTGTGGTCTGTGCTTTCAGTGAATAGATCAGCGACCGCAATTCTGCCAGCAAGGCGAAGTTGGTACGTGCCAGGGAACTTTCCGCCTGGTCTATTTTCAGGCGGCTGGTCAATTGCTTTTTCAGTACCTGCTTATAATAGGTATTGACATCTGCAATGATCTTACGGAGCCGGAGCGCATCGTAGGCTGCCTTATCGATCACCTTCCCGTCTTTGGTACGCACCATAATGGTCATCTGTGCCTTGACGGTATCTGTTTTATTGGCGAGGGCACTGCCCAGTCTTTTGAAGAATCCTTTCTTAGCGCCGGGAGCAGCCTGTACTTTGCTGATCGTATCCAGGGTGATTTCCTCTTTTTTTATCTGCGCCACACTGTAGGCTGGTATACTGCGCAGCAACTGATCGATGATGCCATTATCGAGGGATTGCGCCAGCATAGAGTCGGTACTTTTTTTCAGCTGGCCGATACCTGCTGCCACAGCCATTTTCCGTTGCATCAGTTCATTGAACTGTGGCTGGCGGTTCATACTGTTGAGGGAATTACTCACGGTATCCACGATGGTTAATACCTGTCCCAGCCGGGCAGAAAAATCCTGCAGCATTGTTTTTTCATACAGGACGGTATACAGCCGGAAATTGTTCTCAGCTTCATTGAGGGTGAGCAAGGCGGAATCCATCAGTTGGAAGGCGGGACTGTCCTGGGAGAGGGTGTCGGTAGCCTGCAGCAGCAGCCGGGCACTTTGCCGGTGCACTTTGTAGCCAGACAGCATCAATACAGCCAGCAATACAAATGTCAGCAACAAACCAGCGATAAAGAGCAATAGTGATCGACGCATAACGATAGCTTAAATGATAACAGGGGAATACGGATCAATAACACAGGGAAAATGATTGGCATAGTTATATACCAGGGGGTGCTGATTTCACATGATCATCAATAGCTAACAGGAAGTGTTTGGAGTACAAAAGTTAACGAAAACTATCAAACAAGAAAAAAAAAGTTCCATATCTGCTTATAAAAAAGGTTTTGAACCAGCCGGCTCAAAACCTTTCCTTTGCAGTAACAGTCGGGATATGCTCCCTTTGCCTTTTCATAAACAACAGGCATCAATCACACGGTCAGCCATCTGGTTTGGCTGGTTCAGTACAGGTATGTGGATAAATGATAAACGAATGTTTCACGAAAAAAGAAGTGTGATGTGGCTAACATCTTTTAAAATACAGTATAACATTTACGGGCAAACTGGCTTTTATTTTCTGTAGGTCTGAAAACTTTCCGGCCGGGTTTCCCGGGGGGATTTGGGGCTACAACTGCAGGATGTTACAAGTGCGTTCAGATCATAGAATGGCGTTCCAATATCCGGTGTTTCGCAACTTAAAAAAATATAATATTACAGGTAGCCCACAAAGGCCCGGGTTACGTAGCTATTATACCTCCCCATGCATGGTTTACCTATTAAAAGCTATTCCTATTTCCTTGCTGGTCATAAATTTATCGCAGTTACAAAACTATCGAGATTTTAAACTCCGACATAGTACAAATGCGACATATTTAATTTTTATTCCATTACGCTATGCAAACGAATGGTGGAAATGAGGTCTTCTTCATGAATAAACGAAGGGGTAATACCTGCAAACTTTTTAAAATCGCGGATGAAGTGCATCTGGTCATAATACCCGCTTTTATAAGCGATTTCAGTCCAGGTTTTATCCGGGAACTGTTCTTTCAGCTGATAGGCTTTGCAGAACCGGATCAGGCGGGCATATTGTTTAGGCGGCATCCCCAGGCGCTCCTGGCATTTCCTTTCAAACTGGCGGAGGCTCAGGCAGGACAAGCTTGCCAGTTCGTCCATACTAATGGCGCCATTGTTTTTCACCAGTTCATGCAGGGCCATATCTACCGGTAAGGATGGTTTGAGATCATCCACCATTTTCAGGAGGTATTGCTCTACAATGCGGATCATATGATCCCAGTCGGCAGCTGCTTTGAGGCGCTCATAAATTTCCGGGATCTGATTGCCCAGCAGCAGCTGGGTATCAAAATCCTTTTCAAACATTTCTGTCATGGGTATTTTAAGCAACCGGAATAAACCACTGGCTTTAAACGCAATACACAGTGCCAGGTGTTTGCGGCCCATATCGAGGGTAACTGCCTGCTCCTGCGGGCCAATGGTGACGCAGGGAGCTTTTGTTTCAAAGCTGTCGCCCCCCTGTTTTAATACGGAAATGGGATCTTCCAGATAAAAAATAATATAACGCTGGTAGGCGGGTACAAAGCGGTAAATATTGGAAAGTGCGGCAGGTTGGGTAAAATCTGCGCCATAGATACTGATGCAACTCACAAAGTCCTGTAATGCAGGATGTGGTTTGTAGACTTTTGACTTCATTTCAGAAATAGGAATAGCTGGCCTCGGAATAAAATAGCGATGCTCAAAGATATGGCAATCACGGGTAGTAAGAAAAATACAGGGAGAGATGTTCACACATGAAAAGTACAGCTGACCGTATTTCCCCCGGATTCCTGCTGTAGTTACCGCACTATAGCCTCTTTTCCCGACCTGCGTTGTCTTGTTCCCTTAAAAGCAGTATCTTGCGATCCGTTTTTTTTCTCAAACCACCAGCTATCATGCACACACCCACTTCTGCTGTAGATATAGAGCAACTGATTCCTCACAGACCTCCTTTTCTGTTTGCCGACACCATCGTGACGGCTACGATGGAAGAGATCGTAGGGGTCAAAACTTTTGATAGCAGGAACCAGGATCTGAAAGGAAGCTTTCCGGCATATAATTTTATTCCCGGGACTATCCTGCTGGAATCCATGGCACAATCCGGTGGTGCCGGCGTAAAGGTAATGGGCATTACCGATGGGGTCTTTGGCCTCGCAGGTATTGAAACTGCTCGGTTCCTGAAAGGCGCTATTTATGATGTGCCGGTAAAGTATGTCATCAGCAACATTAAACTCAGTGAGAAAATCATTAAACAGTCCGGTATTGCCTACCAGGAAGATGTTCCGGTAATGGAAGCCACCTGGACCTGTATTAAAATAGGCTGATTTTTTCCTATAGCCGTTCCCGTAACCCCATCTCTTCCCCTTTAACAGGAAGGTTAATATCGGCAAAAAAGTAATCAATTTTAGCGTATGCATTTCGTATACGGTATGTTAAATTCGTGCTATCAACATTAGATAGCAAATGTTACTGTGCAGATATGAGACGCTTCTTTTTGCTGTAGAGCACAAACTGTAATTAACCGGCCACTCGAACCAGATCGGCAAAATAACTATGAAATTTCCATGCCCTGCAGGCGCCCATCATCAATAAAATACCATTATCACCCAGCAACCAAAAACATTCACATGAAGTAAAATGACACAACACACCTTTGGGCAACCACCCAGGTATCTGTTTATTGGATACAGTCTGTAGCCCTGTCACAACTAGTCTCTTCGTTTCATGGCTGATAGTACCTGTTACTATCAGTACCACGTTTACATTCATCACGCAAAAAAACCTTATGTCACATTTATCTAAAAAGATAATAGGGGGATTGCTATGCCTGTTGGCTGGCAGTCAGCTCCCCGCACAAAACAAACCTGCCGGAGCCCTACCGGACCACTGCGGTAGCTCCCGCGCCATGAAAACTTTATACCAGCAACATCCGGCTGCCCAGAAAACGGCTGCCCGGCTGGAAGCCTTCACCAAACAGTTTGCCACCCGGCTGCAGCAGCCTAAAACAGCCCAGGATGCGGTTCCCAATACGTATGTCATTCCCGTGGTATTCCACGTGAACGATGCGGCGAATCCCTACAAAGTAACCCTGGAGCAAGTCCGCTCCGCTATTGACATTCTAAATCAGGATTACAACCTGCTGAATGGCGACCGGACGCTGCTGGATCCGCGCTTTGCCGGGCTGGCCGCCAATCTGCGTATTACTTTCCGGCTGGCGGAGATAGATCCGCAAGGTAACCCCACCAGTGGGATTACCTATCACCTGAATGACTTCGACGGCCGTTCACCAGACGGTTATGGTACCGACGTAAAAAGTGTTTCTTACTGGCCCGGTGAAAAATACCTGAACATCTGGATTGTGAGTGAAGTAGAGGAAAAAGGCGTATACAATAATTCCGGCTGGTCTTTCCTGCCGGACGACTGGGTGGCCAATAACCACCTCGATGGTATCGTTTATAACTGGCGCTACCTGGGTGCACCTGGCGTTGGCTCTTCTCAAAACGGCGAGCCCAATATGAAACGGGTACTCACCCACGAAATAGGACACTTCCTGAATCTGTCGCATACCTTTGAAGGTGGTTGTGTTGCGCCGGGTGATTATGTAGATGATACCCCTCCTACACAATCCAACTACGGTAACTGTAATGTAAATGCCAACTGGTGCGGCAGTATTGCCAATGTAGAAAACTATATGGATTATTCTGCCTGCGCCCGGATGTTTACCACCGGCCAGAAAAACCGTATGTGGGCAGCTTTAAACAGCCATGTGGCACAACGCAGCAACCTATGGTCTGCTGCCAACCTGGCCGCTACTCTGCTCCCTGACAACAGCAAAAGAATTGTGCCCGGATTCAGTGTGTTTATGGAAGATGAAATCAACAACGGCAGTATCACGGTAACGGATACACTAAGAGCGTTTGGTGGCGCCAGATTTGCCGTTAGCAACGGCAACCTCATTGCTGGTACCCACTATACCATACAAAATATACCGGCAGGACTCACAGCAGCCATCCGCATCCTCAATGACACCACTGCTGCCTTCACCCTCTCCGGTCAGGCTTTACAACACGACACGATCAACAATACCGACAACCTGAAACTGACCTTTCTGAATCCTGCTATCCAGGGTGGTACCAGCAACCTGCTGGCATCCGTATTTACCCTGGGCGTTCGCTTCCTCAAACCTTACAAAATCATCTATAACAATATACCGGACATTGTAATCAATCCTTCCAATATATGGAAGTATTTCACTTTAGACGGATTGAACGTAGAGTATGGCGCGTGGCTGAATAATGGCAAGCTACGGTTCGAAACCTACGAGAAAGCTGCCGTATGTGAAGGCACTTCCCGGAATATTTCTCCGCTGGCAGCTGGTACCATTATTGGTGCATCTTCCAACTTCGTAAATGGTGGCGCTCATCCGAACCAACATGACATTTACAGCAGTACCTATACACAATGGGCTGGTAAAACCGCCTTTATCGGGATTAAATTTGACCTCAATGGCAAACCCCGGTACGGCTGGATGAGGGTAACAGTAGCCGCGGACGGCAGTGGTTATACGTTGAAAGATTACGCCTGGAGCGAAGCACCGAATGGCAATATCATCGCAGGAGATCCCGGCACGCCCACACTTTCCTGGTCCCGTACCGGATTCCGCGAAAACCAGTTGAATGATGGCCAACTCACAGATACAGCAGAAGTAAGCCCGCTGGGTACCACTTTTGCTATCAGCTCCGGCAATCTCGTACCCAACACACATTACACAGTGAGTAACCTGCCGGCAGGTATCAGCCTGCAACTGAAAGCAGTGAACAATACTACAGTGAGTGTGGCTTTCAGTGGTAAAGCCAGCAGCCATACTGCTGCCAACAATACCACGGCTACCATTCATCTGTTGCCTGCCTTATTTACCGGCGGTCAGACTGCAGTCAATGCTACCCAGCCGCTCAGTATCAGGTTCCGCAATCCTTACCAGATAGAATACGTAGATGTAAACGACACCCTCCACACCGCCAACGCTACCAATACCTGGTATAAATTCTGGATAAACAACCTGGAAGATGCGCCCTTCGGCGTATGGTACAATGGAGGACAACTCCAGTTCGAAACCTATACCCAGCCTATGGTGTGCGCATCTGACAAGAATATATCCCTGCTGGCGCCTAATACCATGATCAGTGATACTTCCCATCTGGTAGCCGGTGGCGCCTACCCGAATGAACATGCGCTGTATACCTCCAGCTACACTACCTGGAAAGGTAAAACAGGTTATGCCGGGTTCTCCTTTTTCACAGAAGGCGACAGACTTTATGGATGGTTCAGGTTCAAAGTAAATGATAACGGTACCGGCTATACGCTAATGGATTACGCCTACAACAGCAAACCAGGCGATAGTATCAGAGCCGGACAGACCAGCACGCCAACAGATACCGCTGTAACGCCGCAGGAGTATTGCCCTGCCAGCACTGCGCTCAACTACAACAGTATTACCCGCGTACGGCTGGGTAACCTGGATAACAACTCCCTCTGGGATGGTTACCGCAACTTCACCAACCTGTCTGCCAACCTCACAACCGGACAGTCATATCAACTGACCATTAACCTGGGCATAGAATACTGGCCAGACATCTCTGTAGCTGCCTGGATAGACTGGAACGGTGATAAAGTACTGAATGATACCACGGAAAAAATATATGTAAAACGTGGCACCGGGCCATTTACCCAAACCATCACAGTACCGGCCAATGCCAAAACAGGCAATACCCTGCTGCGTGTAAGAATGGGCTATGGCTCCAATGTAAAACCATGTGGCGTAGATAATTATCAGGGTGAAGTGGAAGACTATACCGTAAAAATCAGCAGCAGTAGCAGCAGCACGCTTACACTCCTGCCACATGAAACCACCGGCCAGACCGGTTTAACGGCTACCAGTCCTTTCACCAACCAGATTTATTTACAATACGCCGCAGTCGCCAACGGGCCGGTACTGATCCGCCTGTACGACCTGCGCGGCAGCCTGATCAAACAACAGCCACAAACTGTTCAAAAAGGCGCCAATGTATTATCCCTGCAACACCTGTCGGATTTACTGCCAGGCTTGTACATCATTGATGTACAACAAGGAAACAAACATGTGACCACTAAGGTGATTAAATAAATACGCTCCGTTTTAATAATTGCACAAACGCATGATACAGCTGTATCATGCGTTTGTGTTTTATGAAATACCTAATTCTTTCCTTTCCTGTTTTTTATTCCCTTATTTTTTTTATATTTATAAGCGCTAGTTTGCTAACCGTTAGTTCCAATGTCAACATACACTGTAGACGAACCCAATGCCCAATCAAACATTTATTCATCTCAAAAAAACCAAAAAAGAATAACCATACAACAATCAAACAAACCCAGATAACCCAGGCTACATCGGCCCACCACTGTATTTCCCCACCTAACAACACGATCATCGGTTGTTATCTATCCGGTTATATAGTATGCTGATGCACCGAAAGCACCAGAACAATCGTAATTCCAGACCCAGGTAATTAAAGGAGAATTCATTAGCAGCAATAACGTATTGCACTTTGTGTAACAGCTGTACGCGAATAACATTCGTCGTACACACTTATGCAAAATGTAATACCGGACTTGTATTGCTATATACCCTCCTGATCTCTTTTTTTATTTCTCAACCAAAATCTGTTTCACCATGAAAAAAAAGTTATGCTTATTTGTCATGCTTATGGCAATGGTCAGTCTGGCGCTTGCCCAGCAGCGGCAACTCACCGGAAAAGTAACGGGCGACAACAACTCCCCCCTTCCCTTTGCCACCGTGCAGGTAAAAGGTACTACCTCAGGAACGACTACCGACCAGGAAGGTCATTTTAAATTATCGCTGCCCGCAGGCGGTAGCGTCCTGGTAGTCCGAAGTGTAGGCTATCTTTCGCGGGAAGTACCCATCGGTACCAGCGGCAACCTCACCATCTCTCTCACCATTGATGATAAAAACCTGCAGGAAGTAGTGGTGACGGCACTCAACGTAAAGCGGGAAAAAAAATCACTGGGTTACTCCGTGCAGGAAATAAAAGGCGCCGAACTCAATCAGACGAAAGATGCCAACTTCGTTAATTCACTCAGCGGAAAAATAGCAGGGATACAGGTCACCGGTACTTCCGGCAACATGGGTGGTTCTGCCAGAATCACCGTACGTGGTATCAACTCTATTTATGGTAACAACAATCCGCTTTTTGTGGTGGATGGTGTACCCATGGATAACAGCAATTTTACTGGTAAGGACGACGAAAGCGGTCTTACCCAGGAACGCGGCCGCGGAGGCTACGACTATGGTAATGCCATTCAGGATATCAACCCCAGTGATATCGAATCCCTGTCTGTACTGAAAGGCGCCGCCGCATCTGCCTTATATGGTACCCGCGGTTCCAACGGCGTTATTGTTATTACCACCAAGAAGTCGAAAGCAGGCGCCAGTAAAGGCTTAGGTGTTACCTATAACTTCGGGGCACAGATAGAAAAAGTATATATCATGCCCAGATACCAGAATAAATACGGAGGCGGTTATGATTTCGATACCCTCTATCTGCGTGAACATCCGGAAGCATTTAAAGATGGGAAAGCCACCTATGACGATAACGATGGCAAAGGCCCCTATGACCTGGTTCCCAACACCGAACCGGATGTATCCTGGGGACCAAAGTTCGACGGCAAACCCGTACGGCATTGGTGGTCATGGGATGCCGATAAACAAAATCCCGATTTTGGCGTAACAGCCCCCTGGGAAGCACATCCCAACAACAACCGCAGCTTCTTTGAAACCGGTCTTACGCTCACCAACAACATCGCGGTTTCCGGCGCCAATGAAAAAGGCGCTTTCCGGCTTGCCTATACCAATATGGATCAGAAATTCGTATTGCCCAATTCCAGCATCAAACGGAATACCATCAGCTTCAACGGCAGCTACCAGATAGCACCCCGGCTGGAAGCCTTTATCAACGCCAACTACACCGGTACGCAGGCAAAGGGCAGACCCGGCACCGGCTATCATGGCAGAAATATTATGCAAACCTTTTCAGAATACGGCCACCGCGACTGGGATATGGAGAAACTGAAAGACTACTATTATCCTTTCGATGGCTCTCAAAAAACCTGGAACCGGGCCGCCTGGAATGATCCTTCTCCCAAATACTCCGACAACCCTTACTGGACCCGGTATAAAAACTTTCAAACCGATCGCCGGGATCGCGTATATGGAAGCGCCGGCATCAATTTCAAAATTACGGAACAGCTGACCGTCTCCGGTAAATTCATGACCGATTTTTATACCGACAGCCGCCAGGAACGCGTAGCCATCGGATCGCAGGGCATTCCGTCCTATAGTGAGGCCACCCGTTTTGTCAGGGAGAACAACTACGAAGGCCGTATCAACTATAACAATACTTTCGGGAAAGACTTCTCCCTGTCTGCTTTTGCTGGTATCAACCGCCGGGAAAATACCATCCGGCTGAATGGCGGAGAAAGTAAAGACGGACTGAATATAGATGGCTGGTACAACCTTGCCAACTCCCGGCAACCAGCCAAAGTATATAACCGCGAAGAACGGCTGCGGGAAAATGGCGTATTTGCCAGCGCATCCCTCGGCTACCGCGGCTTTGCCTACTTAGATGCAACCGGCAGGAATGAGTGGTCCAGCACTTTACCTGCAGCCCACAACTCCTACTTCTTCCCCTCTGTTTCCGGCTCCCTGATATTTTCAGAACTGGGTAAACTGAAAAGCTCTTCCTGGCTGTCTTTCGGTAAATTAAGACTGGGCTGGGCACAGGTAGGTAAAGGTACGGTACCTTACAGCACCCTGCTGGCCTATTATGCAGAAGAAAACTTCGGCCCTACCGGCAATATAACGGTGCCGGATAAACTGAATAATGAAAATATCAGACCCGAAATTACCACGGAGGTAGAAGCCGGACTGGAACTGCGTTTCTTCCAGAACCGCTTAGGTATCGAAGTAAGTGCCTATGATAAAAAGTCCAGAGACCAGATCATTCCATTAACCATCTCTGCTTCTTCCGGTTACAAAACCGCCGTTATCAATGCAGGCCTGATCCGGAATAAAGGTATTGAAATAGCAATAACTGGTTCGCCTATACGTAGTAATAGCGGATTCAACTGGGACCTTGCCTTTAACATCGCGCGCAATCGTAACAAGATTGAAAAGCTGTATGAAGATGCCGCCAAAGGTATCCGGGTAACCAACCTGTTGCTGGCCGATGCCCCCTTTGCCGTATCGGTAAATGCCCGTGAAGGAGAAGCCTATGGCTCCGTGGTAGGTTATGCCATCAAACGGGATGCACAGGGACGTAAACTGGTAGGCGCCGATGGGATGTATATCCGTGCCGATAAACAATCTGTATTGGGTAATGCTTTACCGGATTACACCGGTGGATTGGCCAGTACCCTGAGCTATAAAGGGTTTTCGCTGGGACTTAATTTCGACTTCCAGATAGGCGGTAAATACTTCTCCACCACTACCATGTTTGGCCGTTCTTCCGGCTTGTTTGAAGAAACCGCCGAAGGAGATATCCGTGAAACGGGTGTGGTAGCAGAGGGTTATACCGAAGATGGTAAAGTAAACACCAAACAGATATCTGCCTATGATCATTTCAATAACAATAATGGCTATGTGATACAGGAACTGGATATGTGGGATGCCAGCTATTTATATCTGAAAGAAATCAACCTGGGATATACCTTCCAGAAATCCTTCGTGGAAAGAATAAGGCTGCAGCAACTGCGGTTATCATTTTCCGCCAGAAACGTATGGCTGATCTATACGGAGAATCCGCACCTGGACCCTACCAACCTGGCCATTTCCGCCGGTAACGTGCAGGGTATAGAAGCGGCGGTACTCCCTTCTGTACGTTCTTTTGGTGTTAACCTCTCTGTTTCCTTCTAAAAAAATTGGCTATGAAAATATATGCATATTACCTGCTGTTGTGCAGTTTATTACTGGCAACCAGCTGTACCAAAAAATTTGATGAAATCAACGCGGATCCCAACAGTCCCAAGATAACCGATCCCGGCTTCCTGCTGGTATCTGCCGAAAAGAAAGGCATGGATAATCTTTGGAATGAATACAACAACGGCCGCGGCGGCCTCCACTATGCCCAGTATTGGTCGGCTACTACCTACTCCAATGAAAGCCGCTACCAGATCCGGGAAATACAGAACAGTAACTACTGGAATGTTTTGTATGCCGGCACCCTGAAAGACCTGAATGAAATCATCAAAATCAATCGGGAGAAAAATTTTGATCATTCACAGAATCAGATTGCCATTGCTGAAATCCTGAAAGTATGGGCCTTTCAGATCCTCACGGACACCTATGAAGATGTACCGTATAAGCTCGCCATGGGTGGACTGGACCGGCCAAACAGCCCTTACGACAAATCCATCGATATCTATACCGATCTGCTGAAAGTACTGGGGGAACAGGTTACTAAACTGGCGCCTACCAAAAAGTCTTTCCCGGCGCAGACAGATATTATTTACAATGGGGATGTCAATAAATGGCGCCTGTTTGCCAATTCACTGCGACTGCGTGTAGCCATGCGGGTGAGTGATGTACCCGCCCTCAAAACGCAGGTAGAGAAAGCCATCCGGGATGCCGTAGCAGATGGCGTGTTTACCTCCAATGCCGACAATGCCATTTTCCGGTATATAGAAGCACCCCCAAACAATAACGTACTGAATGAATCCTATAAATCCCGTATTGATTTCTGCATGAGTAAAACCATGGTAGACTTTATGCTGGAAATAAACGACCCACGGTTACCTGTATATGCCGCTCCTGCCAAAAACAGCGGCGAGTATATCGGTAAACCTTATGGCCTGAACCAGAAGAACGGGGAAAAAATTCCGCTGGAAGATGTATCGCAACCCGGTAGCGCTGTATTAAAAGCCACCGCACCCGGCGTATACATGGATTATGCGGAAGTGGAATTCATTCTGGCAGAAGCCGTGGCCAGAGGTATCCTGCCGGGATCTGCAGAAGAACACTATAAAAAAGGTATCCGGGCTTCGCTGGAAGACCGGGGCATTACCGGCAGTGCGGTAGACCAGTATCTGACCAGGGTACCCTACAATGGCGGCCAGTGGAAAGATGTTATTGGCACCCAGAAATGGCTGGCCTTGTACATGCAGGGCATGCAGGGCTGGTTTGAACGGTTGCGCCTCGATTTCAAAAAGCCCAGCGGGCAGCCTTTGTTTATAGCGCCGGTAGATGGATCATTGGACCGTGATGTAACGGTAGTGCCTACACGCATGACATATCCGGTAGAAGAACAACAGCTGAACAAAGCGAACTATGACCAGGCACTGCAATCGATCGGAGGCCGCGACAGTAAAGCTGGCAGGCACTTCTGGGACCTTCGCTGATATTCTTTTCAAGACCGGAGGCCTGGTATTGTACTGATGTGAACAGGTATTGTATCGAAAACGAACAAAATAAAGGAATCGCCTATACGCATATCCTTCATTATCAGCCCCGCTAAAATCTGGCATTTTCTTGGTGCCCTTGCTACCGGCAGCCTTTTACAGGCTGCCGGTATTGTTATATATCAACCAGCTGCAGACCTATGTTAAAAAGCTATTTTATCATTGCCTGGCGGCGTCTTGTAAAAGACCGGCAGTTTACCGCCATCAACTTAATGGGCTTGTCTACCGGGCTGGCTTGTACGCTGCTGATATACCTGTGGGTATATGATGAATACCGGATGGACCGGTTCCATGAAAATGACCGGCGCCTGTACCAGGTGATGGAAAACCAACCTACCGGAGAGGGTATCGTGACATCGCAGGAAACACCCGCCATGCTGGCGGAAACGCTGCCAGCCATTTTTCCGGAAGTAGCCTATGCCGCTGTTAGTACGCCTCCTTTCTGGTTTCCGCAGGTAGCCCTCACAGCCGGGAACAGCCTGGTGAAATCTCCGGGGGTATTTGCCGGCAAGGATTATTTTAACATCTTCTCCTATCCGCTGATCGCCGGTCATAAAAATCAGGTATTGGCCGATAAGCATAGCATTGTGATTTCTGAAAAGCTGGCGCTCAGTTTATTTCATACAACTGTTAACGTTACCGGTAAAACCATCGGCTGGCAGATAGATCAGTTTAAAAAATACAGTGTCGTGAGCGGGGTATTTAAAGATATGCCTGGTAATGCCTCTGTTCAACTGGATTTTGTCATGTCTTTTGAGGCATTCCGGGAGCTGATGAACATCAGCCACAACATCACACCCGGTGGGCCTTTCTATACTTATCTGGTGCTGGGCGATCAGGTATCCGTACCGGCTTTCAATGAGAAGCTGCGGAGCTATATGTCGTCGCTGGCCAAGGGGCCTGCCCGGCAAATGTTCCTGCAGCGTTATGCCGACAACTACCTGTATGGCAAGTACGTACAAGGCGTGCAAACCGGCGGAAGGATTGTATATGTGCGGTTGTTTGTGCTGATAGCCTTGTTTATTATCCTTATTGCGGGTATCAATTTCATGAACCTGCATACCGCCCGGGCTACCACCCGCATGAAAGAAACAGGCGTACGCAAAGCAGTGGGCGCGGGCAGATGGACACTGGCCCTGCAATACCTGTGTGAATCGTTTTTACTGTCGTTCCTTGCTTTGGTCATTGCTTTACTGTTGATTGTATTGCTGATGCCCGCCTTCAATCATATTACCGGCAAACAGTTGTCGCTGCAGCCAGCGGCCACACCCATGCTGGGGATGCTGGCCATCACCGTACTAACGGGTCTTATCAGCGGCAGTTATCCGGCCTGGTATCTCTCCGGCCTGCGTACTACGGCGGTATTGAAAGGCCGGTTACCCAATGCTATCAGTGCTTTATGGACCCGGAAAGGGCTGGTGATATTTCAGTTTACCTTGTCGGTGACCTTTGTAGTGGCCGTATGGGTAGTATACCGGCAGATGGATTATATACAACACAAATCGCCGGGTTACAACAAAAATCAGGTCATCAGTTTTGCCGCAGAAGGCACCATACCGGCCAACCTGGATGGCTTCCTCGCAGCCATTAAAAAGATACCCGGGGTCGTGCAGGCTTCCAGCATCGCCGGTAATGTGCAGGGCGCTCCTTCTGTGGGTATTCCCTGGCAATATAACGGGCACGCTGCTACGATTCAGTTCCGGCCGTTTCTGGTGAATCACGACCTGATTCCAACGCTGGGGATACAAATGGCCGCGGGCAGGCCGTTTTCCGGGGATTTCCGGACGGATACCACCAAGATTATTTTCAACGAAGCGGCTATTCAGGCATTGGGTATATCCGACCCCGTGGGCAAAATCATTTCGTGGGCAGGTGTGAACCGGGAAATTATCGGCGTAACAAAAGATTTTCATTTTGAATCTTTGTATGAAACTATCAAGCCCTGTTTTTTTCAGCTGGATGCCCGTACCGGCACCATACTGGTAAAACTCACTGCCGGCATGGAACCTGCGGTGATAGCGCGGCTGGAAGCTTTTTACAAAACGTATAATCCAGGTTTCGCCTTTAGCTATACCTTCCTGGATACTGCGTATCAGGCGCAGTATATCGCTGAAAGACGGATGGCGCAGCTGTCTGGTTACTTTGCCGGGCTGGCCGTAATTATTTCTTTGCTGGGTTTACTGGGCCTTACCGCCTATACTGCAGAAAGACGGCGCCGGGAAGTGGGCATCCGGAAAGTACTGGGGGCTTCTGTGATGCAGGTAGTGGTACTGTTATCTTCCGACTTTTTAAAGGCAGTAGGTCTTTCCATCCTGCTGGCCCTGCCGCTGGCCTGGTGGCTGATGTCGCGATGGTTGCAGGCATTTGCCTATCATATGCCGATGCAGGCAGATGTATTTATATGCACGGGTATGGCGATGACTGCCTTGGCATTGCTGACTATCAGTGTGCAAACGTTGCAGGCGGCACTGGCCAATCCGGTGAAAAGCCTGGATAGTGAATAGCGGTAAAAAATATCTCGCGGGCATATTCTTCCCCCGCATTTGCGGGGGGGAATATGCCCGCGAGATAAAGCAGGTATAATGTTTTAGTTCGCCAACCGGCTGTTGACAAACCCCAGTAACATCTCGGCGGTATATTCCGTACAGGGCGGACGGCTTTGGATATCTTTTTTTTCGGTGTCACTCAGCTGGCTCAGTAACGTCAGTTCTTTTACTGCACCGGTATCTTTCATCAGCAGACAATTAACCAGCGGCGCATTGCCCCACCATAACTGCGCGTCCCAGGGACCGGTATAAGTAATGAGTACAGGCGCCTGTTCGCGGGGCATGCCATTTCTCACCCGGTTATTATAAATACCCGATGCACAGTGTACCAGGCCGGTACAAGGGCCCATGATGAGTTTCACATAATCTGATCCCAGCAAACAGATTCCTTCCCGCAAGGACTGGCCTCTTGAAAAGATTATTTTTTTCATCTGCCGTTCACTCAGCCACTCGCGGTAAAAATGTTCTTTACCTACCTTCTTTTCATCGAAGATCAGCACCTTCACATTGTCTTTCCGCAACAGCTTTTTCAGCACGTCAAAATACACATCTATCCGCAGTAGTTTCTCTCTGCTGGAGGAAGAATCCAGTATCACAAACAGTTGTTCTTCTGCCGTCAGCTGTTGTTCCCGCAGCCAGTTGTTGGCCCATTCTTTTTCTTCGGCTGTGATATAGAACTCCGGCGGCCGCTCCAGGAGCAGTTGCCCGAAATCATATATTTCCTGGTACACCGGGAAGATGATATGGAACGCTTTACGGTCGATCAGCATATTCCGGGTAAAGGAAAATACGGCCAGGTTAAAAGCGCCGGACTCCACGAGGTTGCCGCATCTGTTGGCCATTGTCCGGAGCAGGATATCTTCATCATAGGTGACGCAAATCATGATATCATATTCCTCAAATGCCACCTCATCCAGTTCTGCATGAAACATATTGCTGACATTCGGATTATGCTGAAAAAACACCTGGTACAAATCCTTGTATTTTTTGTTCACAGCATTGACATCAATCACGACATCCTCTCCAAAAAAAAGTTTACAGATCCGGAATTTATCAAACATCAAACAGGTATCTCCAATAAAAAAATCTATTTCCTCGTACCATATCAATACTTTTTTTACCTGCTCTTTCTTTATGTGCTGGTTGTTCTCCAATATCCGGTCCAGCGTGCGCTGATACATGTTGTTTTCTCTAAAATTGGTCATATACTAAAGCTGATTTGTGCATGGCTAACATCTGTCAATACAGTCTTCGCTTCAGGGCATTCGGTTCATAAGCGGGTTATTCCGTTGTTCGCTGTATTTCTCAAGAAAAGATAAACAATATTCGGCAGGTTTTCTATACCGCCCCAAAAAGGGGACCCGGTAAACCGGCTCCCCGTTCTATATTTTATACTGTATCAATAACTATATCAGGCGACTGCCAATTCTTTCAATTTTTCTTTTCTGCCAAAAAATCTTTCATGCAGGGCCTGGAATACAACAAACAATACCGGGATAACAAATACCCCCAATACTACACCCGTCAGCATACCACCTACCGTACCCGTAGCAATAGACCGGTTGCCCTGCTCGGAAGCTCCCTGCGCAAACAACAACGGCAATAATCCTGCAATGAAGGCGAAGGAAGTCATGAGAATAGGCCGCAGGCGCAACGCAGCCGCTGCTGTTGCAGCCGCTATCAATGATTGACCTGACCGGCGGCGTTGCACGGCAAACTCCACAATCAGGATCGCATTCTTCGCCAGCAACCCTATCAACATAATTAATCCTATCTGCACATAAATATTGTTGGTAATACCCATCATCCGGATAAAGGCAAATACGCCGAAAATACCGGCAGGCAGCGATAAGATAACCGCCAGCGGCAGTACATAACTTTCATATTGCGCAGCCAGCAGGAAATACACAAACACAATACATAATCCGAAGATGAATACCATCTGTGTGCCTGCCGCCGCTTCTTCACGCGCCATACCGATGTATTCGTGCGAATACCCGATGGGCAAGGCTTCAGCGGTTTCATTCACGGCCCGCATGGCATCGCCGGTAGAAAAGCCTTTCGCGGCCTGTACACTAATAGTAACCGCGTTGGCCTGGTTCAGGTGATTCACCACCTCTGGTCCGAATACCCGTTCCAGGTGCGCCACGGATTTCAACGGCACCATTTCACCATAGGCATTTTTCACGTGTACATTATCCAGGCTACGCTCATCGGTGCGATAAGGCGCATCTGCTTGTACTACCACCCGGTAATACTTGCCAAACCGGTTAAAATCAGAGGCGTACATACTGCCATAAAAGGCTTGCATGGTGCTGAGGATATCACTCACTTCCATCCCCAGCTGCCGGGCTTTTGTTTCATCCACTTCCAGCTGATATTGCGGGAAACGGGCATTAAAGGAGGTAAAGGCGCCGCCAATTTCCTTTCGTTGCTGCAGTGCTGCGATGAACTTATCTGCCTGATCTGCCAGCTTCTCAATGGAACCACCGGTATTATCCTGCAATGCCACATCCAGTCCGTCTACCGCGCCAAAACCTTGTACTGTGGGCATATTGAAAGTAAAGGCATTCCCTTCGGATATCTGGTTGAAAATGCGGCCTACGGAATCCACCACGGCATCAATATCAGCCACCGGGCCTCGCTCCTTTTTAGGTTTCAGTACAATATAGATAGAAGCAAAAGAAGGCGAAGTACTGGCAGCCATCAGGTTCTCTCCCAACACAATGGCATTGAATTTTACGGCGTCCATTTTCCGGATTTTCTCATCTGCTTTCGCCAGCAATCGCCGCGTACGTTCCAGCCCTGCTCCTGGTGGCAGGCTCACGGTGCTAATCAGGTTACTCTGGTCTTCTGCAGGAATAAATGCCTTCGGCGCCGTATAGGCCAGTATAAAACCGGCGGCTGTTACCACGGCCAGGCCACCAAACGCCCACCATTTACGCTTCACCAGAAAACGAATCGCCTGTATATAACGGCCGGTTAATGCCTCAAAGGCCACATTGAACAAACCGAAAAACCGGCGCCATCCCTTTTCATTACCCGCATGCGTTTCTTTCAGGAACAATACACACAACGCCGGACTCAGTGTTAGCGCATTAAAGGCCGATAACACAATGGCAATGGCCAGGGTAAAAGCAAACTGGCGATAGAATACGCCCACCGGGCCATCCATCAGGCCTACCGGTAAAAATACCGCCGCCATCACCAGGGTAATCGAAAAGATCGCACCGGTAATTTCACTCATCGCTCCCACCGTAGCTTTGCGGGCGCCTTCTTTCTTACCCAGCCGGGTATGCACGGCTTCTACCACTACAATGGCATCATCCACCACAATACCAATGGCCAGAATCAAGGCAAACAGGGTAAGCAGGTTGATCGTAAAGCCAAAGAGTTTCATAAAGAAAAAAGTACCTACAATCGATACCGGTACAGCAATCGCCGGAATCAGCGTAGAGCGGAAATCCTGCAGGAAGATAAACACCACCAGAAATACCAGTACAAACGCCTCTATCAGCGTATGTTTTACCTGATCAATGGATTCATCGAGGAATTTTTTAGTACTGAAACTCACGTCGTAGGTAATGCCTGCCGGGAATTTCTTTTTTTCCTTTTCCATCAACGCGAGTATCTCCGTTTGGATATCGTTGGCATTGGAGCCGGGCGTCTGGTAAATGATGATGGCCGCATCTGGTTTGCCTTCAATGGTGATGGCATCTGCATATGCGTGATCCAGAGAGCCCAGTTCCACCCGGGCCACATCTTTCAGCCGCAATATGCGCCCACTGGTATCTGCGCGCACCACGATGTTTTCGTAATCAGGTTCTTTATTCAGTTTGCCTTTATACTTGATGGCATACTCATAGGCCACATCGCTGCCTTCTCCCAAACGGCCGGGCGCTGCTTCCAGGTTCTGGTTGTTAATGGCGTTGATCACTTCCTGGGGCGTCATGCGGTAAGCCGCCAGCTGGCCAGGATTGAGCCAGATACGCATCGCATAGTCCTTGCTGCCGTACAGGCCTGCTTTACCCACCCCTTTGATTCTTTGAATTTTAGGAATGATATTGATCAGCGCATAGTTGCTGACAAATTCACCATCGTACCGGTGATCTTTTGCGTGCAGCTCTACAGACATCAACATACCATTTTGTTGTTTGGCGGTAATGATCCCTGTTTGCACGACTTCTTTCGGCAATTGATTCACTGCCTGTGCCACGCGGTTCTGCACATTTACCGCAGCCTGATCAGGATTGGTACCCAGTGCGAAAAAAATGGAGATCGCCAGGGAACCATCGTTGGAAGAAGCGGAAGACATATAGGTCATGTTTTCTACCCCGTTAATGGCCTGCTCCAGTGGGGTAGCCACGGCGCGGGCAACGGTTTCCGCATTGGCGCCCGGATAACGGGCAGATACGACTACTGATGGCGGCGCGATGTCCGGAAAAGTTTCTATGGGTAATCTTTTCAGGGCCAGTACCCCCAGTATAAATATGATAACTGATATTACCGTAGCCGTTACGGGCCGGTCAATTATTTTTTTGAACATAGTAATTTTATTAAAACGTAAACAGTTGGCCGGTCTGTTTACTGACTGAGGGCACAAATGTCTTTTTAATCAGGGGCGCAGACAATAAGGGAATAAAGATTCCCGCAGTGATAAATTTCACCCTATATAACCATCGCTGATTTCAAACATTAACTGTTTGTGGGATCCCTTATCTTTGTTTTCCAAAATACAGGCATATGTACGTAAAAAAAATTCCGGAACAGTTAGACTATGGCGTAAATATGACGATGAAAGTATTAGGAGGCAAATGGAAACCATGTATACTGGACTGCATCCATTCCGCCATCCGGCGGCCCAGTGAAATACACCGTCACATTCCGGAAGCACCGAGGCGGGTTATCAACCAACAGCTGAAGGAACTGGAAGAATGTAGCGTCGTATATAAAACTGTTTACCATGAACTCCCGCTGCGCGTGGAATACCACCTGACCGAACGGGGTAAATTACTGATACCGGTCATCCGGATGATGGATCAGTGGGGCAACGAGCACCTGGAACAAGAAGGTGTTCACTGTTCCCCTATAGATACGGTAGCCATCACTCAGGAAGAAAATCTTTCCTGAATGCATAAAAAAACCGGCATCAACATGCCGGTTTTTTTATGCACCATCACTGCTATCCTCAACGTTTCAACCCCGTTTCCCGCTCATATAAAGCCGGCAGGAAAATACCCAGGTTACTCATCTCTTCATGACAATGTTTTTGCAAACCATAGCCAATTTCATCCGGATATACGGCTACCCGTGTATCGTAATCATTGGCCAGGTCGATGTCTTCAAAACAACCTAACCAGAAACGGCTTCTCATCTCACATCCATACGGTGTATCTCTGACGAAATGCACCATTTTCGCAGTCCAGCCTTTTTTGCCGGCTTCCCCCAGGCGGGCATGTATGGCTGTGCTCACCCCACTCGCTGCAAACCGGCTGGTATCCAGTAATTCCGCTGGGTCCAGGAAATTGATTTTCAGTTTATGGATGGTATCACCGCCCAGTTTTTCGTAAGCAATATGGGTACCGCCGATGTATTTTCCGGTGCCCCGCTCTCCTATCCAGTCACTGAACACATGGTCTTCTTCGTGCCACCATTTGTATTGTTCTGTGTGCTGTACATAGCTGAACCACCAGTCAATCATCTTCCCGGTTACCTGCATAATACTGCTGCGGGCAGCTACCAGCAAAATGCCGTTATCGAGTCTTTTATACCCTGCTTCAAAAGGCAGGTAACCTGGTTCCAGCAGCTGATTTGCTTCTTCTGGTTTCATACATTTATTTTTAGTTAGATAATAAAATCATTTTTGTGAGAGATACCGGCGCTGGTTCAGGAGCAACAACAACGTAACTCCGGTACCGGCAATGGCCGCAGCGAGAAAAGCCATCCGGCTGCTACCGGTGAACAGTTCCATAAAAGAAGACAGGAACTGTCCGCCGAAAATGGCCATAGAATAATATCCCAGGTTGCGGCCACGGTTGGCGGCGGTGCTTTCCTCTACCATCAGATGATTCAGTAAAGGCACCGTAAACCCGAAGCCACCACCCAGACAAATAGCTGCCAGGGCCAGTCCGGGCAGGTTGGAGGCATGGTACAGGAGCAGGTGCCCCAATGCCAGCAGTCCGAATCCTGTTATCAGTGTATACGTTGCCGTTAGCCGCTTTACCATCCCCGTCAACAGCCCGGCCGCCAGCACTGCTATCAGGGAAACCGCGCCCATATAGTATCCTGTCTGCGACGCCGTATACCCGAAGTCCTTGAACAGGAAAGCCGGTATGCCTACGATGGCGGTAAAGAAAAGTCCCATGGCGATGACGGCGCCCGCCACAATCAGGCGTACGGGTTTGGTCATACTACGGGATGCCGGCGTGGGTACGTCTCCGATAGCTGCCGTTGCCCGGACTGCCGGCACCGTACACAAAAAGAGCAGCAGACAACACCATGCAAACAGGTAGATCATAAAAGGCAAGCGCCAGTCTGTTTCCCCCAGCGCGCCGCCCAGCAAGAGGAACAACACCCCACCCAGTTCTATCGCCATCCCTTGTATGGCCAGCATCCGGAGGCGTGCCTGCCCCTGAAAAAATATCGCCAGCAACGCTGTCCCCGACGCCATCACCGCCGCTGTAGCCCCTCCCAGCAACAACCGGTTCGCCAGTATCAACCCCGGCGTGTGCAAAAAGACAGGGGCTACTCCTAAAAGTCCATAGGCTGCCAGCCCCCATTTCATCACGGTATGCGGCCCCTTACGGTCGATCCACCAGCCGGCCAGCGGGGCACATAATACCACGCCCAGTGAAGGCAGGGTAATCAGCCAGGTAGCCAGGGTAGTTACATGTAACCGGGGTGCTATAATGTTGAGAGAAGGGGCAATAGCAGTACCCACCATAATCGTCAGACAGCTGGTTAACAGAATAGCCAGGCTGCCTGCTTTTGATAGTTCAGACATGAGCAATCTTTAATAATAAAAAAGAATCCGTTTTACCAGGGCAGTGGCGCCTTGTCCCCGGTTTTGTTCTCCGCGTAGTAAAGGGAAGGTATAAAGCGGGAGAGGTAAGTAAATTCGCTGTAACAATGTACCATCAGGCCCAGGCCCAGTTCATCCGGTATTTCCCTGATGGGATCTTTTGCACTGGCGCCCAGGTAAAAGCGGCTTCTCAGCACGCAACCAGTGGCCGTATCGCGGAATACATGCACCATGTAACCATCCAGCGGATCACCCTTGGCATCGATCTTCACGTGATCGCCGAAACCAATCCGGGCATATACCACAGCGCCGGCTTCGTTATTTGTATAGGCAGCATCCAGCTGTTGCGGATCAAACAATTCCGCCGGATCATGGAATTTTATGGTGGCTGCTACCGGTGGAATATCTCCCAGCGCTTCTGTAGCATGGATGGTAGCCCCCACATAACTTTCTCCTTTTTTCCAGTGTTCATCCCAGCCGCTATGCGTTACATGATCGTGCGGATGCCACCATTTGATATGTTGGGTCGTTTCAAAAAATTTAAACCACCAATCTGCCATCCGGCTTTTACATCCGGGCATCTCCGTTCTTACAGATACCAGGAGCATACCATTGGACAGCCGTTGGATACCCGTTTCAATGGGGAGTGGTTTACGGGATAACAAAGCGTTGATATCAGTAAACAGGTGTGCGTGGGGATTCTCCGCTGTTTTCATATTTGACCTCCGTTTTAAATGTTGATTAAGCATAATTACCCGTCAAAGGTAACCGGAGAAGGAGGTCTGAAAACTTGATCGTAGTTAAGATTTTAGTCTACTTACGGTAACGGCTTTTGCGCAGGATACGGCTATAGGCTTCAGCCGTAATACCCAGGAACTGCGCCATGTATTTATAGGGTACCTCCTTCACTACATCGGGGTAATGCTCCCGCATAAAAAGCACCATTTCTTCTTTTGTAGACAATAGTTTGATATCTGTCATCCAGATATCTTCCGCCATAATTCCGAGTACATTGCTGCGCAGCAATAATCCCAGGCTACGGCCATGATAATAATAATGCAGAAACTTATCAGCCGGTATACGCACAATGGTACAAGGCGTAACACTCATGATCTGAAACCGCGATACGGCCTGGTTTACCAGGCTATCGAAGTTGGTACATAAACCCGGGGACGTAAAAAAGCGACCGATAACCGTTTTGTCATTCATCGTAAAAGCGGAGGCCAGTATGCCCTCTGCTACAAACAATACATCTGCCGCCCGGGTATTTCTTTTGAGGATGATTTCATTTTTTTTGCAGACTACCACTTCCGCAATTTGCAGCAACTCCGCCCATTCTTCTTCTTCCAGTATCGCGCCGGCGCCGAAAATCTTTTTCAGCGCCACTTCAATAGGGGTATAATCCTGTGCCATAACCTACCATTAGTGGGTAAAGCCCAAATATAAAGGGATACCGGTTATGGCACGGAAAAAATCTTTTATAGCTGTAACTGCTGCCGCCGTTCCATCCTGAAAAAGCGCAACGTCAGCAACAGGGAAGATACCGACAACCCGATGATGAATCCCAACCAGATACCAATAGGTCCCATGTGCAGGTGAAAGGATAAATAATACCCGCAGGGCAGTCCCATCACCCAATAAGCTACGGCGATAGAGCCGGTAGGTACATACACATCCTTGATGCCCCGCAACAATCCGGCGGCATTGGCCTGTATGGCATCCGGCACCTGCATGATGGCCGCAAACAGAATGAGAGTACTGGACAGTGATATTACCTGTGCCGTATTATTGAAGGCCAGTGGCAGGATATTTCTCGACAATAAAAAAACAGCCACACAAATCAACCCAAATACCAGCGCGATCTGTAACGTACCTTTTCCTATGATAAACACCCGGCGCCAGTCTGCGGCGCCATAGGCATTGCTGGTTCTGATAGAGCCGGCGCCGGCCAGGCCCATCGAAAAGATAAAGGTAAAAGACATACAACTCATCGCAATCTGGTGAGCAGCCAGCGATACTGCGCCCATGGTACCTACCAGGATGGCGGAAACCGCAAATGCGCCAGACTCCATCGTTACCTGCAAACTGGTAGGAATGCCGATATACAACAGCTCCCGCATCGTTTTACCGCTGACCTTCCATTGCGAGCGCCATACGGCCATGTAACGGCGATAAAAAGGCGCAAACAGGATCACCAGCACCATAGCGGCACATACCACCACCCGGGTGATCAGCGTGCCCCAGGCAGCCCCCTGCAGGCCCAGACGGGGGAAGCCCAGGTTACCATATATGAGTAACCAGTTAATGATGACATTCAGGGGCAAAGCCGCCACAGAAATCAACATCGCGGTACGGGTACGTTCCAGCCCATCGGTAAATTGCTGCAGGGCAATAAACAACAACATCGGAATGATCGACACACACATCACCCGCATAAACGGTACCGCCAGTGCGGCCACGGTTTCATCCTGGCCAAGGTGAAACAGGATGCCATTGCTCAGTTCCATTCCCACGGCAATGATGGTCGCAGTAATCAGACAAAGTACAATACCATTGAAGAAATAATGGGATACCAGCCAGCCGTCCCGGCGGCCGTTGGCCATGGAAACGGTTTGCGCCACAGCCATGGCTATACCTATACCCAATACCAGCGGGATATTCAGCACATTAAACACCAGGGAGGCCGCAGCCAGGTGTTTGTATCCTAATCCTCCTACCATGGCCATATCTATGATATGTAATACCACCTGGGAGAGTTCCCCGATAATCAACGGGATGGCCAGTCTGAGCGTCTTTTGTATTTCCATTTTATCTGTAATAAAGGTGATATATTCTATCAGCTGTTGTTATGCATACCCGATGCAGGTTAACCGTATATAGCTGATAACAGTGGCAGGCTAACCTTCGGCGGCTACCACCAGCAAAGGTCCTGGTTGTTGTATTGCCTGGGGGTAAAAACATACCGAAGCGACTATAAACACTACTGAACCGGATCAGCAGTTATGTCCGGTTTTTTTTTCTGACAGGCTACAGCAGGAAGATTATTTCCGTTTTCAAATCAGGTTAACCAGGGTATGTTGTAATGGGGTCACTGCCGGACCAATCATTTTTCAGCAGAGCCGGATGTCCGCCTGCTTTTATGGTCATCAACCGCGCCGCGAAACTATTCCTTTCTGCCGTAACCCGACAGCAGTTACCCAACGGAGGATATTTACACGCCCCCTTTCCGGGAAAATAAACCCGTCCTGTAGCTTATATCCTGCCTGCTACCCGGAATTTTATTTTATATTTATGACCAGCCGATCACTTATCTTGTGTTGTCCTACCCTACCTGTATTGCATCCGTCACATAAAAACTTCATGCATATGAGTCAACAAGCCCCTTCTTCACACTTTGCCCAGGCAGCCATGCTAATCCGGAAGCCGGTATCCAGGGTTTTTGAGGCCTTTATTGATCCTGCTGTTACGACCAGGTTCTGGTTTACCAAAAGCAGCGGCAAACTGGTGGAAGGCCAGCAAATAGAATGGATCTGGGAAATGTATAATCATACCATTCCGGTTTTCGTGAAGACGATTGTACCGGATAAAACCATTCTGATCAGCTGGGGCGACAATGGCGAAACAGTGGAATGGACTTTTACCCCGCTCTCCGACCAGTCTACTTTCGTCGATATTGTGAATGCCGGTATCCAGGGCGATACAGACAAGGTCATTGCCCAGGTACGTGATTCTACGGAAGGTTTCACCCTGGTACTGGCCGGATTAAAAGCCTATCTGGAACATCACCTGGAGCTGAACCTGGTAGCAGATCGTTTTCCCAAAGGGCTGGATAAGTAATTTTTTTCCGGTCAGATAGCGCCGGTATCAGCTACATCGGCGCTGCCCCCCTATCTGGCGGTGCGCATGACCATAAATTATTATTGCCATCCTGCTGAAAATTGTAATTTCGCGCCGCTATACAACTGTTTAACAGGTCCGGCGGTTGGTATACAACCGCTATTTCCTGATTGTTTATGAAACTGCTCAACAGGGCTGTATTATTGGTTACAGCCGCGATGTTTATCTCACCAATACGGCTATACGCCACCATTGCCATGGTATTCATACCCTGGATCGGCCTTATACTGGCCTGCAGCAGCAAAGGACGTATTACCATCGATGTACAGCGGAGACGGCCTACTGTACTGCTGGCAATAGGCATACCTGCCATGGCGATGCTCTTCTTACCTAAAACCGGCTATCTCTATCACCTGGCGTACTTCTGGCTACCTTTTACCGGTATCATCCTGTGTATGGCGTTCGCGTTAGCATTTATTGCCTTCAAAGGCGGTATCGACCGGCGGCGGAACGAGGTAAAGTTTATCATAGGCGTGTATGCGGTACTGTTGCCACTGTATGCCACCAACGCGGTGTTGCAATGCAATGCCCGCTTCGACAGGAGTCAGCCCATTTATTATACCACCACTGTGCTGCAGAAATCCCAGGCATCCGGTAAAGCATCCGGTCACTATTTTACCTTGTCGCCCTGGCTTCCCACCATTACTGAGGAAACCATCGATGTATCTGCCAGTATGTATCAGCAAACCGCTGAAAACAGCCAACTCCGGGTTTGCCACCGGGCCGGCTGGCTGGGTATTCCGTGGTATACCGTGCAACCCTGACTATGAACGTTTTTTATTTATTTTGATTCCTTACAGATGAAAGTTTATCGATTATCCCGTATTTACAGCTTGTTTTTTTATGCCTTTTCCGTACTGCTGATGGCAGCCAGTATCCCTCTATTCATATGGGGAGTGTTATTAAACCGCAACCCGCAGGACGTACCGGCAGGCATTATTTGTACCCTGCTCTCCGCCGGGCTGGGCGGATGGCTGTTTCAGGAAGTACGTAAACATCAGGTGGTACTGGGGCCGGACTTTATTCGTATAGCGGGTACCGTTATTAACCGGGAATTACTGTATACACAGATCAAAGGTTTCCGGGTTACAGAGAAATACCTGACAGTATATCCCTTATCTGATCAGGATAAAAAGATTCAGATCTCTTCCTATCTGCATCAATTTTCTGAGATCGTGACCACACTGGCACAACGCTTTCCGGATCTGGATCAGGAGGAAGCTACAGCTATCCGACAAACGGTATTGGGGAATAATAAATATGGCCAGCAAAACCGGGAGAAAGCAAAGCGGCTGGCACAGGTGAGCTTCTGCTTCAAAGCGCTCGCGGTCCTTCCCTTTGTTGCCGGAGCGACGCTTTATTTCACGCCCTTCGCAAAATATGCCATCGTTGTATTACTGGCCATTCCCTGGGTGAGTATGGGGCTGGCTTATTATTACAAAGGACTGGTCAGTATCGACTCCTACAAAGAAAACCCCTTACCTTCCTTTATGTCGCCTATGATGATGACTGCCTTTATCCTCTTCCTTATGTATGGCTTCAGAAAGATTGATATTGTGTCACATCAAAACTGCTGGACACCTGTATGTCTGATTACTGGTACGATGGCGCTGTTCCTCTTTTCCCTGGTCAGACAAGGTATCCTGTACCAGATTCGTAAGATGAGTATCCAGGCCTGGATCATGTATGCATGCCTGTTACCCGGCTATGCCTACTCCGCCACCATGACGCTGAATACTTATTTTGATAACAGTACACCGCGCTACTATACCACCACAGTGGTAGATAAATCCATCAACAAGGGGAAATCCACCAGCTATTACCTGTGGCTGGCTCCCTGGGGACCTGTTACCACTACCGAAAGCATCAAAGTCTATGCACAAAGATTTAATGACACGGCTACATCCGATACCGTTGTCATTTGCCTGAAAGCAGGCCTCCTGGATATACCCTGGTATGCTTTAGAAGGCGAGTAATATACCGGATAAGCTATTAAAGAAAGCGGGCCTGTACAGCTGTACAGGCCCGCTTTCTTTAAAGAATATGTTGTTATTTACTTCCCGGTTTTACTGCTGCCAGCAACAGAAAAATAGGTCGCCGCACTTCATCTTTCATTTCCGGATAAGCTGCCAGTACTTCGTCGGAAGGCTTCGGCTCTGCCGCCCCTGTAATCCGGAAACCGGCGGCCACCAACGCATTGATATGGGTGGCCAGCGTACGGTGGTACTTCACCACCGCATTATCCAGGAAGTGCGTTTGCCGTATACCCTCTGCCTGATAGTGATCTACCGGCCAGTGCAGCCGGTTGCCGGCGGCATCATAGTACCAGTCCTGCGTGGCGATGGCCGTAAAAACAGGATGTTCGGCAGAGAACACAAAAGCGCCGCCCGGCGTCAGGCAATCATACACCTTCCGGTATACTGTTTCCAGCTGTTCTACATAATGCAGCGCGAGAGAACTGATCACCACATCAAATGATCCCGGCGCGAAGTCAATATCTTCTATCGCCGTTTGCCGATATTCGATAGCCGGATCATTTGTGGTGCTGCGGGCGCGTGCCAGCATATTCGCGGACAAGTCTACTCCCACTACATAACGGGCGCCCTGCTCCCGCGCATAGCGGCAATGCCAGCCAAAACCACAGCCCAGATCCAGCACATTTTTATCTGCCAGCACCGGCAGCAACGAACGAAATACGGACCACTCCCCTGCCGCATGGAGGCCATCCACCGAACGTGGCATCTGGCTGTAGCGCTGGAAAAAATCCGGATCATCATACTTGTTCTGTTTCATAACAGCAAAGGTATTGAAACATCCGGTTGTACCATTAGTACCCCTTGTTTTGTTTAAGGTTGGGATTATTTTTCAATTCCAGCGTAGGAATCGGGAACAACAGTTCTCTTTCTCCCACTACAGGTCCATAGGTAAATTTATGTCCTACATAGTTTTCAAACTGCCTGGTTTTTACATTAAACGCTTTACGCAAACGTGCCATATCGTACCAGGTGACATTCTCGTAGCACAGTTCAAACCAACGCTCGCGCCAGATGGCCTCCTGCAGCTGCGTTTTACCCAGGCCCGACAGCTCCGGCAATGTTGCCCGCCGCCTGATTTCATTGACCGCATCATAGGCTTTGGCAGTAGGTCCGTTTACTTCGTTAGACGCTTCCGCGAACAACAGCAATATATCTGCATAGCGAATCAGCGGCCAGTTGAGGTCACTGTTGCCGGTAGACGAATTCGCGGCTTCATCGAAATGTTTATAGATGTAGTAGCCGCCTAGTTCTACCACTTTGGTACGATCAGTTTCCAAGGTATAGGAGGTGTAGAAAAACTCTTTTTCCTTCACACGGAGATCATTGGCTTCAAATGATTGTACAAACTCCGGTGTGGCATAAATACCACCTGTTTCACTGGCATAGGCAGAGATGTTTTTGTTGTAGGGAATGATCGCCACCTGCCAGTTGGAAGGAATGATCTGGGTCCGGAACTGAATCATGAAAATATTTTCTTCCAGATTTTTCTTTGCCGGATTATGCAGATCAGCATAGGTTTTGAACAACCGGTACTGTTTGGAGTCGATCACCTCTTCTGCCTTCTTAGCAGCCAGGCTGTAGTAAGGCGCGCCTTTCTGCAGCGGGTATCCGGCCATGGTAATGTATACGCTGGCCAGCAAAGATTTTACCGCACCGAGGCTTGCTTTTCCGGAAAGATCTATCCATCCGAGACCCGCATTTTCTGCTTCCTGCAAATCTGCTACGATAGCGGCATATACGGCTTCCACGGAAGCCTGCGACGGGCGCAGATCCGGTGAATCCAGGGTTACCGGTTTCAGGATCAGCGGTATGGGGCCAAACATTCTCACCAGCTGGAAGTAGTACCAGGCCCGCATAAAACGCGCTTCACCCAATAACCGGCGGCGTTCTTTTTCCTCCATATTGATGCCGGGAATTTTTTCGATGGCCAGGTTGGCGTTGGCGATACCACGGTAGTAACTGGTCCAGTACGTATTGCCGTAATCGTTATCAGACGTATTGATCAGGTCTTTGACAAAGTAGCTGTTTACCGCCTGTCCCAGATCGGTATTGGCCAGGCCGGTGGCGAACTCGCGCATCGTCCAGGCGGCGCCGTTGAAGCCACTTTCCATCGGATCACGCATCGATGCGTATATACTGTTGACCGCACTCCGGGCATGTTCCGGTTTGGTGAAGTAAGTATCTATGGTAAAATTACTAGGGTCCGATTCCTGTAGAAATTTGGAACATCCCGTTAATAATAATGTACCTGCCAGTACTACCGGCCCTATATATTTATGGATTCTTGTTTTCATATGTTACGATTTTAAACCTGCATTACAAACCAACGTTGATGCCCAGCATGAATACGCGGGGTTTGGGATAATCATACAATGCCAGCCCCTGATCGAATGGCGAGCCGGAGTTGGATACTTCGGGGTCATATCCTTTGTATTTGGTGGCGACAAAAAAGTTCTGTACGCCGCCGTACACCCGGAGTTTATTGAGCTTCAGGCGCGCCGTGGTAGCGGAGGGGAATACATAGGCCAGCATCAGGTTACGGCCACGGATAAACGATCCATCGGTGATTTTGTGGCTGTCGTTGTTGGTAGTATACCCCGCAGACACCGGACGGATCTGTGCAATCGGCGACTGCTGATTGGTGGGCGTCCAGGCGTTCAGCACGGTTTTGTAGCTGTTGGCGATGCCTTGTCTGTCTTCCAGGGAGTGAATACTGCGATCCAGGATATCATTGCCATACATGTACTGCAGGTCGATGGTTAGTGTCCAGTTTTTATACTGGAAGGTATTCTGGAAAGTACCATAGCCATCGGGAATACCTTTACCAATAATCGTTCTGTCGTTGTCATTGATGATTTTATCATTGTTCAGGTCGAGGTATTTTGTATCGCCGGGTTCATCTTTATAAGCGTTGGCCAGTGCTTTTTCTGCCTCGCTCCAGGTGCCGAGGTTAACCCGGCCGAAAAAGGAACCTACCGGTTCTCCCACGCGGATAACGGTGGCGCCGGAATAAATATCGCTGCCACCGGTTAAAGACAACACTTTGTTTTTGTTGACAGAGATGTTGAATAGCGTATTCCAGGTGAAGTGGCGGGTTTTGATATTGGTGGTATTCACGGAAAACTCAATGCCTTTGTTTTCCATGCTGCCAATATTCTGGGTGATGCTGGTATAACCGCTACTGGCGGGTAATGGCGCCTGCAACAGCATATCTACTGTTTTCTTATGATACAGGTCCAGTTCCAGACCAATCCGGTCGTTGAACAATCCCAGTTCGATACCGGCATCAAACTGCCTGTTTTTCTCCCACTTCAGCGCTTCATTGGGCATGCGGCCAATACCGATACCGATGTTGCGCTGGCCACCGAAGATGACATCATAATTGCTCATACCTGCCAGCGCCTGATAGGCGGCAATTTCAGAGTTACCCGTCGCACCGTAACTCACCCGCACTTTCAGGTTGGATATAGCGGCAATCGATTTCATAAATTCTTCCTGAGAAACGCGCCATGCCAGTGCTGCAGAAGGGAAAAAAGCGTACTGGTTAGCTTTCCCGAATTTGGAAGAACCATCCATACGGCCCGTTACCGTGAAGAGGTACTTATCTTTCAGGCCATAGTTCAGGCGCGAGAAATAAGAGTTCAGTCCGTATGCACTGCCGCGGGAAGCAGGTGCCTGCGGATTCGCGCCGGCGCCCATATTATTAAAACCGAAATAATCATCATTAAAGCCCTGTGTAGACGAGCTGTTGTCGAACTGGTCGATATGCTGCCAGGACAGCCCCAGTAAGGCATTCAGGGAATGTATTTTCGCGAAGCGTTTATTATAGGTCAGGTAGTTTTCAAACTGCCAGGAATTATAGCGGTTGTTTTTGATTTCTGCCACACCTAGCTGGGTGCGGGAAATATAGTTCAGATCGCGCCCGCCGTAATAGTCCTGCCGCTGATTAATAATATTGGCGCCTACTGTTGTGCGCAGTTCGAGGCCATCAGCCAGTTTGATATTGGTGTAGAAGTTACCCAACGTGGTTTGTGTACGGAGGTAATACAACCGTTCTTCTATGAGTTGCAACGGATTGGCGCCACCTTCCATTCCCGGATAGTCATCGTTACCACCCCAGGAACCATCCGGAAATTTTACCGGAATAATCGGTAATGCTTCCAATACCTGCCGCATCGTAACGATACCAGCGCCACCCAGCTGATCGATCTGTTTTTCATTCTGATCGGTGTAACCCAGTGTACCGCCTACTTTCAGCCAGTTTTTGATTTGAGTATCGAATACAAAACGCGCCGCATAACGTTTTTGCCAGGAGCCTTTGATAATACCATTTTCATTCCGATAGTTCAGGAAAGCACCATAACTCCCCTTTTCATTCCCATTGGTAAACGCCAGCTGGTGATTCTGGGTGAAGGCTTTGCGGGTCGCTTCCTTTTGCCAGTCTGTATCATATAAGGGATTACCCTGTGCATCAAACAACAGCGGATTCGTTCGCTTCGTTTTGGGATCTACATATTTTTTACCACTGTTCCATCCGGCGGTATCAAATTTCAGGGCATTCCTGTAAGCGATATCTTCTACCTGCAAAAATTCTTTTGCATTCAATAATTCCAGCTTACGCGGCAGGGTACCCATACTGAAATCCACGTCGTATGTTACACGGCCGCCACCGGGCGTGCCTCGCTTAGTGGTCACCAGTATAACGCCATTGGCCCCTCTGGCGCCATATATAGCCGTAGAAGATGCATCTTTCAGCACTTCAATGGAAGCAATATCATTGGGGTTGAGATAATCTATCGGTGTACTTCCATTCTGTAATCCGGCCGCATTCAGGATCACGCCATCAATCACGTACAGCGGGTCATTGGCTACGTTGATAGAGCTGACACCACGGATACGGATATTGGCACGCCCGCCGGGACGACCGGAGTTGGAAGAAACATTTACCCCGGTAACACGGCCCGATAATTCCTGATTCAGGGAAGCACCCGGACGTTCCTGCAACGACTCACTTTTCACGGTGCTGACCGCACCTGTGAGATCTGATTTTTTGCGGGTACCATATCCGACAATCACCACATCATTCAGGTTGGAAGCCTTTTGTTTTAATAATACGGTATAATGATTCCTGCTGTCTACCACGATTGTTGCCGGTTCGTAATTCATGCCGGAAATAAGGAGCGTGGCTCCGGGTGCTACCTGCAGCGTAAATTTCCCGGTAGCATCTGTTACGGTGCCGGACTTACTTTGTTTGACGGCGATGGAAACACCAATCGCCGGCCCACCCTGGTCTTCCGTGACCACACCAGTGATTGTTTTAGACTGAGCCCACAACCGGCACGGCAGCGTCAGCAGGATAGTATACGCCAATAGGCATACTATCCTATGTAATTGTTTTAATTGCATAAGACTAGGATTTTAAACAAAAGAAATAACGCGGTACTGCAATAAAAAAATAAAAGCGATCACCAGCCGGATCAGCATGTCATCCATCACTGGTATGGCTATACGTTCACATTATTATTCAGAAAATTTATCTGGCCGGACCTCCGGAGAGCGGCCTTGCTGTTGGTTTTGGTTGCATATGGTCTTTGATTTACTTCATAAAATTCTTTTAACAGGTCAGCTTTCATGACACCCCTTCTTTTATTACCGGCAGTGGCATACGGTATTAAATTTGTTTGTGGTCATACACTCACCTGCGTTATTGGTACATCGGGTTTCATGGGCATTTGGTTGCTTTCTACATCATCTGTCAGGAAACGGGAAGGGAACACAACAATTGCACGCATTCATAACGGAAATCCTTACCTGACAAGCCATACACCGATAGATAAACAATCATTGCCTATCCATCGAACTAAAAATAATTGAAGTTGGTCACATTTATAAACAATACTTTTCAAATAGCAAAAATTTATCAGTAATTAGCAAATTACTATAATAAATCAGCCCCTATCCCCCTACGGCCGCAGTCTATATCCGTATATGACTGCGAAAAAGCTGATGCATCCTCTCTGCTGCGTTTTTCAACAACGGGTCATAGTGGTATCAAATGAATGAACAGGCCTGCAATGCCGCTGTTATCTTCCTGCAGCTAAAACAGTAAATCCGGATGACTTATTTCTCCTCAAAAGCGAGCTGGATAACTTTCCGGGTCATTCATAGAGAATAATCCGCAATTGATTACGCTTAATATTCCATGTATTAGCGGTATTGTGAGGAAATCCTGCATTTGCGCCATCAGCCTTACACCTGTTTTATATTATTTTAGAGATGTGATAAGCATCATCCGACTATAACTGTCATTTTTCCTATAGGGCTTATCACCGGCGATATCACCAGCAGTATCCGGTAACAGCTGCCCTTATCCCAGCATTCACCGGCCACTGTTTTTCACAACATAGCGGCACTGCTTTCTGCGACAACGATTTGTTGCCAACTGCGTTTTAAATAGTTCCTTACTTTTCCATATGCGTGTCACCTGACTGTACTTCTTCCATTGTATACCGCTCCCCTCACCTGTTATTCTTCACCTCCAAATATCCATTATGATGAAAAAAATGACAACAACGGGCAACCACCTTTCCCGCCAGGCACTCCAACATATCCGTGGCGGCAACAGTAGTACCTTTTTAGTTCCCTGCAATTCTATGGGCCCCAATGGCGGATGCCGGACCGGTCAATGTTGTGCCAGAGGTACCTGTTTTAATTTATCCCGTCCACACCCGCCTTGTGATGAAACACCTGTTTAAGCGCATGACAACAAGCCCCCTTACCGCTTATGTACCATTACAGCAAAAGGGTATCTCTTTACAGGAGATACCCTTTTTACCGGATGGCGCATTAACGTGTATTCCTTTGCGTTAGCCACCCTATCCCATCGGGATAGCTTATCTTATCCGTACACACAATCCCGGATCATTGGGATAGCCATATACACATTTGCAGGGAACACCCCCTTCGGCCGCACAGCGGGTGCGGGTACAAACATCCAGGTGACAATAGGAGTTCTCTCTTCTGTTACCGCCATTGATATGGGTTAACTGCTGACGGGAAAGAGAGCGACTGTGGTTCATTAACGTGTTGGACATACAGTATGGATTTGAAAAAATGAAAATTGCCTACTCTTTTCGGAAAGGTTTTCGGCGACCCCTTATATATTAAGATGAACGAACGGTATGGGCATAACATACCCGCGCCGAAAGAGAGCTGCTGTTACAGTTATATCATGGTTGTCAACAACAACATGACTGGTACTGCTACCCTGTCAGTCAGACAGACAGATAGCCGTCATTCATAAAGTGTGATAAAAAAGAATGGGAACAATAACGGTTTTACAGGTAATCCGGTGTTTGCTTTAAAGATGACTAAAAGTGTTTTCCCTTTTGTATATATAATAAAAACGATAAATACCCTGACGGGTTGAATCCAACCCCAATAAGAGGGTGTTTTTATAAGCCACCCTCTTATTGCCGGATGACTTGTAAACGTGTACACATTCACGTTACTCATCCTATGCATTCAAGTGGTATTATCTTATCCGATTACAAAAACCCGGATCAGTGGGATGCGTATATAAACATTTGCAGGGCACCCCACCTTGTGCGGCGCAACCATTGAGGGAGCAGTATTGCAGGTGGCAATAGGAAGGCTCGAAGTTACCACCGCCACTAATACGGCTTAACTGCTGACGGGAAAGAGAGCGACTGTGGTTCATTAACGTGTTGGACATAGTATGGATTTGAAAAGATAAATATTGCCTACTCTTTTCGAAAAGGTTTTCGGCGACCCCTTACCTATTAAGCTGAACGAACGGTATGGGCATAACATACCCGCACCACAAGAAAGCTGCTACTACAGTTATATCATGGCTGTCAACAACAAAATGACTGGTACTGCTACCTTGCCAGACAGATAGCCGTCATCCATCATGTGTGATAAAGAAGAACGGGAACAATAACGGTTTTACAGGTAATCAGGAATAAAACAGATCCGCCTAATAAATAACAATGCCGGGCTATAGAGAAAAAGTACTGGTATAAAAATATACATAAATTTTTTAGAAAGCAATGGGTGCTGCGGAATATAATTTGGACCAGCTCATATAAAGGGTATCTCCTGTAAAGAGATACCCTTTTTACCCGATGACGCATCAACGTGTATTCCTGCACGTTATTCGCCCTATCTATTCAGGATACATTATCTTATCCGGAAACACACACCCGGATTGGTGGCAGAATAATACTCACACCTGCAGGGAACCCCACCATTGGCTGCACAATTTCCGCGGACACAGATTTCAAGGTGGCAATAGGAATACTCTACGTCGCCGCCACCGCCTTTAATACGGCTTAACTGTTGACGGGAAAGTGCGCGACTGTTGTTCATGAACGTGTTTGACATCATATGTCTGGATTTAAATAGATGAAAACTGCCTACTCTTTTCGGAAAGGTTTTCGGCGCCCCCTTATATATTCAGCTGAACGAATGGTATGGGCATAACATGCCCGCATCGCAAGAGAGATGTTATTACAGTATATCATGGTCGTCAACAACAAAATGACTGGTACTCCTACCTTGCCAGACTGATAGCTGTCATCCACCATGTGTGATAAAGAAGAACGGGAACAATAACGGTTTTACAGGTAATCAGGAATCATACAAATCCACTTGATAAATAACAATGCCGGGCTATAGCGCAAAATGTACGGATATAAAAATATACATAAATTTCCCAGAAAGCAATGTTGGCGGGGATTATAATTTGGACTAGTTAACTTAACGGGTTACCCGCCTATTGAGTATTAGAAGGCTTGCCACGCGATGTACGCGTGGCAAGCCGCTCACAGCATCAGGATGCCTGATGCCAGGTAATCACTTCTTTTTCCGGCTTAAAACCAAGGCGGGTATAGATAGGCTCACCGGCAGCAGAAGCATGCAATACTACCTGCAGCCGCTGGTCTTTTTGACACTGTTGCAATAAATGAATCGTGATGGCTGCAGCCAGGCCTTTTCCCCGGAAAGCCGGCAAGGTACCAATCATGTGCAGCCCTGCATATCCTTGCTCATCATAAAACACCAGACCGCAACACGCCGGTGCGGCTTCATAATAGCCAATAAATAACTGTGCACGTTGGTCAGGCTGTAAAAGGCTGCGGGTCATATATCCATCGACCCGGTATCCAAACGATTCCCCGGCAATAGTGGCAAACAGGGTTGCTTCTTCCGCATTCGTTACTGCCTTAAAGGTACAGGCGCCGGGTATTTCCGGCAATACTACCTGTGCCAGATCGATGATCATACCCATTTGTTTCATCCTTGGTACAAAACCTGCCGCTGCCAGCGCCGCTTCATAACGGCTGCTTTCCGTTGCCGTGAAGGTAAGCAGCCGGGGCAAACGCTGTTCAGTGATAGCGACTGCCATCTCTTTAAACAATATAGCGCCGTCGTCGCCAGGAGTTATATCAAACACGCGTTCGGGCCAGTCTGAACCTACCGGCGTTACCGTCTTATAGGATGGCGTAGTGGCAAGGGTACGGGAATGCTGCCCAACGTATTGCCAGCATTCAAACAGGTTATTGATAATATGTTTTTCTGCCTGTGTCATTTTTCTGATTCAGATAACTAAAGTTTACTATCCGGAAAACATACTACCTGCCGGCATGGAAAGTAAAAGTCTATCCATATCCGCCAGCCGGCGTGCTCCGATTTATCCGGCAAAGATAAACGGATAGGCTTAACCGTTATAGCAAAAAAACGGCAGGTTACTTACCTTTGCTATATGTACCACGTTAACACCCTTTCGGGCCAGTCCGATATTTCATTAAGACCCATCACGGTGAAGGATCTGCCCACGCTTACCTTACTGGCTAACAACCCTGCCATTGCGGCTACGCTACGGGATAATTTTCCTTCTCCGTACACCCTCCATGATGCGCAACATTTTCTGATGCTCATGCAACGCGGACTGCTGGGCTATGTATGGGGTATCTGCTCCGGGGCGGCGCTCACCGGCGTTATCAGTATTACCCCGCAGACAGATATCTACCGGCATTCCGCAGAAATCGGCTATTGGCTTGGTCTGCCCTTTCAAGGCAAAGGAATTATGCGGGAAGCCGTACATCTGGTCACCACCTACGGCTTCCACGAGCTGCAACTGTACCGTATTTTTGGCGGCGTATTCGCTACCAACGAAGCTTCCCGGCAGGTATTATTAAAAAACGGGTATCACCTGGAAGCAATCAAACAACAAGCGATTATCAAACACGGGAATTTACAGGATGAGCATCTCTTTGTAAAACTAAAAAACGGGGAATCCAGCCGGACCGTGATATAAAACAGGGTCCTTATTTTTCAGCTGCCGGCTGCCTGCGTTGTTCCAGGATTTCCAGGTAATGCGGGTTATACATAATGCCCAGTACATTCCCCCATGGGTCCAGTACAGAAGCGGTCACAAAACCAGCGCCCCGTTCCACCAGCGGCTCATTCAACGTGGCACCCATGGCGAGCAACCGGTCCAGCGTCCCCTGCACCTCATCCACATGCCAATAGGTAATGACGCCTCCCTGGCTATCTTTCACGCCTGGCGGGGCATAACGGCGGTCAATCAATCCCAGTTCATGCTGGTAGTCGCCGATCCTGAACTCCGCATATCCCGGCCGTTCAAAATAAGGCGCTATGCCCAACAGTTCGGTGTACCATTTGCGGGCAGCTTCGTGATCTGCCACGTAATAACAGATAGTGGAAAGTCCACGTAAAGTTTGAGTAGTAGCCATTTTACTTTATTTAACAGTGAGGGATTTTGTAACTGATTCAAAGGTAAAATGGATGTGTGACAACCCTATGTCAGTAGCGGACAGTAATATTTTTCAGGGGCCCGGCGGCTGGCAGACAGGCCAGCCACCGGGGCTTAAAGTTACGATGATTATAGCATTATTCCACCGGCCGGGGTATGGGCGCCACGGCCAGATTAGCTGCTTTCCGGGGTGGTACGGACTTCGTTTTTTTCTTCCGGCGGTTCAACCATACCAATAAACCGGTTACCGGCAGGGAGGCGGCAAACAGGCAGCTAAAGAACGCCAGCAATTTCGTAGGCCAGCCAAAAATACTGCCGGTATGTATGGGATATATCATGCGGCGGACCTTCATCCCCGCGGTTTGTTTTGCATAGGGCATCGCTTTCAGCAGGGTACCAGTACCTTTTTCATAATACAGGAAGTCGACCACATTGGGAACAGCCGCTTCGTGGTTTTCCTTGGAAACGGTAACAGCCGTGCTGTCGCCGGCAGGAATCAACAGGGTGACCCGGCCATTATAAGGCAAGGCTACATTGGCTTTGTTATACAGCGATTCATAAAAACCATCGCCGGCCGCTTGCATAACCCGGTTAGCCGGTGCTTTATTGGCAGCGGGCGGCTTACCATCCATGACTAAAAAAATGCCGTTGTTAAACCACTTATAACTCCAGGTAAGACCGGTTAAGGCAATCACCAATATGAGGGCATGTATATAAAAACCGCCTACAGCATGCAGGTCCCAGATGAACCGTTTACGGTTACCACTGTTTTTGATGCTGAGCCGCTGTTTAAGTCCTTTCCATTTTTTAGGCCACCATAATATCAATCCGGATATGATCAGACAGATAAATATAATACAGGATACACCGGTGATGGCTTTACCGGTTTTACCGGCCAGCAGATAACGGTGCAGGTGCACGATGATCGAAAAAAAGCGTTTGTCTTCCGGTATCACCGATACCACTTTGGCGGTATAGGGGTCTACCGCCATCCGGTATAATTCCTTTTTGCGGGTGGCCAGCAGCATTAAAGGGCGGTCGGGATCATGCGTTTCTATCTCCAGCCGTGTTACCTGTAATGCCGGCTGTGCCCGGGCAACCTGCCGGAGCAGGCTATCCAGCGACAGGCGGGCTTCGCCCGGCTGATGCGCTACAAAGTACCGGTCTTTGTTGATCAGCGGATCCAGTTCTTTTTCAAATACCAGCATACTGCCGGTCACCGTTACGATAAAAACAACCAGGCCGGAGGCAAGCCCCAGCCATAAGTGCAGTTGTCCTGTTATTTTTTTGAATCGTTTAATCATATCAGCTATCAGAATACATAAGACACCGTCGACAACCAGTTGCGTGGCGCTCCCGGAAACAGGCGAAGATAATCATACCCACCGACCCAGTAGGTTTTATTGAAAATATTATTCAGGTTTACCTGTAACTGGAACCTATCAATCTTATAGTAGATCGCTGCGTTCACCAGCGTATAGGCAGGCAACGTCTGTATGTCATTGCCATCCACATTACGCTCCGTTACAAAGTTGCTGCCGGCGCCGATGCCCAGCCCTTTCAGTTTTCCGTTACGGATACTGTATTTGGTCCACACGCTTCCCTGGTGTTTCGGAGCACCGGGACTTTGCCGGCCGATTTCACTGGCTTTCGGACTTTCTTTGATGGCAGATTCATTAAAGGCATAAGCGGCAGTGAGGTACCAGTCTGGTGTAAGCTGTCCTTTTACATCCATCTCTATTCCTTTGGATTCCACCTGCCCTACCTGTCGCATCAGGTCCGGGTTGCCTGCATCGCCTGCTTTGTATAATACATTTTTCAACCGGATCCGATAGGCAGAAAGGGTCACCGACAGGCGATCGTTGAACCAGTCGCTTTTAGCGCCTGCCTCTATCAGGTTGCTCAGCAGCGGATCAAACGGACCGCCGGCATTGGGATTGTTGATCGTTGATGCTGTTTGCGGATTATATCCTTCTGTATAGGTAGCATACAGATTCACATGCCTGTTCATCGTATACACCAGGCCTATTCTTGGTATCAGGGCTTCCTGTACCACCTGTTGCTGCGCTTTTTTGGTATAGTTCAGGAAATCAGTATAGCGGTCGTAGCGCAGGCCCAGTAATGCCTGGAATTTACCCAGTGTGAGCTGGTCCTGTACATATATGCCCTGCGTACGGTAAAAGGTGGCGTCGTAGTTACTTTTGGTGTAAAAGTATTTGCTCATATCAAACAGCTGATACGGGCTTTCGGAAGTCAGGTCGAAGTGCGGCACATTGGGCACCGGACGTTTTACGCCATTGACGGTTTCATACAGGAATTTGCCCGGATTGTCCTTGTTATAGGCGCCGGCAGCGGTATTGGTATTATTGCGATAACCGTTGGCGACTGACTGCGCAGCGCCCCAGGGCATTTTGGATTGCGCATAATCATACCCGGTTACAATCTTATGTCCGATCACACCGGTATTTACATCGAAGGTAAAATAGGCGGAAACGTTATCAGAGAATACTTTTCTTTTACGGATCAGCACCTGCATTTCAACCAGCGTAGGCAGCTCCCTGTTGGCACTGTCTTTAGCATAGCCGTTGGCAGTGCGGTGTTCCAGCAAATCTTCGTCCCAGATGGTTTTCAGGTAAGCCACATTAAACTGAATATGCTTATTGAACTGGTGGGAAAAGGAAGTGGTGATCATCACATTGTCTTCATTCAGGTAGTCGTTGGCCGCATTCAGACTTTTGGAAACAGGTACCGAATAAATATCGTTGTTGCCATAAACAGCCTGGCCGCGATCCAGGCGACTCATACTGCGGTTGTATACCACATCCAGGTTTAACCTGGTTTTTTCATTGGGCAGAAAAGAGATGGAAGGCGCCACGATGAAGTTTTTATCAAACTGCAGATCGCGGAAACTCTGTGCATTCTCATAGCCCAGGTTCAGGCGGTACAGCAGGGTTTTGGAAGTATTCATTGGTCCGGTGAAGTCGGCAAACCCGCGGAAAGTATTGAAACTGCCGCTGCTGAAGCTAAGACTTTGCCGCTTTTCCATTAACGGCTTTTTAGTTACCCGGTTGATGATACCACCGGGAGAGCTGTTCCCAAAGAGCACGGAAGCGGGTCCTTTGATCACTTCTACCCGTTCGAGGTAATTGGTCAGGGGCTGTTTCCAGAAACCGGTGATGGTACGCAGCCCGTTCAGCAACTGTACCTGGCCGTTGTTCTGGGTACGGAATCCCCGGATGATGAAATCGTCATAGGAGGTATACTGACTGACCCCACTCATATTTTTAACGACTTCGCCTACCCGTAAAGACTGCTGGTCCTGCATCAGCTCTTTGGTAACGTAACTGATGGATTGTGGTACCTCTTTCAGCGGTGTGGCTGTTTTGGTGCCTATAAAGGAACTGGTGTTGCGGTAACCGGATTCTTTCCGGCCTACAATTTCCACGTGTTGCAGCTGTTCGGCGGCAGCTACCAATGTTACCTGTACCACGCGGGTTTCCCCTTCTTTCAGGTGTACGGTATTACCGGTGGTTTCGTATCCGATAAAGGAAAAGGTAACCGTATACTTGCCCGGTTGCAGATCTGTAAACTGATATTCCCCTTTATCATTGGTGGTAGTGGCCTTGTTTTTTCCGATGGTGACGCTGGCACCAGGTACCAGGTTGCCCTCCGGATCTTTCACACTTCCTTTGATGATGGTCTGGGCATAGATGTTGGTGATGCATAGGGCCATGATGGCCGTCAGGAACATTCGCATATTGTAGTGCTCACATGTTTAAAGTGGTGCAAAAGAACGCAACCGGGAAGAGGTCCCCTACTCCATTACGGAATTCTTTTTACGCAATACGGAAATGATCGCAGGGAGCTGCATCCATAACAGACGCCACCTTGGATATATATCCCGGATCTGCCGGTAGCAATTATCCGGTAACACCTATTTTTGCAAAAAACAATCGTATGGAAATGTTTCAACAGGCGATCCGGCTTCCACCCCAGCGACGGGGCTTTCACCTTATTACCTCCGCCATCGTACAGGCGATGCCGCAGCTGGCACGGTTACAATCCGGCATGTGCCAGGTTTTTATACAACATACTTCTGCTTCCCTGACGATCAACGAGAACGCTGATCCGACCGTGCGTGTTGATTTCGAAACCTATTTCAATAAAGCCGTTCCCGAAAACGATCCGGATTATGTGCACACCGACGAGGGCCCGGATGACATGCCCGCCCACCTGAAAGCGGCACTGTTAGGCAGTTCCGTGATGATTCCCATACACAACGGACGGCTGGCCCTGGGTACCTGGCAAGGCATTTACCTGTGCGAGCACCGGAATGCCGGCGGTTCCCGGAACCTGCTCATCACAGCCTGGGGAAATCTGCGATAATATTTATACCATAAAAAAACCTTCCGGTTATACCGGAAGGTTTTTTTGATCACTTTCATGCCTGTAACAGGATCAGAAGAAAATATCTACATAATCTACCACATTGTTGCCTTCACAATTCTCCATTTCCTGTAGGCGCCAGTATTTGCGGGCACCTTTAGCCAGGAAGTGATAGGTACCTTTTTTCTCACATACCTCACCGCCATTGATACTATTATCTTTTGTCCGGATGGTACCTTCAAATTCCAGTTCTTTGGCAGACACCACTTTCAGCACGCCGTCGATCGTCACAAAGCCTGCATTATCTGCGCCCCGTTGTTCCCCCTGGATGCTGTAGGTGCCGTCTTTCTTTTTCTTAATGACTGCTTTACCCGGTTGATTCCAGCTTACCCATTGGAGGGTTAAATTATGTTTGCCTTCCCGGAGTACAAAGGGGGCCGGTTCTTTTGTCTGTTGTGCGTACGTAGCGATACTGCCCATCAGTATAACACATAAAAAGAGCAGGCGTTTAATTTTTTGCATGATGATAATACTGTTTTTTTATAGCTATGATATTTAAATAAAGTGGGTCGCACTACCCGGTTTCCGGTAGCCGGCTTCTTTTCAGTTGCCGGATACCGCCCTATAACGGGAACGTACCAACGGTTATTGTGTGCCTGTATACCTTTTGACAGGAAGCAGGCTGGGTTAGTCTTTCCGGATGATCTTTCCGTCTTTCATCACAAAACTCACCGCTTTGATGGCATTGATATCTTTCAGCGGATCTGTTTTTACTGCAATAATATCCGCGGCCAAAGCCGGCGCAATCAGGCCTCTTTCCTTTTCTACTCCCAGCAGTTCTGCTGCATACCGGGTCATACATTGCAGGACATAGGCATTGGGAATACCGGCATCTTTCCAGCTTTGCAATATTTCCAGGATCGTCTGCGCCCTGTTTTTACCGGGGATATCGATAATAATATCAGATCCGAACGCCATTTTAGTACCTATCCGGTACGCTCTTTTTAACCGGTCGATATCTATGCGGTAATAGTTGCGTGCGGTGGCGCTATCTGCACTGTAGGCTAAGTTATTACTAACAGCCAGGTCTGTTCCTACCAGGAAAGTACCTTTTGTTTTCATCAGCTGCAACAGCTCATCGTCGAGATCCACACCGTGTTCAATGGCCGCTGCCCCACTGTTGATCACATTCCGGGCTGCTTCGCCTCCCATGACATGCGCGGTGACCTTTAATCCTGCCTGACGGGCTTCTGTGACGGCTGCTGTCATCTCTTCCAGACTGTAATGATAGGCATAGGAATCCGTCACCACTTTAATCACGTTTGCCCCATAGTAAATATTCTTCCTGACGGCCTTCCTGATTTCATCTGCACCATTGGCATCGAGATACTCCATATCCCAAACATGTTCATGTTCGGGACTGGCAGCTGTTTGCCCCCCATACGGACTGATAATTTTCCCGGCGTATATAATCGTCGGCCCTTGTATCCATCCTTTTTTAATAGCCCGGATCACATCTGCGGAAGCATAATTGGCATCATTCCCGATTTCCTTGATGGTCGTAAAACCATTCATCAGCAATACCTGTGCATTGTGTGCGCCGCGCAATGCCCGCAACGCTGTGCTTTCTGTCATATACATATGCTCAATAGCTACCTTCCGGTACGGGAAAGCAACGGTCAGGTGTACATGGCAATCCATTAAGCCTGGCAACACCCAGGCATCAGACAGGTCTATGATGCTATCTGTCGGGCTATAGGGAATATCTGCGCCGATCTGTTGAATTTTCCCATCTCTGACGGCGATCAGTTGCTGTGACAGCATTTTACCGGTGGCGGCATCAAACAAGTGCCCGGCTTTAATGATGGTAACCTGCGCCTGCAAAACACCGGCGATCAGACAACTGCCTAAAAAACTACAGATAACCTTTTTTAATTTCATAACGATGACGGGTTTATAAATGCTATCGGTTAATGTATCTGCCATTACCCGGATTATCTCCCGGGTGCCCACAAAGGTATATTTTCAGGTGCGATCCTGCCAGTATTATCGGGAGATAGATAAGATGACGATGCCGGACTACCGCGCTACTCAAGGTATACAAACAATAAAGGCCTTCCGGCAATACCGGAAGGCCTGGGTAAATATCACTAACGTTACCGATGCTACGCTGTTTTCCGTCGTATTACAGTATTTCACCAAACCGAATCGGCAGGATAAAATAATCTGCCGTCGCCTTCCCCCTTACTTTCGCCGGGTGCCAGCGGGGAGAGAGCCGTATCACGCGTATGGCTTCTTTTTTCAGGGCATCCGACGCTTGGCCTGTAGCCACGGGATCTTTGACATGACCAGCCGCATCTATCAGGAATGACACCGCCACTTCTCCCATTTCATTGTTCAACACGGCAGAACGGGGATAACGCATGGTGCGTGATAAAAAACTGGCCAAAGCATCTGCTCCCCCTTTAAAGGTAGCAGGGGTATTAATCTGGGTATACAGGATTTCCTTTCCATCTGTATCATAAAGCACCCCATTGACCAAGTTACCCTGCACATAGTTTTCCTGGTAACTCTTACGGCCATCTTTTGCCACTCCTTCCCAGACACCTTCCCGCAAACCATCTTTCAATATACCTCTTTCTTTCACTGCATAAACGGAATCATCACGTAACAGGTACACTCCATTACCACCGGTTAACTCCGGCCGGCCGGCACTATCCCAGCTATTGATCACCCTCCACGGTAAATTCGGATTCAGCTTCCCCTTTTCATCGTATGCCGACGCCACACATTCTGTCTTTAACCGGCCATTGTCATAGTAGCTGAGCCAGCTCCCATCGGGGGCGCCATTCCGGTAGGTCCCGCGTTTCACTACCTTGCCGGCTTCGTTGAACCACATGGCCGGGCCTTCGTATTTCAATTGGTCCGGAGAAGCAGAACCGGCAATGCTAAACAGTTTTCCGTTGATCCTGTAATCCCTGACTTCATATACCGGCTTTACCGTATCGGTGTTAAAAAACGTTCGTACATAGGAAGCCTGTTCTTTGACAGGTACTTCCACCTTTCTTTCGTTCAGGTAAACATAATAACTGTGTTCATCGATTTTATAATGCTGGGCAATGGCAGCCACGTTGCATAGCGCAAAGCAACATGACAGAAAAACGGACTTCATAATGGAGGGAATTTTTTTGGGTGACACAAAAGTGAATTTCAATTGTTATGGACGGTCAGGTAAGACAATCTGCCTGCAATATAGGATGCCCTGACGCCACCGGATAACAGTCCCCTGCAGTACTACTACGCGCCTGTAATGGGGCTATATCCTGCTTATTATCTACATAAAAAAAACCTGCACATCCTGTGCAAGTTTTAAATAACATCGGTAAACATACCGGCTAGTCCAGGTTATCGGTTACCGTTTCAATATCCCAATGCGATTGCAGGATTTCAAAACGATGCTGTTCGGCTTTGCGGTAGTTTTCCTGATCGGGATACAGCTGTTTTTTATAGGCTGATGTCAGGTCCGGATCAAAGGCCAGTGCGGCATTCCGGAATACAATGGTCACCCGGTAGTCCCACCGGATATCCTCTCCCCCATGCAGCCGCGGCTTGCTGGCAGTGATGCTGATAATATCTCCCTTCTCCTGCGCTTTCTTCAACAGGGGATAATGGTTGGTTTTCCATAACTGAATAAATTCTTCTGCATAGCCCCATTTGGCTTTATAATAATTTTCTACTGCGAAATAGGTGGCAGTAGCTTTCTGCTGCGCCAGCGCGGGAAGCGATACACTCAGCAAAACCAGGCAGATAATTTTTGTCAGGGCAGATGATAAGGTCGACATGATGGCTGTTTTTGGATGAATATGACATTACCCTACTAATTTAGTAGAATAATTTCATATTTACGGCTGACCGCACCGGGGACTTTTGTGGGGCCAGCCGTAAAGGGATTAAAACTTATAAGCCACACTGGCCGCAAAGTTCCGCGGGCGTTGCGGATTCACAGACCAGTAACCGATGTAGTATACTTCGTTGGTAATATTATTTACATTCAGGGTAATCCTGAATTTATCTGAATTATAGTAGATGCTGCCATTCAGCAGGGCATATGCCGGCAGGAAGAATTCACCGGTCTGGGCATTGTCAATCACCTTGTATTCACCGGCATAGTTTCCACCCAGGCCTAATCCGAAGTTTTTCAGCTGTCCCTTTGTGATGGTATAGGTACCCCAAAAGTTAGCCAGGTGCTGCGGGCCTTGTCCGCCGGGTGCTCTGCCGGGCTGGGAATAAAAGTCAAGCGGGTTGCCTTCAATGATCTTTGTTTCATTGAAGCTGTAACCAGCTATCAGATTGAATCCGGCCGCCGGGTGTGCACTGATGTCTATCTCTATACCTTTACTGCCTACTTTTCCTCCCTGCAGGGAATTGTTGGGGTTAGTGGCATCCGGTACTACCCTGTCGGCTACCTTAATATCATATACCGAAACGGTGGCACGCAGTTTATCGGCAAACAGGTTGGCTTTTACCCCGGCTTCCCACTGGTTGGCATGTTCCGGTTTGAATGATTTCATCCGGCGATCCGTTCCGTTGGCATTGGCCACTTCGCGGGGAGCCACATTGATGAAGGCATTCATATAGTTGGCAAATACCGATACTTTGTTCAGCACGGGCTGATACACCACGCCGAATTTAGGAGATAAGGCAAACTGGTTATAGCTGCCTTTACCTGTGGTTTTTTCACCGGGTGTATCGAAATAGTCGGCACGCAGACTCAGCATCGCCATTAATCCGGGCGTGATATTCAACACATCGGATACATAGGCACTGTAAGAACTGTTATTGATATTGCTGTTGCTCATACCATTCGGCGCCAGCAGGCGGTCAATGGCGGCTCTTGTTAAATTGACGGCTGGTATGGTGTCATGTACGAACTCCTGTACATCGCCCTGTGGCGTTACATTTCTGCCGACGGCGCCATTTGTACCGTTATTTACTACGTTCCGGTTGAAATAATCCAATCCGATCAGCAAACGGTTCCGGAGCTTGCCGATCATAAAGTCGCCATTAAAGTTCTGCTGGATATCGGTGGTAGTGGTGGTTTGGTTTTCTTTCTGGAAGTACTGGCTAAACCAGTTGTTTCCCGGATCGTCATCCCATATATAGGTATAAATACCGTCTGATTTTACCGCTCCGCGGGAAATGACCGTCTGGGAAGTCCACTGTTCCGATATTTTATAGAGGGCCTGTGCCTGCAGGTTAAAGCGGGGCGTTTTAATGGTCAGCTCATTGCTGGTGAAAGAAAGTTTATTATTGAGATTCAGCTCCTGTATGTTTTTGAAATCCAGCGCCGCGGTTCTGCCGGAGTGAAAAAATACCGGCGCCACCGCCCTGTCTTCCTGCAGGAACTCTGTTAGTAAATGGAACGTGAGTCTTTCGCTGACTTCATAAACCAACGACGGCGCGATGAAAAAGGATTTTTTGAATCCCGCATCCTGGAAGCTGTTTTCGGAGTGGTAAGCAGTATTTACCCGTAGGGCGATCTTCTCTTTCTTACTCAGCGGCGTATTGATATCTGCCGTTACCCGGTTTAAGCCAAAGCTGCCAAAATTATAGGCTACTTCGCCGCCGAAATTGAAATAAGGTTTTTTGGTGATGGTGTTGATCATCCCCCCATAGCTGTAGAAGCTACCGCCGAAGAGAGTACCGGACGGCCCTTTGATGACTTCAATGGCTTCAATATCTGCGGGGTCCAGGTTACCACTGGTTAAACCCGGCAGGCCATTGTACAGGGTTGGCTGCGCATCGAATCCCCGTAAGGCAAAATAGGAAGCGCCATCGCCGGCACGGCCGGTAGATTCCCAGGTTCTGGTGAGTCCCGGCACATTGCGCAGGGCATCGTCATAATTGGTAATCCCCTGTTGTTTCATGATTTCCGCGGATACCGTATTATATACCTGCGGATTCTCCAGGTTTTTCAGGGGCATCTTGGCCACATTTTTATTTTCCTGGCGGGCTTTCCCGGTAGATACAATCACCTCCTGTAACCGGGCGGCATTATCATTCAGGACAAAATTGATCTCCTGGTCGCTGCCAGCCGTGACCGTAATATTTTTTTCCTGGGTGGCCGTCACCACGGTAGATACTTTCAGTACCCAGTTACCCGGTTTTACATTACTAATCGTGTATGCTCCTTTTTCATTACTGATATCACCCCAGCGGGCACGTTCGATCCGGATGGTAACATTCGGTACCGGGCTACCATCGGAAGTCGTGATAGTACCATGGATGGTACCATTACTATCTTTTGTTTTTTGCGCGTATAAAGTGGTCAGTGAAAGTAGCAAAACATTCAACAGACAAAGCTTTTTCATCATTACGGTTGTGTACTGGGTTGATAAAATAAAAATGTGACGCGCAAAATTGGCGCATTCCCCAGAGAAGTTATACGCGAATCAGGAAAATTTTTTATTCCTCCGGCCAACCGGGCTTTTGTTATCGGGTATCCCCGGCCGTTACAGGGTCGTACCGGGTTCTCCCCCACGCCAGACAGGTGGGTGTCCTACGGACAGGTATATCCGCTACGCCGGAAGAGCGACCGGCCGGAAAGGCGATGGTATCCCGGCCCCCTAAACCCGATTGCCTGACAACACACTGCATTCCCGGCAACCGCTAAGGATGCTGTTCTCTCCGCTTTGCAAAGAGGTCATTTATTTCACCATGCAGGTGATCGAAAAAAGCAATGGTCTTTTTCAGGTTTTCATGGTGGGTCGGATCATCATCTTTTCTGACCTGTAATAAGGCCGTTAATAAAGTATTGACCTGCAAAATCTGGTTCAGGCTTTTCCGGGTATTGGTTTCCCAATCGATGCCCGTGCTTTTGAAGTAACGCTTACGGTCACCCATATAGGTAACGGCAATTAACTGATTGGTACTTAACAGCAGTTTAATAGCATTGCTGGTGGAGCCTTTGCTGAGATGTAATGTTTCCCGGATTTCATCGAAGGTGAGCGCTGTTTTGTTACCAGCTATCAATAAGGCCTGTATGTAGGCAGCTGCCTGCGTACTTCCGCTTTGCTGAAAATAATGCGCTACCCTTTCGACAACGGCCTGCTGATCTTTAGAGAGATGCGTCGGCTCCATGCTCCTTTTCATCACAAGGTATTAAAAGTTCGATTGGTTTAAACCAAATGAACCAAAATAAAAATGATGCTTTCCAAAAAATTACTTTCCCGGTTTTCTGTGTGGTAGCGCATATATCCGTTACCGTTGTAGGTAATATCGGGCAGGATGCGACCGGTTCGGAATGCCGGTTAGTAATAACTGATGTTTATTTTCATGACACTGCCGTTAAGTTTGTACGAACCGAGATCTAGTAGCCTGGTATTCCTGAACCCTATCCCCTTAGTTCCCTTTCACGGAAAGGGATCGGCATGAGTTGTTAATCCATTTTTCATTTCACCATTTTTTCTTCATTTCCTTAATTCTTTTTTCTATGAGAAAAAGTGTACGTCTTCGTGGGCCCGTTACCGTTATTGCAATAATAATGGTACTGCTCATGACCCATTTTACGGGGTATGCACAAAAAGTGTATGCCAACCGGCAGACCAACCAGATCAATGGTTTGTGTCTGCTGTGTTTTGTTAATGAACCTGAAAACCCGGTCAACAGTAATTCACTGGATGATTATTCCACCTTTGTAATTACTGCCGGACTACTGGGTGTAAGTGTTGAACAGACACTCATTTTTCCGGCTGCCTCCACGCCCGGATGCGACTCCCTGATCATTGGTATCGGCAGCGGCAACACCCTCCTATCCGTTAATTTATTCGGAGGCGTGACCGTAGAAACCTTTAATGGCAACCGGTCCAACAACGACGCACAAGGCACGGCAGCCGGCGTAATACGCCTGCTGGACAACAACCGGCGTGCGGAAATTGCCATTAAACCGGCCAAACAATTTGACCGGGTAAAAATTACGTTAAGCAGTTCCCTGGCCGGCGTGCTGGAAAATTTCCGGCTCTACTATGCCCACACCCAACCGGCCACGCCGGCAGCACCGGTAGTAGTGCCTTCCGCTGCCTCCATCTGTAGCGGCGACAGTGTATTACTATCTGCCATTGCCCCCAACAGCACTACCGTCAGCTGGTATACCAGCAGCACCGGCGGTACTGCCATTGCTACCGGCAACACCTTACTGGTAACGCCTGCCGTTACCACTACCTATTATGCGGCCATTACCCAGGGCAGCTGTACCGGCAGCAGAACACCGGTAACCATCACGGTGAAACCTACGCCGGAAACACCGGCCTTATTAACGGTTCCGCCTATTTGCAGTGGTGACAGTGTTACCCTCACTGCCGTTGCGGCCGCAGATGCCACCATTATCTGGTTTGATGCCCCTGTTGGTGGTACTGCCTTCGCCATTGGTAAAACGGTGATCGTTAAACCCGCTACTACCACTACATATTATGCGGCTGCCAAAACAAATGGTTGCAGCAGCGCCCGTGCTGCCGTTACCGTTACGGTAAATCCGGCGCCGGCAGCTCCGGTAGTAAGCACAAGCACCAATACCGTGTGCAGCGGCGACAGTGTAATATTGTCTGCCACCGCGGCAGCCGGTGCTACCATTACCTGGTATGATACCCCTACCGGTGGTACTCCGCTCGCGACCGGCAATACCTTTAAAGTATACCCCACCGTTACGACTACCTATTACGCGGTAGCCACCGTGGGCAGCTGCAGCAGTCGACGTGTACCCGTTACCGTTACTGTTAATGCGAAACCGGAAGCACCGGTGATAACAACCGGCTCCTCCTCCATCTGCAGCGGCGACAGCGTGCTCTTATCAGCCACTGTACCAGCCGGCGTGACCGTTACCTGGTTCAATACCCCTACCGGCGGTACGCCACTGGCTACCGGTACTACCTACCTGGTAACGCCCGCTGCCACTACTACCTACTACGCCGCCGCTTCCAACGGCAGCTGCAGCAGTGTACGTGTGCCTGTTACCATTACCGTTAATCCTCAACCGGCCGATCCGGTCATCGCCAATGTACCGGCTATCTGTAAGGGTGATAGTGTATTGCTGTCTGCCACCGTTCCTGCCGGCGTGACCGTTAACTGGTATGATGCTCCTACCGGCGGCACCCTGCTGGCTACCGGCAACACCTTTAAAGTGATTCCAGCAGCTACCACTACCTACTATGCAGTAGCTACACAGGGCAGCTGCAGCAGTCGGCGTGTACCCGTTACCGTTACTATCAATCCACAACCGACCCCACCGGTCATTGCCAACGTTCCGGCCATCTGTAGTGGCGACAGTGTACTGTTATCTGCCACCGCACCGGCAGGCGCCACTGTTACCTGGTACAACGTGAGTACCGGCGGCACCCCACTGGCCACCGGCAATACCTATCGGGTGAAACCTACCGTTACCACTACCTACTATGCCGCCGCCGCTCAGGGTAGTTGCGCCAGCAGCAGAACACCGGTAACCGTTACCGTAAATCCCAGACCGGCATTACCCGTAGTTCCGGCCGTTCCGGCTGTATGTAACGGCGACAGCGTTACCCTCATCGCCAATGTACCTGCCGGCGTCAACGTGGTCTGGTATAACAGCAACAGTACCGGCGCCACTCCTATCGGCACCGGCACACCGTTCCGGATAAAACCCACCGCCACCGGCCTTTACTATGCAGCCGCCACACTGGGTACCTGCAGCAGCAGCCGTGTATCGGTGAACGTTGTCGTAAATCCAAGACCAGTAGCCCCCGTAATACCGGATGCCACTGTGTGCAGCGGCGACAGCATTACCTTAACCGCCACCGTACCGGCCGGCGTAACCGTTACCTGGTATAGTGTAAGTACCGGCGGTACCCCGCTGGCTACCGGCAATACCTATACGGTGAAACCAACCGTAACTACTACCTACTATGCCGCCGCCACGCAAGGTAGCTGCACCAGCAACAGCCGCACCGCTGTAACCGTCACCGTAGGTACACCACCGGCACCACCTGCCGTAGGTACTACCACTCCTATCTGCAGCGGCGACAGCATTACCCTCACGGCTTCCGCACCAGCCGGCACCACCATTGCCTGGTACAATACGCCTACCGGCGGGACACCACTGGCTACCGGTAACACCTATACGGTGAAACCAACCGTGACGACTACCTATTATGCTGCGGCATTACAGGGCAGCTGCGGCAGCAGCCGTACGCCTGTTACCGTGACTGTGAATCCTAAACCGGCAGCACCGGTGATTACCCCTGTTTCCGGTATCTGCGCTGGTGATACGCTCGTATTATCCGCTACTACTACCACTGCAGGCGCAGTAATCACCTGGTACAACACGGCCACCGGCGGCACGCCACTGGCTACCGGCAATACCTACGTTGTAGCGCCTGCTACCACTACTACCTATTACGCTGCCGCCACACTGGGTAATTGCACCAGCGGCCGTACGCCCGTTACCGTTACCGTCACCACCAAACCTGCACCACCGGTAGTTGCTACGCCGCCGGTTGTATGTAGTGGCGACAGTGTTACCCTTACGGCCACTGTGCCTGCAGGGGTTACTGTTACCTGGTACAGTGCGAATGGTACCCTGCTGGCTATCGGTAATACCTATACGGTAAAACCCACCGCGACTACTACCTACTACGCAGCAGCTTCAAAAGGCAGTTGCAGCAGCGGACGTACCCCGGTAACCGTTACCGTTGGCACCCGGCCAGCAACGCCAGTACTGGTGGCTGGTGCAGCTGTCTGCGCCGGCGACAGCATCACCCTGACTGCAATTGTACCGGCAGGTGTGATTGTTACCTGGTATAATGTCAGCACAGGTGGTACGCCACTGGCTACCGGTAATACCTATACGGTAAAACCAGCCGTTACAACGACCTATTACGCATCAGCCGGTACAGGCACCTGCGCCAGCCCGCGTAGCGCCGTTACGGCAGTCGTAAATCAAAGACCTGGGGCGCCGACCGTAGCAGCGGATACCGTTATCATCAATAGCGGTGAAACAGCTGTTTTAATCGGTACCAGCCCTACAGGTGCTGCCTTTACCTGGTACAATGCACAGGTAGGTGGAACGGCCCTCTACAGCGGCAATCCGTTCAGTACGGCGCCTACCGCTACCACTACTTATTTTGTATCTGCCACACTCACCTGCTGTGAAGGTCCGAGAAGACCGGTTACCGTAATTGTGAGGGGTAGTATTATCGTGAAAGAACCAACAACAGCCAAAGAAAATACGACCGTAACAACGGATAAAAGTGCATCCGCCCTACAAACGCTCGACTTCTACCCTAATCCTACCAGCGGCCTTATACAGATAAGGAGCAAACAGGAGCTGAATGGCAGTCAGCTGATCGTGACGGATCTGCATGGACAATCCGTTTACAGAGAAATACTGCGCAATAATAGTGTTCGCCTGCCGGACGCTGTTCCAGCGGGTATTTATATACTACAAGTAAAAACAAGGGCCGGTCAGCAACTGACAGGCAAAGTGATCATCACCCGATAAAAAAAGAGAGGCCGCCCGAAGACATGGGCGGCCTTTATTTTTCTATTGCATATTAAACGTATTGCACATAGGTGCGTTCGTTGTTTAACAAATTTGAGTACTATCAAAAAATGAAAAAGTTATGATATGGGATATCCCCGGCAGGTACATCCATCCCGCTTATAATTTTCTATCATGAAGGACGGTTACAATACAACCAACCGGCTGTATACAGACACACTTTTCCACAGTCCCGTTCATGGACGTCCTTTTTTTCCGGCTTATTTTTTATTATTACCGGTTGTGCCGGCATCATGAAATGCATGGTTACCCGAAGCATCAAACAGCTGCAGGTAGCGATTGTTGTAACATGGTTACGCTTTTAATTTATCAACAGGAATTCCGTTCATTCAGTCCATACGCGTTTAATTATTTTACTACGAGACAAAAGGATATTTGATCAAAACCAGCGTTTTAAGATATTTATTCTCTTCCGTACAGGTTACCACTACAGATCGCATTATACAAAATGCGGCTCCTTTCCGGAATAATACTGTTTCTCCACAGGATAAAAAAAACCCTACAATCAAAGCTGCTAAAAGGTAAATCTTGCTACAATCTCATAAGAAAGTTATAAAAAGAAATATTTGACAGATACCGGATACGCTGTCATTCATGATACGGGTCCATCATGATGGGCGCAGGTTTTCCAACTATTATATACTGGGTTTTCCGTCAGCAGTAATACGGTAGTTGTATGCTTCAAAGTTATAACGCCTTACCGCAAAAACACCTCATGCAACAAAATTCCGGCAGTAAGCGGCGGCATGCAGTACTACACGGGATGCAGTTTAAAATCATGCCGGCGAAACTATTATACAGTTGCGCTCCCCCTTCCTGTATTGAAAATAAAACAGGGCGCGACGGGAGCAAGCTGCTTTGCACCTACCTGTAATCCTTTACTGACAAGCTGTTCAGCACAGTAATAACCTTTCCCCAACCAACACATGACAGGTTGAACGGACCACCATCATATGCTGTCTGTATGGTATCGTTATATAAGATTCCCTGCAGCTGATGGTTGCAGGGAATCTTAAAATGACCACTATGTAGTATAGCCGTACGGGTTACAACGGCAACTGAAAAGCGGGACCCGCCGTAGTGCCATCATTACGTCCGGTAGGCGTTTCCATTAGTTGTCTGGCCAGCAGGGATAAAGTATACATGGTACCCACTACTTCCGGCAATAAAGCAGGTTCACCATTAAACGTTCTGTGCAGGCCTTTCAGCATACCCTGATAGGTATGCGCAAACTGCGTTGATAATATCTCTGCACGGGAACCTTTGGCATAGGATATCGGCAGCGGATCATCTGCCATCGGCCATACACCATCCGGATCGAATGGAATTTTTCCGCCGGTAAAGGAGAAGGCACCGTCTTTGCGGATCATATGATGCCCATGTACGATCTCCGAAAATTTATAGTAGTGTGCCAGCTCTTCCTCGCCATTGGTAGGATCTTTGGCAGATGTACCTTCTCCCTGATCGGTAATCAGGTCGATGGCATTCAGGGCATCCTGCAGGTTATTAATCACATTTAATTGTCCGGGAACGCCCCAGTCAGTCACCTGTTTAGCCTCGTTGCCAAAAGTAAGTTTGCCGGCCTTGTTCAGGTTCGTCAGGGCTTTTTTGATTTCTGCATAGAACCAGCCTACCGTATACAGGTTGGGATGTTCCGGCCATTGCGGATACATCGCTTTGGCTTTGATCTCTACTACTTTTTCCGGCTCTTCGATGGTCATAAAACAATCGCGGATATGTTCAATAGAACACTTACGCAACCGGACAGTTAGCCACGCATGCAAGCCTCCCGGTAATGTACCCGGATAGTCCGGTACAAAAGATGGCTTGGCAATATCCGGGCTGCCCCCGATCGCAATGAGCAAGTTACACACCAGCGACATGTGCAGCATTTCCTCCATCACCACGCCTCTGATCAGTTCATATATTTCGATGTTGTATCCTTGTTTGATACTGTACATCGCCGTGAGATAAGGTGGTATGGTGGAGTGCTCCAGTTCTATAGCCGTTTGCAGGGCCAGTTTCAGGCTATCTACGGAATCCAGGTTCATATAGAGCGGATTCTCCAGCCACTGCTGAATCATTTGCTGTTTGGCCCGGGAAAGGTCGCGGGTCACCGGCATGTAGTTCGGGCTGGAAAGCGGCAGTTTAAATACACTTTTCAGGATATGCAGCCGTTGTACCACACTGGCATAATTAGACAGATCCACGATAGGCTTCATCACCGGATACAGGTTGGCATATTGCAGGAAGATCGGGTGTATGTGTTCCATCCAGGTAGGTTTGGCCGGCACCTGAAAACCGGAAAACACCCGGGTATAGATCAGTTGTCTGGATGGCGGCTCCACCGGCGGCGGCCCCGGATTATCCAGCTGAAAAAACACATCATATATCTGTCCGTCGATCATATGTCGGGGTGACCCCGGATCACCGGCAGTCATAGGCAGTTGGGCGATACCTGCAGCATCTGTTGTAATAACAGCGGGGAAAGTCAGGGCGTTATCGCTGGCGGATGCCGGTACCGGTGCATGATACACACTGAGCTGCCGGTTGGGTAACGGCCGGCCGAATGATTTGGCATAAATTTTTGCCGTAGCCTGATCACCAGGATTAAAGCGATACACAAAGGTATCTGCCGCCACAAAAGAACCATCGGCATTTTCGCGCAACAACACTTCTCCGGTAGACAACAACACCAGCGCAAGCGGATGATTGGCCACAATTTCCAGCTGATGTGCATTCAGCTGAAAGGAACTGATACCACTGGCGTGGGTGTACCATTTGGAGGGGGTATAATCCACCACCCCGAGCAACACGGTTCCTTCGACTGGCGATAATACGGCAATGCCCAGTTCATCAATGTCCGACTGCGCACCTCCGCTGACCACCGTAGGCAGGGAATTGCCCAGGTCTACATGCAGGATGTTGCCGGTAACATTGGCATAGGCAGTTTGTACTGGTTGCGAAGGGGCCGCCACCGGATACAACGCTCTCCCATCAATGAAGTGATGCGGTTCATGCGCTTCAAATTTGCCGATAGCGCCTGCAATGCGGCCGAAAGTATACATCGGTAATTCTTTCAGGATCTGTACACTGTCTACATTAAACTTGATACTGATTTTATCCGGATGCACCGCACCCGGTGCTGTTGCTGCCAGCTCCCGCAGGAAACGGGAATTGGTGGTGTTATTCCACCGGTCAATTTTCACGGTACTGTGATAGGCCGCACAGACCATATCATCTGCAAAGCCTGTTTTGGCGCGTTTCCAGAGATCATAATAAGTAGTCACTTTATAATCTCCGCTAAAACCGATGCCGGTGTCTTTTCCCAGATCCAGGCGGAATCCCCAGATCTCCGTCAGGAAACGGGCGGGGTCCAGGTCTACCATTTTAGGTGCGGATCGTTCTTCTCCGCTGGTCAATGGCTGGCCAACAATCGGATCAATTTCGGGATTGTCGCAACTGGTGCCATCTGCATAGTATACACGCTCCACTTTTACATCGTGCAAACGCCAGGAACCACTTCCATTCGGGTTCCATCCTCCCCCGTTACCGGTGAGTTCATAAAGACCATTACTTGTTCGCCATTCCGCGGTATCATAATTTTTAACAAAGTTGTTGATCGTTGCCACATCGGACTGAAAACTGCCGGAAAAAATAAGTCGGGGTACTTGTAAATAGCTCATAGTAGATATAGGATTTAAGTTAGTCTGTACATACGTCTATGATTTAAGTACGTATGTCTTAACATAGAAAATACATGGTCACCAGCAAGGCGATACATCCGCCGTTCATCGAACGATATAAGGGTTAAACAGGAGACAATACTCAGCTGTATGGTACATCCTTTGCCACAGTTTTGGCTTGCTGCTGTGTAAATTAGTACGGCGGGCTGCTATTTTAGTACAGGAAATCCCGCACTTTCAACAACAGCTATATTGCAGTGGTCATCAAACAGCGGCCAGTATGCACTTACGGCTTATCAACGGCTGTCATTATCTCACACAGAACTTATCCACACCTCCCGAAGTAGCCGTCAGTATTCATTCAGGAGTTATCCATCATCTGCAAACAGGATCAGTAGGGTATTTCTCTGCTGTGATGATTTATCAGTCTGTTTTCTGCTATTGGCACTTGCCGGGTTACTGCAACCCATGAATAGTGACCTGAAAAAGCAGCCATCATCCTGATACTATCAACATGATTAATATAGTTTTCATGATCAACAATATAATTATCTGATCATAATAACAGGATTACTAACCATCATCTGCAGTTTAATTTTTTTCTGAAATATTTCTGCATTTATTTCAAAAAATAATCTTTATATTTAGGTGAAGTATTATAGCACTACTAATCCAAATATGAGAACATAATGCACCCTCAAGATACACCAGACCCTAACAAAAGGCTCACCAGCAGCATATCCTGACAAGTTTTTCCATTTAGTTTTTCATTATCCTATAAAACCACTGCAAGTGGCATTCCTAACAATTAAACGCCATAGTCATGAAAAAAAGATCCTTTCAAAAAATCAACGATTCCCTGTTTACACGGTTGACCCAGGAAGAAAAAAGAGGCATTAACGGCGGCTGGAGAATAGGCGACACCACAGCCCGTCAATCCGGCGGATTAGATGTTGTGATCAGGGTTTACAAAGATGGTAGTGCCGATGTCAGAAACATCCCCGGGTACTGGGCATAATCAGCCACCACACAACAGGTTGTATCAACCATTAACACTTTCCCCATTTCAAACCAAGTAACAGTAAAAGAAGCCGGCAGCTTCTTGCCGGTTTCTTTTTTACCTGTTCTCTCCCAGTTAACTATCCTGAAAAAATGACGCGATTGTCATAGCATGATACTTATATTCAGCGAAACCGGCGACAATGTTACGGATAAAGTGATGGACTATCTATACACCTATCACTGCCACTGTTGTCGCATCAATACAGAAGATATAATAAAAGATATCAGTTACCTCAACAACCATTACGCCATCACTTTCCTCAATGGAAAACAGGTCACCTTATCGGATGTGACCAGTGTATGGTACCGGAGAGGATACATGCGGATGCCAGAACTGAGCAGTCAGCCGGGAAAAATACCCGCCGATGTGCTGCTCAATGTATCTGAAGACTGGCACATGCTGACCCATCATCTTTTTTATCATCTATCTGCCAAAACAACCGGCTCCTACGAAAAAGAACTGGAACAAAACAAACTGATAGATCTGGAAATAGCACAGGCCTGTGCTTTAAAAACGCCTGCCTATATTTTCACTTCTGCCAAAAAAGAAATTATCGCTTTCCTCCGGCAGAAAAAAAAGATCATCACCAAATCACTGAACCGGCATACCCAGGTAAAATCACACCGGCACACTTTTGAAACGGCCGGTACACATCTCATTGATGAGCAGTTGTTATACCAGTTGCCGGAAACCATCTTCCCCAGCTTCTTTCAGGAATATGTTGAAAAAGAAATTGAACTCAGAATTTTTTATATCCATGAAAAAATATTTACCGTCGCCATCTTCTCACAAGCTGATGAACAAACAAAAATTGATTTCCGGAATTACAATACGGAAAAACCCAACCGGGTCATTCCCTATCAGATTCCTGCAGCCGTAGCAGACAGCGTCCGGCGATTCATGCAACGCAAGGAACTGAATACAGGTTCTATTGATATGATTCTCTCTGCAGCGGGTGAGTATGTGTTTCTGGAAGTGAATCCCAGCGGGCAGTTCGAGTGGATCTCCAATGCCTGCAATCTATATCTGGAAAAAGAAATTGCTACCTACTTAAGATACTGATTATGGGTAACAGCACACCAAGCACGCGACCACCTCACCCCCGGCTGTTGAAAGCCATATTGCTACTACTTTCTTTTTCTGCGCACCTGTATGTACAGGGGCAAATCGTCAATGAAAGACTGCTGAAAGCGCATGCAAAAGAAATCGGCGACGGAGACGGGCATATACTGCCCAATACCATTTTCATCAAAGTGATGGATGGTGTGGTATTTCAGGAGGGATACGCTCCGCTCAAAGAAGTAGAACAGGAATGGGTCGTCAGGGATTCCGCCACCGTCAGCAAAATGACCAATATGCCGGCAGACAGTGTCCTGATCATGTGTTCTCCCAGTTTACCCATCGAAAAATATATCTATCAACAGGTAGAAAAAGAGATAGCCGCCATCCCCGGCAAAGTTCCCATACTGCTGAATGAACGGTTTATGACCTCGCACAAAATGAGAAAACTCATGCTGCAATATCTTAAACCGTCAGATATCAGAAAAATAACTTTTCTCTCAAAAGAAGCAGCACAGAAAAAATATGGGAATGAAATATTGTTTGGCGCTATCGAGGTTTCTACCAACAAACACCCTTAGACATGCAATCCATCAAAAAAATGGTTGAACTTTCAACTTTACCGGTGCGTTTCTTTTTTATGGAAAAGATTACCCCGCCGCCTGCACGCAAAACCATGATACCAGCCACTTTCTACCAGCACCAGGTAGCCGTGAGCAAACACTACAAACCGATCAGTAAAATCATCCTTTAACCGTTCGCATAGATGAAAACCAATATCCCTTTCAGATTGTTTACCTGCTGTCTTCCGGTGGAAGGCGCCCAACGATCGGTACTCTGTGATGTACAACGGCAAAGCATTCACCTGATCCCCAATACCCTCTATGAGATCCTATTACTGCATGATGGTAAAACGATCGAACAGGTATATCAATATTATGAACATGAACAGGATGAGATCATCCACGAGTATTTCGAGTTTTTGCTGAGAGAAGAATTCATTTTTTTCACCGAAACGCCGGCGGCCTTTCCTCCCATGGATCTTACCTGGGATGAGCCGTATCCGGTTACCAATGCCATCATCGACCTGGATGCTGCTACACCGCCACTTCCCTGGCCACGCCTCATTCATGAACTGGAAACACTCGGTTGTCAGCATATCCAGCTTCGCTGCTTCTCCGATCATCCACTCACCTTCTTTGAAGACATCCTGCAACAATTGGAACATACCCGTATTCTTTCGGCAGAACTGATTATAAAATACCAGGATCATTTTACCCAGCCCATGCTGGTAGGGTTTTGCAGCCTGTTTAAGCGAATTACCCTGCTCACGCTCCATACCACTCCTTTTACGGAAACGGTATTTCATCCGCCGGCAGGCAATGCCCGGATCCTGTACATTCCTTCTCCCATTGATGCCGCCACCCATTGCGGGCATATCATTCCGGACTACTTTTCCATCAACATCAAAACCTTTACTGAGTCGCAGCAATACAATACCTGTCTTAACAGAAAAATCAGTATTGATGCTGCCGGCAATATTAAAAACTGTCCTTCTATGAAAGACAGCTTTGGTAACGTATACGACTCTACGCTGTTAGCGGCGTTAGCTCATCCGGCATTTAAAAAATACTGGCATATTAATAAGAATCAGATTTCTGTTTGCAAAGATTGTGAATTTCGCCATATTTGCACTGATTGCAGGGCATATCTGGAAAACCCTCAGGACATCCTGAGTAAACCATTAAAATGTGGCTACAACCCCTACACCTGCGAGTGGGAAGACTGGAGCCAGAATCCGCTCAAGGAGCATGCAATAGCCTATTATTTCAAGTAGGAATACAATACTTATATGATCGTCGTGAATGTTTTAATCTCAAAAATATATTGACTTACTATTAATGATTCCTGTTAAATGAAAAAGATACTTTCTTTATTACTATGCTGTGCCCTGCTACCCCATTTTTCTATCGCACAGCAAGACCTGACCCAGTATAATTTTTTCGTACACCAGGCAGACTCCCTGTATCACGCAGGCGCCTACAAACCCGCTGCGCTGGCCTTCTCTCAGGCATTCATCACCACCAACGGAAAAGGTTTAATGAATGACCGCTACAATGCCGCCTGCGCATGGGCATTAGCCGGTGTTCCCGACAGCGCTTTTTTTCAGTTGGAGAAAATTGTGACGAAAGTAGCTTTTGCAGACTACCAGCAACTCACCAACGACAAAGACCTGGTATCCCTTCATACAGATAAAAGATGGCAGCCTTTGCTGGATGCAGTACTCGTCAACAAAGAAAAAGAAGAAGCGCTGCTGGACAAATCGCTTGTACGCGTTTTAGATACCATTTATCAGGATGATCAGGAAAGCCGTTTACTGATAGAATCTACTGCAAAAAAATATGGCGAAACTTCCAAAGAAATGGAACGCCTCTGGAAAAAAATAGACTGGCAGGATTCCATCAATGTACGTAAAACCACCGCCATCCTCGATCAGTATGGCTGGCCTGGCCCCTCCGTAATCGGGATACGGGGCAGCACCACCTTGTTTCTGGTGATCCAACATGCCCCGCTGCGCATTCAACAGCAATACCTGCCGATGATGCGGGATGCCGTGAAGAAACAACAGGCGTCTCCTGCCGACCTGGCGCTGCTGGAAGACCGGGTATCATTGGGAGAAGGCCGTAAACAGATTTACGGCAGCCAGATCAGTCTCAATAAAAAAACCGGAAAATATTTTGTGTGTCCCCTGGAAGATCCCGATCATGTGGATGAACGACGGGAAGAAGCCGGCTTAGCTCCCCTGGCAGAATATGTACGTATCTGGGGGATAACATGGGATGTCAGCTCCTATAAAAAAGAACTGCCGGCATTGCCGCCCTGCGGGCAATAAATAAGACCGCCGCCCTCCGGGATATCTTCCGCCCCCGGAGGGCCGCTGCATGCAGGCTATGGCAGCTTTATCTTCGTTATCTGCACCTGTTGCCCATTGGTCCGTTGTATCGTCAGGTCTTTCCGTACATAATTGTACCACCTGAAAAAATCACATTCACCGGAGAAATCAGCTGCCGTTTTTCCATTTACGGCACTGACTACTTCATCCAGCTCAAAGGTATGCCCCGTGCCCTCCAGCGCCTTGCCCGTAATGACTAATTGCGACTCCTTTAATCCCACCGTCACCATTTCTGCGCCTTCCCATGTGCTGCGCTTATTTTCCGGAACCGGCAGCAGGTAATAATTGCTTTGGGCATGATTGAGGATCATACGCGTACAAAAGGTCGAAAAAAATCTCACGCCCAGTTTCAACGTCGTATTTTTTTTGCCGGTCGCCGGTACCTGATAAAAAGTATGCCCGCCCAGTTGCAGCTCCTGGAAACGTACGGTAGCCACCGTATCCGGCCGGGGCGTACCCATTATGCCCATCGACGCCGCCAGGCTATATTGTACCTGCCCGCCGCTTTCCTGATAGCGTGTCAGCAACTGCGTGCCCTTCTCCGCGGCTACCGGAAAAGTACATACGTTTTTATATCCCATATCAATGAGTACGTCCTGGACAGGCAATCCTATGATGGCGCCATTCACACAGGGCCTTTCCTTTACATAACGAACCGGGCACGTGATCATCCCTTCCTCCACGGGGAAAGCTGCCTGTGAAACATACAGCTGCCGCCGCTCAAAATCTATCTGCCAGTTCAACTGCCGGATCACATCGGCACTCAGCACAAACAGCTGCATACAACGCAACAAGGGCATATCTGCCATGACGCAACGTATATTTTTAAAATCGAAGCTCCCCACCTGCAACGTCTCCGCCACCACACTTTGCAGCCGCTTGGTCTGTTGGTTGGCATCATGGGCCTGCACTTCCTTACGACTACTTTTCAATTCCGCACTATCCCGGATACCGGCAGTAGCTACCGCCATTCCCGCGCCGGTGTCAAACAGAAAATCAATAGCATGCCCGTTTAGCTTTCCTTTAAATACCAACAGACCGGTTTCCAGGGAAAAAGGAATCGTATCTGTCCGGCGCTGTTGCGCCATACTTTCCGAGGCTATTCCTGCAAAGCAACAAATGCATAGCAGCCATCTCCGGACAACATTTTTTTTCATGTAAACGGGGTTTTAAACGATCCGCAAATGAGGGATTTGTAATACCACATAAAAGTAACCGATTCTTCGGGCAATCCTGTATTTTAGTACCCAAAATAACCAACAAGATAACCTGTAGCTTATGATTGATGCCACGCACGCAACGGTAAGTCTCCGCCGGATTACCATCGAAAATGTAGAAACCATCTGTGACCTGAGCAGTACCTTAAGTCCCGAACAACGAAAAATGGTAGCGGATAACGGCGAATCCATTGCCGTAGCCCACTATTCCGAAGATGCCTGGTTCAGGGCCATCTATGCCGACGACACCCCGGCAGGTTTTATTATGTTACACACCAGTGCCGATTGGAGCGACGGTATCGACTTCTCCGGCATATTCCTCTGGCGCCTGATGATAGCCGGCCCCCATCAGGGTAAAGGATATGGAAAAAAGGCCATCGGACTGGTGTTGCGTAACCTGGCGGCACGCGGTATATGGGAGCTGTACACCAGTTGTGGTGAAGGCCCTGGCAGCCCGCTGGCATTTTACCGGCAGCTGGGTTTTGAACCCACCGGCGATTACTACGGGGATGAACTGGAACTACGGCTTTGTTTTACGGCAGACATCCTCCCTTCGTTACTGGGTGATCTCCCCCTAAAATAATACGGCCTTTTCAACAGTCGTATATACGCACCTATACGACTGTTGGAAAATATATACGCTACATTTTATCTCCCTGACTGTTCTCCATAAAAAAACAAGAAAACTTCACCATATTTCAAATAATTTCGTATATTGAATACCGTTAAACCTGTTGTTTTATGAAAAACTATTTGCTTTCCACGCAGGGATAATCCCGGTAACAATTTTTAACCCAACAATACCTGTAGCCAAAGCGAGTTTCCGAAAGAAAAAAACCTGTATGCACGTCATCCTGCTTAACCATGCAGCCGGACTATGCGTATCTGTCATATCATCTCCATTAACACGCAAACAGTATACGTTTTTACACCTAAAAAGAACACACTTATGCAAAAACAAACAATCCTCCAACAGAAAAAATTATCCAGAACTGATTTAGCCAGCATCCAGGGCGGAAAAATGAATGCCGGTCCTGGTGGTAGTTGCTCTACCCACAGATGTGAAGAAGGATGCGGCAAATATGGCGGCACTTCCAACGACTGCGTATGTTACAATCATACCGGCTGGTGCGGACCGTATGTTCGCTAGTTGTTTAGCGCGGAACCCCTTATCACAGCCGGTTCCGCGCTGTTTTGTTTCTATACATCCCTTATTGTAACCACTTTTTCTCCGGCTGCTGCGATATACCGGCATGTAATTTTTCCTGCCACTGCCATCCCCCGTCACTGTTATCCGGCTGTTTAATTAACTGGACGCGTCCGGCTGCCAACATATTCTGCACAGGAATTTGTTTCCCAAACGGGTTAACCAGCCATTAACTTTTCAAACAGCTTTTCTTCTTTAACTATACATCGTTTGTTGAAATCACTGTATACTAAAAAATGAAGCAAAAGGAGCCGACCACCTACCACCTGTCATCGTTACCGGCAGGCCGGTTTAATACCCGGCAATCTCCTGGCCGCCGTCAGTATAACATATGGAAAAGCCTGATACTGACAGGTGTGATCATATGCCAGACCGGCATGCTTCACGCCAGCCATTTACCGCCGGACAGCATGGTTTATACAGACCAGCTGCATCAGCGTGCCGTAGCCGCGCTGCAAAAGAACCTGGACACCACCTGGTATTATGCCATTCGCTCGCGGGACCTGGCTACCCGTCGTCAATATGCAAAAGGCATAGCAGATGCGTGGCAGGTACTGGGCAGCTATTATGAATTATGCCATAATAAGTACTTGTCTGTCCGCTACTACACCGACGCCCTGCAGGCATATACCCAACAGCAATACCTCCCGGGAACAGGCCGCCTGTATGCGCACCTGGGCACCTACTATCAGCAATCCGGGCAATCTGCGATGGCGGCCACTTATGCCCATAAAGCCATGGCCACCAGCCGGCAACTACCGGACGATCTCACCCGGGCCTTCATCCTGACCCGTTACGCCAGCATTTTCCTGAACGATCCCGGCAAAAAGGACTCGGTACAATGGGCCCTGACAAGTGCCCGGAACAGTTGCACCCGCTACCGTGATACGGCTGGCCTGCTGCAACTGGAACAATTACAGATCCAGCAACTACTGGCTCAACATGATACTGCCACCGCCATCCACCAGCTGAACGACCTGCACACCCGGGCTACCGCCACCGGCTACTATTACCCGGCCGTACAGGCAGCCCGCCTGTTGACCGCCATCAGCGCCCGGCGGCAGCAACCGGATACCATTCAATATATGACACTGATGGTACAAGCAGCCCAGGCCGGCGGCTACCGGGAACAGATGATGCCCGTAGCCATTCAGCTGGCCGACTGGTATACCCGACAGGGAAAACCCGACAGCGCCCTTCCCTATAACCAGCTGCTATTAAACATCCTGGATAAAAAAGAAGCCGATAAAACCAACGGAGAAATGGATTATTTGTCCTACTACCTGCAGCAGCATAATCTCCACTCCCTGCAGCTGCAACAGGACATACAGCAGTCCCGGCTGCACCGGCTGCAATTGGAAAACCGGAACCGTTTTCTGCTCACGGCCTGTCTGATCATACTGCTGGTGCTGGCGGCCCTGGCCGAAATCTATTTTTTCCGCGCCTACCGGCGTACCCATAAAGACGCCCGGCTGCTGGGTATAAAAAACCGGGAGATCCTGGAAAAAAATACGCTGCTGCTCAGTCACGACGACTTCAAAAACAAGCTGGTATCAGTGATTGCGCACGATTCAAGGGCCCCCCTGAGTAACGTCATCAACATTACCACCTTCCTGAGAAAAGAAATGCTGTCGCCGGATGAAGCTGCAGAATGGATGATGGAAGTAGAACACGCCACCGGCTACACGCTGCAGATCTTCGACAATATCCTCACCTGGATCAGCTCCCAGGTAGCCGGATTCGTATATGAACCAGAATCCTGCAAACCGGCAGATATGGTCCCCGAAGTGGTGCGCTTCCTGTCTGGCATGATCAACGCCAAACACCTGCAGGTGATCATCAATATACCCGGTACCACTACCGTATGGGCCAACCGTGAAATGCTGCAGTTTATACACCGCAATTTCATTCATAATGCCATTAAGTTTTCGCCGGTAAGCAGTACCCTGCGTATTCTGGCGGAAACAGACAAGGATCGGGTTACCCTCTCGGTAACAGACGAAGGCCCTGGCATCCCGCCGGATCTGCTACCCAACCTGTTTGAGTTTAATCACAAAAAAGGCAGTAAAAATGAGCAGCAGGGCGCCGGGCTGGCACTCATTATCTGCCGCGACTTTATCAGTAAAATGGGCGGCCAGCTGCAGGTGACCAACCTCCCTGAAAAAGGCGCCCGGTTTTCCTATACGTTACCACCTGCTAATCCACACCAACTGCTACCTTCATGAGATGGCGCCACCTCACATATCTGTTTGCGGCCGTGCTGTTGTTCCTTGCCGGTAACAGGACGCCGGCACACGCCGTTGTGCCGGATGAAGTTAAACGCCTGCATGTAAAATTACGGCTGGCAAAAGACAGCAGCAGCTACACCAAGTTTTTGAATGACCTGGCTTTCCATTATCACCGCAATAACCTCGACAGCTGCTACTGGTATGCCAGTAAGGCCCTGGAAATAGCGGAACGCCGGCAGAATATCCGGGCTAAATCCTACGCCTATACGAACCTCGCGCTCTTTTATACCTTCAAAAGAAATCCCAAGATGGCCGTCATCTATAACTACGAAGCCTTAAAGCTGGACCAGGTGCTCTGCGACTCCGGTGCGATCAGCACTGACTACAGCAATCTCGCCCTGGCCTACCGGGGCGACGGGAACATCGGGAAAGCACAATACTATGAACAACTGTCTATTCAGCTGGGCTGTCGCTTTCTGGAGCACAGCGACTACAACATAGACCTGATCAACTACCTGATTTACTACTGGAAAGACAGTACCCGGCAGGATTCCGTACAATGGGCACTGGCACAGCTACGCGTTTCAACAGAACAGGACCCGTATAGTATGGAATGGTATAATGCCCGGCTGTTTGAAGCCATGGATCTGCTCAAAACCCATTCTTTCCAGGAAGTAGAAAAAAAGATCAATAACATTGCGGCAGATGCACTCCAAAGAGGACTGCCGGAAACCGCCACCACAGCCTATTACCATATGCTGGACGACCTGCTGCCAATGGGCTATCCGGTAGATTCCATTGCCTACGCCCAAAAGATATTTCCGTTGGCCCGGCAAACCGGTGATGATGAATCCCTCCTGGATGTGAGCAGTATCTTGTTCCGACACTACTCCGCCCGGCACGATCCGGCAAAAGCTGCGCTGTACGGGCAAGTACTCCGGCGCCTGGCAACAGCCGAATTGTTACAGATCAGAAAACTGCCGGCGGTAGATCATATCAGCTATTTCCTCCGCCAGCAACAGCTGCAGGAACTGTCGGCCTCCAATCAACTGCAACAGCACCGGATTACGGAAAATGAACTGCGGAAATCCGGACACCAGCTCCTGCTGAAATTTCTGCTGGGCGTACTGATCCTCCTGGCTATTTTTACCGGTACCTATTGGTGGTCTTACTATTGTTCGCGGCGGCATATCCGGGCACTGACCTCCGCCAATACCGATATAACGGAGAAGAATATACGCCTGCAGGAAAATGACACCTTCAAAAATAAATTACTCTCCCTGATTGCCCATGACTTCCGGGCGCCTTTAAAAGATATCCTCCATACCGCCAGATGGTGGCAACATAGTCCGCCGGACCGCCAATCCATGCTGAACAGTCTGAGCAGGATAGAACTCAATTCCCGGAAAACCCTCGACACCTTCGATGGTATCCTCCGCTGGATCAAGCTGCAACTGACCGGTTTCAGCTACCTGCCGGCCTCCTGCGATATACATGTACTGTTTGCCACCGCCCTGGAACATATGCAGGAAAACATCCGGAGCAAACAACTGACCACCCACCTGGAAGTGCCGTTGGATACGCTGCTGGCTGCAGACAATGAAGTATTGCAATTTGTGCACCGCACCCTCCTGGGACAAATCATTGCCCTCACCGGCCACCTGGGTACCCTCACCATTACCGCCCGGTCACAAAACCGGCAGACCATCGTTACCATCAAAGGGTATCCGATTATGATAACGCCGGCACTCTTACAGCTGCTCGATCATCCCCAGCAACACGACGGGCTGATACTGGCCACCTGCAGCGACTTTCTGGATAAGATGGGCGGCTCCCTGCAGCTCATGACGGAGGCGCCGATGACCTATGGCTTTGTGTACACCCTCCCCTCGCACAGACCCTGACCGGCCACATTCCGATAACGGACACGGCTATACTCCTGGTGCTGCCTACCCGGCTATCGTTACCCCTGCTACATCCTATAATGGCCGGCATCCTGCCTGGTACGTAAAAGGTTTTCACAGTTCCCGTGATTCACTGACATGGATATCCGAAACCCCGTTTTATTTTTTTGTGAGATGATGGCATCATCTGCCCTATATTTGGCAGGAAAATTGACCAGACACAGCGCAAAAAAACCACAGACCTATGTACGAAGTGAATAAACTGGCGGATGCAATCAGAAGACGCAATATGGCCGACGTGAGACAACTGATCACACAGGGTGAAAAACTACCTAAGCAACTACCTGATTTTGATAAAAAACAAATCTTCGACAGCCTCCTGCTCACCAAAGCATTTGATCTGGTAGATGAGCTGTTGATCAAGGAAGGTTTGATTGTCATGGATATTTATGAATATGATAAATTCGACGGCAGCATCTTTGAAAGCCTGTTCAGAACACTCGGGACAACACCTGAGGAACTGGACTTTCTCACTTCCTTTGTAGCCAGACTAGATAATATTAATGATGCCCTGCAGGATAAAACCTTGCTGAGAGTAGCCTTCAACCAATCTGCCCCCATGGAACAGATCCGGATACTGGTAGCGGCAGGCTGCGATATTCATTATAAAACCAATTACGAAGAGAACTTTCTTTATAAGATTGTACAGGAATTTGCCATCAAGGAAGATATTGGCCTGGCCTATCTTTCCTTCCTCATCGGCGAAGGCCTGGATCCCAATGCCGGCAACATTGTGGGCACAACGCCGCTGCACCTGGCAGTAGGCAGTTCCAAATCGCGTTACATAGACCTCTTGCTGGAAAACGGCGCAGATCCCAACCAACCCAACAAAGACGGAGAAACACCTTTTTATAATGCTATAGTACACCAGGTATGCGACATACAACTGTATGAAAAACTGCTCCGCTATGCGGCACCGGATTTTGAAGGGCTTAATAAAAACAAAGAACCGCTGTTTGTAGGCGCAGTGCGCATGCGGCGGAGAGGTTCCGAATACGAGACCGCCGTTATACAGGCATTGCTCCGCGACGGCGCCGACATCTATCAGACGGCTCCTTACTACAGTAAGGATAAATCCGCCCTGGACTGGATCAGCGAATACCCCGCCGAAGTACTGCAAACAGTACTGGAAGCCGGTGTGGTAGACCTGGAGCGCCGCGATGATGAAGGCAATACCATTCTGCATAAAGTATGCGCCTATAATGTAAACTACGAACAGGAAGCAGCGAAACAATTGTACCGTAAAGTGAAACTGCTGATAGAAAACGGAGCCGCTGTAAACGTCACCAACGATCAGGATAAAAGTCCGCTGGACCTGGCTGCCCAGGATAACCTGAAAGCAAAGACCGTTGAATTACTTTTAAAACATAAATCCTAGCCACTATGTCCATGTCATTTATCATTGCCTGTGAAAGCGGTAAGCGTAAAATAGCAGAGATCCTGCTGGCCAATAACGAAGTAGATGTTGCGTATACAGATGAAAAAGGCAGAACAGCGCTGCACTATGCAGCGCACCACGGCTACCAGGATCTGGTAAAACTATTGCTGGATGCTGGTGCGGCACTGGATTATGAAGATCATAACGGCGAAACGCCTTTTTACTTTGCCTGCCTGCAAAAGCAGAAACAAACCGCCCTCTTGCTGCTGGAAAAAGGCGCACGCACCCATATCAACGACCTGCAGGGCAACAGCCTCTTACACCTCACCGCCAAAACCGGGCAGAAAGAACTGGTGGATGCCCTGCTGCAACAAGGTGTAACCGTTGACCTGGAAAACAACCAGGCCGAAACTCCCCTGCTCATTGCAGCGGCATGGCGCAACAAAGACATTGTACAAACACTGATCGATAACGGCGCCAATGTGAATACCACCAACAAGGCAGGTGATAATCCGCTTATTACCGCCGTACGTGCGAAAAATATTGCCATGGCCACCTGCCTGATCGATAATCACGTGGACGTGAACCATGTCAATCATGCCGGAGAATCCGCCCTGCTGATTGCCTGTTATGATACCAACCGGGCCCTCACCAACTTACTGGTACAACACGGCGCCGATGTGCTGATCACCTCAAAGAATGGCCTGTCGCCTATCTGGTATGCCTGTGCCAACAACCAGAAAGAGATCGTTGCCCTCTTCCTGGATAAAGGCATCGATGTTAATTTCAGCCAGCCATTATCTGCAGATACGGCCAGCATGAATAGTTATCTGGATTGGGTGGAAAGCGCTTCGAACCTGTCTATGGACAGCGCCTTCACGTTGAATCACACCTATAGTTACGGTGGCGAAAGCCTCCTGCATGTAGCGGCCAAAAACGGACACCTGAGTATGGTAAAACTGTTGCTCGAACGGGAAGCGCAGATTAACATCCAGGACGAATCCGGTAATACTGCCCTGCACTATGCTGCTTCCTGCGGTAAAAAAGATATCGTGAAATACCTGCTGGAACAAGGCGCGGATGTAACGATCGTGAATACCAAAGAACAGAAAGCCATCGATTACGCTTCCATCAAAGGGTATAATGAAATTGCCAGCCTCCTGCTCAGCTTTCACTCTCCCGCAGCGAAAGCGACGGCTGCTGCTCCCGTTCCGGTTGAAGCTAAAGCGGGCCTCAGTATGGCAGAGAAAAAACAAGCATTGCTGGACTTAAAAGAATTGCTGGATGCCGGCATTTTATCACAGGCAGAATTTGAGGAAGAGAAAGCCAGGATATTAAAAGGATAAAACGCTACTATATTTTTTGTATGATACGCAGCCGGCTCCCAACAAGAGCCGGCTTTTTTATTCCGATGGTGTTCTCGTTTCTCCGCAATAAAAAAGAGGATGTCTGTTAAGACACCCTCTCTTCAAAAAACGTTACGAGGATTAACACTTTACACCAGGGCAGGAAGCATTAAACAACGTAGGATAGTTACAACGGCCCGGGCAGGAGTTGTCAAATAAAGTAACATAGTTACAGTTACCCGGACAGGAATTATCAAACTGGGTTACATATCCCCCCACAATCTGTTGGGTGCCTGTCAGGTTGATGATGTCTTTTTTCTGAATGAATAACTTCTTTTGAAGATTAACTTTCTTTTTCATAATAAATAGTGGTTTTACAGTAAAAATCGGGTCGCTGAATGAATAAAGGTTAACGACTGCGTTAAAAAACAATTGACATCAAGATATCTATTTTGAGAGATACGGACAAATATAGTTTACACGCAGCGGGCTACTGCTTTCTCCCCGCATTACGATCCTGGGATGCATACTATCCCGGAACCTCACCTCATCATCGCAGCCGCTGCAGACGGGCGGATTGCTTATATCAGATCAAAACCATAACTTCATCGCACAAAAAACAATGAACTTATGAGTGCAGAAAAAGCCATTCTTGCAGGAGGTTGCTTTTGGGGTGTAGAAGAGTTAATTCGTCAATTGCCCGGCGTTCTCTCTACCGTGGTTGGATACACTGGCGGCGATGTGCCTCATGCCACCTATAGAAATCATGGTACGCATGCAGAAGGCATAGCCGTTACCTTTGATCCTACGCAATTATCCTATCGGCAGCTACTGGAATTTTTCTTCCAGATACACGACCCTACCACGCCCAACAGGCAGGGCAATGATATCGGCACTTCTTATCGTTCTGCGATCTTCTATCTCAATGAGCAACAGCAGGAAACCGCCACAGCGCTGATTGAAGAGATCAATGCCGCTGGCAGATGGCCCGGTAAAGTAGTCACTGAAGTAGTACCCGCAGGTGATTTCTGGGATGCAGAAGAGGAACACCAGGATTATTTACAAAAACATCCGCATGGATACACCTGTCATTTTCTGCGGCCGGAATGGAAGCTGTAACAAACAACTGTTATGTTTATAACGCACAAGCGGGTGTCTCAGTAATAGGAGACACCCGCTTGTTTTATGCTGGCTATCAGCTGTTACGAGAAAAATCAAAACAGGGATAGCCCCTTACAGTGTTTTACCCATGACCACCGTGGTATCATCTGCGCTTACTTGTACAAAACCCAGCTTCTCTACCAGCCGTACTGCATTCCTGTTTTCGGGCGTTGTTTTGCCCAGTATCCGTTTCACCGGAAAATGTTGTTGCGCCAGCGTTTCCAGCAACCCAAAAGCAGCCTGCATATAACCCTTACCCCGGTATTCCGGAAATAAAGAGCCGCCGATTTCTATTTCTCCGGTTTGTTCATTCCAGTCATGCAAAGCACAATCCCCTATCATCACATCGGGTTGAGCAGCCAGCCGGATGGTGAAGATGTAAGCGCAAAGTGCGATAATCCGTTGGGTAAATGCCGCCGGTGTTTCCTCCGGCAGAAAAGGAGATACCGTTGCTTCCTTTTCCCGGACGGTATAGAGTGCATAAAACCCGGCGGCATCTGCGATGGTCAATGGTTCGAGTATTATCTCTCCTGCTGTTGTCATACTATCTGTTGTTTTATGGCGTTGCTTACAATCGTTTAAAATACGGGCGTCCGTGGCTATACCTGTTTTTTCTCAATGGCAGAAAGAATCAGCAGCGTCACGGTATCTCCATATGTCGATATTTTGTCGATGAACTCCTGCAGGTGCAGGCGGTCTTTCAAGGCGGTTCTGACAATCACCGTATGCTCTCCGGCGATACGGTTTGCTTCCAGCACTTCCGGCCAGATAGCCGCTTTTTTGATCAACGTTTGTAAAGATCCGTGATACACTTTTACCAGGATAAACGCCTCGATGTCTAACCCCAGTAATCTGTAATCCACTTCCACCTGGTATCGTTTGATGACGCCGGCATCTTCCAGGTGTAAAATCCGTTCCCTGACAGCAGAGGGAGACAAGGATACCATTCTGCCAATATCTGCGAAAGATGCCCTTGCATTTTTCTGCAGGGCAGCGATTATTTGCAGATCCGTTTCATCTGCCAACGATTCGTTTTTCATACCGGCAAAAATAGCTTAATTCAACTGAAAATATTAATTACCACCATTGATCCTATTTAATAACTATTGATTTCCAGCCTAATTTTACAATGAAATTACCTGCAAGGATCATGGCTAAAAAATACCTTTACCTGGGGCTTATTATACTCGGTACGGCTTTCTGGGGCATCTCGTTTACATTTACCAAAACCGGCATGGCAGCGGCTACCCCGGTGATATTTGTTGCCTATAAATTCCTGATCGCCGCCCTTGTGCTGGGCGTCGTTGTTTTCCGGCAACTGTCTTCCATCACGCGGGACACGGTACGGGCCAGCCTTTTCATCAGCATACCTTTACTCGCGGGCACCCTGCTGCAAACAACCGGATTGCAATATACCACCGTGGCCAATGTGGCCTTTATTACAGGGCTGGACGTATTACTGATCCCCCTTTTTAAATACCTGTTCTATAAAAAAACCGTGGCGCCAAAAACCTGGATCGCCTGTATCATTTGTCTCGCCGGGCTTTACGTCATCACCGTTCAGCATGGCTTATCCATCAACTACGGCGATCTGCTGATCATTGCCTGTTCGGTTGGTTTCGCATGTTACATTATCCAAACGGGGCAACTCCCCCGCAACATCTCCCCGCTTCCCGTCATGGCGCTGGTCATGCTTTGGTGCGGCATCGGTGCGCTGTGTCTGGCCCTGCCGGATGCGTCTTCCGTATGGCTGCCAGCCGAACCGGTATTCTGGGCCGGCGTATTGTTTGCCGCCATCCCGGCAACGGCCTATATGTATGCCATACAAAGCATCGCACAACGATACCTGACAGAAGAACAAATCGTACAGGCGTTCCTGTTTGAACCCCTGTTTGCTGCGATAGCCGCCTGGTTGGTGCTGGGAGAAACCATTACTTACCCTACCCTCGTTGGCGGCGGCATGATTATGGCCGCCATCGGGATCACGGAAATAAAGTGGTTACCGCGGCTGGCGGAGCGGGAATAAGTACCGGTAAATCTCCTTCTGCCGGAAAATACTACATTTGCCGGATGCATATCACAACTGACCATCATAGCGTTGACCAAGCCATCACATCTCCCACAGATGCGCTGTCCGCCTTACACGCCCTCGATGGTAAAAATAGTACCCAGCTGATAGCCAGTAATGACAACGGATGCCTGATGATCGGTGGTGGTAACGATGAACTTTACATCGTCACCTTTGTAGTGGAAGAGGATACTGCCTTTTTTAATTTGCTGGCTGATGCCCGCGCACAGGACGAGCAGGATATAGCCCTGGTGACCGGTGGACAAAAAGGACTTTTTCCCGCGAGGTTATGCGTAGATAAAGCTACAGCCACTGAGGCACTGCTATACTATATTGAACATGCCGCCATGCATCCCGGATTAAACTGGGAACAGGATGTTTAAACGACCTTAAAACAATGATTCCATGCAAGCAGCTGCGGTAAAAAATATACACCCCGATTTTTATCTGCTCAAAACGGCGGTATTTGACAAAGGAGATTTTGTAGTGACAGGCTTACACCCAGCTGCTGAAAGCCAGGAATATGGCGCCTGCAGCTTTCAGCTCAACGGGAAAACAGTACAGTTCCGGGTTTCCAAAATAACGCCCACCAAAACCGGGCAATTTGTAACGATCTGGCAAAGAAATCCGCAAGGGATCACCCAACCTTTTACGGCGGCAGATCATCTCGATTTTATCGTTATCAGTGCCCGACAGGAAGAAAAAGGTGGGGTATTCATCTTCCCCAAAACAATATTAATCGCCCATGGCATTATAACGAGTGAAAAAAAGGCCGGCAAACGTGGAATAAGGGTATACCCACCCTGGGATCAAACAACTAACCAACAAGCCTTAAAAACGCAAAGCCGGCAAACACCTTACTTCCTGCCGGTGCCGCTGCATGCTCCCGCCGACCTTACTTTGGCGCAGCAACTGTTTACGGCAACAGCCGGCATATAAACCTTCCTGCAGCTACATCTTTTACTGACCGGAGAACGATGCAAATACAGGAAGGCTGCTACGATCAAGGCTTCAGCGCCAGGATCAACCGGTTCTTGCCGGTATTCGGATTGGCAGGAATGGTATCAACGATTTCCACCTCGTAAGTAACGGTATCTGCCAGTTGTTTATCCTGCAGGATCTGATTCATCCGGTCTTTGATACGCCGGATAATGGTGGCTGCATCACCATTGATAATGGCTTTGATCACCAGGAAGTTCTCCCGCGTTTGTACAAACTGGAATCGTTGCAGTCCCTCTACCCAGAAGTTCGTGATCACCAAAGGATGAATACATTCCAGGGTCTGATCCTGTTTTTTAAACCATAGAAAATCCTCTTTGCGGCCAGCGATGTTTTTGATCAGGGGAAAAGGCAAACCATGCTGACAGGTATTTTCTTCCAGTATGATTTCATCATTCATCTCATAACGAATGATGGGCTGCGTATAGTTATAGAGGTTACTCAGCAACAATTTTCCCGGCTCGCCGTACGCCACTTTCCTGTGCTCCCTGTCTACAATTTCAAAGCAATGCCAGTCATTGAAAATATGCAGGCCCTGGTGAATACGGTGGTCGGAAGTCATATCGGAAGCAATGCCGATAGATTCAGAGGCCGCGTAGTAAGCCACCGGGTCTATGCCAAAAGCACTGCTGATAGCCTGGCGCATGGCAGGGGTCAGCGGATCGGCGCTGCACACCATCCGATGCGGCGCAATATCGATATCGCCGCGCAGCTGGGCTTCCGCCAGCATATGAATACCGGAAGAATAGCCCGTTAACACATCCGGTTTAAAGGCATCCACGTTTGCCAGGATTTCTTTCAATGGTGCATTCACCGATACCGGCAATACTTCAAAAAAGAATTTAGGCAATACCCGGGTAAGGGTAATACCCGCATAGTTACCTTCCACATCGCCGATATAGGCGAGCCGGATTTTCTTAAACAGGCTTAACCTGCTTTTCGACACCCGGGTCATCACCAGTGATTTCAATACATTCCAGTCGCGCCTACTGTATACAAACAATCCCAGTGTACCCGTGGTGCCGGAAGTACGGATGATATGGAATTTATTGAGGTACAGCTGTCCCCTGTTGCCGGGATTACTCACAAACTGCTCCAACGCCGCTTTTTTGAGGCGCGGATCACAGACAAAATCATCAAAATGCTCCATCATCAACGCCTTGTTAATAGTAGGTAATGCTTCCAGTTCCACCTTCCCGATCTTGTCGGCGGTAATACCGTGATCACCATAGTACGTCCGGTAAAAACGGGAATTGCCGATAACATGCTTTACGAGTGCCTGAAACCGGTTATGCTGCAGTTGTGCGACCTGCTCCTGAGATAATTTTTCAGCACGTTTGGCCCGGTAAATATCTATTAACATAAACTGCGTTCTTTAAAGGATAAAGTAAAGATGTGCCTGCGATCCGTATCAGGATTCCTTTGCCCGCGCCGCGATACGCGTGGCATCGAAGTATCCTGCATCATAGTTCACATCACGTGGAATTTGTTTGAAAGCCTGTAAAATGCCATCCGGCGGAATGGTGGGGCGACGGCGTTTGCGATCCAGCCAGGCGCCGTTAATCAGCATCCTGGCAGCCAGCGTACCATCTGCCTGAAAAAATTCATGTTTCAGTCTGAACAGGGAGCCTTCTGCAGACAAGGCGAGTATGCGCATGTTTACTTTCAGCTCACTGTTCATTTGCGTTTCCTTCAGATAGGAAATATCTTCCTGCGTAAGAATAGGGCCGATCTGCAGCTCTTCAAAAACAGGATAGGCATACCCGTGATCTTCCAGGAAAGACATCCTTACATGTGTGGCATATTCACTGTAGGAGGTATTTCTCAAATGCCTGTTCACATCGAAATCAGACCATTTCACTGCAAACGTTTTAAAATATTCCGCATTGTCCATGGATATACTGCTTTACTGTCTTGGTTTATCAATTTTTCTGAGTTTGATCCGGTATAAATCCATGCTTTTGTATACATCGAAGGCCAATATCAGGAGGCTGAAATATTTTTCATACTTCTTAAAGAGATCTGTCCCAAATGTATTGACCACCGTTTGTTTATTACCCTGCAGATTTTTCAGCCATTCCCGGAGTGTATTGGCGTACATCTCCCGGTCATTTCTTACCGATACAATTTCAAACAGAAAGGTACTGGCGGTAGCAATATCTGCCAGCCGGGGCAGGTCTGATTCCGGAAATATTTCGGTGGCAAAAAAATGATGCAGGTCTTCCCGTTTCATATTGCCGGCGCCGATTGTTTGCAGGGAGATGATCCCCGAAGGTTTCAGCCATTGATAACAGGAGGTAAAGAAGTTCCGGTATCCCTGTATCTTTTCTTCCTGGCTGGCTTCCGGCGTTGCAAAGTGTTCAAAGGCGCCTACGGAAATAATACCATCATAGGTACCTTTGGCCGCCTGGTGATCCTGCCAGTTTTCCAGGGTAGCGGTAATATCTGTCAGGTTCAGCGTATCAATATGCTGCACCTGGGCATCACTTAACGTAATACCTGTGACGGTGCTGAGCGCGTAGCGTTGTTTCACGCGCCGCATCACGGCTCCCCAGCCGCAACCGATATCCAGCACCCGGCTGGCCGCTGCAGGATTCAGTTCCAGGTTATCGATATGGTAGTCTATTTTCTGTTGCTGCGCTACGTCCAGGCTTTCCTGACCGGTATACCACAACGCACAGGAATAAGACATCTCCGTATCCAGAAAAAACCGGTAAAAATCATTACTTACGTCATAATGATATTGTATGGCTTCCATAGAAGCGCCTACATTGTTTTCTGCTGACATGCGTGGCGGTTTACTGGTTTATAATTGAGGCAATGTACCCGGAGCTGCTACGAATGGTATTGTGTTTGTAAAACAGGGAAGGATCCAGTGACTGTCCGGCCCAGGTAGACAAATCAGCCGTGATATGCACCACCATGATAGAATCCAGTCCGAAGGTTTCTATGTCCTGATCGATATCCATATTATCCACGGGAATTTCCAGTGCCGTACCGATTTTTTCTTTGATAAATGACTGAATGTCTGTCGCTGATTTTTTTTGTAAGATGTCCATGTTCAGATAGATTAGTTTCTTTTTAATTTATTATCGATTTGATTTTTATTCGGCTTTTTAACATCCCATGCCAGGCCTGTAATACGTAGTCCCTGTATCAATATGGCGGAAGGATCAAACTGCCACCATTTAAACGACAGGTCGGCCGCATTGGGGAAAGCATGATGGTTGTTGTGCCATCCCTGCCCCAGCGTAGGAATAACAAACAGGATATTGTTCCGGCTTTGTTCATCTGTTTTGAAAAGCTGGCCACCGAAAACATGACAGAAAGAGTTTAAAGAATAGGTGGCATGATTCACGAGGAAAACGCGGATCAGTCCTCCCCAGAGGAAACCCAGGGCTGCCCCTTTCAGTGATAGCGTGATCAGTCCTGCTGCTACTGCCGGTATAATAAGGCCCAGGTATACCCATTTCAGGTAGTTTTTATTGACCCAGCGGATATTGTCGTCTTTCAGCAGATCCCGCGCCAGCTTGGCCGTATTGGGGAGGTCATTTACAAACTGCCACCTTACGTGTGCATGCCACAGGCCTTTGATGAGGGCGCCCAGGCCTTTTCCCGATTCCAGATTGGGCGAATGCGGATCATTTTCCTTGTCGCTGTAAACGTGGTGCCGCCGGTGGGTGGCCACCCAGAAGATCACAGGGCCCTGTGCACTCATAGAGCCCAGTATAGCCAGTATAGCTGTTATGGCTTTATTTGTCTTGAAAGCCTTATGGGTAAACAGTCTGTGAAAACCTATTTCCACGCCTGCTACCGTAAAAAAATACATCGTTACCAGGGAGATAATTTCCAGCCAGCCGATGCCCCATATAAAAATGCCGGCAATACCTGTGATAAAGCCAATCGTAGGCAATACATGGGTTAAGAGCGTCGCCCGCCATATCTGCGTTTTGACGAGGTGTTCATTATCAAAACTGACAGCACTGTTGTCAGTTACTATTAGCGCATCCATAATTTTTCAGGGTTTAATATTTTTACAAAGTGATTTCCTTCAGATTACCGGAACTATACAGTATATCCAGCTCCTGCTGTGCATACATCGCACTGCACCGGATACGTTGTTTTTTTCCGCTGGATGTTTTGGGCACCGACATTCTTTTCACCAGCACCACATCCTGTACCCGCAGGCCGGTACCTGCCGATACCGCACTGATAATCGCCTGGCCAACGGCTTCCACGGCCAGGTTTTCGTAGTTATGATTGATTTCATGTACCACTACCAGTTGTTCCGGTTTCCGGTGGGAAACAAATACAACGCCGCCATTTTTGATTAATGCCGGATGTGCGGATTCCAGTTCATTTTCAATATCCTGGGGATAATAATTCCGGCCACGTATAATAATCAGGTCTTTGATTCTGCCTGTGATGTATAACTCTCCCTGATACAGGAAGCCCAGGTCGCCTGTTCTCATATAACGGGCCCCATCGGATTCCAGATAATTTTCAAACCCTTCCCGGGTTTGTTCCGGGTTGCGCCAGTATCCGCGTGTGACACTGTTTCCGGCCACCCATACCTCTCCTACCTCCAGCTCTCCGCAGGTACGTGATTCCGCTACCGCTACTATTTTCACCTCGTGATCATTCCAGGTACTGCCGCAGGATACGATGTCTTTAGCGGTAGCGCCGCCTGCTTCCTGCAACCGGACGGTTTGCTCCCGCATACTTTCTTCTTCCACGTGCAGCACTTTTACTTTCTCCTGTTTACTGCCGCCGGTTACCATCAGGGTAGCTTCCGCCAGGCCGTAGCAGGGATAGAAGGCTTCTTCCCTGAAACCGCAGGCCGCAAATTTTTGCGAGAAGGCACGAATCGTTTCATAGTTGACCGGCTCCGAACCATTGTACGCCAGTGACCAGGAACGCAGGTCAATACCTGTCAGCTGGTCGTCGGTAATTTTATCGACGCAGTACTGATAGCCGAAGCTGGGAGCGCCGCTGCTGGTAGCCTTGTATTTGCTGATTATTTTCAGCCAGCGCAGGGGCTGTTGCACAAAGTGAAAAGGAGATATCAATACACAGGGTACGCCCAGGTAAAGCGGTTGCAGTACGTTGCCGATAAGGCCCATATCGTGGTAGAGCGGCAACCAGCCGGCTACCACGGTATTTTCATCGTGTACAAATGCCTGCCGGATCACCATTTCATTGTACCACAGGTTTTCGTGGGTGACAATAATGCCTTTGGGTTGTGCCGTAGAGCCGGAAGTATATTGCAGGAAAGCGATATCACCCGGTTGGATATCCGGCTTTACCCAGTTGTCGCCGATATCCTGCAGGTCTTCCATTTCCAGGATACGGATCTGCGGGGCAATGAGTTCCGTACCGGCTTTCAGCTGCTTAATCCGGGCAGCAATGGTATTGTCGCAAAAGATAAAAGCTGCTTCCGCATCTGCGATGATACTGCTGATTCTTTCCAGGTGTTTGTTATTTCTGGGCGGATAGGCAGGTACGGGTATACAGCCGGCATAAATACATCCCAGAAAGGAAGCGATGTAATTGATGCCCGGTTGAAACAATAACAAAATACTTTTTCCGGCAGCTGCCTGTAACTGCAGATTAGCAGCTATTTTCCTGGCATAGTGATCCAATGCCCCAAAGCTGATGACCTCCGCTGCTTCCTCTCCGTCTGTTACAAATGTAAAAGCGGTTTTATCAGGCATGGCGGTGCCATGTTGGCTTAGTAAGTCAACTAAATGTTGCATAGCGGTTATTCAATTTTTATTATCCGGGATACTAATGCTGCGCTATAAATGCTTCACCGGCAGCATATCCCATTTCATAGTCATTTTTGAGGATATTAATATCCTGTGTTACCTGGCTTGTCTTCATACTTTTGCCGGGTAAAATCTGTTGCAGTGTAAAAGGTTGGGATGATTTGCCCAGAAAGTCTACAGCTGTATTATAGGTATGATGATAGTTCAATAATTGTTTTCTTACCTGAGGATATTTTAATAACAAGAGTGAAAACAGTTTTGTCTTGTTATCCGCTTTCCGGGCATAGGGATATTTCTGTGACCGGATTACCACGATGTTCCGGGCACCTTGTTCATGGGCGAACTTCACGGGTAACGGATCGGAAAGCACGCCATCTACCAGGCGTTCATTGTTGATCACACAACCTTTGCGATAGTACAAGGGTAATGCACTGGATGATTTCAGACAATCCAGCCAGTTGGCCGGTGTGGGCGACAGGTACACCGGTTTACCTGATTGGGCATTGGTAGCTACCACATAAAAGCGTTTATGCTTTTCCTGCATCACCTGGTAAGCTTTCTCAAAATGGATGGGGTTTTCTTCCTGTGTGCTGTTCCACAACCAATCCAGGTCCATGTAATGCCCACCTCGTAAGAAGCGGCTAAAATTCAGAAAATGCTTACTGGCCATATGTCCGGTATAGGAGTCAAAATTTCTTCTGAACTGTCCGGCAATATGGGAAGGAATATTACAGGCGCCGGAGGATACCCCGATATACATATCAAAAGGATCGTATTTGTGCCGCAGAAAAGCATCCAGCACGCCTACCGAAAATATTCCCCGCATACCACCACCTTCTATGATCAGTGCATTCATATTTAAATCATTTATTCAGAATAAGTACTATAAACACCAGTGTGTAAACAAATGAAAGGGTGGCTGCGATGTAATAAAAAATATACACGATCCGGTTATGCCGGCCCGGTTCTTTTTTATCCAGTCCTCTGGCTGCTGTTAGTGCGGCCCATAACATGCCCGCAGCAAAACAATAGTTGGAAAGGATCACACTGTAGAACAGGTAAACTGCATACCTGAAATCTTTCGTCAGCTCATTAAAAAACACCGCCATTACCATCAGCATGATGCCTCCCATGACAGATGCCGTGTGTAATAATTTCCACCCGTTTTCATTGGGGATCTTGTTTCGGATTGCCTTGGAATAACCTACACCAGCCAGATTACCAATCAGCATGGTCAGGAAGCCATGCAACAAAAGTGTATAATTCATCATAAACGTTGAAAAAATGAGTACCGGGTCTGATGGTCTCCATAGGATGGATATTAAACCTGATCAGACAAACTAAATTTACGTTTTAATTTTTTCACCGTGTGAATACTGGCAATACACTTATTGTCCTGTTTCCGCCAAAGAGAGCTTTCCAATGTAACTACTGTACCGGAAGGATCTACCTGGTAATGATGCAGGCGATAAATAATTTTATCGGCATGATTGCAATTCCCGAAATAAAAGACCCGCCGCTCGTTCAGATAACTTTCCAGGGGCCAGGTGGCATTTTCCAACCGGGCATTAAAAAAGTCTGCTTCACAGATATCGTTGATCAGGGGATAAGATGCAAAATAAAGCAGGTTCACCCCATTGATATCTGTATATGGATTGATACTGTATTCGGTTTCAAATACGACTCCGGTTTTCTCTTCCTGCAATATTTTTTTCTTTTCCTGTCTGTATATGTCCGACAGTTCTACGGGTTCGTAGTGCCGGGGTATTCTGGCAATATCTGCAGGAACGCTCCGACTCAATATCACGCTGTCGTTGCTTTTGGTGGCAAATGCAGATAGGATGCCTACTTCCGCCCTGATGTCTGATGATCGTATAAAGATATTACTGTAATTTTTGTTATTCCCCACTCTTAACAGGTTGCCACTCATCAGCAACTGATCATTTTCCTTGTAGTAGCTAAGGTCGTAGCTGGTCTTGATATGAATACCGATAATGGTGGCATATACCCTTCTTCCTTCGGCATCTTTAATGCCGGCGGTATTGCTATTGAGTGCATTCCCAATCAATTCCCAGTGATAGTCACCAATCTCTTTTATTAACCAATTCTCAGATAAACCAGACAATACCATTTGTGGCATACCTATTTTATGTACTCTTTCATGCCGGGCAGTTTGCTGCGGTAAGGGAACAGGGGCGTCTATTAACGTCATAAAATTAAATGGTCATACAATGATAGAAAGGGTATATAAAACAACTCACACACGCGCCTATAATATACAGGCGTCTACCAGATATTACAAGAATAAAAAATGAAAAAAACGAACGAAAAGATAGTGATAAACTTTTGGGCTGAAGGGGCACTCACTCAATATTCACAAGGTCTACAGGGCATCAGATACTACAGTGCTTAATGCATGTAAAATTACTTTCTTTCAAAATTATCTTTCACATTCCTATGCAACCAAAGTTATATCCGTTGCCTTGCGAATCAAAATACTTTCTTCGTTATAACAGAATTTTAACATTAAAAAAATGACTGATGCCACTTCGTTTATAGATTTCCGTCATGGTATCCCCGGAATGATAAAAAAAGGCTGACAGTATATCAAAAGTGAAGAATCATGCTGCTGCCAGATAGCATCTCTTTATTTACCGTCATATTTATTTTTTAAATTATCAACTATTGATCCGTTTGTCTCTCGATTATGACAATTATTATACTTGTTGATGTTCTTCCTCACTTGCTGCGCAAAATTTTCCAGTACTGTTTTTTCAGTGAAATATCCGCTGTCAACCTGGTTGATTTGTTTATCTGTTCATGCTATGCCGTTGCACATGCTTTACTTAATTTTATAGCGAAAAGAGCACCCTTTGTTAACCATCTTAATTCACTATCTCATGCCAACATTTACCTGATGGTCCGTTGTTAATATGGATGCTTTCTGTTGTATCCGGCAGGCCGCCACCTCATCCCGCCCATTACACCTGTAGTATTACATTCAACTGGCTGCCTGTATCAGATTGGTATTATGTATTCATTTTCAGATCGGACCATTGTATTTACAACCGGCAATAGTAGTATGCTCCCACCTCCCTGTTGCTGCTCATTGCATCTGCAGTAAACCATTTTACTGTTGTATCAACACATAGGGATAGCCGTTTCCGTTAGTTACCATGAAGGTATACCCCTCGGGATACTGCTGCCATACCTATTTCCTGTTATTGCCATAAAGACCCGTATGACAGTCATCATACCATGATATTATGCGATCACCTAAAACCATGACCATATGTACCCGCCAGGTATTCCTGTGCCGGATATTCCGCAACAAAACAGTTGGCCATCCGGCATTATCGTTATCCAGACCCCGTTTTTCCTGTTAACCACTCCATATACGAAGGCGCCTGTTCTGCCTGCATCACTTTATCCGGCAGCTATTTCCGGAGCAACCGATAGCTGCGGTATAGTAGCAGACCTGTGAAATGGCGGTCGTTGCAGCAGTACAAAGGCAGCTGTAAACCCAACAACTGGTAAGCCATATATTGCCATGGTATACCAGACACTTCGCGATTAACGTCGCTGTTATCCCTGTGTCCCGGGGCCGGTATCTTTACCGGCCCTGTATGTTTCCGGCGATCAATTCCCTACCTTTGGCCCATCAGTAACCATTTTAATCATACTACTCATGCAACCACTCATCCGGGTTCCCGAAAACTATACTGAATTTCTATACTGGGTAAAAGAAAGAACGGAATCTTTCTGGCGCACGGACCCTGCTGATACCACATTGGATTTCAAATGCGAACCATGGATCCATGGCGCAAAATGGCAGGGACTGACGGACACTGAAATTGATCAGATTGAAAAAAAATATGCCATCCGCTTCTCGCCTGCCCACCGGGAATTTCTGCGTATCCTGCATACGATAGATCGTAAAGAAGTGATGGAATACAAGGAAACATTTGAAGAAGATGCGCCCATACAAAAAATGCAACGGCCATTTTTCTATAACTGGCTGACGGATGACCAGGAAATAAAGGAGCGGTTTGAATGGCCTTATGAAACCATTTTATCCGATATACTGGGCGTCAATGACACCTGGCAGGAAGCGTGGGGGCCCCGGCCGAAAACGCCGGAAGAACAGACGACCCTTTTTTCCCAATGGTACCATACAGCACCGCCGCTGATTCCGATTACGTCTCATCGGTTTTCGCTGAGTGCACCCGACCTGCCGGATGCACCTATCCTTTCCGTTTATGGATCCGATATTATCGTTTATGGCTGGAATTTCCGCCATTATCTGCTAAACGAACTGGTAGAACATCTAAACCTTTGCGAGCTGGTATATGACGAGGAAGATCAATGTCATTATGCAGAGACCCTGCAGGAGATAAAAGCTATTAATGAATGGGAACGAGCCCATGCCGATACCAACAGGATACCTGTCTGGAAAGAGATGCTGTAGTACCGGCCTTCACCGGTTGCCGGTTTACGGACTATCTGCCGGCACGTTGCTGATGGTATCCTTTATCGCCGTAAGGTTCCAGTTCCATCATGACCAGTTTTTCCAGGGTCTTGATTTCCTGCTTATAATCTGTTTGCGGCTCATCACGCTCCTGCAGTACTTCTACAATTTCGTATATAAAATCTTCTCCCTGCTGCAGCTGCCAGTCCCGCTGCAATGCTTCATTGGCATGCGAGCCACTCATCAGTTGTATCCGCAGCGAGTTCCAGGCCCTGTCCAGGTCCATGGTGCTACCAATAAATACTTTATTATTCCGTTTGTTCCTGAGCTGGAAAACACCTTTTCTGAACTGCATTTCCTTATAGGCCTGCTTCAGCTCTTTTTTTGCACTCATTATTTATGGTTTTAATTGCTGATCAATAAAATTAGCCGCCTGCTTTGTAAAGAGGGCATAACTGGCGGGATGCCGGCGGTTGAGGTATAGGGAAAGCATACCGATACTGCCAAATAACAGCGCTGCTTTTTTGTGGGTCGCTTCCCGGGAGGTCAGTATCCCTTTTTCCACCAGGTGCTCCCAATCGGCTGTGCATAGCTCCTCCAGCAGCGCGGTCACCAGTTCACTGGTATCGCCCTTCTTATCTATATCGGCTAATTTTTCATTAAAGAAAAGATCGAAGATGCCCGGATACTGGATAAAGTATTCCATATATGCCAGTACGATCGTTTTCAGGCGCCTGTTTCCGGCGGCAACGTTTTGACTGCGTTCCGCTACATATTCCCGGCATTCTTCCCGGAAGTCTTTTACACAAAGGAATACCAGGTCTTTGGCGTCTTTAAAATAATTATACAGGGTAGCAAAGGAATAACCAGCCTTATCTGCCACATTCCGGACGCTGACACTTTTCAGGCCTTCACTTTTCAGCAGGTCTTTGGTGGCGGCAATAAAGTACCCCCTTACCCGCTGTTCCTGTATTTCCTTTTTAGTCATCATGCTGCAAATATATTGAACACTGTTCAATTTTTGAAATAGTATTAAAAATAATAAACAACAAGGTAATATGTGGCCGCTATAACAAAGGGCGATGACGCACAACAAATAGCCACTGGATAAACATGTCTTGCTGCACCAGAAGGATAATGTATTATTTATATATAAAAAATACAATTATCATCTCCGGTAATTTCCATTTTTCATCTCCCTAAAAAATACTATTTTTAATAACCTGCTTACAACACACCCTACATCTCAATAGCCATTATCACCAAAATCATTATCCAATGAACCTTTTCAGATATAAACATCGCAGAGCTGAAAGATTTCCGTTCCGCCAACTAGCTACCACCTCTTTCATCACCGGCGCGCTGGCCATCCTCCTTGGAATCGTATTGCTATTATCGGTAAAATCAGCCATCATCGCCCATCAGCCGGTTAAGACCGGCGCAAAAATAATAGCAGGATTAGGTATGATCCTATTGGGCGTAAAAGACCTCAAACGTGGTTATATCAATGAATATAAGTTTGACCTGGATGATGCCTATAATCCTGCTCAGAAAAATCATATCAATGATTTAATGGGGCAGCGAAGAAATAAACATCACAGGCTTGCATATATATACGCCGACATTTTACAAAGCAAATCATATGCATTGAATGATAGCGAAAAAAGACCTATTTCTGCCTGGCAGAAAATATTCTATGAATTACTTTCTCAGGGAAAGCTAACGAAAGTGATTGACCTGCTACCTTATCCCATCACTAATTTTATTGTCAACCAGTCTACGCCATTGGCTATTGTTGGTTATTTCCTGCTGTCATTATGCGTACTCTTTTTCTGTGCCTGGCTGGGACTTATTACGATCAACATGACCCTGATAAACCTATTCCTGTTTACCGGATTGTTAAGCTTATGGAAACCTTCCGGCATAGACAATGTACTTAGGGCCGACAGGAAAAAAGATCTACGGGAAAAGCTCATCTTATTCATACTGGCTTTCCTGGCTACCTTGACACTTTATAAAACATATACCAGCGCTATTAATTCCGGTGTATTTATATCTGTTCTGTTCCTGGCAGCGGTGATGGTTACTACAGCCATCCTGGCATTCCGGGTTATCAATCATATTTTCTCCTCCCGCGATAAACCACTGATCGTTGCATCCGAAATACAGGCTCACACCTATCGTGCCAATACACAGCCTAATAATATCTTAAATCAGTTCGACAACATGATAGGCGAAAAAACCAACTGGTTCTTCAAAGAGGCAACGAAAGACGCACAGGGGGTAATATCCGGCAGTCAGCACAACAAAGGCGATTTCGAATTTGAATATGTATATGAAACACTCCCCGTGCTGATCCCCAGTCCACATGATGCCACCAGTGAATCCTTATTGAAATACACCTGGGGACTTGGTACTGTTTTGCTGAGTGTGGGTCTTCTCTTCTTTTTTGCCGGTATTATGACAACTCCCGGCGTAAACATATCAGCCCTCCAAACTAATCCTGAAGGGATGCTCACAGACAATGCCCCCGGCATTTTTCTCAGCCTGTATTTTACTTTGCTGGGGTTAGCCATTTTTTTCTTTGGCAGAAAACTGGTGTATGAAATATATCTGTTCTTTCATACAGAAATATTTTTTGAATCCAACCTGATCGTCTTTAAGGCAACTGGCAACTATGATGAATTTGAACAGATTTCGGGCAATATCAAGCGAAAAGATACCTGTACAGATTATACCCCCGGCATCAAAGTATGCAAAGTTATCAGCAGCGTATTTATGCATCCTTATATGACAACAACAGCCATCCCGCAACAACCCAGATTTCTGGTAAAAGTAGAAAAACAGGATGCTTTGCTACAGGATTTATGGCAAGGTTTTCAGGCAAAAATGCAGCATTATACTGTTGCCTATCTACCATAATCAATAACTGCAATACCTTTAGGCAGGATCATTCTCCTACGTATAGGCATTGCAGTTATCTATCATCTTCCTGTCAGGTTAAAGTCACTTCCCACAACACCACTATTGTGCGCCGGCTCCCGGAACCAGGGACTGGAAGTTCACCGTATCCACGACCGCCTGTTGCTGCGTCGGGAAATAATGATTGTTATCGCTACGGGTAATAACAGTACCGGACATATTATTGATCATATTCGTTACAGGTCCTACCGCCTTTACCATCTCGAAGCCCACATTATTGTAGTACTCCAGTGTGCCATAGGTATTGTACAAATCCAGCTGCTGCCCTTCCCAGTCCTGCGATACATTCAGATGACCGGCAGTATTGTTATACACTTTAGCATTGGTATGGGTTACCCGTGCCGGGTATTGCTGTATATAATCGTACAAATAAGGCGCTAACTGCAATTCGAAAGCGGAATATTTCCAGCTGTTCCATACAATGTTATTGTAGATGAGTACTTCTTTTACGGTAGTACCGAAAGACATACCCCAGGCTCTGATGGCATTTCCCTGGTGATTGGTAATTTTGTTATCATGAAAAGAACCATTTCCCATCATCTGGAAAATACCGTTGTGATAACCATTCGGAGCATTCGGATCTGTGTATAGCGTATTGATGTTATTAATCACATTCCCTGCGATTTCATAATCCTCTACTGCACCCATCCAAACAACGTTGCCTATTTCCGGACAGTTTTTGATGGTGTTATTCACGAACTTAAAGTTTCTCATCAGTCCTTCTACCCCATTCGGTGCAAATTCGCCGCGACAGAAAAAGCCGCAGCTGGTATTCTCATAGGTAAGCCTTTCAAATTTCCAGTTCTTTGAAACCGTAGCCGGACTACCATCATAAATGGTCCGGTTATCGTAATGGATGGTATAATCACCGATATTCTTAAAGCTCAGATCATGCAGGTAAACATCATTACTGTTGCCACGGATCGTTAATGCGCGATAAGGCTGGTTGATAACAGACAGCCCCCATAATTCAAAGGTATTCGCCTGATCTACTTCCATACTGCCATTATTCAACACGACATCTGTAGCATCTATTTTCACGTTGGTAGCCGACGCGATATAAATGAATGAATAATTACCCGGTTTGATTTTGAGGGAGGCATTGCTCAGGGTACCCAGCAACAGCTCACCGGATCCCGTACCCACCACATTAGGATCAGGCGCCACCGGGGTTTGTGTAGCTGTTTCATAAGCCTTTACAAAGTCGGTACTGTAAATAGACGGGAAAGCAAATTTGCCATCTGAATAAGTGATCTTTTCTCCTGCTACCGTGTAGGAAATGGTTACGCCATTAACGACGATGGTGCCGGTTTGCGGGGTCGTTGTCAGGGTTGTTGTTTGCGTGTCTTTTGGAGTCATAATTATATATTTATTATTAGTGCGCGTTTATTTCTTCTATATTTGTTCTATTGCGCTCAGCGAAAATATAATAGAATTTTCTTTATTTCTATTATTTCACAGAAATACGATGATAAACTTATGAACACCACTGAGAACCAGCGGCTTAAAACCTTTAGAACCGCGCTTAGGAAAACGCAGCAGGAATTTGGCACTGCAACAGGCCTTAAACAAGGCAGCTATGCAGATGTAGAGCGAGGAAAGGTGAAGGTTTCCGGCGACATCAAAAATGCCCTTATAAAAGAATTTTCTTTAAACATCACGTGGCTGGAATCGGGAAAAGGCAGTATGTTCTTACCTCCTGCCGGTGGCAACACGAGAGATATTGGTCATCTCGCCTATCCTCTGGAGTCAGCAGAAACCCCTTTTATAGAATTGGGAGAAGGACAATATCTCATGCTGATTCCCCTGATCCATGAAGCAGCTTATGCCGGCTATCCTGGTGGTTATGCGGATGCTGAATATATAGGTGAGTTACCCCGGCATTCTATTATCGTCAACAAATACCACAAAGGACAATACCGGGCATTTGAAATTGTTGGCGATAGCATGGACGACAACACCAAACAAAGCATCCCGGATGGCAGCATTGTTACCGGCCGGGAAATCCAGCAAAGCTACTGGACCTCTAAATTTCACACCCACCGCTTTAAAGACTATATCATCGTACACAAAACCGATGGCATCACCACCAAACGAATCACGCACCATGATGTGGAGAAAGGTATCATTACCTGTCACTCTTTAAATCCGGATAAAAACATGTACCCCGACTTTGAGATACATTTGAAAGACGTGCAACAACTCTTCAATATCGTCAATGTATCGCAAGCCAGATAAAACAACCCTATCATAAACCACTTAAAATTATATGGATGATCTTCTTCCGGCGTATAATCCCAGGCGTATCACTGTTATTTTTTCTCTGTTTATTTTCGTGCCGGGTAAATAAGCCCAACGCGACTACCCCGCTACGCATTGGTTCCTGCGGTGACTATCCGCCGCTAACCACCTATGATACCACTACCCTTACTTTTCAGGGAGCTGATATTGACCTGGCCAGGGAATTAGGGAAACACCTCGGCCGCCCCGTCACTTTCATAAAAACGACCTGGCCTGCCCTGCAAAGTGATTTACTGGCCGGGAAATTCGATATCGCCATCGGCGGCATTTCCATTACGGCAGCCCGGCAACAAAAATGCTTATTCTCCGATCCACTGATTACTGACCGGAAGGTCGCCCTTTTCCGGCGGCGCGATAGTGCACGGTACACCCATTTCGCTCAGATGGATATACCTGGCGTTACCATCATTGAAAACAAAGGTGGCACCAATCAGCAATTCGCCCAGGCGCATATCCGCCAGGCTACCCTGCAGATCATCACCGAGAATCAACAGATATTCCCCCTGCTGCTGGCTGGCAAAGCGGATGTCATGTTTACGGATGAAACAGAAGCTTTGTACCAGCAAACCCTGCATCCCGATTTCTTTGTAAAACAGCTGCCCGATTCCATCAGCCCTGTTTTTTATAAAGCGATCATGCTCCGCAAAACAGACGAAAAACTGCAACAGACCATTAACAAGTGGTTGCGGCAACGATAGCGGCAGCATTTCTCTATCCTGATATATTTTGTATTTTCCAGAAAAAATTGTCATGACCACGCAGGTGATTAAAGTAAAAAACCCTTACTTACAGGCATTTATTCAGTTTTTTATTTTTTTCAAGGGAGATGTACCCCAGGCGATCAACTATGTCACTTTTCCCAATAATAATTTATGTCTGGCCCTGTATAAACACAATGATGTAGTGTATAACAACACCCCCCTGCTGAATCATTGTGAGATTTTACCAGGACATAAAACCTATACCAGCCGTTTATACGGATTTCATGAAATGCCCTTTCAGGTAACCGTTAAAGCGCCTATAGATCAGGTCTGTATTATATTTCAGCCAGCAGCCCTGAGAATGTTTACCCGGGAAGCTTATAAGGAGCTGCTGGAAAGCGACCAGGTATTCCATACTATTTTCCCGGCTGCCCGCCACTTCCCGGAATTGTTGTTCCAGGAACCCAAACCGGCTGCCAGGGCGGCCTTACTGGAAACATTATTACTCAAAAATATACAACAGCACTATCTGCCAGGCAGGATGCAAACAGCGCTGGATATCATTGACCAGGGCATACAACACAAAATAAATGTCACCACTATTGCCCGGGAAATGGGCATTAATAACGCCACCCTTTACAGGCTGTTCTCCGATCATCTTGGCCAGAACCCTATCGCTTTTCTGAAAACGCTACGGTTCAGAAAAGCCCTGGAGACGCTGCGGCACAGCCAGCCGGCTTCGCTTACCGGGGTCGCCTATACGCACCATTACTTCGATCAGGCCCATTTCATCAAAGACTTTAAACATCTATCGGGCGCAACTCCGAAACAGTTGCAAAAAAACCTGGCTATTCAACAGGATACCTTAGTATGGATCTACAAAGAAGCGTAAACCATGCACGATTTTTACAATTTCAGACAACGGAATATTGCTTCCTTTGCGGTACAAATCACACTCGACAATGAAAATAAGTTATCTGTTTGCACTACTCTTGCTGCTTTGCACAGCATCATCCCATGCCCAAAACAATTGTAACTGCGCCCAGGCTGTAGAAAAATTAATCGCAAAAATTGAAACGGAATATCCGGGGTTTAAGGAAAAAACAACTGACACCTTACTATATAATCATTTCAAAGCGGGTATTATTGAAAAATCATGGCGTACCGATGATGCCCATTGTCTTGCTTTACTAAAAGAATACACCCAATTCTTTAAAGACCGGCACATTTTCTTTCTGGACCAGACCACGCCTCAGCCCCAGGATAAAAAAGCGGGCAAGGCAACTGTAACGATCAGCGCGGCAGCATTTCACAAAAAAATAAGTACGACCAAGGATCCGCTGGAAGGCATCTGGAAATCTGACAATTATAAAATCGGTATCCTTAAAACAGATAAGACAACCTATACTGGATTCATCCTGGAAACCAATTCCCAATACTGGCAACCGAATGATGTAAAGTTTGTACTACACGGGACTGATCGTGTAGACTATTATCTCCAGGATCGTTCGATGTTCAAGGATACGTTTACGTTATATAGTCCTGCTATTCTATACTTCCGTCTCCTAAAATCTGCCTTTATCAAGCAACCGCTGCTTCCTGCCGATACCTTAAAAATACAGGCACAATTAAACGAGATAGAGGGCTTCTACGTAAAACAGCTAACACCTGCCACTACTTTACTTAGACTTAAAAGTTTTGATTATCCCTTCGTTGATCGCATTGAAGCATTAATCAAAGCGAATCGTGCTTTAATTGAAAACAGCCAAAACTTAATCATCGACATCCGTCAGAACGGCGGTGGCACGGATCTGGCTTACAAACCTATACTGCCTTACATCCTGACCAACCCCACCCTCCATACCGGCGCCACCTTTCTGGTGACCCAAACCTTACTGGACGGATTGGAAAAATATAAAAAAGGATTACCCAGGGATGAAAAACATCAGGCCGAAATCGCAGGCGTAGATCATCAACTTAACGCATTCACAGGGAACATCGGAAAATATATCAATCCGGATGAGGGGGAATCTCCTGTCAGCAAAATAGCACCTGCGCTCAAAAGCCCCCAACAAATTGTGATACTCACCGATCGTAAAGTGGCCAGTTCCGCCGAAAACTTTCTCCTGGTGGCCAAACAAAGCAAAAAAGTCAAGGTGTTTGGTACACCTACCAGCGGTGTCCTGGATTATGGCTCTGCACGTGTATTTGACATGGGTTGCGCCAACTACCCCTTTGTAATGCCTACCTACAGATCGTTGCGGCTTCCCGCGTATCCGATCGATAATATCGGCATCCAGCCGGATGTGTATCTGGATAACTACATCACCGATTGGATGCAGTATGCGATTAACTATCTGGAAGATAAACAATAACTACTACCCACCCATATTTACAAACCCGGATCCGCACCGCTGATCCGGGTTTATTATTTTGTTTTGTACCCCTCCCCTTTAAAAACCACCGGATATACGACTTCCATCTGGTATCGACACTCATCATTACCACCGGATAATCCGGTTAAAGGAATCTTCCACATTGCCTATATTTGCAGGCCAATAGCAATTGTATGCAGCAGCTGATTAAACCTACCGTCTTAAAAAAGGGCGACAAAGTAGCCACCATCTCACTTTCCTGGGGTGCAGCGGGCGAATTACCGCACCGGTATGAACGTGGAAAAAAGCAATTAGAGGAGGTTTTCGGGCTCGAAGTAGTAGCTACGAAACATGCGTTGAAATCTGCCGAATGGCTCTATCATCATCCACAGGCAAGAGCCGCAGATTTAATGGAGGCATTCGCTGACCCGTCTATTAAAGCCATTATTACCAATATCGGCGGGGAAGACAGCATCAGAACCTTACCCTACATAGATTTGCGCATCATCCAGGAAAACCCGAAAATTTTCCTGGGTTTTTCCGATAGCACTATTACACATTTCGCCTGCTTAAAAGCCGGGCTGACTTCATTTTACGGTACCTCCCTGCTGGTGGGCTTTGCCGAAAATGGCGGTATGCATGACTACCAGATAGCTGATCTTAAAAACACGTTGTTTTCCACCCAGCCCGTGGGGCAAATTATGCCGCATCAAAATGGCTGGACTTCGGAGCGCCTGGAGTGGTTTGACCCATCTTTATCCGATGTTAAAAGAAAAATGATCCCCTCCGCAGGATGGCGCTTCCTCCAGGGCAATAGAAAAGTACGGGGACGATTAATCGGCGGCTGCTTTGATGTATTGGAGTCTTTAAAAGGCACTGCCTATTGGCCGGCAAAAGAAATGTGGCGCGATTGTATTCTTTTCGGAGAAACATCGGAAGATATGATAGATCCGCTCTATTTCCGTTACTGGCTAAGAAACTATGCCGCGCAGGGAATTTTACAGGAGATACAGGGATTGATTATCGGCAGACCTTACGACAACGAACATGAGGAAGCTTACAATACTGAAATCCTGAAAATAATGGCCGAAGAAGGCCTGACGGATCTGCCCATCATTACAGCCATGGACTTCGGGCATACCTGCCCTACCTTTACGCTTCCCTTTGGTGTAATGGCCGAAATTGATTGTGTTGAGCAATCCTTTAGTATTATAGAAAGTGGTGTAAGTAAATAAGATCTTACCATGAAAGCGGAACACAAAAAATTAATGGCCAAATTCCTGGAAAGGCCCCTCATGTTTGTATACCAAATTGAAAAGGGACAAATTGTTGCCTTCTTAACCGGTTATGAGTTGGCTGCAGGAGACGATTTTGATTTAACAGATCAGCTATCTGCTCAACTCCGTATCACTCATAAGATCCCTAAAAGCAACCCGGGATGGCCAGGTCAGGTGCAGGAATATGCAGATAAAAAAGGAATTGACTTTTTTAATGCCTTTAAAGAAATCGCCCTGCCACTCCTTTTGTAGCAACTTATGTTATCCCGTATTACCCGGGCGGATAGCCTCCTCCCAGGTAATACGGGATAACGGTATACGCACAGCAACATCAGCTGAAATGCGACCCGGGCACAGGACTTTCAATCATAAAATTATAACGGTGTCCCTTTCCATGGGCGCCTATCCCTTTCAACAACTCCCGGTGTGCCGCATAAAAATCAAGCACATCAGGGATGGCTTCCGCTGGTGATTCCAGCCGGAAAATCTCTTCCGCAATGACTGCCGCCTCACGCGTATCTTCGGGAAGATGCTCCACTTCTCCATTCTCTCCCACGCGCATTCCTCCGCCATCCCAGGGAAAACTATATAGCTGTGTCATAAAACCGATGATATCCGGACATACTACCGCCGCATCCAGCCAAGAGTGATTCATGGCAAAAACGATTTGTCCGTTTTGGATGGTATTAAGTGTTTCATGATGCTCCAGGTGCGCACTGTCGGATGTCACGATCAGGCAATCCTGATACGCATTAGTGGCATCATATGTATAATATGCCACATCAAATTCTTTTGCCAGCAACCTGCCCAGTATCTCTGTATCTCTGTTGGGAAGCGCCACGATACCTGCAAATGAAAGGGATAGTTTTTCAGCAAATTGTTTGAGTTTAACGACCACCGATTTGATGGATTCCACAGAACCCCAGCTGGCGACGTATCTTCCACCAGCAACGTAATCCTCCCCCTCCTCTGTTTCAAAATAGTCGAGTATTACCCCGCCATATTGCACAAAATGCCAGTCGCGGATATGTGTCCGGATAACCGGCATGGATTGTAGCCGCGCTAAGGATTCCTGCAGCTCGGTCACTTTTCGGGCAGGAATTTCCATTTCTTCCTGATTGGGCTGCGCCGCTAAAAATTGTTGCAGCTGCGTGATGGATGCCTGTACACCGGCTGTTTCATTGGTGAGTATCTTACACTTATTCAGAAAATACAAATCCCAAAAGTTACCGGAGGTATTTTCTTTCAGCAATGCCAACGCTTTATCCAGTTGAAATTGCCTGGCAAAGCATATGGCCAGGTCATGCCGCGCCGTATCGTGTGTTGGCTGCAACTGTAACGTTTTCTCATAAAACACCTGCGCTTTATCATAATGCCTGGCGCTAAAGAAAAAGTCGCCCAGGTTATTGAAGGTATCCGGGTCATTGGTATGATGGATGGCCGCTTCAAACAATGCTTTCTCTTCATCGGCGCCTAATTTCTCCAGACAAGCTGCTGCCAGTTCGTACAGGGGTATATACGCCACATCCTTCTTTAAGCCCGACCCCAGCGATCTTAGCGCCTCCTGATATGCTCCCTGATCAAAGTGTTCGATGGCCTTCTCCAGCTCTTCTCTGGCAGGTGAATTTTCGTCTGGTTTTTTAAAAAAGCTAAATAGTCCCACAATATTGCATTGTATTTTTTAGTGTTAATGCTATTAAGATAGCAAGATGTAACTTTTAAACATAAAAAAAAAGACCGGGACTATATAATGCCCCTTCACTGCAGGGAGCGCTGTCTATAATAGATTGCCTGTGGGCTGTTTCGCAGCAGGAAAAGGAGATGGTTTACAAACAAAACCGGAGTTCCTTGAGGAACTCCGGTTGACTATATTCATACTAGATAGCTGCTAATTAAGCTGCACTAATTCCCATTGCTGATTGTCGCCGCCATGTGGCGTAAATTGTTGTATACGGGCGCCATCATCATAGGAAGCACTCACTACATCCAGTGCTTTATTAGTCAGATTACTTCTGATCTCATAGCTTCCATTGGGCTGACGGAACAACAACCATTCCTGGTTCTTACCGGTATGCGGTGTGAACTGCTGTATGATCGTCCCGTCTGCATAAGAACCTCCAGGTATATCCAATGCCTTATTACTCTGCACAGATATTATTTTATAAATCGGGATACCGGTAAAGACCTCTACGATCTTCCATCGTTGATTATCTCCTCCATGCCAATGATATTGTTGTATCTGCGCACCATCATTATAGGAACCACTCACTACATCCAATACTCTGCCACTACGTACAGAGGTAATACGATAGATACCTCCCGACACAATATTATTCAACGCAGGTTGATCTTTAGAGAAGGCACTGTTATTACTTTCCTGAATGTCTGATGAAGTTAACTGGTCGCTTTTCCGGCAAGACTGGGTCATAGCAAGACCGGCAACAAACAGCAGACCCAATAAAATCCGATTACAATAATTCATATTGGTTAAAATTAAGGGTGAATAAATATGGCATTTAGATCGGGAATAATTCAACTTTGCATAAATAACAGGCCCAATTGTTTGGAGCGATTTTTAATCATGCTTATTTTTCTGGAAAGAGAATACGGGTTAAATAATTTCCTTTGGGTCATCTAACATTAAATATATGATGGTTAAATAAAAGTAAGTATCCCAACCGGCAAGTCGCCCGCAGTACGGGAAATATTTTTTCAGACAGCTAATTTCGTCTCCTTATGACTACATTATCCCCATCTCTATAAGAACAAAACACGACTTACTTCCAATATACTACAGAGATACCTTACGTCTGATCCAACTACATACTTATCATGCCACATTCTTTCGTCGTGAAAGCATCCAGACAAATAACTATTGCAGCAGATCAATATACGCATCAGCAGACGTTGCTGATTGTAACAAGACAAGTGAAGCGACTACCGCAGTTCGTGACAATGAGACTGACCAGTCATTTACCGACATTACCAGTTGAATACACTAAATACTATACGCTAAAATCCTATTAACCCCAAAGACTAAACGAAATTATCCAGTTTGTGCAGACAGGTTTTATTTACTTTCTTGTCTTTGAGACACCTATATTCATATTACATAATTATCCAGTTTATAATAACTGCCATGGATTCAAGTAAAACAACGTTCTTGGATTTTATTCGGACATTACTTGTATACTATACACCATGCTTTTTAATTCAATTACCTTTGCACTATTCTTACCAGTAGTATTCGTACTGTATTGGTTTCTAGCGAAAGGAAATCTCAGATTTCAAAATGTTTTGCTCCTGGTTTCGAGCTATTTTTTTTATAGTTGTTGGGACTGGCGTTTTATGTTCCTGTTGGTTTTTTCTACGCTACTAGACTATTATACCGGCATTAAAATATATGAGGCCACCAGTAAAAATAAAAAACGTTTTTGGCTCTGGGCCAGCATAGTTATCAACCTTGGATTTCTTGCCATTTTTAAATACTATAATTTTTTTGCCCATTCTTTCGCAGAAGGTTTAACCTTGCTGGGATTCAAATCAAACATTGAGACGCTGCATATTTTATTGCCGGTGGGTATCTCCTTCTATACTTTTCATGGTTTATCTTATGTGATTGACCTTTATAAAGGTAAGATCAATCCCACACGCAACTTTATCGACTACTCCCTCTTCGTCAGCTTTTTTCCTTTGCTGGTGGCCGGTCCTATAGAACGGGCAACGCACCTCTTACCTCAGATCCGGCAGAAAAGGGAATTCGATTTTGAACAGGCGGTGAATGGCTTGCGGCAAATGCTGTGGGGCTTATTCAAGAAAGTTGTTATCGCCGATAATTGTGCGCAATATGCCAACACTATTTTCAATCATTCCACTGAATATTCCGGCAGTACATTAATTTTAGGTGCGGTATTATTCTCTATTCAGATTTATTGCGACTTTTCAGGTTATTCGGATATAGCGCTGGGCACCGCCAGGTTATTCGGTATGGAACTGCTGCGCAACTTCTCTTTCCCCTATTTCTCCAGGGATATTGCCGAGTTCTGGAGACGCTGGCATATTTCCCTGTCATCCTGGTTCAAGGACTACCTTTACATTCCTCTCGGCGGAAATAAAGGTGGTATGCTGATGAAGATCAGGAACACCTTTATCATCTTCCTGGTAAGTGGTTTCTGGCATGGTGCAAATTGGACCTTCCTGGCATGGGGCTTCCTGAACGCCTTATACATCATGCCTTCCATCATTCGCGGCACCAACAGGAATCATCTTGAAATCGTAGCCAAGGGAAAAATATTTCCGACAGTACGAGAATTTTTCTCGATGGTATTGACCTTTGGCTTAATAACTTTTGCCTGGATCTTTTTCCGTTCAGAGAACCTTGCACATGCATTCAGCTACATTTCATCGATATGTTCACCGTCATTGTTTTCTAAGCCAGACCAGGTACAGATCCCTCCATACCTCTTTTATCTTATAGGTTTATTCTTTGCCGTTGAATGGTTGGGACGGGAACAACAATATGCTATTGCTAATCTGGGCGTAAAGTATCACAAGATCCCGAGATGGGCGTTTTATGTTGCATTGGTCCTCACCATCTGTATATGTCATGGTACCGAACAACAATTTATTTACTTCCAGTTTTAATGTATCGAGATGAGGAAATTTTTCGTAACGCTATTACATTTTATTGCTATCATATTGGGGATATTTACGGTAGGGCTGCTATTACCGGCAACACCCACTACCTCGAAATCGTTATTGTTTGCACAACCCATAAAGGATTCGTTGCTGATACACACACCAGCTCCCCGTATGGTTTTAGTAGGTGGGTCCAACCTGAGCTTTGGGTTGAATAGTGAGATCATCCAGGACTCTCTGCATATTCATCCTATCAACACCGCCATTCATGCCGCCCTGGGGTTAATCTATATGCTCGATCATACCCTCCCCTTTATCCAATCCGGCGACATTGTTGTCATTTCGCCGGAGTATGAACAATTCTATAACAAGTTTGCATACGGTCGTGAAGAGTTACTGATAACGGCATTGGATGTTCCTCCCCGTGCCATCCACCAATTAGGCATCAGGCAGTGGGCGGCTATTTATAGTTATCTGCCGGCATATCTCTTCTCTAAATTCATGCCGTCGCAGTACTTATATAATACGGAAAGTCCGGTATATGGTGTTTCTTCTTTCAATACATTTGGAGATGCTTCCGGGCATTGGCAGCTGGGAAAGGAAAAATTTGAACCCTATGCTTCTTTAGGTAATAAATACAATCCCGCAGTTGTTGAAAAGCTGATGGATTTCAACAAGAAAATGCAGGAAAAAGGCGCTACCCTGTTGGTTTCCTTCCCCGGGCTGCAGGACTCGACGTTTGAAAAAAGTATCCCGCAAATAGCAGGTATCGCAGCTGCGCTAAAGAAAAATGGTCTTACTGTACTGGGCACTCCGGCACGGTATAAAATGCCAGACTCCCTGATGTTTAATACTCCCTATCACTTAACCAAAGCAGGAGTTGATTATAGAACAAACCTATTAATAGCTGATATAAAAAAAGCGATGCAATAATCACCTGTCCGCAAGCAGGAACAGGATATTACCTGCGCTTTATCTGCGTACAAATAAAGTGTAGGTATTTCCTTCAATGATGTCACGATTGGTCATGGGCTGCTTACCGGTTATACCACCAACGCTATGGACATTCCTCCGGAAGAGTTTGCAGTGCCGGCGGTTTACTGAGACTACATTTCAGACGTTGTATTTATATTTACCTCTCAAGATAGCCAGGAAAAATACACAAAGTAACCATTAAGACCAGCTTCCCCTCAACAGCATAGTAATTCCCAATTACCGATTAAATCGAAATCTCATTTTATGCAAACTATTAATTTCTTCTCTGAGGCCTATCAGGAAAATCCTTACTATTACTATCAGTTAATGCACGAACAACAACCACTCTTTTTTCACGAACCCACGAATAGTTATGTTATCAGTTTATATGAAGATGTGGAAAGAGCTTTTAAAGATCCCACCTTCACCAGCCATAACTATTCCTGGCAGGTAGAACCCCTGCACGGCGTCACCATGATACAGATGGATGGCAGAGAACATTCCAGGTCCCGTAATGTAGTAGTACCTTCTTTTCGTGGCAAGGAACTGATGGAACAAACACTCCCTTGTATAAAACAAAATGCAGCTTCCCTGCTGGAACATTTCAACGGGCGAAATGTGGTGGAATTAAGGGATGAATTTACCAACATCTTCCCTATTAAAGTGATCGTCAGCATGCTGGGACTACCGGAAGAAGACATCGTCTATTTTCATAAATGGTACAATTGTTTTGCCCGCCACTTCGAAAACATCAGTAATAATGAGACGGTATTACAGGCAGCCAAAGATGCCAGGGATGAATTCCAGGCATATCTGAGTAATATCATCGATGACCGTATTGGCAAGCAGGGCAACGATTTACTGACCATTCTCTGTAATGCTGAAATAGACGGTGTGCAGATGGACAAGCGTCAGATAATGGGATTCTGCGGACTGTTACTACAGGCAGGTGGTGAAACAACGGATAAAGCCATTGCCAATATGTTCCGCAATTTGTTGTCCCATCCCGACCAGCTGGCCCTGCTGCAACAAGACCGAAGCCTGATGGATCGGGCCATCACCGAATCCCTGCGGTGCTCCCCCCCCGCTCATATGATACTGCGCGTCACCAGCGAGAAAGTACAGTTAAGTAGTGGAGAGATTCCCGCCAACGCCACTGTGGTTTGTATGATTGCTGCTGCCAACCGTGACAAATCAAAATTTGAAAACCCCGATGAGTTTAATATCCTGCGGAAAGAACTGGAAACCAAAATAGCGTATACCGGCGCCAGCAACATGGCTACTTTTGGATATGGACGCCACTTCTGTGTAGGTGCGCAGTTATCTAAAATGGAAATGCAGGTGGCGGCGGAAATGCTACTGGATTACATGGAGGAGCTGGCGTTTGCGGATGATACCATCCCTAAAGAAATTGGTATATTCAGCCGCTACCCGCAAAGCCTGCGTGTGAAATTCAAAGCACGGAATAGCATCAACTAATATCAGCCCGGTAAGTTACCTGCTACGGGATGTTCCGGTATTGCCGCTACCGGAGCGGGTAACATACGTACCTTCCACATAAGCCAACCCTCCTACTACGGCCACCTGTAGTATCAGGAATGCTGCGCCCCATATGGTGGCTCCGGGAAGATACCAGATTAATAACGCCAGGCTGATAAACGCCCATATCCAGTTGGCGTATATCAGGATGCGCAGCAACGATACAGCCGGCTGTTTTTGTGTTACGAGACGCAGGGCCACCAGTGCATAAGCCAGGGTAACTGCCGAGATAATAACAATCAGATTTACCGGTAGTCCCATAAAATCGGATAACAACGGATACCCACATAAACCTATCACCGCCGTGCCCCCACCCAACAAGAAATCCGCCAAAAGTATCTTCTTTAATAAAGGAATATTCCTGAGTTGATATTTCATATACATACGTGGTTAAATTTCCTGATGGCCTGTTGTAATAAAACGCCGCTGCTACCGGATCAAGCGGGCGTTTTATTATGGATCGTATCTCTCACGGAGGTGGTATCACCGGCCGGCAGCACAAACGTATCCTTTTGATACCCCTCCGGGTTGGGAATCAGTTCGCGGCTTTCATCATAACTTTCGGTACGGGAGTAACAACCGAAAAGCGTGGTTAGTCCCAGCGCCAGTAAGAACGTCTTCATACTGCAATGTATTAAAAAAGGATCAGCCACCGGCTCCATTTAAACCAGCTATGTGCCAGCCATCAGTTGACAATTTTATCCTGCTCTCCTTACGGGAAAGGCAATGCGATGGGTGAGAGCAACCAGGAAATGCCATCTTCCTCCTGCTTCACATGCCAGATAATCACCCCCCTGGCATCTTCCTGAAATGCCATTTCATGCAGCATAAACGGTGGTATCCAGATTAATCCTATTTCACCATCTCCATCCCAGCCGGCCGCCAGAAACAATTCCCTGGCTACCGTAAGATACGCCGCGGCATTTGTCAGATATACATGGGGATCCGCCGTGAAATGCAGGTTATCGATCCATTCGTAGGCTGTCAGGTGAAATTCCCGCAAGGCTTCCGGCGCATATTTTATCACGTCTTCTTTCTTTATGGAGTAGGCCATTATCTATCTGTTATGATGTGTTTTGTTTCCATGCATCTGATACAACAGGATAAGTATATAAAATGACTCCTGCCTGTACCTGACAATGATAAACGGTCATGCCGCTGTTACGGCTGTTCATCCGGCAAAGATACATCACTAAAAAGGGAAGTGCCTATGCCTGAGAAAACTTCGCAGCAATCCCTTATCTCACCAGCTTCGCTATTACGATGCGGAACGTTTGCCCCACCATAACCTATCAAGACTATATTTCCCGCCACCGGCTATCAGTAAATAAAGGAACAATACCAGGAATAAAAAAGGCGGCTGGTCGTCTGTAAAGACCTTACCCGTACCCATGATAAAAGTAATCACCCCCATATTGATGACCAGCACGGCTGCCGCCATCCGGGTCAGTAATCCCAGCATTAGGAAGGCGCCACCAACGAGTTCCGCCCCTTTTCCCAGATAAGCCATTCCTACCGGTATCGGAAAATGAAGGTCAGTCAGCCAGGCAATATTCCCCTCCATATGCCCCGGATGAAATATGCCGCAGCCATGAACAAAAATCAGTAAGCCGGCGATGATACGAATCAGTACAACCCCGATTGCTACATGGGCCATTGCGGCCAGACGTTTTTTAAACATAATAATTATTTTTAATTTGAATAAATCAGGCCGAAGGTAAAGTGATACGCAGGCAAGGGCAGGTAAACACGTGTAAAAAAGTGTAAATTGACTGGTAAAATCTTTTAAAGCTTTGTATTTACATCGGTTAACGACGGCCTTTATTACGCTGGCAATCCTGCTGCATCACTGCTCAAACCTGTTTGCACAGGGGCTTTCAGAGCAGGAAAGCCGGAAAGCTATCCAGTTCAGACAGGTAGGTCACCTGTTGCTGCGGGCAGCAGGCGATCATACTTCCCGGATCATGCCGGTACAACAAACAGCTGCCAATACGTACCGGATTTCGTTCGAAAATCCGTTTACATTCATCCCCGATTCCCTGGCCAACATCGCTACACAGCTGATGAAAGCGCATCTGCTGCCGGTTCCCTACACGTTAAGTGTTACCATCGCCGGATCTTCCCAGATTGTATATGGATTTACCAGCGAAGATGTCATCAAAGGCACCGTGCCTTGTATAGGCCGGATAATGCCACCAGACAATTATGTTATTAATATACAGGTACCTGTCAGCAACAACGCACCGCTTTATTATACCCTCATCGCGGGCTTGCTGATGAGCGTTGCAGTGGTCACAGGCAGGCAGTTTTACAAACGTAAAAAGCCGAACAACCCCGACAGGCCACTGGTAGTTCCGGCGCCAGTTATGGACATACCCGGCATTGCCATCGGAGCATATCTGTTTATCCCGGATAAAGGCATATTGCGCTACGCGGAGGAAACAATCTCCCTCACCCCCAAAGAACAGACCCTGCTTAACATCTTTGTCAAACAAATCAATCAGGTGATTGATCGTAACCTGTTACTAAAAGAAGGATGGGAAGATGAAGGGGTAATTACAGGACGCAGCCTGGATATGTATGTATCCAAACTCCGGAAAAAGCTGCAGCACGATGCTGGTGTCAGTATTAAGAATATACATGGTAAAGGATATTGTCTGCATGTTGAACTATCACATCATTAGTACGCAAAAACCATCAAAGCCTGCAGTACCGGTACTGAAGGCTTTGATGGTTTATCTTTTGTAATTGAAATTTTATTCCGGTTTTATTACTTGTTGCGTATGTACCTCCTGCCCTGCCATGATTTTACAAATGTATTGTCCTGCCGGTAGTTTTGCAGTGGTCAAAGGTATTTGATATACCCCTGGTGCCCTTACCTGATCTGTCAACACAAAGGGCCTGGCGCCATTCACCGGATATAGTGTGATCGTTACCCGGGCTTGTTTACGCAGGGTGAAACGGGTACTTAGCTGCGTACTGAATGGATTCGGGAATAATTGCCAGTCTTCTACAGCTGCTGTCTGCGCGCCGGCTGTAGATCCGGCCCTGGCAGCAGCTTCTGCATAGATGGTATGATTATACAGTGCAGGGGAGGCAAAAATAGCGGCATCACTCATCTTTTCCAGGTTCCCGGCTACTTGCTGCGCCGGTACCTCCTGGGCAGCATAGTGTATATTCACACTGCCTATCAACTGTAAACCGGAGGTAAGACGCACCTCCAGCTGGTTAAATGGTTTTTCACAAGTGATAAATACCATGACTTTATTTCCCTCCAACAGCATCACAAATATGCCCATATCCAGATCAGCCAGTCTTCTGCGGTCATTGTTAAATGTACCATTCAGGTAAGTGGCTACCTCCACATTACCCACCTGCAGCGGATTGGTTACGGTGGCAGGAAATGATAGCAGCAGGGTGACAGTACTGCCGGTGCTGCCGGTAGATGGAAAGGTCAGTGTTTGCTGCGCATAAGCACCCAGCAAACCTAATAAAATCTTCAACTGGGAATAAGTAGTGCTACTCGTGTCTACCGCTAATTCAGGCTGTGCGACCAGGCATCCCACGCAAAGGCCATCCGTCTTATAAGTTTGTATCCTGGCCAAACCAGGGAGAATGGATTGCGCCTGTATAGCTGTAAAGGAAGTGATCAAACATCCCATCAAAATCAACATTTTAAACCAGGATGACCGGAGGAATATGAGGAAGTGGTACATATGATATCATTTAGATGGTGCATTAATCAGACTTAATCAGCGAAGTCACCTGTGTACTACCAGATTCCTGTAAACGCAGGATGTAGCTGCCGGCGGGATAACCATTACCATTAACCTGTAGCTGATAAGTGCCAGCCGACATCCATTCATCTTTCAGTGTAGCCATCAGGGTGCCACTGATATGAAACAGTTGTAACCGCACACGTCCTTCTTTTTTCACTGTATAGCGTAAAGCTAATTGTTGAGAAAAAGGATTAGGAAATACTTTTAATGTGGTCGGCCGGGGTATGGCGGGTTTAATCGTATCGGCCAGGATGGCTGCTGCAGCCGGCATACCACCGTCGCAATTGTAAGCTGCTTTTATCTTTGCCAGCAGAAAGTCTTCCAGCCCGTTATTGCCATCTGAAATATCTCCATCAGTAGAAAAAGAAAAACCTCCCAGGATCACTTCTCCAGGTATGTTGGTCGTACGTAAGGAATAAAGCTGATCTACCTTGCTACCACCCAGTGTAAAGGTACTTCCCAGTTTGCCTGTATACCCTATCACGGCAATCAGAAAATCGTCTTCCCCCTTATTAACGGTTGTAATATCACCATTTGCAGAACGGGTATATCCACCCAACAACCAACCACCTGGAATAGATTGTACACTCGTCAGTAAATCATAGCTGCTCCCGCCATAGGATTTCTCCCATTCTTTATTGCCGGATGCATCCGTTTTTACGACCCAAAAGTCCTCTCCACCCTTATTACCACTACTAACATCCCAATCTGACGAAGTAGAAGTACCCGCCAAAAGATAACCGCCGTCTTCTGTATACAATACCCGTTTGAGGATATCCGCTCCACTGCCGCCATACGTTTTATTCCATTGTTTATTTCCATTGGCATCTATCTTGATAATCCAGTAATCTTCCGCACCATTATTGCCGTCTGTAATATCTGCGTTGGAGGAGCGGGAATATCCACCCAACAGATAGCCGGAATCCGGTGTTGCAGCTATCGTTGTCAAAACATCCAGATTATTACCACCAAAGGTCTTATCCCATAACTTTACCCCTCCTGTTCCCATACGTACAATCCAGATATCGGATTTTCCATTATTGCCATCTGTAACATCTCCATTGTCTGACCAGGTATAACCGCCCAACAAATATCCACCTTCCGGACTGGCTACGACCGCATTGATCCGGTCGTTACCGGTTCCACCAAAAGTTTTATCCCATAATTTGTTACCGGTATTATCGACCCTTACCATCCAGGCATCTTCACCGCCGTTATTACCATCTGTGATGTCTTTATCAGCAGATGTCGTGTATCCCGTCAGCAAATAACCGTTACCCGGGGCTTTTATAGCAGCCAGCAATACATCATTACCACTACCACCATAGGTTTTATTCCATTGTTTTGTACCAGCAGAATCTGTTTTAATAGCCAGAAAATCCTGTTGGCCATTATTGCCATCCGTAACATCCATATTTGCGGAAGCAGAAGTACCACAAAGCAGATAGCCTCCATCAAGCGTAAGGGAAACATGATACAGATCGTCTAACCCGCTTCCCCCAAATGTTTTATTCCATTGTTTTGAGAAAGTAGCTGCTGTGGGCGAAACACGGAGATTTACTCTCTTTCTGGATTCATTCGTACAACCAGTTGTGGCATCCGTTGTCTCTACGTAAAAAGTAGTATCCCGGAAAAGTGTGGGCGCCTTGAAATCCGCTCCGGTAAATATCGGCACCCCACCTATTGCTCCCACATACCATTTAAAAACAGCATTTTCCGGCCCCGTAATATGCAACATCTCTGCAGCACCTTCACACACATTTACAGTATTACTGATATAGGGTAACGCACGAACATGATACGCCCCACATATATCTACCTTCTCAGGAGTATAATTATAGGCTTCCAATGAAATCGCTATTTTATCAAATGGTCGCTGATATTGCCATCCAAATACATACCCAAACGGCGCATTGGTATATTCTACACTAAACGAACTAAGCGGGATCTTCTCCAGTTCGGTATCGCCATCATACGTAATTACATGACCCGCTTTTATTACTATGGGCGTCGTCCCCTTAAATAATATATTAAGTGAATCTCCCGGTTTTGTCTTTACAGGAAAAGACAAGAAAAACTTAGCACCTACATTTTCTTTCCGGAATAAAAAACCAGCCGCGGTAGAACGATCATTATCTACGGCCAGCCCGGGGGAAGTAACTGCAGCCGGGCCACTGGTGGAAAATGACGTAGCACGCACGCAATGTATGGGCTGCGCCAACGAAACATGCACGATCAACATGCATACACTGCAAAGCAGCAGCAAACGGTATAGGTTTGGAGAAAACTTCAAACACGTAAAATCAGGGTACATACTTATATTAGTTGAAGGATATGTAAAAAGGAGTAACCAGGCTATTGGGGCATAGGCAGTCAGGGAAATAATGAAATATGCTACTGTAAGCATACTGCAATTCCTGCTTTACGCAAGTACGCAGGCAATATAGAGAAACAAGAAAAAAATGATAAATTTCCTGTCTTAATATCAAAGTTAAATTCCAGGATATGTAAGTCGATTGCAGCTATGAAAACAATATTCCTGCCCGGCGGTAGTTTTACAAATACATTAAAGAGACGTTCATATGATGATTACATTACCGCATAGTTATTGCAGCCATACCCATTACTTTTATAAAGCTATTTATACGCTATCAAATATAACATCCCCTGTTTTATGGATTGTATATGAATACACACGCCATATGACAACCCTTATTCGAAAGTACCCGCCCTATATCTGCACATAATAAGCCTGTTAAAACCCAATTTATTTTTCTATCCTTCAATGTAATCTTATGAAAAAAATCCCCTTATTGGCTATTGGCTTAATGCTAATCCTAAACGCCTGTAAAAAGCAGGATGAAAAAGCGCTTCCGGCGGAAGCTCCTAACATCTCCAATCACCTCAATCAATTTAAAGATTTACGTGTTCCTCAAACGGCCATTTCCAGGAGTGAAAGTAATCAGTCAACGACACTATCCGGCAGTGCCAACGACAACAACGGTTGCGTACCGATTGCGCATACCCAATCTGCTGAATTCGATAAACTAAGTGTATTAGATCCTTCTACGGATATTATGTACATCGGTTCCTTATTGGACGGCAACAGTATACAAAGCGGAACCTATGACCCCTTAATTTATCCTGCAGGTTATGTACGCAAACCTATTACCTACTCTGTTTCCATACAGGGTTCCAGTGGTCCTATTGCCAAAACCATTACTCCTACATTAGCCGATTTCAGGACTTCCATGCAGGAAATCATGCGCAGTACAATCACCGGACAGCAGCCTGCCAATTTTACTTTTTCATTAATTAACACCCGTTCCAAAAGGGAAATGGAAATGAAAATCAGTGCCAATCTAAAATTCAGCACTTTTTTTAATGCTACTATGAATTATGATGAAAGCAGTTACAGTGGCAGAAATTTCTTCGTATTGAAAATTTTTCAAAAATTTTTCAGTGCAGATATTAATATTCCGGGAGATGGTAATTTGTTCAATAAACCGATTGATTTCACCGGAACCATTGCACCTGTATATATCTCCACCATTGATTACGGCAGAAGTGCGTATCTGCTCTTAGAAACAACTTATGATTCATCCCGGGTATATAAATCACTCGAAGCATCTTTTAGTGCCTGGATAGCAGGTGGAGGCACCACCATCTCCAATGAATATAAAGTAGTAATGGACGAACTAAAAATCAGTGGCGTTTTAATAGGAGGCTCTTCTACGTCAGCTGCCACTACGATACAAGGAATTCAAGCCTTCCGCGATTATGTCATCAATAGTGCCAATATGGGGCCGGAATCAAGAGGAGAAGTAATTGCCTATAAACTACGTAATGCTAAAAATCACGGTGTTTACAAAACGATTATAAATGGCGACTATACCACCATGGATTGTTCCTCTCAACTGGTAAACATTCAGTCATACAGTACTAGTGGTGGTGGGAATAGTTATCTCGCGGCAGGATTTATTCCTACCGGAAATTATTGGCATTATGATGGTCCTCTATTCCGCGCATATAATAAACCCTTACCTGGCGCTGTACCAATAAATTCATTTAACAGTGCGCCGGGTGAAGATCATTACTTTACACCCAACTGGATAGATGCCCCCGGATGGTGGCAATATGAGGGAGTAGCATTTTATGCCTACAAAACACAAGTACCTGGATCAATTCCCATTCACATTCACTATTGCGATTGGAATATGCATCATTATTTTGGTCCTCAGCGTACATTGGATGATCCCAATTACTGGAAATTCTATGAAGGAATCTCATTTTATGCCTTCCCCCTGTAATTTATAATTCATCACCAGCAGACTATACGATCAAAAAACTGCCTGTAAATAGCGCAGAGAAGGTTAATGCCTGTTGGCATTAACCTTCTCTGTATATAACACTGCTACAAACATTAGATCTTAATAATGTAAGTCCGCTATACCTGCGACGTGTCCTCCCCTCCTGTCAGCAGCTACATTTTTTTCAGATGATCTATTGCACGGTGCAATGATTGTATCAGGTCTGCCTCGCTCACCAACAGCTCCTCCGTTGCCTGCGCTTTAAAATCAGCAATACTATTATAATAATCACCAGGATCCAAAGGATTAACACTATAGCCTTCTGTCAACGAATAACCATATGTAACTTTTAATCGCCCCGACAATTTTTCTACACGCAAACAACCCGTGTACTCATCCGAAAAATCAATGGGCAAATAAATGATATCATTCGGGCTACTATTACTTATACAGGCTATCCAATAGGCGATCAGCGATGCCACCCCTGCTTTTATATCCTTACTACCGACCGACTCCAGCTTCAACCAGAAATAATAGGTATCAAAATATCCCTCCATCACATCCTGTACAACAACATGCAGGTCGTCATGGCCCCCATTTCCACTATCAATTACTGCTACTGTAATCAGCTCATTCATTGGCAATATTTAATGTGTGTTAGCTAAACGCGCGCCTGCTCATGTCAATGATACGATATTATTCCGGATAGCATAGAGTACCAAACCGGTCACGTTGCGGGAACCTGTTTTCTGTAAGAGGTTGTTGCGGTGACCATTGACCGTTTTGACACTGATAAAAAGTTCCTGTGCTATTTCTTCCGCCGTATACTGTTTACACACCAGCTGTAAAATCTCTTCTTCCCGCTTACTGATGACCAGGTTCGCCGGCTTTTGCTTTATTTTCCGGACGGTTTTAAGCTGCAATGCTTTTAAAGCCCGTTCGTTGATATAGGAGCCTTTATGATATACCGCATTAATGGCCTCTTCTACTTCCTGGGGGGCGCTGTCTTTCACCAGGTAGCCATGTGCACCGCAATGAATTAACTGGTTAATAAAATGCTCATCATCGTGCACAGATAAAATAAGAATCTTCATTTCCGGGAAAGCGGCCGTTACATCTTCCGTTACCTGCTGCCCGCTGTATTCTCTTTCGCCATCGGGTGGTAATGAAAGATCTACCAGCATCACGTCCGGCACCGCCGGCGCGTTTTTTAACCGCTCCAATACCGAATAGCCATCTGCCGATTCAAATACCACTTCCATACCTTCCCAGGTACCAATAATGGCTTTCATGCCTTCTCTGAAAAGAAACTGGTCTTCCACCAATCCTACTTGTATATTGTGTTTCATCTGTTAACGATTATTTTCACCTATGGTTAATGCCACTGTTGCGTAAAAGCCACCAGCTTCCCTATTCCCTATTGTCAGTTTTCCGCCGAGCGCATTTACCCGGCCTTCAATCCCTTTAAGTCCTAACCCTTTATGCTGATTATCGGCCGGGAGTCCGCTCCCATCATCCTGATAATGACATTGCAGCTGTTGCCCCCTGCGCAAAAAATCTATTTTTATAGCGGTAGCACCAGCATGTTTCAGGGTGTTATTGATCAATTCCATCACAATACGGAACAGGCCCAGATTCACCAGCCAGGGCACCTCTTCCAGTTCGCTGTCACTACCCAGTTCGATGGTGATGCTACCCGCTTTATGGATAGGCGCGATCACTGCATCCAGGGCAGCTAATAATCCAAAAGCTTCCAGTTGTGGCGGCATCAACCGATGGCTGATACTTCTCACACTCTCCAGGGCGGTTTCGGATAATGCACGCACCTGCTGTAAGCCTTCCTGCAACTGCGGTGTACCTGCTGTACTTTGCTGCTGCAATACCATCAGGTGCATCCGCATAATAGACATCACCGCTCCCAGCTCATCGTGTAAATCATGCGCAATACGCTTACGCTCCTGCTCCTGTGCCTGTATGTTCGAGCGAAGCAGGTCATGCTGATAGATGTTTTTTAAGGCTTCCTGCTTTAGTTTCTGGAGCGATAAATTCCGCTGAAAATGCAGGTTCAGGAACACCACACCCACACCGATAATAAATACGATCAGTGCGAGTGGCAGCAAGGCGTTTAAAAAATTCAGGTCTTTGATCGTTTCCATAGGCCAATAAAAAAACAACTGTACATCACAATGGAAAAAAACGAATGAAAAATCCAGGCATACAAACTCAGACTTCTGCTAAATGCATGGGTGATCACCGAACCAAAGTAAAACAACAGTATACTGGAAGAATAATAGATAAACAAACCGGCGTTAATCCAATTCAGGCTTTTGAGATCACGGCCACTGGTTTCTTTTACGATATCACTTAAGAAAAACCGGAAGGTAAACAGCGTCAGGATAACAATCAGCACTGATTCCACTGTTAAGGCGATAGAATTAAAGGTGAGTACCGATTGAAAAAACAGGGAATTGATAATGGTAAACAGCAGGAATAACCCGGTGATCAACCCGATGATCTTGCTATTGACAAACCCACGCAGCAATGTCTGATAAAACCAGGCCAGGCATACAAATCCGGCGGCTACGTAGATGTGCAGCAAAGGCATATTGTTTTTACCGGCATACCAAAAAGCCAGGGAGGTGAACTGGATGATACCTGATAAAAAAATAAACCAGGAGAACACCTTCAACTCATGCGGGAATCTTTTGTAGTACAGGGCGGCATATACCACTGTTAGCAAAATAGGTACATGCGATAGCACAATGATCGTTTCTGAGAAATTCATCATGGTTGACGGTCTTCTTTTACAGTATTTCCATTCGGGCAGGTATTGGGACAAGGGGCATTCAGATCCAGCACATACCTGTCATAATTCGCCATTCCAGAAGGACTGATACTCTCCATAATAGGATTTGCCTGCTTGTCCAGCATCACATCTGTGCCGGCATTCCACTTCCTCGGATCACTCCCTTTTAAACAGGCATTATCGACCGGTACAACATAGAGCTTAAATCCAGCCTGCTCGTGATACCCGAGATATACCCGTACATGCTTAAACCGGCATATGGCGGAATCGGCCATGGAGGCCGGCATTCCCATCGCCGTTAAAAGGTCTACCGCCCGGATGGTATAGGCTTCTACCGGCTCTCGGTGTTTCCAGTGCTTCCGGTTAAGTTTATCATAGGCCAGAATATTTTCGCGGGCAGTTGTCAACCGGGTGAGGATCCGGGTAACACTATCAGTTGCCTGGCCGCAGTCATTACTGTTAACCACCGGCGTCGTTGTTGTATGATCAGCAACCTGCTGCTTACATCCGGCAATCATGGCAAGCATTAATAATACCGCGAAAAAAAAGGGGGATCGTTTCATTGTAAGGATACTTATTTATAGATATTGGGTGATGCTAAAACAGCTACAAGTTAATGACAAAAAGCATATCGCCGCCGTCTTCTTTCCGGGAAACAGGTATAAATACCTGTATATATCTTCAAAACAGACATAAATACCTGCTGCTCATTCCTACACTTATCCAGACCTGATATCCCCCATCTGGATATCATATGCTGCATTCCCCATCAGCACAGTACCGGCTGGTTTAATATAGCGATTGATGAACGCTACATAGCCGTACAACTGGATTAACCCCCATTATTTATCCTTATTCCACCATCGGACTTTGACACCAACTATCAGATTCTGTGAATAATCAAAAAAACCGAATCCACTGTTCCTACCGGTTATCTTTTGTGCATGCCCATAAAACCCGATGCGCTCCCGGAGCTGATAATACAGCGAAAAGCGGCTGAAAAAACCACCATCATCCAAACCGATATAGTTGACCCACTCTACGTCTACTTTTTTTATGATACCGGTTTTGAAGAGCCGCAGAAATAAATAGTTACGTTTTCTGATAAAATCTTTGGCCTCATACAAGCGCCCCAATGCCTCCCCGGCATGAACGGGCGCTCCATCGACCGGCACAAAACCCATACGGGGCAACACATCCAGCAGCTGATTAAACTGGTCCCATTCGGCATTACTGTATCCGTCAGAAAAATGAATGCCTTCAAATACGATATTAAATTTTTCAACGGGCGACCATTGCCCGCCCAACAACAACCGGAACACAGGTTGCTGTTTACTGGCTAAGCCGGCATCTCCCGGGTATAAAGCAGTATTTTGTACCTGGTACATATTATCCGTATGCAGTTCCAGTTTTTCTCCAATGGCCACCGTACCGTTGAGTGCAGCCTGGAAAGTACCATCTGTACCCCATCGGGCGATAGCAGCCAGTTCAAATGGTTCGAGATTGCGATAATACCTGCCTGCAAATGAATGTGTTTTAAAATACAGCCGGGTATTCTGTTCTGTATTGGGCAGGTAAAATAAGTCTATCTGGTCTTTAGCCCCATTGTAAGTAGCCTGCAACATATCGCTGCCTTTAATATTAAACAGGCGGTCTCCCGGATCCAGCGGTGAAGGCGGATCAATGATAATATCAGAGGGACTGCCTACATACCCTACGCCCATTTTCATTTTCTTCCTGCCTGCAGTAAAGGTGAAGTTACGGCGTACGAGCTGATAGTTCAATTCTATCAGGTCCCATTTAAAATCATTGGTTAAGGCATTTTGTGCTCTTTGCTCATCCGGAATTATCTGAAACAGCTGCAGCCCCCTCAGGGCGGTATTCCATTGGCCGCCCAATACGCCTATACTGGCATCCCCATACAATACATTCGTCACGGCCATCTTATTGAGGGACTGTACATTCTTTGGATTCAGCGGAGAATGGTTGATTTGATTGGCGGCAGGTTCACTTATCAGTACCAGCTGTTGGGCAGCCAGTTCATGGCCGGCAAAGAAAGTGAGCATTGCGATAACAAGTGCCTTCCTATTTGCAAATTTCATTGGATATTTCCGGTAAGGCAGTTTTTATAAAATACCGATTCGGCAGTTGTTGCTCACTTTTTATTTTTACAAAATCAACCGTTGATTCCCGGTCTTTGTTGAAATGATCTGTAAAAAGGATCTGCGTATTAACATCTTTTCCTTCACTGATATTATATTTGGTATACCTGATCGTTTTGTATTTTTTTCCGGAAAGCAGGTAAGATACCGCTGTGATCGGCCGTTTATTGGCCTTGTTTATCCAAAGATCTACTTTCTGATAGGTAGCACTTTTATTTTTTGCAGCCAGATGCAGTAAGTGGGCTGCTGTATTTTCATAAGTGGTATTTTCCATAGCAGTTACTACATAATCTTTCCAGCTGAGATTCGTTAAATCACCATAGGAAACAGATCCGGACATTTTTTGCATCGGCGTAATCCGGGTAGGCATGCGCGTATCTTTTGTATAAAACCATAAACCATCTTTTACCATCAACAATAAATTTCCACTTTCCGCAGGCGACATATAGGCCAACAATACTTTATCCGCATTATAAAATACATGGTAAAGATGCGTCGAATGTCCGGCCGGACCGTTATCATCCAGTTGGATAACAGAGGTCATGACCGGCCATGGCTGGCGTTTAAGTTCTGCTTCCCGCAAGAGTGCCGCCCCTTCCTCTATAGATTGGGCAGCTAAAAAAGCAGGCCATAACAACAATAGCAAACAACATTTGATCCGGTATATCATTTTATTGGTTTTATAACAGCATCGTAGTATATCAGGCATGTTCCAAGGATTGAATAATAGATAATTTTCTGATGATCAGGAAAGACGACAAACTGGAAAAAGCAATCGCCAGTATCACACCCACTGCAATCAGCAGGTGATAAAAAGTAAGGCTATATATCTGCAATATGTAGCCCCTGTTCATTCCCGGAATCGGCGGCATCATAATATTGGCGGCATTCAGGAGGGCGGCTACCAGCAGTTGCAGCAGCATCCCAACAACAACACTGATCAAACCTATGTACAAGGCTTCAAACAGGAAGATGCCCGATATTTTATGGATACTGATACCAATGGCCCGCAACGTTCCTATTTCGCGGATACGCTCCATGGTAGACATATTCATAATATTCCAGCAGCTCAGCGCTACAATCACCAGCACAATGCTGCCCATAAAAGTGATGATAACCGTATAGGTATCCCGGATAGCCGCATAAAATTCCGCATCATTTTTCCAGTCCGACAATTGAAACCGGTAGTCCGGAAAGGCTGTTTTCAGTTGCCCTGCCAGCGCTGCCAGTTGCTGGTTCAGGTGGGCCCTGTTTTTGAACATCACCGCGATATAACTTATCTTATCCGTATTTACCAATTGCTGTACCACCGGAATGGTGGTCATCAGATAGTATTCATCTACTTCGCTGATACCGGTAGATACAATATCCATCAGCGTTACATCGATACCATTAATAGCGCCATCTACGGTAGTACCATAGATCATCAATATATCTCCCACCTTTGCATTTAAGGAACGTGCCAGTCTTTTGCCTAATATAACACCCGCTTTACTTTTGTTGAGTGGTTGTAGCTGGCTACTTGCCTTCATGCTTTTGTCTACCCCTACCATGCCATTGCGCAACCGGGATTCTCCATCCGGATGGATGCCCTGTCCTTTGAATGGCATGGATTTGTCGCCGTTGGAAATAAGTCCGCCGAACATAATTCTGGGTAACACATCAGCTATCTCCGGCATGTTGCGCAGCCGGTCCAATAGTGCGGGGGCATTCGCTATGCCGAATTCATATAAATATTGCTCCTCCCGCTCTTTCAACCGCGCATCCCTGATTTGCGCATGTCCGGTGCCGCCTGCACCACTAAATCCGTTTCTGATGGTAGCTTCCTGTAAACCATATATAGAGTAATCGTAGTATCCAAGCGCAATTCCCAATGCAGCAAAGCCACATGCTGCAATTAAGATGGCAAAAAAAGACCGCCTGCGGTTACGAAACAAGTTCCGGTATCCCAGTTTATGCAGCTGATAAAGATGCCTGCCAACATATTTCCCTTTTGCGTCCGGGGGCTTCCGGTTGCCGGACAAGTGATGAGCTTCTTTTATCCCGGTACTAAATAGCATAGCTTTTATATTTAATGCGCATCTACCAGATGTCCTTCTTTTAAAAAGAGTTTTGTACTGGCATATCTCATTATCAATGGATCATGGGTCGCCAATACAATGGTTACCCCATATTCTTCATTCAGATCTTTCAACAATTGTACAATCGACACAGCAGTATCGGCATCCAGACTGGCAGTAGGCTCGTCTGCAATCACCAGCAAAGGATTACCGGCCAGGGCCCGCGCAATAGCCACCCGCTGCCGCTGCCCGCCGGATAAACGGGCCGGCACATAATGCATCCGGTTACCTAAGCCTACCCGCACCAGCATCTGTTCCGCTTTTTCCCGGATAGCCTTTTTATCACTGCTACTAAACAACAGCGGGAACTCTACATTTTCGTATCCGCTTAACACAGGGATCAGGTTAAAAGACTGGAATACATAGCCAATATTTTTCAGTCGCAGCAGATTCAGGTCCTCCAGCCGAACTGCTGTAATGTCTTTTCCGGCAAATACAATATTGCCGGAAGATGGTTTATCAATACATCCTATAATATTCAACAGGGTTGATTTTCCGCTGCCGGAAGCCCCTGCTATGACTAAAAAATCGCCATAGCAGATATTACAACTCAGGTCGCGCAGCACATGTACCTGTTCGGCAGCTGTTTCATATGTTTTGGATACCTGCTTTAGCTCAATCAGTACTTTCGTCATGTAAAACCTTATTAGGAGGATGAGGGGATGACTTGCCGTAATATTTAATAAACGCCGCCATATCCGGCTGTAAGAGCAGCTGCCGGTAATCCGCTATGGAAAAAGGCAGATTGGTGGCACTTCTTTTTCCCGGCCAGCTGTTATACCAGCTGTTTACTTTAGGATGATTCCAGACCAGTTTCTCCAGTTGCGCATCTACTTTCGCATTATAAGCGGCATAAGCCGTTTGAAGCGGTTCTATGGCACTATAATCATTTTCCAGCATCTCTTTCATACAGGTAATAATATACCGCACCTGAAACTCGCTGATGGTGATAATACTGAAAGTGGTTCCAACATTCGTATTCGGGCCATAGGTCATGAAATAATTGGGAAATCCCGGCATGGTGATACCCAGGTATGCACGGGGACTGTATTGCGCCGCGCCGCCCCAGGCATCCAGCAGCGTGATACCCGCCCGACCGGTTACGCTGAAAGGAGGATGAAACGGTTTAAAACCAGTAGCCAGTATAATCGCATCTACGCTATGTGTTTCTCCTTGCTGATCCACCAGACCATTGGGCACCATCTCACGCACCCCTCCACTGATGAGGGTTACATGGGGGCTGCTCAATGTTTTGTACCAGTCATTATCAATCAGCATGCGTTTGCCGTAGGGCGGATAATCCGGAACAATCCTGGTTATCAACGCCGGATCGCTATCCGTTTCTTTCTTCATATGCCGGATAAGATAACTGCGTAAAATTCCATTAAACGCATTTACAGACTCGTCTTTCGACTTCCAGGCAGGATCTTTCACCAGGTAATGATTCATTCCATCTGCCATTCTCCAGAACAGCAACAACCGGTACCAGTTGCTGTAATAAGGAATATGCTGCATTGCGTCGTGCTTTCCCTGCGGCACTTCTTCCTGATAAACATCTACCGGCGTAGCCCAGTGTGGCGTACGTTGAAAAATCAGCAATTCCTTGACTGAGCCGGACAGCGCTGTTGCCACCTGTATACCACTGGAGCCGGTACCGATTACGCCTACACGCTTTCCGGATAAGTCCAGTTCCTGATTATAATCTGCTGTATGAAAACAAGGCCCCGCAAAAGAAGCCATACCAGGAATATCCGGGATAGCCGGGTGATGCAGCTGACCGGTTGCATTGATCACGGCATTACACCTGCGTATCTCCGTCTGACCATCCGGCAACGTTACCCCAACTTCCCATTCCTGCCGATCCTCCTCCCATTTCATTGCCGTAACGGTATGTCCCAGCCTGATATGCGGCGCTATCTTATATTTATGGCTGCAATCCGTAAAATATTGCCGCATAAAATCCTGTGTCGGAAAAAAATGGGGACAGGATAGCAGCGGTTCGAAGGAGTAGCAATACAGATGACTCATGATATCTACCCGGCAGCCCGGATAGGTATTCTTATACCAGGTACCTCCTATCGCTTTGTTTTTTTCCAGCACGGTAAAGGAAATACCGGCCTCCTGCAACTTGATAGCTGCCAGGATACCAGACATCCCGGCTCCAATCACCATTACCTGAAAGCCCGCTCTTTTACTCACGGGTGTTTTGGTGTTATTCCAATCCACACTTTTTTTATCTTTTCCTGCGGCGAAAAAATCTTCCCACAACATTTCCTTTTGTTTATCAGGTACCACTTCTCCTGTTATGAAATGCAGCATGGCTGTCATCATTTTTTCAGCCGGGAAGGCCGGTAATGCGCGGGGGTGGCGCCGATAGCTGCGCAGTACTTCCAGCGCCTGTTTTCTGACCATTTCTTTTTCATTTTCCCTGAATCCGTCACTGACATCAAAAATATTTACAGAAACAGGTCCTCTAGTGATGTTGGTAAGGATGCTGTCATCTCCGGTCAGGTGAATTGTTGCCATTAACAACGCAGGCACATTGGCCGCATGCACCATGTCCTGCAGCTGTTCATCTGTAAAATCGAGCTGCAGTATTTTATTACCGGTTTCCCTTATCTCGGGTAATGACAACCTATTCGCCGTATCATCATTCATATCATGCTGTTTTAAATCATTATACCGATCCTGTTAATTGGTGGTATCTGTAATGGCTAAACGCAGTTGCATATCAATGGCAGCTGCTACAAAAGCAATGCTTTCATCGCAGGCAGGCAGTACATTCGGCAGGGCAAAGAAGCCATGCGTCAGGTGCGTATATCTTTTGAAAACAACCGGTATCCCCTGTTGTACCAATGCTGCAGCATAGGCCTCTCCTTCATCACACAAAGGATCGAAACCCGCTGTCAGTATAACAGCTGCCGGTAGCCCCGAAAAATCGCCCGCGCGCAGCGGGGCCGCATATACCTGTGTACGATCATCCGGATCAGGTACATAATCATTCCATAGCCGTACCATTACCTCACTTGTCAGGAGTCGCTGATTTTCAGGCGCCAGATAGGAAGCGGTGGTAAAATCAGTATCCATGATCGGACAAACAACAATCTGCATCGCAATAGCAGGGCCATTCAGATCCCGTGTACGCAAGGCTGTCACCACAGCCAGATTTCCGCCACTGCTTTCCCCGGCTACCAGGAGTGGCACCTCTTTGCCGGCTATGCCCTGCTTATTTTCTGCCACCCAACATAAGGCATCATAGGCATCATTGGCTGCTGCCGGATAGGGATGTTCCGGCGCCAGTCTGTAATCCACCAGCACCACTGCACATCCTGTCTGATTGGCCAGCATGCGGCCCAACGTGTCGTGCTCGTCGATGGTACCGGCGATCCAGCCACCCCCGTGATAAAAAACGATTATACCCCGGGGATCCGCTGCAGGCAATAATATCCGGATATCAAAAGCACCGGTAGCTGTAACCACCTTTTCATTGCTGACCGATAACATTTCCGGTCCTTCTCCCACATAAGCGAACATTTCTTCCCATACAGCCCGGATGTCTGCTACCGGCAACTCATGCAACGGCTTGCCCAGATTTACTTCAATTTCGCTGTAGATAATGGCTTGAACAGTATCCAATGGCATAACCCGATATTTGAAGATGAATAAATACTTGCGATGTGCACCAATTATCTTTTCCCACCTGTTGTATAAAATGATTGCATTCTGTCGTGGAGGATCACTGCTGTTTCGGTCATCATCTTCAGGGCAATTTCATCCACATGACGGTTACGCCAGTCCTCCAATGCAGTACCTTTTACCCATTGATTAAATGCCCCCAATGCAGGACCACAATGCACCTGAAAGTCTACTTTATTATTGCTGTCTCCATTCAGCGCCAGCCGGGTAGTATGCCCAAAATACCAGCGGAAGATATAGGCCATTTTTTGTTTGGGATTCCGTTCTGCCAGGGCAATTTCCGCCGGTGGATAGTATGCTTTTACTTCTTCATAGATTTCATCAAAACTTCTTTTAAAGTACTTCTGCTGCAGCTGCACGCTGGTTTCTTCGCTTAATTCATGAATAGTATTGTATTGTTTGTACAAATCGTATAGCTTGTTCGCCCTTGCCGGAAAGAAAACACCTTTCTTCAACACCTGTATTTTAGCGCCTATCTCAAACATATCGCCAGCCGGCGCATAGGTAGTATCCTGTATGTTTATTTGCTGCAACATATCTTTCACCACCTCACTCACGCCGGCTTCCACGGTACATTGGTTGATGGAGCCGGTAAGTATGAAATCTGCCCCCAGTACGAAAGCTGCGGCCGCTGCCTCGGGCGTACCGATTCCTCCTGCCGTACCTACATTAATACGCTTTGCATAATTGAATTTTTTCATGCTGGCATCCCGTTGCCGGATAATGGTAGGTACCAATACCCAGGCAACGCCCTGATCGGTATGTCCTCCGGAATCGGCTTCCACACACAGGTCATCTGCCATTGGAATATTTTTTCCCAATGCCGCTTCCTCTGCGGTAATGACCTGATCGGCCAGCAACTTTGCTACGATTCTTTCTGATGGCGGGCTTAAAAATAGTTCTGCTACTTCCGGCCGGGATATTTTAGCCATGATACGGCGGGGGCTTTCTATACTACCATCTGCTTTACGATGCAGGCCTTTTAAACGGAGCTTCACCAATGCGGGCCCCGGCTCTATATAGGCGGAGGCCTCTATATTCCTGATATTATACTTGAGCATCAAGGCTACCATCTCTTCCTCTCTTGCACCATTGAGCATGTTCATCCCATAAGGTTCGCCTGCCTGCAGCTCCTGCTGAATATATACAATCGCCTTTTCCACTTCCGGCGCCTTCATGCCGCCAGTGCCAAAGTAGCTCATCATACCTGCCCGACCCATCTTCACTACCATTTCCTTCGACGCAATACCATGTACCATGGCGCCTGCGGCATAAGCATACTTTACCTTGTAATCCTTTTTATAATCTGCCGACCCTATCCACTCCGGCATAATCTTATCCGAAAAACCGGTAGCTGTTTGTGGTTGCTCCACCACTTTACCGGTTGCAGCAACAGCTGCAGGAGCCGGAGCTGGCGCCAGTGCAGGAATAAAGTCAAGCATCTTTTTCAATACATCTCCCGGTCCAGTTTCAAAAAAAACAGGCGTTTCCTTTGTGTGCTGATACACGTAATGTATACTCTCCCACCATTTTACCGGTTGGGTGATCTGCGCCGTCAGTAAAGCGCCAATATTGTCATTGGTGTAGGGAAGCGCATTCACATTGGCAATGACCGGTATCCGCAACGCAGTAAAAGTATGCCTGGCTATCATCTCCCCAAATGCTGCTGCCACCTCCTGCATGTACCTGGAATGAAAGGCGCCGCTTACATTTAACGGAAAATACAGCTTCGCCCCATTGGATTCAAATACTCGCTGAGCCGCCATAATATCTTCCCTGGGCCCGGCAACAATAATTTGTTCCGGTGTATTGTAATTGGCGATATCAATGGTGCCCAGGTTGTGATGCTGCAATATCTTCTCTACCGCTTCCTTTTTCAACCCAATCAAAGCTGCCATTCCACCGTTTTTCACTTCATTCATCATTTCGCCCCGCTGCTTTACCAGCTTTACTCCGGCGCCAAAGGAAAAAGCACCGGCGGCGAATAACGCCGCATATTCTCCCAGGCTATGCCCCAGTACATAGTCCGGTTCACCCTCCTTCTCAACGCTGTCGAGATAGGTCAGTGCGCTGACCACAAATAAAGCGGGCTGGGTATAACGGGTGTTATTCAGCAGTCTGTCCGGGTCTTTCCCGCAAAGTACTGCCAGATCATATCCCAGTATTTCGTTTGCTTCCTGTACGAGTTCGTCATACTTCACAAACAACTGTTCTCCCATTCCTTTTTTCTGTGACCCTTGTCCGGGAAACATACATATCTTCATTGTGATACATTTATTGATTATAATCCGATGGTCATGCATCTTGCACTACAACGGGCATTACCTGCTTCCATGGCGGTTCTTTGTGATCCGCTTAAATGAGCGGAGAAAATCTATTGTCATGCCACCCTTTGCATACAAGGCGGCACAAAAATCTATGATAGATAAGTGTACCTCCTGTTCTGCCAGCATAATCATATGATTGGCGGCATTCACATCTATCACATGAAAATCCGGTAACTGCTGCTCCCATTCTTCCCAATAGTTAATATGATCCAGGGAGACAACCGGCGGCGCCATACAGAGATAAGGTTCCATATCGCCGTAAAACAATCCATTCCGGTTCCGGAAATAATAACAGGTCAGCCCCGTGGGATCAGGTAAGTCTTCCAGCTGATAACTACTCACTTCATACGCCTTTTGTACCTCCATCGTCATCCATACTTCTTTTTCTATCCTGGCTGTATCTTTTTTCAGCCCACGCAATTTTGCCAGCAGTATCAACTGGCTAAGGAAGGCCTCATCTGATACGTGGACATCTACCTCCTCCCGCCGGATCATTACCTGGTAGTACTTTTCCGGTGTAGCCATCACAGTGTTCAGCAATAAAATATTGATAATCTCCAGCAGATAATCTTTTTGATCCGGTTGGTATAGTTTAAGTCCGGCCGGACTTAAACTATCAATCATCACAATGGAATTCACGACTTCTCCTGCTCTTTGTAACAGACCCGTCATTTCATAGGCCAGACATCCTGCCAGTGAATAGCCACCGAGATCGTAAGGGCCGTGCGGCTGTACCGCTTTTAGTATTTCCACGTAATAGGCCGCCATGGCTTTCACGCCCCGGATTGGCTTTACGTTCTCTTTCATCCACCCTCTTGCCTGTATGCCGAAAAAAGGCCGCTGCGACATTTGCGCGATCATGATATAAGGCTGTATCCCTCCTCCGCCACCATGCAACCAAAATACAGGCGTGCCCGTTGTTACACTATTCATATGAAACAGCTCCGGATAGGTTGCTTCCTGCCTATCAAAATATCCAGCCGGGCGTTCTTCCAGCAACGCCAGCTGTTGCGTCAGCGGACCCGCTATCGCGGCCGCATAGGTGCTATCCATTCTATGACCGCCGGGCGCCGATACAGGTGTTGCCTGCGGTGTATTCCCCATTATTTTCAACAATAAAATCTTCGCTTCGCTATAATTTATTTCGCCTGTTTGTAAGGCCAGCAGAATACTTTTGGAGTCCATATGATTATTTTACGGAGAGGATAACCGATAATGATTATTTTTCAAGCAGGTTATTTTGAATATTCATCTGATAAAGTATTTCATCTGCCTTACCTACGTCTATTTCCCCTGATTGTACCGACAATAAAAGTTCATCCAGTGAGCGCGCCGGCGGCACCGGTTCATTTTCCAACGGGGCTGCCACATCATGGGCTGCCGTATCCGGCACCCAATATTTTTCTTTCTTAAACGGATATCCGGGCAGGCTGACCCGACGGGGTTTGTGGATACCATACAACAATCCCCAGTCAACAGGATATCCTTTTACCCAGACCTCCAGTAGTTTATTATATTTACCTTTTCCGAGCCACACCCGCATGGTTTCCTTCATATCTTCATCACTGGCCAGCACACTCAACACCTCTTTTTTTTCTTTTACCTGCCCGCGATACAAGGGTATAGCAGCCGGAGAAGGCTGGCCTGCTACCTGCAGCAATCCCTGCAACAGCATCGTCATATTATCGGCCACAAATCCGATTCTTTCTTCCATGACGTCCCGGCCGGACTGCAACGTATAGGCGATCCCGTGCAGGTCATTTTCTTTCAACGGGCCAGTCTTCAATGCCTGATATAAATCATGCGCCAGTTCACTTAACCGCTCGCCGTTATGTGCAGACAATACGATTAATACAGGGCCTTCCGGTTGCGGCGTTGTTGCAGCCGGCACTACATATTCTTCCACCACCATATGTACATTCAGTCCACCCTTACCCAAAGCACTGATGCCCGCACGACGGGGTAATGCCTGTCCGCCGGCATCATAACAAGGCTCCCATACCTGCGTAGCCTGCACCACGAAAAAAGGACTTCCTGCAAGCTCCAGGTCGGGGTTTAATGCGGCTGTATGCAGGCTTTTGATGAGCGTCTGATGTTTCAACTGCAACAGTACTTTAATCAAACCGGCTACGCCGGCTGCCAGTTCAAGATGTCCGATATTACTTTTCACCGTTCCCAGTCCGCAATACCCATGTGTATTTTGATACCGGTCGTCCTGTTGTGGTAACATCCGGAAAGCTGCTTTCAGGGCATTGATCTCTGCGGCGTCTTCCAAACGGATGCCTGTAGTATGTGTTTCGATATAGCCAATTGTGCGGGGAGAGATCCCCGCCCGTGCATACACCTGCTGCAGCCAGGCAGCCTTCACATGGCTACCCGCCGCGGTGAACGCATCGGCATACCCACTGTGATTTTCTGCGGAGGTCCGGATCACCCCATAGATCTGATCTCCATCCCGTTCTGCGGCATCCCGCCTTTTTAACAACAGCATGCCTATTCCTTCGCCCCGTACATATCCGTCTGCAGCCACCCCAAATGCTTTACAACGCCCATCTGCGCTCAGCATGCCGGCTTGCGCCAGGTTCCCGTAACCGGCAGGACTCAGCAACGTATTGATGCCGCCTGCAATAGCCATTTCTCCATGTCCCTGCTGAATATAGGCGACTGCTTTGTGAATAGCTGCCAGGGAACTGGAGCAAGCCGTTTCTACCGGCTCACTGGGGCCATGCAGATTAAAAAAACGACTCACACGGTTAGGTCCGGCGGAAGCCATTCCGGCAGGTACCCGCTTTCTGCCGGCAGCAGATAATAACTGTTCGTATTCGCCGCAGGTAGTCGCCACAAATAATCCGGTTGGGGTTCCCCATAACTGTGCGGCACTGTATCCTGCATCTGCTATGACCTTCCATACGTACTCCATTAACAGGCGTTGCTGGGGATCCATATACATCGCTTCCTCCGGAGCAATATTAAAAAAGGCAGCGTCAAAAGCAGTTATATCGGCGATAAAGCCTCCCCATCGCAGACTGGCGGCATCTGCCTGTTCATCGCTGAGGGTGCGCCAATCCCATCGTTCCCGGGGTACTTCACTGATGCAATCCCGTTCTTCGGTAAGGTTTTTCCAGAATTCCGTCACACCTTCCGCGTGGGGGAAACGGGCGCTGATACCGATCACGGCTACCGCTGCCTGTTCGCCTGCCATTACCGTATCCGGCAATGATGCAGTCTGTCGCCTGGAGGGGCGTGTAGCATTGGCTGTAATAGCTGCAGGTGCCGCCAATAATTCCTGCATCAACAGCCCTGGTAATTTCACTGCTGCGCCCTCCTGATAGGTTTTGATAATGTGCGCCGCAAATATCTTTAAAGTGGGAGCTCCGAAAAATAGCTCCGGCGTTACTACAATACCATAGCTGGCCTGCAGTTTTTTAGAGAATTGTACCAGCTGTATGGAATCCAGGCCTAATTCATTTAACTGCATATCGCCATTCAATTGCGCTTCCGGTATACCCAGCTGCGTGGATACCTCCCGGAGGAGCAGTTGTAACACCCGCGTGTCCCATGTTGACGGCGGCGCAGCAGTTACATGTTCCGTCGGTATTGGCGTCGCTGCGGCTATATGCAGTTCGCCTGTTACTGCCCTCAGACGCAATCCCAGCAAACGAACGATTACCTTGCCATTATCATCACACATATCAATATTTACCCGGGACGATGTCGCCGATGGCGCACCATCTGTACAGTACCTGACCACGCACCAATAAGTACGATTGATGGTTGTTCCTTCATAAATCAGCACTTTATCTACTGCATCGGGCATCAGGTAACCAGCTGCTGTAAATACCTTTCCATTCCGGGAAAGACCGATACATCCCTGCCAGACGCCCTCCAGTAATCCGGGATGCAGGATATACTGCTCCTGTGTCATATCCTGCAGGAATAATTTCACCAATACTTCTTCTTCTCCCTGCCACAACCCTTCCACACAATTGCAGGCCGCCCCGTACAGCACCCCCTGTTGTTCAAAGGCCTGGTAACATTGCGCTCCGGATAAATATCCCCGTTTACAACCTGCCTGCAACAAGGTGAGATTGTATACCGGAGGAGGTGCGCTGTTGACAACCCCCACTTTACCCTGGCAGTGTAGTTGTTCGGCTCCGGATGCTGCAGTTGAATAGCTATCAAAATAAAGGATGCTCCTCTCCTGATATAATGCTATATGCACTGTTGTATCTGCTGTTCCTGCCACCAAAGGCATCGTCCATATCACGTCATTGAAGGCAACAGCCGCTTGTTCCGCAGCTATACCTGCTTCCAGCACAGCTGCACGTGCCATCTCCAGAAAAGCAGCAGCCGGTAATAATGCCTGTCCGTGTACGAGGTAATCCTGTAAAAAAAACTCCTCTCCGCTAAAAGTACTGCTGAAATGCAGTGCTCCCAGTGTAGACGTATTGCGATGTAACAAAGGATGTAATACGGTTGTATCGCCTGTTTTATGTGAGGGGTTATAAAACTGCCGGATCAGGTTTTTAGCATCCTCTTTACATAATCTTTTTTCTCTTAACTCATTTAAAACATATTCCAGAAAGTGAATCGCCATGGCAGAACATTTTTACATCTTTTAATCAGCACATTCCGGCAGCTCAATTTCTTTGTCTCATTTTACAAACAGCGGTGTCTATGGTGGTGGTACCACTGATCACTTCATCCATTAATTCATCATAAAAACATTCATCAAATTCCGCCGCTGTTGTCATGGCAATCTTGTTATTTCTGGCAGGAAATCTTACGCCTTCAATCCAGTATCTTTCTTTTACAAACGGATAGGTAGGTAAACTGATACGACCCGGATTGGCTGCTTTGTATAACAGATTCCAATCCACCGGATATCCTTTCACCCAGGCATCCAGCAGTTTGTTATACTTACCTTTTTCTATCCAGATCAGTACGCCCTGTTGCATATCTTCATCTGCAAATACACTCAGCGCTTCCCGGTTACCTTTTACCTGCCCGCGGTATAGTGGTATCGCCGCATCTTTTGACCCACGTATAAACACGTCCAGTACCTGCAGCAATTCCTCCATACCCGTTACAATAAAGGCCAGCCGTTCTTCCATTCCTTCACGGCCTACCTGCAGCGTATAGGCAATGGAAGCCAGGTCTGTTTCCTGGTATCGGCCGGATTGCAGGGCTTTTTGTAAACCAACCGCTACTTCCTGCAGCCTGTTGTTATTACGGGCAGAGAGTACAATCAGCAAAGCCGTTCCGGGCACATAGCTATTTTCTTTAACCGGTGCTTTGTATTCTTCCAGTACTACATGCGCGTTCACGCCACCAAACCCAAAAGAGCTGACCCCTGCCCTTCGCGGCAATTCGATGCCATTGTCATCATACAACGCTTCCCAGGGGCGTGTTTCCTGTACTACGTAAAACGGACTTTCTTCCAATTCGAGATAAGGATTCAGTGTTTCACTATGCAAACTTTTCACCAGCGTCTGATGCTGTAGCTGCAACAGTACTTTGATGATTCCCGCCACCCCGGCCGCCAGTTCCAGGTGGCCGATATTGCTTTTCACAGAACCAATGCCACAATTCCCTTTTTTCAGCTTTTCCGGCGTACCACCGGCGGTTTCACATAATGCCTTAAACGCTGCCTTGAGGGCGCTTATTTCTACCGGATCTCCCAATCGGGTACCGGTACCATGCGCTTCTATGTAACCCACCGTCCATGGGGCGATGCCTGCGCGCTGATATGCTTTTTGCAGCAAGGCAGCCTGGGCTTTGGTACTGGGCGCCGTGAGTGAACTGGCATGCCCGCCATGGTTTTCTGCGGTACCGCGAATCACCCCATAAATATGATCTCCATCCCGCTCTGCGGCTTTTAATTCTTTCAGTAGCAGCATGCCTACTCCCTCTCCACGTACATATCCATCTGCTGCTGCGGAAAACGTTTTACAACGTCCGTCAGGACTCAGCATGCCCGCTTTCGCAAAGCTGATATAGGCCGCAGGGCTGACGAGGGTATTTATGCCGCCGGCTATCGCCATTTCTCCATGTCCCTGCTGAATGTATTCCACGGCGCGATGAATAGCCACCAGGGAACTGGAGCAAGCTGTTTCCACCGGCTCGCTGGGGCCATGCAGGTCCAGGAAATAACTCATCCGGTTGGGCCCTACAGAAGATACTACTCCGGTAGTGCTGAACCCTTCTATTTCCATATTACTCTGTGATAACAGCTGTAAATATTCGCCACAGGCTGTTCCTATAAATAATCCGGTATTGCTGCCGGCTAACTGCGTGGTGCTATATCCTCCATCTTCTATTACCTTCCATACATATTCCATCAGTAAACGCTGCTGTGGGTCCATGGAGATGGCTTCTTTGGGAGAAATATTAAAAAACAAGGGATCAAATGAAGCGATACTCTCTATAAATCCTCCCCATTGCATGCAGCCATGCTCCACTGTTTGCCGGCTGACGGCGCTCCAGTCCCAACGGTCCGGCGGCACCTCACTGATACAGTTACGTCCCTCCACCAGGTTTTGCCAATAGCTGACAATATCTGCTGCCTGCGGAAAACAGCCACTCATACCAATCACGGCAATGTTGGTAGCCACAGCGGATGTTGGCGCCGGTACACTACCGTTACGCTGGTGATGACGGCTACGACGTTGTGGTGATGCCGTACGCGGCGTGGCGGAAGATGGTATGGCGATTGTTTGCGTGGCTGGTTTATTTATTTTCATTTGCAGTTTGGCAGCAAAGGTGTCTCCATAAGTATCACATAAATACCCCGTAAAAGCATTGATCGTGGGATATTCAAAAAATAACGCCGGCATTAATATGATGTCATAATTCGTACTCAGTTCACTGGAGAATCTTGTCAGTTGTACGGAATCAAATCCGTATTCATTCAAAGGATTATCTATATCCAGCTGGTCTATGTCAATGCTGAGCAGGCGCGATATATCCTGCAACAACAAACGCCGTACATGGTCTTTTAAGGAATCTGCAGATAAAGCCGTTGTTGTAGATACCACATCCGGCTTTACTATTTTTTCCGGTTGCGACGTGGTATTCACCTCGTTCAGCAACCGTTGCAACTTTAACGGCTCTCCGCTCAACACCAGGACACGCGGCAACCGGGTATGTAAAGCCCGATAAAAACTGTGCAGTCCATCTGCTCCGGATAACAGGGTAACACCATAGGTTTGCCTCACCAAACTCAGTGAAGCAGCATCTACGTGCATACCTCCCTCTTCCCACAGCGGCCAGTTGATGGATAAAGTATGGCCACTGCGCACGCCTGCCGCCACCAGTTCATTCCGGTATAAAGCATAATGGTCCATAAAACTGTTTCCCAGCGCGTAATCTCCCTGCCCGGCATTACCAAATGCGCCTATTACCGAAGAAAAACAAACAAAAAAATCAAGTTCATATTGTGCGGTACGTTCATCCAGGTGTAGCAGGCCACTTACTTTAGGCGCCATTACCAGCGCGGCTTCCGCCATTTCTTTATTCGTGATCAGCGCATCGCGGAGAATACCTGCGGCATGAATAATTCCATCTACGCGGCCATAGGTATCTTCTATCCAATCAAACAGTGCATCTACTTCTGTTTTTTCTTTTATATTACAGATCTGGTAATCCACGCCGGCGACATCCATATCTACCTGCTCCCGGAGACCGGTGATGATCACATGTGCATCCGGTACCTGCTGCAGAATTTCTGTTGTAAACAATTGCCCCAGCTTTCCGCTGCCACCGGTAATAACATAGATCCCTCCGGCCTTCCAGGGTAGTACCGGATCGTCTGCAGCGGCTATCTGCTGCCAGCTTCCTTTGTATCTTATGCCATCTGCGTAGCTGATTTCCCTATCTGCAGTAGCCATATCTGCCGCTAATATTTCCAGGAGCTGTGCTCCATCGATGGTATTGGGCACCCTGATCTGCTGGCTCCTGATTTTCAAACGCTCCATTGTAGCTGTACGCAACAATGCCCCCAATCCCTGAAACATCCTGCTCGCCGGACTGTCGCCGGTAACCAGTTGCAAAACAACACCACCGGGTGGCGGTGCTGTCAGCAACTCCTGCAAGCAGGTATATAACTGTTCACTGTAGGTATGATAGCGTACATCCATATCTCCGGTAGCTTGTAATGAAATACACCGGGCATTTCCGATGGTTGTTGCCACTGCTGTCTGTAAATCCTCCGGCAATTCACACAGGAAAACAATCCGCTCTTCTTCGGGGATATAGGTCGTTGTATCTTCCGACAAAACAGGTTCATATAAAAACACGCCGGTGGCAGCACTGACAGGTATTTCTTTTTTCTGGTTCCCCAAAGCACGTATGCCAAAACCACGTATACTGATCAGCACTTTACCCGTATCGTCCACGATATCAATATCCAGCCTGGGTGTAGTAGCATCGGTACTGCTGCCCTCACTGCAACGAACGCTGCTCCAGTAAATACCTCCCGGCGCGGTGCTGCCATACAGTAATACTTTGTCCATATTAAAGGGGATCAGTAAATTTCCAGGCGTATCCGCCGCACCATTCCAAAACAACCCGATACAACTTTGCAAAGCACTATCTACCAGTCCGGGATGTAACACATATCCGGTATCATTGGTAATGGCAGGTAATGCCAGTCGTGCCAGCACTTCTCCTTCGCCTAGCCATAAATCTTCTATACACCGGTGACCAGGTCCATAAGTGAGTCCGATCCGATCGAAAGCCGTATAACATAATTCACTGGTCAAATGTGCGTTGGTACAACGCGCCTGCACAGCTGCTATATCGTACACGGGAGGTGTCGCAATAGCTGTTATCAGGTATCCCGTTCCATGCCCATGCAATAATTCTACCCCCTCTTTATCATGCGTATAAATTTCATAATTGATATCTGTCCCCTGTTCATACAACCCAACATGTACTTTCACCGGGTCTTCCCCTACTATTAACGGTTGCGGCCAGATAACATTTTTCAATCCGATGGCAGCCACCTCGTCTGCCGGCAATTCATTGCCCAATGCGATGGCCGTACGTGCCATTTCCAGATAAGCCACGGCGGGCAATATCCTCCGCCCGTTCATGACATGGTCTCTTAAAAAAAACTCCTCTCCGTTGAACAAACTGGTGAAACGTTGTTCCTGCAGCGTAGAACTATTGGTATGTAACAACGGATGTAAATAAGGTACTTCAAAACCGGATCCATGCTGATGATAATAGAATTGCCGTATCAGGTCTTTCGCATCTGACTTCTGCAAACGTTTATCCTTCAATTCATTAAATACATACTCCCAAAAATGAATAGCCATAGGATTACATTTTTTGTCTGTTTAGTTAAAATAAATTGCACCAGACCTATGTCCGTTTTGTTTTATCGTATTGCATTAATTTTTATTCCTGACTTTAAAGGCAGCTTTATCAATGCTCGTGGTTCCATTCATCACCTGGTCTATCAGCTGATCATAAAAAACATCATCAAACGTTTTATGCGGAGCTGCATTTCCTTCTTTTCGCAGGGATGTACCCGTTACAGCCGGTATCTGGTTATCCACCCAATATCTTTCTTTTGCAAACGGGTAACCAGGCAAACTGATACGGCCGGGATTTCCTTCTTTATACAGCAGTTTCCAGTCTACCGGATAACCTTTCACCCACACGTCCAGCAACTTGTTGTATTTACGTTTCTCTATCCAGGCCAGCATCGTTTGTACCATATCTTCATCCCGCGTGAATGCATGCAACGCTTCTTTATTTCCTTTTACCTGTCCCTGATATAACAATACTGCGGCCCCTTTCTCCGGCTTCATAAAATATTGCAGGCCTTTCAATAGCTCCTGTATGTCGCCGGCAATAAAGGCCATACGTTCCTCCATCGCCTCTCTGCCTACCTGTAATGTAAAAGCGATAGCAGCCAGGTCTTTGTTTTCATAAGTGCCGGTGGCCAATACCTGGTGCAGCCGGGTGGCCAGCTCTTTCAGTCTTACACTATTACGTGCAGACAGTACAATCATCACCGGGGTTACGGGCAACAGTGGTTTCTCCGGTGCGATATATTCTTCCAGTACCACGTGTGCATTTACACCGCCGAATCCAAAGGAGCTAACGCCTGCACGCAATGGCAATACACATCCGGCCTGATCATACATGGGCTCCCATGGGCGCGTTTGCTGCACTACATAAAAAGGGCTATCCTCCAGTACCAGCTGCGGATTTAATGATGCTGTATGTAAACTTTTCACCAATGTCCGGTGCTGTAATTGTAATAATACTTTAATCATGCTGACGACGCCGGCGGCCACTTCCAGGTGCCCAATATTACTTTTGACGGAGCCAAGGCCACAATAGGCAACACCGGGTGCAGCATTGTTTTGCCGGTATTCCCGGAAGGCAGCTTTCAACGCATTGACTTCTACCGGATCTCCCAGTCTCGTACCGGTACCATGCGCTTCTATGTAACCCACCGTCCACGGCGCTATGCCGGCTTTCTCATAGGCTTTTTGCAGTAAAGCCGTCTGTGCATTTGTGCTGGGGGCAGTCAGGGAGCTTGCATGTCCGCCGTGGTTTTCTGCGGTGCCGCGAATGACGCCATAAATGTGATCTCCATCACGTTCCGCCGCATCCAGTCTTTTCAGCAATAACATGCCCACACCTTCTCCCCGTACATAACCATCTGCCTCTGCTGAGAATGTTTTGCAACGACCATCCTGACTCAGCATACCCGCCTTGCCCAGGCTGATACAGATTTCATGACTGATCAGCGTATTCACGCCGCCAGCCACCGCCATCTCTCCATGTCCCTGCTGAATGTATTCCACGGCCCGATGAATGGCTACCAGTGAACTGGAGCAGGCTGTTTCCACAGGTTCGCTGGCGCCGTGCAAATTCAGCAGATAACTCATCCGGTTAGGCCCTACAGAAGATACCAGCCCGATAGCGCTGAAACCTTCTATCTGCGTATTGCTACGGGATAACAGTTGCGCATACTCGCCACAGGAGATACCAATAAATAATCCCGTGCTGCTGCCCGACAGCTGTTCAGGACTATACCCGGCGTCTTCCATTACTTTCCAGACATACTCCATCAGCAGCCGCTGTTGCGGATCCATATGGTAAGCTTCCTGGGGAGAAATATTAAAAAACAGGGGATCAAAAGCTGCGACATCTTCCATAAATCCACCCCAGGGTAAGGTACCCTCCGCACGCCAACTCCAGCGATCTGGTGGCACTTCACTGATACAGTCCCGTTCTGCCATGAGGTTTTCCCAGAAGGCAGTAATATCTGCGGCCTGCGGGAAACGGCCACTCATGCCTATCACCGCAATGGGTGCGTTGTCCGCCCCGGATAGCCGGCGCGTACGCACCGGCGCAGCTATGGGTACCGGTATTGCAGCTGCCGGTATTTCCTGCCGTACCGATGGTGGCGTTACCGTTGGCGACGGAAGAGAAAACAGGGTCCGATGTTTTTTAGACAGATAGCCTGCCAATGCCGGCAACGTAGGGTATTCAAAAAACAGTGCAGGCGTCAGCGTCAATCCGTAGGTATCATTCAATCCACTAAAGAAAAGGCCCAGCTGAACAGAGTCTAATCCATATTCTGCCAGATCATTCCCATCACCCAGTTGATCTATGGGAATATCCAGCTGCTGCGATATGTGTGCTAATAAGAGCCGATGGATATACTCCTGCAACTCCTCATCGGCAGCCGCTTCATTTGACAACGGCATCACCGCAGATGACGACCTTTCCGGTGTTTGCTGTGTGATCTCTATTGCCCGCAAAGACAAGCCATAAAAACCAACGAGTACGTTTCCCTGCTCATCACACAAATCAATATCCAAACGGGGCATAGCCGCATCTGCACTGCTGCCGGCACTGAAACGAATAATGCTCCAACAGCTATCTCCTGTCAATGTGTTGCCGGATAATAATACTTTATCAAGACTATAGGGAAATAACAAGCGGGCCGGCTGCTCCGTGCCGGTGTTCCGGTATAATACCATGCTGCCTTGCCAGGCACTCTCCAACAGTAAAGGATGCCATTTGTATCCATCCTGCCCGGTGCTTGCCGGCACGGAGAGCTGCACCAATACCCCGGCTGTTCCTTTCCATATACCGGTAATACAACGGCGATGCGCTTCTACACTCAGTCCTGCCTGACGATACCATTCGTAACAGGCATCTCCCGATAAATCATCTGTCATCTCCGATTGCCATGCTGTCATATCATGCACCGGCCAGGCAAGTTGCTCCCGCATATGCCCCATTCCCCGACAATATACCGGCACGGCTGTTGCTACCGCTGCATGCACTTCGTACTGAATACTACCACCCCGCTCCTGCAGGCTAAGCTGCAATGCCACGGGCTTTTCCTGTATCGTTAACAGCTCAGGCCATATGATGTTTGTCAGTTCCAGGTTTACCGGCTGCGTTGCAGACCGCTCCGTTGCAATGAGCAACGCAGCGCGCACCATTTCCAGATAAGCCATCGCCGGCAACAGCGGCTGTCCATTTATGCTGTAATGATGCATCACAGCTTCTTTTCCACTAAATACACTGCTGAAACACTGCTGATAAAGGCTGGAGATATTCGTATGTAAAAGCGGGTGTAACCGGGATAGCGCCCTTGCGGTTGGCAGCACTCCTCCGACAGACATATCTGTCCGGTATACGTCTCTGACAAAAGGATAGACTGGTAAACTAATGCGATAAGGTTTGCCGGCGCCATACAACAAAGCCCAATCTACCTGGTAACCTTTTACCCAAAGTTCCAGCAGCTTATTGTATTTACGCTTTTCCATCCATGTCTGCATGGCCTTCCTCATGTCTTCATCCTGCGCCAGCAAATGCAGCATGTCTTTATTTGCTTTTATCTGCCCGCGATAGATCATCGTCGGGGTATCCGGAGCAGTATGGGTTAACGCTTTTAAGCCGCTGATTACTTCCGGTATATTACCTGCTATAAAGGCCGCCCGTTCCTCCATGGCTTCCCGGCCCACTTGTAAGGTATAAGCAATAGAGACCAGCTCTTTTTCGCTGTACCGGCCCGTCTCCAGCAGCTGATACAACCGGGAGGCTATTGCTTCCAGCCGGTTCCGGTTACGCGCAGATAAAACGATTAATACGGGCCCTGTAAACATCTCCTGTACTGTATCTGCAGGTGGTATATATTCTTCCAATATTACGTGTGCATTTACACCGCCCAGACCAAAGGAACTCACCCCCGCACGCCGGGGTAATGCATTACCTGCTTCATCCCGGATAGTATCCCAGGCACGTGTTTTCTGCAACACATAAAAAGGCGTATTGTCCAGTTGCAGATAGGGGTTCAATACTTCGCTATGCAAGCTTTTCACCAGTGTTTTATGCTGCAGCTGCAACAATACCTTGATCACGCCTGCCACACCGGCTGCCAGTTCCAGATGTCCAATATTACTTTTCACGGAACCCAGCCCACAGACGGGCGCCTGACCCGCTGACAGGTTGTCTCCGAATACCGCTTTCAATGCATTTACTTCCACCGGATCTCCCAGGGCGGTACCGGTACCATGAGCTTCCATATATCCTATGGTAGCGGGAGCCACGCCAGCCTGCGCATAGACCTTCTGCAGCAAAGCCGTTTGTGATGCTCCGTTGGGCGCTGTGAGCGAACTCGCCGCGCCGCCGTGGTTTTCTGCTGTACCACGGATAACGCCATAGATATGGTCCCTATCACGTTCTGCCGCATCGAGTCTTTTCAGCAATAACATGCCCACACCTTCCCCACGTACATATCCATCTGCTCCTGCAGCAAATGTTTTGCAATGCCCATCACGGCATAATATGCCAGCCGAGGCAAACACCTGAGAAGCAATCGGACTAATAAGGGTATTAACGCCACCGGCAATCGCCATTTCACCATGTCCCTGCCGAATATATTCCACTGCCCGGTGAATGGCTACCAGTGAGCTGGAACAAGCTGTTTCCACGGGTTCGCTCGGCCCATGCAAATTCAGGAAATAACTCATGCGGCCAGGTCCCAAAGAAGGCGCCAAGCCGGTAATACCAATTCCATCAACCGTGGGACTATTAATCAGCAACAACTGCATATACTCGTTGGAAGAAGTACCTACAAATAATCCCGTAGGGCTGTCTGACAGTTGTCCGGCACTATACCCACCATCTTCTATCACCTGCCACACATACTCCATCAGCAAACGCTGCTGCGGATCCATATACTGTGCTTCATGCGGAGAAATATTAAAGAATAAAGGATCAAAGGCATATACATCTTCTATAAAACCGCCCCATTGCATGGTCTCCGCGGTACGCCAGTTCCAGCGATCCGCTGGTACTTCACTGATGCAATCACGTTCTGCTACCAGATTTTCCCAGAAAGCCGCTATGTCTGCCGCCTGTGGAAACCGGCCACTCATGCCAATGATCGCAATGTCGGGCAACGCAGTAACCACTTGCACCGGTTGCCGGCGCCGGCGGGACAAGCTGATGTCCGGCGCAACGGCAAATGCATCTTTTATCGCCGGTGTTTCACCAACAGCAGCCTGTGATATAAAATGATGACCGTAAGTATCTCCCAGATAAGCTGATAATGCAGCGATGGTATGATATTCAAAAAAAAGTGCAGGCGTTAGCGTTAGCTGATAAACACTATTCAATTCATTAAAAAAATGAGTCAGCTGAATGGAGTCCAACCCATATTCACCCAGCGAACTATCTTCATCCAGCTGACCTTCCGGGATACCCAGCTGTTTCGACAACCGTAACAACAATAAACGCCGGATATGTTCTTCCGCTGTTCCTCCTGTCAATGACTGCCTGACGTCCGTATTATCCGGCATAACCGTACTGACCAGCTGCTCCATTTTTGTCTGGATGCCACATAATACCAATACACGTGCACACCTGGTGTGCAAGGCCTGGTAAAAACAGTGGATGCCATCGGCAGCCAATAATGGAACAAGCCCCATCGTCTGCAGCATCAAACGCTCCGTAACCGTATCTACCTGCATACCGCCATCTGCCCACAACGGCCAGTTAACAGATAAGGTATGGCCGCTACGTACGCCTGCCATCACCAATTCATTCCGATAGGCGGCGTAATGATCCATAAAACTATTGGCCACAGCATAATCCCCCTGCCCCATATTGCCCACTGCTCCTGCGATAGAAGAAAAACATACAAAAAAGTCCAGGTTATATACGGCACTACGTGCATCCAAATGCAATAGTCCATTCACTTTCGGCGCCAGTACCCGGTTAATTTCCGCGACGTCTTTCCGGATGATCAGGCAGTCGTTGAGCACTCCTGCAGCATGAATAATGCCATCCACCTGCCCATACGTCTGATCTATCCAGTCAAACAACGTATCTACCGCTGCAGCAGCTGTTATATCGCAGGATTTGTATATTGTTCCGGGTGTTTCCATATCCGGTTGTTCGCGGCGACCAATAAGAATTACCCGGGCACCCGGCGCCTGCTGCAATATCTCCGCTCCGAATAAACGCCCCAGTCCACCGTTACCGCCGGTAATCACATATACGCCGGAGGATTTCCAGGGTAAGGGTATCGTTGTATCCTCCTTCCATAAGCGCCAGCTTTCTGTATAACGAAGGCCATCCTGGTACCTGATTTCTTTGTCAACAGTAGCCGCATCTGCCTGCAGCCAGGCTATCAGCTGCGTTGCAGTTACTTCACCCGCGATGTGGCATTGCTGATTGCGCAGCTGCAAACACTCTTTGCAGGCCGTATGCAGTAAACCATTCAGGCCCTGAAATACCTCACTGGCAGCCCCTCCTGCTGTCACCAGTTGCAGTAGTATCCCTCCCGGCGGTAATGATCGTAATAATTCCTGCAGCAAGCTATACAGCTGCTGGCTATACGTATAATATCTTTCTGCAACAGCGCCAGTGGCCTGCAATACGATATGACGGATATTTCCTGATTCTTTTATGATAGCTTCCGGCAAAGCATCCGGCAGCTCACATAAAATCACGATCCTTTCTTCCCGTGGCTTCTGTGGCGGCGCTCCTTTCTCCTCTGCTAACACGGGTATATATAGGAATACACCTGTATCCGGCAGGGTGGCTGCCGGTTTTACAGCCGGCGCCGGGCTGCCGCCTGCAGCTCTTACACCAAGCCCACAGAGGCGCACCAGCATTTGCCCGTTTTCATCGCATACATCTATATCCAGCCGGGGCAACGCCGCATCCCTGTTGCTGCCGGCACTGAAACGAATCAGGCCCCAGTAAGTGTTACCGGTGATGGCCGCCGGAGCAATCAGCGCCTGGTCGAGGCTAAACGGAATCAGTAAGCGGTCCACAGCTTCCACACTATCATTTATAAACAACGCCATCACACCCTGCACGGCACTGTCGACCAAACCCGGATGTAAGGTATATCCCGTACGATCTGCCGAGGCAGATAATGTCAACTGTACCAGGGCTTCTCCTTTTCCCTGCCATAAGCCGGTTATACAACGATGTTCCGTACCATAGTGTAATCCCAGCCGGTCGTACATCCGGTAACATTCCTCTCCGGATAAATATGTTTTATCACAACGCGACCGCATGGCCGCAATATCCCCGACAGGCAATGCCATGAGGCCATGCAGATGGGCTGCTCCCTGGCTATGTAGCTGTTCTTCACCCGTTTCATTCCGGGTATAAATATCATATTGAATGTCTCCTTGCTGTTCATACAAACTGATATGTACTTCTACTGGTTTCTCCGCAACGATCAATGGCTGAAACCAGATCTCCTGTTTCAGTTCAATGACTTCTCCCGGCGCTTCCTGCGCCAATACCACCGCCATACGTGCCATCTCCAGATATGCCATACCTGGCAGCACTTTTTTGCCATTCAGCACATGGTCGCGCAAAAAGAATTCCGTTCCGTTAAAAGTACTGCTGAAGCGCTGTTGTTGTAACGTAGAAGTATTTGATTGTAAGAGTGGATGCAGATGTGATACTGTCTTTTTACCGATTTCATCGGCTACATTGATCCAGTAATTTTCTTTGGCAAAAGGATAGGTCGGCAGACTGATACGACCGGGATTTCCTGTATGATATAATAGCTGCCAGTTTATCGGGTAACCAGCCACCCATGCCAACAAGAGTCTGTCATAGGCTCCCTTTGCTATCCATGACCATCCCTCCTGCTCCCCATCTTCATCTGCCCATACCGTTGCGCTTTCTTTATGGATATTTACTTCTCCCTGATATAAGGTATGCGTTGTTTCCGGCCGTTTATGGATAAATGTTTCCAGGCTGTTTAATAACTCCGGTATATCTGTCACGCAGCAGGCCAGTCGTTCCTTCATAGCCTCTCTGCCTGTTTGCAAGGTATAGGCAATGGATGGCAGATCTTTGTTCGTATACCTGCCGGCTGCAAGGGCCTTATGTAAACCTGCTGCCATTTCGGTTAACCGCTCCTTGTTGCGGGCCGAAAGAACCAGCAACACCGGAGTGGCCGGTACATCTGCCGGTGCTTTAAACGGTGCGTTATATTCTTCCAGGATGACATGTGCATTCACCCCGCCGACGCCAAAAGAACTGACGCCAGCCCGACGAGGCAACCTATTGCCTTCCTCATCATACAACGTTGACCAGTGCCGGGTTTCCTGCACCACATAAAAAGGACTTCCGTTCAGATTCAGGTAAGGGTTTAAAGTTTCGCTATGTAAACTTTTCACCAGCACCTGATGTTGCATTTGCAACAATACTTTGATTACGCCCACAACTCCTGCGGCCAGTTCCAGGTGTCCGATATTACTCTTCACAGAACCGAGGCCACAATAACCGGCCGGCACTTCTTTATAGTCATGCTGCGCCTGCAAGGCGCTGAATGCGGCTTGCAAGGCATTTACTTCTACCGGATCGCCCAACGGCGTACCGGTACCATGTGCCTCTATATAACTAACTGTCCATGGCGCGATACCCGCGTTTTCATACACCTGCTGCAGCAAAGCAGCCTGGGATTTAGTATTCGGCGCTGTGAATGAACTGGCATGTCCGCCGTGGTTTTCGCCACTACCCCGAATGATCCCGTAGATATGATCGCCATCCCGTTCTGCCGCATCGAGTCGCTTCAGCAACAACATCCCTACACCTTCGCCACGCACATAACCATCCGCTGTTGCAGCAAATGTTTTACAACGCCCGCTCTCACTCAACATGCCCGCCTTTCCAAAGCTGACAAAGGAGCCCGGACACATCAATGTATTGATACCCCCGGCAATGGCCATCTCGCTACCACCCTCACGGATATACGTTACTGCCCGATGAATAGCCACCAATGAGCTGGAACAGGCTGTTTCAATGGGTTCACTCGGACCATGCAGGTTGAGTACATAACTCATGCGGTTAGGCCCCACGGAGGAAATTCTGCCGGTAGCAGAGAAGGGTTCTGTTGGCATATTACTCAATGTAATCAGCTCTCCATACTCCGTACAGGACGTACCTATGAATATACCCATACTACTGCCTGATACCTGCCGCGCGCTATACCCACCATCTTCTATCACCTTCCATACATATTCCATGATCAGGCGCTGTTGCGGATCCATATAGGTAGCTTCATGCGGTGCAATATTAAAAAACAAGGGATCAAAGGCGCCTATATCTTCCATAAAACCACCCCAGCGTAAGGTACCTGCTGCGCGCCAGTCCCAGCGATCTGCCGGCACTTCACTGATGCAGTCCCGTTCTGCCAGCAGGTTTTCCCAAAAAGCGTGAATGCCTTCTGCCTGCGGAAACCGGCCACTGATACCAATGACGGCGATACCCACCTGTGCGTGTGCGGCCGGTAATGGCAGCAGGCCAGGTCTAACGCTTTCTGCCGGCTTCTCTTCCCGCCTGCCGGATACAGGCTGCCTTGCAAAGGAGGCCCCATGATGCTCCTGCAGATAGCCCGCCAAAGCAGCAAGGGTGGGATATTCAAAATACAAGGTGGGTAACAGTGATAAATGATAGGTACTATTCAAATAATTATAAAAACGCGTCAGCTGGATAGAATCAAATCCATATTCACTCAGTTGACTGTTCCCATCCAGCTGATCAGGCGTTAGCTCCAGCTGCCGGGCTACCTGTGCTATCAATACCTGCTGTATATGTAGCTGCAACACGTCCTCGTCTTCTTCCGGGATCGGTTGCTGCAGGGATTTTGTGCTTTTCTCTGCAGGAAAAAGTGTATTGCTTTTCTCCTGATTGGGTAGCGCTGCCATTCCCTCCGTGGTAGCTCTTAATCCAAGGCCGCATAAACTAACAACTACTTTCCCCTGCTCATCACATATGTCTATGTCTAACCGGGGCATGGCGGCAACAGCACTACTGTCTGCTACAAAACGCACGATACTCCAATAAGCAGGACCGGTTAAAGCAGTATTATAAAATTTTATTTTATCCAGACTAAAAGGTATCAGCAAATGATCTGCGATAGTATGATCATTGAGCAGCAGTAAACATGTCTGTACCGCGCTATCCAACAATCCGGGATGTAAAATATAATCAGCATGATCAGCAGTAACCGGCACGGCAAGTGCTGCCAGTACTTCATCTTCTCCGCGCCAGCAGGCTTTAATACCGCGATGGGCGGGACCATAATGAGAACCCATGCGGTTAAATATATCATAACAGGCGGCGCCGGAGTAATATCCGGCCGTACAACGCGATTGCAGCTGTGGAATATCCCAGGTGGCCAATACTTCATTTTCCTGCCACCTGCATGCCCCCTGCCCATGCAGGTGCTTTTCTGCTCTATCATCCAGCGTATACACACTAAACCGAAGATGCCCCCCTGTATCCTCCAATGCGATATATGTTGCCTGCTCCTTTCCTGTTACTATTAATGGTTCCGGCCAGACCACCTGCGTTAGTTCAAACATACCTGCCGCGCCAGCCGGCAGTTCCATACCAATTGCCATTGCAGCTCGCGCCATCTCCAGATAAGCCCCCCCCGGGAGTATACGGTGGTTGTCTATTACATTATCCTGGAAAAAAAATTCTTCTCCGCTGAAAATACTCCTGAAACGTTGCTGATACAACGTAGATATATTCACCTGTAATAACGGATGCAAACAGGCCGGCTGGTTATCTTTTACAGGAATCACCTCCCGCGCATCGATCCAATATTTTTCTTTTGCAAAAGGATAGGTTGGCAGCGGTATACGTATCTTCTCTGTACCAGGAAACAGTCGTTTCCAATCAACAGGGGTTCCTGCTATATATAATTCAGCCAGCAGCTTTAGTTTTCGGGTATATTCATCGCGGTTAATCATAACATCACCCGACAATGCCTCTAAAAGCATGTTTCCCGATTCATCCTGCCAGGCAGCTTGTGCCTGTTCGCTTTCTATTTTATTTGCTGCATTTATATCTGATAAGAGATATTGCCGTAGCTCCTCTTTTAGTGTAGCCGTATCCGGTACCACAAAAGCATGCCGTACCCGGAAATGTTCTCTTCCCAACAGGCATGTTACACTCATATCATGCAGACAAATACGAGTATCTTCCTTATCCAGCCAGGCCAGCAAATCTCCGGCTTTCCGGTGTAGTGCAGCCTTGTTTTTTGCAGACAGGCCAATCAGGTAAACAGGACACAGTCTTTTTTCTGCAGGAGATACGAGCGGAGATTCTTCAATAATAACGTGTGCGTTGGTACCACCAAATCCAAACGAACTGACGCCTGCCCTTCGGGGATGATAGTCGGTGGTATGTAAGCTGGCGGCAGGCCATTTCTGCGATTGCGTTACAATATAAAAGGGGCTGTCTGCAATATCAATCCGTGGATTTTGTTTACTAAAATTCACCTGTGCCGGCAGGAGGCCCTCTTTCATGGAAAGTAATACTTTTATTACCCCCGCTACGCCTGCTGCAGCTTCTGCGTGTCCAATGTTAGCTTTCACTGATCCCAGTCCGCAGCTGGCCACCGGCGCTTTATGACCGGCTGTTGTAAATGCGGCCATCAACCCGGCTATTTCTATCGGATCGCCTTTGGGAGTACCCGTACCATGCGCCTCCACATAACTGATGGTTTCCGGTGTAATACCGGCATGTTCCATGGCTGTCCGGATAACGGTTGCCTGTGCCTCCTTATTGGGGTAAGTAATCGTAAATGATTTTCCCCCGTGATTCACTGCACTTCCTTTAATGACACCATAAATAGTATTACCATCTGCCAATGCTTTGTCCAGCGGCTTTAACAATAGTAATCCCGCCCCTTCACTGCGTACATAACCATCTGCCTCTTCATCAAAGGTTCTAATCGTACCGGAAGGAGAAAGCATACCTGCTTTCGCAAAAGCAATATGCTTCGCAGGCGTAAGTATTAGATTGACACCGCCGGCAAACGCCATCTCACATTCTCCCAGCAGGAGTGCCTGTATAGCAAGATGAATAGCCTGTAAAGAGCCGGAACAGGCGGTATCTATGGCAACACTGGGGCCATTCCAGTTATAATAATAGGAGATTCTGTTGGGAATAATTGTAGCAGCCGCGCCGGTTCCATGATACGCGACAATGGAGGTATGCATGGTTCCTTCCAGCAGTTCTTTGTAATCAACATTAAAAACGCCCAGGTAAACACCTGTATTACTACCAGACAAATCACATGGCGGTATGCCCGCATCTTCCAGACAACTCCAGGTAAGTTCCAGCATAATACGTTGCTGCGGATCCATTCTCTTCGCTTCTTCTGCGGATATATTAAAGAAGGCTGCATCAAACGCCGTCACATCCGTTATTACGCCACCCCACTTGCAGGCCTCGCTGTCACGTTCATCCATATCCTGAAATACCGGTTCATCTCCTTTCCATCTGTCTGTTGGTATTTCACCGGTATGACAAGTTCCATTCACGATATTTTCCCAATACTGTCTGTAATCAGTAGCTCCCGGAAACCGGCAGGACATACCAATTACCGCGATGTCGCGGCTCCTGGCAGCTATCGCCTGCTCCTTATTATTTGTTGAGGTTACAGCCATTACAACTATCAGATTTTAGTTATTGGATACAACACTGCAGATAGCCTGACAAATGTTTACAGTACCATTCCAGACCAGCAATTCATTCTTTATGATATAAGCATCACATAGCCACCCACGCTTTTCAGATGAGGGGTCAGTCCATAAAAAATATGTATTTATTTTATCCGGGGATAACTGATAAAAGGTTTTCATTTAACAAGCAACCCAGCAACAGCTCTACTACTATATATGTAATCCGACAATCGATAAAGGTGAAATAACGGAGGTAAATCTTTTATCAATAACTGTACTAACGCATCTGGTGTATCTTGATTGAACCGGGATTTTGAAATTAGTACAATTTAAACATTCACCTTATATTCATTTTGTCCACATTGACTTGCTTGTTCATTTTATTCATTATTACCTGTTCATATTCTCAAGCGAAATCTGCCCTTGGCCATACTGCACGCCTGGGTATTCCCTGATGATCGTATTTACTGCGTGGGCCTTTCGTGACAGCACATCTACTTTTGCACCACATCGTTCCGGCATCCCGACAATCGGGATTCGCTGATGCGTTATTCGTCTTCTTCATGACATTATTTATTCATCCATCATCATCAAACAAAAAAATGAAAACCGCTACCATCTCTTTCCGGATAAAACGGACATGGTTCACTTTTATCCTGTTTATGACTACGCTATCCGTACATGCGCAATGGCAAACAAGTGGCAATACCATCTATTACAATAACGGGTCTGTTGGTATTGGCGCTACTGCGCCGCTCAGGCAATTACATATTGCCAATACCGGATCCGTTGCAGATATGAACCTGGCTGTTTCGGGTCCGGCTGCTTCTATATTATTTGCAGCAGATCAGACACTCACGTCTCCTCTTTTTAGTAAAATAGGGATTGCCACTGCAGCAGGACACTTCGTTGGTTCCAGTCAGGCAGGTGATTTTATTATCAGTGGTTTATCACCTGGCAGAGATATCCTGTTTGTAGCCAGAAGCAGTAGTAGCAGTACCGTTGAAAGACTGCGCATTACCAATAGCGGCAACGTCGGAATTGGCACCACTGCTCCTACCGCCAGGTTGCACAGCAACGGAAATGTTCGTTTTGAAAACATACCCACCGGCACCGGTAGTCCCCTTGTAATTGATGCTGGTGGCAATGTATTCAGAAGCAGCCAGTTTGCACCTGCTGCTGCAGGAACAGCCGCTCCTGATAAAAATGAAGATATCGTTGCGCTGCAGGAAAAAGTTGCCAGGCTGGAAGCAGCGCTGCAGACTATACAGTCGCAACTAAATGCAGTTCATGGAAAAATAGAGGTAGGTACTACAGCACCAGGATTGTATCAGCTGGAAGCGATACCTAATCCGGTTACTTCCGTCACCACTATCAAATATACTTATCCTGCTCACATTGCAGCCGCATTTATCAATGTTAATGATCCCAACGGGAGACTGATTAAACGTATTAATATTACCACTCAAAGTACTTCCATCACTTTATCGCTAAATGATGTACACGTACCAGCCGGCACTTACATTTATGGTTTGGAAATAAATGGGAAAACAGTATTAAGTAAAAAACTGGTACTGATTAAATAGGTATACCTACAACAAATGATCTGATTACAGCGATGTATTTTCACCATCCATCGCTGTAATCCGCCCATACGCCCGGCTCATTTTTCTATCTCTCACAAAAACGATTTCTATGCCCTATTATATTGACCTCCACTGCATTAATATATAATTTAATGGACTGTCATCAAACATCATCAATTAATACTAACTTACATATGCTTCTCTCGTTTTCACTATCATCAGATAAAAACTTCACCTGTCATGGATAAATCTGTCATAACACATGTTCTCGCTCCCTATCCTTTTACGATTTACATGTTTTCATACATGATGGGAGGTATGCTGGCAACGGCGCTATTGGCCCTGTACTTTCACCTCGTCTATTTAATATGGATAGGTTTTTTTCTTTTCATGATTCTCCCACTGGTGATCCAAAAGCACCTATGGAAGCTGGTTAGCCAAAAAGTGGTTGCCCATTTTAATAGCGAATATTTTACATTGGAGATAACAGATAGCAAGACGGGAAAAGTCGTCAATGAAAACATGTACCTGTTCAGCGAAATTAAATTTTATTATATTGGCACATCATCCGGAAATAATAGTACCTGTTTAAAACTGTTCCTTTCAGATGGTAGCAGGGCCAAATATAGTTTCGTTGGTTTAAGTAAAAAATGTACCTCTCAGGAAGCACCCCATGCCGTTGATCAATATATACAAGCCTATAATAAAGGTAAGGACAAACCCCATCAAATAATTCTTTTGCGATGGCCCTATACCAGACGGATCTAACACCTCACGCCACCTTCTCTGATCTTACAGGTTGCTGTTATTTCTTCTTCCGTTATTGGTGAAGCGAGCAGCTATGTATTTTCTACCCGCATGTAAAAGGCTTCAAAACATGTTTGTTTTGAAGCCTTTTTACATGCAAATAAATTTACAACGTATGTACGTTATCGTTAGTAAACAAGATTATAAGCACAAACGGTATTGAAAAAAAACGCAGCCAGTACCATGCTGCCTGGCCTGCTATTTTATGGCGCCACTCTATCGATCCGGTATAATCTGCCCTGATCAGTAACGGCATACAAAGCACTGTCTACCCCCTGGGTGATATCACGAAAACGCTGGCCTTCGCCGGCCAGCAGTCTTTCCTCTCCGGCTACTTTATTATTACTGATGACCAAACGTACGATATGCGTAGCACTCAGCGAGCCAATGAACAGGTTATTTTTCCATTCAGGCACCCGATCGCCGCTGTAGAAAGTCATGCCGCTGGGAGATACCACCGGGTCCCAGTAATAAACCGGTTGCTCCAACCCTGTCTTTTTCTGGATACCTGCTCCTACCGGTTGACCACTGTATTCAATGCCATAGGTAATGGTAGGCCAGCCATAATTTTTACCTGCTTCAATACGGTTGATTTCATCTCCTCCTCTGGGTCCGTGTTCACCTTCCCATAAATCGCCCGTTACCGGATGAATCGCCAACCCCTGCGGGTTACGATGCCCAATCGTATACAATACAGGTAATGCGCCGGCACCACTGATGGAAGGGTTGCCAGGAGCAGGTTGTCCGTCTTTCGTAATACGCAGCACTTTACCCAGTGCAGCCGTAACAGATTGTGCCAGCGGCCGGGTTACGAGGTCAGAACGTTCTCCCGTGCTGACAAAGAGGTTGCCGGTAGCATCAAAAACAATACGCCCGCCATAGTGCAGGGTGCCATTATACGCAGGAGTAGCGCGATAAATAATGGTGGCGCCTTCTATTGTTTTTTCATCATTAGCCAACCGCCCTTTTGCCACTGACGTCAGATTACCGCCCGCTACATTTCCTGAAAACACCCAATATACCATACGGTTCGTACTGAATGCAGGGTCCAGACACAGCCCCAGCAGGCCGCCCTGGCCAGCGCTATTCACGGCCGGCAGACCGGTGATAGGCGCACTGACCGTACCCGTTTTGGTGACGATACGCATCGTACCCCCTTTTTCTGTAATCAGGAGTCTCCCGTCAGGCAGGCTTTTGACGCCCCAGGGGCTGGAGAGTGCGGAAGTAATCACGCTCCCTTTAAACTTAGTCGTTGTTTGTACGCCACCAATTCTTGTCTGCCCTACAAAAGCAGGTTTGTAATTGGTGTTGGGGTCTTTGGTTTCAACAGGTGGAAGTGTAGGACCTTCCAGGCCACCATCATCATGAGAGCAGGCATGTAATGCAAGTACAGCAGTGGCAGTTAGCATCATTAACAGGTTCTTCATTTTTTAGCGGTTTAACGGGTGAAAAATACTTTCAGCTAAATGGATTATCGATATGCCTGAATAAGATCAGGCGTTTTTAATGCAGATAATAATGGCAACTTTGAGTGTCTCTGTACAGACAGTAGAAAAGTATCGTGAAATAGGTCAAGCAACTACAACGGCCGGGTTTTACGTTATGAAGATAAAAACTATTTGCTAAACTTGCTCCTATCCTGCTCCTGCATTTTACGATCCCGGCCCATAAAAAGGCCGGCGATGTTTAGAACGATTGAGTCATAAGCGTTTAGTCATTTACATATAGGATAGGTTCCGGGCTACTGCAGCAGCTATATGGCAGCCTGCTGCTGTTTGCGCACGAAAATCACTTTTCCGGGCATCAATTGGCCGCAAGCATATGGGTTAGTATCGCCGCACATTTCTCTTTGCAGGGGGCATAAAAATGTCCGTGTTTCCAGGTAGCAGATTTGGGAGAGAGCCCCCACCAGAATTCCGCCAGCGCCAGGGGTTCCATTTTCCGGTGGAAAGCATACTGCAACAGTTTGGGGGCCGCACATTCACCCGCTCCGGCCGGCGGCTGCCGATACCCCTGCTGTTCAAAAATATCGACCAGGCTTTTGGTACCGCCCGTCTTGTTCATGAAATGATACTGATCAAAAATTTTCCGTTGCAACGCTATGGAATGCTCTTTGCGTAACGCTTTCAGCGTAGCAATCTTTTCCGTACTGCCGTTATCGTTACCCTGCTCCAGCGCCTTGATTTCCGTATTAATGGCTGTCAGCCGGGTCATGCCTGCATTCAGGAAACCGCCATCAGCCACGCCATCAAAGATAGGCGGCACAAACCGATGATGATGATTGCCCCCCGCCAGCTTGCCGGAAAAAGCAGCCAGATACCCCAGCTCCTGCCGGCTGTTACGAACAACCAGCACCCCAAACATTTTACCAATAACGGCTCCTTCGCCATTGGCGGACAATCCGAAGTTATGTGTCCAATCCTGTTGCTGCTGCAAGTATTGTTGTAATTCAGCGGCCGCTATTTTACACAGGGGATGTATATCATCCGTTACGGAGAAGGTAAGTTCTTTTGCCAATGCTTCTACCGGTACTGAAAAGCGGCAGAAGGCAGCATCCTCATGAAACAATCCCTGCATTCAAATACTATCTGATAAAATAAAAAAGCTTCAGAAAAATCTGAGGCCTGCTGTTAATTTCCATACACGGATGAATAGGTTATGCCAGCCGTGATGGATGATGCGGCGCAAAGGTACTAAAACTGCGTTGTTTGGCCAACTGAGGGAATGGGATGGGGTTAATACGCTTCTCTTCCTGGTGAAGCTACTACCCGAATTTATCCAATAGCCATTCTGGTAAAAGAATGTATCCTGAAAATGTGTTATTTTGAAGAAGACTTTAGCCTTCCATTAATCCATAAATAGATCTCAAACAGTAACAATTATAGTATGTCTGACAAGAAAAAATCAATGCTACAGGTAACTGATCCGGCATTTATTATCAGTGCTGATGAAGCAACCCGTCTTCGAAAAGATATATATCGTTCTGACATTGAGAAACTAAAATTGTTTACGCAGATGCTTCGAACCAATAACTTACTCAAAAGAGCTAAAATAACGCATAAGTAAACAACTAAGCATCTATTGAATACCACTCCTCTTCTATAAAACCGCTTCAAAAGTATATAAACCAGGTCTTCCACCTACCGGGAATTGTTTACCGCTTATAAAATGGCCTGACAGGCCTTGAAATACGCACATTTCAAAGCCTGTCAGGCCACATTACTTTCTACCGGCAGATCACCTATTTTCCATCCACTCGCCCCAATGCATCTGGATGTGCCATAAACCAGGTACGTACCGTTTCCCAGGCAGGATCTTCGGGATAAAGCGCACTGCGGAGGTACGCCCAGGTAAGTTGTTGTACGGCGGCTACCCGGGCAGGATTTTCATCTGAGGTCTCTGTCACCAGGTAGCCGGAAATGCCACCGAGCAAATGTTCTCCTCCGAATAAAGTAGCGAGCCAGTGGGCGCCCGGACTCAACGTATAGGCATCGGTAAACCAGTCCGGTCCTCGTACTGTCAGCGGAGAATTATCCTGATCCCCCGCTACCACGAGTGTCTGTGTGGTCAGTCCTGCATAGCTTTGATTGATATAAGGCAAGTGTTCGGCAGCAAACGGACTGAGGTCTTCCCCACCCCGGCCACTGGCACAAAGCAGCACGCCCGCTTTGATCCGGGGATCAGACCAATCTTCGCCCAGGCTACCATCGGCATTGATCAGCCTTGCACCCAACAGGAGCCCCGACGTATGTGCGCCAAAGGAATGCCCCACGGCAGCAATGCGGCTACGATCTGAGCGGTCTTTCAGCTGCGGCACGGCGTCTTCCAGGAGGTCCAGCTGATCGAGGATACACTTCATATCATCTACCCGAAACCGCCAGATTAAAGGCGTGCGGGGATCTTCATGCGGGATACCCAACATCCGGGAATCGAGAAAGGTAGGCTGGATAACGATGAAACCGTGTGCTGCCCAGAAATTTGCGAGAGGGGCATAACCTTCCGAAGAAGAACCGAAGCCATGTGCAAAGAGAATAATTGGTAACCGGTTGCCGGTTACAGGGGCGGAAATCCTTACCTGCAAGTCGTTCCCACGCCCGGGCACCGACAGTATAACCGGGCTGACAGATATAACCGGTACCGGTGTACTAAGGGTCTTTATCACAGATAGATCTGCGATCGTTGATGCTACTTTTTCCATGATCCTTGTATTTTAAAGTTCATGTGCCGATCTGCCCTGATGGTAGGAGGCTACATGTTATTTATGGATACAAAGCTCTGGTTAAATGACAGGCATTTTTAAAGAGAATCAAACGAAAAACTATGATTTTCAAACCTTCCTTTTATCCTTCCTGAAGGAATTGGGTGTGCTGCCGGTGACCCGTTTGAAGTAGTTATTAAAGTAGCTGGGGTATTCAAAGCCCAGGCCATAGGCGATGTCGGCCACACTCCAGCTGGTATGCTGCAACAGGGCTTTTGCTTCTGCCGTAATGCGCTCCGCGATGTGTACCGAGACGGGTTTACCGGTAACTTCCTTTACGGCGCGATTGAGATAGTTTTCGTGTACCGCCAGTCTTGCAGCGAAGTCCTGCGCTGTTCTGACGGAAAGCGGCTCCGCTGCGGCGACGATCGGAAATTGTTTTTCCAGCAACTCCATAAATAAGTAGGTGATCCTGGTAGCGGCATTTTTTTGCTGCTGTTCGGGTTGTGGCTGTATACTCAATGCCTCGTGGATAATGAGGTCTATACAGCTCCTGATCATCTCATCTTTCCGGGCATAATCGCCACTATAGACGGATAACATCCTTTGATAAATACCGCCGATAAAGGCGGCCTGTTTGCGGTTCACCGGAATCACCGGCGTGCCCTCGAAGCGGAAGATGGAAGCATTCAGCAAACTGTCTTTCCGTTCTCTGTTGCCGATAAAACCTTGGGTAAACAGACAGGCATAACCCTTTTGTTCCGGCGAGCGGTGCTCACAGGAATAAGGTATATGCGGGTTCGCAAAAAACAGGAACGTGCCGTTGATATCAATGGTCTGATCACCATAACAAAAATGCATATCACCCGTGCCCAGCACTATTTTATAGCAATCCCTTCTACCGTAGGCCAGTACCGGATAGGAGGGTCCGGTAATCTCCTGGACTTTAAAACCTTTCAGTTTTAGATCCCCGGCATGAAATGTTCCACCTTTACAGGTCGCCTTACTATTCATCCCGCTAAATTAACAAAATCAAACCTGATGTTAGCTGTCCATTTTCTATACAGCCATCCTTTTGTTTTATCCTGCGAGCATAACAAGCTACACATTATGCAACCAGCATCAGCATAATAACAAATTTAAAATGAACACCTTAGCATACGCCCTATGGCTATTTAATGAAAATTCATTTATTCCTGCTACAAAACAATAATATGTACTTAACTTTACACACAAATAATCATTAAAGCGGCTATCCGGATAAGCTAAGCAAGGCCCCAAACATCATATAGTCACAAGCCTGTAACAGTCGTTCCTTACTTATTCAGCCCTGCATATCAGCATCGTTCAATAACACGTACTTATCGGAATAGGTATTATCTGCCTGACTAATCCTTTATTATTATGTAGAAAAGGATTACCAGCAGATCAGCAATCGAGCCTGATATGGCAGGCCTATCACTTTACTTTCAACACCTCACCGGAACAGCTGCTCCCTACGGCGTAGCAACAGGTCGTTTTCCTGCTTGCATCTATACATCCACCATAGGGGAAGCAGGATATTTTGTATGGAAAATACATTTTCATTATAAACCCTAATACTTACAATTATGGTAACACTCACAATTACTGGAGGTCCCTCTATTCAATTTCCATGGCAGAACAACATGACAGGCCAAACCGCAATGGAAGCGGCCTATAATGCATCCGCCAGCGGCACCCTTACCTTTCTCCTGCAATTTTATGGATCGTCCCTTGGGTACCTGGTTGACATGATCAACGGAACGTTTGATACGGCTATCTCTTCCGGTCAGCCTTATTTCTTCTGGGACTTCATCGTGAATGGGGTATCTTCCTCTACCGGTATTGACAGTACCTCCATCAACGATGGAGACGTCATCACCTTTACCTTTACCACCTATAATGCGGAAGCCCATGCAGCCACCACACTGGCTAATAAATTCAAGGTTAAATCTGCCTTATAGCCCCCTGGCTACTTACAGGTAATCGCAAGGTTTATTAGTCCTTGCGAGTATGGATCCATCAATCCGGGATTTTCCGTTTGCCCGGCCAGTACTTTTTCTATCACCGGATATTTTAGCAGCCCTGCCAAGCGGGGCTGCATCATTTATACTCCACTCAAAATGAACCACTTAATCTCATCATCTTTTCTTGTCTTAAAATACCTAGCATAACTATGTACTTTGTTATATATTTACTGCATGAATGAAACCTTTGTAACAAATTGGAAATCCCAGGTTAAAAAGGGAACCCTGACTTTCATCATCCTGAATATTCTTAAAGGGCATGAGTATTATGGCTATGAACTCATTGAACAGATCAGAAAGCATACTGATATGGATATCGCCGAAGGCACGCTCTATCCGCTGATGAACAGACTTAAAGCCGAAAATCTGGTGGATTCCAAATGGGTAGAACAGGAAACGGGGATCCCCCGCAAATATTATTGTCTGACCGAAACAGGCACAAAAACCCTGATTCAAATGAACAAGTATTGGAAAAATCTGGAAATCGCGATACAAAAAATAATTAAATGAAAACAGCCAACATCTCATTCAACCAGGAAGCTTCGGGCAGAATCTATCAGGATTATATGCAACGCGTCAGGAAGGCAACCCATTCCCTTTCAAAAGCAAATCAGGACGACATCTACATGGAATTGAACAGCCACATTTTTGAAGCGATGCAACAAAAAAATACTGTCCATGAAATAGATGGTTTACTGGATATTCTGGAAAAGCTGGGCGCTCCGGAAGAGGTATTAAAACCATTGGTAGCTGATAAAAAATTAGCACAGGCCACCACCACTTTCAATCCTGTCCATGTTTTCAAGGCACTGGTACTCAACTTTACAAATGGTATCTCCTACATTATTTTCTTTATTTTATACCTGCTGTTATTCGGATTTATATTTTTGATTTTTGCCAAGATCATACACCCGGCGGAGGTAGGATTATTTTATAAAGATACCACGTTTATGGTGTTAGGCATGCTGAAAGGTACTCATCCTCCTGGCGTCCGCGAATTATTGGGGAACTGGTTTATACCTGTCATGTTATCTGCCACTATCCTGTTTTATCTGCTCATCACCTTCTTCTTAAAGCTCAAAAAGCGTATCAACCAACGATAATTTATGATAAGAAACATCGCCCTTGCCACGCTGATCATGTTATCGGCTACCACCTGTATGGCACAAACTTTTAATCCCGCCCGTTTAGACAGCCTGTTTAGGCTATTGGCCGAAAAAGATAAATTTATGGGAAGTATCACCATTGCACAAAACGGTCATGTACTATATAGCCACGCTATTGGCTACTGTGATATCGCCACTTCCCGGCAAGCAGATACCCTAACCAGGTACAGAATCGGTTCTGTTTCCAAAATGTTCACCGCGGTGCTCGTGCTGAAAGCCATAGAAGAGCAGAAAATATCATTGCAACAAACGCTCGATAAATACTTTCCACAAATTGAACATGCCCGGAAAATAACTATTGAAAATTTGCTGCAACACCGGAGTGGCATTCACAACTTCACAGACGACAAAGCTTATTGGACGTATTACACCTCCCCCCAATCAGCTGCTGAAATGATGGCGATACTGGCTAAAGAGAAAAGTGACTTCGAACCCAACAGCAAAGCGGCCTATAGCAATTCCAATTATCTAATATTGAGTTATATCCTGGAGAAAATTTACAATCAGCCATATGCCAGCATATTACAGGCAAAAATCATTTTCCCTTTGGGGTTAAAAAGTACCTCCTCCGGCAACAAAACCAATGTTCGCAACAACGAATGTTATTCCTATAGCTTCAGAGACAAATGGGTCAAAGAAGCAGAGACGGATTTATCTATCCCTATGGGCGCCGGCGCCATCGTATCTACACCTACGGATTTAGCAGTTTTCATTGAACAGCTTTTCGCCGGTAAAATCATCAATGCCCAATCACTGGTGCTGATGACAACCCTCAAAGATGCATATGGCCTGGGCATCTTTTCCTACCCTTATGCCGGCCACAATAGCTATGGCCACACCGGCGGCATTGATAAATTCCAATCGGAGGTACGTTATTTTCCGGAAGAAAAAATATCGGTTGCCCTCATTTCCAATGGCTTCATCTATCCGGTCAGCGATATCATGCAATGTGCGCTGAGTTCCTGTTTCAACCAGCCTTTTGCCATACCCTCTTTTACATCTTTAACACTAGACGCGGCAGCACTGGCTCCTTTTACGGGGCAATATACCAGTACGCAGCTACCTATTAAAATAACCGTCACACAACAGGGAGATAAACTATTTGCGCAAGCTACCGGGCAATCACCGCTGGAGCTAACAGCGACTGCAACCAATATCTTTCAGTTTGAAAAGGCAGGTATTGTGCTGGTGTTTAATGCGGATAAAAAACAGATGATATTGAAACAAGGTGGGAAGGAATGGTTGTTTGATAGGGAATAAACCCGCTACTCAATTATCGTGAAGTAAAATTTTTCCTAACCTTATAATACGTTAAAAGCCTGACCCGATGAGGTCAGGCTTTTTGCAGGCGTGATACTAATGTCATATGGGGATGTCAAATATATCAATTTGACATAGGATTGAAAGGGCCATTTATAAAGGTTTCAAGGTATAATGACATCTTTTAACCTATATTTTCAGCGGACAACCATCTGAGTCTACTCTCGTATTGGCCGGAGTAGCAGGACACTTATCCCATCTGTTAATAACGCCATCTAAATCATCATCGTCATTAGGAGCTGAAATCGTTTCGGAAGTCATGATTTTATTATTTTGGTTTGCAGTAGTAACCTGCTCGCTATCATGGGTGAAGGCGCTTAACATCAGGCCTAAAGAAAACAACGCAAACAATTGAATAGAAGCTTTCATAATGAATGAATTTTTAAAGTGAATACAAAAATTTTAACCTGTAAAAGAATAGCTTACGTCCTCGTATTTACGCATCATGTAATGTCATGATCAACGTTAAAAGGCATACGTATCTCGTCCTCTTTTAAGAAGACAATAAGTCTTATCGTATTAAATATGTCTATTTAACAACAACACAACATCCGTCTGCATCAACCATACATCCTCCGGGAGTTTGCGGGCATTTATCATATTTATTGATGATGCCGTCATTATCATCATCACAGGTATCACAATAAACAGGCGCTGTTTTAGCCGTCTGTCTGGTGTTATTTAAATTAATTTCCCTGGAAGAATCATCGAAAGAAATGAAAGCAGTAAGAAGGGTAAATGTGGCAATTAACTAGAAGGAATTTTTCATAACTAAAGTGGAATATCGGGTAAAACAATTATCAAACTAATCAAGTGGTTATACATCAGGATTTTCACTACAACTAATATAGCTATAAAAACAACATCCCCAAAATGAAATTATCCGGACTTTATTCCTTTGAAACCATTTACACATCATACAGCTATCTGTATAGCTATTTCATAAAATAAGGTACAATACGCCACAATACAAACGTCTTGCGCCAGATAGGCATAACAAAGAGCACGGCAAAAGTTCACGATATTTTTGCATACGCCATCATTGCTTTTTTATTTCCAAAGCCGGCTGCACCCCACCATTTTCTGTCACTCAAAATAGATAAGACCTTTCCCCTTTATCCTCCATTCATCCCTATTTGATTTGATAACAATAAAACTCTTCCTATTTTTATCCTGTCTTAAATAATGCCCTGTTGCCGTTTCTTTCAGGCAGCGAATAAGGAACAAGTAACAACCGGGTTTAAGATACGGACCCATATACTCATTCAGAAAAAGTTTTCACATGTCAACGATCCATATCAGAGCAGCACAGCTTTCGGATGCCAAAGCATTAAGTGATTTAATTTGCGAGAATGCACTAAAAATATTGAAGCCACATTACAGCGACGAGCAATGGAATATCTTTATCAGGTATTATTCAGTAGAAGTCATGATCGAAAAGATAGCTACCCAGACGGTATTTTGCGCCGAAAGAGCAGGCCAGATCATTGGCACCGTAGCATTGGATGGCGATTTTGTAGTAGGTTTTTATACGCATGTACAACATGTCAATCAGGGTATTGGCAAACAGTTAATGGCCCATTTGGAAAACCATGCCTACCGTAACGGAATAACAACGCTGCAATTGGCAGCCTCGCCGGAAGGACTGGCATTCTATTACAAGAATGGCTGGCAAAAGATAAAAGACCTTATGATGGTACACTATGGGGTTGGTTTTGAAGAAACACTCATGACCAAGCAACTATCCCAAATCTGACATTGACCATAACACCGGTTTCGTTTTGCCAAACAAACTTCCATGGATGATCCCGGCGAATATTTCCATACTGCATGTTACCATCAAGTATTCATGCTTGAAATTTACCGGGTTATATTGTTGGTATTTTTATTCTTTTTTGTAAGCAAGCAGCCGGTGTTATCTTCAACTTTTCCAGCCAAAATTTGCTGTATCAAGGACACTTTTCCATCTCCAGCCAACACACCAAATCCGCTACAGCACTTATTTTAAATACCCCACAAGCCACCACACATATTAGCCACTCACCTATTTTTGCAGCGAAGGTGTAAATACACATGCAAAGGCTTATCCTGTGCGAAATTTAACATTTTAGTATAGGCATATACGTTATGACCGGCGCAAATACTGTTGCTTATCCAGTCCTATTTTCTTTTACACGTGTTTTTATTTTTTGAATAGTTTCGCGGTACAAAAACATCATTAGTTAACCAGGCTGCAAACCACGCGCAGCCCAATCAACCCAACATTTAACGATCCTGTAGAGCGTTCTTTGATCCTTTTAAAACCCAAATTTCTTCCGTATGAAAAAATTGTTGTTACTGATCCTTGCCGGATCCCTGACATTTGTGCATCAGTCTTGCCAGAAAAGCAATCTGACAGATCAACCCATTGAAGCAACCACCAACACCGTGTCGGCAAAAGTTAGTACCAAAGCTGCCGGCGCCTGTTTCAGTGCTCCCTATGTAGACACGTGGCATTACCCTACACCACAGCTCTACATTACACACGGCAATCAGTATGCCCGCTATGATGTGCTCACCAATACCTACAAAGGGGTGAATAGTCTTGCTGCAGGCTATGCAGGCGTACCTTTCAGCTCTTTTGATGCTGCGTATGTAGACACCTGGCATTATGCCACACCACAGCTGTATATCTTCAGCGGCAACCAATATGCCCGCTATGATATTCAGACCAATACCTTCAAGGGTGTGAACACGATTGCTGCAGGTTATGCAGGCGTACCTTTCAGCTCCATTGATGCTGCCTATGTAGATACCTGGCACTATCCTACGCCACAACTGTATCTGTTCAGCGGTACACAATATGCGCGTTACGATATCCTCACCAATACCTTCAAGGGGGTGAACAGCATCTCCGCCGGCTATGCAGGTGTGCCTTTCAGCACCTTCGATGGCACTTACGTAGATACCTGGCACTATCCTACACCGCAGTTGTATATCTTCAGAGGTAACTCCTATGCCCGTTACGATATCCTCACCAATACCTTCAAAGGGGTGAACAGTACCGCCAACGGCTACGCAGGTATTCCTTTCTGCCAATAAGCTGAAACGCCAGCGTATATACCGCAAAACCCTGCTACAGGTGGGTTTTGCGGTATGTGATATTCGGTCATTGCGCTATCAATGTCCGGAAATGAATAATACCAATCACAAAAAAACCGCCTGCATCACGCGATGCAGGCGGTTTTGCGGCTACTGATGTATTTGTATTACACTATCAAATCGCAGCTCCACATTTTATAGCATCTCTATATATCCATCGGTGCCGTTCACGCGGATGCGTTGTCCGTCTTTAATCCGCTTTGTCGCCTGCTCTACGCCAACGACTGCTGCAATCCCATACTCCCGCGCAATGACAGCACCATGGGTCATTAGTCCACCTACTTCGGTCACCAGTCCCTTGATGGATACAAATAAAGGCGTCCAGCTGGGATCTGTAAAAGCGGTAACCAGGATATCTCCTGCTTCCAGATCCGCCTCTTCCATATTTAAAATAACACGGGCGCGCCCTTCTATCTGTCCGGAAGAAACAGCCAGTCCTACCAGGGCATCGGCCGGTATATTTTCCCGTTTGTAGGTGCCCCGGATGATTTCTCCATCAGAGGTGAGTACCCGTGGTGGCATCAGTTTTTCATATAGCTGGTACGCTTCTTTTCGTTGACCGATCAACTGTTCATCTACCTCCTGTGTACGTACTACTTCCCATAGCTCTTCAAAAGTGAGGTAGTATATCTCTTCCTTTTTATGCAGGACGCCAGCCGCTACAAGTGCAGCAGCTTCCCGCAGTAATGCCTGCCGGTAAATGAAATAGCGTTTCATCTTGGCGTATTTGGGATACTCCCGGTAACCACTTAAATTTCTGATCAGGTCTATCTTTTGTTTTGTTTCACGGGCTTTGGTTGCACCATCGGGCAATTGTTTCAATTGCGCCAGCAACGTTTCTTCTTTTTGTAAAGCCTGCGCTAATCCCGCGTCAAATTTCCGTTTGCCGGCATGCGGTGCAACGTTTTTGATATTGCTAAGTATCAATGGAACCAGCGTAGCCGGCTTTTCACACCAACGCATTCTCGTAATATCGATTTCACCGCTACAGCGCATGCCGTATTTGTTGAGATAGGCATCGATAGCCTCCCTGGCTGCTGCTCCCCCTTCCAAGGTAATCAGGTCTGTTAAAGCACTATCTTCTTTTATCTGTTGCAAGTAAGCAATAACCGCCGGATAAGGGCGTATCACATCGGCTACATCCAACAGTGCCAGTCCCATTTCCGAAGTAACATTGTTGGATACAGATTGCGCCAGTACATCGGCTACATTTTTTTCACCTAACCATTCCTGCATGTTGTCATTGATCCAGAAGGCAGCATTGATCGCTGTTATAATAACACCCAGACTTCTAGGGTCGAATAACTCCTTGCCTAACCGCTGTATATCTTCCCGGATAAAATCAAATAAAGCGGTGCCCGATTTCGTTTGAATATTTTGTTGTAAGGTGTTGATCTCTGTTTCACTATTGGCGATCAACTCAGCTACTATATTGGGATCGTTTTCGATTTGTGTACCGGCAGTCAGCATCGCCTGGTGCCGTTTACCCAGGTCGTCGTCCTGCTTGTCATCTGCCGCCATTTTTATAAAGTCTCCCCGTTCTATTAAGGTGAGGAGCGCATCTTTTATCAGCGGATCTGATTTGCCCAATCCATTTAATATTCTATCGCTGCCTGCTCGTGTAGACAACTCCTGCGCCACATCCACAAACAGCCTTCCACCCGCGTGATACATAGGCCGTACGGCTATTAATTGAAAGAAAGACAACCCCAATGGTTTGATGGCATCCGTCATCATTTGCTGATGCCCTACAGATACATACACGTGCGGGACGTTATCGTTTGTTTCAGGGATGGGGTATAACGTGGTAACAGGGCGACTCTGAACGATATAACAGGTATCGTTCATCCAACACCATTCGATATCCTGAGGGCTACCAAAATGGGCTTCGATTTTCCTCCCCAGGGAAGCCAGCTGCAACACCTGCGCATCTGTCAGTGCCGGCTTGTTTTGCTGATCTACTGCTATTTTCTGTTGTTGTGTCCCCCCTGCTTTCACCGCATATATACCCAGTTGCTTGGTAGATATCTTCTTCGAAATGAATTCCCCCTGCCGTACTTTATAGTGATCTGCATTCACCAGGCCGGCCACCAGGGCTTCTCCTAATCCGAAGCTGGCATCAATGGAGACTACTTTTCTATTGGCGGTTACCGGATCTGCCGTAAACATAATGCCGGCCGCCTCCGGGAAAATCATTTGCTGAATCACCACAGCTAAATAAACCTGTGAATGATTAAAACCATTTTGCATGCGGTAGATGATCGCCCTGTCTGTATACAACGATGCCCAACATTTGCTGATATGCTGCAGGATCGCCGTTTTACCGATAATATTCAAATACGTATCCTGTTGCCCGGCAAATGATGCTGCCGGCAAGTCTTCTGCCGTAGCGCTGGACCGCACCGCAAACGCCTCATTTTCATCAAATCGCGTGAGATATCCGATAATCTCCGCTGCTATCGCTTCCGGAATGGGTATCTCTTCAATCGTCTTACGGATCCTCGCACCTATTTCACTGATGCCTTTCCGGTCATCCATTGGTAGCAGGATCAACTGATCCAGCAGTACGCGAAATGTTTCGTTACTCCCGATAATTTGCTGATAGACTGCTGTCGTAACGCAAAAACCAGCAGGGACCTGTATACCCGCGATCCTGGATAATTCTCCGAGATGGGCGCCTTTGCCTCCTGCTATAGCCTGTTTCGACTTATCGATTTCCTGAAAACCAAGTATGTTGGCACTTATTTTTTTCATACGTAGCTGCTGTTTAGGATTATTGATTGAGTTTTCCGGTTTCCTCCGTCATTATTTCAATTGATTTTAAAAAGTAGGCTTCAATGATTTTGAGCTCCTTGTCTGAAAAGGAAGCTATCAGCTGTTCTGAATGGCTCCGGTACTCCTTATAAAGCGGTTCAAAGAGTGCCATGATGTTTTTCGTGTTCGGTTCGATGAGTACCTTCCGCCTGTCATCTTTGGCAAATTGTCTTTTCACCAGTTTTTTCTTTTCAAACCGGTCTATTAACCCGGTCACCGCACCGGTGGTGAGCCCTGTTAAAGCTGATAGCTCCCCCGCCGTCATTTGCCCTTTCTGCATTAAAAAGCCCAAGTACTTATGGTCCGTTCCTGAAAGCCCCGCCTTTCGTGCCACGGCCTCATGCATCTGAATAGAAGTATAGGCGTGCAATTGACTCAGTTTCCTGATTTGTATGAGCAATTCATTATCCATTTTATATCTTATTTAGTAAATATCTTAGATACTAAGATAATATTTATTCGGGGAATAATCCAAATAATACGGATAAGTTTTTCCTGTTTACAGGGATGACTATTCCTTTTTTCTCTGATGTTGCCGCTCAGCGTCCTCCTTTGTACCCAGCCAGCACAGGAAACAAAAGGAACAATAATTTGCTATCTTTAGCACCGACTCATTAATCACTATTATTGATGGAACATCCATTCTGGGGAAATATCCAACGGGATTCATCCAGCTGCACGGCGGGCATTACCTTTTCCCATCCTTTTTTTGGTAAGGGCACAACGGAGATCCTGCTGGAGCCAGGACCGGGCAATACCATGCCGGATGAAGACCTGTTGCAGGCTTATGCCCACACCTACACTTATTTTATAAATAGTATCGGCAATCGCCTCGTCACCTTACAGCAGGCCATGTTTGAAGTATATATGGAATACCTGAAACCAGCGGAGGACAATGACATCGATACCCTGCAGGTACATAACGACTATATAAAAGAACTGGCTTTTATCAGAATAGGTCCGAATGATATGGTGGAACTGTGTTTTTATTACTCGCTGCTAAATGCACCTGTACACTCTGTATTTTTTATAGGCGATCAGGTATATGCCCGCTATAATCAGCCGTAAGGAATGGGCTACTAATGAGGCTATGCCACATTAAAGGCATAGCCATTTTCTTCCGTGTATATTGGCTCAAACAATAGCCCCCTCCTCCTACGCCCTATTCATGGGGTTGAATGCCCGGTATGGCCGCACCTTATACTTTTCCTCCCCTGCGATGACGGGTTAATGGCTCATGCTGAGATGCCTTAACAGATTAAGCACATTTTTTTCTCTCCGATATCACTATTGCCGCTGAAAGTTCCCTTGTTTTAGCTGTTTACGGTTTCCCGTAAAACGGATCGCCTCCTCACGATTACTTTTGAATACCAAATCACCTAATTACTTATCGAGGAACTATCATGACAACCAATTTACAGCAACTACCAACAACGGGCATTGGTATTATTGGCCCATACGTCGCCCCGGTGTTGAGGTACTGCCCCAAACAGATAGCGGTTAAAAGCTTCCATTTCTCGTTGATTTTAATACTAACACCAAAAAACAAAATAAAAAAGATGGCTACCAACTTACAAAAAATCACACTGGAAAAGAAAGGAGATACACATGTGATCGATCTCTCCAAAGCAACAGCAACCCTCACGCAGGAAATCAACATCAACCTGAACTGGTCTAAAGGCAGCAAGAAAAATTTGTTCGGTGGCTTATTCAGCACCACCAGCAACATTGACCTGGACCTGGGTTGTTTCTATGAACTGAATAACGGGACCAGGAATGTCATCGATGGCCTGCAATTCGCTAAAGGTCAGGGTGGCCCCAGAGACCGACACACCAGACAGGGACGATATACCGGAGAGCCATGGGTCTGGCATACAGGCGACGACCGGGGAGCAGCAGCCGGATCCGGCGAAAACATCATCGTTAATCCCAAAGGATTGCGCGATCTGAAACGTATGGTTATTTATTGTCTCATCTATGGTGGTGCTGCGAGGTGGCAGGAAACCAATGCCGTCGTAACCGTGCAAGTACCTGGCAATACGGAAATAGAAGTCTATATGGGCAATCAGGTAAGTCTCAATAATTTCTGTGCGATAGCAGAAATACTGTTCACGCCCGATTCTATTGAGGTACGAAAACTGGTCTCCTTCCACCCCTCCCATGGCGCCTGTGATAAAGCCTACCACTGGGGATTAAGATGGACTTCCGGTTCTAAATAGACCTCACACACGAATATCGCCTCACGCTTTTCGTCCAACAGACAACCCCATCAGACACCATTTTTAAGCTGATAAAAAACAGATAATGGAGGCAAGATACAGCCGTTACAAAATCGATGACCCAGACAGTTGTCCATTTTCGGAATTGGCATATAGCCGGTTTAAATTCGGAGATATTGCCTATGCGGAAAAGTTTGCAGAGGAACTATTCGCCGGTTTCATTGCGCAATACAGCAACCTGGTTCTTGCTCACGAAAGCATCATCCTGTTGCCCAGCCCATATCATACGATACCCACTGCTTCCGGTTTCCTTTGTACCTTCTTCAAAAAGCACCTGAACAGATTCTTATTCCGGAATGGCAAGGCTGCCTGCCAGGAGGGTAAAATTCACCGGATGCAAACTTATGTGGAAGATTATGGCAACATGAACTATGCACAGCGGGTAACCCTGATCGCCCACGATACTTATTATCTGGATCGCGACTTCCTTGCAGGGAAGCTCTGCCTCTTTCTGGACGACATAAAAATTACAGGTAGTCATGAACATACGGTGCGTAAGATTTTAAAACAGTATGCTGTATCCGGGACTTTCCTTTTTCTCTATTACGCAGAACTGAGGAATACTTCCATTCATCCGCGCATAGAAAATTATTACAACTACTTTGCTGTAAAATCAGCACAGGATATTATCCGTATCATGTACGGCCGCAGTTTTCATTTTAACACCCGTGTCGTCAAATACATCCTTTTAATGAATGATGCCGACTTCACGCTTGTCATGCAAAGCATCTCTCCGATGCAACGCAGGGAACTACTGGACCTCGCCATCAGTAACAATTATCATCAAATAAAAGCTTATCAAAAAAACATTTTAAACCTAAAACCTGATACATCATGTCAATTAACCTGATCAAAGGACAAAGAGAAAATATCCATGCCCCAAAATTCACTATTGGCCTGGGCTGGGACACCAATACCGCCGCTACCGGAAGTGCATTTGACCTGGATGCTTCCGCATTTATTTTAGGTGAAAACAAAAAACTGTTGTCCGACCAGCACTTCGTGTTCTACAACAACCTGAAATCGCCCAATGAAGCAGTCATACATACAGGTGATAACCTTACCGGAGATGGGGATGGGGATGACGAGCAGCTACTCGTAAACCTTTCGGGGATTGATAGCGACGCCAGCGAAATCTGCATTGTGATTACCATTCATGATGCCACAGCCCGGAATCAGAATTTTGGACAGGTACGCAATTCCTTCATCCGCATTTTTGATACGGCCACCAACAAAGAGCTGCTCAAATATGAACTGGAGGAAGATTTCTCCATTGAAACAGCCGTCGAATTCGGCAGGATTTACAAAAAGAATAATGAATGGAAATTTGAAGCGGTAGGCATCGGAACAAAAGGTGGGCTGCAGGAATACCTAAACAGATTTAACTAGTACATGATGGCAATTGATTTACAGAAAGGCCAGCGCATCACCCTCCGGAAAAGCAACGGTGGCCAGCTTCAGCACATTTGCGTAGGCGTAAACTGGGGCGCCATTGAACATAAAAGGCTGTCTGGCAGCATCGAAAAAGAAGCCGTGGACCTGGATGTAAGCTGCATCCTGTTCGATAACAGCAAACACAAACGGGAGGTGGTCTATTTCGCAAACCTCCGTTCCACTGATGGCGCCATCGTACACAGTGGTGATGACCTCACCGGTGATATAGACGGCGACGACGGACTGGATAACGAAATCATTACCGTCGACTTTTCGAAACTGCATCCTGCAGTAGCTCAAATCGCCTTCGTACTGAATAGCTTCCAGGGACATGATTTTGGCACCATTCCTTTTGCTGCTATCCGTCTTTATGAAGGCTCCTCCTCCAGGGTACACGAAGTATTCGCCAGTTATAATATTGCCAAAGGCGCTGGTTTTTCCGGTCATACGGCTATGGTGCTGGGAACCTTCTATAAGAAAAACAATGAATGGAAGTTCAATGCCATAGGCGAGCCTAGCAAAGATCATCAGCTGGAAGAGACCATTATCACCGTACAACAAAAATACCTGTAGCGAATCAACAGGCGACCACTTTGTATCACACCACAACAGCGGGCTTATTTATCCATATTCAATCGCAGCACAGCCGCCGGATCCGGATGAGATCCGGCGGTGCTATGCTGCACCTAATAGGCCGGAAGGATATGGATTTATTAAAGCAGATAGTGATCTTTTGCTACTATAAGTGTTCCCGGGCTACCATTTCCGTGATACTTAAAATATTATCTCTTAATATATCCACCAGTTCAAGTCCTTCTTTTTCTTCCACAATTCTGCAGATTAAATGCCTATTACCACAGAATGAAGCCATGTCAAAATACAGGACATCCAGTTCCTTTCCATTACATTTAATTCCCATTTTCTCATATTCGTCCAGTACGTCCCTGCTTATCTTACCACTCCGGTACAATAGCTCATAATACAACCGGGGAGCCCTTTTAATTGAATATCCTTCTTGTATAAGGATCTCAGAAAGATCCATTACACTACGCGTGTAAATTACTAATACATTCATATTCCGTCCGGTAATATCATAAATATTCTCTCCATATTTATGATACATACATATACCGGAAATGGTGGTATCATCGAGCACAGACGCTATGATTCTATTTTTAAAATCATAGACCGGATCTCTTACCTCATATACATGAACCTGCTGTAATAAATACTGAAACACTTTTTCTACTACGCCACCACTATGCAACTGTATATTACCAAAATAATACTTCATGGCAGACATAGGCTTCTTGTCAAGTCCTTCATTATTCGTCATTTTATCCGATTTAATCCGCACTCCTTTCTCTTCAACAAAGAGTACTTTCAGCCAATTATCAACAGCTAATACGATCGATTCATCCGCTGCATTTCTCACCTCTTCAAATTCATCAAACCATACGTAGCTATTAAAACATCTTTCTAACTCAGGCAGGATTTTATTCATATCTGCTACACAACACACCAGACTAACCGGGGCGCCTGCATAAACACCGGCGAGTTCATTTCCCAGGGCTGAAAAAGTCTGATAAAAAACCAATTGCTCTCCATTGGCCGGATCCTTATCTGTTCTCTCATATACCTTGTACAACAAATCGGATCCGGTATTTTTTTCCTGAAATCCCAGGAGCATCATCAGATGTGTCAGCTCTTCGACATGGATATTATACTCAATACTCAAAAAAGAACGGGTATATTCAAACGGGTTAACTTCAACTAACATAGGATAGGATTTAAGGGTGATGGGGTAAAGCGTGCTACTAACTATGATCAATTTACATTTACATCAAAAAAATGCCATCCGACTTCAAACAATACTTATCTCACAATACTCAAACCGATTACATCGGTTCCGACACTATTATCTTCAAAAATATCCGGCTTGCAACCGGTATGCCTGCCTCATGTACACCAACGTACAACTAGTTCTTTCTAAAAAATCACATCACTACTGCTTAATATTAATATGCAAGTGATGATATGAGTTGCTCATGTTGCGGAAATTCCTTTATTAATTCCATTCGGTTTCCCATCACCGCATCCGCATAATCAAAACCAGGAGCAATAGTACATCCTGAAAGACTGAATCCATCCGGCGTTTCCACCCGCTCAGCAAACCAATTACCTGCAGGTATAACAAGTTGTAATACTTCTCCTGATAAAACATCCTTGCCCAATCGATGCGTCTTCAATCTTCCATCCGTTAATAATTCATAAATAAAAAGTGTATCTCCTGCATAATAATGCCACATTTCATCTGACAACAGGCGATGAAATCCGGAAAAGTCACCAAATTCCAACAAGTAATAAATGGCGGTAGATGCTGCTCTCTCTCCGGAAAATGGTACCATCATTGGTATTGGCAATGATGACCGGTATGTTTCCTTTAAATAACCACCTTTATCAAATTTTTCGAGACCTAAATGGTTGATCCAAAAAGAAGATAATTTCATAGGATAATGATTTATAATTTTGTGATTAATTAGTTTGATTTCATTCCGTGCTTAGGTGTCAATAAACAATTCAAAAGTAACGCAACCAAGTGCATTCATTTTTCCAACAAATCAGTTTATAAATTTCTTCACGTTTGCAACGCGTAAATAAATTCAAAAAAACATCCAGGCAGATAGCAGATAAACATACCTAATCCCACCAGCAACATCATCCATAAGCCCTTATACCATCTTCACTTCAAGCACAACACTACAAAGCCAATAAAACCCAAAATGATTATTAAAAAAACTATCGTTTCTAAAACAATAAAATAAAAAAAACTAATACTGCTATCGATCCTCTGCTCAAACTTTATAACTTTACTATCATACTTAATAACGTAAGAAAAAAAGATAACCAATACCCATTACCCCAACCGATCATGTTACTACGCCTTACATTACTATTAATGATACAATACCATATTATCATTACTGCGTTAACCCTTTAAAATTCTAAATAAGAAAAATTTACCCCTGCAGCAATATCCTTATAGAGTATTTAAACAAAAACCTGATCCATTACCTAAAAGACCTATCAACACAACATTTCATCTTAAACATAGCTACCACCCAACAAAAAACAGGCATTACACATATCGCACCATTCAACTGTATTAAACATCCAGGCAACTATGTTTAATAGCAACCTGTACACATGTAAGTCTACATGGTATGTATAGCGTCAAATACTTACTATTCACCTAATCCATAATCCTATGCCGGACATTAATGAAATTCGACAAGCCATCTGGAATAATTTTTCCAAATCTTTGATCCCGGTAAACAACACTACGGTACCACATCAGATAATACTACCGGGCATCCAACACGCGAACGTTGCCACACCATCAAACGCTACCAGCAATGAAAATTTTTCAGCATTCAGCAACGAACACCAGACAATCGCCAAAGAAATCATCACAACCCTATATAATATAGCCAATGACAAAAACAAAACAGCCAAAGAGGCTATTGACCAGGCGATTCAATACTATAATGATTCAGATCATAATACCGAAATAAAAAAATATGCGTTTATGGTGTTCATCACGCATAATAAGTTAGCAAAAAAGAATCTCGGCGGCACCATCCCCGGGATTATACAAAGAGACCCCCATAAAGTAATACCCTCCCAGTGCTACAAAGTTTTGATGGTAGCCGACAGCGATGTTACTGAAAAAAACAGTTATGCTACCGGCGGTTGCTCCAGCCCCGAAGAAAACCTGCTTAACTATTTTCGGGAAGATCCTTTATTGAATGAGCATCATGAACACTGGCATGTTGTTTATCCCAATGGAGGAGTACCGGAAACAGATCAAAAAGGAAATGTACGATATAAAGAAAAAGAAAGGCATGGCGAGTTATTCATCTATATGCACCAGCAATTACTCGCACACTATGAAGCACACAGGCTGTCCTGCGGACTCAACAAGGTAACTCCCTACGATTTTAGTACTGCCATAGATGTTGGATATGATCCCGGAGGGCTTGTACAGTTATTTGGTGATATTCAATACAGCAAAAGAGAAAAGGATTGGACCGTACAACCATTAACCAATCAGGATGGCACGATCACATATAGTGTTGCACAGCATAGAATATACATGCAGAAAATAGCCGAAGCGATGCTCAATGGATACATCAAAACAGATACTAAAAAAATAAAGTTAACCGCCGATTTAATCGGATTAATCATAGAGTCTCTCCATACACAAGTGGAATCATTCAGGGATATTCATGAATATTATGGGAACATTCATAATCTGGGTCATAACCTCATCGCCAATGCACCCGGCACCCCGGCGCCCTGGGGCGTAATGAGCGCCACCGCCACTGCAGTAAGAGATCCCCTATTCTATCGCTGGCACAGACACATCAATAATTTAAGTATTTCCTGGCAGAATACGCAAAAACCAATTGATTTTTCTGATAGCCCCAATGTATTAATCAGGAAAGGGTATGACTGGTCTCCGGATATCATTATCTGCGATTTGAAAGAGCTATCTTCCATAGGCCTGCAACTGGGCATGTCATTAGCGGAAATAGGAGAAAAATGTTTCGGTCATGAGCACTGGAATAAGGACTATTCTGATTCCTTCATTATGATAGATAATCCGGCTACTAAAAGTAGTATCCGGCTGAATACCTTATCCACGATAAACACGAAAATGTCAACAGGTTTTATTACGATATCAGATCTGCCAGCTGCAGCAAGCTCCTATCGTATCCCCTACCCCTACCTGAATCATGAACAATACTGCTATTACCTTCGGATACAAAACCTGTCACCCGTCATCTCCAAGGTAACCATCAGGATGTTCATGGTACCCAAAGCTTTTGCGGAGGATAGAAGCATGTGGATTGAATTTGATAAATTCACCTATGAAATGCCAGGTAATTCAAGAAATGTAGTCTGCAGACGGGACATCGATTCTTCTATTATCAGAAAACCAGCAGTCATCAATCCGGACATAGAAAACATTGGCTATAAACCTTTATCCATTGTCGATATGGAAGAAATGCTGGCAGGTGGTGTTACCCACTTTTTAGATGCACTTGAGCAGTTAATCGCCTCCACGGATTCCTTCAACCATAATGCAGACGCGCATCCCAATCTGCTTGATTATTATCTCCTTTATAAAACATCTGTCCATACATCAGCTGCCGATATTCCTATCTATCAATCCAATTTAATCAGCATTCTCACCAAATACTTCAAAATTCTTACCATTGTTTGGGAAGAAATCAATCAATTAAACTTAAGCACCTCTCCCGATATGCTCTCTGCCATTAATGCGGCATATCATCAAACACAACACGAATTAACCATCGGCAAGCCAGATAACGCATTCCTGGCCATCACAAAATTCATTGAATCATTCATCCACTTCCTACACGACAGTATAGACGAGTATGAACCTCAACTTACCGAATCCATTATGCATGCATTCCGCAGAGTGTATGACTTATCATTCTGCGATTGCGGATTGCCATATAATCTTTTGTATCCACGTGGTTCGGCGGAAGGAATGCCTTATTATATGATGGTGCTGCTTACAGATTGGAACAAGGACTACAGCGGTACCGAAAACTGTTGCGGATCTATGAGCTATTGCGGCGCCAAAGATACCTATCCGGATATCCGGGAGATGGGCTATCCGTTTAATCGTCCTTTTGAGCAAGGTATTATGGAAACCATGTGCAGCCTGGATAATGCATCATTCCGATCCTTTTCGATTAAACTATCTAAATAAATGCCACATGAACAACCTACAAATTACGATCAACTGGGGAAATGCAACGGGGCAAAGCCGATCAGCCATACGACAAATCATCAGGACTGTTCTGCTCCAACAACATCAATTACCCTGCTGGCGGGAAAAAAAAGCGGGTAAATACCTCCTGCCTGGCAGATTATTCACTAACCCTACAAATATTACTATCAATGGCCGGAAAGTACATGTTTTCAAAAATGAAATGGATATATTAAACCCGGAGATGTTATTGCATAAAATAAAAAAACTACCGGCTGTAAATACCTCCAAAGCGATAAAACAAACTATCCGCCACGTCGTAACAGCAATGCTTATTGCTTTATTTCCTAAATGTCCGGTTTGCTGGGGTATTTACCTGAGCCTATTCAGCTCCGTTGGCATAGCTAAAATCCCCTATACGCCGGAGATGCTGCTGCTCTTTCTACTCATCATGGTGTATAACATTTACCAGATGTACCATACCTGTTTCATCAGAAAATATTTTATCCCCTGGTACATACAGCTGACTGCATACCTGGCGCTCCTGATCAACTGGCGATATATGAATAACGATTGGATTATCGGCCTATCCATTACCGGCCTTGTTTTATCATCCTTACTGATAAATACCCGGCTTAGTATCCATCATCTTCTCAAATCAATTAAACATGGCTTACATTAACTTAAATGGTGATTACATCTATCGGGCGTTCATCAACAGTAAACACCTGACAACGCCTGTCGCAGACCTGAAGTTTGGAGAAGGCATCATGACCATACGGCAAAACAGCAGCGGAATGCTATACGGTAATCTAACCATGGGCAATGGACTGGAACTAAAAATCCGGGGAAAATTAACCACTAAAGCAGATTGTAACCTGATCAGCATGATTGGTATTGGTGTTGCCGGTACCGAAACTGCCGGATGGGAATATGAATACCTGGGCCTTATCATTCCCCATTGGACTCCGGCAGTAAAACAGCCCCTATCTGTTACCGGCAGCGTAATCAGGCTTAAAGATCATGGCCAGTCAATGGCCGGAGAAACTGCTACCTTTTACATGGTGCATTTCTCTAAGCTATCCACCGCCAGTTCATTGATTCCACCGGATATGATTATTCAGATTTAAGCAGTTGCCACAAGTATTATCCTATCATCCCTATCCTTACATCCTATATACACCTATTATCCTATGTACCACTCCACAACCATCAACTGTAAAAGGTATTTAATCCCTGCCAAAAATTCCAACAGATTTAGCCATCGCATCATCAGCAAAACCCGGACACAACATTCCTATTCACACATCCTTAAAACCATTCAGCCATGAAACAGATACCATATGTCATCACCCGGAAATACCTCTTTTTCCTTATTCTCTTTTTTCTTACTAACCTGATTACCGGAAAAGTATTTAGCCAGTATATCTATGCAACACAACAAACCAATCAGGTTAATGGGCTTTGTGTCCTATGTGGCATCACCGCACCGGATGCGCCCATCAACAACAGCGATCTGGACGACTATTCTACTTTTACGATTACTGCCGGCCTGCTTGGCGTCAGTGTTGAACAAACGCTTATCTTCAGTGATCTTAGCAATAATGGATGCGACTCTTTAGTAATAGGTATTGGCAGCAGCAATGCGGTACTATCCGTTAATCTGTTTGGTGGTATATCCACCCAAACATTTAATGGCACGATTCCCAACAATGATCTGCAAACATCTATATCAGGTTCGATCAGGTTATTAAATAACAATACCAGAGCTGAAATATCATTAAAACCCGGCGCCACATTCGACCGGGTAAAAATTTCACTTAACAGTACTTTACTGGGGCTGTTAAATTCATTCCGGCTTTATTATGCCTATAAGAAACCAGCCACCAATCCACCGGCAATCAGCAGGGATACGGCCATATGCCCTGGCAAATCCGTTACACTCTCGGCCAGCGGCGGAGCCGGCGCTACTATCTCGTGGTATAATGCCTTAACTGGTGGCACCTTGCTGTATACCGGAAATAATTTCACCGTTACGCCTGCAACTACGACCAGTTATTATGCAGCCGCCACTACTGTCAGTGGCTGCAAAAGCACCCGCAGTAAGGTAACCGTTACGATCATACCTCCTCCGGAAAACCCTGTATATACAGTACCTGCAGCCATGACCTGCGGCAACACGGCCATCACTGTCAGTAATTACAGACCTGGTTTGAAGTATAACATCTTCGTAAAATATACCGGGCTGTCCGGACTCATACTCGACACCACTTTCAGTGTTACCAATACCAGTAGTTTTATTGTACCTGACATCAATTTTGAAACCCATGTACAGGCGAATATAGGCGTACAGGCCACCGACCTGCAGACGGGATGTCAATCAGATACCACCTTCGCAGCCTTCATCTACGGCGGTCATTCCTCTGTGCCCACTTTAAATGCTGATAGTGTATCTATTTGTAAATATGACAGCACCACGCTGCATGCCGAGTACGCATTACCCGCTATTTACCGGTGGTATGATGCGCCTACGGGTGGCAATCTCCTCTTCACGGGTCAGGATTACCGCGTTAGTCCGGCTATTACCACTACTTATTATGTCGGTCTGGGATATGTATGTGAGAATAAAATACGTAGAGCCATTAAAGTTATTGTTAAAAAAACAACGAATCCATTGTACACAGTGCCACAGGGATTTCAGTGTAAATCTCCTGTCATTACCATCACCAACCATCAGCCTTCTTATTACTATAAGGTTCGGGTAATAGGATTGTTTTTTATGGGCGCTCCCTATGATACCTCTTACCTCGTTAAAAACTCAAATAAAGTTATACTTCCCGCTTTAACCTTCCAGGCGCCGGTATCCATCAATTTGTACATTCAAGCTTTAGATACGATTACCGGTTGCAGATCAGACTCTGTTTTGAAACAATTTACCATGGGAGGTTTTGCCGGATATCCCGGTGCGTCATTCGATAGTACCACCATTTGCAAAGGGGATAGTGTTGTCATTAACGGCTTTTTCCCTAACCGTCCGTTGGCGGTTATCCGTTGGTACGATGCCCCGGTAAATGGCAATCTATTATTCACAGGGAATAATTTTAAAGCCAAACCTACGGCTACCAAAACTTACTATATTTCAGCCGGATTTGAGTGTGAGTATCCGGTAAGAAGACCGGTTAAAGTGAAAGTAAACAATTGCGTTACAAAAACCAGTCACAATAGGCAACCGGCAGCTGCCAGATCAAACGCCAGGATACATCTATCCACAAACCCTACACCCGATTTAAGACAGGTTAAAACAAATACCAACAAACGTAAGTAATTAAAACCCATGTAGGATCATGCCCGTTGAAAACCGGGCATGATCCGTTTTTAGGAATGTGCGCTGTTTTGCTGAATCCTTGCAACAACATCCCCTTTATGAAGCCCTGTCAATAGGTCAACAATCTTTTTGCAGCATTACATTTAGGCACATACTGCTCCAGACAGGTCACCATCCGCTCTGCCACTTTACTACCATAGATATTGACGTTATCTGCAGACCTCCGGAAAACCCCGGTATCAAAAGCCCGGATGAGGTTATTACAGATAAACCCCTCCGATACCGGCGGCAGCAACAGATTACTGTGGACATCCAGTATAGTTTCAGGACGATCCGTAGAATAACGCATCGTCAGACAGGGAACACCCAGTATATGAGCTTCCTCCTGTAGTCCTCCGCTGTCGGTATAAAGCCCCAGGCAATGTTCAGACAGCATAAAGGAAACAACATCCAGATAGGAAGGCCATAAATCACATACGTTAACACCAGCCCTCACTGCAGACGCCAACGCTTCATCGAGTTCGAAATGTTCAATAGCAGCCATCATCGCATTCGATTTCATCAGCAATACATTCATGCCCTGCCGGCTTAAGCGGGTAATGCCCCGGAGTAGCGGCAACAGCCTGTCTGGCTGCATATTTTCCCGCCGATGCAGGTCTACGCGGAGCCATTTCTTTTGTGCCAAAAACGGATACCGTTTTAAAAAATCATCTTTATGGGCATATTTACGCATCACCTCCACGGCATCACTGCTTAATGATCCGGTAATGGTGATATTCTCCGCACGGTATCCTTCACGCAAAAGATTATGTCTGTTTCTTTCCACCGGTGCAAACAACAATTCAGCAGCTACGCTGGCAAGCCGGGAATCCATCCCTTCCGGGAAAGGATCATTGATATGACTGGTCCAGTCCCATGCTGTCTGCTGCAGAAAATCGTCTTCCAGCCACAACTCCTTGTTTGCAGGTCCATAGGAGCGCAACCCTGCTTCTATGTGTACACTCCGTACACCTGTCAGGAAATAAAACAATTGCGGCAACATACCGGCGGAAAAGGTATCACCGGATACCAGCGGGATAATATCAGGTGCTCCGGGATATGCCGACATAACCTGCAGAAATTCTGTTACCGACTGACACATCGCAATAATCCGGTCGCCAAAATCAGGACCGTTTGAACACAGGTTTACCCCAATCAGTTCTTTATAACCAAATTCTTCAATCTGCGTAGTCAGGATCTCATCATAATGTTGATTGCTGTTCAGCAACAGAAAAGGCAGATCGCTCCGTTGCATGGCGTTTATCAGGCTCGCCATTTTAATAAAGCAAGGCTTTGTGGCAATAATAGGCAGCAATAAAGGCCGTTTCATATCCCTTGCTTTCCTGAGGGCGTTTTCAGCCATTCCGGCCGTAATTGAACGCTTTAAGACGTATTCCATATCTCTTTATAAAAAGTGATCAGATACTATTCACGTAGGCGGCTGACTCGAAATAATCTGTTTTCAGCACAGCTATAGCCGCTGTTATTTCGCTCAATGCCACCGGCACCAGGTAGCTATCGTAATTCGTTCTTACCTTTCCGATACCATCCAGCAATATCATAGGGGTTTCAGACGAAGTATGCGGAATCTTCCCTTTTTTATTATCTGATTTTACAGATTGCATCACGTTTTCAATACTGGTATGGTCAGGTATACGCAACGGACATTCACAAAGACGTAACAGCGCTACATGCAATCCGATATCATCCGATGTGATCCAACCTCTTCTGCCGGCGATATAGGCAGCGGCCAGCATGCCCAATCCTACCGCCTGGCCGTGAAAGAGATGGCGGATATTTAATTCAAGGCTATGCCCGATGGTATGTCCATATTCCAGCACGATGCCCTGCTCCTTTTCAAAAGGGTCTGCCTTCAGCAGGCGGCTTTTTTGCCGGATGCCCAGCTCCACCAGCTGCAGGAGTTTTTCAGGCGTAAACGGCAGTTCCAGCAGATGAGATAATTTCCCGATAGCCTCCTGATCAAAAGTCAGACAGTTTTTTACGATCTCTATGATGCCTCCGTACAGATGCAGCTGATCGATCGTAGACAAATATTTAATATCAATAAAATTGAGTGTGGCCTTGTGATACAGGCCAAAGGTATTTTTAGATATAGGACCATTTACCGCCTGTTTTTGAGAAAGAATCGCATCAGACATCGCCAGCAACGTGGTAGGTATGTGTATGAGCCGGACCCCTCTGAACAACAAGCCTGCAATGACGCCGGCGATATTGCCTGTCAGTCCTCCGCCAAACGATATGATGGCCGTGCACCGCGACGGCTCTGTCAACATGATCGACTCCAGCAGGGTGGTCACCGTTGCCAGTGTTTTTTCGCTCTCCGTAGCATTAACGGTATACAGGTGTACCGGCAATATATTAGAGAGGCGGTTGTATATTTCATTATTCCACAGGTCATTGACGTATTGATCTGCAATAATGATAGCTTCCGCACAATAGTGCTTTATGGCTTTCAGTTCCTCTGCCGGCATCATATAACCGATCCTGATCGTTGTTTCGGTGCTGCCAAACGGGAAAGCAATGGTGCTTGTTCGGGTATCAGTATTGATGAGCGTATTCATTCCACAATAGTTTTAATTTTCTGAATGCTTGTTACGATGTCGTACATATCCTTTTCATTACCTAACAGCATAGCATGATGGAGTAACAAATGTGAATGATATACTTTCCAGCATACCGGCAGCTGGTACTTTGCTGTATCCAGTTTTTCTTTATAAAAAGAAAGGCGGTGATCGTCCGTTACATATAAGGGATGTTTATTCAGGGGGATATAAGGCTGATGGATCCACATACCCAGTTCTGCACTGAGCATCTCGCATAATGTTTTTATCGTGATATTGCCAAATGCAGCCAACTCTATGCGAAGCGGAAGATGATACGTAGAAATGCTGGTGGTACCGGGCGCACTGCTGATCATAGATACCCCTTCCACTGTTTCCAGCAACTGTCCGAGTAACCGTCTGTTGCTGCTTCGGCGTTCATTTTCTTCCTCCAGCGTTTTCAGTTTATTTAACAGGATAGCGCAGGCTATTTCACTCAGGCAGTAGTTGGAGGCGAAGCTATCTCCCGCATCTTCCAGCTCCATATAACCTGGCAGCGGCCTTACAGCCACCTTTTTGCGGGCATTTGTGCGGATGCTGTATATTTTTTCTGCCAGTACCTGATTGTTGGTAATCACAGCGCCCCCTTCACCGGAGGTGAGTATTTTACCCTGCTGCATACTGAACGTTCCGACGGCGCCAATCGTGCCTACCCGTTTCCCTTCCCAGGTAGCGCCATGTGCCTGGGCGCAATCTTCAATAATGGGAATCCCGTATTTTTCGCTGATGCGCAGTAAGGCATGCATATCTGCTACAGCGCTGTACAGATGTACCACCATGATGGCTTTGGTGCGTGCGGTGATGGCCTGCTCTACTTTCTCCGGATCTATACAAAGCGTAGCCGCGTCTACATCCACCAGTACCGGTATAGCATTCAGGCTGGCTACTGCCACGGCGCAGGCCACCCAGGTAAGTCCCGGTACAATCACTTCATCATCCATACCAATGCCTAATGCCTGTAATCCGCAAAGGAGTGCCGACGTGCCATTGGCGGTAGGGATACAATAGCTGACGTTATTAAAGGCCGCAAAGGCCCGGGCAAATTTTTCTTCATAAGATGGCTCATCCTGATAAAATCCACTCACGGTCCACCGCCGGCTGCGCAGGCATCGGATCACCTCTTCTTCCAAACCTGTGGTAGAAGCCGGCCATACAGGCCAGGCCTGCTGTCGTACCGGTTTGCCGCCGTTAATCGCTAGTTGTTCCATTTGAAAATCCATCAGATGTTAATTAATTCGGTAATTGGAAACGCCGCCCAGGTAATACCTGATGCTCGGTATGCCAGAACCGGCAATAGGTAATTGCAGGGAACGGATACGTGCAAACAGCTTATCATCTTCTCCTACCCGATTGCGTAAATCCTGCTCGCTGAAACTGAAATCCAGCCCTATTTCCCGGAGCGTGGCTGTATGAAATAACCACTCGTTCATATCTACCGTGGCCAGCTGCATGGGATCTGGTACCGCTACCGGCCCGTCTTTCATCACGGATTGTCCTTCCATCATCACGCCGGCTGCTATACACCATTGCCATCTTTTATAGGCTTCCTGTTCATCGCTGTGCCAGGGATAGGAACTCCCATCAAAATGTTTTCCATCTGCATATAACAGGGATCTCCACGAATACGCCGCACCTACCTGTTGTTCTCTGATGATGGCCAGCAGGCTATTCAGATGCCCCGCCTCCATTTCATTATCATCATCCAGAAAACACATATACGGCTCCCTGACAAAGGATAGCGCATGCTGTCTTAACATCGCCATACGGGGCGAAGAAGGGCCCTGGTGGGGCAATCCTTCCAACGGAAAAAATTCCGTCGTGCTGCGGCAAAAATCCAGTCGTGCATCCCTGAGCAGCTGTGGCTGATTTTCAGAAAACACCATATGCCGCACCGAAGCGTCCTGCAGTAGCACACTGTTGATACAGCGGATGAGCGAGGGTACGCGGTCTACAGTGAATGTTATTACACAGATTTCTTTACTCATATACCTGATTTTTCAGACCAGCATCTTTCTCCCTGATGCCGATGGATGTATTGCCGGACGGCTGCAATATCCTTTTCTGCTACCTGGGAACGGTAGCTCCGGAGCCACGCGATACGTTGGTCCAACGAAGACATATCCCTGTTAAACCGGGGATAGAGTTGTTGCGTCAGCTGATGGATCCAATCGTCATATACTTCCGGCTGTATCTCGCCTGCATAAGGCAGGTCTTCATAGTAACTGATTTTTCCGGGGAAGACCTGCGCGGCACATTCCCGCACCAGCAGGTGATCAATATGTCCGCAGATGCCCAAAGGCGCATACACCTGATCGGGAGCAAACCTTTGATGCAGCAATCTGAAATCATGTTGTATCCGTTGTTGCAGCTCCCACTCTGTTCCTGCACCCAGGGTGTTATCAAAAATATGCTCCATCGCCCATCCTCTTTGTGGCGCTTCCTCATATCCCAACAGGTGTGCCGTCAGCGATGCCTGTTGACAAAATGCCTTGTGCTCTGCATATCTCAAAGCGGATACCGCTTCTACTCCTGTCGCCTCCGCATAGGGTGCAAAGGTGCTTCTGGTAAAAACAGTCACGGTGATAGTATCTGCAGGCATCTTTGCCAACAATAACCATCCCGTCATGGAATAGGCGGTATCATCAAAATGAGGTTCCAGAATCATCGTTTTCATGATCATTCAGCTGGTATGCAGTTATGATAGGCAGCCACCATGTTGCTGTAAAAAGCAATCAGCTGTTGACTGGTGACCGCATTGCTAAACCAGGTATCCAGTCTTTCCTGTAAACAACCGGTCAGCTGTGCGCGGAAGGTATGATCCGTAAAAGCCCTTTCCATCCGTTGTGCCAATGAACCGGTATCCGCCACGGGTACCAGGCCCGGATAATCTTCTCCCAGCAACCATTTCCCGCCACTTGTTGCGGTGGAGATCACCGGCTTCTTTCTGCCGGCTAATTCCAGCAGGGAAACAGGACAACCTTCAAACAAGGACGGCAGTACAAAAACAGCTGCGCTGGCCGTGATAGCCAAAGAATCTTTGAAAGGATGAAAGGCGCCATGAAAATGTACCTGCTCCTCAATACCCAGCATCTTCGCCTGGTTCAGGAGGCGCTCCCGGTCTTCCCCTTCCCCCCAGATGCCGAGTGATAACAACGGCTGCCTGTCTGACAACAATCTCATAGCTCCCAGCAGGTATTCCAGTCCTTTTTCTGCAGACAGCCTGCTGATACATCCGAAAGTAGTAGGCGGATAAGTGTGATCTGATGTGGTGTACAGGTCATGCATCACGGTATTCGCAATCAGTTGTATGGGTTTTAAAAAATGATGCCGGCTCCTCGCGGTGGTTTCCGCATGTGGATTGAGTACGAGTAGTCCATCCAGCTGCTGCATCACCTGTGCCAGATTTTCCGGTAACCACCAGCATTGATCGCTCAGATCTGTAGGCTCCAGTCCGCATACCGGGAAATCGTATTTTTTGAACCGGATAATATCAAAGCAGAAAGTCTCCAACGGCATTACCTGCATCAGTGAAATGGAAGTACTGCGCGTGATCTGGTCAACGACCGCCGCAAAGTCGCGCCACTCAAAGGATCCCACTTCATGCAGGTGTATCTGTCCGGGTGCGTGATTTAATCCGAGTACCTGTTTCCAGGAAGGATGTACGGCACTGGTAATCATATGCACATGGATGCCGCTCCGCTGTAACAGCCGGCAAAAGCTCGTCACCATGTACTCGCTGCCACCCAGGCCGCTCAGATCAGGCGTAAGCCATATGATCTCTTTAAGTATTTTCATTCACGCGTATGCTTTAAGCTGAAACATATAAATACCCGCATTATTATCTTTCTCATCAAACGGAATAAACCGGTGCAGGCTTAATGCCGCCTGTTCGGCCATGGCCGTAAGTTCCCGGTGTGTCAGCAGTTTTTGCCGAAGCGTTTTATATACCGTTTTTTCTACCTGTCCGTCCTGCCGGATAAAATCAAAAATCTGATGAGAGCAAAGAATGTTGGAGGTTGCATCATAATCTTCCCAATATTTCATTGCCGCAGAAAAGGCCTCTTCCCCCACCTGCACGCCATGAACGAGGCCATAGGTATTAATATCCTTGGGATACTTTTTTTGGGCGCGGCTGATTTTTTCGGCATCCCGTATACGCAGGTCCGTGATAAAATAACCTTCCGGTTCCAGGCAGGAGGCAATCTGCCGGAGCATGCCGGTTAGTTCCTCTTCCTGCAAAAAGTGCGTCAGGAAATCATCTACGGCCATCACAATCTGAAATTTGTCATGCAGTTCCACCTCTCCGCCGGCAGCACAGATAGTGTTGATACGTGTTCGTTTATCCGGTGGAAAGTGGCTGATCTTCTGTTCTAAATGCGATAGCATTGTTGGAGAGATATCTACTCCTGTCACCAGATGCCCTGCTGCCGCCAGTTTCAGTATCACCCTGCCGGTGCCACATCCAAATTCGATGATCTTACGGGGCACGTTGCCTATCAGCTTAAAATAAAGTGCTTCCGCTTCATCGGAATAGGCATCGCCGGCTGCAGCATCGAACAAGGCCGGATCATAAAACTGTTTTTCCCAGGGGGTAACCGTATTATCTGTCATTGCGTAACAATTTCACTGTAATTCGCCCAGTTGTCTTCAATCAGGTATTCCAGATCTGCATAGCGTCTTTCGTAGCACCAGTTACAATCCACACAACTGGAGATATGTCCGCCGCTTAATGCCTGCTGGTGCTCTTCCCGGAGTAGTTTCATTTTTTCTCCGTGCCAGAATGCACTAAAGCCATCCACTCCTTTCCACTGGCCCCAAACAAATTCGGCTACGCCATTGAGATGATCACAGAAACCCAGTCCTCCTTTGGAATTGATATACAAATAGGTGAATGGGTGGATACAAAATTTCTTCACCTTACTGACATTGGTTTCCTCTTCCAGCAAAGAGGCGGAATATTCTACTTTTAGCTGCGGATATGCCATCACCAGGTGTTTCAGGTCTTGTATAGCTTGTTTAACACGTGCGGTATGATGTATAAGATTTGAGGGATCTTCCGCCGTTGTTTTCAATGGTTCCATTTTAAAATGGGTAATGCCGAACTGCATTCCCAGTTTTATGATATCACACAACTGCGCGGCATTATCGCCACTGACGGTAATGCAGAAATAAAGGTTGTCGGAAACGCTGTGGTTATTGGACAGTAAAGCGTTTTGCAATAGTTCTATATTATGCAGCACCTTTTTCATAGAAGCGCCACCCCGGATACGTTCAAAGGTTACTTCATCTGCAGCGTCGAAAGAGATGCCTACCAGTACGCGTTCCCTGCCCAGTTTTTCCCAGAGCGATGGCCGGTTAATCGTGCCATTACTGATAAGTTTGATACGCTTCCCATATTGCAATGCTACATCGAGGTAGTCTTCAAAATTTTTCAGGATCGTGCTTTCGCCCCATCCGCGGAGATCAATGAATCGGGCATGTGGAAATAAAACCCGGGCGATGTCTTCATACATATCAAAAGGCAATACATCTCCCTTGAAACCAGCTGATCGACACATAGGGCAATTCAGGTTGCATCTGTCGGTAAGCTCAATATAGAGCGCGCGCGGGAACGCCGTCAGTTGAGGGTATGTCATCAGGGCTGATTTTTAGGGTAAACTAATGTGCTACAACACTATTTGTAGAGTATTGCAGGGCTTATGTTCCTTAATGGTCGTTATATGTATCTGGGCCTGTCTGGTAAAATGGTAACGAGCTGAGTTTAAAGCGGGTTATTGGTTACTTTGAGTAAATGCGTAAATATGATGGAATGAATGAGCATGACAATTATTAATATCTAATTTATAGTTTTTCCCGGATATGGAAAAATAAAATTGCGCAGGGAGACGATTTGTACAAGCTGTTTTCTCTATTCCAACAGTAGTATTTGCTACATCATCACCAACAAAAATCCCCCGGTCTGCTATTTGCAAACCCGGGGGATTTTATTTTCAGGTAGAAAGATGATCAGAATTTTAATGCCTCCATAAATTTCCGGAAGATGGTATTGTTATGATAAATACCCATAAAAGCTTCTGCGCCGGGGCCGTAGGCAAATACCGGTACCATGACGCCTGTATGATCATCGGTAGAAAATTTACCCGTGATTTTTCCGGTAGTAAGATCACCTTCTGCAATCGTCAGACCGCCGGTTTCATGGTCGGCCGTTACCACTACCAGTGTTTCGCCGTCTTTGTCGGCAAAATCCAGGGCGGCTTTAATGGCCTTATCGAAATCAATCACTTCTTCGGTTACATAAGGCAGGTCGTTGGCATGGCCACCATCATCAATTTTGGAGCCTTCCACAACCAGGAAAAAGCCTTTTTTATTTTGCTGCAACAGCTGGAGCGCTGCCTGGGTAGTACGTGCCAGCTGATCGCCTCTTTCTGCCACGCGTGCTTCTTTAATCAGCCCTACCAGTTTTCCCTGTTTCACTTGTGCCACATCAGCCGTTGTATGCTTTACCTGGTAACCTTTCTGTATGAACTCCGTGAGAAGATTGCGGCCATCCTTGCGCTGGTCGAAATGTTCCTGGCCAGCGCCGATCAGTACATCCACGTCTGACTTCACATAGTCTGCCGCTATTTCGGCCTGCATTTCACGCACTTTCTGATGCGCCGCAAAGGTTGCTGGTGTTGCATCCGTGATATCGGTGGTTACCACAATACCGGTTGACAATCCATGCTGTTTGGCGATTTCCATAATCGTCGGCTGTGGCTTCCCGGCGGTATCTACACCGATAGCACCGTTGTAAGTCTTCTGTCCGATGGAAAATGCAGTAGCTCCTGCGGCCGATTCTGTCATGTAGTTATCGGCAGAATTGGTTCTGGAAAAACCGATACATTTGAATCGCTCCAGGTTCAGCGAACCTTTGTTGGCAGTCAGCCCGGCATAAATCTGCGTAGTACCCATACCATCTCCCACCATAAAAATGATATTTTTAATTTTGCGGGGAGCAGCGGCTTCCTTTTCCTTAGGCTGTGTACAGGACATGGCCAACACCGGCAAAATGAACGCTACTGCAATAACATATCTTTTCATGTAGTTCTTTTAATAGTATAATATACAACGTCTGCCATTAAAATCCTGGATTTTGTACCAATACGCCCTGGCTCAGATTAATCTGTGACTGTGGAATCGGGAATATCTCATTCACACCGGCTTTAAAGGAAACGCCTTTCTGGCTGTTGTATTTCTTCGCAAAATCATTCAGCACCTTTCCGGCTCTTTTGGTACGTACCAGGTCAAAGAAGCGGAACACTTCCGTTGCATATTCCACGCGTTGCTCCTGCCAGATCGCCTGCCGCAGTTTTTCTTTATCGGTAGTGGTGACATCCGGCAGTATCAGCGCATTACCTTCTCTGGCGCGCGCTCTCACCTGGTTCAGCACCTGCAGCGCTTCCTGGCTATGCCCGTTTTCGTTGGCAGCTTCTGCATACCACAGGAGAATATGTCCGAAGCGGAACACGATCTGATCTTTACCTGAACTTTTAGGTTGATCCGGCATTTCATTTTTCAGGATCAGGTATTTCGTACATAGGTAACCGGTAGCACTGGTGCCTGTGTTGCCGATGGTACCATCCGGCAATACATCTCCTGTTTTATATACGGTTGCCTTCTTGCGGGGATCGCCCGGCTCAAAAGCATCTACGAGGTCCTGGGTGGGGTTGTCGTAGCACCAGCCATAAGATAAGGGGCCACGGGTTCTGCCATCGCCATCACCAGATCCTTCTTCATCATAGAAGCGGGCATCGTACTGGAAGTTGATCTCAAAAATGGCTTCTGCACCGTATTCTCCATCAATGGTAAAATTATGATAGTATACAGGATCGAGGCTGTACTGACGGGAATCGATGATCCGCTTCGTCCATTTTTCTGTTTCGGCAAATTTGCCCTGCATGATGTACACCCGTGCCAGCAAAGCATGCGCAGCTCCTTTAGTCGCACGGCCATAGTCTGCTTTCTCCTGTGCACTCTTCTCCGGCAATGCTCCTTCTGCTTCCAGCAGATCTGTTTCTATCTGGCGATAGATTTCTTCTTTGGAATTTCTCGGGATGTTATAATCGCTCAGCATTTCTTTCAGCATCAGCGGCACACCACCAAAGATCTGCACCAGATTGAAATAGTAATACGCACGGAGGAATTTACCTTCTGCTACATATACTTTTTTCGTTGCATCATCCATGCCTTTTACACCCGGCGCTTTTTCAATCACGATGTTGGCAGCATGGATTCCCTGATACAAAGTAGACCAGGCGTTTTCATAGAAGGGATTGGTAGCGTTGGCGGTAAAAAATTCTACCTGGATCATATCCGGGTTATCACCACCATTCGCACGGGCATCATCAGAGCAAACATCTCCGAAAACCCATCTCACATAACCCGGGTAGCCGGTACGGTAATTGGATTGCAATGCCTTATAAGCTGCTATCAGTCCTTGTCTGGCGGTAGCCGGCGTAGTAAAGAAGGTAGCAGTGGTTTGCTTACCGTGTGGTTCTATTTCCAGTAATTTATTACACCCGGAAAAAACACCGGCTGCCAATAAGAGTATAGTTATGCCAATTCGTTTCATCATGGTATCAAATATTTTTCGGTATTAAAAGTTCACATTCAGACCAACAGAAAGCGTGCGTGGACGCGGATAGTAAGCGCGGTCGATACCCACATCCAGCGGATCGCCGTCATTACCGTCGCGCATACCTACTTCCGGATCAAAGCCATCGTACCGGGTGATGGTAAACAGGTTTTCGCCACCTGCATATACCCGTACTTTAGCAATGCCCCATCTTTTCAGCATAGACTGCGGCAGAGAATAGCCCAATTGCAGGCTATTGAGGCGCAGGAAGCTGCCGTTCTGAATCCAGCGGTCAGAAGGACGCATGTTGTTATTCGGATCCAGGATGGTCACGCGTGGCTCTTTATTAGTGGAACCTTCGCCGGTCCATGCCTGCTCCTTATCCGGTGCAAAGTAGTTGGAGATACCAGAAGAGTTGGTGTAGTGTTTCCAGCCGGTATAAATCTGATTGCCACCACGGCCGCTGATGCTCAGGTTGAGATCAAAATCCTTATACCAGAAAGAAGCGGAAAGGCCATAGATACGGGTAGGCCATGGACTACCGATGTAGGTCTGGTCTTTGTCGTCGATCACATTGTCGCCGTTCAGGTCTTTATAACGGATATCGCCGGGAGCAGCGCCAGGTTGTTTGGCAGCCGCATCTACCTCTTTCTGATTCTGGAAGATACCATCTGTTACATACCCGAAGAAACCGCCGATAGGATGACCGGCCATTGTTTTGCTCACTCTTACGCCACTGGTGATTTCACCGGCGTAGAAGGCAGCACCGTCGTTCATTAAGCTGGTTACCTCGTTGCGGTTGATCGAATAGTTCAGGGAGATGTCATATCCGAAATTCTTTTTACGGTTGCTGTGAAAGCCCAGGGTAAATTCGAAGCCTTTGTTAACGACATTACCACCGTTTACATAAGGCGCTTCAGATACCCCTACAGAAGCCAGGATAGGCAAACGTACCAGGATACCGGAAGTAGCGCGGTGGTAGTAGTCCGCTCCTATGGTGATAAAGTTATCGAATAAAGTCGCGTCCAGGCCCAGGTCTGTTTCTCTCGTAGCTTCCCACTTCAGGTTCATATTACCGATGCTGGAAGGCGTAGCGCCGAGCAGTACTTCCTGTTCTTTACCACGACCAAACGGATAAGGTATATTTACTTTGAGGGTAGACACCGTAGCGCTGGTAGACAAAGAGCTTTCATTACCCAGTGAACCCCATCCACCACGTAATTTCAGGTCGTTGATAAATTTCACATCCCGGAGGAAAGGCTCATTGGACAAGCGCCAGCCCAGGGAGAAAGAAGGGAAAGTACCGAAGCGGTTGTTGGCACCGAACTTGGAAGAACCATCGCGACGTACGTTCACGGTAGCGAGGTAAGTGTTACGGTAGCTGTAGTTCAACCGGCCGAAATAGGATAACATGCCCCATTCGTCACCACCACCGCCAACATTCAAACCGGATGAAGCGAGATCCAGGTATTGCAGGGAGCGGGTAAGGCTGGCATCTGCCGGCAGGTTTTGTCCGTAGGCACGGATATACGAATCATAGGAATGCTGTGCGGTTACACCCAGTAATCCGTCGATACGATGTTTACCAAAGCTACGGCTATAGTTTAAGGTATTTTCCCAGGCCCAGTCGGTACCATTGGAAGCTTCTTCTTCCAGGCTGCTGACATCTTCCTTCTGGGAATTGCTGACAAAATACACGGGGATATAGGAACGATGGCGATCATTGCCCACGTTGATATTAAACTGCGATTTAAAATTCAGTCCGGGTAACAGATCTGCCTGGGCATACAAGGAACCCATCAGCTGCCATCCTTTGTTCAGACGTTGAATATTTTCAACAGCGGCAACAGGATTGTAGGTATTGGCAAAAGGCGATACGCCATAGCTGCCGTCCGGATTTTTTACCGGCACGGTAGGCGCCATCTGGATAGCGGTGCTGATGATGCCTCTGGCATCACTGTCGTAATCAGAAATACTGTTCCGGGTGGTATAGGTATAGTTCATGTTTTCCCCGAATTTCAGCCAGCGTTTCAGCTGGTGGGTGCTGTTCAGGGATACGCCTATCTTGGAGTAATCTGTTCCGATGACCGTACCTTTCTGTTTCAGGTAGCTGGCGCTCATGCGGTATACAGAGCCTTCTTTTCCACCTGAAAAGGCTACTTCATATTTGCTGATAGGTGCGGTTCTGAAAATAGCATCCTGCCAGTCGGTACCTTCGCCATAGCTGTCAGGGTTGTTGAATACCGGCGCCAGTCCGCCTGATGCCAGGGCGGAGTTATATAATCTGGCATAGGTAGCTGCGTTGGTCAGTTTCAGTTTTTTATATACCTGTTGCATACCGGTAAACGTATGCAGGTCAATTTTCATCGCGCCGGCACTTCCTTTTTTGGTGGTCACCAGCACCACGCCGTTCGCACCGCGGGAACCATAGATCGCAGCAGCAGAAGCACTCTTCAGGATCTCCACGGATTGAATATCTTCCGGATCGAGGTTGTTGATATTACCAAAGGGATTGCCATCGATCACATACAACGGATCGCTGTTATTGATGGTACCTACGCCACGGATACGGATCATCATGCCCGTACCGGGAGCGCCGGAGTTATTGGAAACGCTTAATCCGGCCACCTTTCCTACCAGTGCCTGGTCCAGGCTGCCGACGGTTCTGTTATTGATCTGATCACCGGTCACAGAGCCGATTGACCCGGTGATATCTTTTTTCTCCTGCGTACCATAACCTACTACCAGTACCTCACTTAACGCGCTGGAAGCCTGTTTCATGACAACAGACAGCTCCCGCACCTTTCCTTCCTCTACCAGTACTTTCATGATCCGCTGCGGCGCAAAGGAGATAAAGCTCACCTCCAGGGTATACACACCCGGCTCCACCACCAGGCTGAAAGACCCGTCGCCTTCGCTGACGGTGCTTTTATTCAGCTCCGGGATACGGATACTGGCGCCGGGAAGTGCCTCCCCCTTTTCGTCCGTTACTTTACCAGTGATCTTACCCGGATTAACTTTCACGGGCTTCACCTCTTTTACGATGACAACGGTTTTGTTGATGATTTCATAGCGGTAACCACTATTACTTAGTAAACGGTGCAGGATATCGCTGAGCGCTACATTGTTGAAGTCCGCTTCGGCTACTGTTTTTTCATTCAGCGCCGCCTTGTCGAAGGCAAAAGACAATTTGCTGGCCATAGACAATTCCGAAATGGCAGCAGCCAGTGTTTTACCTTTTAACCGGATTTGCAGCCGGATGTTGCTCAGGTCCTGGGCTGTACCCGTACCGGCATGCAAACAAAGCGTCCCGGCAAACATAATACCCAGAAGAAGTACAGAAACTCTCATAAGATGTTTAATGGACCCCGAAAGGTTTTTTTTCATAATTTCGAATCGTTTAAATGGTAAGAAACTGTTTAAATGCACCGGTATTCACTGTCCTTCCCGGGAACTGAATACCGCACTGATTATTGACGGAAGTTGTTTGCAGCAGCTTCCGTTTTTTTATGTAGCTAGTTGATTTAATAAATACTGATTACCTTTTCATCGATGCGGTAGCGCGCCTGCGTAAGGCTGCATACAATGCGCATCACGTCGTCAATGTGATGGTTGGTCATCATATTCATGGAAAACCGGACCTTCCGGATGTCTGCCCGTTTGGTTTGCAGGCGGTAGCCAAAATTGTGTGCCAGTACAGCCGCCAGTTCATCAAATGAAACACCATCCAGGTTGATGCTTCCTTCCCGCCAGGTATTGGTGGAACCGGCTTCTTTCGTCTCCGCAGAATAGGTATGATCCCCTTTGTTGTAGGTGAGTTGCTGATCCGGTAATAAGGTAGCCAGTGTATTCGTTCCCATGACAATGCCTACTTTCCCGGTCGCTACATTGATGCGGATACTTCCCAGTTCGGGATACGCCTTGATATTAAAAGAGGTGCCCAGCACGATGGTGCTGAGAGTGTCTGTATGTACAACAAAGGGGTGTTCCGGTTGTGTGGCCACATTAAAGAAGGCTTCGCCTTTTAAGTATACCTCTCTGTTCCGGCCTTCGAATCCGGCAGGATAGTGCAGGGTACTACCCGCATTCAGCCATACCTCGCTCCCGTCGGTCAGTATTACCTTCAACATTTTACCGGCAGGTGAAACGCTGCTGAGTAATGCTGCTTGTTGCTGTGGCAGCGGTTTTCCGGGCCGAAAAAAGTAGCCTGCACAGGCCAGTCCAACTAATACCAATACGGCTGCTGCCATCCGGTAAAACAGCATGGGCGTTCGTTTTGGTACAGGCGCCGGCAGATCTGGTATCTCCGCAGTCAGCTGCCGGTAGATACGGTTACGCAACCGGGTTCGTACGAGCTCCGCCGCCGCCTCATCCTGGAATACCGGTGTGGCCTTGTTATCAAAGGCTGCATACCAGGCATCCAGTCGGGCCGTTTCTTCGGGCGTACTATTTCCCAATGCTTCTTTCTGCAGTAATTCAAGTAATTCGCGTTTATTCACCTGCGCTCTTTATATCTATACTCGAACAACTGTACCTGATGTACCGGTCTGTTTTCAGGCTTAACATTAAGGTAACATTGATCAGTGGCGGGTGAGCAGTACCGCTGCTACCGTGAGGATAACTGTTGTGCTGGCGCTGTTGGCAAGATTATATTGATGTAATGTTCTGCGGATTCGCTTAATAGCTGCGCTGATCTGGTTTCTTACGGTCTGATGGGATATGGCCAGTTCATGGGCAATCTCCTCATTGGAAAGCTGCTGTTTCCTGCTCATCAGGAAAACGGTTTGCATGCGTTCCGGCATGCTGCTGATTTCCTTTTCCAGCAATACTTCCAGCTCTTTATGCATCAGGTGTGCATCCGGATGTGTGATAGCACGGGGGCTGGTGAAGAGGGCATTTCTTTCAAAAGTTTCTTTCAACAAACTTTTCCGGTAAAAATCGATGATTCTTCCTTTTAAGGCTTTATGGAGATAAGCCCGGATAGAGCCCTCGCTGGTGATGACAGCAGGGTTTTTAAGCAATGATATAAATACCTCCTGCAGGATATCTTCCGCGTCTGCCGGCGCCGGCAGACGCCTGCAGGCAGCTTCATACAGTTCTTTCCAGTACAGTTCATAGATGGCATCAAAATGAGGCCGGCTTTGCTGCGCTTGTTGTTCGTGGTTGGCTGGTTTACTATCTGATTGGTGCATCCTGCTAGCAGTTAGGTATTTGTAATGCAAGCGCAAAGCTCTGATTTGAATGATAAAGTAGTAGCAGTTTACAATAATTTAATGTAGCACCGGGCATTTCATCACACGATCATGTAATAACATAAAAGATCAGTTGCCGCAATAGTCTGCTATTCATCCCTGCTGATTTTACTATTAGTAAAAAGGCCATATAAAGCAAAACCTGTCATCATTGTATGACAGGTTTTACATTCAGATTTTTTTTTGATTAAAGTCTTTCTACATACCAGCGTTGGAAACGCTCTCCCCGCCAACGTTCCAGGTTAACAACCGCACCATTCTGGAGAAAGCCCAGCCCGATACCGGCCGCTCTTCCACTAAGCCGGTTTATGATCATCAGGGTGCCATCCGGATTACGCACGAAACGCCACTGCTGGTAATAACTACTGTTCCATTCCCATTGATCCAGGATAGCATCACCAGCACTACCATCAATTACACTTAATACTTTACCACTGTGTAAGGCAGTAAGTTTGTAATATCCGTCACCCAGGTAATAGAGAATCCATTTCTGATTATTGGTATTCTCCCAGATCCACTGGCAAATTAATGCGCCATTGTGAGTATATACTGCCTGCACACTCACTGCCTTACCACTGTTGACATTGATCAGCCGGTAGGTACCATCCGGCAGCGGATTCAGGACGCCACTACCATACAAATAATCCAGCGCAGCCACATCATTGGCATTAAAAGGCCGGTCTGCACCACCGCCATTACAAGCAAGCATCCAGCTATCCGGGTCACCGTAAGTAGCGGTACCCGGAATCACTACAGCACCTACACCGGCATCCCCTTCATTGCTACCAATATTACAACTGTAGGCACGGTTAAAGTAATCAGTATGACGTAACCCAATAGCATGGCCTATTTCATGTGCAATCAGCGTTGCCAGGTATCCTTGATTGGGTGCACTTCCCAATGCATCCGGATCCGCATTCAATTGAATCGGACTGGCCGGGTTGCCGGTACTGGTTGGAAAGCCGGCAGAGCGTACGGATACTCCTTCTCCCAGACTGGTATACTTGATATCTATTTCTCCGCCACTGGCTACGCGGGAAAATTTAAGTTGCAGATTCAACGCATTGTAACGTGCAATGGCAACATCGGTAGCAGCTGTATAGGCAGCCGGCAGGTTACTCACCGAAACAGTGATGGTGCGGGGTAATCCTGTAATCAGGTTATGGGTGCGGTATTGCTCTCCCTGTGCAATCCGCATGGCAGGAGAAAAAGTACGCTCATTCAGGGCGGCAGCAGACAGGAAAATATCTCCTTCCACCACATAACCAGCTGTTACTTTCATGACATCCCGGGTACTAAATCCATGTGCCTTCATCTTTTCCAGTACATCCGCAGGGATGGCGGTTTTACCGGCGTCTGTTACTTTTTCTTCTTTTTTACAGGATACCATCAGGAGCGGGCCGGTCATTACCAACGCACACAAAAGCATTTTAATAAAGTATTGCATAGTGGGTTTTTAGCATGATTAACAAAATCGGGTTACGGTGTTTTCATCTACAGGAAAATGTGCAGCGATGCTTTGGCAACTGTTGCATCAGGGGTACAGGAAGTAGGATCCCCGCTGCACGTAATCTATTACGGGTACAAATGTAGCGGAGCACAAATGCATTATGACAACAGGCCAACAGCTGCTACGCCATAATATATCACATCCTTACAAAACAGGTGGGTATCTCCATAACAAAACAGGTCTCTTTAAAATATCCGTAACCTACCATTAACCAACTTACTTTCCGGAATTATCAAATCCGGTAGCAGACATCCAGCCATAACGCCATTAATCCATGATATCCGTATAATGTAAACCCTTTTTTGTACTTTCCGGAAAAGTAAAATAATTATTTGCTGCACAGGAAAACCAGGGAAACTATTGGCATAAAAATTTGCAGGGAATTAAAAGTAACAGCATATATGAGCGCAGACAGGTTATATCAGGATTCATCACTGGTGCAGTTTTATGATTACGACAATCCATGGTCATCAGACAATGAGCCGTATGTCCATTGGGCGAAGGGCGCCAGGCGTATATTGGATCTGGGCTGTGGCACCGGCACACTGGCTGTCCGGCTGGCAAAGGCAAACAACTACATCGTAGCCACAGACGTGGCAGCAGAAATGCTGGCAATAGCCCGGGAAAAATCGGACAAAGTAGCGTGGCTGCAAGCTGATGCCCGGACATTGCGCCTATCGGAGCAATTTGATTTCATCCTACTCTCCGGGCATGTATTCCAGGTATTTTTAACCGATGAAGACCGGGAAAAACTATTTCAGACAATACAGCATCATTTAAGTGATGATGGCATATTTATATTCGATTCCCGCAACCCTTTGGCGGAAGAGTGGAAACAGTGGGACGAGGCAACATCGCAACGATACTTTAATCATCCGCAACTGGGCAGTATACGGGCGTGGAACAGCTGGGAAGGCAATGCAGCGGCGTTGACCTACACCTCCTATTACGCAGCAACCGCCACGAATAAATTATGGCAGGCCCGCTCAGTTATTTCATTTCCTTCCCGGGAAAAAATAACATCACTTCTATCCGCTGCCGGATTACAGGTAAATCATATTTATGGAGACTGGCAATTAAATGAGTTCCGGCACGATAGCGAAGAGATGATTTTTGTGGGCGGCCGGTTGAAAAATAAAGCAGATTAATAAATTTGCCTTTTACTTCATGGTTATACACCCATCGCGCAGCAATAATAACAGCGGCTTCAAAATAAGAAAAGTGTCTCTCCTACAGCAGCGACACCTTTCTTATTTTGCAAAGCGCCATCTGCATACTATCTCCTACAAAAAAGGCGCATTGAGAAAGTCTTTGAGCGGTTTCAGGGATTTATACATTCCAGCCAGCTTTTTTGCCGCATTTTTTTCCAACAATTCTTCATCAGCAATGGGACGAATCGCTACAAAATTTTTCAGCTTCAGGTATTCCGCCATCGGGTCATCTTTTTCAAAACCCGCAGGCACACGTTTTAGCTTCCCCTCTTCGCTCAGACTGCCGAAATAACGGCAGAAACCTGCTTCACTTACCATTTTCCGAAACGCTTCCGCATTATAGATAATCTCTTGCCGCAGCACTTTCAGCTGCTCATTCTCCAGCATATAAGCCCCTCCTGCCAGAAAAGATTTTTCAGGCTGGATATGCAGATAATATCCTGCTTTCCCTTTTCCCGTTGCTATATTTGCTCCGAAATTGATTTTATAAGGTTCCTTGTTGTGAGAAAACCGCGTATCGCGATAAATCCTAAAAAGTGATTTCTCCACATCTATGGTACTTACTTCCGGATCAAATATGGCTATTTCGCCGATCAGGTCATTCACAAATGCGATCACCTCTTCGCGCGCGGCGGTATAAAGACTTTTATGTTCTGTGAACCATTCCCGGTTGTTGTTTTTATCTAACTTTTTCAGGAAGTCCAGCGCAGTTATTTTCATCTGTTTTAGTTGATTGAATGGACAGCCATTTTATTTCCTTCGGTATCAATGAACATACCGATGTATCCTACTTCGGGACTGATGTGTGTTTTCGGAACAATTACCTGCCCGTTGTTGGCGGCTACTTTGTCCAAAACTACCTGCAAGTCCTTTCCACCATTCAGGTAAGCCACTACACCGGTTGTTGAAGGCGTGTAGTCGTCTCCCTGTACAATGGCCCCTGATGCGTTGGTACCGTCGCTGGGGAAGAAACCCATTTTTGTGCCGAACATCGCTGTTTCGTTGATGTCCAAACCTAAGATGGCTTTGTAAAAAGATACCGCTCTGCTAAAGTCCGTGGCAGGTATATCGATGAAGTTGACCAGATTTTCCATTGTTATATTATTTTATGTCTGGTAGCAAAGTTATTAGGTACCGGAAACATAAAATTGTAAAAATGAGACAAACTTACTCCGGGGTATCAAAAATCAAAGACATCTTTAAATGATCTCCGTAAAATTCTTTAGGTGTTAGTCCTGTAAATTCTTTGAAGTCTTTAATGAAATGTGCCTGGTCGTAATATTCACCCTCATAAGCCAACGCAATCAGGCTGGTCACTTTCCTATTCAGCAACATTTTGAGCGTGGCCTGCAGTCTGATGGTTTTTGAGAGTTGTTTCGGACTTAAACCTATAGCAGAGGAAAACTTGCGTACTAATTGTCTGCGGTGGATATTGGTTTGTTTCGACAATTCATCTACAGAAAGCTGGCCGTTGGCAGTCAGAATGGTGTCTACAGTTGATTTGACTATGTGGTCAATGGTTTCAGCATCCCTTAACCGGTTTAGTAAGAAAGCTTCTATTAATTGTATTCTTTCAGCAGCGGAAGATGCCTTTACAATTTCCTGTCCGATTTTCCTGCCCGCATCTTCAAACAGGGTTGTTAATGGAACAGCGGTATTTTCCATCTCTTTTATCGGGATGGTAGTAAAAGGCAAAAATCCATAAGGGTGAAAACGAACAAAAAAGATCCCTGTTTCACCGGTCGGTTCTACCTCAAGCGGTCGTGTTAGTTGTCCGATGACAAAGCATCTGGGCAGCATACTACTCCCTTCTTCCGTATATTGTTTGAACAAATCGCCGTAGTGAAAAATCATTTTCATAGCGCCGTCCGGAACAATGGTATTTTTTTCGGGTGTTTTTTCCTTCGGACTCTCCAATGTCCAATAACATTCGACCAGTGTCGCTAAATCAGGATGCGGTGGATAGGTTTGATGGTTCATGTATTATTGAGACTACTTTACAGATACCACAAAAGTATACAAATATATCCATGGATACTTTGGGGTAATCCGCCAGGGAGCAAAAGCAAACCAGTCAGGTGATATCCCGCCGGCGCTCCCCCTGTCCAGGCGCCACCATCGCCCCGTTTAAGTCAGGCGATGCCATTCCGTTTCGCTTACAGGCTGTATAATAAAAAAACAACGCCCGGGCGGGCGTTGTTTTTTTATTATATAAATACGCTGATACGTAAGTAAACCTGTAATCTTTTCCTTTTGTTACTGATCAGTTACTGCCAACTTATTCTCTTAATATTTTCACGGCTGTTCTCCTGTTTACTTCATGCTCCGCATCACTGCACTTTACAGACTTTGTACAGTTATTCAGTAAGTGCCTGCTACCATAACCTTTTGCAACCATGCGATTACGGGCAATCCCCTGCTTTACCAGGTAAGCTACAGCTGCGGCTGCTCTTCTCTGAGACAGCAGCAGGTTATACTTCGCACTGCCACGGCTGTCTGTATGCGCACTCAATTCGATACGCATCGTAGGATGCTCCCGTAATATAGCAGCCAGACTATCCAGTACCAGGGCTGCATCCGGACGAATCTCCGATTTATCGTAGTCGTAATGCAGGTTATTCAGGATAAAAACAGTTCCCTGTCTCAGTGTATTTTGCGGACATATTTCTTTCTGTAACACATCCGATCCGGTGAGTCCACGGGTACTGAATTTCACGCTATCTACCCTACCTCCTGCACCATGGATACGGATAACATAATCTGTTTCCCTTTCCAGTTTAATCCGGACCTTACCGTCTGCTTCAACCGCCAGACACCAACCGATACCCCGCTGTACGTTATATAGATATATACAGGCAGCCCTGAAAGGAGGACACACGTTGCCTTCGAAAGGTATCTGCAGGCCAGGAACCGGCAGCAAAGGAATGCGTTGTTCTTCCGGCGATGCCCATGCATAAATATCATCGCTCCCTTTTCCTCCCTTACGGTTAGAGGATAAAAATCCGGTACCATTATTCCGGCTTATCAGATAAAAATCATCTCCGGCGGAATTAACCGGATAACGCAGGTTGACTGGCTTGCTCCACTGCGCCAGGGCGCCATTGGTTTTGAAAATATCGTACCCGCCCATACCTGGCAACCCTTTACTGGAGTAGTACAGATTTCCGTCGGCAGCAATGGTAGGAAAAGCTTCATCTTCCGGTGTATTAATGACGGCGCCGCCATTCTGTGGTGTTCCCCAATTGCCGTCTGCCTGTTTTTCGCTATACCAGATATCCGTACCACCTTGTCCTCCGGGCATATCAGCAGCAAAATATAAAGTTCTGCCGTCAGCACTCACCGCCGCATGCCCCAGCGAGTACTGGTCCGGGCGATTATAGGGAAATGCCACTGCCTGCGACCATTTACCGCTGGAATCCCTGCGGCTGATAAATAGTTCGAGCCGGCGGTTACCGTAGATAATGATCCCCGGTTTAAACTTTTCTTTATGTACAGCAATGCGGCGGGCAGGGTCAGTAACGGTAAAATAAGCCGTATTATATCCTTCGTCAAATGCAACAGGACCAATATGATAACGGTATTGGTTAAACGCAGCAGACAGGTCATTGATATATACGTTGCCATAGTTGTTGCTGTCTGCAACATATAACTTGTAATACGGACGATTGGTACGGCCGTACACATTTTTATTGATATGGCTGGCAGGATGCAGAATACCATTACGCAGGGAATCCGACATGAATACAATCCCTTTCGGATAGTAGGTCGCTCCCCAATCGGAAGAACTGGTATTTAAACGCGCCACATTACTGATATTATCTTTACCGGGCGCCGCTATCCATTGTATGGCAGAATCGCAGCCAGCCTGGCGGTTAGCCACCTGTGCTGCCTGGTTATACTTCTGTGCGTATTGGGCGTAAGCGTTTTTTGCTTCTTCATAACGCCCCATGCTTTTGAGCATATCTCCATAATATAATCCGTCTTCCGGTTGAGCATCCGGCCTGGTCAACAGTTTGCTGTACCAGTTGGCCGCATCTTCGTAAGCATTCATCTTACGATAACTATCTGCCAGCCGCTCCAAGGTAAGTATACTCACCTTTTTTTTGCCGGCCAGTCTTTTATACAAGGCAGCCGCTTTAGCGTATTCATACCGCTGGTAATATTCCGCCGCTTTACGTCCTACTGATAATTGCTCCTGCGACCATACTCGCGACAACGGCAGAAAAAGTATTATTATTACGCATATTTTTTTCATAGACGGTATCTATATATGATTCACATGAATATTAAAAATACCGCGGGCTGATGATCCTGCGTTTTTTATTGGGGAAAGTGAAGCCCAGTGATATTTCATGAGAGCCACTCTGGGAAGAAGCCATTTTACTGATGGTAACATCATAGGCATAGCCTATCCGTAAACGTTCCGTTGCATAGATTTCCACGATGGCGCTCCATGCATCCAGTTGTTCCAGGTCGTTGTCCAGATGAGACTTACTCCACAACCGTACACCGGTGCGATAAGAACCACCCAGCCATACACGGTCTGATATCAGTAAAAAGGCATTCAGATCCAGATTGGTAGGTCCTTTAAAATCTTCCTTAATCAGAAATGAAGGCTTTAATTTAAGTTTTTCCGACAGATTAATCAGTGTACCAGCTGTGAGGTACAGGTGCTGTGTTTTGCGGATCACTTTATAAGTATACCCACTCCAGTAATACTTTGTATTATCCGTATACAAGGAAAACAAATCCATCACAGAAACACTTGCATAAAAATTAGGCGTATAGTAATAAATCCCAAACCGCGCATCCGGTACAAACGAAGAAACCTTCGCTGCGGGGACAGACGGATCTCCGGCATCATTATACTGCAAGGCTGTACCATCAACGGAGTACTGACTAACCCCAGCGCCTATACCCAAACATAAGCGCCGGGTTCCTTCTTCATCCAGTGGTATGCGGTAGGAATACATGCCGTAAAAAGATGCTGCATCCTGGGGGCCCAGCTTGTCAAACATCGCCTGCACCCCCAGCCCTACCCGCTCATCCCTTGAATTGATCACCCCATCCAAAGACACCGATCCTGTTTGAGGCGCACCAGGGAAGCTAACCCATTGATGGCGGTAAGTAGCATTCAGATACAAATCTTCCTTATACCCGGCATAAGCAGGATTTACGCTCAACATGTTAAACACATACTGACTGAATTGAAGATTCTGTTGTCCATTCACTAAAACAGGCATCAATCCTGATAAACTCAGCAATAGCAACAGCTTTGTATTAATTGATATGCGCATAGCACGTTTTTTAAGCATTACTATCAGATTTTATTACCGCAATAATTCTATCCAGCCTTTATAATTTCTTTCTCCCTGTGGAGTGTTCAATTTCAGTATATAATAGTAAGTGCCTTCATTCAAACCATCTCCTGTCCACTTGTTATCATAGTCCTTACTCTGATATACCATATTGCCCCAACGGTTATAGATATACAAACCACTACCCGGGTATTTCTCCAGTCCAGGTATTACAAACCGGTCGTTCTTTCCATCACCATTTGGTGTGATTACATTCGGAATGAATAAATCATCTGGTATTGTAACCCCTGTTGTAGAAGATGTATTATTACCCGCATCCGGATCAGGCTCATTACCTTTTACTGTGGCAGTATTAATTAAGTTACCACCACTGATGATACGGGCACTGAATTGCAGGGTAGCCGCTTCATTTACGGCCAGCGTATTCAATCTCCAGGTGAGTTTTTTGGTGATCACATCATAAGTAGCCTCGCCCGCAGAAGTGATAATGTCTATTGGTGAGTAAAGCATGTCTGGTATCACATCTGATACCACTACACCAGTAGCAGGATTAGGTCCTTTGTTCGTAACCAGTATGGTAAAGGATGCATTTTTACCTACTACCAGGGAGGCTGGATTGGCGGTTAATTGTTTGACAACCGACAGATCAGCACTCTGGTTTCCGGAGATGATAACCGAATCTCTTTCATTAGCCGGATTATCAGGATCTCCGATACTACCCACGTTCGTATATGGTCCGACAGCCCCTGCTTTCATCACCAGGGTTAAGGTAGCAGACCGGCCTTTCAGCGCATCTACTGTCCAGATACCTGTACCATTATTGTAAGTACCGGAAGATGGTGCACTGCTTACATAGGTGAAGCCTTGTGGCCGTTCAAATACCTGCACTCCCAGACTGTCTTTTGTACCATTGATGTTACCCAATGTAATCGTGAACGTAACGTCATCACCTGGTTTAACAACCGCCTTATCTGCCGTCTTCCGGATAGACAATGCCGCGAACCGAACACTATCACGCGGGTTGTCCGGATTATTCGGATCGCCTATACTTGCTACGTTACCGTAAGGACCGGTAGCATTGGCTTTCATCACCAGCGTTAAGGTAGCTGTCTGACCTTTCAGTATGTCTACTGTCCAGATACCGGTGCCACTATTGTAAGTACCGGCAGATGGAGCACTGCTTACATAAGTCAGCCCTTGCGGCAGTTCAAATACCCGTACACCCAGGCTGTCTTTTGTGCCATTATTGCTCAGTGTAACCGTAAACGTTACATTATCACCCGGTTTAACATTCACCTTATCTGCCGTCTTCCGGATAGACAATGCTGCGAACCGCACACTATCACGCGGGTTATCCGGATTATTCGGATCGCCTATACTTGCTACGTTACCATAAGGACCGGTAGCATTGGCTTTCATCACGAGTGTTAAGGTCGCTGTCTGGCCTTTCAGTGCATCTACTGTCCAGATACCGGTGCCGTTATTGTAAGTACCGGCTGATGACGTACTGCTTACATAAGTCAGCCCTTGCGGCAACTCAAATACCCGTACACCCAGGCTATCTCTTGTACCATTATTGCCCAACGTAACCGTAAACGTTACCTGATCGCCTGGTTTAACACTGGCCTTATCTGCGGTTTTCCGGATAGACAATGCTGCAAACTGCACACTATCACGTGGGTTATCCGGATTACTTGGATCGCCGATACTTGCTACGTTACCATAAGGACCGGTAGCATTGGCTGTCATCACCAGCGTTAAGGTAGCAGACTGGCCTTTCAGTGCATCTACTGTCCAGATACCCGTGCCGTTATTGTAAGTACCGGCTGATGGATTACTGCTTACATAAGTCAGGCCTTGTGGCAGTTCAAATACCTGCACTCCCAGGCTGTCTTTTGCACCGTCGTTTCTCAGTGTAACGGTAAACGTTACGTTATCTCCTGGTTTAACACTGGCCTTATCTGCGGTCTTCCGGATAGACAATGCTGCAAACTGCACACTATCACGTGGATTATCCGGATTACTTGGATCGCCGATACTTGCTACGTTACCGTAAGGGCCGGTAGCATTGGCTTTCATCACCAGCGTTAAGGTAGCTGTCTGGCCTTTCAGTGCATCTACTGTCCAGATACCGGTGCCACTATTATAAGTACCAGCAGATGGAGTACTGCTTACATATGTCAGGCCTTGTGGCAGTTCTAATACCTGCACGCCCAGGCTATCTTTTGTGCCGTCATTTCTCAGTGTAACGGTAAACGTTACGTTATCACCTGGTTTAACAGCAGCCTTATCTGCGGTCTTCGTTATTGACAACGCTGTCAGCTCAACGGTATCACGTGGGTTATCCGGATTACTTGGATCACCGATACTTGCTATGTTGCCGTAAGGTCCGGTAGCATTGGCCGTCATCACCAGCGTTAAGGTAGCAGACTGGCCTTTCAGCGCATCTACTGTCCAGATACCACTACCACTATTATAAGTACCGGCGGATGGTGCACTGCTTACATAAGTCAGTCCTTGTGGCAGTTCTAATACCTGCACTCCCAGGCTGTCTTTTGTTCCATCATTTCTCAGTGTAACGGTAAACGTTACCTGATCGCCCGGTTTAACATTCGCTTTATTAGCTGTCTTAGTGATCGACAATGCTGCAAACTGCACACTATCACGTGGGTTATCCGGATTATTCGGATCACCGACACTCGCTACGTTGCCGTAAGGACCGGTAGCATTGGCTGTCATCACCAGCGTTAAGGTAGCAGACTGGCCTTTCAGCGCGTCTACTGTCCAGATACCGGTGCCGCTATTATAAGTACCAGCAGATGGAGTACTGCTTACATAAGTCAATCCTTGTGGCAGTTCTAATACCTGCACGCCCAGGCTGTCTTTTGTGCCGTCATTTCTCAGTGTAACGGTAAACGTTACCTGGTCGCCTGGTTTAACATTCGCTTTATTAGCTGTCTTAGCGATAGACAATGCTGCGAACTGCACACTATCACGTGGGTTGTCCGGATTACTCGGATCACCTATACTTGCTACGTTGCCATAAGGACCGGTAGCATTGGCCGTCATCACCAGCGTTAAGGTAGCTGTCTGGCCTTTCAGCGCGTCTACTGTCCAGATACCGGTGCCGTTATTATAAGTACCAGCAGATGGGGCACTGCTTACATAGGTCAATCCTTGTGGCAGTTCTAATACCTGCACGCCCAGGCTGTCTTTTGTGCCGTCATTTCTCAGCGTAACGGTAAACGTTACCTGATCACCCGGTTTAACAGCAGCCTTATCTGCGGTCTTCGTTATTGACAACGCTGTCAGCTCAACGGTATCACGTGGGTTATCCGGATTATTCGGATCACCTACACTCGCTACGTTGCCGTAAGGTCCGGTAGCATTGGCTGTCATCACCAGCGTTAAGGTAGCAGACTGGCCTTTCAGCGCGTCTACTGTCCAGATACCACTACCACTATTATAAGTACCGGCAGATGGGGTACTGCTTACATATGTCAGGCCTTGTGGCAGTTCTAATACCTGCACGCCCAGGCTATCTTTTGTGCCGTCATTTCTCAGTGTAACGGTAAACGTTACCTGGTCGCCTGGTTTAACATTCGCTTTATTAGCTGTCTTGGTGATAGACAATGCTGCAAACTGCACACTATCACGTGGGTTGTCCGGATTACTTGGATCACCTATACTTGCTACGTTGCCATAAGGACCGGTAGCATTGGCCGTCATCACCAGCGTTAAGGTAGCTGTCTGGCCTTTCAGCGCATCTACTGTCCAGATACCACTACCACTATTATAAGTACCAGCAGATGGAGTACTGCTTACAAAAGTCAATCCTTGTGGCAGTTCTAATACCTGCACGCCCAGACTATCTTTTGTGCCGTTATTTCTCAGTGTAACGGTAAACGTTACGTTATCACCTGGTTTAACAGCAGCCTTATTTGCGGTCTTCGTTATTGACAACGCTGTCAGCTCAACGGTATCACGTGGGTTATCCGGATTATTCGGATCGCCGACACTCACTACGTTGCCGTAAGGACCGGTAGCATTGGCTGTCATCACCAGCGTTAAGGTAGCAGACTGGCCTTTCAGCGCGTCTACTGTCCAGATACCACTACCACTATTATAAGTACCAGCAGATGGGGCACTGCTTACATATGTCAGGCCTTGTGGCAGTTCTAATACCTGCACACCCAGGCTATCTTTTGTTCCGTCGTTTTTCAGTGTAACGGTAAACGTTACCTGATCGCCCGGTTTAACATTCGCTTTATTAGCTGTCTTGGTGATAGACAATGCTGCGAACTGCACACTATCACGTGGGTTATCCGGATTACTCGGATCACCTATACTTGCTACGTTACCATAAGGACCGGTAGCATTGGCCGTCATCACCAGCGTTAAGGTAGCTGTCTGACCTTTCAGCGCATCTACCGTCCAGATACCGGTACCACTATTGTAAGTACCAGCAGATGGGGCACTGCTTACATAGGTCAATCCTTGTGGCAGTTCTAATACCTGCACGCCCAGGCTGTCTTTTGTTCCGTCATTTCTCAGTGTAACGGTAAACGTTACCTGATCACCCGGTTTAACAGCAGCCTTATCTGCGGTCTTCGTTATTGATAACGCTGTCAGCTCAACGGTATCACGTGGGTTATCCGGATTATTCGGATCACCGACACTCGCTACGTTGCCGTAAGGACCGGTAGCATTGGCTGTCATCACCAGCGTTAAGGTAGCTGTCTGGCCTTTCAGCGCATCAACCGTCCAGATACCGGTACCACTATTATATGTACCAGCAGATGGGGTACTGCTTACATATGTCAGGCCTTGTGGCAGTTCTAATACCTGCACACCCAGGCTATCTTTTGTTCCGTCGTTTTTCAGTGTAACGGTAAACGTTACCTGATCGCCCGGTTTAACATTCGCTTTATTAGCTGTCTTGGTGATAGACAATGCTGCGAACTGCACACTATCACGTGGGTTATCCGGATTACTCGGATCACCTATACTTGCTACGTTACCATAAGGACCGGTAGCATTGGCCGTCATCACCAGCGTTAAGGTAGCTGTCTGACCTTTCAGCGCATCTACCGTCCAGATACCGGTACCACTATTGTAAGTACCAGCAGATGGGGCACTGCTTACATAAGTCAATCCTTCTGGCAGTTCAAACACCTGCACTCCCAGGCTATCTTTTGTGCCGTCATTTCTCAGTGTAACGGTAAACGTTACCTGATCACCTGGTTTAACAGCAGCCTTATCTGCGGTCTTCGTTATTGACAACGCTGTCAGCTCAACGGTATCACGTGGGTTATCCGGATTATTCGGATCACCTACACTCGCTACGTTGCCGTAAGGACCGGTAGCATTGGCTGTCATCACCAGCGTTAAGGTAGCAGACTGGCCTTTCAGCGCATCTACTGTCCAGATACCAGTACCACTATTATATGTACCAGCAGTTGGGGCACTGCTTACATAAGTTAATCCTTGTGGCAGTTCTAATACCTGCACTCCCAGGCTGTCTTTTGTTCCGTTATTTCTCAGTGTAACGGTAAACGTTACCTGATCACCTGGTTTAACATTCGCCTTGTCTGCCGTTTTTGTTATTGACAATGCAGTCAGCTCAACAGTATCACGTGGGTTATCCGGATTACTCGGATCGCCGATACTTGCTACGTTGCCGTAAGGTCCGGTTGCATTAGCAGACATTACCAGTGTTAAGGTAGCTGTCTGACTCTGCAGCGCATCTACCGTCCAGATACCCGTACCACTATTGTAAGTACCGGCGGATGGGGTACTGCTTACATAAGTCAATCCTTCTGGCAGTTCAAACACCTGCACGCCCAGGCTATCTTTTGCACCGTCGTTTTTAAGTGTAATCGTAAACGTTACATTATCACCTGGTTTAACATTCTCTTTATTAGCCGTCTTGGTGATCGACAACGCTGTCAGCTCAACAGTATCTCTTGCATTATCCGGATTATTCGGATCACCTACACTGGCAAGGTTACTGTAAGGTCCTGCAGCATTAGCAGACATCACCAGCGTTAAGGTAGCAGATTGGCCTTTCAGCGCATCTACTGTCCAGATACCACTACCACTATTATATGTACCGGAAGTTGGGGTGCTACTTACATATGTCAATCCTTGTGGCAGTTCTAATACCTGCACACCCAGGCTATCTTTTGTTCCGTCGTTTTTCAGTGTAACCGTAAACGTTACCTGATCGCCCGGTTTAACATTCGCTTTATTAGCTGTCTTGGTGATAGACAATGCCGCAAACTGCACACTATCACGTGGGTTGTCTGGATTATTCGGATCGCCTACACTGGCAATGTTACTGTAAGGTCCTGCCGCATTAGCCGTCATCACCAGCGTTAAGGTAGCTGTCTGACCCTGCAGCGCATCTACTGTCCAGATACCCGTACCACTATTATAAGTACCGGCAGATGGCGTACTGCTTACATAAGTCAATCCTTCTGGCAGTTCAAACACCTGCACGCCCAGACTATCTTTTGCACCGTCGTTTTTAAGCGTAATCGTAAACGTTACCTGATCGCCTGGTTTAACATTCGCTTTATTAGCTGTCTTGGTGATAGACAACGCTGTCAGCTCAACAGTATCTCTTGCATTATCCGGATTATTCGGATCACCTACACTGGCAAGGTTACTGTAAGGTCCTGCAGCATTAGCAGACATCACCAGCGTTAAGGTAGCAGACTGGCCTTTCAGCGCATCTACTGTCCAGATACCACTACCACTATTATATGTACCGGAAGTTGGGGTGCTACTTACATATGTCAATCCTTGTGGCAGTTCTAATACCTGCACACCCAGGCTATCTTTTGTTCCGTCGTTTTTCAGTGTAACCGTAAACGTTACCTGATCGCCCGGTTTAACATTCGCTTTATTAGCTATCTTGGTGATAGACAATGCCGCAAACTGCACACTATCACGTGGGTTATCCGGATTATTCGGATCGCCTACACTCGCTACGTTACTGTAAGGACCGGTAGCATTAGCAGACATTACCAGTGTTAAGGTAGCTGTCTGGCCTTGCAGCGCATCTACCGTCCAGATACCCGTACCACTATTGTAAGTACCGGCAGATGGCGTACTGCTTACATAAGTCAATCCTTCTGGCAGTTCTAATACCTGTACACCCAGGCTGTCTCTTGCACCGTCGTTTTTAAGCGTAATTGTAAACGTTACCTGATCACCTGGTTTAATATTCGCTTTATTAGCTGTCTTGGTGATAGACAACGCTGTCAGCTCAACAGTATCTCTTGCATTATCCGGATTATTCGGATCACCTACACTGGCAAGGTTACTGTAAGGTCCTGCAGCATTAGCAGACATCACCAGCGTTAAGGTAGCAGACTGGCCTTTCAGCGCATCTACTGTCCAGATACCACTACCACTATTATATGTACCGGAAGTTGGGGTGCTACTTACATATGTCAATCCTTGTGGCAGTTCTAATACCTGCACACCCAGGCTATCTTTTGTGCCGTCGTTTCTCAGTGTAACGGTAAACGTTACCTGATCGCCCGGTTTAACATTTGCTTTATTAGCTGTCTTGGTGATCGACAATGCCGCAAACTGCACACTATCACGTGGGTTATCCGGATTATTCGGATCGCCTACACTCGCTACGTTACTGTAAGGACCGGTAGCATTAGCAGACATCACCAGTGTTAAGGTAGCTGTCTGACCCTGCAGCGCATCTACCGTCCAGATACCCGTACCACTATTGTAAGTACCGGCGGATGGCGTACTGCTTACATAAGTCAATCCTTCTGGCAGTTCTAATACCTGTACACCCAGGCTGTCTCTTGCACCGTCGTTTTTAAGCGTAATTGTAAACGTTACCTGATCGCCTGGTTTAATATTCGCTTTATTAGCCGTCTTGGTGATAGACAATGCTGTCAGCTCAACGGTATCTCTTGCATTATCCGGATTATTCGGATCGCCTACACTGGCAAGGTTACTGTAAGGTCCTGCAGCGTTAGCAGACATCACCAGCGTTAAGGTAGCAGACTGGCCTTGCAGCGCATCTACCGTCCAGATGCCTGTACCACTATTATAAGTACCCGCAGATGGGGTACTGCTTACAAAAGTCAATCCTTGTGGCAGTTCTAATACCTGCACACCCAGGCTATCTTTTGTTCCGTCGTTTTTCAGTGTAACAGTAAACGTTACCTGATCGCCCGGTTTAACATTCGCTTTATTAGCTGTCTTGGTGATAGACAATGCCGCAAACTGCACACTATCACGTGGATTGTCCGGATTATTCGGATCGCCTACACTCGCTACGTTACTGTAAGGACCTACAGCATTGGCTGTCATCACCAGCGTTAAGGTAGCTGTCTGGCCCTGCAGCGCATCTACTGTCCAGATACCTGTACCACTATTATATGTACCGGCGGATGGCGTACTGCTTACATAAGTCAATCCTTCTGGCAGTTCTAATACCTGTACACCCAGGCTGTCTCTTGCACCGTCGTTTTTAAGCGTAATTGTAAACGTTACCTGATCACCTGGTTTAATATTCGCTTTATTAGCTGTCTTGGTGATAGACAATGCTGTCAGCTCAACGGTATCTCTTGCATTATCCGGATTATTCGGATCACCTACACTGGCAAGGTTACTGTAAGGTCCTGCAGCGTTAGCAGACATCACCAGCGTTAAGGTAGCAGACTGGCCTTGCAGCGCATCTACTGTCCAGATACCTGTACCACTATTATAAGTACCCGCAGATGGCGTACTGCTTACAAAAGTTAATCCTTGTGGCAGCTCTAATACCTGCACTCCCAGGCTATCTTTTGTGCCGTCGTTTTTCAGTGTAACCGTAAACGTTACCTGATCGCCCGGTTTAACATTCGCTTTATTAGCTGTTTTGGTGATAGACAATGCTGCGAACTGCACACTATCACGTGGATTGTCTGGATTATTCGGATCGCCCACACTCGCTACGTTACTGTAAGGACCTACAGCATTGGCTGTCATCACCAGCGTTAAGGTAGCTGTCTGGCCCTGCAGCGCATCTACTGTCCAGATACCTGTACCACTATTATAGGTACCGGCAGATGGGGTACTGCTTACATAAGTCAATCCTTCTGGCAGTTCTAATACCTGCACTCCCAGGCTGTCTCTTGCTCCATCGTTTTTAAGCGTAATCGTAAACGTTACCTGATCACCTGGTTTAATATTCGTTTTATTAGCTGTCTTGGTGATAGACAATGCTGTCAGCTCAACGGTATCTCTTGCATTATCCGGATTATTCGGATCGCCTACACTGGCGATGTTACTGTAAGGTCCTGCAGCGTTAGCAGCCATCACCAGCGTTAAGGTAGCAGACTGGCCTTGCAGCGCATCTACTGTCCAGATACCGGTACCACTATTATAAGTACCTGCAGATGGGGTACTGCTTACAAAAGTTAATCCTTGCGGCAACTCTAATACTTGTACACCCAGGCTGTCTTTTGCACCATCATTTTTAAGGGTAATCGTAAACGTTACATTATCACCTGGCTTAACGTTTACTTTATCAGCCGTCTTTGTTATGGATAAAGCTGTCAGCTTAACGGTATCTCTTGCATTATCCGGATTATTCGGATCACCCACACTCGCTATGTTACTATAAGGTCCTGTAGCATTGGCGCTCATCAGCAGCGTTAAGGTAGCTGTCTGGCCCTGTAGGGCATCTACTGTCCAGATACCGGTGCCACTATTATAGGTACCGGCAGATGGCGTACTACTTACATAGGTTAATCCTTGTGGCAGTTCTAATACCTGTACACCCAGGCTATCTTTTGTACCATCATTTTTAAGCGTAATCGTAAACGTTACATTATCACCTGGTTTAACATTCGCTTTATTAGCTGTCTTGGTGATCGACAATGCTGCGAATTGAACACTATCACGTGGGTTGTCCGGATTATTCGGATCGCCTACACTGGCGATGTTACTGTAAGGTCCTGTAGCATTGGCCGTCATCACCAGCGTTAAGGTAGCTGTCTGGCCCTGCAGTGCATCTACCGTCCAGATACCGGTGCCACTATTATAGGTACCTGCAGATGGCGTACTGCTTACAAAAGTCAATCCTTGTGGCAGTTCTAATACCTGTACACCCAGGCTATCTTTTGCACCATCATTCTTAAGGGTAATCGTAAACGTTACATTATCACCTGGCTTAACGTTTACTTTATCAGCCGTCTTTGTTATGGATAAGGCTGTCAGCTTAACAGTATCTCTTGCATTATCCGGATTATTCGGATCACCCACACTCGCTATGTTACTATAAGGACCGGTAGCATTAGCGCTCATCAGCAGCGTTAAGGTAGCTGTCTGGCCCTGCAGTGCATCTACCGTCCAGATACCGGTACCGCTATTGTAAGTTCCGGCAGATTGGGTACTGCTTACATAGGTCAATCCCTGTGGCAACTCTAAGACCTGTACACCCAGACTATCTTTTGTTCCATTTACATTATCCAGTGTAATCGTAAACGTTACATTATCGCCTGGCTTAACATTTTCTTTATTAGTCGTCTTCTTTATTCTCAACGATACAAAACGTGTCGTGTCTTTAGGATCATTGGGATTATTAGGATCACCGGTACTTACCACATTCATGTAAGGACCTGTGGCATTTGCTGTCAGGACTAATTGCAGCGTATGTGTCTCGCCCTGTAATACATCCAGTGTCCAGATGCCGGTACCACTATTATAGGTACCTGCGGTAGGCGCTGTATTACTACTATAGGTAAATCCGGCAGGCAGTTCCTGTACCTGCACACCAAGGGTATCTTTAGTTCCTGTATTCGACACTGTTATGGTAAACGTTACATTATCTCCTGGTTTAACATTTACCTTATCAGCTGTTTTCTTCACATGTAATTCGGTGGTTAACGCGGAGATCATCAGGCTATAGTCTTCTACCTCACCATCTGTTACAAAACCTGCGGGATCAGCTGTGGTAAGTGGATCCGTAGTTAATCGTATACGCGCATAAGTAATACCGCCGCTTGCGCCGCTACCGGTTATGAGTGTATTAACATTATTCCAGATTAATGTACCGGTGGTAGCATTATTGGCTACAGTAGCGGTGATACCTTCTGTTGCATCAAAGACACCATTTCGGTTAAAGTCAACCCAGCCTGCCAGGTTCGCCGTGGCACCGGTGGTATTGGTAACCGGGAAAGTAAGGGTGTAGGTCGTTGTTGTAGTGGCAAGCACAGGTAAAGGCGGTGTGAAGCCATCATCATTCAGATCCCCGTTAGGCGGGTTGGCATCTGCACCTGCAGCTACTGCCGGCGCCTCTGTTTTACCAGCAACGGTAGCACCTATCTTCAGATTCAGATTTATTGCATGTGCAGGACCATCACTTACAGATAATGTCTTATAACTATCGGGAGCATCGCCCATATCTGCCGCCGTTATTCTTACCACACCGCTGAATTCCGAAGTATTACTGATACTGACATCCGTTGCAGTTGCCGTCAGTAAACTGTTCAATATGGTACCCGGTAAACTCGACAATGGGATCTTGAACAGGAATTTGTTTGCTGTTCTGTTGCCAATTGTACCCGTACCATCATCCGTGTATATACCGGTACTTCCATCCAGATCCGTAACACCACCCACAGTGCCTCCTTCCTTTAAAGAAAGCAGGAAAGTGCGGCCTTCACCAAAACCATTGAGATTGGTATATGCCGGCGGTAATGGATTCGGGCTTAATGGTGGCGTTGGCGCAAAGCTGCCATCCCGGTCGGCCAGGAACAACTCAATTGTAGTACCAGGGCCGGAAAAGCCTTTCAGCACGAGGTTATTACCTACGATGGTAGCAGCAGTAAAAACAGGAAAGTTCAACAACTGGTTGGGGCCTGCATCTGCGTCACCATTATCATTAGGCAGTACCAGATTTCTGATAGCCGGATCAGGACGGAGATCAATACCCAGACCTGCATTATTGTAAGTACTATTCTGTGAAATATGCGAAGTAGTGGCACCTGTTACCGATATACCTGCAGAACCTGCGCCTGTCACTATATTTTTGCTGACAGACCCAATAATTACGTCACTTAACATGACGTTATCCAACGACGATAGCTGTGCAGGGGTCGGGCTGGCGACGGCTCCGTTACCGGGAATGGTATTATTCAGAATCGTAACAGTAGTTGCCAGTTGAATGACTATCCCATCCAATCCGTTATCAGCAATGCTATTGTTACTGATATTCCAGCTGTCATTTGCCCGTCCGCCACTGATACCACTACCATCTATCCCTATAACAGCTGCCGTATTGTTACCATTGTTCAATATTTCATTGCCGGAGATGATAATACTTCTAACACCGAACGGGCCAACGCCCCCTCCTTCTATACCATCGAAATCGGCTCTTGTAATGATGTTATTAATAATGTTGGTAGCAATACTCCCTACGAATATATTACTGCCAGGATTGGTGCCGGCAGGTTCATTATTCACGGATATAGCAGCTCCTCCAATAATATTCTCCGTACATATATTATTTGCACCCAGCAGAATATTCCCTCCTGCAGCAGTTCCGGTACCAAACCCATATATAGCAATATTGCGTATAGCGGTGCTAGGTCCGCCAATTAAACCGGTAATAACCCCACCATTACTGTGTATTTCTACTTCCGGTCGCTGCACACCAGGTAATGTCAATTGGTCGACTCCCACCAACGCACCCGGATGGCCTGCCACACCAGGCTGGCTGTTACCGATATTAGCTGTTTGCGTGCGGCCGTCAATAGTAGTAGCAGCATCCGTTATTGCGGGTAAGGCAGTAGCAATATTAAAGATAGCAGTAGACCCACCTCCGGCTGCGGTTAACTGGGATGGCTTATTGATACCCGGATGTGCCGTCCCATCAGGTATCATAAAGATGCTGGTTTCTTCACCGGCAGGCGGATCAAAAAGACTATTTGCCACTTGATCCAGCCCCGTGTTCCCCAACACATTACTATTGATAATAAACTGGCGTAATGACCCCTGTCCGGCATCATTGACATTAACAATGGTAGAAAAGTTAAAACCGAAATCTATATTATCTGCATTCCTGCTACCAACTACTACCTGGGATACAGAAGCAGCGGCACCGCTTACGCTGCCACTCAGCGTAAAATTAGTCGTATTGAGCGTGGTCGTACCTATTCCGCCACTACCGGGATCGGTGGTAGCCGGGCTTCTACCACCCACTTCATTTGATATAGGCGTTAATACAGTTGATACTGTTCTTTCCTGCCGGAATGTTTGTATACCCAGCTCCGTTCCATTACTACCCGGGCGGGAAGAACGCAAGGTTCCATTCGCAACACGGGTATAATATGTTCCATTATTATTTAACCCGATGGCATAATACCCATCCGGTGTGGTGGTGGTAAAATTCTCCAGATTTCCTGCTGCATCATATACTTCAACACGTGCATTACCTATGCCTGCAACGCCTGCCGCAGTAGTCGGACGTCCGGCGCCTCCCCCATAGTTCACATCTTCAAATACGCGACCTACTATTCTGAAAGTATTAGAACCCATATCACCAAAAGTGGCGCCTGGTGCAGGGTTTAAAACAGTAATAGAAGTGAAAGGGATACTCCCGCTGGTACTGGGCCATGAATTGACGCCCAAAAACTCGCTTGCATTGATGCGTACAATAGCAGCAACATTGGAAGCCGCACATACCAGGTTGCCCTGCAGATCAAACCCAATCCCGGAAATAAAAGAAGAACCCGGAATCGGCACCGTTTTAGACGCAATGATAGCCGCCGTAACTGCATCAACTTCCCATAGCACGGCAGAAGAACCAAAACCTCCGCATACAAACAGCCGGCCCGAAGGACTAAAGTCGATGTCTCCTCCGGATACCGTGATATCCATCACCCCGGGAGGAGGAGCGGGTATCACATCCGCAGATAATATCGCGCCGGTATTTTTATCTAATTTGATAACATATGGCCTCGATGGCAGGTTATCTGTATTTCCTCCATTGTAATTAGTGATGGTAAAAAGTTCTCCCGCTGTATTGGTAGCCAGCTTTCCAAAAACCAGGCTTCTGGCTACATTGTTCACATCATTAAATGTAGCGGGTAAGGCAGCTGCAATGGTTGACAAGGTACCTCCGATTGCCGGGGCCGGATTAGGTACGAACTTATACAATGTCGCTCCCGGATCCTCTTTGTCGGTAAAATACAGATCATCATTCAGATCTGTCGCCAGCGCAGTAGCCTGCGTAATCTGTCCCGGAGCGAAATTATGTATATTGGTAAGGTTACCAGTGACATTGTCTATCCGTACAATATTATTGTTGCTGTACGAATAAGAAAACCCGTACGATTGTGCATACGCCTGTTTGGTATAACCTGTACATAGCAACAGTAATAGCCACAGCAGATACCGGGTAATTCCAGGTACATGGCCGGAATTCTCGGATGTGCGAAATGATAAGACGTAGTCGATGCTTTTAGGAGTAGATCTTTTCCGCATACACTGATTTGAATTTGTGTAACTGGTTTGCTGCTTAGAAACTTACATAGCAATAGCCATCGGCCATTCTGGCCTATTCAATAGTAAAAACAAGAATCTGGTTTATTCTGGAATAGCTAGGGCTGATCAATAAATCAACACTTGAGTAATTTGCCAATATTAGAGAACAGAAAGAACAAATTAATTGTTCAAAAAAATGTTAATTTAATGGTGTTAAAACATCTCGTCTTAGTTAATCCCTTCCTGTTAAGATTAAGTCATAGCTATTTAATAATTATGATCATTTAATAATATCAGCGCCCCAGGCGCTTTGTATGCCCCGCGTTCATGGGGATATGTGCGCCTTTGCGTCCGGAAGCGATAACCCCTCCTATAATTATCTGATTTCAATGTTTTCCACTATTTATTGGTATAAGGCAGGATTTTAATTTCAGTGACGCAGCAGTCTATGTGGCGACCGGGGAGGCGAAGCTGGACCTCTTTTTACAAAAGGTCTGCAAAAAACACGATAGCCAGCAGCCCACCGGCAACTACCACCGGTAAATATAACGATACCTTCATCCACTGAAAAAGTTGCAAGTGATCAGAAAAGTGGTTTGTACCTTATCTTTGCGCCGGTTTAAACAAAAAACATGAGTCAATTTCCGCATATAAACCTGCCGTTACAGCACAAACTAACATTCACTGCCAATCCGGTAAACGTAGTACCATTGCCGGATGGAGAAGTCCTGATGAACTTTGCGAGTCAGCCGCTGATTACAAAGCTCAACGCCAACCTTGAAATTGTCTGGGAAAAAATCATCCTGGGACAAAATGCGAACTATGTAAGCAGTAAACTGTCTGCCTCCTCTGATGGCCGCCTGATTGCGATTGCCGGTATGACCGACATACGCATTCTTGATGCAGCAGGCACCCAAATATTACATACCGTGGAACATGACTCCTGGGGATGGTTCCTGGGTGCTGCCTGTTATTTCACCCGTGATAATAAAACCATCTGGTACGTATTACCTGGTCATGAAAATGAACCAGATCAGCTGCAGGTAATAGATGCAGCTACTTTTGAAATACTGGCTACTTCCCCCCTGCTGGAAAGCCAGCAATACACCTATGCCTTTCACCATACGCCAGATAATGGCATTGTGTTGCTGGAAGCTGCTGCCGGCCAGGAACAATCCATCCTGATGCAGTTACAGCTGCAAGATGGCGCCATCTCCCTGACTACACTTACACAATGTAATAATGTGATCATGGGTAACTTTGCGCCATCCGGAAAAGAATTTGTGATGGCCCCTCATTATGATGGCCCCTTAGCCATTTACTCCTTCCCTGAAATTGCCCGGATAGCGGAGCAGGATCAGGAGGCTATTTTCGCCGGTAGTAAAGATTTTCCGGCTACTGAACCCGATAATATCAACTACAGTGTATATTTTGTAGATGATCATCATATCCTGATCGTTTCCCAGTTTGGCAGATTGTTATTACTGGACAGAAAAGATTTACGTTGCAAGGCGGAGGTAATGCCGGAGGGTATTGAATTTACGGCCTATGACCTGGATGGTAATCCTACTACCAATCCGGATTACATCTATGATTACAGCAGTAATATTATCAATGTAATGATGGTGCATAACCAGCTGTTGATGACGACCGGTGATGGTCAGTTACGCAGCTATGCCCTGCCTGTATGATAAAAAATGGTAAAAGTGTCTCCTAAATCCGGAGACACTTTTTTTTACAAGTTATCGAACAGCCGGCAAAACCCCTACTATGGCTGATCATCCCCATGAATAATAATATCGGGTATCGTTTTCCGAACGGCATCTTAGCTGCTACTCCATTCTCTTGCAGGATTGGAAATATGCGGACAGTTAATCAGTTACCATATGGTAAGACTGATTTTTCAGTGGAGATGTATACAGGTTTTAGCGCTATCTCTTACCGATAAAACATTGTACGATTATCAGGCAACATCCGGGGCCACCATTATTCCACCCACTTTCCTGAAAGTAAGGTTAATTCTCGCTTTCATCGGTTTAATAGACTTAGCGATACGGTGCTCCCAATATCTTTGCAGATCCCCTTTCATCAGCAGCAATGATCCATGTTGCAGTTTTATCGAATAACGACGGCGGTGATCATCTTTACTACGGAAATCAAAATGGCGCTCCTCTCCCAGGCTGATGGAAGCGATTTCTGTTTTTAATCCCGGTACCGTGTCCTTGTCTGCATGCCAGGCCACAGAATCATTATTATCTCTGTAATAGTTCAGCAAAACACCATCGAATACGATTCCGGCTGCTGCTTCCACTTTTGTTTTGAGTGCCAGCAATTCATGAGGCCAGGGCAACACCGGGCGTTGGTCGCCACTCCGGATAGGTTCCGTACCAAACCAGGCAGATAGCCGCGGTGTCAGCACTTCCTTTTCATACATCATCACTTTGCTTTGTTGCCAGGGCACAGTGTTGAGCAGCTGTTCCAGCAACCCATCACTTTCCTCTCTGCTCAGAAAAGCAGGATCATATGCTATCAAATCCTCCGGCAGCATCAACAGCCTATCCTCATCAAATAATTTCAGTTGCATGATTCACTATTTAAAATTCCTGCCTTTCGGAAAAAGTTCCGCCTGTACCATTTTAGGAGCCGGCTTTTTCATGGCAGGAGATGTATGATCACTATAAGATACCTTCATCCGCTGTTCTTCGTCAGTCGGCACCGATAGCTGATTAAGCCATGCATTGCAGTTATAGCATTTTTCAATGACAACATGTGTTACAATACCTTCCCGCTGCAATTTCCCTTCCACCATCAGCAAACGTGCTGTCACGATCTCTTTCCGGAACTGTTCAAAAATGCGGGCAAAAGCCACCAGGTTGGCGCTGCCGGTTTCATCTTCAATGGTGATAAAACAGATACCGCTCGCCGTGCCGGGTCGTTGGCGTACCAATACCAGTCCTGCTACCCTCAAAGGCGTTCCATCCGGCCACAGGTCCAGTTCCCGGATAGACAGCACCTTGCGTTCAAACAGCTGCCGGCGTACAAAACTTACCGGATGGGCTTTCAGCGATAAAGCCATGGCAGCGTAATCCTGTACCACCTGTTCGGAAGGCGTCATCAATGGCAGCTGCACCGGTGCTTCGCCGGCACTCGCTGATGGCTGGCCTTCAAAGAGCGCGTGGGGTCTGTCTGCCAATGCCGACACTTCCCATAATGCCTGCCGGCGGTCCATTTTCATAGACCGGAAAGCATCTGCATCTGCCAACCGCTCCAGCGTAGTTAAACTTACGCCGGCATCCATCATGGCATGTATATTCACATAAGACGCTGCCCTTCCTGCTATCAGCCGTTCCATCTCTTCCTGCCCCAATCCTTTTACCTGCCTGAATCCCAGTCTCAGTACCCGGTATTTGCCGGCCTGCTCTTCCAGGGTATTGTTCCAATGTGAATGGTTCACATCCACCGGACGTACGACCACACCATGATTACGGGCATCCGTCACCAGTTGTGCGGGCGCATAGAAACCCATCGGCTGACTGTTCAGCAAGGCACAGGCAAAAACATCGGGGTAATAACATTTAATCCAGCAGGAAACATATACCAGCAACGCAAAACTGGCAGCATGGCTCTCCGGAAAACCGTAAGAACCGAATCCTTCCAGCTGCTTGAATATCCGTTCGGCAAATGCCAGGTCGTAGCCTTTTTTCACCATCCCGGCAATCAATTTCTCCCGCCACTTCACCACCTGTCCGTGTGCTTTGAAAGTAGCCATGCTGCGCCGGAGGCCATCTGCTTCTGCTGCGGTAAAATCCGCAGCCACCATAGCAATTTCCATGGCTTGCTCCTGAAATAACGGTACGCCCAGGGTGCGCTTAAGAATGGCTTCCAGTTCTGGTTTAGGATACACGGCTGCTTCTTCGTTGTTCCGTCTGCGGAGATAAGGATGCACCATGCCGCCCTGAATAGGTCCGGGTCTTACAATCGCCACTTCAATGACCAGGTCATAAAACTGACGGGGCTTTAATCTCGGCAACATCGACATCTGTGCCCGGCTTTCTATCTGAAATACGCCAATCGTATCTGCTTTACAGATCATATCATACACCGCTTCATCTTCTTCCGGAATAGTAGCTAAGGTATAATGCTGGTCATAATACAACCGGAGCAGGTCAAACGCTTTACGGATACAGGTGAGCATACCCAGTGCCAGCACATCCACCTTGAGGAATCCCAGTGTTTCGATATCGTCTTTGTTCCATTCAATATTGGTACGGCCTTCCATTCTAGCATGGAGGATAGGGCAAAGGTCAGACAGCTGGTGCTGCGTAATAACAAATCCGCCGGTATGCTGCCCCAGCTGCCGCGGAAAGCCAATGTATTGGTCTGTCAGTTCCAGTACTTTCATCAGCACCGGATCTTTCGCTTTAAAGCCTTTACTGGAAGCCGTATTTCCTTCCATCCATTCGTCGGTAAATTCATACCCGGCTTTCGCCAGATGATCTACCGCATCCATCGACAAACCCATTGCCTTTCCTACATCCCGTATCGCCCCTTTCCAATGCACCTGGGTCACAGTAGCTACAATCCCTGCTCTGTCGCGGCCATATTTTGCGTAGACATACTGAATCACTTCTTCCCTGCGCTCGTGTTCAAAATCCACATCTATGTCCGGGGCTTCATCCCTGGCATCAGACATAAAGCGGGCAAACAACAGGTTTACTTTCTGGGGATTGATAGCCGTAATGCCCAAACAAAAACATACAACGGAGTTGGCCGCAGAGCCACGGCCCTGGCATAAAATATCCTGGCTTCTTGCAAAACGTACCAGGTCATATACCGTCAGAAAATATGCTGCATAATTTTTCCGGGCCATAAAAGCCAGTTCTTCCCTGATACTGTTCGCTACTTTCTCCGGAATACCATCCGGGAATCGTTCGCCGGCGCCGCGCCAGGTCAGCATTTCCAGCTCCTCCTGGGGTGTCCGGCCTTCTGTGGTGATTTCTTCCGGGTAAACGTATTCCAGGCTGTCCAGCGAAAACTGACAGGAGGCGGCTATTTCCTGTGCATGCGCCAATGCTTCCGGATAATGCCGGAACAAACGCTGTATTTCTGCGATCGGTTTCAGATAACGCTCCGCATTCTGGTACAGCCGGTATCCGGCATCATGAATCGTACATTTTTCCCTTACGCAGGTCACAATATCCTGCAGTTCCCGCCGCTCCGGATGATGATAGTATACGTCATTCGTAGCTACCATACCAATATGCAGCGCGGCGCAACACTGCGCAATGCGGTACAGTTTCTTCCCGTCATTGCCCCGGTAAGACCACGACGCCGCCATGTATAAGTCCGATTTGAAATGTTGCCGGTACTCCCTGGCCGCTCTTTTAAAATCATCTTCAAAATCAAAAGCGCCATTTAAAGCAACAGGTGGTATCATTACGAATTTGATGCCTGCTGCATATTGATACACATCTTTTTTATAGAGTATACATTTACCTTTTTCCGTACGGAGGTTACCGGTAGACAACATGGCTGACAAACGGCCATAGGCAGCCCTGTCAGTAGGATAAGCCAATAATGGCGGCCCATCCTGTAAATCCAGCCGGCAGGCAGGGATGATCCTGATATCTTTCCCTCTTGCGGCCGCATGCGCCCGTACAATACCGGCCAACGTATTATGGTCAGTAATGGCTATCGCCGTGTATCCCAGGCTGAGTGCCTGTTCCACAAGTTCTTCCGGGTGCGATGCGCCCCGTAAGAAGCTAAAATTCGTTGTGATCTGTAATTCCGTATATCCCATACCGTTATTATTCACGCAAAGTATCCGTGTATAAACCACTCCGGCTTATGTTCGCCATAATGCCCGGAGCGAAACAACCAATACCTGCCTCCTGCTTCATCTTCCACCTGATAATAATCTCTTTGTAATCCTTTCTCTATCCACCATTCCCGTTCTATCCTTTCCGGCCCGTCGGCCTTCACCACCTTATGGATGTTGCCTTTATGAATAAAAAGAATAGGCGGGTAATCGGGAATGGGTACCGACACTTCGATGCGCACCGGTGCCCCCAACAGGCTTACCGGCCGCATGGGATATTCCGGCCAGGCCACTGCCGCCGCTTCCTGGATGTCTGTGGTTTGTCTGATGGAACGTTCCGGCCAGTGGTGCTCTTCAGGCAGGTAGCGATGAATGGCCGCGGCGCCAAGGCGGTTTTCCAGCCGATCCAGTAATTTAGTCACGGCCTCTTTTTTCCCGCAGGTGTCCAGGTCCCATAGCCGTTCCTGTTGTGTCGTCAACCCTTCTACGACCGGCGCCTCCAATACAAACAGCTCGATACCCAGATCGGGTTCGATGGTTTCTATTTTCAGTTCGAAAAGCCGGAACAGGTGTTCCTGGTTACGTACCGGACTGTTGGTGCCGATGGCTATCTGTTGCTGCTGGCCATCGGTGCGGTAACATACCAGCCTTGCTTTACGCAGCCCTTTCTCTTCCTGTTGGAGCCGCTGACAAATCATTGCCAGCAGTTGCCGGATGGCCAGCTCAATGCCGGGAGCCGTTCGTATCGGATCGAAGCAGGGAAGCCGCTCCAGGTAAGGCACCGGTGGTTGTACCGGCACCAGTAGTTCCGGCAGATGGCCGAGTACTTTGCCAAGGCATTCCTGTACCTGCAGCCCGAATCGCCGCCGCAATACAGCCGGTGGCATATCCATAAACAGCCCTATCTGCGTAAGACCTAATTTCCGCAGGCGGTCTACCACAGCCGGCTCCAGCCGCAATGCTTCCGGTGGCAGGTAGCGCATGACAGCTGCCTGGCCTCCCTGTGCAATGACCGGATGAGTGCTCCCATACCGGGCCACTGCCCAGGCTGCCGCCATCGTATCTGCAATAGCGGCCCGTACATGATAGCCGCCGCTCTGTAGCCTGGTAACTATATTTTCGAAGTAAGTTTCTTCTCCTCCCCACAGGTGCGTACAACCACTGATGTCGAGTATCAGGCCGTCGGGGCCATCTACGCCGGTGATAGGCGTAAAACGATCACACCATACGGCGAGAGATGCCAGCAGTTTCTCCTGCGAAGGATCTTCCTCATAAAACAACAGGTCCGGATATACCGCCCTTACATCTGCCAGCACGGTACCTGGCAGTATGCCAAGTCTACCGGCCTCACGGCTCACCGCCCGGATGACGACCCTTCCCCGCTCCCGGGCAACCAATACAAAAGGCTGTTGACGCAGACCCGGGTAGCGCAGTGCCAGCCGGTCAGCCGCCAGATGGCGAAACCATACAGCCATGTAACGCTTCATACAACTAACCTGCTTTGATATAAATATTTTGTTGTTCCGTACTTTCACTACCGCCATGCTGAAACTGTTGCCCATCCCATGTTATCGGCCAGTTGCCAGGTTTTCCGTTCCGGACTTTCAGCAGGGATACCTGCCATTGCGGATCACCAACACCCGGCAAGCCTGCTTCCCGCAGACTGGCCATGGGACTAATCATCCAGCGGGTAGTACAAACGGTATTTTCCACGCTTCGCGGGCGATGCCGGTGCAGCAGACAGGGTACGCCGCTTTTTTCTATCGCCAGTTGAAGGCGTCGTAATGCAATGGGAGGAACATCCGGAATCTCTCCTACCACGGCTGCCAGGGCATTACATTTCAGGCACTCCTCCACCACCCAGAGCATTTCTTTCTCCGTTACCAGGTCTATAAAAATGATCCTGTCCGGTACAATACAAAATGTTTGCAGGGCCGGTGGAAACAGCATCCGGTGCGCCCCCACCCAAACAGCCATCTCCGGACCTTTCATGATACGGCTCAACAAACCGGCCATGAAACCCAGCGTAGCAGCCGCCGTTTCACTCGTATGACTGATAAACTCATGGGTGCCCCGGAAAGGGAAACAATGCCCTGGAAACGCCTTATTTAGGGGGCCCAGGTCAGGATGATCATTGACATAGGATGAAAATACAGTCCCCCCGGAAGAAAGAATTTCTCCTCTCAGCCTGGCTATCACCTCATTTCTTGCAGCTGACTGTTTCATATTTCAAAAAGTTGACTTACATTTGGCATTATTAGTGCCATTTTGCTGGCAGTAATAATGCCAAAAAAATATGAAAGAACAAAATAATTTTTGGGCCGCTAACCTGAAATTTCTCCGCAACAGGAAAAAAATAACGCAGGATGATCTGGCGGCTGCCCTGCAATTTACCCGTACCAAACTAAAGGCATTGGAAACCGGCGCCACCCGTAATCCGCTGTTGGAAGACCTGGTGCTGATATCTGATTTTTTTAAGATTGATATGGATACTTTCGTGCGCCTCGACCTGTCGCGGCTCGGGGAATTGCATCTGCGCGAACTGGAAGCCGGGGATATGAATTATGTAACCGGGAAAAAGATGCGGATACTGGCCACTACGATTACACCGGATAATAAGGAACAAGTGGAAATGGTTGCTCACAGTGTTCAGGCCGGCTATACCGCAGGTTTTGCTGACCCTGATTATATTTCCAGCCTCCCGGTGTTTCATATGCCGCAACTCCCGGCAGACCGGAAGTTCAGGATGTTTCCCGTTAAAGGCGAATCCATGTTACCTGTTCCGGAAGGCGCCTATGTTATTGTAGAATATATACAGGACTGGTCTGCCCTGAAAGACGGTACGCCCTGTGTGGTGATCACCAAAAATGAAGGCATTGTATTTAAGGTGGTCTATAACCGTATGCAGCAGAACGGCTTACTACACCTGGTTTCACTGAACCCGTTATTCAAACCTTATGACCTTCCGGTAAGAGAAGTGCTGGAAATGTGGAAATACCATAGCTACTGGACGAATACCGATTTGTCGCCACAGTCAGACATGGACGCTATTTTACAGGCATTGGGAAAACTGGATGCAAAGGTGGACCAGCTGGTAAATACGCATACTCCGGGCTAACAATAACGGTCTCCCACCGGCAATACAATCGGCAGGTCATCATGCGGGATATGCAGAAAATTCGTGTTGTACACGGCTTTCAGCATATCCAGTTCCGGTACAGCCGCATTGGCCGCCGGTACCACGGTTTTATTCAGCATAAAAAAGAAATCGTCTGCAAACTGATAAGCCAGTGTAGGATTGTGCATGATGGCTATCACCGTGCGCCCATCTGCCACAAATGCTTTGAGCTTATTCATTAAAAAGTGCTGATAGTATACATCCAGATGATTCGTAGGTTCATCGAGGATAATAATTTCCGGGTGTTGCATGAGTAAGCGGCCGATCATCACCATCTGCTGTTCTCCACCCGACAGCTGGGGGAAGCGCTTCTTCCGAAGCCCTTCCAGTCCCAGTTCTGCCAATACCTCCGCTACCATTACCCGGTCTTTTTCTGTGGGAGCAAAGCCAGAGAAAGCCGCGCGGCCGGTCAGCAGCATATCTTCCACCGTAAATGGAAACACGGTCTGATAAAACTGCGGCAAAAAACCGATCTGCCTTGCTTTCTGTTTATAAGTAAGCTGATCTATCGGACATCCCTTTACCTCCACGACGCCCTTGTAACCAGACAATATCCCCGTGATAGACTTAAACAAGGTGGATTTTCCACTGCCATTGGTGCCCAGCAGCACCGAAAACCGGCGCGTGCCAAACCCTGCATTCACATTCTCCAGAATGGTTTGTTTACCATAGGAAAAATTCAGCTGCTTTATTTCGATCGCTAATTCCATCAGTGCCAGTTTAATTTGTTTTTACGCATCAGGTATATAAAAAACGGTCCCCCCAGCAGCATGGTGAAGATGCCCACCGGTATTTCAAAAGCGAAAAGAGAACGGGAAAAATTATCGATCACCAGCAGAAAGGTCCCACCCAGGAATATACTGGCGGGAATAGCTTTCCGGTTATCCGCGCCCAGCATCATCCGCACAATATGTGGCAGGAAAAGTCCGTAAAAGCCAATCATCCCTACCGCCGCCACAGTGATGGCTGTCAGCAGGGTGGCGCAGCCGATCAATATCCATTTGTCCAGCCCGGGATTCACACCGGATGCTTTCGCGGCCTCATCTCCCAGCGATAAAATATTGAGGCGCCACCGGTAAATAAATACAATCACCAGCGCCAGTATAACGGGAATGTATATACGCCTTAATTCCTGCCAGGAAGCAGCATGCAGGTTGCCCATTGTCCACTGCACAATTGCCTGCAGTTTGTAGGGATTGCTGATGTATTGGATAATGGCCAGTCCTGCTGTAAAAATGCCGGAAATCACCATCCCGGATAATACAATGGTGACGATGTTGACACCTGATCCTGACCGGGCAATCAGATAAGACAGTAGTACCGCCAGTATCCCGCCTGCAAAAGCAGCCAGGCTCACCGGAATCAGGGCGAAGGTCATTGCCAGCGCAGCGCCGAATGCTGCCCCGGAAGAGATGCCCAGTACATAGGAATCGACCAGTGGATTACGGAATATGCCCTGCAGCACGGAACCGGAAACAGACAACGCTGCCCCCACCAGAAAAGTCATTAATACCCGTGGCAGCCGAACGTTATAGATGATATTCTTTATCATCGTCCAGCTCTCCTCTTCCGTTACTGCAAGCGATGCCCCCACCATGTTTTTGTATGCCAGCTCCAGTGCCGCACCCATCTCCGCCTGACCGCTTGAGCCGATAAAAAGCGAACATAAGATGACCGGCACTGGTAGTGCATAACATATTAAGTAGATAATTCCCTGTTTCAATGTAATGGCTTGTATCCTTTGAGTTCAAACAGATCCGACGTTCCTTCCGGTTGCAGCAATACCTCATCTTCCCTGGCAGCTGCCGACACCTCCACAAACCCGGCCGCCTGCAGTATGGCTACATCCTTCGCAGGACGTGGATGCTTCGAAATATCCAGCTGGCTCTTGATCCGGTTCGCCTCTTCCATAATGTCTGCCGGGTATTTTTCGTGTCCCTCCTGACTAAACCGGCAGGCGCCAAAGTCACCATCAAAGTTCAATAACAAACCACCAGGGGTTAATACCTTAAAACACTCCCTGTAAAAAGTTTTTACATCAGGAGTGGTCCAGGTCATGAGCCGGGTGAATACCAGGTCGAACCGGTTCTCCGGAAAAGCCAGCTGCTGGGCGTCCATCACCTGATAGTTGACGGGCACGTTGAGCGCCGCGGACACTGCTTTTGCTTCGGTGATCATATTTTCAGAAATATCTACCGCGGTGACTTCATATCCTGCCTGTGCCAGGATATTGGCGAAATAACCGGAAGCGGTGCCTACTTCCAGTACCCTGTTGCCTTGCAGCCGGGGTAATAACAGTTTAAAGTAAGTCAGCCACTGCTGTGTTACCGGCTGGGTCCATGCGTCTTGTTTTTCTTCCCGCCAGATGGCGCTTTGCTTATCCCAATAAGCTGCTATTTCCTGCATCATAATAAGGTGATTAACTGGTTACCGATTACCGGACCGTAATAGGTTACGATCATCTTTTTCACTTCCTGCAACGCCGCTTCTTCTGTCTGTCCTGTTGCCCATCCTTTGATACGCGTTGCCGCGATGGTTGATTTGAGGGTATGTGGATTATAAAAAAACATCGGCATCAGGTTATAGATGGCTTTGTTTTTTACGGCCTTTATACCCGAGAGTTCTTGTTTATTATAGAACAAATCAGCCGGATCATTCCACATCACGATCATATCCGGGTTCCAGCTGATCAGCGTTTCTGCATTGATGTTCGGCTGGTCCACAGGGGCCGTGCAGGCATTCCATACGCCGGCAAATTCCAGGCAATCGTTCATCATGCTGTTTCGGCCCGTGGTCGCATAAATGCGACCATTGGCCCAGGTGAAGTAGGCTTTCTTTTTATCCTTCTCCGGTACCGCCGCAGCAGCCAGCTGCATGGTATCGAATTGTTGTTTCGTATAGGCCACCAGCTCATGGGCTCTTTCCACCGCGCCGGTAAGCAGCCCCACATCTTCCAGCTCCTTTAATACCTGGTCATACTTTTCCGAAGAAGCCAGGTATACGGCGATACCCATGTCTTTCAGGCTTTGAATAGTACCGTCGCTCATGTGTTTGGCAATGACCAGATCAGGTTTAAGCGCCAGGATACTTTCGAGGTTGGCGGTTTCGTTGCTGCCGGGAATGGCCAGGCGTTTATCTCTTATCCGCTCGTCGATCAGGCTGAAAGGCACAAACGCTTCTTTATCAGAATACGTTTCTGCGGGTATTCCGACCAGCTTATGTTGCACCTGCAACATATATATGGCATCCAGCATGGGCTCAAACAAACACACGATTTTCTCCGCAGGTTTATTTAAAAGCACTTTGTTGCCTTGTACATCCGTTAATGTTATGGCGGCATCGTCTCCCGCACGCTGACCGGGATTGCAGGCTGAGAAATACATCAGCAAGGCTGCTAAAATAAATATATGCTTCATATGCTATCATTATAAGTTAACCGTCAGTGAGCAACGGAAATTACGTGGCGCCACCTGTACCCAATAATACATGTCGTTTCGCTTCCACGCAGTGCTGTACAAATGATCATCCAGGATATTGTTGACGATCAGGTTGAGACTATACTTTTTTCTTGTATAGGAGATACCTGCATCCAGGCGGAAGAAATCTTTCAGTGCTTCCGGGTTGGTGCTGGTATAACGTTCTGCCCGGCCGGCCATGTATTGATATCCCGTAGAAATAGCGATACCAGGCAGTTTGGCAATGGGCAGCGCATAATTCAGCCAGGTGTTCTGGATATGTTTTATTCTGTTGGGTGTTGCCATACCTACCATCTCCGGATTCTTCTCATCTTTGGTAATTTTCGATTCGGTGAAGGCGTAATTGACCACGATGTTCAGACCTTTGGCTACCCGGCCCCTGACATCCAGCTCCACCCCTTCTGATTTATTTTCTCCCGTCTGATAAATGTCGTTGGACACAGGATCTCTCAGGATCGTGCGTTTCCGGTAGATCTGGTAAACAGATAAGGTGGTATTCCACGTACCGTCGTGCCAGTCTTTCTTCACCCCTACTTCATAGCTTTTACCTGTCAGTGGTTTCAGGGGTGTTTTATCATGGGCTACACCTGCCTGTGGCAGGTAGGAATGATCATATAAGGCATATACACTTGTTGTGGGCTGCAACATGTAGTTAACACCTATACGTGGAGTGACTACCAGGTCGCTGGCATCCGTTTTAGTGCCGTACTGATTAAAGTTGGCGTTGGACTGTGTCATCCGGAGGCCTGCGTTCACTTTCAGTTTATCCGTTAACGATATTTCGTCCATCACATAGGCAGACACATAATGCAGCCGGCCGTTTGTCCGGTTACCTTCTCCCGTAATATCATTTTCTGAATCAAATGACCCGCCTATGCCGTTGTTGTTGGTGACCTCTCCATATTTCGGATGGGTAATACTCAGCGGATAAACCGTGGTGGCGGTACCCCAGGTATCGGTGGTGTTGTTGCGCTTATCATTATAATCTATTCCTGCCATCACAGCATGACCGACGGTACCTGTTTTAAAGCGGCCCTGTACATATGCCTGTGCGGAAAAAGTATTATAGCCTACGCCATCATATACATGGTACCGGTTCAGTATATCGGGGTTATTGTTATTTTTTCCATACACCCAGAATATACTACCGTTATATTCATTGTTGATATTACTGATACGGGTAGTCAGCTTCCAGTTATCATTGAGTTTATGATCCACTGTGAAGAAGATATTGTGATCGTAGGCCCTGTAAGGTCTGATATTGGGATCCGTTATGGAGAAATCCCGTGGTAATGTGCCATAGCCATATGGTGACATCTGTGCCTCGCTCAGCAACATATAATTCATCTGCTGATAAATATACTCGAGGGTGAAGGATGTTTTTTCACTGGCCTGGTATTTCACGGCTGGCGCAATCAATATGCGATTACTATTATCGAATTTCATAAATCCGTTGGTAGTCATTCCCATCAGATTGAACCGGTACTGCCATTTCCCTTTGTTATCCAATACGCCCCCCATGTCCGATTCAGCACGGAACAGCCCAAAACTGCCATGCATCATTTTAAATGTATGCTGTTTTTTTCCGGTAGGTTTTTTAGTGACAATATTATAGGAACCTGCAGGATCGCTAAGTGCGGTCATAAATCCTGACGGGCCTTTTACAAATTCCACGGCTTCAATCATGGCAGCATCATCCCCCAGCGGACCTTTAATCAATGGTCTCAGGTCTACACCATTGCGCTGTGCATTGATGTATCCTCCCCGGGAATAGATATCCGGCGACACCGCATTATGCAGTTCTTCGCGCATGGTACCACTCACATTACGCGCAACACTTTCTATCAGATTAGTGACTACCTGGTCTCTTAAAACTTCCGCACTGATAATCTGAATATTTTGCGGTGTTTCTATTAATGGTGATTGCAGCCGCAAGTCAGAAGATATCTTATTAAGATTATATTTCTTGTAGTATTTACTGGTCACAGTCAATTCATCCAGCATCAGTACCTTTAACGAATCTGTCGTTTCTTTTTCCTGAGCAGAAACGTGCAGACAAGCAAAGGCCAATGCCGCCAGGGACATAGTTTTCCTAAGCATATTGAGTAAAAAAATTAATAAATAAAATTGGCAATAGAAGAAGGCTGTGTATCAACAGCGTGTAGCCATGTGTGCTAGTAGAAGTAGCAAGAATTTTATTTTCGTGCCACGAAGGTCGTTTTTTTTGCGTTAACAAAAAACGTCATCAGCAAAAAAGTTTCAAACAATATGTTAAAAGATCCGCAACAAAACATAATTAATCCAATTTAGCTCTTGTTGTTTAATAACTTTTTACTACTTTCGCCGCAATTCATACGCAGTCACACTTTCATGCGGTTACAAAAATATACATATCAGTTTATCCGCCGGCTTTCTGCCGTACTCTCCATGCTGTTATTCACATGGGTGACTGTTAGCATGCCTTATATTTTAATTAAACAGGCAGAACATAAACAAATTCTATATTCTATCAATAAGGATAATACCCATTCCGCTTCCGATATCAATGATGAGTACTCCGATATCAATGAAGAGCGCTCCGGACTTAATGAAGAGCGGATGGAAGAAGACACGCCCCTTTCCGAATATCTTTGTGAGGGGAAAGATGCTGTTTTTATTATCCCTGATCCTGTTCAGCTCATTATGGGAGAAGATACCTTCTATCTGGATAACCACTCCCTTGAGCTAATAACCCCGCCTCCGGAAGGCCACCTTACTTTAGCCTGATTTTATTTTCGTTTCTATGGTGAATAACGTGTAGAAGACGTTATTCCGTCCAGCCATTTTTCAAGGTTGTCATTTGTGAATTTATTCTCTTTTTATTGCGAATAACGCATAGGAAACGTTGTATCGTGCGGTCTTTTCAAGGCTGTCACCTGCCGCATTTATTTCTATTTCCATAACCGGCAACGTATAAAAATGCAGTGCTGTTCAGCCTTTTCGGGCTGTCCCTGCCATGCCTGTGTCCATCCACATAGGGGAAGTCATCTAAGAATATTCAATCATAATAAAATACAATTACTATGCATCTAACCACCCGGGAAATTGAGAAGCTGTTGTTACACCAGGCAGGAGAGCTTGCTGCCAAACGGCTTAAACGTGGGGTGAAATTAAACTACCCGGAATGTATTGCCTACATCTCCAGTGAAATTATGGAACAGGCCAGGGATGGTAAAAAATCGGTGGCAGAACTAATGGAATGGGGCACAAAGCTGTTGACCAGAAGTCAGGTGATGGAAGGCGTTCCGGAAATGATCCACGATATCCAGATTGAAGCGTTGTTTCCGGATGGCAACAAACTGGTCACTGTCCATGACCCCATCCGATAACATCAATTGCTTAACCTGTTAAATGAATTAATTATGATACCTGGAGAAATCATTCTGAAAAGAGAAGATATTATCTGTAATGCAAAAAAGAATACTGCCAGAATAGAAGTAAAAAACACCGGTGACCGCCCTATTCAGGTGGGCTCCCACTTCCACTTTTTTGAAGTAAACAAAGCGCTTGATTTCGACAGAAACAAGGCATTCGGCATGCGACTTAACATCCCGGCCAGTACAGCGGTGCGCTTTGAGCCCGGAGAAAAAAAGATGGTAATTCTGGTTGAATTTGGCGGCAAAAAAAATATCCATGGTTTCAACAACCTGACCAATGGTAATGTCACCAGCAATACGGTTAAAACGGAAGCGATAGCCAGAGCGAAGAAGAACAATTTCAAAGGCGCCAAATAACCGGCATCGTTTGAAACATTTCACTTTTCATTAAATCAAATAGTATGTCTGAGAATAAAGAGAATAGAAAAAAAGGTGGGAGCTGGAACAGAAGAGAATGGATAAAAATCGTGGGAGTTACCACCGCCGGCTTAACGGTACTGGGCCTAAACAAGGCCTTCGCTCAGAATAGCAACGAAGTAAGATTTGAGAACGGTAACCTATATATAAAACGCGAGAAATATGCTTCCCTCTTCGGTCCTACTACCGGCGATAAAATGCGCCTGGCCGATACGGAGCTGTTTATTGAGATAGAAAAAGATTACCAGGTTTACGGCGAGGAAAATAAATTCGGCGGCGGTAAAACCGTGCGGGATGGTATGGGACAGGCCACTTCCGCGCTGGACAAAGATGTGCTGGACCTTTGTATTCTCGGCGCCACCATCATCGATCACTGGGGAATCGTGAAAGCGGATATCGGTGTTAAAGACGGTAAAATAAAAGCCATCGGTAAAGCTGGTAATCCTGATACACAGGACGGCGTTACACCGGGCATGATCATCGGTCCGGGTACAGAAGTACATGGCGGCTGGGGCTACATCGTTACACCTGGTGGCATCGATACCCACATCCACTTTATCTGTCCTGAAATCATCGACACGGCGCTATACAGTGGGCTGACTACCCTGATTGGCGGTGGTACCGGTCCAAACGATGGCACCAACGCTACTACTGTTACCGCCGGTAAATTCTTCATGGAAAAGATGCTACAGGCATCAGAGGAACTGCCTATCAACGTGGGCTTCTTTGGCAAGGGTAACGTATCCAACGAAGAAGCGCAGGCCGAAATGATCAGAGCCGGTGCTTTAGGTATGAAAGTCCATGAAGATTGGGGCGCCACGCCATCTACCATCGACATGGCGCTGCGGGTAGCCGACAAATACGATACTCAGGTAGCCATTCACACCGATACCTTAAACGAAGCAGGTTATCTCGAAGATACCATCAATGCCATCAACGGCCGGGTGATACACACCTTCCATACAGAAGGTGCTGGCGGCGGGCACGCACCGGATATTATCCAGATTGCGATGTATCCCAACATCCTGCCTTCTTCCACCAATCCTACCAAGCCCTATACCTTTAATACCGTTGCCGAACACGTGGACATGCTGATGGTGTGTCATCACCTGAGCCCTGAGATCAAGGAAGATGTTGCGTTTGCCGATTCCCGTATTCGCCCTTCCACCATCGCGGCGGAAGACGTTCTACACGATCTGGGCGTCATCAGTATGATGAGCTCCGACTCTCAGGCAATGGGCCGCGTTGGGGAGGTGATTACCCGTACCTGGCAGACTGCCCATAAAATGAAAATACAGCGGGGCGCCTTACCGGAAGACAACAAACACGGCAACGATAATTTCCGGGTAAAAAGATACATGGCCAAATACACCATCAATCCGGCGAAATCGCACGGTATCGATGAATATGTAGGTTCTATCGAGCCGGGCAAGATTGCCGATCTCGTTATCTGGAGACCGGAATTCTTCGGGATAAAACCTGAGATGATTTACAAATCAGGTATGATTGTAGCCTCAAAAATGGGTGATCCCAACGCGTCTATTCCAACACCACAACCTGTGCTCTACCGGAAAATGTACGGCGCTTATGGCGCAGCAACCGCACAGACCAGCTACAACTTCGTTTCCAAAATATCCATAGAATCCGGCAACATCGGGAAGCTGGGACTGAAAAAGAAATCGCTGCCGGTAAAAGGATGCAGAACCGTAGGTAAGAAAGACATGGTACACAACAATGCCATGCCTAAACTGGAAGTGGATCCGGAAACATATGTAGTAAAAGTAGACGGCAAAGTGGCCACCTGCGAGCCTTTGAAAGTGCTCCCGCTGGCACAGCGTTACCTGTTGTTTTAAACGATGTAGCTATGATCATTATTGAAGCAGTGTTGAATAATCCGGTTACCGGAAACAGATCAAGAGACGTTTTTGAGATTGAATGGTACGAGACGACCAAAACAATTATCAGGCGCCCTACCCTGTCGGGAATGGAAATAGTGATCAGAAAACACAACCGGGTTCCGCTGGCCGACGGCGATATTTTGTGGATGGACGATGAAAGATACATTGAGCTGGTGATAAAGCCCTGTGAGTGTATTGTGTTTACACCGAAGACACTCAGGGAAATGGGGATTATTTGTTTTGAGATCGGTAACAAACATATTCCCATTTACATCGATGAGGAGGATAGCATCAGTGTAGCGTACGAATCGCCTTTATACATGCAGCTGCAGCGGGCAGGTTATGCCCCCCGCATTGAAGAACGCAAATTATTGCAGACACATATGCTGCGGGCGCATGGCCATGGTAATAACAACGCAAATAACTACTAAATGCAGAAACTATTAACACTGTTACAGGTTAATGACTCCATGTTCCCCATAGGAAGCTTTACGCATTCCTATGGGCTGGAGTCTTATGTGAATGCCGGCATTGTGCATGATAACAGTTCAGCTGCCGAGTATGCCAGAACGATGCTCGAGCACAGTATCTATTACAACGACGCTGCTTTCCTTTACAGGACCATCACCTTACCTGCAGGAAAAAAAAGGTGGGAGCAACTGACGGAACTGGACATACTGGTGACCGCCCTGAAGGCACCCTATGAGATCAGAGATGCCAGTAAAAAACTGGCGATCCGGTTCCTGAAACTGGTGAATGAGCTGAAGGTATATCCTGTTTGCAAGAAGTACGCGGAAGCCATACAAAGCGGGGAACTGCACGGGCATTACGCCATCGCCTTCGGGTTATATGTGAAGGCCGCTGGCATCAGTACAGAAGATGCCCTCAGCGCCTTTTACTATAACACGCTGAATGGTATTATCACCAACTGCGCGAAGACAGTACCTATCAGTCAGACTGTCGGGCAGAAAATACTGTTTGAACTACAACCGGTGATTACGAAGCTGGTCAGCAAACAAAAGGATATGGACGAGCAGCAGTTGGGATTATGTTGTATAGGACAGGAGATAAAGTGTATGCAGCATGAAAAACTGTATACCCGTATTTACATCTCCTGATCATTAAACTTTAAATTATTGTGACATGACGAAATATGTAAAAGTAGGTGTGGCCGGCCCTGTAGGGTCCGGGAAGACAGCCCTGATAGAAGCGCTTACCAGAGCGATGAGTGATGACTACAGCATCTGTGTAGTTACGAATGATATCTACACCAAAGAGGATGCGCAGTTCATGATTAAAAATTCCAAGCTTCCTGCGGAAAGAATCCGTGGTGTTGAAACAGGCGGATGTCCGCATACAGCTATCCGGGAAGACGCCTCTATGAACCTGGAAGCCGTAGAGGAGCTGGTAAAACTTCATCCGGATACAGAACTTGTATTTATAGAAAGCGGTGGTGATAACCTGGCGGCTACCTTCAGCCCTGACCTGGCAGATGTAACCATCTTCGTGATAGACGTGGCAGAAGGCGAGAAAATACCCCGTAAAGGAGGCCCTGGTATTACCAGGTCCGACTTACTGCTGATCAACAAAATAGATCTGGCACCGTATGTAGGCGCCAGTCTGGAGGTAATGGAAAGAGACGCTAAAAAAATGCGGGGCGACAAGCCATTCCTTAAAACCAATATCCGGGAAAAACAAGGACTGAGCGATGTGATCGCCTGGATCAAAAAATACGCATTATTAGAAGCATAATCCAACGACAATGATAAATAGGGATAATTCACTGACAAGCAGGGTTGACATTAGCTGCAAGCGGGAGGGGGCCAAAACCCTGCTGGTGAACAGTTATTTTGATATTCCCTATAAAGTGGTACACTATGGTTCCAAGCGCCTGCAGGATCACCTGGAGGTGATGATGATGTGTTACTCTCCCGGCGTCATGGATGGCGACGCGCTGCAGGTAAGCGTGCATTGCCCGGAACACGTGGAAATGAAGCTGTTTACCCAATCTTTCAATAAGGTACACCCCATGAAAAAGGGGGCTTCCCAGGCGATGCATGTGAAAGTAGATGAACATGCGATCTTACAATATCTGCCTCAGCCCACCATCCCGTTCAAAAACGCCATTTTCGATATGGACAACCTGATAGAGGTGGCGGCAAACGGACACCTGATATGGGGAGATATCATCAGTGGTGGCCGTATCCACTCCGGCGAGCGGTTTGAGTTTTCGAAACTGCATAGCCGGACAAAAGTCTACAGTGGCGGAAAACTGGTGTTCTTTGACAACCAGTTAATGGCGCCGCGTAAACAGCCACTGGAACGTATGTTATTCTTTGAAGGACATACCCATCAGGGGACCTTACTGATCGTTTCTGAATATGCGAAGGCATTTAAGGAGGAGCTGGATGAAGTGCTGACGGAGCAATTTGTGGACATGCGTTACGGGTTTACCATGAGTGGGCCCAACACGCTGCTGATCAGGGCCCTGGGAGAAAGCGGCGATGCCATGCACGAGTGGCTGTCCAACATCGGTGATATGTGCTGGAGTTTCATCCGCCATCATACTGCCGATATGGAGCCTGTGAAGACGCCCGCAAAAGTTACTGCCAGCAAACAGACTTTGAAGAAGAAAGCAACACCTGCTACCAAAAGGCAGCCAGCCAAAAAGGTGGCCGCCAAAAAAGCGGTTGCCAAATTGTAGCCTGGGGCGGTTGCCCCGGAAACATTAAACAGGAAGCCATGCATGAAGTGCCGATAGTCAGAGATATTTTCAATACGCTTCAGGAAAACCATCCGGAGAAGTTCGACCGCATCACCAAGGTGCAGGTAGAAGCAGGGCTGTTATGTAATGTACAACCCATCCTGATCCAGAATGCCTTTGAAGCATTGATACGTGATGAGCCGCAGCTGGCTCATATAGACCTGGAAGTCGTGTTGTTGCCGATTGTGGCACACTGCGACACCTGTGACCAACACTTCACCGTGATCCGGCACAGGTTTGTATGCGCATGTGGCACACCTTCCAGAAAAATTGTGCAGGGCGAAGAACTGCGCATCAGCAAAGTTGAATTTCTAAACTAAAAATAACTACCATGATTGATACTAAACCTAAAAGCAACAGAATGCCGGCCGGTTCCGTGCAGTGTGACAATACCACTTTGAACCTGTTAAAGGCCAACGATTTTGTTGCCAAAGCAATTAAAGATAAAGTGCCGGATGTATTGATCCTCAATATATGTTCTTCTCCGGGCAGTGGTAAAACCACCTTACTGCAGGAAACCGGCAGACGCCTGCAGGATAAATTAAAAATTGCCGTACTGGTAGGTGATCCTGAAACAGAAAGGGATGCGGTGCGGTTACGGGATGTGGGCATCAATGCCTTACAGATCGTTACCGGCGGTATGTGTCATATAGAAGCGCAGATGATATACCAGGCGCTGGACCATATAGACCTGACGGAGGTAGACCTGCTGATTATTGAAAACGTAGGTAATCTCGTTTGTCCGTCGGCGTTTGACCTGGGCGAAGATTATCGGGTAACCTTACTGGCATCTACCGAAGGAGATGATAAACCTAAAAAATATCCGCGGATGTTTTTAACCAGCGAATTGATGGTGGTATCAAAAGCGGATCTCCTCCCCTACGTTCCGTTCTCCGTAGAAGCTGCCATTAAAGATGCCCGGGAAGTAAATCCTGATCTTTCGGCGATGCAGGTGAGCACCTTAACCGGAGAAGGTATTGATGAATGGTGCAACTGGCTGGAGGAAAAAGTAAAAGAGAAAAAGGCCCGGAAACAATAATAGTATCCGGCCGCCTTTCCTCTGAAAAATTGAATCTGATATATGAAAATGAAACTCGTTCTGACTGTAAGCTTTGTTTGTTTATCTGGTTACCTGTTTGCTCAGACAGCACCGGTACCTGCCAGCGATACGACCAAAGAAGTATCTGCTCCTTTAATAAAAAAGAGGCCGGAAGCACTGCAAAATGTTCATATGAATTTTTTGCTGCGTAGTTCCCTGGAGATTCCGGACGGAGACAAACAATCGGCTATGCGCCTCAATGAGGCCCGCATTGAAGTATTAGGTACCATCTTGCCGGACCTGGATTTCCGGATCCGCTACCGGCTCAACAGATCGCAGGTACAAAGAGATCTGGACAACGCGCCTGCTTCTTTAGACATCGCATCTGTCAACTATAAATTCGGGAACGGGAAAAAGTGGTCCGTCAATGTGGGGAAACAAGCCGCCTATGTAGGGAACTGGGAGTTTGAAACCAACCCTACCTACGAGTATCAGTACTCAGAGTTTGTGAACTTCCAGACCAATTTATTCCTGATGGGTGTACGGCTGGGATACCAGGTAAACAAAAACCATGGCTTCTTCCTGCAGCTGCACAATACCTACAATAATGCCTTCAATACCACCTATACCAATGCCGGTTATGCTGCTGATGGCCTGAAGGGATCCAAAACACCCATGGGCGTATATGCGAGCTGGTTAGGTAAAATGTTTGACCAAAAGCTCCATACCTTCTGGAGTTACGATATTGCACAGTATGCGTCTGGCAAAACCAATCATGCCGTGGCATTGGGTAATAAGGTGGTGCTGAACAAACTGAAAGGTTATCTGGACCTGCAATGGGCCGCTATGGCGGTAGATTATGTCAACATAGCATCTCCTTCCGTCAACAAGTACCAGCAACGGCTCCATCCCGATTTCACACCGGCATTTGCCAGGGACATCAATTATAAAGGCGCCGTTTTAAGACTGGACTATGAATTTGTTCCGGGATGGTTTATTACGACCAAAGGTATTTTCGAATCTGCCAGTCAGACGAAAAATAGTGCTGCGCCGGGAAAGAACTTCCGGCAGAATATTGGTCTGCTTGCAGGATTGGAATATAAACCTATTGCCAGTCAGAACATGAAGTTGTTTGGTTATTACTATAACAACCAGGTGAAGTACCGCAACGTGATCGCCGATGCCAATGCGCACCAGCGTTCCAGCCTGTTTGCCGTTGGTGTGCTGTACCTGGTCAATGCATTCTAAGTTGTAAGTTTTAAATGCCGCATATGAAAGTTGTAAGATTTGGTGTCTCCATAGAGAAAAATGTATTGCAGTTATTGGATAATTATATTGAAGACAACCAGTTTCCCAACCGGTCGCAGGCCATCCGCCATCTCATCCAGCGGATAGAAGTCGAAAAACAATGGCAGTCAGATGAAGTAGTAGGTGGCTCTATTACCTTGCTGTTTGATCATCATAAGAGAGACCTGCTGGACAAGATCACAGATATCCAGCATGATTATCATCATTTGATCCTTTGTTCCCAGCACATTCACCTGGACCACGACAACTGTATGGAAATTATTGCCGTCAAAGGAAAGGCCACCCTGTTAAAACAGCTGGCCAATGCATTGACGGCGGTAAAAGGCATTATACATGGAGAGTTATCTATGACGAAGATTAATTAAGGATCAACAGGCAGGTATAAAGACGCTATAGAAACAATAAGCAGCTGTCTCAAAGGGAATGTAGACAGCTGCTTGCTTTTTCCAAAGCAAGCAGCCTGTTAAGATGTATGTTCGTTAATCCATGCTGAAATAAAACAGCGCACTTTTGCATAAAATTAAGTGTGCTAATATGGAACAACAATTCAACCTCCCTGCAGCTACCGCTAATAGCAAAATGGATTTTATATTATTTAAGGAGAACCGATATTTCATTTACCAAAGGCAAGATGCGTGTGCATGCAGAAGAAAAGAATAGCGATAGAAAAAAGTAGGGAATGAGCATACCCACGCTCCTTTTATGCATCCATTCCGACAGCTATCTGCTGACTATTCAAGCCTTACAAATATTCTAATTATAAGCTGACAGCTGACCAACCGGCACGATGAAGATCAGTACAGCAAATCGGATATACATTACCTCATACCTAGTATTAGGTACTGCCCACCAATTATAACAAGGCACATCCCACCGGCAGCATTTATAAAACATCAGGCTACTATCGTTTATGTCTTATTAAAAATCGTGTAGTAAATAATTTTTAAAATAATGAAATTCCATCAACATTATTATACTAAACAGGTGAGTGTTACATTCTCCATTCCTTATATCTAATCGTATCACAGTGAAATTAATCAACCCTACCCTACTCAATTAATGTGGCAACACATATTTTTTCGCATGTCTATTCCTCACCCATCATAGCTCATTAGCAATACTCTTAAAACAGGAATAAAAGCAGCGGTTATCTTTAAATAAAAATAGCATTGGATTAATTGAAAGTACAGGATAGATCCAGGTAGTTATAACTTATATTTCAGGTATCCCTACATTCCCCTGGTACAACTGAACATATTATATCCAGTCAATACCTCGTTAGAAACAGGTTAAATAGCTCCACTCACCGACTAAAAGGAATAAGCTTTTCGTATATGCGTCCACTTTATTTTTTTGTAAAAACCCTTGACAATAAATAATGGTAGCATTTACTTATCCAATAATTGATGTAAAAAGAAAAGACTTCCAACTTAGGGACGAATACATTAACAAGGGAAAAGTTTCTAATAGAATAACAAAGCAATGTTATCATTGTAGTGATATGGTAAAACAAGGGATGTAAACACCATGCTCTCAAACACACAACTAAAAAACACCCCACACCTAACGACTAAGCAATCGATCCTATGGTACCCGAACTCCTTATCAATTTAAAAACAATGTAAAGGCGTTGTTGCATCAATAATGGCACCACCCCTATTTATGCAACAACGTCTTTGTTTTAATCGGCGAAGGATTCAATGAGTGTAGCGGTTTCTTTTGGAGCTGTCATCATCGCATCATGCCCTGTTACCAATTCAAAATATTTCCATTTCTTATCATTTTTAGCACTCCTCGCAAAATGTGCAAACGCAGGATTAATCTCCGCTGTACAGGCGATAAAAATCAATGGCAGGTGATTACCGAATGGATGAACTAAAGTCAGCTTTTGGGTAAAGGTCCGGAATGGTTGCCCGGTAAGCCTTTGTCCTACCCAGCGGGCATCTGCAGTATCTTTTATACCGAATACGGATACGGGCCACGACGAAATGGTTAACCCACCATTTTTCGCTGCTGATTCTGTGACATATGATGTTACCGATGGCGCATTAATAGCGGATAGCACACTCTGACCACTTTCCACCAATACCGGATCCAGGAACACCAGTTTACGCAGCCTTTGCGGTATCCGATCTGCCACACCTGTTATCACTGCGCCGGCATAACTGTGACCTACCAATATCACATCGTGCAGGTCTTCCATCTCTATTAGGTTCACGATGTCTGTAATATGTGTTTCAAGATTCACGACAGGGCTTACTGTATTCCGGTGTTCCCCAAGTCCGCTGAGTGTAGGCGTATATACCGTAGCACCGTTTCCACGCAGCATACCGCTGACCCGCTGCCAGCACCATCCGCCATGCCATGCACCGTGTACCAGTACATACACTGGTGGTATCTTGGGGGATTGTGCATAACTGTTACTGAATAGCAGTAGAGATAATAGCGTAGATATAACTACCCCTCTTATTCTTTTGTAGTCCATTTTAAATTATTTTTGGCAAATTTATCTACACATTACACCGTGACCAATATCTCACCTAAAAGTGAGTTATTAAATCAGCAATATGGCCAGCAACATTAAAACGAGTTCATCAAACGCGCATAATCGTCAGCTATTGGCCGACGCTCATGACGTGAATGATATTTTAAGAACGATCAGTGCCCGATGGAAAATGGAGATCCTCTGCAGTATAACCCTGGGAGTAAATCAGTTCAATCGTCTGAAAGAAAAGTTTCCCTCTTTATCTGATCAGATATTGGGTAAACGATTATCGGAAATGGTGAGTGAAGGATTAGTGCTGAAAGAGCATATCGCCGGAACGGTGCCACCACAAACTATTTACAAACACACCGAAAAGGCAACGGAACTGATTGTAATATTAAAGCAGCTACATTTATGGGGACAAAAGAAGCGGGATAAGTAACCTGCACTGCCCGGTATCACCGACGTACTTTATCAACAAATGAATTTGTAACTACAAGGCCACACTAAGTGTGGCCTTGTGCTCTCTATGGTACAATCTTTTTGTAATAGTCTGATCCCAATCCATCCGGTACTTTCCCACCATGACAATTAGTTATTTTGCAGATACCAGCTTTGGTGATAGCTGCACTGCGTTATACAACTGGTAAATCGACGAAAGAAATCCGCTGACATTCCTGGCTTAACAATTATTAAGTACACGGGAAAGGGCACATCTGGGGTCAACTGTAACAAAACATTTAATCATCCTGGTTTCAATATCAGTATCGCAGTATACAATACAACTCTTGACATAAACAGTGATTCCCAGATCTATGCCGCCATTCACATGCTGTTGGCTGGCGGGTGTTAAAGCGGCAATGTTGATTTTCTTAAGCGATAGTTTTTTGGCAATTTTCTTTTTCATAACATAATATTTGTGAAGGTTAAAGAAAGATTACAGGTTGCATCATAAAAACATGAAACAGTCGCGGGGTGCAGGATTAAGTAGTAATGACTGAGTCGTTGAACAAGCCATGTACTATTTATGGTTTTACAGACAGCACCGGAAGTGTTCGGGGCCGCCCCTGTCATAGCAGGCTAAAAAATACGACATAGTAATCTAATGACCATCCTATCCCTAAAAACCGTTCCCATCCCCCCAGGTTATAAGATAGGGACAGCGATGGAGTAAAACCGTACTGTCAGGTCAGATAGTAGCTATTACAGGTATCCATTTACTTTCCAACTGGAATGTTTGCTATTTGTTTATTGCTGTTGCTTATGTATAAATTTTACTCAGGGTAGCTATTCGAAAGGTTTGAACTTTATTTTCAGATTTTCCGGATAACGGGTGAAGAGGCCAATTTCCGTGGGTATATCATCTGTTGCAAACTGCATATCCTGGAGATCATTCAGAATAGCTTCCACTGCCACCTGCATTTCCAGTTTCGCTAATTGTGCACCAATACAGAAGTGCCGGCCGAATCCAAAAGTAGCCATATTTCTGGCAGCGGTAAAAGTGGTTTTAGTATCCAGTTCTTCGCGGAATATATTGAATTTGTCCGGGTCTTTAAATTGTGTTTCATCACGATTGGCCGCTGCCAACAAGCACGTCACGGTAGCGTTGGCAGGTATTTCCCCACCTGATACCTGTACCTTTTCATTGGTGACCCTTAATATCATACTGAGAGGAGGTGTATATCTTAGTGACTCTGTAATGGCTCTGTCTATCAGGCTACGATCCTGTAGCAGTTGCGTAAACTGGTCCGGATGCATTAACAGGTTCCGGAAGAGACTGGCCAGTCCCTTATCCGTTGTTTCTGCACCGGCCTGCATTAGTACGCCACAGAATCCCATTATTTCCAGTTTATCCATTCTTTTCCCATCAACGATGGTATTGCATAATGTGGACAATATATCGCTTCCATGCTGAGGGTCATCTGTTCGCTCGTCGATGATCCGGCTTAGATAGATATGAAATTGATCTCTATCGCGCAGTGCTTCTTGCAGTATTTCCGGATTGCCACTGAGGTCTTCAAAATATACTGCGAAGGAGTTGTACCATTTGTAGAAAAGAGAAGTGTCTTCATCGGGCAACCCCAATAAACTCATGACGACTTTAAGTGCAAATATGTTAGTGAACTCCATTCTCAAATCAGCCTGACTTTTCCCTTTCAATTTATTCAGGAGTCTGGTGGCGATGTCTTGTATGATGGTAGTGGATTGTTCCATCAGTTCTTTTCCCCGCAGCGCCGGCGCTACAAAATTACGTTGCCGGGAATGTTCTTTTCCATCGAGCTGGATAAAGGTTACCCCATGAAGTGGCTCTACCTGCCATGCATAATTGCGGGATGAAAATACAGGATCTTTCAAGGCTCTTTCCACATCTTCAAATCTGCTGAGCACGTAGCTTTGTGTAGGCTCATGGAAAAATAGCGGCTGCTCTTTATGCATATGCTTGTAATAGAAATAAGGATCTTTCTGATAAGATTCAGAGAAAAAATTAATGGTATGCATAGCGGAGGGTTTTAAAGGTTATATCATAACAAGGCGATTGGATATTTTGTTGAGTTGGAATGCAGGACGGACTGTCGTTATATACTTTGTCTCTTCTTTCTACAAGATGAAATTAGAAGAAGCAACTGCTATGGTGTTACATGATATGTTAATGTTGCCTGTAAAGATGAAATGGCGGTACCGGCTGATTAGCGGGAATAGCATGGTGGAGTTGTCGTCTTTTGTATATGACAGGGTGTTTAGACCGATTATAGCAACGAGACGGTTACGATACATAAAAGGGACTGTAAGGGTTAGCTGCGACGATTAAATGGTCTGGTGTAGGTGAGATGTTCCCTTATCAGCGAGCGGATGTTATTGTACGGGCATTTTACTTCGAAAGCACTTTGCATCAACTTATCTTGATTGATATTGGTAATAGCGCCCAGGTCATCAGTTATATTTTTCAACTTATGGATAGCATCCGCTCCAAATCGCGGGGAAGCCTTAGCCTGAATAATGCAATTCTCCAGGTTTATATCCTTCATCCAGGCATCCCATCATTTGCACTACTGTTGTGATCACGATAAGATACCCTTCGTGCATATATAAGCTACACTGGAAGCCAATTCAGTACTTCCCGAATTATAAAGCGTATAGTTACCCGGTACTTCTTAAAATCATGGAGGAATAACATATATTACATGCCACGCTGATATGCTGTTTTGTTCCGACAACATTTATTAGACCACTTATATTTTTTGAATGCTTAATCTAAGAATATGCAGATATGCTTCACCGGTATCGTTGCATTATTGGCAATGATCATTTCGCAATCTGTTTTTGCTGCCGGCTTATTATTTTTCGCAAAATACAACAAGCTTTCTAACCGACTGCTGGCTACATTGATCCTTTCCATCGCATTGGGTTTGACAGATCATTTTATGAGAATTGCCGGAATTTATGATCAAAGACCGGCGCTTTATTTTATGCCAATTTTTTATTCATTTGGTTTTGGCCCTTTACTCTATTTCTATGTCCGGTGCCTGGTGAATCAGGATTTTAAATTCAGGCGGATACACCTGCTACATTTTATTCCAGTTGCTTTACAGTTTGTATTGTATCTTATATTGGCCTTTTGCACGCTCTCTTTTAAAGAATGGTACTGGGAAAACGTTCACCAACCATACAGTTACAGGATTGAATTTGACGGCAGTTGGATCTCCCTTAGTATTTACTTGTTTATGTCAGTCCGTTTGTTGCTGCGTTACCAACGATGGCTACAAAATAATTTCTCAGAATTATCAAAAATAAAGCTGAACTGGCTCAAAACGCTATTAATTATATTAATGATTTTATGTTCGCAATGGTTTATTGAGATGCTGCTAAGAGATTGGAAGGGTTTATATTTTGATTACGACTATTCAGTAGAAATACTGGGAATTACAGCGCTTGTTCTTGGTGTCGCTGGAATACGGCAATCAAATCTGACCGGAATAACCTATGAGGTGGCTGATAAACAGGCGGCAGAAGATGCAAAGACATTATTTGAACCAGACCCCGAAATATTGAACAAAATCCGGGAGGCCATGGAAAAACAACAATTATATCTTAACCCGGGTTTAACATTGATTGAGCTTGCTCAAGCTATCAAACTAAATCCGAAGGTTGTTTCCCGTCATATTAATGCTGGTTTCAAAAAATCCTTTAATGATTTTGTAAATGGGTATCGGGTTGAAGAGGTTAAACGAAAACTAACTCCCGCCAATCTGGAAAGAACAACCATCATGTCCATAGCAATGGATGCAGGGTTCAATTCCAAATCTACCTTCAACCGCATTTTTAAGGAACTTACCGGTATGGCTCCCTCCGAATTCAATAGCTAAGTGGCTTATTTTTCATCCCCCCTGCCCTTTTGACTTACCGCAGGCATCCAACTTTCCCCCTATTGCAAATGCAGCCATAAACTCCTTTATTTTTATCTAGCAGCCCATTTTCTGCCTGAAACAGGTACCATATACGGTATTTGAGACGTCCCAAACTGATTTTGAACCTCCTTCAACAGCAGGAAAAGCCATTTTTGCCTCCTAACCAAAAAAAAATTATGACCAGAAAACAACGATTGAGTTATTGCATGGGGGGGATATTTGTGCTAGTCTGCCACCTACCCGCATTGGCACAGGTTTCATGGACCGATCGCTCCAGAATTCTCCCTGATGACCTGAGAAATATTCCTACAGCTATTTTACTTTACCATTCTCCAACACCGGTTTATCCCATGTTAAATGATGACACCATTGGATTCCCCGGTAAGTACATATGGAAACATAATACCAGCGTAAAAACAATGATGGCTGATTTGGAAGTCATCGCTGCCGGCAGTTATATCTGGTCGGCCAATAAAGGCTGGATCCCCAATATAAAATTAGACCGGCAAGAGTTTGCAAAAGAATTCAGTTGTAAGGATGGAATACTTAAGCAACACCGGCTCTATTTGTTTGTAAAAAACTACCGTTACGGAAACAAAATTTATCCAGGTGATGCACTTTGGTATGTAATTGCAAAAGACAATAACGGAAAAACCTATAAAGGCATTGCCATAGTGGAAACAGAAGCAACATTAAAACAATAACACAAAACAGCTAATATGAAATTCCCGCTAATTACATTAATGTTCATGATAACATTATATCAAACCAATACCAGACTTAAATCTAATGATCTTGACGGATTAACCGGTAAAAACTGGAGTGGCTCGCTCATCTACCGGGATTACAGTACCCAAAAACTGGTATCCATCCCAACAGCGCTAACCGTAACAGTTTCAGTAAAAGGAACCGGTTCCTACAATTTTAAAACTTCTTATCCCAAAGAACCCTCACATGATAACCTCCAGGTTATTGCGATTACCAATAAAGGGCAGACGATCGACGGAGAAAATGTTAAAGCCCGCACATTATTGCCCGAAGGAACCCTGACGTTTGTGACAGAGCGGAAAGGGGTTGATAATGATAGAGAGGCTCTATTCCGTTTTACTTATCGGATTGGTAAAACATCCTTTTCCCGTAAGCAGGAAGTTTGTTATGTGGGCGATTCTACCTGGTTTATGCGGAATGAGCTTTCACTAAAAGTAAGTACTGAATAAGTACTTCTTCTAAAAACTGATACAAACGCTTCCTGTTTCCGAGCCCGAAAATGTTCGCTTAAACGGCCTTCTTATATAAATGACAATTTCATATATCCATCGCCGTTATTATCTTCGGGCTGGCTTTTAAGCAGCTGTCGTAATGGTAGTACGTATTAATTGATAACTTACGATACTTTAATACACATAGGGTGCATACTATCCACCATATATATACCTGGTCATACCTCCATGCAGAAATTGGCTGAGGTCTGCGAAAAAATGATGGTTTACCTATGTAAAGTATAATAAAAAATATAGGATACAGTAAATCTGAATTTGTTTACTGTATCCTATATTCTATCTTCTCAGATTCATTTTGTATAATTTACCTTTTTATGGTAAAAGAAAAAGCCGCTTCTACCTCACCAACAATATCCATCCGCTGTACGGAATTATTCCGATTGGTGTTTTCAGATTTAATATATAAAAGTAAGTCCCTTCATTCAAGCCATAGCCATCCCAATTATTTCCGTAGTTGTTACTGATATACACCTGATTTCCCCATCTATTATAAATTTCAAGCCTGCTACCGGGATATTTTTCCAAGCCAGGAATTACAAATTTATCATTCTTTCCGTCTCCGTTCGGTGTAATAGTATTCGGAATAAACAGCCCTCCTGTTACTTTCGCCTTTACAACTGATGTATTATCAGCGGGATCAATATCATTTTCATTACCTGAAACAACTGCCATATTATCAATATCTCCCTCATTATTAAACATGCTAACCATAGTCAATGTGGTGTAAGCACCAGCATTCAGTGCACCAATACGCCAGCTTAATGTCCTGGTTAATGGATCATAAGACGCTATACCAGCATCAACTGTTATATTTTTCGGATCTGCCAATGCCATGACCAACACATCTTTCACTATTACCCCTGTTGCATCTCCCGGGCCGCTATTATGCACCATAATTTTATACGTGATTCGCTGTCCCGTTGCATATGGCGCTGGTTCAACAATAGTTTTAATAATCCCCAGATTAATCTGTGTTTCATTCAAAATCACCGTATCTGACGGATTATGGGGATCTGTAGGGTCACCCGCAACTACAATGTTACGATAAGGCCCGGTTGCAGCGGCATCCATTATCAATGTCAGCTGCTGCGTCGTTCCTTGCAAGGCGTCTACTGTCCAAATACCAGTGGCACTGTTGAAGGTTCCGGAAGTTGTTGAACTACTTACATAATTCAAATTTACAGGTAGATCATTTACTTTTAGTCCAAGGGTATCTTTACTTCCCCGGTTGCTTAAAGTAATTATAAAGGTTACTCTTCCTCCCGCTTTCACAGTTGCAACATTAGCTGTTTTTCTTACCGACAATACAACAAACCTTACTGTATCTTTCAGACTGGCAGGGTCATTAACGTTACCCGCAACAATGGTGTTTAAGTAGGGGCCTTCGGAATTAGCCCGCATGATCAACGTTAATACCTGAGTAGTATTCTTCAACGCATCTACGGTCCAAACACCGCTACCACTGTTATAACTACCGTTACTTACACTGCTGCTTACATAAGTAAATCCTTGTGACTGATCGGTCACCTGTAAGCCCAGCGTATCTTTTAGGCCACTGTTGGTGACACTTACTGTAAAGCTTACCGCGTCACCTGGCTTCACCACATTTTTATCGGCTGTCTTTTTGATGCTCAGCACAGCAAAACGAGCCGTATCTCGCGGGGTGGTCGGATCCACCGGATCTCCGATCACAGCTACGTTACCATAAGGACCACTCGCATTAGCCGTCATCACCAGCGTTAAAGTTTGGGTACTACCCTTTAGCGCATCTACGGTCCAGATACCGCTACCGTTGTTATAGCTGCCGTTACTTACACTGCTGCTTACATAAGTAAATCCTTGTGGCTGATCGGTCACCTGTAAGCCCAGTGTATCTTTTAAGCCACTGTTGGTGACACTTACCGTAAAGGTTACCGCGTCACCGGGCTTTACTACATTTTTATCGGCTGTCTTTTGGATGCTCAACACAGCAAAACGGGCCGTATCTCGCGGGGTGGTCGGATCTACAGGATCTCCGATCACGGCTACGTTGCCATAAGGACCGCTCGCATTAGCTGTCATCACCAGCGTTAAAGTTTGGGTACTGCCTTTTAGCGCATCTACCGTCCAGATACCACTGCCACTGTTATAACTACCACTGGTCGTAGTATTGCTTACATAAGTAAATCCTTGTGGCTGATCTGTCACCTGTAAGCCCAGCGTATCTTTTAGGCCACTGTTGGTGACACTCACCGTAAAGGTTACTGCGTCTCCTGGTTTAACAACACTTTTATCTACTGTCTTTTTGATGCTCAACACGGCAAAACGAGCCGTATCTCGCGGATTGGTCGGATCTACCGGATCTCCGATTACTGCTACGTTACCATAAGGGCCGCTCGCGTTAGCCGTCATCACCAGCGTTAAGGTTTGGGTACTACCTTTCAACGCATCTACGATCCAGATACCACTGCCACTGTTATAACTGCCGTTACTTACAGTGCTGCTTACATAAGTAAATCCTTGTGGCTGATCGGTCACCTGTAAGCCCAGTGTATCTTTTAGGCCACTGTTGGTGACACTCACCGTAAAGATTACCGCGTCTCCTGGTTTTACTACACTTTTATCGGCTGTCTTTTTGATACTCAACACGGCAAAACGAGCCGTATCACGCGGATTGCTCGGATCTACAGGATCTCCGATCACGGCTACGTTACCATAAGGACCACTCGCATTTGCCGTCATCACCAGCGTTAAGGTTTGGGTACTACCCTTTAGCGCATCTAGTGTCCAAACACCGCTGCCGCTGTTATAACTACCACTGGTCGTAGTATTGCTTACATAAGTAAATCCTTGCGGTTGATCAGTCACCTGTAAGCCCAACGTATCTTTTAAGCCACTGTTGGTGACGCTTACCGTAAAGGTGACCGCGTCACCTGGTTTAACAACACTTTTATCTACTGTCTTTTTGATACTCAGCACGGCAAAACGAGCCGTATCTCGCGGGGTGGTCGGATCCACCGGATCTCCGATTACAGCTACGTTACCATAAGGGCCACTTGCATTAGCCGTCATCACCAGCGTTAAAGTTTGGGTACTACCTTTCAGCGCATCTAGTGTCCAAACACCGCTGCCGCTGTTATAACTACCACTGGTCGTTGTATTGCTTACATAAGTAAATCCTTGCGGTTGATCAGTCACCTGTAAGCCCAGCGTATCTTTTAAGCCACTGTTGGTGACACTTACCGTAAAGCTTACCACCTCACCTGGCTTTACTACATTTTTATCGGCTGTCTTTTTGATACTCAGCACGGCAAAACGAGCCGTATCACGCGGGGTGGTCGGATCCACCGGATCTCCGATCACGGCTACGTTGCCATAAGGGCCACTCGCATTTGCCGTCATCACCAGCGTTAATGTTTGGGTACTACCCTTTAGCGCATCTACTGTCCAGATACCACTACCACTGTTATAATTACCATTACTTACACTACTACTTACATAAGTAAATCCTTGCGGCTGATCTGTCACCTGTAAGCCCAGCGTATCTTTTAAGCCACTGTTGGTGACACTTACTGTAAAGATGACCGCGTCACCTGGCTTGACTACATTTTTATCGGCTGTCTTTGTGATACTCAACACGGCAAAACGAGCCGTATCACGCGGATTAGTCGGATCTACAGGATCTCCGATCACGGCTACGTTGCCATAAGGACCACTCGCATTGGCCGTCATCACCAGCGTTAAGGTTTGCGTACTACCCTTTAGCGCATCTAGTGTCCAAACACCGCTGCCGCTGTTATAACTACCACTGGTCGTTGTATTGCTTACATAAGTAAACCCTTGCGGCTGATCGGTCACCTGTAAGCCCAGTGTATCTTTTAGCCCACTGTTGGTGACACTTACCGTAAAGCTTACCACGTCACCTGGCTTTACTACATTTTTATCGGCGGTCTTTTTGATACTCAAAACTGCGAAACGGGCTGTATCACGCGGGTTGGTCGGATCTACAGGATCTCCGATCACAGCCACATTACCATAAGGACCATTCGCATTGGCCGTCATCACCAGCGTTAAGGTTTGGGTACTACCCTTTAGCGCATCTAGTGTCCAAACACCGCTGCCACTGTTATAACTACCGTTACTTACACTGCTGCTTACATAAGTAAACCCTTGCGGCTGATCTGTCACTTGTAAGCCCAACGTATCTTTTAGGCCACTGTTGGTGACACTTACTGTAAAGGTTACCGCGTCTCCTGGCTTTACTTCATTTTTATCGGCTGTCTTTTTGATGCTCAACACGGCAAAACGAGCTGTATCACGCGGGTTGGTCGGATCTACCGGATCTCCAATCACAGCTACGTTGCCATAAGGACCACTCGCATTGGCCGTCATCACCAGCGTTAACGTTTGGGTACTACCCTTTAGTGCATCTACTGTCCAGATACCGCTGCCACTGTTGTAACTACCGTTACTTACACTGCTGCTTACATAAGTAAATCCTTGCGGCTGATCTGTTACCTGTAAGCCCAACGTATCTTTTAGGCCACTGTTGGTGACGCTTACCGTAAAGGTGACCGCGTCACCTGGTTTAACAACACTTTTATCTACTGTCTTTTTGATACTCAGCACGGCAAAACGAGCCGTATCTCGCGGATTAGTCGGATCTACAGGATCTCCGATCACAGCCACGTTACCATAAGGACCATTCGCATTGGCCGTCATCACCAGCGTTAAGGTTTGCGTACTACCCTTTAGCGCATCTAGTGTCCAAACACCGCTGCCACTGTTATAACTACCGTTACTTACACTGCTGCTTACATAAGTAAACCCTTGCGGCTGATCTGTCACTTGTAAGCCCAACGTATCTTTTAGGCCACTGTTGGTGACACTTACCGTAAAGGTGACCGCGTCACCTGGCTTCACTACATTTTTATCGGCTGTCTTTTTGATGCTCAACACGGCGAAACGGGCTGTATCACGCGGGTTGGTCGGATCCACCGGATCTCCGATCACGGCCACGTTACCATAAGGACCATTCGCATTAGCCGTCATCACCAGCGTTAAAGTTTGGGTACTACCCTTTAGCGCATCTACCGTCCAGATACCACTGCCGCTGTTATAACTACCACTGGTTGTAGTATTACTTACATAAGTAAACCCTTGCGGTTGATCGGTCACCTGTAAGCCCAGTGTATCTTTTAAGCCACTGTTGGTGACACTTACCGTAAAGGTTACCGCGTCTCCTGGCTTTACTACATTTTTATCGGCTGTCTTTTTGATGCTCAGCACAGCAAAACGAGCCGTATCTCGCGGATTGGTCGGATCTACAGGCTCTCCGATCACTGCCACGTTGCCATAAGGACCATTCGCATTAGCCGTCATCACCAGCGTTAAAGTTTGGGTACTACCCTTTAGCGCATCTACCGTCCAGATACCACTGCCACTGTTATAACTACCGTTACTTACACTGCTGCTTACATAAGTAAACCCTTGTGGCTGATCTGTCACCTGTAAACCCAGTGTATCTTTTAAGCCACTGTTGGTGACACTTACTGTAAAGCTTACCACGTCACCTGGCTTTACTACATTTTTATCGGCTGTCTTTTTGATACTCAGCACGGCAAAACGAGCCGTATCCCGGGGATTGGTCGGATCTACCGGATCTCCGATCACAGCTACGTTACCATAAGGACCACTCGCATTAGCTGTCATCACCAGCGTTAAGGTTTGGGTACTACCTTTCAGCGCATCTACTGTCCAGACACCGCTGCCACTGTTATAGCTGCCACTGGTCGTAGTATTACTTACATAAGTAAACCCTTGTGGCTGATCCGTCACCTGTAAGCCCAGCGTATCTTTTAGGCCACTGTTGGTGACACTTACCGTAAAGGTTACTGCGTCACCTGGCTTTACTACATTTTTATCGGCTGTCTTTTTGATGCTCAACACGGCAAAACGGGCCGTATCCCGGGGATTGGTCGGATCTACAGGATCTCCGATCACGGCTACGTTGCCATAAGGACCACTCGCATTAGCCGTCATCACCAGCGTTAAAGTTTGGGTACTACCTTTCAGCGCATCTACCGTCCAAACACCGCTGCCGCTGTTATAACTACCACTGGTCGTTGTATTGCTTACATAAGTAAATCCTTGCGGCTGATCGGTCACCTGTAAGCCCAACGTATCTTTTAACCCACTGTTGGTGACACTTACTGTAAAGGTGACCGCGTCTCCTGGTTTAACAACACTTTTATCTACTGTCTTTTTGATGCTCAACACGGCAAAACGGGCCGTATCACGCGGATTGGTCGGATCTACCGGATCTCCGATTACAGCCACGTTGCCATAAGGACCACTCGCATTAGCCGTCATTACCAGTGTTAAGGTTTGGGTACTACCCTTTAGCGCATCTACGGTCCAAACACCGCTACCGCTGTTGTAGCTGCCACTGGTCGTAGTATTGCTTACATAAGTAAACCCTTGCGGTTGATCAGTCACCTGCAAGTCCAGCGTATCTTTTAAGCCATTGTTGGTTACACTTACCGTAAAGGTGACCACGTCACCCGGCTTTACTACATTTTTATCCACTGTCTTTTTGATGCTCAACACAGCAAAACGGGCAGTATCACGCGGATTGGTCGGATCTACCGGATCTCCGATCACGGCTACGTTACCATAAGGACCACTCGCATTGGCCGTCATCACCAGCGTTAAAGTTTGGGTACTACCTTTCAGCGCATCTACGGTCCAGACACCGCTGCCACTGTTATAACTACCGCTAGTCGTAGTATTACTTACATAAGTAAATCCCTGCGGTTGATCGGTCACCTGTAAGCCTAGTGTATCTTTTAACCCGCTGTTGGTGACACTCACAGTAAAGGTTACCACGTCACCGGGTTTAACTACACTTTTATCTACTGTCTTTTTGATACTCAACACAGCAAAACGGGCCGTATCACGCGGATTGGTCGGATCTACAGGATCTCCAATCACAGCTACGTTGCCATAAGGACCACTCGCATTTGCCGTCATCACCAGCGTTAAGGTTTGGGTACTACCCTTTAGTGCATCTACGGTCCAGATACCGCTGCCGCTGTTGTAACTGCCGTTACTTACACTGCTGCTTACATAAGTAAACCCTTGCGGCTGATCGGTCACCTGTAAGCCCAGTGTATCTTTTAGGCCACTGTTGGTGACACTTACTGTAAAGGTGACCGCGTCTCCTGGCTTTACTACATTTTTATCGGCTGTCTTTGTGATACTCAACACGGCAAAACGAGCCGTATCACGCGGATTAGTCGGATCTACAGGATCTCCGATCACGGCTACGTTGCCATAAGGACCATTCGCATTGGCCGTCATCACCAGCGTTAAAGTTTGGGTACTACCTTTCAGCGCATCTACGGTCCAGACACCGCTGCCACTGTTGTAACTACCACTGGTCGTTGTATTGCTTACATAAGTAAATCCTTGTGGCTGATCTGTCACTTGTAAGCCCAACGTATCTTTTAGGCCACTGTTGGTGACACTTACCGTAAAGGTGACCGCGTCTCCTGGCTTTACCACATTTTTATCGGCGGTCTTTGTGATACTCAGCACGGCAAAACGAGCCGTATCACGCGGGGTGGTCGGATCCACCGGATCTCCGATCACAGCTACGTTGCCATAAGGACCACTCGCGTTAGCCGTCATCACCAGCGTTAAGGTTTGGGTGCTACCTTTCAGCGCATCTACGGTCCAGATACCACTACCGCTGTTATAACTACCGTTACTTACACTGCTGCTTACATAAGTAAATCCTTGCGGCTGATCTGTTACCTGTAAGCCCAGTGTATCTTTTAGGCCACTGTTGGTGACACTTACCGTAAAGGTTACCGCGTCACCCGGCTTTACCACATTTTTATCGGCTGTCTTTTGGATGCTCAGCACGGCAAAACGGGCCGTATCCCGGGGATTGGTCGGATCTCCCGGATCTCCGACCACCGCTACATTGCCATAAGGACCACTCGCATTTGCCGTCATCACCAGCGTTAAAGTTTGGGTACTACCTTTCAACACATCTACGGTCCAAACACCGCTGCCGCTGTTATAACTACCACTGGTCGTAGTATTGCTTACATAAGTAAATCCTTGCGGTTGATCAGTCACCTGTAAGCCCAGCGTATCTTTTAAGCCACTGTTGGTGACACTTACCGTAAAGGTGACCACCTCACCTGGCTTTACTACATTTTTATCGGCTGTCTTTGTGATGCTCAACACGGCAAAACGGGCCGTATCTCGCGGGGTGGTCGGATCTACAGGATCCCCGATCACAGCTACGTTGCCATAAGGACCACTCGCGTTAGCCGTCATCACCAGCGTTAAAGTTTGAGTACTACCTTTCAGTGCATCTACCGTCCAGATACCGCTGCCACTGTTATAACTACCACTGGTCGTTGTGCTGCTTACATAAGTAAACCCTTGCGGCTGATCTGTCACCTGTAAGCCCAGTGTATCTTTTAAGCCACTGTTGGTGACACTTACCGTAAAGGTGACCGCGTCACCGGGTTTAACTACATTTTTATCTACTGTCTTTTTGATGCTCAACACGGCAAAACGAGCCGTATCTCGCGGGTTGGTCGGATCCACTGGATCTCCGATCACGGCTACGTTGCCATAAGGACCACTCGCATTGGCAGTCATCACCAGCGTTAAAGTTTGGGTACTACCCTTTAGCGCATCTACCGTCCAGATACCGCTGCCACTGTTATAACTACCGCTAGTCGTAGTATTACTTACATAAGTAAATCCTTGCGGCTGATCTGTCACCTGTAAGCCCAACGTATCTTTTAGGCCACTGTTGGTGACACTTACTGTAAAGCTTACCGCGTCTCCTGGTTTAACAACACTTTTATCTACTGTCTTTTTGATACTCAACACAGCAAAACGAGCCGTATCACGCGGATTGGTCGGATCCACCGGATCCACCGGATCTCCGATCACGGCTACGTTGCCATAAGGACCACTCCCATTTGCCGTCATCACCAGCGTTAAAGTTTGGGTACTACCTTTCAGCGCATCTAGTGTCCAAACACCGCTGCCACTGTTGTAACTACCACTGGTCGTTGTATTGCTTACATAAGTAAATCCTTGTGGCTGATCTGTCACCTGTAAGCCCAGCGTATCTTTTAAGCCACTGTTGGTGACACTTACCGTAAAGCTTACCTCGTCATCTGGCTTTACTACATTTTTATCGGCTGTCTTTTTGATACTCAACACGGCAAAACGGGCTGTATCACGTGGGTTGGTCGGATCCACCGGATCTCCGATCACAGCTACGTTGCCATAAGGACCACTCCCATTTGCCGTCATCACCAGCGTTAAAGTTTGCGTACTACCCTTTAGCGCATCTACTGTCCAAATACCGCTGCCACTGTTGTAACTACCGTTACTTACACTGCTGCTTACATAAGTAAATCCTTGCGGTTGATCTGTCACCTGTAAGCCCAGCGTATCTTTTAAGCCACTGTTGGTGACACTCACCGTAAAGGTGACCGCGTCACCTGGCTTTACTACATTTTTATCTGCGGTCTTTTTGATACTCAACACGGCAAAACGAGCCGTATCTCGCGGGTTGGTCGGATCTACAGGATCTCCGATCACAGCCACGTTACCATAAGGACCATTCGCATTGGCCGTCATCACCAGCGTTAAAGTTTGGGTACTACCCTTCAGCGCATCTACGGTCCAGATACCGCTGCCACTGTTATAACTGCCACTGGTCGTTGTATTGCTTACATAAGTAAATCCTTGCGGCTGATCGGTCACCTGTAGACCCAACGTATCTTTTAAGCCACTGTTGGTGACACTTACCGTAAAGGTGACCGCGTCACCCGGCTTTACCACATTTTTATCGGCTGTCTTTTGGATGCTCAGCACGGCAAAACGGGCCGTATCCCGGGGATTGGTCGGATCTCCCGGATCTCCGACCACAGCCACATTGCCATAAGGACCACTCGCATTGGCCGTCATCACCAGCGTTAAAGTTTGGGTACTACCTTTCAACACATCTACGGTCCAAACACCACTACCGCTGTTATAACTACCACTGGTCGTTGTATTACTTACATAAGTAAACCCTTCCGACAAATCATTAACTTCTAATCCAAGCGTATCCCTAAGTCCGGTATTTTCTACCGTGACTGTAAAAGTAACCTGGTCACCAGACTTCACACTCCCCTTATCAACTGTCTTCAATATATTTAATGCACTAAACAATGTCGTATCACGCGGATTAACCGGATCATCAGGATCTCCAATGCCAGCGACATTGCTATATGGACCCGTTCCGTTGGCTGTCATCACCAGCGTCAGGCTCTCCAAACTATCCTTCAGCGCATCTACGATCCAGGTTTTGGTAGCATTATCGTATGTTCCTGAAGAAGCACTACTGCTCACATATGTAAACCCTGCTGGTTTTTCAATCACCCTTACACCTAAACTATCAGCTAACCCCGTATTGCTTAATACAATCGTGAAGGTGACCTGGCTACCCGGTGTAATAGTATGTTTATCTGCCGTCTTAACGATGGAGAGTATAGGTTTTGCGCCAATCGTAATGATTCCTGTAGCTTCATTTGATAAAGATCCACTGACGTCTTTTACAGTATATTTAAAATTATCCTGCCCGGTAAAACCAGCGTTAGGTGTATAGGTAACGGTGCCGTCTGCATTAACTGTCAGCACGCCGTTCAGGGGCTGCTGGGTAATGGTTACTGTTGCAGGGTCCAAAGCATCCCCGAAAACAATATCATTATTCAACACGGGTATGGTTACAGCAGTATTTACCGGTGTAGATACCGTGTCGTTCACAGCTATAGGCGGCACCACCCTTATGGAAGTATAGAGATAGCCCGGCTGGTTCCAGTCATCACAACCATATGGTGCATTACATCCACCGGGTGCACCATTAGCTTGCGGGTAGAACTTAAGGGTATACTGCGTTTGCCCTCTCACCAGCAATGCAGAAATATCTATCACATCTAAATCAAACCAGGGAAATGCAACATCATTTCCGGAAGCTGCATTTGTATATGAAAAAGACGATGCCGGATTCCGGCCGCTGGTAACAGGACTCCCCCTGTAGCTCCGGGATTCATTTAATGGATTGTTAGCCGGATTGACCGCATCACTCAGAAAAAAATTGTTTAACGCTGCCGAACTACCTGTAGCCGGTCTGTTATAAGTAACAGCGTCGTTCCAGGGCGCATTTGCTCCACCGATAAACCAGCCGGCTTCTCCGTCTATCGCCACGGAGGTATTTTCCGGCACCTTAAACCCCGTAGCTGTAACATCATTTGATCCACCGGTAACATACTTAAATCCATCTGTGAGGGATATCATCCTGAAATTATGAGATACATCCGAAAAGGGATACTCATATTCAACCCATAATGACCACCCTGCATATGGTGGATAGCCATTTGTAGCGGGAGGTTGAGGATCGGAATCAATATTAGCCACTGTATAAGTACCAGATTGCTGCACCAGCGCAGTGACGTCTTTCATACCCTGCCAGAAATAAGTACTAGATTGCCACGCTATATCCGGGATAATATTCACATAAGCACCAGAAGCAGGCGTTTTTATTTTCACGTGTGTGAAATTAGGCCTGGAAGCCGGCGGGTTACTTATATTATATACCGCGCCTGTACTATAACAATTTGACTGCCAGTACAAAAAAGCTTTTTTCACGCTGCTGCCGGCTGGAATTAAAAGGTCCTCACTGGAAGAGTTAAATGTAGTTGGATCCCCATCAATATCAATGTGGTAGGAATAAGGCACTGTCCGGGTTCGTACAACATTCGCATTACCCGCTACCAATACCCCTCCCCTAACAACATCCTGATAGCGCAATGCATAAGGTGTACCACTGCTGCTAATGAAAAACCGCGTTTGTGCCTTGACATTACTTTCAATCAATAATAATAAAAGGGTCAGAAGCAGTAAAAGTTTTCTCATAATTTCTATGTCTTTCGAATTTCACCAGATCTTTCTAATCACAGCTGCAATCCGAATAATGGTGCATCAGTTATTAGGATTAATAAGCTCAATTCATAACTGGTTATTATGACAAATGATTTATCCTACTTTGGTATGATCAACCAGTCTAATGGTCCTGGAATTCATAGTTAATAACTGGCTGATTTCGTTACGCTATTTCATACACATGAGACCCTGCCCCCCATTAGAATTTTTATTGCAAAAACAGATTACAAACTGGCTAACTAGTGGAGACAAATAACAAAACCTGAAATTATCTTATAGATAAAGCATTATGAAATGCTACGATATGACATTCTTCACTATCTTAACGTATCAAACATCCTACAAGCCGAATTGTTTGCATTTGCATTCAATAATTCACCCCTAAGGAATACAGGAGCCTCCTGGTTCCTCCGATCCCCGGCCAGGCATGGGTTATGCTTCGTTCATTTTCAGCTCCGTTTCGTTGGAGTTCATAACGGCAACATGGGTACTCTATTCCGGATACCCCTACAAAGGCGGGAGCGGCATTCAGGATATTCGCTACTGCAGACACACCTGAACACGCAGGAGATAGCCCTCCTGTTCCTGTATATCAAAATGCCCAAAGTATCAGGTATTGAACTGCTCAGGACCTTGCGGCAAGATTATGCACCGTCATCAATCAGTGCACTCCCTATATGAACTAATTGTTACCAGATGAGGGATTTATCTTTTCTAAACGAATACATCATAAAGGCTTCCGTAGCAAGTTATTCATCATCCCTATCATTTAACGTAAAAAGTTATGCGTAATTCTATACCTGTAAAAGTACTGGCGCTATTGGCAGCAGGGCAACTGCTGATGGCATCCTGTAAAAAGAACAAGGACGCTGCTCCTGATAAATCCGCCAAATACGAACTGGTAGCAGGCAACTGGCAACAAAAGGATCTTGTTTTTGCTGTTCCGGTAAAGCTCGGCGGGCAAAATATTCCCGCCGGCACCAGCATCATTAAACTGGCTCCTCTCTTAGGCCCGGCCGGCGCATTATTTACCTGTACCACCAACAACACGTATCAGTTTGGCGCCGATGGCAAATTCAATATCAAAGGCTGCACCGATCTGATACTGCCCACTGCCGGCAATACAGGCAGCTGGAAACTGGATGTACACGATGCGGTATGCTTACTCACCAACGAAAAAGGCAACAATGATCCGCACTGGATCGAAAATGTAAGCGATTCTACCCTGGACCTGTCTGTTACAGTCACCATTCCGGGCGTAGCCACCGCTCCGTTAGTATTGAAACTGAAGAAATAAGGAACCACCAAAATAACAATAATATAATCAGCAATTCCTTGTCTCTTGTTTAGGTCCATTAGATATTTGCGGGCATTATGGAAAGTATCGTACAGGATATAAAAAATGGAAATGTCGAGCGTTTCAAAATGATATATCAACAATATCATACAAAGCTCTATTTCTACGTATTGAAATGTACACATTCCGCTTACCTGTCTGAAGAGACAGTACAGCTGTCTTTCATATTACTTTGGGAAAAAAGGGAAAAACTATCAACAGAATACAATATTTCCGCGCAGCTTTTCCGTATAGCCAAAAGCGTCATGACGGATCTCCTGCGCAAACAACAGGTCAGGAACCGGCATACCGAGATCATGATCCGGGAAACGCCCGATTGGCACATGGAAACAGACCTTACCGTGAAAGATGAATTGACGCGGGTATATAACAGTATAGAACTACTGTCTCCCATCAGGAGATATGTTTTTAAACTAAGCCGCTTCGAAGGACTTCCACATAAAGAGATAGCCAAACAATTATCCATCTCCCCCAAAACAGTTGAAAATCACATTGTACGTGCAATACGGCAACTAAAAGATTCCCTGTTATTGTTATTACCAGCCATCGTCGCCTGGTTTTGCTGATTCTTTTTCTCACCTGAATATTTACTTATTGTTAAGCAGTGAGGGATTTACTGTTTTCAAACGAATACTACATATGAAGCATCCAGCAGCATTACTTGAAAAGTTTTTCCGGGGAGCATGTAACGAAGCAGAAAAGCAGGCTGTCACCGCTTATTTCGCGGAACATCCGGAAGCGATGCAGCCCTGGTTAACAGAAGAGAGCTGGCATTCTTTTCACCCGGAGCACACTTTATCAACCGACGTTTCCGACAAAATGCTGGCCGTCATTGAAAATCGTACCTGGCAAAAGAAAACGGTGAAGACCCTTTACTATAAATGGATCGCGGCTGCAGTACTGGGTGCTGTCCTTACGGGTTTTGTATGGAACAGCTACCGTCACCAGCCGGCAACGCAGATAGCAGCGGCCACACCTGTTACACGTGCGGTTACGGTGCCGGATACTTTTGTACAACAGGCCAATCATACGCGGGAAATAATGTCTATCCGTTTAAAAGACGGCAGCAAGGCAGAACTGGCACCTGGTAGCCAGCTAAAGTACCTGTCTTCTTTTGCTGTTACCGGCCGGGAAATATTTTTAACGGGAGAAGCCGTATTCAAAGTAGCTCCCGACAAAAACAAACCATTTACCGTACATGCAGGTAACCTGGCTACTACCGCCCTGGGGACCGTGTTCAAAATCACCGCCTGGAACGCTGCAAAAAAACCTATCCGCGTACAACTCATCAGTGGTAAGGTAAAGGTGCAACCAGACAGCCTGGCGGGCATTAAAGGGCTTAAAACCACTTATCTGCTGCCCGGCGAGGAGCTCTCTTTTGATCCGGTGAAAATGACCACGGTAGTCAATAAAACAGTGAGCACGCCCACCAGGCAGGTGATCGCGAAAGCGGAGAAGGAAATATTCATGTTCAACAATGAACCACTGGCAAATATTTTCAGGCTGATGTCGGAGAAATATCACCTCACCATTCAATGCCAGGAAGGTACGCTCAGAGACATGAGCTTTACCGGAACGTTTGATAGTAGCAAAGAGTCCCTGACCGATTTCCTGTCTACCATTGCTACGTTAAACAACCTGACAATGAAGCAGACAAACAATATCATTTACGTAACACCGTAAGCCGGATCTAATCATCTTTAACTATAACTAACTGCATCCTGAAAAGGCTGCCAGTGATTCCTTTTGCCTAAAAATGAAATATTTTATGCGTGTAAATATTCGACAATCCCGAAAAGATCGTCCCACCAAAACGATTTGGCTGCTCCTGTTATCGCAGTTGTGTATAGGCAGTCTGCTGGCGCAAAATACACATCCTGCTGCCATCGGTATTATCAAAAATGCCAACAACGAAGTGCTGGCACGTGTAATGGTAAGAGTAGAGAATGCAGACAATCAGGTACTGGCCAATACCCAGACCACAGAAAAAGGTATTTTCACTTTTCCGAAACTACCTGTCGGCGGCCCTTATCGTTTCATCTTTAACTATGCCGGCTATACAACAGATACCCTGAAAGGCTATACGATTAATGATTCCAGCAAACTATCGCTGTCGGTTGTCATGAAAAAAAAAGTAGAAGAGCTGGAACAGGTACTCGTCACCGCCCTCGGCATTAAAAGAGAAAAAAAAGCATTGGGTTTCTCCGTAGAAGAAGTCGGCGGCAAAGAATTTACCCGCGTCACACAGGAAAACCTACTGAATTCCATGTCTGGTAAAGTAGCCGGTGTTACCATCAACTCCACCGGCGGTACCGGCTCCTCTGTCAGCATGATCATCCGCGGCGCCACTTCCCTCAGCAGCGACAACCAGCCACTCTTCGTAGTAGATGGCGTACCACTGGCCAACACAGTGAATAACGTCAGCCAGATTGGTCAGGATAACAAGGTAGATTATGGCAACGCTATTGCTGATATTAATCCGGATAACATCGAAAGTGTTACCATCCTGAAAGGCCCCAGCGCCGCTGCATTGTATGGCTCCCGCGCAGGTAACGGGGTCGTACTCATCACCACAAAAACCGGTAAAAAAGTAAACCGCGCTACGGTTAATGCTTCCGTGAATACCGTATTCGACATTCCCTACAAATTCCTGAAATGGCAAACCAAATTCGGCGCCGGACAGTTCTCCGGTGTCCCCGTATCGCGCAGTGGTAATATGCTCACCAATCCTTTTGGTACCATTGTCACGGAAAATATTGATGCCACCTTCGGAGCCGAGCTGGATATGGGTTATGAAGAAGTACAATGGAACAGCCCGAAAGATCAGAACGGCAAACCAATTCCCATGCCACTGGTATCACATAAAAACAACGTGAAGAATTTCGTAAACACCGGCATGACCACCACTACGGCTGTTTCTCTGGCAAACAACAATGATAAAATTGCTTATCGGATAGGTTATGCCAACATGACCAGCAAAGGTATTATCCCTAACACCGACCTGTTCAAAAATGCACTCAACCTGAACTCCAGCCTGCAGGCCAATTCAAAACTGAGCTTCAGTACCAACGTGGATTTCAGCCGCACCAATTCCAATAACCGGCCGGCGGGCGACAGAGGCGCCAATCCCTTACAGGCAGTATACACCATCTCTCCGCACATCGATGTACGCGACCTGAGAGATTACTGGATGCCCGGCCAGGAAGGCCTGCAACAACGCACACAGGCCAACGGCGTATTCAACAATCCTTATTTCCTCGCTAATGAAGTAAAAAACGGATTTGTGAGAGACCGTGTATTCGGTAACATCAGGGCCGACTGGAAAATACTGCCCTCCCTCAGTTTCATGGCCCGGTATGCACTGGATACCTATAATGAAAAAAGAGAAACAAAAATCGCCAACAGTTATATCAACAATCCTGGTGGCGCATATGGTATCATCAATCTCAGCAACTTTGAACGCAATATAGATGTGTTGCTGACATATAAGAAAGATATCGGCCACTTCGACTTCTCTGTTGCTGCAGGTGGTAACAAACGCTATCAGACCGGCAAAAACATTATTACCTCTACTAAAGATGGTACCGGTTTAAATACACCAGGCGTATACACGATTCAGAACATTGCACCGCAAAACCTGAACTATAACAGTACGATGTTCGAGAAAGGGGTGAACAGCATCTACGGCACGTTAAACGTAGGCTATAAAGGGATGGCCTATCTGGATGTAACGGGTCGTTCCGACTGGTCCAGCACCCTGCCGGATGCAGCAGCCTATTTCTATCCCGCCGCCTCACTGAGCTTGCTGATAAATGAAATGGCCCATCTCACCTCCGGTGATATTAATCTCATCAAGCTGAGAGCCGGCGCCGCACAGGTAGGTAACGACGCCTCCCCCTATCAATTGCTGGCAACCTTGTATAATGCCGGCGCCTGGGGTAATATCCCACGCTTATCTACTTCCGGTAGCCTGCTCAATCCATTCCTGAAACCAGAAATCGCTACCTCTTACGAAGGAGGCGCCGACATCAACCTGTTCAGCAATCGCCTGCGTTTTGCCGCCACCTATTACATGGTGGAAAATAAAAACCAGATCTTCAGTCCTAAAACAGCCCCATCATCCGGATTCTCCTCCCGCAACATCAACGCAGGTTTGCTGAGAAGCCGTGGTGTGGAAATAACGCTCGGCGGTACACCGGTGCAACAGAAAAACTGGAAATGGGATGTTAATCTGAACTTCACCCGCAACAGAACAAAGATCATTTCACTCCCTGATGACATGCCTTACTATACCCTTTGGGAAGAAGGTAAAGGTGGCGCATGGACCTACGTAGGAGAAGATATCGGCGATATTTATGATGCACAACTGATGACCGTTACGGATAAATCATCTCCCTATTATGGCTATCCGCTACTGGATAATACCGGTAAATGGCAGAGTATAGATGCTACGAATTCCCGTAATAAAATAGGCAACTTCAACCCTAACTTTATTATGGGTCTGCAAACAACACTGAGCTACAAAAACTTCACCCTCAGTATGACCTTCGACTGGAGAAACGGCGGTGACTTCGTTTCCCAGACCTACCGTTACGGAGAAGAGAAAGGCAATTCACAGCTCTTCCTCGATAAACTCACCAATCCCGGTAACATGAAAGGACAGGAACTCAGAGATTATCTCGTGAGTCACCAGGACGAACTGATTATCCCCAGCGGCAACAAATTTCCTTTAGTGGGTGGCCCTACACCGGAGTATAATGGTTATGGATTTGCCTATGGTCCGTATGTACTGCCTTACGGTGGTGTATTTATTCCCGGTGTAAGAGCCAAAGGATACGATGCCAACGGTAACCCTACCGGCTATATTGAAAACCTGGGAGGCCCCGGTACCACTACCCTTCCTTACGCAGGCAGTACCGCCTGGGCTTTCACAAGAGCATTCCTGTTTCCGGCTTCTTACCTGAAACTGCGGGAAGTATCGCTCTCTTATGAATTACCCAAAAGCCTGCTCTCCGGTGTGAGCGTGCAGCATGCCAGTGTGTCTATCTACAGCAGAAATATCATTCTGTGGACGGCCGCCAAAATTGGTATTGATCCTGAAAATGCCTACCAGCCTTCTACCTCTGTACAGGGCTCTGGTATGCAATTTATGCAGGGCATCGAAAGATACAATGTTACTCCCTGGTCTATTCCCATGGGCGCTAAACTGAACGTTACTTTTTAAGAGCACCTTTAACGCAGCAACATGAAAACAGTTACTAAATCAATTATACTTTGCCTCGGGTTGTTAGGTACTTCCATGACCTCGTGTAAAAAGGACCTGATGAAATTGAATGAGAACCCGAATGGTTCCAATCCGGCAACAACTAATCCGAACCTCGTCCTATCTACCGTACTAACACAGGCAGGCATTGAAATCGTGACCCTGGGCTATCAGGATATGGCCGGTGTTATGCAACATACCCAAAAGGATGGATGGACCACCGCACACAATGAATATGACTGGGGTGGCAGCAATAGCTGGACCCCCTACTACGATATCCTGCGTAATAATCAGCTGGTATATAACCGCGCCGTGTCCTTACAAAACGAATTACAACAAGGCGTGGCCCTCGTGATGAAATCCATGATGTTTGGACTGATCACCGATCTGTGGGGAGATGCTCCTTATTCACAGGCATTAAAAGGAGAAGATGGTCCTCCTGCCACTACGCCGGTTTATGACCCGCAACAGGATATTTACACCGGCATACTCGCTGACCTGGAAAAAGCCAACATACTGCTTTCCAAGCCTAAGAGCGCTTATCCTGCCCCGATTGACGCTGTTGACGTGTACTACCAGGGCAACCCTGCAAAATGGCGCAAAATGGCTAATTCTCTCGCATTACGCTATTATATGCGCTTATCAGAGAAACTGCCGGCCATCGCCAAAGCAGGCATTGAAAAAATAGCAGGTAATCCAACACAATATCCTATCATCACCGACGCTGCAGACGACGCTACCATGTCTTTCCCCGGCAACAGCAACGCCGACTCATGGCCTGCCAACGCCGTGTATGACAGCGACAGCAGCAACTACCGTCGGCTGAAAATGTGCAATACCCTCGTTACCGGTCTGGAGGCGCTGCATGATCCGCGGCTGGGCGTATGGGCCAATAAAGTACAGTGCTTCCTGGTCATAAACGATAAACTGCCTCCCGGCACCGGCAACGTATACAAAGCCTTAGACACCGTAGTAAACGGCGAAAACAGGAAAGTAAGATATATATCGCCCGATGTACTTGCCGCGAAAGGATTGACGCTAAAGGATATTAACCAGGACGTGGACTATGTAGGATTACCTCCGGCCATCCCCGGCCCGGCAGTATATAATCTAAGTCCGGACGCGGCACAGGCTTCCCGGAATCCGCATGTATCCTGGCTCAATGATATCTACAAACAAGCCAAAGGACCCTTGCTGAAAGCCAGACTGATCTCCGCTGCAGAAGTGCATTTCATCCTCGCGGAAGCAACTGCTGTAAAAGGCTGGGCCGCCGGCGATGCGGAAACACATTACAAAGCCGGTATACAGGCTTCTTTCAGCACCTGGGGCATAAGCGGCAACCTGGCAGCTTATCTGTCTCAACCTAATGTTAAGTTTAACAATACACAGGAACAGATTATTACACAGAAATGGATCGCCAGCTGGACTGCCGCCACAGAAGCCTGGGCCGACTATAAACGCACCGGATATCCCAACTTACACGCCGGCTCTTATGCAAAGGCGCCGGTATTACCCGTACGGCTGTATTACATGCTGGAAGAAAGAAACCTGAATAAAACCAATGTGACAGAAGCCATGAAACGATTGGAAGTAACCTCCCAATCTGCTTTTGGCGCCAACGGTTCACAGAACAGTCCCTGGTCTAAACCGTGGATTATTCAAGGCACCGGTAAACCCTGGTAAAACATTTTTATCTTACTTTAAATCACTAGTCTGTATATGAAACAACGCTTTCTGAAAACAACCACCGCATTATTTGTCAACCTGCTTTTCTTCGTTGCGGCGTTTGCACAACAAACCGTTACGCCGGCCACTGCGCTGAAAAGCTACCTGAACAACGGCGACACCGCCTTCCATTATGAGCTGAAAGACTCATTCCATATCAAGGACGTAAAATGCTACAGTATTTTACTCACCTCTCAGCAATGGCGGGAATATACCTGGACACATCAGCTCACCATCTTTGTACCTGCCAACGTCAGCTATGATGGGGCGCTACTGTTCATCACCGGAGGCGCTATCAAAAACGGACTACCTAACTGGAACGGCCCTACGGACGAACTGTATCAGCAGATTGCTGCTATGGCCGGCACCAATAAAGCCATTACCGCCGTACTCAGACAGACACCCAATCAGCCACTCTTTAAAAATCTGACGGAAGACGCCCTGATCTCTTATACCCTTCATCAGTTTAAAGAAAATGGCGACTATACCTGGCCCCTGCTTTTCCCTATGGTGAAAAGCGCCGTGCGTGCTATGGATGCAGTACAGTCGTTTTCAAAAGAAAGACTGTCACAACAAATAAACAGGTTCGTGGTATCCGGTGCTTCCAAACGTGGCTGGACAACCTGGCTCACCGGCGCCAACGACAGCCGCGTGGCAGCCATTGCACCGATGGTGATTGATGTACTGAACATGCCGGTAAGCCTCGACTATCAAATCAAAACATGGAAAGAATACAGTATACAAATTGAAGACTACGTGAAACTCGGCATCCCGCAGGCAGCACATACGGAAGGAGGACAAGCCATCAATACCATGATAGATCCCTACTCCTATCGTCAGTTCCTCACTATGCCGAAAATGATTTTCATGGGTACCAATGATGAATACTGGGTAGTAGACAACGTTAAAAACTACCTCGACAGCATCCCTGGTAAAAATATGCTCCACTACACCCCCAACGCCGGACATAATCTGGGGGATAAAAAGCATGCCTTCGAAGGATTGAGCGCTTTCTTTGGAACGACGCTCACGCAACAGCCCTATCCTAACTGCAGCTGGACTACCAGTATCCGTCGTGGTAACGTAAAGCTGACCGCTAAAGCCAGTGCCGACCAACTTGTAGACGTAATATTATGGACGGCTAGTTCCACCGACCTGGATTTCCGCAATGAGAAATGGTCCTCACAAAGTCTGGGGCAAGCACATCAATCAACGGTAAAAGTAAGCACACCATTGCCCGCCAGCGGCTACCGCGCTTTTTATGCAGACCTTCAATATGTGAATCCTACCGGCGGCACTTATACTGTCAGTACCCGTGTATTCGTAACCGATACTAAAAAGATCTTGTAATGATAAAATACCTGTTCCTTTTTGCCGGCGCCAGCCTGTTGATGCAAAACACGATTGCACAACAGGCAGCACCGCTGCCCGCTACCAAAAATAAGTTTGTGGTAGTTGCCCATCGCGGTAACCATGTAGACATGCCGGAGAATACAGTCGCCGCTATTGCCGCCACCATTCAATGTGGCGCCGATTATGCAGAACTGGACCTCCGCACCACCAAAGACGGCCAACTGGTACTGATGCACGACGCTACCGTAGATCGCATGACCAACGGTAAAGGAAAAGTCGCTGACCTCACCTGGGCGGAAATCCAACTGTTAAAAATCAATAGTAAAGATGGAAAAGATTACCGCGTACCTACGTTCTCAGAAGCCTTACGTGCCAGCAAAGGGAAAGTTAATATCTACCTTGATTTCAAAGATGCCGATGTAGCCGAAACCTGGAAACAAATACAGGCCGCAGGGATGGAGCAACAGATAGTAGTATATCTCAATGGCAAGCAACAATATAAACAGTGGAGAAAAACAGCGCCGCAAATGCCACTGATGACCAGCGTACCTGATGAAGTAACTACACCCGCGCAACTGAACTATCTGCTGGACAATATCGCCATCGCGGTATTAGACAACGTCACAGATAGCGCCATGCTGGCTGTTACCCGGCAACATGGCGTAGCTGTATGGCTGGATGCACAAGCTTCATCAGAAGGTCCCGCCACCTGGAATACGGTATTAAGCAAGGGCGTACAAGGTATGCAGAGCGATCACCCGGAGGCACTCGTCAGCTATCTGAAAAAAAATAATCTGCGGGATGGGAGCAACGGCAGCGCACTACCGGCAGTAGCCAGCAGTACCAGGTACATTACGATGCGCAATGTACCCTATGGCGATGCAGGAGAAGATAATACCCTGGACGCTTATCTGCCGGAAAACCATTCGGCCAATACAAAAATAATTGTATACCTCCATGGCGGTGGCTGGACAGGCGGTGATAAAAAAGAATTGCCCAAACAACTCATCGAGGAACTGGCCGGCAAGCTGCACTATGGCGTAGTGTCCATGAACTATCGCCTGATCCGGGATCACCAAAACATTTACCCTGCCCAATTGGACGATGTAAAAAAAGCACTGGCGTTCATCTCTTCCAAATCCAAAAAACTGCCATTTGATGGCAACCAATTTGCCCTGATAGGCGGTAGCGCCGGCGCTTATCTCGCTATGCAGTACGCCTACGCCTGCGATAGTTTACGTCAGATAAAAACAGTGGTAGACTTATGGGGACCAACAGATTTCACTGATAAAAAAGTAAGACAGGAAAATAAAGATGCTGATGAAAAAGTAACCCGGCTGCTGGGGGAACCTGATCCTGCCGCCAAAATTGCATTTGACGCCAGTCCCTTTCACCAGCTCACTAAAGCCAGCGGCGTACCTACTATTTTGTTCCACGGCGGACAAGATCCACTGGTAGATGTCAACCAGGCAAAAAAGCTGCATGAAAAACTAACGTCGTTGCATATCCCAACACAAATTGAGTTGTATCCAACAGAAAAACATGGGATGGGATTAACCGCCTCCATGGATGTTTTTGTGAAAGTAATTACCTGGTTAAAACAATATTACCCTGCCGAATAATGATTGGTACAGCCCTTTCTTACTTTTTACCATAAAAGCGGAAAAGCCGCTTAAATCGAGTGATTTAAGCGGCTTTAATTTTCTTTGAATGGCCCGCCGGGATGACTGCGCCATACTTAATCATTTGAACCGATCTATTATCCAGGCCAACAATTCCACTGCCAACCAGAACGATCCCATGCCTAATATATAACCCACCAGTGATAAAACATATCCCTTTATCTTCCTCCCTCCCAATATCTGACCAATGGCCCACATACTGTATAACAGCGATACCACTTCCGATACCAGCTTTATATTTTTCCCGCTGATTCCCTGCACCAGTGCAAACAATGTATATATCAACATCCCCGTACCAATCACGAAACATAACATGATCAGTACCTCATAATAATTGTACGCGCTTTTGCGCATAAACAATTTCAACCAGGCGCCGATAAAAAGACCCATGATGATATTGGCATAGCCGTAATGCCCTTCTATCCATGTGGTGAGGGCCGCAAAAGTTTCGTACCGTATGGAGTCGCTTACGTAATGGTCCTTCTCGATATGAAAGAAATGGGTCATCAGCGTATACAACAGCGAACATATGATAAGGAAAATGACCGGTTTCACCAGCCGACTCCTGTCTTCTGTAAGGAACCTCCTGATATTTACGCCGGGGCGTATCAACAGCTCCTTGATTGTATACAATATTCCCTTCTCAAAATGCAGCACGTGCTGCACCTCATGAATGATATAATGGCTATCCACCCGCTTCAATGCTATCGGATTGCCGCAGTGTCCACAATACTTATCAGCAACAGCCGCGTTACATGATTTGCAATTCATAGTAAAAAATTATTTGGCGGAAGTTGCTGCACGGGATTGCAGCTCTTTCTTAATAGCTTTCAGCTGTTGAAATAAAGGTAAAAAGACCAGCGACAATGGCAACACCGGGGCGATATACACCACCTTCTTTTCTTTAATCATCAGTACACAAACGATCATTATCACGCACAGTAACTGGAATCCTGCCAGTATTCCCTGAATACGGCTTTTTCTTTTTAGCAGCTCCTTAGTGTCAATACTTGATAGGTTCATAATCTGGATTTCCACCAAAAATCCCGACTTTTTGCTTGCAAACCTCTACACTTGAGTGTAAATTTATAGCGATTTTAATACTTATGATGAAAAATAGGCCCGGCCATGCCCTGCTGACAAAGAACAGACCAGATAACATCACTGACAATGATCTCAGCGGGCAGCACTATCTGGATGTAGTGAAGGCGTTTGCACGGCTTTCTTACGAGAGTATCTATATAATAGATTATTCGAATATGTCATTTGAATACGTTTCGGACAATCCGCTGTTCCTCTGTGGCCATACGGCCGATGAAGTGATGCAGCTGGGTTATGAGTTTTACTTCCGCCATGTACCACCTCAGGACCTGGAAATGCTTGCCACGATCAACGATGCCGGGTTTGATTTTTATGCACAGCTCCCCGAGCCGGAAAAGAAGCAGTACAGCATCTCCTACGACTTTCACCTGCTTACCAAAGCAGGAAAACAAATACTGGTCAACCACCGGCTCACGCCCCTCTTCCTGACAACCGAAGGAAAAATCTGGAAATCCATGTGCGTGGTATCGCTCTCTTCCCAACAATACGCCGGCAATGTTCGTATATTCAAACAAGGTAGTAACGACATCTGGCAGCTAAACCTGCAAACAAGGAAATGGAGCAAAAATGGTAAACCTTTACTTACAGACAGAGAACTGGAAGTATTACGCATGTATGCCCAGGGACTTTCCATCAACCAGATCGCGGAAAAGATATTTGTAGTGCCGGATACGGTGAAATATTATCGACGGAAGATATTTGAGCGGTTAGAAGTGGGGAGTATTGCGGATGCGTTGGCGCAGGCGGTGAATAACAGGATGATGTAATGGGGCCGATGGGAGCAGGTGATTTACTTTTGGAGCTGCCTATTGCTATCCTCTTTTTCGTACAGTGGTAAAAGCGCGTTAACCTGTATAACCCTGTAACAGTAATATGGATGCAGATAGTATCCTTTCAGATTCCTTTGATATGATTTATCTTTTCATACCAAAAGCAGAAAAGCCGCATAAATCCTAAGATTTAAGCGGCTTTAATTTCCTTTGATATTCTTGTGGTGAACCTTATGCTACAAAATTCGAACCTTTTTGTATTTGATCTACAAAAATTAGCAGAAATACCCGAATTTGATACCTGATTGATGTTATTTGCTAAGTTGTTTGATATACGCCTGTTCCTCGTTAAATGGGCTGTAACGCTTCCAAACAATGCCATCTGACGGATATAACCTGTGTAATGCATACGTGCTTTAATGGCCTTTTCTTTCACGATAAAATACTCGGCTTTGGTAAACCTTACGCCTGTACGTATTTCTTTCCTTACGGCTTTAGGCGGTCTACCGCCTTTACCTTTCCTCTTTTCCTCCGTCTGTTCCATATCAGCTACGTTTTAATCTTCGAGGGCTGGCAGCTCTGCTACAATACCCGATATCTTTGAACAGATGGCAATGTCGTCTGTTTCGTCTACAAGGACGGGTAGCGTAGCTGCCCGTTACCAATCCGTTACAATCTCCGCTGCATTAATCCCCTTTGCTACCACCGGGAGTAAAGGGGCGAGCGGTTTTTGCGCAGCGAAAACACCGCTCGCTAACGGAGCGAAGATCCGTTCCGAATCAGCGAACGGGATACCGAAGGCGGCCCGTTCAATCTCCGCGGATGGAGCCTACGGAGAGCAGCCCCACCCCATCTCCACGTACAGGTGGCAACGTCTATACCATCTCCCTGAACGGGATGCCAAAGGCGGCCCGTTCGAACTTTGCGGCTTGGGGCCTGCGTGGAGCTGCCCCGCCCGATCTCTGCGACAGGTAGCAACGCGGCCTGTCATTCTTTCGGCTGTTCTCCGGCTGCAATAATCGCTGTATAATGATTAATTGTGGTAAGTACGAGTCTATCAAAAGCACGACAAACCTGCACTTATTTCGTACAGGGTTGTTATGCTTTTGATCCCGTTGGACCCTGATCTTAATGTCTATTTCTCTTCCGCTGGCTACCGTAGAAAATTCCAGGTTGCAGATTCAACGCATTGTAACGTGCGATGGCGACATCTGTAGCCGCCGTATAGGCGCCCGGCAGATTACTTACGGAAACAATGATGGTGCGGGGTAACCCTGAAACCAGGTTATGGGAGCTGGATTACTCTCCCTGGGCAGTACGCCTGGCAGGAGAAAATGTGCCCTCATTCAGGGCAGCTTCGGATAAGAAAATATTTCCTTCCACCACATACCCACCTGTTACTTTGCTAATGTTCCGGGTACTGAATCCCTGGGCCTTAATCTTCTTCTCTACATCCTCAGGAATGACCATTTTAGCAATTTGTCCCGCTCCCTGTCCTTCTTTTTTACAGGATACCATCAGGAGGGGGCTGGCCATCACCAGCGCACACAAAAACATCTTAACAAAGTACTTCATAGTGTATTTTTTTAAATAATTAACAAAATTGTGCTATCGTATTTTCGTCAACATGGCAGGTTGCAGATATGCTTTGTAAACCATAACATCAGGAGTACAGGGAGTATGAACAGCTCTACACGTTATCTTTGATAGATACAAATGTAGCAGAGCACAAATGCAGTATGACAGCAGTCAAACAGATACAACACAATGGTATAAGTCTCCTTTGTAAGAAGGCGTCCCGATAGTATTCGGGATATCTTCCGGCACTTTTAAAACCTATACTATTTATTCAGTTTTACACTCATAAAAACCGGCGCCAAGACAGACCAATCAACTATTTCCGTCTTCGGTGTATTGTTTATACAAATCACCATAGTGAAAAATCATTTTCATAGAGCCATCAGGAACGATGATGTTTTTTTCAGGTGTCTTTTCTTTCGGACTTTCCAATGTCCGATAACATTCGACCCATGTTGCTAAGTCCTGGTGGGGTGGATAGGTTTGATGGTTCATTTATTAGACGATGTTGATAGCATAACTTGTTGATAGATATTACAAATCTGCACAAATACCTCCATGCTTAATCATCACTATCCACAAAAGAACCGATCCGGGATATTGTCTGTAAATACTTCAAGGGTGTAGTTAAAACAGACCTATTAACATACTCCTTCCTTCTCAATAAGGCCCATTAACTTTTCTCCATTTCATCACCAGATGTTGAATGTTCATTGGATGGTCTATGAGTACAGGTATGACAGCCGCAGAAACAATTGTTGCCGCATGGTAAATGGCTATCAGGAATAGATCTGTGGTTAAGCATATGGTATTCCATTCCATTCCAACAGCAGCATACAATATGCAGGTCATGAGTTTCGAAAATCACTCAAAGGCATACCAGTACAGCAAAGTATGAGCAGAAAGGAGCATTGTTAGGATAATGCCGTAATGTAGAATTTCTTCAGGATTCTTAAATCAGAAAACGGTTACAATACCGCATATGCCGCTATTGAGATCCCAAAAAGAGAACGATTTGAGTTCATCGAAATATGGTACAACAGACAGCGAAAACATTCAATACCGGGATATTTAAATCAGGGTTATTCAAAAGGAACCCGACTAAACACTCAACTAAAAAACAAAACCTCCACGCCTTGCGTGGAGGTTTGTAAGTTGTCTGTGATCCCTATGGTACAAAACTCGAACCTTTTTGTTTCTGATCTTCGAAAACTAGCGGAAATAACCTGACCTACTGAAGTCAATCTCATTCCAACGATCCCGCTGGTACTTTTCCGAACTTTCTTATGTATTTAAGGAGGCTTCAAGCATATGTATATGATAACTAAGTATCAGAGGAAGATGCATAAAAAATCCTTTAGTTTATTACTTGGCATATACCATTATATTCGCAATTGCCCCAAATAGTAGGTGGTTCTTAAGTGTATAATCCGCGCTTCAATCTCACCTGCAATACGTAGCTTCAGATTTTCAGGACAAGATTTACTATTAATTAAGGCGCTTTCTCCTTCACTTTCATAGTCTTTGTTCCATTTATAGTAGGTTTCCTTAGATATGTCAAAGTATCGACAGGTTTTTGACACATTTCCTGGCTCTTGGCCGTATTGAATTATCCTAAACTTTTTACGAATATCTGATAGTTCCTTTGGACTCATATTTAGACATTTGATTGACAAGGCAAAAACTGTCAACCAAAGTCATGATTTCCATAAATAAAGCATTGAAAACAATGAGTACAAAGCTTTGCTGCATCCTTACATTTTAGCTTTGCTCCCAGTAAGAAATGTGACATCACATTAGCTGGTTAACTTGTACATGACATTAAAGATAATCAAACACCTTGCAAAAAGCTCATTGCAGTGAGCAATATATTCAACCAGGCTAAGTTTCCTCTCAGTCTTTCCTCCCTTACCTGTTTTAAGCATAATTTCCTGATCTTCCTTTTCAGCCCTTGATGCCTTATGATGTGTTGCATTACGGATTCCCGAATCATAAAATTCAGAAAGTTCCTTAAGATTAGGATTTGCGAGAAAATTCGTGCACCTAACAATAATACCGGAACAGCGAAAGTAGATATGCATCTTACTGATGGCGCAGCTGATTTTGATGCGGTCTATCTGAATGTGTAACAGGTACAGGTTAATTGTTCAAATGGTGGTTGGTGGAAAATCTGACTACAACAATTACCAATCCAACTACTTTTTATAGAGCGGCAATCAAGAATTTTGTACTTGAAATTTAAGTCAGTTTAAGAAACAATTAAAAATAGAATTATGCAAAAAAGAAAATTAGGAAATAGCGGATTGGAAGTTTCCGCATTAGGATTTGGCTGTATGGGTTTAAACTTTTTGGACGGTAAAGGTCTTGATAAGAAAGAGGCCATAGCATTACTACGCAACGCGGTTGAAAGAGGTATCACATTTTTTGATACCGCAGAAGCCTACGGACCTTACACCAATGAAGAAATTGTTGGCGAGGCATTACAGCCTTATAGAAAAGATGTAGTAATCGCAACAAAATTTGGTTGTAAAGATGCTAGGCCAGCAGTAGGTTTAGACAGCAGACCCGAAACTATCAGAGCAGTAACCGAAGCGTCTCTAAAAAGATTAAAAACAGATTACATCGATTTGTTGTATCAGCATAGAGTTGACCCTAATGTTCCGATAGAAGATGTTGCAGGAACAGTGAAAGACCTGATACAAGAGGGCAAAGTAAAATATTTCGGTTTATCAGAAGCAAGTACTAAAACTATCCGAAAAGCACATTCAATTCAACCTGTATCAGCATTACAAAGCGAATACTCTTTGTTTTGGCGTGAGCCAGAAGATGAAATCATACCGACTTTAGAAGAGTTGGGAATTGGTTTCGTTCCGTTCAGTCCTTTGGGCAAAGGCTTCCTCACAGGTATAATAAACAAAAAACTAGAGGATATCGACCGTAGAAATATTATTCCTCGTTTCAGCGAAGAAAACATAAAAGCCAACCTAGTTTTAGTAGATGCGCTTTCAGAAATTGCTCAACAAAAAAATATTACAACCGGCCAATTAGCATTAGCTTGGCTATTAGCTCAAAAGCCGTGGATAGCACCAATACCAGGGACTACAAAATTGCATCGTTTAGAGGAAAACATTGGCAGTACAAATATTGTATTAACAGCCGATGAACTTGCAAAAATTGATACAACGGTAAATGGAATTACACTTGTAGGTGACCGCTATCCTGAATTTTTAGAAAAACAAATAGACAAATAAAAAGCTAACATCAATGCAAAATATTAAAGGGAAAGTTATAGCTATTACAGGTGCAAGTAGTGGAATGGGCAAAGCCATTGCAATAGAATTAGCAAAAACCGGTGCAAAGGTTGTTTTGGGTGCAAGGCGAACAGAACAATTACAACAAATTGTTGAAGAAATTAAAAGCACAGGTGGTGAAGCCACCTGTGCTAAAATTGATGTAAAGAATAAAGCCGATTTAGTCCGGTTGGTAAATACAGCAGTTGAGCAATACGGAAAATTAGATGTCATTGTAAACAACGCAGGTGTCAGTCAATTAAGCCGTATTGACGAATTGGATATTGATGATTGGGAAGAAATGATTGACATTAACCTCAAAGGCGTTTTGTATGGGATGTCGGCTGCAATTCCCATTTTCAAACAACAACAATCGGGACATATCGTCAATATCATTTCAACGGCAGGAATAAAGATTGTCCCAATGCAGGGCGTTTATGCAGGAACTAAAAATGCCATTCGCACTATTGCAGAAGCGTTTCGTCAAGAGTCAGACGGAAACATACGCATTACAGGCATTTCGCCAGGCTTTGTGAAAACAGATTTTGCGAACAACCTAAAAAACGAAGAAATGAAAGTAACTATTCAAAAAGGAATGGAAGTAATTGCTATAGATCCCATAGCCATTGCCAATGCTGTCATTTATGCTATCAGCCAACCTGACGATGTTGAAATTGGCGACATTGTTATTCGTCCGTCAAAACAAAATTGATTAAATTCGTAAACAAAAAATGCAACAACAATCTAACATCAATCACATTAAAAGTATTTCGCAATTGGTGCGTCTCTTGGGAGTTCCTGCACCATTGCACCCACTGATTGCATTGGTTGATTATAATAATGTTCCGATTGAAATGTTTCCAAAGGGGCAAAAAGTAAGTCTTGATTTTTACAAAATTTCCTTTAAACCTACATTCACAGGACAGATAAAATACGGACAAGGATATTATGATTTTGAAGAAGGCGGATTAGCATTTTTGAAGCCAAAACAAATCGTTTTTCCACCGGAAGACATAGAAAGCTATGAAGGGATTGCTTTGTATTTCCATTCAGACTTTATCCGAAATTATCCGTTAGGAAGCACAATAAATCAATATGGCTTTTTCTCTTACGATGTTTCAGAAGCCTTATTTCTATCGGCAAAAGAAAAAGAAATCATAACCAATTTATTTGCTATAATAGCCAATGAATTAGACAACAATATTGACAGTTTCAGCCAAGATGTTTTGGTGTCGCAAATAGAATTGTTATTGAATTACAGCAATCGTTTTTACAACAGGCAATTTATCACGAGGAAAGCAATCAATCACGACATCATAACATCTTTGGACAAACTTTTAAACAGCTATTTTGAAGAAAAAAACAGTCTGAAAAACGGCTTGCCCTCAGTGAAATATATCAGTACAGAATTAAAGCTATCGCAACGCTATTTGAGTGACATGTTGAGTTCATTGACAGGGCTAAACACACAACAATACATTCAGAACGCAATCATAGAAAAAGCTAAAGAAAAATTATCAACTACAAATCTTTCCGTTTCGGAAATTGCTTATGAATTGGGCTTTGAACATTCACAATCGTTTAGCAAACTTTTCAAGACAAAGACAAATGCTTCGCCTTTGGAGTTCAGACGTTCGTTTAATTAAAGACGGCAGAAAGCAAATGAATAAAAGCGACTTGCCACTAACATTGGTTTGACAATATGAGGGCAGAAAACGTTTTTAACTGATACCAATACATGGATGCATCTGATAAGAAGAAAATTATCAGTTTGATATCACCTGCAAATGTTGATATTAAAACGATAGTATCTCACTGATTACCCAGTCTTCTTATTGGTATAAATTGAACTAGCTATCACTAAAGCCTAACTAGCTGCATGGTGTGCATGTATGAGCATAAAAAAAGAAACACCGTAATAACAGTGTTTCTTTGTTGTGATCCCGCTGGGACTCGAACCCAGGACCCATACATTAAAAGTGTATTGCTCTACCAACTGAGCTACGGAATCATTCCCTGTCCGTTGTTGTAAGGGAGTGCAAAAGTAATCATTTAAACTATATTTCCAAATCTTTTTAAAAAAAATATCAAACTAAACGTCACGCATATACGTTGATCTCATTTCCCCCTACTTCCCGAAAAATTGTAAATTTGGATATGGCTACCAAAAAAGAATATCCGGTCATTACCTGCAGCAACCAGGAAGAATGGGCTGCCTGGCTGCAACAACACCACGCCGCCGAAGATGGGGTATGGATACGCATCCATAAGAAACATACCGGCGTACCTTCCATCGTATATGCGGAAGCATTGGATGAAGCCCTGTGTTACGGTTGGATAGACGGCATGTCTAAACGTATTGATGAAGATACGTATGTACAGAAGTTTACCCCCCGACGGCCCAAAAGTGTATGGTCTGTACGCAACAGAGAACATATTGACCGCCTCCTCAAAGCAGGGAAAATGTTACCGCCCGGATTGCAGGAAGTAGAACGCGCCAAAGCAGATGGCCGTTGGGATGACGCCTATAGCAATACCAAAACGGCAGAACTGCCGGACGACTTCCTGGCGGTGCTGAAAAAAAATAAAAAAGCAACAGCCTTCTACGATACCCTGACCAAGCAAAATAAATTTGCCATCTACTATCGGTTACATACCGCCAAGAAGCCAGAAACCCGCACCAAAAGGATAGATACCATCATTGCCATGCTGGAGAAAAACGAAAAGTTCTACCCTTAATAAACATAAAAGCTCCCCGTTTCTTACGGGAAACGGGGAGCAGAGCTTACAACATACCATTATTGTGCGACATCACAGCAGGTATCGCCTGCGCCACCCGCCAATGCGCCGTAATACTATTTCCCCGTAACCGGAAAATATCATAACAGGCCCATTCCACGCCTTCGCGGACCATCATAGCTTGTACCCCTATCAGACTCCCCTCTCCCATTATCCGGTGTAGCTGATATTGCGTAACCGTCATCCAGGTATCATCGGGATAGTAGCCGGTATAGTCCGGTGCAAAGAAAGCGGACCAGGTAGCCGCTCCGGTTATGACAGCTGTATAACATTGTTGTATAAATGTTTTACCGGCAGCCGCATCTCCCGCCATGTCGCCACTGATCAGGGCTACCGGTGGCTGCACTTCCATGGCATCCCAGTGTTCTGCCAGCTGGTTATGTGCTATCCGGTACAGGTCTGCTACCGCCCATGTTTTCCCATAGAGGGAAAGGGATAACAGCAGGAGTACATAGTCGCCATCGGCAATGACCAGCCTCACCGGCGAAGTGGTGGTCGCAGGCCGGGGTTGTTGCTGCAGGGCAGATAATGCGGCCAGCAATCCGGCTTTCCCGTCTTTCAGGGTAGGATTATGTTGCCGGTAATGGTCGCTGATATAGTGATCCAACAGGGCGGTATTACCTTCGCCAATCAGTTGTTTAAAGGCATCGAGGACTAATTGTTTATGGTGGATAGACATACATACAGGTATTATCCGAAAAAGATGCTTTCGGAAAGTGAATAATCTGAATATCGTTTTGCAGGGAGGAAGGCTCAGCAATAGCTGTAGCCTGCCTGGGAGGCAGGTACCACCAAATGGGTGTGCTGATATGTGGTAATAATGATGATGTGGCAAAGATAATAAAAGCTGCGGTACCACGTGGAGCTTTATTTATCCATTATTTCTGATATTTTTGCGCTGCCCTCAAACCATGGGCAGCTCAATTATTACCGATACATGAAAAAAAACTATACACTCCGGAAATTATTCAATGACATCCATCTTTGGCTGGGACTGGCCAGCGGCCTGGTATTATTTATCGTTTGTTTAAGCGGTACCATCTATACCTTCCACGCGGAGGTGGAACAATTGCTGGAACCAGCCAGATTCAAGGTGGTAGCCCCCGCAGGAGCACAGCCACTGCCGGTGGATACCCTCATTGTCCGATTGGAACAACAATCCGGAGGTAAAGTAACATCGGTGACAATTCCCGGCAAGTCCGACCGGACCTACCTGTTCGGAGTGAAAAAACCAAAGCAGGAACGGGGTGAAACCTGGTATGTAGATCCTTATTCCGCCACCGTGAAGGCTACGGGCGAAAGCAGCACCTCCGGTTTCTTCTTCTGGATGATGCGTGTACACCGCTGGCTGCTGCTCGACAAAAACGGCGGCAGCATTATCGTGGGCGTATCCACCATCATCTTTATTTTCCTGGTGCTCACGGGTCTGGTACTATGGTTCCCGGCGCGGCTTAAAAACATCCGGCAGGGATTCAAAATCATGTTCAGCGCCAACTGGAAACGGGTCAACCACGACCTGCACAATACGCTTGGCTTCTACTCCTTCCTCCTGTTGCTGGTGATGGGCTTAACTGGCCTGTGCTGGTCTTTTGAGTGGTACCGCGATGGGGTAACCAAGGTAATGGGCGTAAAGGTGTTTCGGGGCAGAGGAGAAAAACCCATGCCGTCTGCCCTGCCGGCAGATACCACCCAGTTTCCGGCAGTAGCAGCCTACCTGGCCAAAGCCAATACCGTACTCGATTTCCAGGGTGATACCCGCATCTCCCTGTCGGGAGATATCCGTACCGCCGTAGTCATCACTAAATCACGTACCGGCTTCTTCTCTCTTTCAGCACCCGACAAAGTGCAGCTGGACCGCTTTACCACAGCGGTTTTGAAGACAGAACGTTTTGCAGATAAAAAATGGAATGAGAAAATCACAGACTCCATCCGTTCCCTGCATACCGGTGATATCTTCAATAATTTCTCCCGCATCCTATATTTTATTGCCTGCCTGATCGCCACCAGCCTTCCGGTAACCGGCACCCTGATATGGGTCAATAAATTCAAGAAGAAGCCACGAAAATAGGGCATCCCCGCAGTATAAATCAGGAGCAGGCAAACGTCATCAATGATAACGGTTGTCTGCTCCTGGTGCGTTACAGGGATCGCTGATATCCGTATTTCGTCCACCTAAAAGTGCGAATTGTCAGTTTTACTGCGCAAGGATCGGGAATAATTTTGCCGTCATTATTCACATAGGAAATCATGACGGCATGTTACAGGAATCAATGATTGAATACGGATACCGGCGAATCATCATCACGATGGTGGTGATGTTATGCGCCATACTGGAGCTATTGGATGTAACCATTGTGAATGTGGCGCTGAATGACCTGCAGGGCAATCTGGGTGCGACCCTCACCGAAGTCGGTTGGGTAGCTACCGCCTATGCGATCGGCAATGTGATCATCATCCCGATGACCAGCTGGTTGTCGCAGCAGTTTGGCCGGACGCACTACTTTGCAGGCTCCATCGTATTGTTTACCATCTGCTCTTTTTTATGCGGCCAGTCCAACAATATCTTCGCCCTATCGGTATTCCGTTTTCTGCAGGGCATGGGCGGCGGCGCGCTGCTGGCCACTTCGCAGACCATCATCACGGAAATATACCCCACAGAAAAACGCGGCCAGGCACAGGCTATCTTCACCCTGGGTGTCATTATCGGTCCGTCACTAGGTCCGATACTCGGCGGTTACATCATCGACAACTACAGCTGGCCAATGATATTTTATATCAATGTGCCACTGGGTATCATCGCCGCACTCCTCTCCTTTCAGTATATCCGGAGCCCGCAGTACGGCAGTAAAAAATCGGCCCGCGAAGTAGACTGGATGGGCATACTCTTACTGGCTGCGGCCATCGGCTCCCTGCAGTTTGTATTGGAACGCGGCCAGGAAGAAGACTGGTTCAACAGCGAAATCATTACCATTCTGTCTGTGATCGCATTCTTCGGTATTTTCTTTTTTATCTGGCGGGAGCTCACCTGTACACATCCCATCGTAAACCTGCGGGTATTACACAACAAAAATCTGCTGATGGCAACGATCCTGTCTTTTATTTATGGATTTGGTTCCTACGGGTCTACGTTTATTGTACCGCTCTTTACCCAATCGCAGCTGGGCTGGCCGGCTACCGATGCGGGGCTGCTGGTTGCCGTTTCTTCCATCTCCAGCATCTTTGTGCTGCCCGTGGTGACCCGGCTCAATAAAATGGGCGTAAAGCCACAATACCTGCTGGCTGCCGGTATGCTCCTGTTTGCGTTTAACTGTTACTGGAGCCGTAATATACTGACGCCACACACCGATATCTACACCTTTTTTACGGTATTGCTGTTCCGTTATATCGCGCTGAATTTCTTTGTCGTGTCTATCAGCAATATTGCATTTGCCACCATTAAAACCAATGAAATTGCCGACGGTGCAGCCTTTACCGGTATGCTGCGGCAACTGGGCGGATCGTTCGGTATTGCCGTTATCACCACTTATATTTCCCGGCAACAGGTATTCCACCGCAACACGCTGGTGAGCCACCTGGTCAATGCCGATCCGGCGGTACAGCATCGGCTCCTGGCCGTCCAACAATCTTTTCAGGGCAAGGGTATGCCGGTGAACATCGCTGTAAAAAGCAGTTACAAGCTGCTGGATATAAGTGTCAACCAGCAGGCAACCATCCTCTCCTATATGGATGTATACCTGGCTGTAAGTATGTTGTTCCTCCTGGCCGTGCCTTTTGTACTGCTGACGAAATCTGCTCATAAATCCGCACCTGCCGCAGACCTGCACTAAGGCGGCCGGTACTTACAAAAAACAATGATTGCATGAAAACAATAAGAAGCACCGCCCGGCTAACAGTGGCCGGGATCCTGATCTATGTCCTGCTGGGCAGTGGTAAGCTGCTGGCACAGACCATGCCGCTGTCATTGCCGGCAGCCGTGAAAATGGGGCTGACCAACAGCAAGGAATTAAAACTGTCACGCGGCCAGCTCGAAGCAGCGATGGCCCGGTATAACCAGGCCAGGGATGCCGCCCTCCCTACCGCTAAAGCGAGTTATGGTTTTACGCATGCGGAAATTCCCGCACACCGGCTGAACATGGGCGAACAAGCTATGCTGCTGCCCGACCGGGCCGACAGCTATATGGGTACCCTTTCCCTGTATACCACCCTTTTTAATGGCAACCAGCTGCGGTTTGCCCGGAAGTCAGCAGCACTGCTGGCCGACATCGCCCGGCTGGATATCGCCGGTAATGAAAATGAAATAGTATATGCCATCATCAGTACCTACTATGAGTTGTATAAGGTCATACAGCTCCGGCAGATAGCAGATAAAAACGAGGCTGCACTGGTGTTGCAGCTGCAACAGGCCAACCGCTTTTTTGAACAGGGACTCGTTACGAAGAATGATGTGCTGCGTTTTGAACTGCAGTTATCAGATATCCGGATACAGGCAGTCACCCTGGAAAACAATCGCCAAATCATTCAATACAACCTGGCGGTATTGCTGGGTATAGCACCGGAAACAGCCTGCTCGCCGGCCCCTCCGGACACCACCACGCCTGCTGCCGACAGCCTGGATCATTACCTGCAGCTTGCCTGGCAGCACCATAGTGGATTACAGCAATCGACCCTGCAGCAGGAAGCCGCACAGCTCCAGCTGAAAAGCATCCGGGCAGCACAGTTGCCTGCCCTCAAAGCGGGTGCCGACCTGTATTACGTGAATGCTGTCAGCAACTTCATTCCGGCATCCGGACAATATATCACGCCCATCACGGTAGGCGTGAAGGTCACCTGGGATATGGGCACTCTGTGGACTACCCGCAATAAGGCGGCCGGCGCCGCGGTACAACTCCGGCAAACCCATACACAGCAATTATTACAGCAGGATTATATCAGCCGGGAAGTACATGCAGCTTTCCGCAACTATCATCTGATGCAGGAAAAAGTACAGCTGCTGCAACCCACCATCCGCCAGGCGATCGAAAATGATAACATGATGGAGGTAAAATACCAGCACAATATAATAGCTGCGATTGACCGCATAGATGCACAGGTACAGCGGTTCCGCGCACAGATCAACTATGAGCTGGCTGTCACGGAAGCGGCACTGGCCTACTATACTTTATTGAAATCAACCGGTACACTGACCCATAACTTTTAACTGCATATGGAAACAAAGACAAAGAAAACGAATCAGAAAATCACCCTCCTGTTATCAGTATTGCTACTGGCAGGTACCGTATTAGGTATCAGGGAATACAACTATTACCGCCATCATGAAGATACCGATGATGCCCAGATAGATGGTGATATCAGCCCGGTAGTAGCCCGGATTGGCGGCTATGTGGATAGTATCCTCTTTGAAGAAAATACCCGGGTAACTGCAGGACAGGCACTGGTAGTACTGGACGACCGCGACTATACCGTAAAGCTGGAACAGGCCCTGGCAGCACAGAAAGGAGCGAGCCAGACGTTAGGCATTTCACAGGCAGGTATCCAGGCTACCCGTGCTTTTTCCTCCCGATACAAAGCAGAAGCCGAAGCGGCCCGGGTAAAGCTGTGGCAGGCAACGCAGGACTATGAACGGTATCAGCACCTGGTGAAAGCAGGCGCCATCACCCGCCAGCAATATGAACATGCCAAAGCAGCTAAAGACGCAGCCCAGGCAGCATACCTGGCTTCACAGGAGCAATACCTGGCCACCATGGAACAAATGAAAAGCGCACAGTCACAGCTGGCAGTAACCCACACCGGCATCGATCAGCAACAGGCAGCAGTAGATTTTGCACGGCTGCAACTCACCTATACCCGTATGATGGCGCCGGCGACAGGACTGGTTTCCAAAAAATTTATCCAACAAGGACAGCTGGTACAGGCCGGGCAGCAACTTTTTTCTGTGGTGCACGACAACAGTTTATATGTTACCGCCAACTTCAAAGAAACACAACTGGAACACCTCCGGCCCGGACAACCGGTGACCATCAAAGTAGATGCCTTCCCCGGAAAACCCTTGCAGGGAACGGTATACAACTATGCACCGGGTACCGGCGCCCGGTTTGCTTTATTGCCTCCGGACAACGCCACCGGCAATTTTGTGAAGGTTGTACAACGGGTACCAGTGAAAATCAGGATCACCGATTATCACCAGCTGCAATCCCTGTTATGCCCTGGTATGAGTGTGAAGGTATCTGTTACAACGACCACAGCACTTTAATAATCCGGCAATAATTTTTAAGTTGCAGCGTCATGAAACGTAAAAATATTCCTGTCAATCAGATGGATAAACAGCTGTCGGGCTTCCAGATCCGGCAGCTGCAGGAATTCCAGCAAACAGTTGAACAACCATCCGATGGCGAACATCGCGATGATCATTATGTATTTGTATTGGTAACACACGGTAAACTGGACCTGTTTGTCGACTTCCGGGAAATATCCCTGTCGGCCAGAACCCTGCTCCTGCTGCTACCCGGACAGATTCACAAAGTCCTTTCCTATCATAAAAGCCAGGGGTATGTGATCTCTTTCGATCACCTGCTCGTCAAAGAACATTGCAGCAATATGCTGGAACAATTGTCTGATGAATCGCTGGAAATAAAATTGAAAAAAGAAGAGGAAGATACGCTGACAAACTTTTGTCTGTCGCTCTTTCAGGCATTCGGCAACGAAAAGGCCATCCCTTTCACCCAACAGGTATTGCATGCCTTGCTGGAAGCATTCATCTACCGGGCCATGGGTATTTACACCCAAAGGGCAACAGCCGGCATACAACATCCGGCACGGGCCGTACAGCTGGTACGGGCATTCAAAAAACTGGTCAGGCAGCACTTCAAAACCATCAAACGTCCGTCACAGTATGCGTCTATGCTGAATATTTCTCCTTCCTATCTGAATGATACGGTGAAAAATCTCACGGGGCACACGCTCACTTTCTGGATTAAACAGGAATCAATACTGGAAGCCAGGCGGTTGTTGTATTACACCAATCTTAGCATCAAGGAAATTGCAGGCACACTTGCTTTTGACGATCCTAAATATTTTCTGCGGCTCTTCCGGCAGGCAACCGGACAAACACCTGGCGCCTTCCGGAGTAAGATGACGGGGAAATAATTGCCTTTTACTTTATCATCTCCCGATCATAAAATAATCCGCAGGTGGTATATTTTTTATTTTCGGGAGATGATATCCGGAGCGATCATTCACGGGCATAACAAGTCAGATCCGTTTCAGGAAGCGCGGCCTATCAGCGTATAACCGATAGCGTTAGTAACCGTTAAGACTTAGTATATTTCTTTTCCGAAAGGAGCAAAAGTGAGGCTCATCAGCTTGAAATGCTGCCGGGCAAAGGGAATACCAATAATAGTAATGGCCAGCATGAACCCCCAGAATAAATGATTCAGTGCTACCCAGAGGCCGCCGGTAAATATCCAGATGATATTGAAAATGGTTGCCAGACAACCGGTAGGCCCAGGTACATCCCGCACCTGGCTGCCAAAAGGCATCAACGTAAAGAGACCAATTTTAAAACACTGCAATCCGAAAGGAATGCCTATAATAGTAAGACACATCAACAACCCGCTCACCATATATCCGAGAAAGGCGAAGAAACCGCCGAAGATGAGCCAGATAACATTACCGATTAGATTCATATCTGTAATAATACAAAAAATCAACAAATTTCCCTCCTGTCATTATCCTGCTTGATAATTTCCTATCTTCCGCTGCTAAAAACAGCGCTATTTTAGCAATTAACCAACGCGTACCGGATAAATACCGCCGCCAGGACGAGCAATAAATACATAAATGCTGTAATTTTTCTGAAAATTGTTCTAATGTTGCGCATAACTTGTATCCATGCAGGGGCAGCACTGATACACACCATCGTACAAACAAAAGGGGCTTAATACACACATGACAGACTATACCGTGCTTAGTGATCCTGAATTGGCAACACTGCTGGCAGCAGACAGTGAACTGGCTTTTGCGGAGATCTATCGCCGTTATAGCCGCCTGCTGTTTGGGTATGCCTGCAAAAAGCTGCAGGACCCCGAAGAGGCCAAAGATATTGTACAGGAAATTTTTGTACAGCTGTGGAACAAGCGTAATACCTACTCCATGCAAACTTCGCTGGCAGGCTATCTGTACCGGTCTGTACGCAACAGGGCGCTGGATCTCTTTGCCCATAAAAAGGTGGCCGACCAGTACCTCACTTCCCTGCAACACTTCCTGGATCAGGATAATATCCTCACCGACCACCTGGTACGGGAAAAAGAAATTACCCTGCTCATAGAAAAAGAAATCGCTGCCCTGCCGCCCAAAATGCGGGAAGTATTTGAATTAAGCAGAAAGGCACATCTAAGCCACCGCGAGATTGCCGACCGGCTGCACATCTCCGAACAAACCGTCACCAAACAGGTGAAGAAAGCACTGAAACTCCTGAAAGTCAGACTGGGTGTACTCCTTTACCTGATCTGGCAACTGCATTCCTGAATAGTTATCTTTTTTTTAAAAAAATTTTATCACGACGTACCCCCTGCGTAATACTTAACCGTCTTGTTTACAGGAGGACGACTGGAAGTCCTTGTTTTTAAGCTATGCAAAAAAGAGATGCGCAAACATTACTGACCAAATACAGAGCGGGCGAATGTACCGAAGAAGAGCTGCTGTTGTTGCGCAACTGGTTTCACCAGTTACCGGAAGCCGCTGATACCGGTTTGTCTGAAGCCGAACTGGATAGTATCGACCGGGACATGTGGCAGACCATCCAGCTGCGCAAAGACAAAACCAGGAAGGCATGGCCATGGCCACGCGTGGCGGCCGCAGCAGCAATGTTCCTGTTTGCGTCCGGAGGTATCCTGTTGTACCTTAATCGTACCGCGGCTCCACCAGCTGCCGGTACCCGACAGGTAGCTGCTACACCCATTATGCCCGGTGGCAAACGGGCTTTCCTGATATTGGAAAATGGCACCCGTATTTCGCTCACGGATGCCGCCAACGGAGAAATTGCCCGTCAGGCCGGCGTACAAATCACCAAAAAAGCCGATGGCCAGCTGGTATATCATATCCTGCCTTCCGATAATAAAGGCAGTGCCATCACTTACCATACCATTACCACGCCCCGCGGCGGCCAATACCAGGTGAACCTGCCGGATGGCAGCACAGTATGGCTGAATGCGGCCTCCTCGCTGCGTTTCCCCACCCGGTTCGCCGGCAGGGAGCGGAAAGTGGAACTCACCGGAGAAGCCAGCTTTGATGTCAGCAGAAATCCGGATGCACCCTTCCTGGTAGCTTCGGACAAACAAGTTATCACCGTTCTGGGCACACTGTTTAACGTGAACGCCTATCCGGAGATGAAAAACATCACCACCACCCTGCTGACCGGCAGTGTTAAAATCAGTCTCGTAAAAACCGGCGCCACCACCATCTTACAGCCGGGGCAACAAGCCATCGCAGATGAAACGGTAAGACTGACCACGGTAGATGCAGCGGAAGCCTTTTCATGGAAAACCGGCTATCTCGTATTCGGCAACGAAGACTTTAAAACGGTCATGAACCGCATTGCCAGATGGTACGATATGGAAATCGTGTACAAGACTACGCCACCCGATTTACAGCTCGGCGGCCGTATCTCTTTATACAAAGACCTGTCCGTAGTACTGTCGGCCATGGAAGCTACCGGCAAGGTACATTTTACCATCGCAGGCAGAACAATTATAGTAACAGCATAAAAAAACAGCAGCAACAGTCGCAGGAAACCCATCGGATGTGCCACCAACACATCGGTGAAAAAAGGGTTATCCGTTATTAAGCACCGAATTACCACCACCAGGCGCGCCACCAATGCCCCTGGCAGCTACACGGATCTATCCGTTTATAAATGTTCAGAAACGCAAGAATCAACCAAACCGCTATGTTACGGTATGCTGCAGCACACAGCAACATGGCCTGAAAAATCAACACAAGGAATGAAATTTTACACTAAAATTTTATGCAAGCCTCCGTGCGGCATAACTAAACTATTGCTGGTGATGAAACTAACTGTTGCTTTACTGATCGCTGCCACCTTACAGGTGAGCGCCCGTACTTATGCCCAGGGAATCACCCTGCGGGAGAAACAAACACCGATACCGGTCATCTTTAAAAAGATATGGACACAGACAGGCTACGATTTCGTATATGACCAGGCGTTATTAAATACCACCAGACCGGTAGATATCAATCTGCAAAATGCGACACTGGAAGAAGCCCTGACCGCCTGTTTTGCCAACCAGGAACTGACCTATACGGTGAAAGATAAAATTGTACTGGTAAAACAGCGCGCGGCCACCCATCCGGGTACCAGCCAGGCTTCCCGTGAAGTAAGAGGGAAAGTCACCGATGAACAGGGCACTCCCCTCCCCGGTGCTTCCATTAAAGTAAAAGGCAGTAACCAGGCTACCACGACCAACAATACCGGCGATTTTGTATTACCGGATGTAGCGCCCGATGCCGTACTGGTGATCTCCTTCGTGGGCTATCTGCCCCGGGAAATCAATGCTGCCGGCAACCTGGGCGTGATCCGGCTGCAGATCAATAATGCGAAGCTGGATGAAATTGTGGTCATCGCTTATGGTACCCAGAAAAAACAAAGCGTGGTAGGCGCCATTGCCGCCGTAACCGGTGAACAGCTGGCCAAACAACAGGTTGTCAGCGTTACCCAGGGGTTACAGGGCCTGGCAGCGGGTGTTACCGTTGTCAATTCTTCCGGACAACCCGGTAGTGCACCGGAGATCCGTATCCGTGGTATTGGTTCCATCAACGCCTCCTCCTCTCCGTTACTGGTCGTAGATGGTATTCCCTATGATGGCAACATCAATACCATCAACCCCAACGACGTGGAATCCATGAATGTGCTGAAAGACGCCAGCGCGGCCGCCTTATACGGTTCCCGTGCTGCCAACGGCGTTATCCTCATCTCCACCCGGAAAGGTCGTGGCGGCAAAGATCCGGCCATTACCGTGTATGGCAGCTATGGGCTTTCTTCCCGCGCTACCAAAGAATATGCGTTCGTATCTTCCGAAGACTATATGAAACTGGCCTGGGAAGCACAAAAGAACTATGCGATCTCCCAGAATATTGCCAACCCGGGTAAATATGCCTCCGATAACCTGATCACCGGCGTAAACACGTTCGGATTAAAATACAATCCCTACAACGTCGCCAATCCCATCGATGAAAACGGTAACCTGAAATCCGGCGCTACCCTGCTGTGGGATACCGATTGGGAAAAAGAAATCCGGAACCCGGCCATCCGCCGCAAAAATGTAGGCGTCAATGTATCCGGCGGCAGCGACAAATACAAATACTATATTTCTGCAGACTATCTCGATCAGGATGGGGTGGTACGGAACTCCAACTACAAACGTATCACCACCCGCTTTAACGGCGACGCCTATCTGAAAAAATGGTTGAAAGTCGGTGTCAATACCACCATTGCCTCCAGCAATGAAAACAACCCGACGCAGTCTGGCCCTACCTATAACAATGCGGTACAGTTCCCGCGGCTGGTGTCGTCCATCTATCCGTTATACCGGCGCAACGATGCCGGTGAAATTGTACTGGACAACAAACAGCAACCCATATACGATTTCGGATATCCCGTACCAGGCAATACCATCAACCATAGCCGGCCCGTTTCTGCCGCCGGTAATATGAACGTGGTATCCCTGCTGCAACGCGATAAAACCACCGGCCAGGGCTTACAAACATCCCTGAATGCCTATGGTGAAATCACCTTCACCGATTACCTGAAATTCAAATCCAATATCGGGGTAGACCGCTTCAACACCAACACCCTGCTGTATGCCAACCCTACTGTCGGCGATGCCGTTCCGGTAGGTGGCCGCGTACGTAAAGATGCGAACTTCACCAGCTCCTGGACCTGGAACAACATGTTGTCTTTCCAGAAAACTTTCGGCCTGCACAACATCGGCGCAATGGCCAGTGCGGAAGCCTATGACCTGAATATCAAAACCACTGCCGTAGGCAACACCGGCTTTCCAGTATCCGGCCTGGAAGAAGTAAGTGCCGGCGCCTCCAAGGAAACCTCCGAATCTGCTACCAGCAGAAACAGGATAGAAAGTTACCTGGGCCGTATTACCTATAGCTACAACGATAAATACTTCTTTGAAGGAACCCTCCGTACAGATGGTTCTACCAGATGGAGCAACAAAAAAAGATGGGGCGTATTTTATGCCGTGGGTGGTTCCTGGGTATTGTCTAATGAAGACTTCATGAAACACCAGTCTGTTTTTGACCTGGTGAAACTACGCGCTTCCTACGGAGAGCTGGGCAACCAGGCACTCCCGGAATACTTCCCCTACATCACCGCTTATGGTACTGGTTATAATGATCTCAGCTATCCGGGTATCTACAACAGCCTGCTGGGGAATCCCAATCTCAGCTGGGAAAAACTCGGTACCTATAATATCGGAGTGGACCTCTCCTTTGCCAACAACCGGATTGATCTCTCCCTCGAATACTACAACAAAAATACATTTGACCTGATATTCACCCGGCCTTTCCCTACTTCCACAGGCATCACCGGTATTACCGACAATATCGGCAAGCTGCGCAACAGTGGTATAGAAATTACCATTAACAGCCGGAATATGGTGAAAGGAGATTTCAAATGGTCGACTTCCTTTAACCTCACTACCTTGAAAAACCGCATCACGGCGCTGCCACAGGCTGCCATCATTTCCGGCAACAAACGCCTGGAAGTAGGCAACAGCTACGCTGCCTTCTGGATCTACGAGTGGGCAGGCGTAAACCCGGACAATGGTAAACCACAATGGTATGCCGATGATCCGAAAAATCCGGGCGGCACCGTGATTGTTAATCAGCTGGCGGCCATACCTGCTTCCGGCAGTAATCCGGGTTCTCCCGCTGCCAGAAGATCTTATCAGGGTAGTGCGCTGCCAACGATTACCGGCGGTTTAAGCAATAGTTTCAGCTACAAGCAGTTTGATCTTTCTTTCCTGCTGAACTATGCCTTTGGTGGTAAAATTCTGGATGCAGACTACATCCGCCTGATGCACGGCTTCTCCAGACTGGGTAGCTCCCTCAGCACCGACATCCTGGATCGCTGGCAAAAACCAGGCGATGTAACAGACGTACCCAAACTGGGCTTTGGTCAGAACGACTGGGAAAACGCTTCTACCCGGAACCTGTTCAGCGGGGATTATATCCGCCTGCGGAATATCACCCTCGGCTATACGCTGCCGGCTCACGTAACCGGTTATACGAACCAGGTGATTAAATCCTGCCGCATCTTCCTGCAGGCAGATAATATCTTCACCTGGTCCCGTACGAAAAAAGGAACAGATCCGGAACAGAACATAGACGGTACTACCAGAAACAGTTCTTCCGTATTCAAAACATTCAGTGTAGGCGTAAACGTTGGTTTATAATCCATCTCATTAAAGCGATTTTATGAAAAGAACCTTTCAACATATCAGTTATATAGGTTGCCTGGTAGCCCTGCTGGTGACCGGTTGCAACAAAAATTTCCTGGACGATCCCAAGCCTACCGATACGGTAGATCCGGCAGAAGTATTTGCTTCAGAAGCCGGTGTACGGGCCTTTTTCAATGGTATCTACAGCCTGTTGCGAACACAATGGCGCTCTCCTTCCGACGTATACGGCATTGTATCGGTAAACCTGGCCCGCGAAGTAAGAGGCGGAGATGTTTCCTTACCCAATGCCAACACCTATTACACCGATTACCTCTACGAGAACCGGGCAGCTACCTACCGCAGGAGCAGCTTTACCTGGGATTTTTTCTACAGCTTCATCAACTCGGCCAACAACCTGATCAGCGGCGTACATAACAGCCAGCTGGCAGAAAGCAGCAAACAGCAACTGGAAGCCGAAGGCCGCGCTTTCCGCGCCTGGTGCTACTTTGAGCTGGTACGGGAATTTTCCCGCTCCTACAGCGAACTGCCCGGCGGTCCCGGATTACCGATTTATACGGAACCAACTACGGCTTCCACCATCGGCCACCCACGTGCGGCGCTGCCGGAAGTGTATGCCCTCATCCGGTCCGACCTGGAATATGCCGTTACTTACCTGCCGGTGAAAAGAGCGAACGGCGGTTTAAAGGATATCATCAACCGGGACGTAGCCTATGGATTGCTGGCCCGGGTATACCTGGAGCTGGGCATGAAAGATCCTGCGTTCCTCACCAAAGCCATTACCGCTTCACAACAGGCGAGAGCCGGCTATCCGCTGAATGCAGCTGAACTTTCCGCTACCATGACCGCCGACTTTGCTACTAAAAAAGAAGTATTGTGGGGCTTCCCGCAGGCGCCGGATCAAACCATTTATTACGGCACCCCTTCTACTTTTTATGGCATCTCCGGCATCGGACCCTTCAACTTTTTTGTAGACAGTAACTTTGTAAGATTGTTTACCGACACAGATATCAGAAGAAGTAAGTTCGTGAATCCGGATGCTTCCTATGTAGGCCTCGCCAAATGGAAAACCATTAAATTCGGTACCACTACCAACTTTTCGGATTACATCGTGATGATGCGCTCTCCGGAAATGTACCTGATAGAAGCCGAAGCCAAAGCCAGGCTGAACGACGCCACTGCCGGCGATGTACTCTTTGCGGTACAGCAGAACAGAGATCCTGCCGCCACGCCGTCACACGCTACCGGCGCCGCCCTGATTGCAGAAATACTGGTGGAAAAAAGAAAAGAACTGTTTGGGGAAATTGGTATCGGCTTCCTCGATATCAAACGTACCAACGCACCGCTGGTAAGAAGCAACGGACATCCGGCCAACGCCGTATTCACCATTCCTGCCAACAGTGCCGGTTTCACCCTGCAGATTCCACAAACAGAATTTGATGCGAATCCGGCTTTAAAACCTACTGATCAGAATGATTAACCTACGCAATACACTCATCGCCGCCTGCGTGCTCCTCCCCATCCGGGGATGGGCACAACAGCCCGGCTACGTGATCAGCGGCATACTGCCTGCTGATACGGTTACCTACCAGGTATACCTGCAGTACGCTGTCAGCAAGGAAGAAAAAACCATCGACTCCACCACGGGCGCGCATGGAAAATTTGTGTTGCAGGGAAAAGTAGCCGCTCCCGTGAAAGCCACGCTGACAATCGTTTCTGCCTATCAGGCTGCACAGACATTGCCTTTCTACCTGGAGAATACCCGGATGACGGTACAGGTCAAAGATGCGCCACAATCAGCTGCCATCACCGGATCACCGCTGAATACCGCCTATCGCAAATATGCTACTTATCTGGAAAAACCGGAACAGCTGATGCAGGCCGTAAGCGCGGCTTACCGGAATGCGCCGGAAGAAAAACAAAAAGATCCTGCCTTCCGCGATCAGCTGGATGAACAGTATGCCCAGGCAGTAAAGCTGCAGGAACAGCTGCAATATGAATATATCAGCAACGAAGGCGATCCTTTTTTCAGCCTGCAGGCATTAAAGGATATTATCCGGCATACACCGGATCCGGCAAAAGTAGCAACGGTTTTCAGCACACTGCCGGCAGCCGTGCGGCAAAGTCCGGATGGGAAATTGCTCGCGCAAAAGATCACCATCGCACGTACAACCGCCATTGGCGCCCCGGCGCCGGATTTCGTACAGCCGGATGCAACAGGCAAAGCCGTGAAATTATCGCAGTTCCGTGGTAAATATGTGCTGGTTGATTTCTGGGCGTCGTGGTGTGGTCCCTGCCGCGCAGAAAATCCCAACCTGGTACGCCTCTACCACGCCTACAAAGACAAGGGCTTCACCATACTGGGTGTTTCACTGGACCGGAAAGATAAAAAGGCAGACTGGCAAAAAGCCATCCTGACCGATCAGTTGTCCTGGACACAGGTATCTGATCTGCAGGGCTGGAACAACGCCGTCGCCAAACAATATGGTATCGAATTTATTCCCCGGAATTTTCTGATAGATCCCAATGGCATCATCATTGGCCGGGATCTGAAAGGAGAAAAACTGGCCGCAAAGCTGGCTGGGTTGCCGGCCACCAATAAATAAAGCAAATCTTCGGGAGCCATCTGTACCCGCAAGCAGTGCTGTTCCCTTCAAACCGGAAAGTGGCACAGCGTGCGGGTATTTTTTTTGGAAGATGGGTTAATCAATCCAGGTACTTCTCAGCAAACGAAGCCAGTTGCCATGCATGATATTTTCAATATCAGCTGCCGCATAGCCGCGTTTCGTCAGCAAGGCGGGAATGGTTTGCAGATCAGCAATAGTTTCCAGGTCGTACGGACACTGTTCTTTACCGAAAGCCCCATCGAGATCCGTACCGATACCCACGTGCAGCGCATTGCCTGCCAGCTGGCAGATATGATCCATATGGTCTACCAGTTTCTCCAGGTTACACCCCATCGCTTCCGGCGTGGATTGTTGTCTTACCCATCCCGGTACCATCATCCAGGCATCCAGTGCACCACCAATAACAGCACCCTTCTGAATCAACACCCGGATCATATCATCACTGAACTGACGGTTATGATCTACCAGTGTACGGCAGTTGTTATGACTGGCCCAGATAGCGCCGTTATAGAGATCCATGGCATCCCAGAATGCATCATCGCAGAGGTGCGTGGCATCCAGGATCATGTTCAGCTGTTCCATTTCTTTCAGCAGCGCACGTCCCTGTTCTTTCAGCCCACCAGTAGCATCCGTACCATTGGCATAACGCCCGGGTCCGTAGTGTGCCGGCCCGATAGCCCGCAAACCTTTATTATAAGCCTTTTCTACGTGTTTAAGGGTTACCAGTGAATCTGCCCCTTCCAAGCTCAGGATATAGCCGATTGGCTTACCGTCATTCGGTTTACCATCGTTCCATAACAGCAGGTGTTGTTCCAGTCCTTTGCGGTCTTTGATCATCACCATTTCGCCGGCGTCTTCCATTGCCTTGTACCAGGCCAGCTGTCCCTGTGTCTGGGCCCATGCCTGTTCCGGCGAATGCCATCCCGGCAATTTGTTATCCGGCGCCACATAGCGGGCAATCTGTGTGGCGACTACCAGACCGATATTTCCTTTTCTTAATTCCGGAAAGGCTACTACCCCTTTTGCCCGGTCGGGCTTATCCGTCAGGCCGGCTTCCCGCTCCCGGATGGCAGCAACGGGTTGCTGCAGATCTCTGTTCCACTCCAGCGCATTCATGCTGAGATCCAAATGTGCATCTATCGTAAACATCGTTGTATTTAATTTTTAGCGTACTATTCTTCCTGACAGGCCGTTTGTCATCAGGGTTTCCACTTCCTGCCTGCTGATGATTGCCCAATCGCCGGGAATACTTTGTTTGAGCGTGCCGCAGGCAGTGGCAAAATCAATGATCGTCTGGGGCGCCTCTCCCCTCATTAAACCATGCAACATTCCTGCAGTAAAAGCATCACCGGTACCAATCTGGTCTGTAACATGTGACAGGGCAAAGCCTTTGGAAAAATAAAAATCACCGGCATGTGCCAGTGCGCCGGAATACCATAGCTGATTCCCTTCTGTTCTACGGAAACTCATGCCCAGTGTTTTCAGCCGGGGCATATGTGGCTGCAACGCGGTAAAACATTGCCGGAATCTTTCTGCAACGGGCAACTGCGGATCGGTAGTGATACCGTAATATACCTGCACCGCATCCAGATCTGCCACGGCAATATCACTGTGTTGCAACAACGCAGGCATCACTGCCTGTGGGTGTTTACCATATTTCCATAAGGTAGTCCGGTAATTGAAGTCAGCCGAAATAATCAGGCCCGCTTCCCGGGCAGCCGTCAGCGCTTCCGCGCAAACTGCCGCCGCACTGTCCGACAACGCAGCCGCTACACCCGACCAATGGAAATAGTGCGTATGCTGTAAAATACTTTTCCAATCCATATCGCCGGGCTGCAACGAATCAAAGGCGGTACCTGTGCGGTCATAAATTACCCTTGCCGGACGGATATGATTACCGGATTCCGTAAAATACAATCCCAGCTTATGACCGCCGTATTGTATTTTACTGGTCTCCACACCCTGACTCCTCAACTGTTGTATACCTGCGGCAGCGATATCATTATCCGGTACACGGGTAATATAATCCACCGGAATTCCCAGTCTGGCCAGCAACACACATACATTGGCTTCTGCGCCCGCGTAATAGGCCGTATAGCCATCCGTTTGCTGAAACCGTTTACCACTGTTGCTGTGCAGTCTTAACAGGAACTCCCCGAAAGCGGCCAATCGCATATCTTTATTACCATCCGGCTTTTGCATTGCTCCATATTTTAAGGGAAAGTAAATATTTTCCCTGAATTCTGTACCAGCCAGTCAGCCGTCTGTCATTTACTGCCGGGATTTATCAGTACAGTTCGAACAATGCTTCTATTTCCACTGGAATATTATCCGGTAAAGAACCAAAGCCCACAGCACTTCTTACACCAATACCATTTTCTTCGCCCCATACTGCTGCAAACAGTTCACTGCAACCATTAATGATATAAGGATGACGTTCAAAATCAGGCGTACAGTTCACCATGCCCAATACCTTGATCACTCTTTTTATTTTATCGAGACTACCCACATGGGTTTTGATGGTAGACAACATCGTTAAACCTACCTGTCTGGCAGACAACTTGCCCTGTTCCATATCCAGTGCATCTCCGATACGGCCGATGATGAGGGAACGGTCCTGTTGTACCGGACCATGACCAGAAAGATACAGGTACTTGCCATCAATCAGAAAAGGTTTGTATACTCCTAATGGCGCCGGCGCCGGTGGTAATTCCAACCCCAGGGCGGCAAATTTTTCTTCTGCGTTGTTAGTGTTTTCCATTTTTCGATGATTTAAAATTACTGATAAAAAAAATTCAATTACAGGAAGTAATCCAGTATCAATACACCTATCAGGCCCATTACGCCTACGATAGTTTCCATGACAGACCAGGATAAAAAAGTATGTTTGATACTGAGGTTAAAATATTCTTTGAACAACCAGAAGCCGGCATCATTCACATGCGAAAACATCAGGCTGCCGGCACCTACAGACAATACCATCAGATTGGGATCTACCTGTTCCCGGACCATTAAAGGCAGAATCATACCCGCTGCAGTAATCCCTGCAATGGTAGCAGAACCGATACAGGCGCGGATCAGCGCCGCCGTCAGCCATCCCAGTATCAATACCGGAATATGCCACGACTGCATCACCACGGCAATCTGTTCGCTCACGCCACTATCTGCCAACACCTGCTTCAACGCGCCTGCCCCGCCGATAATCAGCAGAATCATTACCACATCTTTCACAGCGTCTGCATACACCTGCATAACACTTTTGATACTCCTTTGCTGTAAAACACCCAGCGAAAAAGTAGCCACCAGCAAACAGCACAGCATCACCACAGTAGCATCTCCGGCAAAAGCCATGAACTGCTTACAGGCAGGCGTACTGTCTTTCAACAGGTACTGCAATCCCGTGATGAGCACCAACAAAATAACCGGCAGCAATGCCGTCAGAAAGCTGTTGGCACTGCCAGGCACCTGCGTATCCGGTGTAGCATCGGACTTAAAAAGTGTAGCCGGCGCCGTAGGAATATTTTTCAGGTAACGGGCAAAAAACGGCCCGCCTACCAGCAAAGCAGGAATAGCCACCAGTAATCCATAGATGAGGGTAAGTCCCATATCTGCATGAAACTGGGTTACCAGCGCTGCCGGCGAAGGATGTGGCGGTAAGAAACCGTGGGTAATAGATAATGCTGCCAGGGTAGGCAAACCAATATATACTGCCGGCAATTTATACTGATATACCACCGAAAAAATAAGCGGTACCATCAGCACAAAACCAACGCCGTAATACAAGGGAATACCGATAATAAAACCGGCAATGAGCAACGCCCACTGCAAATATTTAGGGCCGAAAACCCGCATGAGGGTATTGGCAATCTGCCGGGCAGCCCCGCTTTCCGCGACCAGTTTCCCCAGCATGGCACCCAGTGCAATAATAGACACCAGGCCCCCAAGCGTATCACCGATGCCCTTTTGCAGGGACCCTGGAATTTTATTGGCCGGGATGCCGAGCAGCAACCCCGCCAGTATAGATACCAGGAGGAAGGCCACAAAGGCATTCATCTTCCCCCAGGTGAGTAACAAAATCAATATCAGGATACAAAGAAAAACGATGAAAAAAGCCATGTTGTGAATGTGTTGATGAATGTGTGATACCTGTGTGCGCTATTCCTGTATACGCGCTGTTAATTCACCAGCAACTCATCCACCATCAGCAGGCTGTTACCACCTGCGCCATATTCACCTGCCGGAATCACTCCTTTATTGATCGCTTTTACTTTGATATATCTGGCCTTCATCGCCGGTACGGCTAAACGAACTTCGTTGATACCATTCACCGGAAATGCGTTGGCGGCACCCAGCTGCTGATAATGCACTCCATCTTCGGAGGCTTCAAACTGCAGCGATACCGGCGCCCACATTTTTTGCCAGTGATAGTTCAGGATATTGGCGCCTGCCTGCCGGATGGTTTCCACCGCACCCAGGTCGATCACCGCATCCAGGTCATTCACCGAAAAACCCAACCATTGCTGGTCGTTAAAACGGTGCGTACCTGCCACCCCATTTACCAGCTTGCCGGCGCCACCACCATATTTGGCGCCTGGCTGTTGCTGCAGCGTAATGGCTGCACCAGTAGCTTTATGCACCAGGAATGGCTGCCGGAATACCCGTCCTACAGGTTTACCTGCTTCAAACAGTTGCGCCTGGAAGTCCGTATTGCCGGAGAGTACGATCCTTCCTTTGTACAGCGGGCTTTTCAGACCAGGCGTACTGCCATCTGTGGTATAACGGATCTGTGCATTCGTGGCATAGGTATGCAGGGAGATATATAACTTTCTTTTACCTACGCTGTCCAGCGTATAATTGATTTCCTGATACACTGGTTTATGGGCAATACCTACTTGCTGTAAGAGCGGTTGCTGCGCTTCGAGGCGACTGGTAAAGTCATTGAAATCCCTGACATGCTGCGGCGACCAGGCTCTTTCCGCCATGGCTTGCAAACGAGGGAAGATCATGTAGCGTGCGTGTTCTGCAGTAGGCAGGTATTCACTCCAGATTTCACCCTGGATACCCGCAATAAATGGCAGCAGGGCTGTATCTGCAGCCACGTGCAATGGTTCGTAAGCATATACTTCGTCTAACGGGGTAAAGCCTCCTGCTGCCACTTTTTCTGCAGGGTATAATGATTGATAGTGATCAAAATACAACTCGTCTTCGGGAGTCATGATCACTTGTTGTTGTTGCCTGGCGGCGGATACTGCGCCCTCTACTCCTCTCCAGCTCATCACCGTTGCGCCGGGGGCCAGCCCGCCTTCCAGGATTTCATCCCAGCCTATGATACTACGTCCTTTACTATTTACATAATCACTGATACGGCGGATAAAATAACTTTGCAGCGCCGATTCATCCGGCAGGTGCAATTGTTTCATCCGTTGCTGACAGGCCGCACATACTTTCCACCGGGCCTTCGGACACTCATCCCCACCGATATGGATATACGAAGAAGGGAACAAGGCGATCACTTCATCCAATACATCCTGCAGAAAGAAGAAAGTGCTGTCTTTACCCGCGCAGAAAACATCATCGAATACGCCCCAGAACTGCGCCGTTTTATAAGGACCGCCGGTACAACCCAGCGTTGGATAGGCTGTCAGGGCTGCCAAAGCATGTCCCGGCATTTCTATCTCCGGAATAACATTAATATGCCGTGCCGCCGCATAGGCGATCACGGACTTCACTTCTTCCTGTGTATAAAAACCACCGTAACGTTTTCCATCAAAGCGGTGTGGTAATTCTTTTTTATGGCCGATCATGGTTTGGTCGCGCCATGCAGCTACACTTTGCAGCCGCGGATATTTTTTGATTTCAATCCGCCATCCCTGGTCATCCGTGAGGTGCCAGTGGAAATTATTGATCTTGTACAGGGCCAGCTGGTCAATAAACTGTTTGATGAATTCCACAGAAAAGAAATGGCGGCCCACATCGAGGTGCATTCCTCTATAGCCGAAGCGCGGGTAGTCTGCAATCCGTGCACCCGGAACGGCTAAAGAACCTGACGTGGTATGCCGCCATAATTGCCGCATGGTTTCCATTGCATATACGACACCAATTGGACCGCGTGCTATAAGTTTTACCTGCTGAGATCCAGCCTGTAACAGGTAACCTTCTTTGTGTGTAACCGCCAGTGTATCTATTTCTAAAATAATTTTCTTAGGGGCCTGGGCAACATTTACCGGCAGTTCCAACCCGCTTGCTGCGTGTATGTATTCCCGTAGCAACGCTGCTTCCGGCGCGAGGCCGGAAGCAGCAATAATGCTAACATTTGCAGTGATATAAAATGTATCCGTGCTATAGGAAGCGGCTACGGGTAAAGGGATCACGGCCGCTGTGGGAGCAGCCCCCTTCCTTTGCGCAAGTAGGCAGTTATGAACGATCGTTAGTATGGTTATCAGTAATATCTTTTTCATATTTATTTATCCCACCAGATTCTCGTAGTTAACAAATCAGGTCCTTGCCTGCTGATTGCTGCATTATAGTTGGCAGCATTGATACCTTGTTCCGCCTGGGAATAAGGGAAGCGACGGGGAATAATACCGCCGGTAGCATTACCGATATAGTTCACCGGTGTCAGCTGCGGATAACCGGTTCTTCTCCAGTTTGCATAGGCTTCATGTTCATCCAGCAGTAATGCCGCCCAGAACTGAGAATGGATCTGGTTCATCTGTGCGTCAAAATTACCGGTAGTCGTCAGCGGATGATCGTTGACAAACTGGTCGATCTTAGCAGGAGCAATGGTACCAGCCGGACCAAACAGGGCCCAGTTACGTAAAGCCGCTGTTACGCCGTTGCGGAACAACTGGGCTTTATCACCACTACCCCATCCGCGTAAAGCTACTTCACTCATCAGCAGGTTGGTTTCTGCATTGGTAAGCAACAACAGCGGAGAACCATATTGCAGGATCGTAGCCGGATTCGGTTCGGAGAAGGTCACGAAATCAGCGCCTTTTTTATCGGTGCCATTGGGCATGCCCTGTTGAATGGCGGCGGAAGTATCTGCCACACCATTGTTCCATACCACTGCTACCACACCTAAACGCGGATCGTGCTGTGTTTTCAGGAAGTCGATAAATGTTTTGCTGAACTTACCCCACTCTGTATTGTTTTTGCCTTTAGCGCCGGTCACATAATCCTGTGATGCCAGCTCAAATGCGATGGGGTTGTTGTTATAGGTTTGCGGACCATTGGTATAACGCAGTACGGCGTTGTCGGTACCTTCTGTAATCACGCCACCGGCGATCGCTTTCAACGCCCAGTCTTTCGTAGGAATTTTACCATCTGTTACCTTGGTGGTACGCATGGCTACACGCAGCATCAGGGAATAACCAAATTTCTTCCACTGCGCAATGTTACCATTGTACAACAGGTCGGCGGATCCGAAAGTAGGTTTGCTGTTGTCAAATGCTTTGATAGCCTCGTCCAGCTCTTTCAGCATATCGGCATAGATGTCTGCCTGTGTATCATACTTTGGCTGAAAAACATTGCTCCGTCCTTTTATCGCATCAGAATAAGGTACGTCTCCGTACAGATCGGTGATACGTTGCATCAGCAACACTTTCCAGATACGGGTGGCCGACAGTTTGTTCACGTTTTCCGGCGCCTGGGCGGCGTTGATAATTTCGCCCAGGGTGGTAATTGCGTTGGTATAGATATAACGGAAATAAAAGCTTTGGTAGAAATCATTCACCGCATATTTATCGCCACATCCCGCACCGGCAATTTCCTTGGCGGTGGCGAAGTGCTGGATAAAGTTACCGCAGTTGAGATAAGAGGTATAAAAATATCCGCGGTCGTAAGGCAGGTTTCCTTTCAGTAAACTCTGCGTAAACAGCAGGTCTACATTGGGCTTCTCTGCGGCATTCGGGTTGATATTCATCTTCTCAAAACCTTTGTCGCAGGACGCCAGGCCGAGCACCGCACTTGTCAGCAGGAGAAAGGTATATTTAGCAAAACGTTGCATGTATTGACTATTTAAAAAAATGAACTAAAGTTTTACCATCAGGTTAACACCATAACTCCGGGTACGTGGTACGCCAAACATTTCAAAACCCTGTGCATTTGAATTGCTGAAAGTAGATTCCGGATCGATGTTCGGAGCGTTCTTATACAGGATCAGCAGATTTCTGGCTACCAGTGATACGGACATCGCCTGCAGTTTGGTGAAGGCAAAGGCTTTCACAGGTAGGTTGTACGTCAGTACTACCTGTCTCAGTTTAATGAAGCTCGCATCGTATACAAATTTCTCAGAGAGATTTTTGTAGTTGTCATAGTAGCCCTGCAGGTCTTTACCATAGGTAAAGGTTCTGGAGAATGGTTTTCCGTCTGTATCCACACCATTTACTGTGAGGCCATCTTCCCTGCCTGGCAACGTGATCTTAGACAAACCGAAACGGGTCGCATACAGGTTGGTAGCAGAATATACATGTCCGCCGAACTTACCATCTATCAGGAAGCTCAGGTTGAATTGTTTGTAACGGAAATTGTTGGTGATACCGGCAGAGAAAGGAGATACACCTGTTCCCAGATCGGTGAGTTCTGATTTTACTTCGTAGCCGGTGGCTTTATCGTAGATGGTATTACCCGCTGCATCTTTCTTCACTTTAAAACCTTTGATGGTGCTGTAGGGTTTACCTTTCTCCGCATAGATATAGGCGTAGCTGTTTACGCTCACGTCGAGCTGTAAGCCGCTGATACCTTCTGCCAGGCTCAGTACTTCATTTTTATTGTAGGCCATGTTATAGCTCACATCCCAGGAGAAGTCTTTCTTTTTCACCGGGTTGCCGGTTAACAATACTTCAATCCCTTTGTTGCTCATTTCACCTACGTTGAGCAGTGCGTAGTTATATCCGGAAGCAGGAGAAATCGCTGCCTGCATGATATCGTTGGTGGTTTTACGGCTGTAGAATGTGATGTCTGCAGATAAGCGGTTGTTCAGGAAACGTGCTTCGATACCTGCTTCCAGGGTAGTCGACAGCAACGGTTTCAGGTCCGGATTAGGCGCCTGCAATAAGCCGGAGCCACCGATGCCGGATTGGGAAGGAATCTGCGTAGGTGTTTGCAGGGGTTGTCCCAGGTGACCGCCACCGGATAAAATGGTATAGCTCTGGTACAGGCCATAAGGTTGCGGTGTAGCGCCACCTACCTGTGCCCAGGAAGTTCTTACTTTGGCAAAGTTGATAAAGTCCGGCATTTTCACCGCTTCTGATAACAGGAAGCTGGCGCCTACAGACGGATAGAAGATGTTGTTGTTTTTCGGAGCCAGTGTAGAGAACCAGTCGTTACGGCCGGTAACAGTCAGGTACAACATGTCTTTGAAAGACAGATCCACGGAACCAAACAGAGAGTTGGTAGCCTGACGCAGGTTTACATTGGTCGTACTTAAACTTACCACATTGGAAGGATCATAAAATCCTGGTGCAAAAAAGTCGGTACCGTTCAGGTTCACCGCATCGGAGATCGACTTCCGCTGGTTACCACCCGCCATCGCAGTGATACCCAGGTCGCGGGTTAATTTACCCTGATAGTTCACGGTTAACTCACCGTTGGTTTCTGTGCTGGCAGTGCTGTACTGCTGATAAAATCCTTTCGGCGCATAGGCGGTACCGGTAGGTACAATACCTGTATAGTTCAGGTTAATGTAATCGTGGTTCACCCGGCCGCGTACAAACAGGTTGGGCAGCAGGTTGTATTTCACACTGAGGTTACCGATAAAGCGTTTACGATCGTCGTTATTCCGGAATTTGTTGATCACAAAAAACGGGTTGCTCGCAAAGCCGGAAGGGTTCCAGTTAATTTCCTTGCCATCAGCATCATAACCTGGATCCAGGCTACGGATGTCTATGGAGTTACCCAGCATATAGGTACCCCAGTTTACGTTACCGGGAGCATCAGATACACCACTTCTGTTCTGCGCCTTCTCAATATTATACTGGGCGTAGGCTTCGATGCTCAGGTTTTTAGCCGGATTCACAGCCAGGCTTACTGCCCCGATTTTTTTGTTGAGATGCTGATTGGGTACCAGGCCATGATTGTTCATGTCTGACAGGGATACCCGGTAGGTAGCCATGTCATTACCACCAGATACTGCAACCGTGTTGGTAAAGGTGGTACCGGTGTTATAGAAGTTCTTGATATTTCTTTTCTGTGCCTCATACGGACGGCTTACGCCATCGAACTGGATCACATTGCTGCCATCCATTTTAGCACCCCAGGAAAGGCGGCCGGCGTTGATCGCGTCTGCCTGTGACAGTGGTTTTTGTCCGTTCTGTCCGGAGCCGTATTCGTATTGCCAGTCAGGAATGATAGCGGGAGTTTCCACGGTGAAGGTGGAGTTATAATCTACCCCGATACCTTTTTGTTTCACGCCTTTTTTGGTAGTGATGAGGATAACGCCATTGGAAGCGCGGGCGCCGTACAAAGCGGCAGCAGGGCCGCCTTTCAGTACGGTGAGGCTTTCAATGTCATCCGGGTTGATACCTGCGATACCATCACCCCGGTCGCTGTTCAGACCAATGGCGCCGTTGCCGCTGGCTACGGAGCTTTGGGTGGTGTTGTCGATGGGCATACCGTTTACCACGTACAGCGGCTGGTTATCGCCATTCAGGGAACCGTTACCGCGGATAATAACGCGGCTGGAGCTACCCGGGCCACCGGCAGTACTGGAGGCATTCACACCGGCTACTTTACCGGTAAGACCATCTGCTATATTGATTTCACGAGCCTGGGTAAAGTCGCTGCCTCTTACTTCCGTAACGGCATAGGCCAGTGCTTTTTTCTCTTTTTTAATACCGAGGGCAGTTACCACCAGTTCTCCGAGGGCTTTTGAGCTCACTTCCAATTGAACATTGACGAGCGTCTGGCCTGGATTTACTTTCACTTGTTTCTTTTCAAAGCCCATAAAACTGACCAGCAGTTCTACGTTAGCCTGGTTGGCTGCAGGAATTTTTATGACAAACTTACCTTCCGGATCTGTCATGGCGCCGACGCCTTTGGCAGCGACGAGCGAAACGGAGGCTCCGATAATTTTCTGGCCGTCGGCGGCGCTGGTCACCGTGCCGGAAATTTGCAACGGATTGTTGGCAGTGGTCTGAGCGGAACTTCCCAAAGAAAACAGCAGGCCGGAGAGCGACAGTATTATTTTCAGGAAGCCAGCCACGTGTTTGCTAGTTTTCATCACAGTGGTTTGGTTGATTGAATAGTTCAATAATTATTAGTGGAACACGATCTAAAAGTAGGCATTTCATTTACAATTGCAAATTTTTTGCAGTAAAAAATTGCAAATAGTGCGTATTTTTTCTCCAAAGGGGCTATCAGTCAGTATCAATGGGTTGATAAATAAGAATTTATACTTTTAAGCAGCTATTTAAATTATCGCAAAAAAATTATTTATATTGCTAAAAGTGCAAAATTGTAACCGAAAACCTATTTTTGCCCGGTTAACATTAACCCACTGTCACCCGGGAATGTGTCAGTAGCTCGATAGCTTTTTTGCATATTCTCCAATTTTTACCTAACATCACTATATAGAATCTACAGACGCTATGGACAGCACGAATACGCAAGATCAGGTGCCCCCGGTTTCCCTGACTAAAAAAGCCAGAAAAGAGCTTATCATCAAACAGGTAAATATCCATACCCGTATCACCTACAGCGAACTGGTAAACCTGATCAATGTGTCGGAAGACACCATCCGCCGGGATGTCAATGAATTAGCAGAGGAAGGAAAAGTGGTGAAGATAAAAGGTGGCGCGATGTCCATTGCCTATCATTACGGCCATGAATCAGAAACCTATGCCCAGAACAACAAACTGGTGATTGCAGAAAAAACCCTGCAACTGCTCCGCGACGATATGATCGTACTGATCGGCGGCGGTACGACCATCCGGGAATTCATCAAAAAAATACCCGCTACCCTACGCGCCACCTTCATCACAGTCAACGTACTATCGGCCGTGGAACTGCTGGACAAGCCCATGATCAAAACCATCGTGATCGGCGGACAAATATCCGCCTACAGCCAGATGACTGTAAGCGGCGAAGTATTCGAATACCTGTCCAACATCAAGGCAGACCTGTGTATCATCGGTACCAACGCCATCGATCCGGTACACGGCCTCACTGATGCCGACTGGGAAACCATCCAGGTGAAAAAAGCCATGATCAAGGCGGCAGACCAGGTAGCCATCCTCGCCATCTCCGAGAAACTGAATTCTTCCATGAAAATGAAAATTGCAGACCTCCAGGATATCCAGTACCTCATCACCGAATTACCGGCAGATCATGCAGCGTTACAGCCTTATAAAGCCCAGAACCTGACGATCCTGTAACTACACTACGCGCAAAAAAAGCAGGGCAGCTATCCATGCGATAACTGCCCTGCGGAACTATTTATATAAACAGATAACGACTACCCCTTCTTCCACTCATTATCTGCTGCGGTAGCATCCATAAACAAATTGCCATCCAGCTTCACCGTGGCCACCGGCTTGGTAGCCGGCACCGTTACTGTGGCCTGACGGGCCTGCGTTTTCCAGATCACCGGCGTATAGTGCGTTTTGGTACTGGTACCATCCGTATACGTCACCACCACATCAAAAGGAATCGCAAAACCACCGTTGTTATTGATTTTAACCGTTGCCTTGTTATCTTTCTGCTGCACCCCGGCAATAGCCAGATCTATATAGTTATTGGTGAAAAACCAGTTCTGCCAGTACCAGTCCAGGTTTTGTCCGGCCGTGGCATTAAAGGAGTTAAAGAAATCCCACGGAATAGGATGTTTACCATGCCAGGTATCCATGTAAGTATGCAAACAAGCCTTGAACCGGGCATCGCCCAGCAGGTCTTTCAGCCCCAGATACGCCAGCGAAGCCTTTCCGTAGGAGTTGCTGCCATAGCCCATTCCACTCACCTGATTAGACAGGGAAATAATGGGCTGGTCTTCCTCCGTGGAAGGATCAGCGATATACCTGTGTACCCGGAACTTCCGGTAAAACTCATCGGCATGTGCCTGCCCCTTTTCTGCAATATTGATCAGGTATTCAAAGGTGGTCGCCCAGCCTTCATCCATAAAGGCATAGCGGCTTTCATTGATGCCCATATAAAAAGGGAAATACGTATGTACCATCTCATGATCCTGCAACAGCTGCGCAAAATCCAGGTTATCTCCCACAGAACCATCATTCACCATCATCGGATACTCCATATCTGCCTCACCCTGAAAAGCGGTCATGACAGGGTAAGGATACGCTACCCCCGGCCAGTGATGCGAAAACCAGTTGAGTGCATATTTACCAAAACCAACGGAATGCTTAAAGTCGGGCGCCGACTCACTATACGCTGCCTGTACGCTGGCACGGCGGCCTGTGCTGCTATCTGTTACCGCGCTGGCAGCATCCCATACATAATGGTTGCTAAGTCCCAGTGCTACATCCGGTACATTACCGGCGCTGAACCGCCAGGTGTTCCAGGGTTGCTGCCGCGTAACAAGCCCCTGCAGCGTTTCCGCAGGCGAAGCGATGCGCATCACTTCGTCCGAAGTATAGGACTGCTGTAACCGGGTGGCTACTGCCGGCTGCAATACTTCGGACGCATTCTGCAAGGTGCCGGTACCCCATACGACATAGTTGGCGGGTACTTTCACGGCTACTTCATAATCATTGAAATCATTATAGAACTCTACCCGGCCGGTATGCTCTGTTCTGTCCCAGCCATTGTAGTCATCGTAAACGGCTACACGCGGATAATAGTAAGCAAGGAAAAAAGTAGTGCTGTCAATCATCCCTTCCCGCCCGCTTTGTTCAGACATATCGTAGTGCCAGTTGAACACCAGCTGCGCGCTATCGCCGGACAGCAAAGGTTTTGGCAGCTTTACGCCAGTGGAGGTAGCGCTGTTGTTGTTATATTGCAGATCCGTACCATTCACGCTGAAAGCATCTACGGTAACACCGGATGTGAGGTATTTTTTATCTACAAAACCAGACCGCGGCGCCTCATTTTTATGCACGTTGCAAATCAGCTGTATCACCAGGCCACGCAACGTATCCGGACTGTTGTTGATATAGGAAATGGTAGCGGTACCATTGATTCTTCTGGTGGGCGGCTGCGCCGTAATTTCAATCCGGTAGCGGCCTTTGTTCTGCCAGTAACGCTTACCCGGTTTCCCGGATTTGTCTCTCGTATTATTTACATACGCCTGCTTAATGTGGCGCGGCGTATACAATTCCTGCGCCTGCGTCACGATGGCCAGTCCCAACAGACCCGCCAGGCTGTATAACATTTTACTCATCATCTTATAAAAGTGTTGGTTAACCGCAGTAAAAGTAGAAAAAGAATTTAAAACGGGCGGGCGGCACATCCGGCGGATCTTACCGCTCATATAAATAAAACCGGCTTTCTCCCTCCCGAACGGTCTGCTTTGTTCCTCCTGCTGGCCTGATAGTTGTGCCATCTTCCAAAAAACTATCCCATGGGCAAATTTCATATCAAACTGCATCATGACAACGTCACTGTGGAAAGACGTTCCAGTCATTTGTTCTCTGTGCACCTGCCGGAAAAGGTATTACACCTGCAGCTGAAAGAAGATAATGAAGGCGCCAGCCACTGGTTTGAAGAAGGCAAAGATGATGAAACACCCGAAAATGCGGCGATCGGCCTGGTGATAGAAACCTATCTCAACAACGAAAATCCGGCAGAATAGCCCACAGCAAACGGCCGCCCCTTTGGAAAGAGGCGGCCGTCATTTATCATCGTCATTCGGGCATTTATTTCGTATCCCACCATACGCGGTCTGCGGTACTGGCATTCTGTCCGGGTTGCGGATTAGCCAGTATTTCATTAGACGGATAAGGCCACCTTCTCGGAATATAATTCACGTAGGCATTCTGTACCAGCTGTAACTTCGGATAGCCGGTACGACGCCAGTCGTTATACGTTTCGATAGACAGAAAACCAGCCACATACTTTTCATAAATGATCTGTTCCAATGCATTGGCAGCCGTCATCGGCACCCGGGCAGCTATATAGGCTGCTGCAGCCGTGCCATCTACTTTCAATAACGACATATGGGAATTGACCGCAGCGGCAAACACCGGCACGGCAGCTGGTACCCCTTGTTTAATCAGCGTTGCTTCTGCTTTAATGAACAGCGCTTCGCTGTAGGTAGCCAGGAACAAAGGCGAAGCAGCGCCACCGTAGAAGGTATTCAGCTTCGACAATACATTCGGATTGGGAATGGTATTGGCGCCCGGTACCCGGCCGCTATAGCCGCCACTGGCGTCTTTGGTGGCAATCACCGGCAGGCGGGGATCATTATTGTTTTTCAGGAAATCGATGAATGTCTTCGACATCACCACGCCACCGGCACCCGGCAACGTATTCTGATACCAGGGGCTTTCCGCCTGCGCCGTGCCCGGATAAGGCATCACGGCATTGTCTTCATTGCCCACAAAACCTTTGGCCAGTGCCGTCAGCGCACTATCTGCCTGCAAAGCAGCCGTACGGCCCGGCGCCTTGGTCAGGCGCAGATAAAAACGGGCTTTCAGCATATAGATAAACTTCTTCCACTTATCCATATCTCCCTGATAAATATAATCATCTCCACCCGGCGCTATTTTACTGGCAGGCTGCGAAGCAAAATACAATGCACTATCCAGCATCCCCTGCAGGTTAATATATACCGACTCCTGACTGTCGTACTTAGGCCGCATGATAGCAGGCACTTTCAACGCATCAGTGTAGGGTACATTGTTCCAGATATCCGTAGCGATGGCCAGGTTGAAGGCATACAACGTTTTACCGATAGCCGCATATTCATAATGCTTCGCGGCAGTAGCCTGGTTTATCATCTTCTGCAGATTCGCCAGTATATTCGGATAAATGTAAAACGTCCAGGTATTATCTACATCAGAAGATAAGATCCGGTAGGACTCCATATCAGGCGCCGGCTGATTCTGCGACAACTGCTGCATCCAGTAAGCAGCACTGGAACCATTGAAACCACCCACTACCTGCGTACCTATGGTTACCTCCACCGGCGGCAGGATCAGCTTCTCCGATACTTCCAGCGGATTGTTGGGATCATCATTTACATCCAGAAATTTCTTACACCCGCTGCCTAAAGCAAGTGCACTTAATAATATGATAGCAATATTTCTCTTTCTCATGTTGATGCTTTTTTGATGCTGCTAAAACGATGCTTTTAATCCCAGAATAATGCTATGGTTGGCAGGCGCCATGAAGTTGGACAGTCCCTGCCCGTTACCACTGCCATTCAGACTCACTTCCGGATCGGAACCGGTATAGTTCTTATGCAGGATAAAATTGGTACCGGTTACATTTAATACCAGGGATTTAAAGGGCGAATGTTTCAGCATATGACCGAAATTATAGCCCAGTGATACCTGCCGTAGTTTCAGGTAGGAACCATCTTCTACAGATGTTTCATCTGCGGAGCTGAAAATATTCTGGTAATAGCTTTGTGTCAGCACCACTGATTTGGTATTTTCTTTCTGTGTGCTTTCAATCAAACCAGGGAAAACAGTACTGGTACCACGGTTTTCCGTTACTTTAGGCGTGCCGTAGAAATACAGGTAGTGATTATCCAGGTTCAGGATATCGCCGCCGTTTTTGTAGTCCAGCACAAAAGAAAAAGTAAGTCCCTTGTAGGTAAGCGTGTTGGTGATACCGCCCGTCCAGTTGGGGGTTACGTTTCCGATTGGCGCCAGGTCATCGGCGAGTTGCGGATAGCCCTCATCATCCAGCAACAGCTGACCGCCTTCATTGCGTTTGAAATGCGAACCCATAATCACACCATAAGGCTGGTTGGCAAAGGCATAGATACCCGGATTGGTAAATCCTGCAAAGAACAGGCTGTTTAATCCTTCACTCAGCCGCAATACTTCATTTTTGATTTTAGTATAGTTCACGCCTACTTCCCAGGTAAAGTTTTTTGTTTTCACCGGCGTCACATTCAGCACCACTTCTACCCCCCGGTTGCGCATATCGCCGGCATTCAGGCTGGCAGCGGCAAAGCCGGTAGCCCCGGAAATAGGTGTACCCGGTGTTAAGAGGTCGAGACTTTTCTTATCGAAGTAACTGATATCGAGGGAAGCCCGGTTGCGGAAAAATTTGGTTTCCAGACCTATTTCAAACTCCTTCACTTTTTCGTTGCGAAGCGGGAAGGCGTAGGTAGTAGACAGCTGGTAACCATTTTGTCCGTTGAAGGGGAATGTAATATTGCCGATGGAGGTAGGCCGGATAAACGGCGTGGTAAGCGAATAAGGCGGCACATTATCATTACCGACAGCAGAATACGATACGCGGATCTTACCAAAATTAAAAATCGGATTATCCGCCATCTTCAATGGTTCGGTGAAGATAAAACCAGCGCTCACGGAACCGTAGGGATAGAACTGTTTATCTTTCGACAATACGGAGCTACCATCGTAACGGCCGGTCAGGCCCAGGGTAAGCATCTTTTTATACTCAATGGTAGCCTGGCCATAGAAGCCTACTTTCCGGCTCCGGTAGTAATGATAGGTAGAACTTACATTACTGGCATTGGCCACGTTGTATAAACCAGGTACGGATAACCCTACCCCCTGTACGAAATTACTGTTGTTGTAGTTGGTCAGGATGTTGTTACCCAGGATCAGGTCTGTTGTCCAGTCTTTCCCGAAATCTTTTTTAATCTGGATCATCAGGTCATTGTTGAACTGCTGGAACTGATTCTGCCGGGTGTACAGGCGGCCATCTGTAGAAGTAGAACCGATGATACCGATATTTTCGTGGTAGTCGGTATTGTTGACATACATATCCGCGCCTAATCTTTCAATGATGGTGAGCCAGGGCAATGGCGAGTAGCTCAGGTTGATCACCGGCAGGATACGGTTGGTACGATCCCGCAGGCCGGTGTTATCTGCCAGCCAGTAGGGATTGTTACGCGCTGCACGAAACACGCGCTGTGAGCCGTCATCCGCATTGGTACTGGGTTTCGGATTCCAGGAAATCGGCGCGGAATACACCGTCCACAAAGGACTGGCCAGGCTGTTTCCTTCCAGTAACCGGTTGTTGTCTGAAGAGATATAATTGAACTGGGTGGTGAGTTGCAGGTTCTTCAACAGTTTGGTGCCGTATTTGGCAAACAGGGCATGCCGGGAATAATTGGTATTGGGCATGGTACCATCTGTTTTCAGATAGGAATAAGACACCAGGTAGTTGGAATTTTCTGTAAAGCCGCTCACCGTCACGTTGTTATCGGTAGTATGACCGGTTTTAAAAAAGTCTTTTACATTATCGCGTTTCGGTACCGCTACACCTTTTACTTTTAAGGTGTCGATGAGCGGGCCCCAGGAGCCGGAGCCCTGTTCTCCGTTGTTACCATCTACATATTGTCCCTCCGATCCCTGCGCATATTTGTCCTGAAACTTAGGCAGGATCGGATTTTCGAAAGAGTAGCTGGAACTGAAAGCCACCGTAGGCCGGCCGTTTTTGATGCCACCCATCCCGTTTTTAGTGGTAATGATAACAGCGCCACGAGCGGCAGCTGCACCATATAAAGCCGTTGCAGCAGCGCCTTTCAGCACGTTGATACTTTCAATGATATTGGGATCAATGTCACTGGCACGGTTCACGGTACCGCCCCCACTGAGGGAACCGTCCGGATTACCTGCTTCCCCGTTGTCCATGGGAATACCATCTACCACCAGCAATGCCTGGTTTTCACCGGTGAGGGAGCTGTTACCACGGATCACAATCCTGGCAGAACTTCCCGGCATACCGCTGGAGTTGGTGATTTGTACGCCCGCCACTTTTCCGGACAGGGCATTGACCAGGTTATTTTGTTTGGCATCTACGATAGCTGCGCCTTTTACTTCCTGCGTAGCATAGGTAAGGGTGCGTTTATCCCGTTTGATGCCCAGCGCGGTGACTACTAATTCGTTCAGCGCCGTATTGCCCGCTTTCAGCTGTATGTTCATGGCGGAAGTACCATCCGGCGAAACCGTCTGGCTGATATAACCTACAAAAGAAAATTCAAGTGCGGCGCCGGTGGGTAGTTGTAATTTAAAAGAGCCGTCTGGTCCGGCTACGGTGCCTTTACCGGAACCTTTAATCAATATGTTCACTCCCGGCAACGGCGATCCATCCCTGGCATCTGTTACCTTACCGGTGATAGTTCGTGTCTGGGCATACGCATGCATCACACTTATGGCCACGAACAGCCAAAGGAATAATCCTTTCTTCATAAAACTAATTCAGATTTTGTGAGAGAAAACGCTGGCAATAATAAAAATGGCACATCCACCTTTTAATCATGACACGCTGCAGTCGTGTAATGCATTAAAAGCACTATTGATTCCCGATATAAATTGTAAATACCTTAAAAGCAAAGCTGGCAAATGCTTTTCTTAGACGGATTTAGATTTAGATTTTTACTTCGATCAGATTTTTGGTCTTTTGTTGTTTACGCCCTTGTTTCAGTTAGCCAGAACAAATTAAGTAAATTTTTTAAAATTATCTTGATAATTCATCACTTTTTTTTGATTATCAGTCACATTAAAGATTTTACTTATCGAGATATACAGGTCCCCAACTACCTGAAAAGGCAATAGGATCGCGGTAAAACAAGGACGGGGCCATCCTGTTTATTCTGCCTTTATGATCCGGCTTCTGGCCGACACCCCATTTTCATTAATCGCTTCAATGGTAAAATAATACGGACGTTCTTTATCCATCCCTTTAAAATAATATTCATTGCTGCCATGTACCATGATGCAGTTGTAGAGCTGGTCCGGTGCAATACCGGTATAAATGTTATACGCCCAGGCATGGTCTACCGGCGACCATTTCAGCCACGCACTTCGTTTATCCTTCTCCGTACGTAACACCTGGAATCCTGCTACCGTATCCGGTGCTGTACCACCACCCTGTCCAAAAACCCGGAGCCCGCTCACGGCAAATTTTCCGCCGGGCATATGTATATTTTCCAGCTTAATAAAACGCGCTGCTACCGGCGTTTTCAGCGGCACATAGTCGTGTGGCACATCGGTTTTGTTCTTACTTTTATCTGCCAGTATTTTCCAATGACGACCATCTGTTGAATAATACAATTTATACTGATGATAGCTATCCGTTTGTTTACCCATCCATTCCGCATCCTGGTCTGCATAATTTATCTGAACCGCATTTACGGTACTCAGCTGCCCGAGATCTGTTGCGATCCATTCTCCTGCATGCCCGGTTGCCGCGCTCCAGTAGGTTTTAATATTTTCATCTACGGCATAGTTGGGAAGGTACCCACCCAGTGTGGATGACACGGTCACCGGTTTGTTATAGTTCAATAGCATCCAGCCGGTAAATGTTTGCGCCGTTGCCTGAAATGTTGTTGACGTAGGGGCGTTGCCGTTACCCTGCAACAGATAGTGCGGATAATCACCAAATGCCGTGTTGCAGAACATGGTGCCACTGCTGTCGAAACCCATCGGCCATAAACCGATACGCCGTTCAAAACTGTTTTTCACGGCAATCACCAGGGTAGACACATGCCACCAATAACCTTTGTTATCGCGGAAAGTAGCGCCATGTCCGGCTCCCCGGGCAAAGCCACCCGGCTTGTACGCTACCGGGTTATGCGCCTGTGGCACAAAAGGTCCCAGCGGATGATCACTCACCACTACCCCATCTGCATAACCGCTGAACTCTGTACCCGGCGCACCATATTGCAGGTAATAACGGCCGTTGTGTTTGGTCATCCACGCACCTTCTATAAACGGGTCCAGGAAAGTATTATCCAGCAACTCTCCGAAACGCTGCCACCCGTAACGGTCCGGCTCCAGCAGATACAGCTCCCGGCGGGCGCCCAGCGGCTGCCAGGTACGCCGGTTCATCTCCACCCCGTACAACGGATAGCGGTTGCTGCTGCCATTGTACATATACAGCCGGCCATCGTCGTCCGGAAAAAAGGCAGGATCCCAGCCACCAATGGTCAGTGAGTCCACGGCTTCTTTCCATTCGTTGGCTTTCGGGTTGGTACTCATCCACACGGGAAAGTCAGCCGTATAGGTAGACCCGAATACCAGCAGGGTATCGCCCATCACCCATACTGCCGGCGCACATAACTCATCGTATACGTGATGCTGTGGTTTCAGGAACTTGCGGGCAATGAATTGCCAGTGCAGCAAATCGGGGCTCCACCAGTATCCCCACTGATTGGTGGCAAACAGGTAATAATCTCCTTTGTATTGCACGATCACCGGATCAGCGGTAGCGCGGTGCCGGCCCCACTCCGTAAAGCCGGGAATGGGGCAGTAACCGTAATCAATATTTATCGGGTTACAATACGTGTCGCCCGGCGATTGCGCCGCAACAGCATTTGTTACCAACAATAAGTAGCATAACAGCCAAAGTTGCACTATGATCCGTTTCATCGGGTACCATTTATTTTTTTAAATACGGACTCTGAAAACCCAGCTTACCTAATCCGGCCTGGATTTCCGGACATCCCATAAACAGTTTCCACAACAACCCTGTGCGGTAGTTTTCGATCATCACAATCACCGGGCCCTGGTCGATGGCCAGGTGTGAATCTGCATACCATTGCCGGCTTTCATTAAACGCATCTGCAAACCCGTAAGGGCGCCAGATCTTATCACCCAGCTGGTAATAAAAATGTTTCAGCGCCTGCATGGAATAAACCGGCGTATAGGGAAAAGCAGACAACGCTGCCGTAGGCGCAATGGTACCAAAATCATTATCCGGCGCATGTGCATTATAACCATCATAGGTATCGCAGGCGGTCAATCCCCAGCAGTCGGCCCCATAACCTTTGAACTGTTTGGGATTACGGATACAATGTTCCCGGTTAATGAGGGTATGGTGCAGGTTCTGTTCCCAATAATCAGCGTACTGGTCTTTTAAGCCATGCGGGTCCAGTCCCAGGAAAGTATAATGGGTAAAAAACAGCGGGCCGCCGTAGTTCATACCCAGCGGCAGGCGGATATCATAAAAGGTTTGCCCGTTTTTAAACGAGCGGCCACCGGCCCAGCCTTCGTGGTATACTTCCGGTGCAATGGCATACGAAGGAGAAGCAGCGGCCATCACATAAGTAATCAGACATTCATTCCAGCCTTTGATAGCATGGTTCATACTCCAGCCATGGTTGGGACTCCAGTGCCAGTACAACTGATGTTGTCCGCCCTGGGTATACCAGTTCCATTCCGCTTCCCGCCAGATCTGGTTGATGTTATTGCGCAGGGCCGTTTCCCGGGCATCTGCGCCGTTAAAATACTGCCGGACGCTCAGCAGTCCCTGGAACAGAAAGGACGTCTCCACCAGATCTCCCCCATCATCCTTACGGCTGAAAGGAATGGTTTTACCTGTCGTACCATTGAGCCAATGCGGAAAAATACCGTGGTAATGATCCGCATGCCGCAGGAAGTCCACCAGCTTATTCAGCCGCTCCACAGCGGCTTTGCGGGTAATCCATTTTCGCTCCGTCGCTACAATGATAGCCATGACTCCAAAGCCGGTGCCACCGGTGGTCACCACCTCATTCCCATAACCAAAATTATTGTTGCTCCGCTCCCGCGCCATGCCGGAAACCGGATGGCCAAAGTCCCAGAAATACCGGAAGGTTTGTCGTTGTACCCGCTCCAGCAGCTGCTCATCCGTCAGCGACGGCCGTTTGTTTTTGGCGGGTGGCTGTGCTACCGCCATGGTAGTGCATAATAACAACCACGTATATACGTAAACGATATAAATTTTCATTTCCTTTTTTTGATGATATTATACATGCGGACTTTGAAAGCCCAGCCGGTGCAGGCCGGACTTTATCTCCGGACAGCTCATAAACAATTGCCACAACAGGCCGCTGCGGTAGTTCTCCATCATAATCATGGCAGGCCCCTGGTCGATGGCCAGGAAAGAATCGGCAAACCAGGCCTGTTGCAACGAGAAAGCATCCGTAAAGCCATATGTCTTCCAGATGCGGTCGCCCAGTTTGTAATAGAAAAAATGTAAGGCCCGCAACGATGCTGCCGGCGTATAGGGCATAGCCGATAAGGCCGCCGTAGGGGCAATTACGCCTACATCATTTAACGGCGACGACGCCGTATAACCGTTGGGGTTATCGCTGGCTGTCAGGCCCCAGCAATCGCTGCTATAGCCATACATACCTTTGGGATTGGCCACACAATACTGATAGTTGATCTGCGTATGATGTAGGACCTGTGTCTGGTAATCGGCATAGGCATCGGTGAGGCCCATGGGATTGAGACCCAGAAACGAATACTGGGAAAAGAAAAGCGGACCGCCGAAAGCAGGTCCCAGCGGCAACGCCAGCCCATAGTAGCGGCCATTATGCCGAATGTTGCCTTTATCGGCCCAGCCCTCGTCATACACAGCTTTGGTAATCGGATAGGTACGCGACGAAGCCGCCAGCACATAGGTGATCAACGCCTCATTCCAGCCACGCACCGGCAGATTCATCTCCCAGTTGTAATCCGGACTACGATGCCAGTATAATACGTTGGCCCCGTCTTTCTGAAACCGGTTCCACTGCACGCTGTCGCAAAGTGCGTTGATGTCTTTCCGCAACCCGGTTTCCGTAGGGTCGTTACCGTTAAAGTACTGTCGCACCGTCAGCAGGCCCTGTACCAGGAAGGCCGTTTCCACCAGGTCGGCGCCGTTGTCTTTGGCACTGAAAGGAATCACCTGCCCGGTGGTGCCATGCAGCCAGTGCGGGAAGGCGCCCTGGTATTTTACGGCTTTATGCTGCAGGAAACCAACGATCTGCTGCATACGCGCCAGGCCTGCCGCACGGGTAATAAATCCGCGGTGGATGCCTGCCACGAGCACCATCAGCCCGAAGCCGCTGCCTCCTGTTGTCACGGTTTCACCGGAAGTATTTCTTTCCCGTGCCAATCCACTAACGGGATGGGCAAAGTCCCAGAAGTATTGAAAGGTGCGTTGCTGCACCAAGGTGAGCAACGCATCATCTGAAAGCCGTGGAAATTTATCGGTGGAATCTATCTGTGTGGTCAGCTGCAACGTGATGCCAGACAAGAGCGGTTCCTTTTTTACCGACTGCAGCGCCGTAGATATGCTTACCTGGTAACGTGTTATATACGCCAATGGCGACACCGGCTGCAGTACCACCGTACTGTCGCCATTTTCATACGTCACCGAAAACGGTATAGCCGTACCCGTGCGACTGCTAAAGGCACACGCAGCCGGTACGGTTGACCGGTCGGCTTTTCCGGAGAAACGGAAACGTATCACAGGCCGCACACCCGCTCCTTCATACACAAAACCACGCGGCGCCCCGTCTACCGTGAGGGCGGTATAGCTGAAAGTAGCGGCTGGCAACGGCGGCGGCGTGGCTGTATCCTTTCCTTTGCCGCAACCAGCCAGGATGGCTACTCCCAGCAACAGCCGCGTAATCATCGGATATCCGGTTTTCATCTGCCTGATTTTATGTGTTATTTACCTCTCCCCTCCAGCTTTACCAGGGCATTGATTTCTTTCTCCGTCAATGCGCGGTTATACATCCTTACTTCATCCAGCGTACCGGTCAGGTAACTGGCCCAGGACTGTGCATCGCCGCCAGTAGTGAGACTGGGATTCGTTTGAAACTGCATCGTACCCAATACCATACGGGTGGCGTTCTTAAAGGTCACAGGACCATAACCGCTGATGGCCTGGGTGGCAATCGCCACACCGTTGACATACACCCTGAAGGTATCTGCACCATTGTAGGTAAGCCCCAGGTGCGTCCAGTTATCCCAAACATTCCGCAGGTAATAGACGCCCAGCCACGCATCTTTGGTATCATTGGTCACATGCATTTTCAGCACGGCGGTATCTTTACTGCCGCCGTTCTCAAAAAATATTTCCAGGTTACCCCAGAAGTTCTTATTGTTATTCAACGCCAGCAAACCCACCACACCCTTTGTATTCTGCGGGCTGTTTATCCATAACATCGCACTAAAGCTTTGCAGCTGTACCAGCGGATTACCGGGCGTTATCAACGCGTAGGACTTATCGGCTCCACGCAGCCCCTGCCCTTTTATACCGGCCGAAAAACCAGTCCCGCTACCCACACCGGTGGTTTTGGAAACATCGTCTGTCAGGTTGCCTTCAAATGCCCAGTGTGCCACCAGGTTGCCGGCGGCTATCTGATTCGTTTGTGTAAAGCCGCCTATTTCCACGGGGGGCGCGTAGGAAGACGGATCAAATTTTTTGTAGCAGGCAGTCAGCAGCACACTGATCATCATCAAGGTGGTCAGACAGATCCCGCTGGTATGATATCGTTTTTGCATGATCATGTTTTTTGAATTAGTAACCTTTGTTTTGGGTAAGTGTACCGGCGCTGATGTCGATTTCATTCTGCGGCACCGGCCACAGTTCATTTTTGCCGGCGACAAAGCCGCTAGGCCCAAACAGTGTCGCTGCGCGGCCCTGGCGGATCACATCAAAATAGCGGTCAGACTCCATGGCCAGTTCCACCCGGCGCTCCTGCCAGATAGCCAGGCGCAGCTGTGCCTGATCCGTGGTGGTTACATCCGGCAGAATAGCCGGATTACCGCCGCGCGCCCGTGCCCGCACCGCATTCAGCGATTTCAGCGCCAGCGTGGCATTTCCCAGTTCGTTGGCTGCTTCCGCCTGCATCAGCAACACTTCCGCATAACGGATCACGCGTACATTCTGGTCGGCCCCTTCATTATAGCCGGTTACATACAGCCGGAAGGGTACATAGGATTTCTGGTTATACATCGGATTATCGCCGAGCGGCGGAATGATATCGCCATCCGGTGTAGTTTCTCCCCGGAAAATAATGGTGGCATCGCGGCGCGGATCATTGGGTTCATAGGCCTTCACCAGCTGCTCCGTAGGCACATTAAAACCCCATCCGCCACCTACAGAGGCCCGCACGCCCTGTATCTGAGAGTATTGCGAATTGGAAGCATCTTTATTACCCGGTATAAACTGACATTGAATTTCAAAAACAGATTCCGGCGCATTTTCATTACGGATGCGAAACAGTTGCTCATAGTTGGGAAACAGGGAATAACCCAGCGTAGTGACTTCATTCGTATAGCCCAATACGTTAGCCCACTTTTTCTGGTACATGGCTACCTTCGCATGCAGCGACAACGCCGCTCCTTTCGTAGCCCGGCCCAGATCTGCGGGGCCATAGGCTGGTGGCAATACCGCTGCAGCTTCCGTCAGGTCCTTCTCTATGGCTGCCCATACCTCCGCTTTATCTGTACGCGGCAGGTTGTATTCGCTGGCATCTTTCGGCACACGCAGGCGTAACGGCACATCGCCATAGGCGCGTACCAGCCGGAAATAGGCATAGGCCCGGATAAACTTAGCCTCTGCCAGGTAACGGTTTTTCAGGTTTTCATCCATACTGATCTGCGGCACATTATCCAATACCTGGTTACAGAAATTGATCTGCTGGTACTGCCCTTTCCAGAAGTCCATCACCTGCCCGTCGGTAGCACCTACCGTGAAGTCGTCGAATTTGGTGAGGTAGCTCGCATCACCCGGACTACTCCCTTTTTCGGTATCGTCAGATCCCAGGCTTTCTACGGCTACCGCCGCAAAACCCACCTGCCGCCATTCGTGCAGATTGGCATACATGGCGTTCACCGCTTTGGCAGCATCGCCGGCATTTTTCCAGAATTCTTCACCGGGTTGTTTACCCTGGGGAGGCGTATCCAGGAAGCTTTTACCGCAACCGGACATCAGGAGGAAAGCAGCAGGTAATCCCCATCTCACTGCTTTTTGTATATAGGAAGTAGCTTGTTTCATAAATGAGTGTTTAATCAGAAGGTTACATTCACGCCAAAATTGTAAGTAGCATACAGCGGATAGAAATTATTGTCGATGCCCGCATTGGTAGGCTTTCCGCCTACTTCCGGAGAAAATCCGCGATACCGGAAGAAATTAAAGGCATTCTGTGCATTGACGTATACCCGCAGGTTTTTCATGCGCCACCGGCTGGTAACAGCAGCCGGCAGGTTGTAACCTAACTGCATATTTCTGATCCTGAAATAACTGCCGCTTTCCACGAAAAAGGAATTGGGCAGGTAGTTGTCGCGGCCGCCCAGGTTGGCAGAAGGATACGTATTGGAAGTACCTTCCCCATGCCAGCGGTTATCATAAAATGCTTTGGTGAAATTTTCATTTCCATACCGGATCACCGGGTTGGCATTGTAGATATCAATACCGGCTACACCTTGAAAATCGAGGGTCAGGTCAAACTGTTTATAGGCAAAGAAGGTATTGATGCCGTAATTGTATTTAGGATTGGGATTGCCCATCGGTACCCGGTCGTTGCCGTCAATCCGGCCATCTGCTTTTACGTCGCGGTATTTGAAATCGCCCGCTTTGGCATTGGGCTGCGCAGAAGCCGCCGCTTCTGCATTTGTCTGGAAGATGCCATCTACAATATAGCCGAAGAACTGACCAATAGGTTGCCCGACGATGGTGCGGGTAGCCAGCGCACCGCCGGTAGCGGCATCGCCGCCGGCATAGATCGGATTGTTACCGGAGATAACAGACAACACTTTGTTATCGTTGATGCCTATATTACCACTGATGGAATAGGTAAAGTCCTTCCGCGTTTCTTTCCACGTTACAGCTAATTCCACACCCTGGTTCCGGATATTGGCCTGGTTGGCAATGAGCAGGCCACTGTTGGTACCCACTGATGCCGGAATAGGTACATCAAACACAGCCCGGTCTGTTGTTTTGCTGTAGAAGCCCGCTTCTACCATCAACCGGTTTTTCAGCAAGGTAGCTTCCAGTCCGATGTCTGTACCCACACCTCTTTCCCAGTAGGTAGTGGGCGGCACTACCGTATTGATGCTGGCGCCGGTATAGATACCACCGCCGAAAATAGCCGTCAGATAAGGGTCCTGGGCCACCTTTAACACCGATACGCCGGACTTGATGGAGGCATTCCCTATTTTACCCCAGCTGCCGCGCAATTTCAGGTTATCGAAAACGTGCTGTCCTTGCATGAAAGCTTCTTCACTGATCACCCAGCCCACACCTATTGAAGGGAAGTATCCCCAGCGGTTTTCGTCATAATATTTGGAAGAACCGTCTGCACGTAGCGACGCTGTAAGCAGGTATTTGTTTTTATAAGCGTAATTGATACGGCCAAAGTAGGAAGATACGGTAGACAGATCTCCTTCATCCTTTACCAGGCGACCGTCGAGATTACCCAATACCAGGTATTTATCGCCGTCGCTGCTGTTGGGTACATTGGAAGCGGAGCCGGTGAGTTTATAAAATTTATACCGCTGCGCGCCTTGTCCGATCAGGGCTTTGATGCTGTGGTCTCCGAATTTGTTATCATAGGTCAGGGTATTCTCTACGATCCAGTTCCGGTTATCTGAATTTTCCAATGTCAGCAGGCTGGTGGTATTGCGTTGCTTGAGTGTGGCAGCATATACCGGTATATACGATTTCATTTCATCGCGGCTGAATTGTCCGCCGGCGCTGGTATGAAAAACAAAGTGTTTCGCGATGCGCAGGTCTGCATATATGCTGCCTGTTACCAGGTATTTCCGCATTTGCTGATCATAGAAATCCAACGTGGCCTGCGGATTAAAACTAGCGCCATCTCCCAGGTTATAATCGTTCGGATCACCATAGGTACCATCTGCATAATATACCGGAACAACAGGCGCCGCGGCAAACAGCTGGTGATGGATATAATCCGGTATATCATGAGACGTACTGGCCGCCGCCGTAATGGTATAACCTATCTTCAACGGTTCAAATACCTGGAAGTCGTTTTGCAGCCGCGCCGTATACCTGCTATAGGCATTGGTTTGTACAATCCCATCCTGTTTCAGATAACCCAGTGAAAAATTATAGGTTGTCTTTTCTGATCCGCCGCTCACAGATAGCTGGTGGTTGGTGATCAGGGCATTCCGCAGGATCTGGTGATGCCAGTCTGTTCCTTTGCCATAGGCAGCAGGATTCAGCAAAGCCGGTTTACCATTCTGCGCACTCAGTTCATTCACCAGCGTAGCGTACTCATTGGCATTCGCCATCTTCACTTCGTTGGTCACTTTCTGATAGCCTACAAATCCATTGTAGCTGACAACGGCTTTACCTGGCCGCCCTTTTTTGGTCGTAATCAATACTACGCCATTGGCTGCACGAATACCATAGATGGCTTCACTGGAAGCATCTTTCAGGATACTCATGTTGTCGATATCTGCCGGATTCAGGAAACTGATATCTTCAAACCAAACTCCATCTACCACATACAACGGCGTAGCGCTGCCATAGACGGTACCCAGGCCGCGGATCTTGATTTCAGGCGCCGTACCGGGCTTGCCGTTATTGATGATCTGTACACCTGCTACCTTTCCCTGCAGGGCGCTGACCGGGTTAACGGCCGCCTGTTTCGCAATTTCTTCTCCTTTCACCTGGGCAATCACACCGGTGACATCCAGTTTACGTTGTACGCCGTAACCTACTACCACTACCTGTTCCATCTGGCTCACTGCTTCTTCCAGGCTGATGTTTACCACAGCGCGACTGCCAACCGCCACCTCCTGCCGGGTGTATCCGATGAAAGAGACCACCAGCATTGCGTTTTCAGGCACCGTTATCGTATAGGAACCATCTGTATTGGTAACAGTACCATGGGCAGTACCTTTAATGGTAATGGTTACACCGGGCAGGGGTTCTCCTCTTTTACTGGTTACCTTTCCCGTAATTTTTATATCCTGCAAAGCAGCTGTACGCAACAGGATAACGACCAGGTTATTTTCAATGACTTTGTAAGTCAGCTCCGTTCCGGAGAGCAGGTTACGCATAAATGCATCGATATCCGCATCGGTCACCGCTACGTTTACCTTCTTCCGGATATCTTTTAAAGCATTATTATACAGAAACCGGTAGTGGCCTTGTCTTTCAAGACTACTCAGTACATGTGTGATTTCAGTTTCCTTAAAGCGAAGGGTAATGGCACTTTGCCCGTGTACCCTGGCAGATACGTGCATAGCACCTACCAGTAGGAATAACATAGTGAACTTCATCATCAATAGGGCTTTTTTGATGGCATGGGGTATTCGCTCCCTAATAGTTAGCGATTTTTGCATAATTTTAAATCTGGAAGGTTATAGAATGGAAGCCCGGTGTATTTTCTCACGACACGTCCGGTATTCCTGTTAAGCTTCTGCGGGAGATGTTAGCGCATTTCCCGTTTTTTATGTCTTCTCTGTTATCAGGAACTATTATACTGATGACGTTTCATAACGGCGGAATTATTGGTTGATAATAATTTGTGTCCCCTCTATTGTATAGTCAAAAGCAGCAATCAGCTGCAGCGCATTCAGGGCCTGTTGTACCGTTTCTTTTTCAAAGATGCCGGTGAACTGCAACGCCGCTGTGGCAGGGTCTTCGAAACGTATGGTCACGCCATACCGGCGCTCCATCCGTTTGGCCAGCGCAGCAAAGGATTCTTCCCGGAAAACAAGTTTATTTTCCATCCAGGAAGTTTCCACAATTGCATCAGCGTTGTTATTATAATGTGACAGGGTTTGTATGAACAGGGCCGGTGTGCTGGTATCTTCAGCCGGCAGCGAGGCCTCCGGGTTATTACGGATCAGGACTTTCTCATGGGGTTTCAGCCGGATAGCTTCCCGGGGCCGGTCTTTCAGGGAGGCTTCAATACTTCCCTGTATCAGGGTAGCTTCTGTTGTTGGCTCATTGGGATAGGCTTTTACATTGAACTGCGTCCCTAATACCTTTACATCCATTTTAGCGGTATGAATGATAAACGGCTGCTCCGCATTTTTTGTCACGTCAAAAAAGGCTTCTCCTATCAGCGTTACTTCCCGGTTTACCTGGCCAAAGGCGTGGCCATAGGTGAGCTTACTGCCCGCATTCAGCCATACGCGTGTACCATCCGGCAGTTGCAGCTGGGTTCTGGTACCATTGCGGGTAGCCACTTCGTACGTATCGCTACGCTCCGCGGGGCCTCTTCCGGCAATCATCCACCAGCAGGCAGCCATGACCATACCTGCTATGGTAGCCGCGATCATATACCGGCGATAGGTGGGTATCCTCACAGCAGGCGTAGCTTCCGCGACCTCTGCTGCCGGTAGCCCAATAGGAATACCTTGTTGCTGCATCCGCAGAATATGCTTTTCATGTGCTGTCTCCGCTATGGATTTTGCTGCCGGGTCTACTGATTTTTTCCAGTATGCTGCAAGCACGGTTGCCGGGAAATGCAGGTCGGGATTGGCACGCAGCAATTGCTCCAGCTCCTGTAGTTCCGCTACAGCAGCCTCGCCAGCCAGCTTTTTTGCCATTAGTTCCCAAATACGGTGCTCGTTCATAACGTGAATATGGAGGGTCCTCTATCACTAAGACCCGATTTTCCCGGCTATCTACTAAAAGAAAATAAAAAAAATGCTGGTGGGTCTTCAGCGGGGTGTTTTCCGGAACGTCACTTTTATGGTATTGGCTATTTTAGTGAGCGCAATGGCTAACTGATTATCAATGGTTTTAACCGATACATTCAGTATCTCGGCAATTTCCTTATACTTCAATCCATCTTCCCGGACCAGTTTAAAAATAGCTTTACAACGCGGCGGCAGTCCGTTGATAGCCGCTTCAATACGTTGCAGCATTTCAGCCGTTACCATCAGCTGCTCCGGATTGTGGTACTGACTTTCCGGCTCCACCAGTAAATCGTCGATGGTAACAGCGGCTTGTTTTTGTTGCTTCAACAGGTATTTCAGCGACCTGTTTTTGGTAGCTACATACAAGTAAACTTTCAGCCGCTGAATTGCTTCCAGTTGCCGGCGTTTTTCCCAGATATTGATAAATACATCTGAGACAATCTCTTCTGCTGTTTCGTGGGAACGTACAAAGGAAAAAGCGAATTGTAACAAGGGTTTGTAAAACACCACAAACAACTCCCTGTAGGCGATCTCATCGTCCTCTAAAGCAATGCGGCGCTGCCATTCTCTTATCTGATCGGCGTGGAACATAACGCTTACCAAGATAAGTTAAAAATCAATACTGATAAAGAAATCAGACAGGATGAAAAGATGGATCAACGGGTTGTTTTTTTCATCCTGTCTGTTGTTTTTCAGGAGGGCCAATCCGTTACATACTGGATTTCCAATACCAGGTTTCTGAGACGGATCAATGGCAATGGCTGTGCCGTCAGATTGGAGAAAAGTGTCAGGTCTATACATAAGGTACCTGCTTCCTGTACCGGCTGCAACGTAGCCGCCCACAACAAGATACTATCTGCCCAATCACGGATCATAGCGGATAGTTTTTTATCTGTGCCGGTATCATCTTTTACCCATATGCTTTCCATGGGTTGCATCATGACCGGTAAACTCACGGGTATCATACCATCGTTTAGTTGATAAGTATACAGACAGCTGGCCAGTACGCTGATAGTATCCTGTGAATTTTCTTTCAGCAGGGCATCAAACAAATTCGTCAGCTGTGCTGCCAGTGTAGTAATATTATAACCACTGCTGCCACTGTTGATCGCTGCAATATTGAGCAGCTGGGGACAGTCTGCCGCCGGATGATATGGATTGGCAAACGATACCGGTCCGGCCGTATAGATAAATGGTTCGCTGGAAGGCTTACCAGGTATCAGTTCCGCATTTCGTTTAAGCGTGGCCGTTGTAAGTGCATCCTGTCTGGCCAGCAGGTTCATTTCCGGTATTACCACCGTACGGTCCTGTATCACTTGTCCATCTGCGGCTTTCAGGATGGTACCGGTTCCTTCCTGCTCGTAGTAATAACAATAATCTCCTCCGCATGGCTGACTCAATGGCTGTGCCTTATAACCTGCAATGCGTACCTCCGGTTTACCGACGCCGGCAGGCGGCTTACCATAAATAGTTACCACCAGTGCTTTTACACTTTGTATGTCTGCGCTGCTTTCCCGGATGAAGAAGGAATACGGCAAGGCTTCGGTACTGCTGAAACGCGACAACGATGCGCTCATCGCCATGGCATTACCCTCCGAAGCAGCCACAATATGCTGTACCATCTCCAGGAAGGAAGTCAGTGCAATGGATACCGTTTCCAGCAACGGATCATTCGCGGGCGTACTGGCAGTAATCTGCGTGAGCTGGGTATTCAGTACCTTGTTCACGTCCGGATATACGGTAATAAATTCTGCCAGCTGCGGGAAGGCATCCAGCATTTCACTTGCTTTCATATTTCCATTATCTGCCACGTTGAAATCAATGGTCATATCCACTTCATCCTGCGGATAATGTACCGGCAGTGAATACTGTATGATATAACCCCAGTTCAGCATATCGCCGATACGACTGGCGTCCGGCGGACACTGGGCTTCTCCGTTTTGTTTTACCATCGCCGGTGCAGCCGGGAAGGCACGTAATATCATCGGCACCTGGAAGCGTTCCAGGTCGGCCGCCAACGGACTGTCTGCAGCTGCTATCACAAAACTCAGCCAGGAAGACGCTTCATATCCTTCGATATTGGGCAGGGTGCTGATCTGCTGTTCGATGGCTGATCCGGCGTAAGTAAGATCCAGATCTGCATAAGGCAGTATTTCATTATCTGTACCCCGCACCAGTTGCGGCGCGGTAATCAGGAATGGTAATGGTACGCTTGCATCCGGCCGCAACGCCAGCCGGCTGGCCGTGAAAATAAGGGTATCACTATTGTTGCCGCCATCCGGTACCGCCGTTACTTTCCGGGTATATGGCGCCAGCAGCAGCTGCCCGCTGACATCCCGCAACGTATTGCTGACAGTGACCTCCGTGGTATCTACTGTGACGTTGTTATCCAGTGTTAAGATCACACTGCGGGTATTGCTGGTATCCACCGCGGCGGTCAGGATACTCAGACTGCCGGAAACGGTATAATTAGCCACATTGCTGGCTGCCAGCGGATCTGGTGGTGTGGTGAAATACAAGTATACCACGGTGTATTCTTCCTGTTGTACAGCTGCATTCACCAGGCGGAAATTCCGGGTAAAGTTGCCAAACAGCCGGGGTGCTATGCCCACCGGTTTATCCGCTGTTACTGTGGCGTTGAACTGTACTGCCGCCTGCGTATTATAGGCGTTACTCAGTTTCACCAGCAACAATTGCCGGAAGGTCTCCTGTACATTGGTTGCATCAGGTGTCTCCCCTGCCAGCACCGGGATCATCCAGTTTTGAATGATGTTGGCCAATGCTGTTTTATTCTCCAGGATATCCTGCAGGTATCCCGTTCCTTTTTTCTGGTCCACCAGTTGAATGGCTGCTGTAAATTCAGGCGCCAATACACCATCTACACTGGTCAGGAACTGCTGGCCCCACTGGTCCATATCAATGTTCATAAAGTCCATGTAGGTGCTGGGGGTGCTGAAATCGATACCGGTTTCCGGTGAATAGGCATACACCGGTACCTCATGGCGGCTTTCCAGTTTATTGGAAATCGGCCGGGGTGCAAAGAGTGCCGGATTGCCTTTGTCATTGATCTGGTATCCCAGCGCAGTGGTTTTATCCAGGCCTAACCGCACGGCCCATACTTCACGTTTGCCGGCGGGCGCCAGCCGGTCGTTGCCGGTGGCCACTTTCAACACATACTTATCTTTTTCCGTCAACGCGGCTTCAAAGCGGGCCGCAAATACATTGAGACTTTTTGCATCGCTGCTATCCCCGGCTGTAAGCGGCGCGATGGCAGCAGCTACTGTGCGGATACCGCCTGTGGTGGCAAAATCGCCGGCTACGGCGCCACCGGTACGGGTGATAATGAAGTCAAGATCCAGCCGGAATAACTGCGCCGTATTCAGGTTTGTTTTTACGATCGGACACTGAATGAGGTGCCATGCTGCCGGCGGCGGTACGGTAGTTAACCCCTGCGCACGGTCAGCCAGGAACTGATAGATAGATACCAGCCAGGTTTGTACCAGGGCATCTGTCTGTGTAGCCGTCAGCGTATAGCTGCTTTGCAGCAAGGTAGTACTTACCGTATAGGCAATACCGTTAGGGTCTGTCAACTGGAAGTATAACTGCCGGTATACCTGCAGATCCTGTTGCGCCTGCTGGATCAGCGAAGAGCCGGATTCTTCCGGAATATCCGGATAGGTAAACTGCGCATTACCACTATAGGTACGGGTTTTATCAGCATTACTGATACCGTTGATGGTGAGTGTTATTTTTTTATCCTGCGGGATATTATCTACCTCCAGTGTAACGGCCGCATTACCGGTATCTAACGTTACCTTCTTAATGACTATCTGTGCATCCAGCTGATAGTTGTTCACGTCTGTAGCCGTTGCCGGGTCCAGCGTAGTGGTAAACTGCGCCTGCAGCGTGGTGGTGCCGGTGGCTTTGGCACGCAGCAATCCCTGATAGTAGCTGTCGCTGAAAGAACAATTGAGTTGTACCTGCGGCGTAGTGCCGTTACCGTTATTCACTTCCCATGATGTAGCAATCGATGGCCATTGATTCAGACCGATGATCGGATCGGTATAGCCAGTCAGTACCGGCGGCTGGTTCAGCGGAGCGCCGGAACCTGCCACTGGATTCGACAAGTCGGTGAACAAGCGGTTACCATAAAGATCCTGCCATGCAAAGTCTGCCTGCAGCAATTTGCCTAAGCCACGGTAAGGACTTTCTGCCGGATCCGGCAGGTTTTGCAGCCGGGCGGCCGCCTGTTTGGCGAAGCGGCTGTAGGGAACAGACACTGTGTATTCCCAGTCGTCGCCCACCTCCAGCTCTCTGGCATAGCGTATTTTATCGTCGCCGGCATCCGGTGCATCAGACAACGGAGAAGCCGGTAAGCCCAGGCTACTGCTATTGAAAAACGCATTGGCTGCTAACTGATAAGACAACAGGTTATAGGTATGTTGCAGGAACAGTTTGCCATAGTCTGCGGCAGCCGGATCATCCGGAATCGGCGCCGGTACAGGCCTTACCGCTTCCAGTCCTGCTACGCCGGCAGGTACGGTCGCGGTGCGGGTTACAGGTCCGCCGCTGACCAGGATGTTGCCGCCATCAGCAAAAATACCGGCCACCAGTTGGTTACTATCTGCCAGTACCGTCAACGAGGTACCGTAATAAGCCGCGATGCTTTCCAGGGTAGTTCCTCCTTTGCTGGTACCTACTGTTACCGGGATATCCGGTAAATATAAGGCGGTATAAAGCGGCAGTGCCGTCTGCCAGTCGGTGATCTGTGGATTGGCCGCTTTAATGGCGGCATCTGTGGTACCAAACCAGGCCGCAATAGCAGCGAGGTTACCTCCCGGCGTACTGCCTGCCGGGCCAACTTCATATACACCTTGTTTCACCTGCAGTACGATGGTGCTCCGCAGGGTAAGGGTCGTATTATCTGCGGCTACATCTGCCACATTACCATAATAATCATAAGCCAGTGCAGCAAGCGTCTGGCTGCTGTTGGCCGCTATAGTAACCGCATAAGGGTCCGCCTGGGTAAACACCACAGTATTGGTGGTATCAATGGCTTCTCCGGTAACAGTAGTATTCATATAGGCGGTTACGTTATTACGCAGGGCTGCGGTATCCGGTGCGGTATACAACACCACGAGCGACAGCACCGCTTCGTCTCTGTCGTTGAAAATACGGTCTGGTAAGCCTCTGTCGCTTTCACTGTTGTAGTAATAGAGGTAGTAACCACCACCACGGGTGATGCCTGCCTGCCATAACAGCCGGATAAAGTCTGCCGGCTGATTCAGCAATACGATTTCTTCCTGTGCCAGTACCACTGCTTTCGCGGCAGCATCCGGCCGGGTTTCGGTAGAAAGATTTACCTGGGCAATACCAATGGTGAGACTATCAATTACATCGGTTTGTATACCATTGGTAGTAGTACCGTTGGGATCTACCGGATACGCAAGCGTTAAGGTATGAATCAGACTGTTGTCGGTACCAATACCACTGACCATTTTTTCCAGGATGGCTACATTGCTGCCATCGGCGCCCATCACTTCATACGTATAGGCGGTATTCGGGCTATCCGGTACCAGTGGCACCCGTTTGATGGTAAAGGCCACGAGCGAACCATAGCCGTAATACTGTACCGGCGTATTTTTCATGGTGCGGGTAGCCTCATCAAAACGGCCCGTCAGCAGTTGTACACGCGGATCTGTTTTACGGGTAGCACGATCCGGCAATTGCAGCAAGGTATCCGGCAGCGGCCATATGGTGAGGGCAGGCACGCCTGGTGCTGTTCCGCCATAAGGCATCGGTACACTGGCGGCACTGTTCCAGGCAATCGCTGTTGTAAAAGGATAGGTGGCGGCCTCTCTGCTGAATACTTCCTGTGCGCCCAGCCAGGTAAGGCCGGTATCCAGGTTGTTGCCGGTAGCATACGTTCTGACACTGTTGATCCGTTTGGCATCTACAGAATCAGGGGCAATGCTGATCGTCAGCGTTGTTTTATCGGTACCGGCAAACTGCAGCCAGCCGGGGCCGCCGGTATTGGTGAATGTTATGTTAAACGGATCTTTACCGGTTAATGCCGGAATCGGAAACTGCTGTCCGGTAAGGGCATATAAACCCGCGTAGGATGGTAGTTTGTAATCACCGGCATTGCCCGTTACCCACATACCCGGGTAGTTCGGCGTTACGCCTTCCGTTGGTAACCGCAGCCCGGCCATGTAATACCGGGACGACATACCAGCCAGGTATTGTAAGCCGTGGGTAGCCTGTATTTCGCGAATCAGCTCTCCGGCTTCCATCTGCGATAACATCGCAATGTCTATGGTAGCACTGGCGTTGCTGTCGAACAGGTCGGTGACGGCGCCATTGGCGGTTGGCGTACCCAGTATCGCCAGGGTAATATTGAATTTCGCGGCGATGGTCTGCAGGTTATCACCCGCTGCTGTGTTGTATCCGAAAACAGGTACTTCCAGGGTGGCCACTGGCAACAACAGGTCAGCCAGTGTGGTGATATTTCCTTTCTGAATCAGGTCACTCACGGAAACGCCTATACTATCTGCTACCTGTTGCAGGGATTGTCCCGGCAAAGTGGTATACGGATCTTTTCCGGGATAGGTGATGATTACACCCGCCTGCAGGATATTGAGGGTAGCCGCATTGGCCGTTGCCAGGCTACTGCCGGTAAATCCTTTACCAAACAGCGGCAGGGCAGCAATGCTGTCGAAGGTATCTCCTGCCTGTATCAGGTAGGTTGCTTCCGCTATCTGTAATGTCTTATTCGTATTCAATGCCGCTGTAGCGTTATCGGTAAACAGGTGCGCCAGCGTATAGGTGTCATCGTGGGTAATTTTATGTACCTGGTCCACAATGCCCTGTGTACTTTGCCCCGGTATCAGATTATATTTATAATCCCGGAGGGCATCTCTGGCTGCCTGCAGCATCTGCCGGCAGATCAATACAAAATAGTCGCCGAAAATAAAGCTGCCTACAGATACCGCCGCGGTATCATTCAGGGCAAATGTTTCCTTCGCGGCAGGCGTTTTAGGCGCTACCTGTACCGCCAGGTCATTAAAGTAGGTGCGCAGGAATTTCGTATAGCCGGAAGCGGTATTGTTGTAGCCGCCGAAAGTATAGGACACACCTTTATAGCCCGTACCATAGGCGGGCACGCTCAATGTCAGTTCCGGTGGCACCGGGAAGTATACGGCATTCACATCTGCCGAAGGCGCCTGTACAGTCAGACTGAACTGTCCGGTCATAAAGCTGCTGATAGCTGTTGCCGGTATGGGTTCCGCCAGGTTTTCATCATTCAGATAGGCCAGGAATGCCACCAGTTGCAGATCTGTTACCACCTTGGTATCTACTTCGCCTCCGCTCACAGGTCCTGACTGCAGCGAAGCAATCGCCCAGCGGAAGATTTGTTTACAAAGGGTTTCAAAAGAAGTATCGCCCGCATCGGCATAGGCTTTCAACCGGGCGCTTACCCGATCCGCTGTGGCGGATTGTGGCGATTCGAGGAACAGCATGGCAACGTAACAAGCCACCTGGTCTGCCAGTTGTGTAGCAATGTCGCCGGCCATCGTGAGCCCCACGCCCATATAACCGGTTAAACCAACGGGTGTTGCCGGCGCCTGCAGGTTACTCCATACCGGGTTAAATACGGCCAGAGCAGCCAGCAGTTCCTGTCTTTCGTAGGACAACTGTCCGCGGCGCAGCAATGGCGCACTTATACGGGCGGCAGGTTTGCCCACCACATGCCACGGCGGCGTACCACCAATACCTCTGATGGTAATACCTTGTTGTATGCGTGCGGAGAAACTCAGGTGTATCTTTATTTTGAAAATACCCAGATTGATGGACACACTCAGGGAAACATCCACAGAAGCCGTAATGGATAATTCAATGTATTCATAAGGTGCAAAAGTCATCTGCACCAGCAACCGGATATCAATATTCAGTTCTGCCTTGATAATCTTAAAGTCGATACTGCCATAAAGCTTACCGATGATACCCACGGTACCCCGGAACCAGAAGTAATAGGATGTTTCCAGCTGGTTATTGGTGCCAATGGCATTCGTTGGCTGGTAAGGGTTAAACTTGGCCAGGATACCTTCCAGTATCGCTACCGCCGTAAGACTGAAACCGGCTTTCAGGATACCGGCATCAAAATCATATCCGAAGCCAAACTGGATACCAAATCCAAATACCAATACCGGGTTAAAAGTACCGTTGTCGATCTTGGGTACCCGGTTGGTAGTGGCGCTCGAAAGCTTACCGAAATAAAGGCCCACCGAACCCATTACCGGGATCGGAATACCGATCGGTGTCCAGATCAGCGTCTGGAAAGTAAAGGAGCGGGAGAAGTCTGCTTTCCACGGAAAGCCTATATCCACCTGAAAATCGCCGTTGGTATAGATCGCAATACCAAATACCGGCAGGGTGATATTAAACTGCCCCATTTTTATTTTACGCATGACATCCGGCAGCGCTATTTCTGCCTGATACACGCCTACACTTTCACTGATCTTTTTATACATGATCTGGAAGTCCAGCCCCTTGAATATCTTAGCGGGGGTACCTTCCAGGGCTATACGCAGTGCATATAAATTGGGATCATTAAACACTACCTGCAGCGTGAGGAAGTATTGGGCAGCAGCAGCCAGCTGCGCTTCTTTATCGCCACCTTCTTCCAGCTTCAGAATACCAAAGTCCATACCGGTGAGCCAGGAGCTGTTGGCATCCAGTTGTACGGCTGGTATTTCACCATCTTTGGTATCCGGCAGTTTCGCCATACAGGCAATGGCATCCTGTACTTTATCTGCCGTACGGAAACAATCCAGGGTAACATGTTGCCCCATGGCCAGCAGGCGCAGATCCAGGTATTTGTTGCCCTGGCCGGAAGGCGCCGGTGTGGTTTCCGGTTTGGCGGCATTCCATTTCTGCGGTTCACCAGGATTAGACTGCCAGAAGAAGGAACCTTTCAGTTCCACTATCACGCCATTATCTTCCGGATTCGCCGCACCAGACACATAGGATACACTGATCGCCTCTATGCGGGCAAAGCCCATATTGATAGGCCCGATGTTAATCTCGAAGCTGACTTTATTATCTGTGAAGTCGTATACCAGCTGTAATTTATTCAGCGGAATACTGTTCAGGATACTCCAGGGCGCTGATAGTCCAAAGGTGGTACCGGTAGCCCAGGAAATCATGGTTTCCACGATACTGCCCAGCGTAGTGGGTTTGTTGAAACCCAGTGTTGCAATTTTATGCAGTTTGTTATTGATGATTTTTTCTTCAATTTTTCCTGTGAGAATACCCCAGGAAATACCGTAGGATTTATAGGTAGGATCGAAGTTGTAAAAAATGGTTAGTTCAATATTATTCCAGCGGATACGGGCATTCAGGGTACCATAGTAACCCACTGCCATTTCCATACCCACCGCTGTCACGTAATGTACCCGTTTATCGTCCAGCAACAAGGGTACTGCGGCAGTGCCCAATGGTACGCGGGTCATCGTGGTCGTGGTCGTAGTGGCTTTACCGTTATAGCCTATTTTCATATCGCCGGTAAAGTCGCCCAGTGGCGTCACCCAGGCGCTGGCAGTTTTAGCGGTAAATTCCCAGGAGCTGCTGCCGGTAATAACAGTAATGCCTAAACCGTCGACCTGCAGGCTGAATACTTCCGGATCAGGCCTCCAGTCGGCGGGTAAATACCAGGTAATCATCTTCACCAGATCTACGGTACCGGAAGTTTGCTGCCCCATAAAGCGCCAGCCGTTATTGGCACCCAGGTAATCAGCGGTAAGTGTCAGTCCGATGCGGTCTGAATCAGGTAATACCAGCAAAGAACCGTTCAATGATCCGGTACGTAAAGCGTCGGTACCGTTCATGGTCATACCTACACTTTCGATCTGAAAGATAGTAGTGCCAGCCACCGTCAGCGGCCATTTCAACTCCAGTTGCAACAGTACGGCATAGTCGCCGGTATTCATCGCATAGTTGAAACTGAAATCTGTTACGACCGGCTCTTTACCACCAGGCCAGCCAGGTTGCAGGCCCGGCCAGAAAATATTAATCAGTTTATTGATAGGCAATGTGGGATCATAGAGTTGCCCCCGCAGTACCAGGTCCGGTACGGTAGCGGCGACTTCCAGCCGGGGATCGGTATCGCCGGTGCCTAAACGTAATTTAGCGCCCATCGTGGCGATGGTCTCCCGCTCTGCTAAAGAAGCAGGGTATCTCACCGATACCACTACATCAATATCTTCCAGCTGTAATACATCAAAGAAATTCCACGGCGTAGCCGTTTTTACATTAAAGGAAATATAGTCGATGGTGGTTTGCGCCTTGTTATAGGCAAACTCCATGTATTTAATACCTAACCCTGCCAATGCCTGAAATGGCCCTGGTATATACTGTAGCAGGTTAACGCCACCAGCTATACTAAAAAAGTCGGCGATGGTTTTCAGCTGTTCAAATTCTCCACGAATGAGTATCCGATCTTCTGCTATCGGAAAGTCCATCATCAGTTCAAAGTCTTTGCCTTTTATTTTACCACCGATGGCAGTAGCCGGCGGCAGATCGCCTTCCGATATGCGCGCCTGCAGGAACGGACTTTCAAAGATGATCCAGGGGATGTTGCCCAGGTTCCAGGGTAATCCGGCGGTAAAACGGGCCGAACTGAGTATATCGCCGAAAGAGAGGGTAAACAGGAATTTAGCAGTAGTCGTTAGTCCAAAAGCCCGGGTACTACCGGTCAGGGTTACACTTTCTGTGATCCCGTTTTGCTGTACGGCTTCCACTACAGGGGAAGTGATAATCAGCGTGCCGCCATAATCTGCCAGCAGACTGGTGTAAAAGTCATGAATATTACCTTCCGGGAAAATATCATCCAGCAGGTCTACCTCACCCGTAGCCGCTGCGGCTTGCAGTTTTTCATACAACACGGTCAGCGGATCATCATCGGCAGCAGCCTGTGTTGTTTGCTGGTTACCAACAAAAAAGCCTCTCATCATCTGATAAGCAGCACCCAGCGCTACGTTGAATTTATCATTCAGGTTATAGCCGGCCATTGGATCGGGCTGGCTGTAAAACTGTTTGAGGGCGCCAAAATAGATGAGATAGGGATTGCCGGGTACCTGCATCTCATTCATCGAATTACCCATGATCAGGGTGGGCGCATCCTTCCCTATCGTAGGCCAGGTATCCAGGCTGCTTTCTATCTGATCGGCAATACTTTGTAATTTTTTAACCGGCGCCAGGATGTTCTGACCACCCAGTAATCCTGTGGGATACAGAATTTCCTTACCACCGGGGCGATTGGCATTGAAATAGGGATTACCCGTATTGATGGCTACCACAGCGGTATTAGGGCCTTCAAAAACAGGCGGTAGTTTTACTTTACTCATGTAATAGTTAAACACCAGCGGCGGTACAAATCCCATCTGTAAAAACAAGACTCTTCTCGGTGCACCTGTGACCCAGGTGATCACTTCTTTCACATCCAACCCTGATTTCAGGTAGTCTGCCAACAGGTACTGGGTATCGACATCCTGAAAGTTGATGCTCCTTTTACGGTTTTCCCAGTTGAGTTTTTTCAGTGTCCAGGCTTCTCTTTCCAACCGCGTCGCATCGGGTAAAAAAGACATCGCACGGGCTAACTGTTCACCAATTGTTAACCCTCCCTTCAGCAGATAGCTGATATTGTTATAATGCATGATAAAATTCTCTTCCGGCTGATAATTACCGAAGTTGAGTATCAACGGCGGAAGAATAGGATGGAGTGCCGCATTTTCCAGGGCCGTTCTGACGGCCGCCATTTCCAGAAAAATCCGGTAATGGGTAGGCTTGGCAAAAGCGCATGCTTTGGGATAGTTGATACCATAGGTTAAAGTAGGCGCTATTTTACTGACTACCGGACCGCTCAGGAAATATTCGATGGCCTCCACCCTCCTTCTTATTTCATCCGAAAAGTCAGGCCCCTTGTAATAGTCCCAGTCTGCCTGCACCAGTTGCTTCACGGGCAGAAAGTAAGCCCGGTCCTTTATCAGCAATTGTTTGGTATCACCATCATCCAGGTTAATTTTCGCTACTTTTTTATTATCCGGCGTCAGCGATACCTGCAGATTATTTCCCGGCATCAGGTTTTGGGTGCCGCCGGCATCCATGGCCTCATAATTAAACGGTTGCAGGATAAGCGTCAGCGAGGATTTATAATCTTCATTCAGGTTAAATTGCACCAGGTCCCAGCCACCGGTAAAAGCCAGGAGTACCTGCTCCGCGGGTTTTACCTTATCGAAATTCAGGATGGCCACTGTGGCGCCATCCAGCCGACCCGTCAGCTGCCCTTTCAGTTCAGGCAGCAACGATAATATCTTGGGTAAGGGATCTTCCAATTCAGGGGTACCATCATAGTCATACCAGATTTCCACGGCACCGCTATATCCGAACCCGTTATATAAACCATTCGGTGCACCGGTTATTCTCCGGAGAATATTAATACTGGATGCCTGATGCCCATATCCGGGTGTGCCGTCTACCACTATGCGGATGGTAGCCTGCTGATTGATAATACCTGCCCAGGCGGCCAGGTTATTGGTCAACGTATCCCTATACTTAGTAGTTGTAACGTTATTCACGAGGTCAAACGGAGGAAACATGTGTGCCTGATTTAAACGGGTAAACAAATATTTTTACCAGCGGAAAGTGTTCAACAGCTGCTATCATCAGCTGGTAAGTGCTGGTTTGTTTTGCCGGTACATGGCGTACCAGCCCAGTCCGGAAGCCTTTCCGCCGGCATCCGGGTTGCCGAATAAATAAAATACCGTTGCACCATTCGGCGGTACCTTCAACAATCCGAAAAACTTGAGTGCGATTTCTGTAAACAACAACAGAAAAGATTTTTGCGTATCGTTATAGGTAAGCCTGATTTGGCCGATGGATAAATTCAATACGGTTTGTAAACTGATCAGCTTTGCGCCGCCACCGGTGCCTGGTAAGGCAATACCGAGCGCCGAACGGTAGTAGTTGTCTTCTGTACTGAGTGGCGACCAGGCGGTCAGTAAATAGGCATTCAGTCCTAATTTTCCGGCCAGCTCACCCGGTGTACCCAGGTTTAAACGGTACCGCAGCCCATACCAGGTATCGTCGCTGACATCCGACATCGCGAGATCCGGTATGACGCTCACATAACCATGCTCCTGTAAAGTAGACAGCGGTGCAGCTGTGAGTAGTCCCTGGAGATCCAGGGCGAAGTTGAGGAATAAGCAATTTTTACGGGGCGTACTTCTGCTGGTGTCAAAGGTAATCTCTGAGGTATTCAGGTTTAATTCTTTCAATGTCGGATCTGCAGCCGGGAACACCATACGTACGCCCAGGTTGCTGAACATCAGTCCTTTATTGGGTGCATCGCTGTTCGCATCATTTCCAAAAGAAAAAATATCAAAAACAGTATTATTGGTCGTATCTGCTACTATCTTAAAATCAATCATCCCCTGTAATCCAAACCAGGATTCCACCATTCCCTGATTATTACTGTTACGGGTACTCATCACCACATTCGTTACCTGTATCTTGTTGATGATATTACTGTTGAAGTAAAAAGTATTATCACCTGGCGCAGACAGATTGTAGATAATGCTCTTTCCATTCAGCTGGAAGCTACCACTCAGCAGGATGTTCCGGTATACATTCTGTTGGTCGGCCATGGCTGAAACAGGCATATTCAGGATTTCTGCCATCGTCAGCTGGGCAAGGCTTTCAAAGCTGCTCACGGCTGTACGTTCAAACAATACCTTTAAGGTCAGTAACCGGAAGTCATAGATAGCGGGCGTAGTGGGGGCAATCGTCACCGGATTATTATCGTCCACAAAATCCGGATCTACATAATAAATCAGGCCGAAGATATCGCCGGGATTATCTACTACGGCGCCCCCCTTCCCTTTCTTCACGGGATTGATCTGTATGCCCAGGTGATGTACATTAAATGAATCCGGTGCTGTCACGCCAGCCATGATGCCCAGCAGGTTTTCCGGTAGTTTGGAAATATCCATGCGCAGGAAAAGAATGCCGGTCCAGTTTTCACTCCTGGCAATCGTGTTAAACTGATCGAAGTATTTATTGTCGGTTTGTAAAGATGCCTGCAGGAAATAATTTTGTATCCACTGCGAGAGAATCACCAGCTGATCCGGATCGGGTGGCATCAGCTCTCCTTCCCGGTCTATGACCGAAGGGGATGCCATCTCCGCTCCCTGTGTCCATTGTGATGGATTGGCGGTCAGGCTGTTGATAAGGTCATCGGGATCAAATAATTTACCCCGTTTCCCTTTTACAATCATCACATTGCGGTAATCGTCGTAGCGGTTGGCAGTACCTACTGCAGCCGTCATTTCCCAGCTGCCGATACTCATTGTATTGTAGAAGGCGCCCTGGCCATTTCCTCCGCCACCAGCTGTACCCAGATAATCAGCATTGGCCACCACCAGCATCAGGTCACCGCTTTGCAGGGCAGTGATGAGGGCATCATCCGGCCGGGTGAATTTCAGCGTATATTCCTTTCCGTTATCTGTGTTCTTTCCCAGAAACACTTCTTCCCACGTTAATACACCTGCCGTAGTACTGGTAGTCACCAGCAAACCGGAAGGCGTTGTAGCCGTAGCGATGTTCGTATCGGCCAGCATTGCTCTGCCAGCGGCGGCACTGGTGCCTGCCCCCGACAACTTACTTACATATTTTCTGCGCACCGGGCTTACCAGCGTATTCTCAAAGTCTTCCAGCTGCGTAGCAGAAAAGGTAGCGCCATTCTTGGTGAAAACCGCACCGGTATAAGGTATCAGCGGGAAGGTAACGGTATCGTTTGTCCGAACGGTAAAGCCGGGGGTGACGTGTCCGAAAATATCGGTAAAGGTATCTGTTACAAAAGAGTCGACGCCAAAGAGGGCCGATCCTTTGGGTTGCGCCACATAGGCAACGGTATTGCCTTCTCCGGGTACCACGGTAGCCCAGGCGGTGGTATAGGTGGTATCCAGCAAGGGGGCGTCCGGTTCCTGCGGCGCTTTTACCGGCGACGCCATTTCAAACGGGAATACCGGCGCATAGGCGGGCTGCCCCGATAAAAAACGGAGGGTATCACCCGGTTGGTCAGTCAGCTGCGGCAGGAGGCTGAAAAATTCGGTTCCCTGCCAGCCTCCCATCAGGAATTGTGGTTGTCCGGCTTTGGCGCCGGCAATCACCGGGGTAAAGTCTCCTTCCGGTGTTACAATAAACTGTTCATTCACCAGCGCATAGTTGCCTCTGGCAAATACCAGCCGGGCGGGCATGGCGCCTGTAGCTACGGGCAGCAGTTGTACCTGTGTACCATATACCGTACGGTAAAAAGAAGACAATACGGTGGTGGTGTTATCATCATTCAATCCGCTGAAACCAAACCAGGTACGCCTGCTGGCATAAGCGCCACTGATCGTACAGGTACCGGTGGTACAGGGATTAAACACCTCGTTGTATACATCCGTCGGATCTATGTTTATCGTAAATCCCAGGAAATCATCCGGGTCCGGCACGTAATCTGCCAGCGGCAACCACGACGATAGCAAGGTAACCCCATCAGCCGCTGTATACAACAGTTGAAATCCCCATGTCATATTTTCGTATAGTGCCTGGCGTTGTATGGCGGCGCCGAATTGCACCGTCCCCATCAAAGATCCGCTGAAAGCCAGCGTACCCATGATAGGACTTCTCATAGCCGGCGACATATTTCCGCTGAAACTGATGTGGTACTGATAATCCTGCAGGTTACCAATCACGATGACAGGCGTACTGCCGGTTTGCCACGACAACTCCATCCCGTTATCCATGGTTAGTGCAAGACCAGGCGCCAGCAGGGCCGTAAATGATGTATTCAGGGCGCTGCCATCTGCTTTGATGCCAACAGCCGGCGCGGTGTCCTTGTTGATGATATGCAGGTCCTGCAACCATACCAATGCCCGGTAGAGATTTTTATTTCCCAGCACATTATATATCGCCGTCAGAAAAGCAGTGATATCAGCAGGAGAAGATAGTACGGGCGTAGCCGCAGAAAATACAAAGGTACCGGCGTAAGCCGTGTTACTCCAGGCATCTTTCAACTCAATGGTATCTTTACCAGGTGGCGCGATAGCAGCCGGGATGACAAAGGCTATAAAGCCTTTATCATCCGCTGCATTATCCGATACGTATAAACGGTCATCGCTGCTTTTACGGAAAAAGTCCATGAGGGTTTTATTTCGGTAGTGATGAAAATGGGGCTAACCGGCAGTATACACCACTTAAAGGGCAGCGCATACCCATCCTGTTCAATGGGGAAAGGAACCGGTTAAATAGCTCATTACCCGCAAAGACAGTGCGGCCTGCATTTTCCGTTCTGGTGATACGGACTACATTCACTTATCCCACACTGGTTAACGGGTATACTGCGTGTAGGGATGTTAGTTAGTAAAGGAAGCAGAACAAGCCAGCGCAGACTGCGTACTACCACCCGAAGATTTAAAGCCGCTCATGAACAGACCAATGGTATAGCTGGTGCCGATACCGATGCTCACATTGTTAAAACCGGTGGTACCCTTGGCCACATTGGGACTGATTTGAATGGCGGCAGTAGGAGGCGTACCATAGAGATCAGGATTTAATCCTCTCCACAGGCCGGCCCATGCCCCATTTGCGGTAGGTGTAACGCCATCCGGCAGGCTAAAGTCAAATAATACAGAGGTAGATCCTACATAAATATTCTCAATACTGGAACTGAATACCGTATTGGCACCAGTAGAACCCAGTGGTATGTAGGCAGTAGCGCAGATATTCCCAAATTGCTGTACCGTAGACCCGGTCAGCTCCTGCCCTACTGCATAGCCGATAATGTAATCGCTTTTAGTAATGCTCAGGTTGAGGAAATTGGCGTCGCCACTGGGCGTATCTGTAGAGATAGTCTGGATACCGTTTTTACCCGGACTGGTACTCCAGGGTATGGAGGAAAAGTTTTGCCAGATGGCGAGAAAGTTATTGTTTGTTTTAGGGCGGTTACCCGGCATCGTGTTATAAGACAAAAAGATTGCATCCGTGGTTACTCTGATAATAGAGATTTTTGTTTGGTACACAAGCTGGGACTGAACTTGAATGAGGGTTTCTTGTTCCATGATGGTAATTTTGGGAGGTGAGAAAAGAAGTCGCTTAACGAGTCGTGTGTTGTCTTCTAATGAATCTTATTCTGAGGGAGATAAATGCATTATTACTCGGACATCAGGAAATTAGCAGTGCTGAAATTGAGGATGGCCGCAGCTGATGAGTAAGCTGCTCCTGTAAAATAAATAAGGGTATAGTTGGAATTGATGCCCAGCTGTATGTTATTGATGCCTACGCTGCCTTCCGTGTTATTCGTATAAATAGGTGTATATCCAATTGGGTCGGGCGCGTTATAAGGAGATACCAAGCCTTTCCAGATGCCTATCCAGTTGTTGTATTGATTAGGGAGATATCCTGCCAGTGTCTGATAATGGATTGTAATAGATGTTGTGCCTATATTCTGAATACTGATACTGATGTGTTGAGGAGTGACAATCATTCCACCCAGGGAAATAGTGTTGGAACACGCGATATTGGTAACATCAGGTCCTACACTGTATCCAACTATGTAGGAAGATCTGGTAATAACCAGTCCTTGTAATACCACCGAGCCTGTCTGTGCATTAATCCCTATATCCACAAAGGTAATGGGTGGCACATTCCAGGGTATCATCGAAGCTTCCCAGATAGCTATATAGTTCTCGTAGGTAGCTGGCTGATTTGCCGGCAGGCCACTATATTTAACGGTAACGGTGTCTGAGGTATAGTCAGTGATAATAGCTGAGCAGGTATACAAATCAGAAGTACCAAATACAACAGCAAGGTGACTAGTCATAGTTTGGGAATTTACCGTTAATGGTCTGAGGATGCACACTGGTTACTTTTAACCGGCCATGAAAGTAGGATAAAAAAGAGATAGATAAAATTTTTATTTTCCGGCTTTATTTGATATTTTTTAATAACCGGTAAAATATTCGCCGGTAGCAGCTTGAACCATCCTGTTCGTGATTGTACACGTACTTTTTTCCTCTTCGCGTAAATTGTTTTCCTGATTGCGTAATATTTTTCCCCTTACATGTAGTACATTTGTAGCCGTTTACACAAAGCAAAGTACTTATACTACCCGTACTTTACAGCCATTGTGCATATGGAGAACCACCAACGTTGTTTTCCATTCTCCCCCCACTTTATTCAAACACCGATAATTCTTTCGTAACCATACCGGGCCGGCTTATTTTGGCCGGCTCTTTTCGTATACCCGTATACGTTAAGTACCGCTTGCGTACTGCGCGATTCTTCTTGTCTGCTCTTGATTATTGTAATTAATGCCTTATTTTACCGGCGATTTAAAGACCCGGACAATTACTTTCCAGATGAAAATTGCTATCACCGGCGCGACTGGTTATATTGGTACTGTACTCACGCCGCTGTTATTGGCAAATGGGCACCAGCTACAGCTTTTAACACGCCGCCCTCCTGCCGTTGCTCCCTTACCGGCAGTAACCTTCGTACCCGGCGACCTGTTGGATGCCGCCGCCATCCGGCAACTTGTCAGTGGCGCGGATGCGGTGATACACCTCGCTGCCGTTATCTCTGTCAGCGACCAGCCGGATGAACAGCTATTCCATACCAATACGGAAGGTACCCGCCTGCTGGTGACTGCCGCACAGCAAGCCGGCGTAAAAAGATTCATTCACGTCAGCTCCGTTACGGCCTATAACCAGGTACCCTGCGATGAGCCACTCAATGAACAACGCGCCGCCGCTCCGGATACCCATTACGGCTACGATCGTTCCAAAGCCGTATCCCAGGCCATTGCACTGGCGCACAACGGCAATGGCATGGAAGTGATTGTACTGGCCCCCACAGCAGTGATTGGCCCGTATGACCAGCGGCCTTCCCTCATCGGGAAAGCAGTGATCAGTTTGTACAAAGGGAGAATACCTGCACTATTCCCCGGCGGTGTTGACTTTGTAGATGTAAGAGATGTGGCGCAGGCGATTGTAAATGCCCTTACCATGGGCACACCCGGCCAGGCTTACCTGCTGGGCGGCGCGTGGCATTCGCTCACTGCATTGAGTAAAGAAATCGGCATCATCAAAGGGAAAAAAAGCAACCTCCCCGTTTTACCGGTATGGCTGATATTTGGTATGCTGCCGCTGGTAAAAGGACTGGCCGCCATCACCGGCGGTGCGCCTTACTATACCCGTCAATCTGTTTACAATCTGCTCTACAGCAATAAAAAAATAGATCACTCCAACGCACGCACAGCATTGCAATTCCAGCCACGTAGCCTGTCTGTCACCCTACAGGATACGATACAATGGTTCAAACAAACAGGTAAATTATCATGATCACCTATCCTTCGTACACCGCCTACACCTTATTCATCACCTGCTGGTCGGCCATCGGTATCGGCGCCGGGTTGTACCTGCTGCGGCAGGCCGCTCCCTACGGCCGGCATACCAGCAGCAACTGGGGCCCGATGGTCAGCAATAAAATAGCCTGGCTGCTGATGGAAACAGTCGTGCTGATTTCCTTTGCCGCCTGGATTCCCTGGTCCTCCTTTCAATGGGCTTCCATCAGTGGTTTTATGATTGGGTTGTTCCTGCTGCATTACCTGCATCGCAGTTTCGTATATCCGTTTATGATACGTACCAACGGTAAAAAAATGCCATTGGTCATTATGTTATCAGCGATCCTGTTTAACACCGTCAATGGTTCCCTGCTGGGCATCTGGTTTGCGGCCTTTGCCCGGTATCCGGATAACTGGGGGACGTCTCTGCCGTTCCTCCTGGGCGTAGTTTGTTTTGGCGCCGGCATGTGGCTCAACTGGTGGGCCGATTACCGGCTTATCCGCTTGCGCGGGAAAGGCGACACCGGTTATAAAATCCCGCTGGGCGGCGGCTTCCACTATGTATCTTCTCCCAACCTGCTGGGCGAAATACTGGAATGGGGCGGCTATGCCCTACTGACCTGGAGCCTGCCCGCACTGGCCTTTTTCATCTGGACCTGCGCCAACCTGGTACCACGTGCTTTATCCAACCATCGCTGGTACCGGCAAAAGTTTCCGGAATATCCTGCTCAACGCAAAGTATTAATCCCGTTTATCTGGTAGAATTATTAGATTTGGTGCCTTATGTCGAAGAAATACAGTCAGCTTAAAGCGGCGATGGTACTGGCCAAAGCCAGCCTTATTGCTACCCTCCGCAGCCCTACTTCTGTAGTGTTTGCCCTCCTGTTCCCGATCATCTTTGTTACCGTATTTGGGGCTATGGTAGACAGTACTGCCGTGAAAGTAAAAATAGTGCTCTCCCCGCACAGCGATACCAGCAGCCCGTTATACACTGCGATAAAAAAAATCTCCATCTTTAACCTGGAAGCCGGTAAAGACTCCACAGCGATGTTGTCCGGACTAAAAAAAGGTCGTATTGCCGGTATCCTGCACATTCACCCACCGGTGTTATCTACCGGTATCCCGCGCTACGATATCACCCTGCTGAGTGCCGGCGCCGCGGCCGACAAACTGCCGCTGATAGCCGCCACCCTGGAGGAAGCCGTGAACCAGGTCAATAAACAGGTATTGCCCAACCAGCCTGCCGCCGCTCACCTGGAAATGATCAGCGTTCCGGGCAGGATATACCGTCAGATCGATTTCATTCTACCGGGTCAGCTGGGCTTTTCGCTGCTGATGGCCGGTGTATTTGGTTCTGCCTTTCTGTTGTTCAACCTGCGGCATACGCTGGTGCTGAAACGTATTTTCGTCACGCCTATCACCCGGCCGTATCTGCTGCTGGGCGAGATGATCAGCCGGTTGTTGTTTCAGGTACTTTGTTTTATGATTATCACAGCGCTGGGCTATTTTGTATTCGACTTCACCCTCGTAAACGGCATCGTCACCTTCCTGGAGATGATGCTTTTATCGGTGCTCGGGTTAATCATCTTCATGGGTATTGGTTTTATCATCAGTGGGTTGATCCGCAATGAAAGCTCCATTGCGCCCGTGGCCAATACCCTCACCGTACCACAGATATTGCTGTGTGGCCTCTTTTTTCCGGTAGAAAACTATCCCACGTGGTTACGTTCTTTCTGTGAACTGCTGCCACTTACATTCTTTGTAGACGGGTTGCGTAAGATTGCTTTTGAAGGATTGCATATCTGGCAGATACCCGGGCAGGTAGCCGGGCTGCTGATCTGGAGTATCGTGATCGCCTTCTTGTCCATCCGGCTCTTCAAATGGGAATAGGGTCCGGTGCCGCGTGTTGCCCCGCGGGCAACACGCGGCCTGGTTTATATCGTCATCACCAGTTTCTTTCCTTTTGTCTGGTTGGCTTCCATCAGCAGGTGTGCTTCCTGCACGGTTTCCACCCGTAATGGTCCGACTTCTCTTACCGCAGGCGGCATAATGGTACCGTTACGGATCAGGTCAGACAGCTCCTGCAGGGATTGGCCGTACCAGGTCAGGTTGTTGGCCAGGCCGTAGGCATAGTTGGAAATGTTCAGCACCATACAGCCCTTGTCGAACAACAGCTCCCGGGCCAGCTCCGTACCCAGAAAAGTGATATCTGCATAACCTCCGTTCACCCGCAATACCGACGCCGCTACTTCTGCTGATTTTCCGCCCACAATTTCTGCCGCCCAATCGTAGGGTTTTCCCTGATTAGCCGCCAGTACCTGCTCCTCCCAGTTTTCCTGCCGGTAATCGATGATTTGCGCGGCCGTCAATCCCAGGGTAAGCAACGCTTCGCGGCTTTCCTCACTGCCGGCAACAGACACGATATGATCTACACCGCTTGCCTTCAATAGCTTGATAAGAAAACTACCTACCCCACCGGCGCCGCCGGTGATAAAAACAGTCTGGTCCCGCTGTACCTGCATCCGTTTGAAAGTCTGTAAAGCCGTGAGTCCGGAAGACGGGATAGCTGCCGCTGTGGCGAAAGCAATGCCTGCCGGCTTGTGTGCCACTACTTTGTAAGACAATGCCATCAGCTCTGCATAGGTACCGTTGGAACCCCGGCTACCGGAAGCGGCGATCACTTCATCTCCCGGGGCAAAGCCCTGAACAGCGGCGCCCACGGCCACCACGATGCCAGCCAGTTCCCGGCCCATCACCGGCGAATGCAGGAGATGTTTTTCCCGCCGGCCCTGCCGCATCTGGTAATCTATCGGATTAAAAGTAGCTGCCTTAATACGGATCAATAATTCCTCCTCCCCTGGCACCGGATCTTTTAATTCGGCCAGGCGGAAATGGCTGACATCTCCAAAACCATCCAATACAATTGCTTTCATATGATTTGCTGTTTTGATTATTTACACGACCGGCCCTTGTCTTGCCCGTTTTTGTTTAATTTTGACAAAACTACCAGACTGTAGTGAATCATTCAATAACTCCCGGGAAAGGGAGTTACTCATAAAAAAGTGAGGTAAGGTTATGATAAAAGAAACATCTTCCAATGCATTGAACAAGGCTTTCCTATACCAGTCCTGCCGGATTAATGCTGCCCTGGAGGTTATTTCGGGCAGATGGAAAGCGTTGATACTGATACATATTGCTGAAAACACCAACCGATTCAGCCTGTTGAAAAATGTATTGCCTACTATTTCAGATCAGACACTGGGCAAACAACTGAAAGAGCTGGAAGCAGATAAACTGATTGTACGGGAAGTGATTCCGGAAGTACCGGTGCGGGTAAACTATCACCTGACAGCAAAAGGAACCGCCTTGTTACCGATCCTGACGGATCTGTGTGACTGGAATGATATGCCATAACACAACCGGCATCCGTCATGACAACAGAAACCCCAGCGGTATTTTTTATCCAGGCCATTATGATAGGCGGATTAATTGCACTGCCCTAATGCCATATAGATGATAATGAACACGACAACCGTCCCCAGACAGCCACCACCCAGCTTTTTAGCGCCATACCCTGCAATAATTGCTCTCAGGAATTTATTCATGAATGCTTATTTAGAAGTAAATGAATGCACTGCTGTCGCCCTAATTTCGTGAATCTTTGCTGGATATACAAATATATCGCCGGTACCAACAACCTATAAAAATATTCGTTAAGTTTAAAATAAAAAGATGATGAAACACAGGATACTTACTGCATTTTTAGTAATGGGCTGTATGAGTGCCTATGCACAGCTGCCACAGGGTCCGGCCAAACCCGGTACCAGTTACGGCGCTGCTACCACAACCAAAGATGCCATCGCCATTGCGCAGCTGCCCGATGCCTTAAAAACACAACCCAATCTGACCACCAAGGTGAAGGCCAAGGTACTGGATGTATGCCCTAAAAAAGGCTGCTGGATGAAACTGGCAGTTAATGACAGTACCACTGCTTTTGTGAAGATGAAAGATTATGGCTTCTTTGTACCATTGGATATGATTGGTAAAACGGTGGTAATTGACGGCGACGCCTTTATCAAAGAAACCTCTGTGAAAGAATTACAACACTATGCTGAGGATGCTAAAAAATCGCCGGAAGAGATCGCAGCGATCCAGCAACCAAAGAAAGAAATCCGCTTGACAGCGAAAGGTATATTGGTAGTAGAATAACGGTTTTGCAAGTAGTTTCCACAAGATAAAAATCCCCTTTTTCCGGGAGAAACAGCAACGTTTTTTCGATTAAATTTAGCTATTATCTCACCTTTAAATAAGCTAGATGATGAAAAAGAAAACTGTTCAGAAATTACAGCTTGCTAAAATCACTATTTCAAGTTTAACGACTGTTAATCAGGGTGAAGAAAAAAACCGCACATTGCCTCTCTCCAAATTCGTTACCTGTTCTGCCACTGAGTGGGTTTGCTAGTAGGGTGAGCGATGGTGGTTAACAATCCGGCCACTACCAGCTGTAGTAACATTTTTTAAAACGCGTAAATAAGGCTTCGATCCTGTTTACGCGTTTTTTAATGCGGCCCCATCTCACAACTGCCGCAAACCCGCACCCCTATTATAAAAATCCCGTTTTTACGGGATAGATGCTCCCCCTTTTACCGTTACATTCAATGATTATCTACACCTCAAAATCAAACACCATGAAAAAGAAAACCGCGCCAAAATTAAAACTGGCAAAAATCAGCATTGCTCAGCTGAACATCGCCTCCCAGCCTGCTGCTGGTAAACAGGCATTTCTCAGTACGATAAGAAATTGTATCGAAACCTGGCGTGTCTGCTGATAACAGCCCGGTTATCTGCACATCCGGTACGCCGGGACCAACATCCGTATTCATCGCGCATGTACTGCAAACGCAACAGCATTTACAGTGCATGCGTCTTATTTTTATATCCCCTGGCTGTCATTCATTTTTGGGATGAAAGTAACAGCTGGCTGATAACAATCCGGGCATTATCAGCGGTTGTATTTTTTAAAACTGCGCAAATAAGACACCCGTCCCATTTACATATTTCTTCCATGCAGCCACATAACAGAACTGCCGAAAACCCGCACCCATATTATAAAAACCCCGTTTTTACGGGAGAAAAAATCCGCCTCTTTATATTACATTCATGATTATCTACACCTCAAATAACAAACATCATGAAAAAGAAAACCCATCAGAAATTAAAGCTGGCAAAAATCAGCATCTCTCATTTGAACACGGCAACCCTGGATATCTCAGGTAACCGAACCCTTGCTACCAATTTCAGAACCTGCTACGAAACCTGGCGCATCTGCTGATAACTGCGCCGTTATCTACACACCTGGCACCCTGTGTCTACCGCTGTATTTATCATGCACGTACTGCAAACAACCATTGCAGTACGTGCATTGTATTTTATATCCCCTGACAGCTATTAACTCTTGGTGAAAAACGATATCTTCATCGTTCCTAATTCCGCTACCTTATGAAATGGCTGTATCTATGTATGCTGTTGCCAGCCACCTGGCAATCGCTTTCCGCCCAGCAACTGGGCCGCACTTCCAACAGAAATAACCACGCCCCTGTTACAGACGTACGCAGTACGCCTGCCGTGAAATGGCGTTTCCACACGGGGGGTAAAATCATGTCTTCTCCTGTAATACAGAAAGAGCGCCTTTTCATTGGCGGCGGCGACTCTTCCCTGTATGCCCTCCAGCGACATACCGGCGAAAAAATCTGGCGATACCAGACCGGTGGCGCCATTACCTCTTCAGTTGCCTGCGACAGCACAGCCGTTTATTTTATGAGTGAAGACGGCTATTGTTATGCCCTGGCCATTACAGATGGAAAATTATTATGGCGTTTCCGGACCGGCGGCGAACATGCTACAGACACCTGGGATTATTTTCTTTCCTCCCCAACCGTACATAACGGGGTCGTATATACGGGCAGTACCGATAAACACCTCTATGCCCTGCAGGCCCGTACCGGAAAATTATTATGGAAATATGCCACCGGCGGCGCCGTACATGCGGCCCCGGTAGTAGCCGGTAATACCGTGCTGGCCGGCAGCTTCGATGGCTATTTCTATGCCCTGAAAACAGACGGTACCCTGCTTTGGAAATTCGACACCATGGGTCAGCAATACTTTCCCGATGGGGCGGTACAATTCCATGCTACCGTGGCCGACAGCAGTGTATACTTCTGTTCCCGCGATTTCAACGTATATGCATTGCATTTACGTACCGGCAAAGGATTGTGGGTATACCATGAACCCGGCAGCTGGACCAGTGTGCCCAGCATGGCCGGCAAACAGCTGCTGGTATCCACGTCTGACACCCGGCGGGTGCTGAGCTTCAAGGCCGGCAGCGGGAAATTCCAATGGCACGCACCAGGGCAGCTGAATATCTTCGGCAGCGTAGCCACCACCACACAATACGGTTACGTAGGCGGCCTCGATGGAAAACTGCTGCAGATAGAACTGGCTACCGGCAAAACCCGGGTACTCTTCCAGACGGATGCCAGCCAACAGCAGGCGCCCCGCTTTTTTGACCCCACCACGCAGGAATTACTACCCGAATCCGAACTGATAGCCCGCTCCAACAACGATTACCTGAAAATGTACCGGGATTTTCTGGACATGGGCAGCTTCCTGGCTACTCCCTGGCTGGAATCCGGCGTGATATACATTGCCGGCACAGATGGTAACGTATATGCATTGGAGTAAATAACAACGGCGCTGCAGCTACTGCTGTTCCCTGCAGCGCCACTAAATATCGCCGGTTTCTGCTATATGTAAAAAAAGCCTTATCTTCCGCCCTCTTTTATTACTGTCCCCATAACACGTCACGTCTTTTAATACTTTTAAAACAGCTGCTGCAGGCGTTTTCGCCCTGTAATAGTTATTTGTATCCTATTCTTATGACGAATCCGGTATTATCAACAACAACTGTATCTTTTATGAAATTGGTCAGACATTGCCAACATGCATGCTACCTGGCGCTGTTATGCAGCATTTTATTACTCACCGGCCAGGCTTTTGCACAGGACACGGTAAAACCTGCAGCTCCCCCTGCGCCGCCTGTACAGATCAGCACCGACAGCTTGTTAAGACGCATGGAGGACCTCCATACTACCCTTAACCGCATCAACAATATTACCTCCCGGGGTTTCGATACCCGCGAAATATCCGGTGACCTGCCTACCATTCAGGCCAACCTGCAAACAGTACAGGAAAACCTGGAACGTTACAACAAAGTACTGAATATCAGAAACCTCCAGATGTTTCAGGTATTGCTCGCCGATATGCGGCAGCAACTGGACGACTGGCGTACCCGGTTGTTTAACTACAACAAGGAACTGATGACGATGAATGCTGAAATGACCGCTTTCACCAAAGACTCCCTCAGTAAACAAATCAAGGCAGATACCATCTTCCGGAATTTTTATCTGCCCGAATTGAAAGAGCTGAAAAGCAAATGGGCGGATGCCAAAAAATCTACTTCCCAGAACCAGGGCCGGATTACCCAGCTGCAGGCAGCCGTTTCCGGTAGTTATTTCAAAGCCATAGAACTGGAGAACAAGGTGAAGAGCCAGCTGCGGATATTTGGGTTACGTTCATTCAGTAAAGAATATAATTTTCTGTGGGAAGATAAAAAAGAGGATACCACCGCTACTGCCAGTCTGACAAAGCTCACGACCCAATCACTGGAAGGACAGGATAAAATCATGCTCTACTACCTCGTCAAACATGCCGAATACTGGCTTTGGATGCTGGTGATAGGCGCCGTATTTTTCTTCCGGATCAATAAATATTTCCGGCGTATCCGGAAAGCCGGGCAGCAGGCATTACTCACGCCACCTCATGTAAAATATGTACGGTATTTTCCGGTGTTGGCGACGATTGTGCTGGTATTGAATATTGCTCCCCTCTTCGACCTGAATCCCCCTGCTATATATGTAGAGCTATTACAGGGATTGCTGTTACTCTCGTTAACGGTGCTTTTCTGGCGCAACTGGACGCGGCGCATGTTCCTCTGCTGGATGGGTGTTTTCGTTTTATACTTCCTCTTTTCAGGCACCGCGGCTGTCATCGTGCCGGATCATGCTACTAGGGTATGGATGGTCACCCTGAATGTACTCGCGATTGTTTTCGGTCTTTTCTTCTACTACCGCTTTTATAAATTATTATCTGTAGGTAAATTAGTGCGCAGAGTGGTGATGGTATTTATCATCCTGAATATACTGGCAGCCATCTTTAATGGCTATGGCCGGATGAGTTTATCCAAGGTATATGGTATGGCCGCCATTGCAGGCTTATTGCAAATCATCAGCCTGACGGCTTTTATGCAGATCATTACAGAAGCCCTTTACCTGCAGATGCAATCCAGCCGGATTGCCGGCGGTTTCAGCTCGCGGCTGAACTTTGAAAAAATACAGGCCGGATTAAACAAGGTGCTTTCGATTCTGGTGGTGATCATCTGGCTCATGGTATTTACGTCCAATCTGAATATTTACAATGAACTCTATAACCTCATCAGCGGATTGATTGTTACCCGCCGCAATATCGGCAGTACTTCCTTTACCATCGGTAATATTCTGCTCTTCTTTATCATCCTGGTGATCTCCAATTTTTTTCAGAAATACATCGGTTATTTTTTTGGAGAAACGGATGAGGAACAGGTAGGCGAAGTAAAAGCCAAAAGTTCCCGGCTGGTATTACTGCGGCTCATATTGCTGGTAATTGGTTTCCTGCTGGCCATTGCAGCATCCGGCTTACCACTGGACAAGATTACTGTGGTATTGGGAGCGTTGGGTGTAGGTATTGGTTTGGGCTTACAGAATATTGTCAACAACCTGGTATCGGGTATCATCCTCATCTTTGAACGCCCGCTGAAAATCGGCGACTATGTAGAAGTAGCGAGCCAGAAAGGGCGGGTAAAAGACATTGGTATACGGTCCAGTAAAATGGTGACCACCGAAGGGGCGGAAGTTATTATTCCCAATGGCGATCTGTTGTCGGCGAAGCTGGTTAACTGGACGCTCAGCAGCAACCATATCCGAACGGAACTGCTGTTTACCATTACTCCTTCCCAACAGCTATCTGCAGCTACTACGATCATCCTGGAAGAAGTACAGGCGTCCGACCTCATTATTCAGCGCCCGGTACCCGAAGTGCTGGTAAAGAGTCTCAATGACACTGCTGCCGCCTTAAAACTGCAGGTATGGATCAATAATGTACATGAGGAAGAAGCCTTTAAAAGTCAATTGCTGCAGCGGGTGTATCACCGGCTGAAAGCAAACGGTATTAACTTGTCCTGACTACCCTTTTATCAACTATTCCCCCCGGCTGCCAGCTACGGTAGCCGGGGATTTTTTTTGCCACCTGTTTCCGTACAATAAAAACCCCGATTTGTTCAGGATGCCGGCCGGGCTGCCAGTATAACTTTGTGCAAAAAACAATATGGCTAAAAAGCAGGTACAAAGAAGAACATTTTTAAAACAGGGTATGGCAGCCGTAGCAGCTACCAGCCTGGCTCCGCTGGCGGGTATGGCCGCTACCGCACAGCCACCCGCATCAACCACCGTAAAGGAACTGCGCCTTGTACTTACCGTAGATAACCTGGAAGAAGTGATCCGGTTTTACCGGGATGTGGCGGGTATGACCACTTCCAAAGAATGGCATGCCGATACCGGGAATGGTATTATTCTCGATGCCGGCCGGGCCACGTTGGAGCTGATCGATAAAAACCATGCTGCGTTCATCGATCAGCAGGAAGTAGGAAAACGGGTAGCCGGCCCCGTTAGGCTGGCCCTGAATGTAGGCGACCACGTAAAATCGGCGACGGATGCACTGATCCTGCACGGGGCTGTATCCATTGCACCACCGGTAAAAGCGCCCTGGAGTGAGGTATCGCGGATACAGGCGCCGGATGGCATGCAACTGACTTTATTTGCCACCTCTACTTTATTTGATCAATAACCCGGCGGCAACCGGATTATTGTTGTTGCTACTTTCGGCAGGCATGCGGACTTAATCCGGTTGTTTTCTTAAAGAGCCGGTGCAGGTGACTTCCAGCTGCACCAGACTCAGTTCATACTACAGGATATGCGCCGGGATGATTTCTCCGGTGGGCTTCCGGCGGTATCTGCATTTGTACCGGTAATATTTCTGTAGATGATATTCAGGAGAATACTGATAAAATGCTGCAGGTTTTCCCGACTGTGCGTGCCGGCCTGCTGATATTCCTGAATGGTATTGTCCGGAATAGCTTTCAGCAGCTGCACATCTTTTTCATCGCGCCATAGTACCCGGCATTGTTTGTTATGATGGAAGATGATATACGCCATTTTCCGCAACCATATCTGCAGTGCGGCTTGCGCTGCTTCCGACCTGCAATGCTCAAACAGTATCGGTCAAAACCGTACGAAACAAAAAGTAGTGGGCGTAGCTATTTCAAAAGAACGACAATCCAGTGGTGTGTAAACAAAAACGTCTCCTCTCTCATAGGGATACCGGTGCTGATTAACCTACCGGATACCACTGCCCTCCAACACGTGCGCTATCTCAAAAAAATAATACACATAGGGCAAACCGGCCCGGTTATCAATGGTGAGCTGATGTACTTCAAATGGTTTATATAAATGCCTGTCGGACATAGTGATACTGTTTTTAAACCGGCCGTAAAAGGAATACATGCTATCTTGTAAACAGCGTCACAGATCTGCGCAGCCATCCTCCCGTAAAAGGGCTATTTATAATTGATAATGTGTCTTTGTTAATTTTATTTTTATATTTGCAGACCTTATTTTCAAAGCAGCTAAAAACAAATCATACAAGCCCGGAGAAAGTATATGGAAGCCTACAGGCTGGTAATTAATACATCCTTAAAATTTTCAATCAGATAAACATCTTATATTCAGTATGTACCCCCGAAATTTAGCGCCATTCACCGGGAACGGTAATGCTACCAGGCAGCCACGTAATCATTTATTCCTTCCTGTTTCCTGATTGGTCATCATGTAAACAATTCCTGATACGTATCCTTATTTGCAGGAAGAAATACATTAACTTTAATCACGGATGAAGCGAGTAGTTCCTCATATATAAGTTGAATTTTTATGATTCCCCACATAAAAGGTTTTACGATGGGAAGATATTCCGGCGTATATCCGTTAAAAATGCTGACAAGAGAACGGAAACCTTGTATTTCCAGGAATGTGGTACCTGTATATGATGAAGCTCTACAGCGGCTATCCCGGGCAACTGCCTCTCTCCCGCAGGTATACGTGCATACAATATCGATACAAACAATACTTAAAAACGGTCCGATACGTTTAACTTATCTCTCCGCAACAACAGCAAAGGAATGGAAACCAGACTACAGCGAAGATGAAATGCACCGTTATTCAGTTATACAACCAAAAATTAACCCACAAGTAAGCTACCTGTTACAGGCAGTTGAAATGCCTGCGTTAGCTTTAGCAGATTAGATCATGATACAACAACATGTCAACAGTATCCTGGAAAAAATGTCCAGACTGGGAATTTCTCCGGCCCCTGTCATCAGTCCGGAGGCATTGCAGGCAATCGCCGCTTCTCTTTCCATCACACTACCTCCCACTTATGTCGCATTTCTTACGCAGATTCAGAACGGAGGCGCCTCCGATGAACTACATAAAAACGGCCCGTACTATGGGATTTATTCAATTGAAAAATCACTGGCCGAAAACGAAGAATGGGAAGTCAATGTAGCCAATCACAGCCCACTGATCAGCGACATTCATTTCAGCGACTGCTATCAGGCAGAAGCAGATTGGGATACCCACGTATGGCGATATGAAAATGACAGTGCCTACAAAGAAAGAGTAGAAACCGTGCTCGATCGGTTTCAGCATACCGGTATGCTCGATGGTACATTGCCTGTATGTGAATACGGCGACGGCGATTATTTCCGGATCATGATCACCGGTAATAATCCGGGACAAATATGGGTAGATAGTGGGGTTATCAGTGACACCGGTTACTATTGCCTGAATGTAGACATCCTCACCTTTTTTGAACGCTGGCTGGACCGACAGCTGCTGGCGAAGCAAGATCCTTCGCAGCAACTGGTACGCGCCTGGTACCCGTTCCTCGAATTTGGTAGCAATGAACGTTACCAGCTGCTCGATTAATACCTGAAAACTTTTATCAGCAGCCATCTTTAGTTTGCCGTGCAGTTTATTTCCCTGCAGGATGACCATTTTTTGCCTGTGTTGACCTCCGCTGCCGGTGCGCAGCGGCAACTTAAAATGACCTTAAAAACAGCGCCACCACCTTAAAATACGCTTACAAACGCAGCACGCCACCAGCGGAATGATTAATTTTATAAAGAGGCAAACAACCTGTCGGCCTTTTCATCCATTTTAATCGTTCACAGATGTCAGCACTACGTCTATCAGGAGAATACTATGGCACTACCCGGAAAACCATTCATATATCCGGTATCCGTTTATCCCATCAGCAATATTCACCTTTATCTTCTTCTCCGGTACACGCCCATCAGCGCGAACACCTGTGTTATACACTCGCAGGCACTTTCCGGGAAGTCACCTCCCGGAACAATCAGCTGATTGCTGCCGGGGAATTGCTCATCTATCCCAAACAACGGGAACATCAAACAATTATGCAGCAACAATACCGCTCCTGCCTGTTCATTGAATTCAATGACGACTGGCTGGAGCGGCTACGCGACCATCATATCAGATTTGATCATTTCACAGTCATCCGGCAAGCGGATGTGAGCCAACTGTTTTCACGGATATACCAGGAGTTCAGCCATCCCGGTGAAGCGGCGCCGTTGCTGCTGGAAGGGCTATTAATCGAAAGCGCCGTCACCTTGTCCAGACAACCCGCTGCTGATAAAAAGCTGCTCCCTTCCCAGATCCGGAAAATCCGGGACCTGTTGCAATCCGATATTGCGCAAAAATGGACCCTTTCAGATCTGGCTACCCGCCTGGATTTCCATCCGGTATACCTCAACCGGCTTTTCAAACAGCATACCGGTCAAACTATTCATCAATACCTCGAAGATATCCGCATCGCGCAGGTATGTCATCTCCTAAAACATAGCAGCAACACGATCAGCGACATTGCCTACGCCTGCGGTTTCACGGACCCCAGCCACCTGCACAAGGTATTCCTGAAGAAAAAAGGTATCCGGCCCCTGGCCTATAAAAGCCAGGCATAATCATCTCCTTTCGTATCAGAAGATACCATGTGGGGCATTGATTAACACTTTTGCCTCCGCTGCTGTAATGCCAAAATGCTCGGCTACCAGCAGCGGCGGATTGGCCTTCAACCAGGTACTGAGCGAGATCTCTTCATAGAAGGGACTGTTGAACAGCACCACCAGTTTCAGCGTTTCCTTGCCGGTATTCTCAATATAATGCCCGAATCCCTGTTTAATAAAAGCAACCTTTCCCTGGCTATAGCTCATCGTTTTTACCCGGCCGTGCGAGCCAAAAATGCCTACGTTGCCCTCACCGCTGATCACATACTGCCATTCATCTGCATTCGGGTGCCAGTGCAACTCCCGCATCGCACCCGGCTTAATATCCATCCGCAAGGCGGTCAATGTACTTTGGATAGGAAACTCTTTCGAAGATACCAGCCGGGTGAAGCCGCCTGTATAGGTTTGCAGGATACCATCTGTTTCCATCCGGAATTTATGGCTGCTGTAACTTTCCGCAATATGCGGATCGATATTGGCTGGCATGGGGTCCGTGATGATTTTTCCGGTGCCGATATAGAGTTCCCTGGCAGGCAGTTTAGATAACAGATTTCCTGTGGCCAGGTCACGCGCCAGCAGTCCGGGTGGCAGATGCCCCATCCAGTCGGTCAGGCTGAAAGTACCGAATTCTGAAAAGTGACCACTGTCAAACCCCAGTATAAATTTGCAGGATTTATCGCCCAGACATTCCAGGCAATGCCCATGTCCTTTGGGGAAATACCAGATGTCGCCTACCTCAAATATATCTGTGGAAGTAGTACCGTCAGGGGAAATAACGGTGGTACGTACACGCCCTTCCAGGACATACGCCCATTCTGCCGCAATGGAATGCCAGTGCAGTTCGCGGAAGGCGCCGGGTTTCAGCATCATCAGTACTCCCGCAATACTTTGCGATACGGGAAACTCTTCCACGGTAGCTTCTTTGGCGGTACCACCAGCGCCTTCCCATCCCTGAGAACCATGTTCGATATCATAAATAAAATCTTCCAATGGTTCGGGGGCGGCGGTAGCAGCGCTACCCTTACCTGTAGCAGCGGCTTTTGCCTGATCCGTTGCCATCAGATTGATACCTGTTGCAGCAGCCAGCAATCCCATGGCACTCACAGAGGATGCTGCCATAAATCCGCGTCTTGAAACGTCCATAAAAAATAACTTTAAAGGTTCCTAACAATGCAACAAAGTTATCTGCCCCCCGGTTGACGGGATAGGTAAAACGAAACCGCTATGGTATAATCTGAACTTTATTTTTTCATCTTTCTTATCGCATTCCCATCTGATCCTGCCCGTCATTCCCCCTCCTCCATAACCAACAAAGGCATCTATCCGAAAACTTTTCCGGGAAACCAATGGTATTCCTACCTTTGGCAGGTATTTGTATCTTATTCAATGTCTATCAGTGATGATAACCCGTATAACGGTAACGGCTATACTACAATAACGGTATCATCCTGTCAAACAGTCCGGCTATGATTATCAAAACAAAAAAACACTGGTTTCAGTTATTGTTCGTGTGGAATGGATCTGTCTTACCCAAGCTGCTACCACGTTTATTATTATTGTTCGGTTATGCCGTATTGATTACCTACAGTAAAGACACGTTGGTGCGTTACCACATGGAGCTGAGTCCAGTCCCCTTTACGTTGTTCGGTATTGCGCTGGCGCTTTTCCTGGGCTTTCGCAACAATGCCAGTTACGACCGCTTCTGGGAAGGCAGAAAACTATGGGGCGCGTTGCTCAATGATACCCGCTCGCTCGCCCGGCAGGCCTTAACCCTGGGCAACACGGCCAAAGCACCTGGTACTTTTATCCAATACCTGATTGCCTTTACCTATGCCCTGAAACATCAGCTCAGACATACCGATGCCACTGCTGATATGGAAAGATTATTGCCACCGGCTACCGCCGCCTTATTACCGGGTGCGAAATACAAACCAATTGTGCTGATGCGGGAGATGGGTAAATGGGTACAAGCTGCCAAAGCAGCCGGGGATATAGATTCCATACAGCAGGCTGCTTTTGATCAGAACTTCAATAAGCTGTCTGATATTGTAGGAGGTTGCGAAAGAATTGCCGGTACACCGATCCCCTATAGTTACAATGTATTGTTGCATCGCACGGTGTACATTTATTGTTTTCTGCTGCCATTGGGGTTTGTAGATAGTCTGGGCTGGCTGATGCCGGTAGTGGTCACCTTCATCGCGTATACCTACGTAGCCCTGGAAGCAATCGCCGATGAACTGGAAGAACCTTTTGGCACCGCCCCCAATGACCTTGCCCTGGATACCATGAGTGAGATGATTGAACATACCTTACTGGAATTAAATGACCAGCCATTGCCGGCAAAACAAACGGTCATCGGTGACCGCTATTATCTTACCTGATTATTGGTGTTGCCACGTATACACACGATGGCAGCGAACAGATAAGTTGCCGCATCCCTTCACACAACAATCCTCATTAGGAATCAACTGGTTTCCGGATGGCTTGATAAGTACTCCTGAAAAAACAATGCGCGTATTACCGGCGATAAATATATTTGCCCCTCATTAATTTCCGAGAATGAAAAAGCACATTTATTTATTAGCCTTAGCCCTTTCCAGTGGCCTCTATTCCTACGCGCAAGTAACCTTTGGTGTAAAAGCAGGATTCAACGCTGCCAGCATGAGTTCTAAACTGGAAGCCCACGACGGTATTGCATCCCAAAAAGCCAGTACTAAAACCATTCCCGCATTTCATGCAGGCGTTATCGTGGATTTCGCTATTTCCGAAAACTTCTCCCTGCAACCCGGCCTTTTCTACAGCTCCAAAGGCAGTAAGGTAGATTATGTGATTCCTAGTCCTGCAGATGGTATCCTGGACAAAGGTACCGTTACCAGTCGCCTGCAATACCTGGAGTTACCCATCAACTTCCTGTATAAACACCAGCTGGGAGCCGGTAAAATCTTCGGAGGCTTAGGCCCCTATCTGGCTTATGGCCTGAGCGGAAAAATGAAAACCAGTTCCGATATCAGTGGCCGTAGCCTGGATACCAAATTCAAGTTCAAAAACTCAGAGGAGTCTGCTGTCAACGAATTAAACGTAAAACCTTTCGACGCGGGCGCTAACTTCACCGTAGGCTATGAGCTGAATATGGGATTACTGTTCAGTGTTAACTACAGCCTGGGATTAACGAATACCAGCCCGTATAAACATGAAACGGAAAAGAACCGTTATTTTGGTGTGAGCGTAGGTTATCTGTTCAACACCCACAAATAAGCTGCTATCCGCATCACATAAAAAAACCGGTTGTGATCACAACCGGTTTTTTTATGGCATCTCCTCAATGATTCCCCAATGTCATGCGCAGGCGGTTCAATGCATTCATCAGCGATATGGAGGTGGTCAGTTCTGCCAGCTCCTTTTCGGTAAAGTGTTCCAGCAGGAGCGGGTAATAACTTTTAAAATCCGCGGGCCGCGTAGTCACCACCTCGGTCCATTCCAGCACCAGCTGTTGCCGGAGATCGAAGCCGGTTGCCAACCGCCAGCCAGGCAACTGATCAATCAGCGCAACGGCCAGGCCCATCTCCCGTAATTCATTGGCGTGATACGCGCAACAATAGGCGCAGCCATTGAGCTGAGAAGTTCGTAATTCTGCCAGCGCAATCAATTGCACCTCCAAACCAGTTGTACGAATACTCCGGTGAGCCTTGTACAGGTATCCTACCGATTCTTTTGCTATCTCCTGATAATCCATTGTCCGATAAATTTAATTTTACACAGCACCATCGTTATAATGATGGCACAAAGGTATCACCAGCCCATTGATCAGCAGGAGTAATAAACGGGGTTTAAAAGGTACAATCAGGGGTTTTTACGGACTGCCTGTTTTAGTGCCTGCCGATGTGCGCCCGGCAATGTTTCGCGGTATCTGGCAAAAATTTTCCGGAAGTGTGCCAGGTCTGTAAATCCCAGCTCGGCAGCGATTTCACTTAAGGTAAGATCTGTGTGTTGCATGCGGATATCCGCGAGTTTCAACCGGTAGGTCAGGATATATTGTTTGAGACTGACCCCATATTGTTTTTTAAAGAACTCTCCGAAATAGCTGGGGGCGATATGAAACACGCCCGCCAGGTGGTGGATGGTAAGCCGTTCCGGCGTATGGATATGATATTGCAGATAGGGTAAAATAGCCGCATAGCGGGAAACGGCCGCGGGAGCCGCGGGCTGACTTAAATTCCGGGCGATGATATGCAGGATAGAAAATAAGGTGTTCTGTACAATGATGTCACAATAACCCAGCTTCCGCTGGTGTTCCTGTATGATCAGCGTTAACAGGTTTTCCACCACCAGCTGGTCATTGGCAGCTTTCAGTACCGGCAGCTCCCACCGGTTTTCACTGTAAAAGAGGAAGGCCAGCTGCTGAAACCAGGATTTAAAATTAAAGGCATAATCATGTATGCCGGTACGTTCAAAATACACTTTCTGAAACTGTATGAAATGCAGGCAAGATGCTTCCTCCAGGGTGATCTGTCCTGTTTCATCCGGCAACAATAAAAACAGGGCGCCTTTCCCAAACGGGATGACCTGCTCATTTATCTGCAGGGCGCCCTTCCCTTCCGCTACCCATACCAGTTCAAAAAAAGTGATGCGTTCTTTTTTCCAGGGGATGGTGGTACCGGTAATCGTCACTACTTTAAAAGGCTCATATATGTTTCTGCTCATCCTTTGCCGGTTTGTAAGGCACGGGCAAATATACAGGAATGTGGCGGGCTGTATGCCCATGAATAAACCGGCGCAATGATGTAACTTTAGTAGGTGCGACCCTCATCATCCGATAACAGGGAAACCTGTTGATTCCATTTACTGTCATACAGGAAGCCGCTGCTTACCTGTTTATTTTATTCACCTCCTCAATCTACCATCATGGAAACAACTTCATTCGACGACGTTTATCAGGAGTACCGGGAGTCCCGCGAATTGCCTTTCCGGGAAATCATTGAAGTGTATACCATCCGGCAGTTATGCGGCGACGTCACCGGGCTGCAGGTACTGGACCTGGCCTGCGGCGAAGGCGCCTATACGCGACGGTTAAAAACATGGGGCGCTGCCGATGTACTGGGTACGGATATGGCAGCCAATATGATACACCTCGCAGAAGAAGCGGAAAAACAACAACCGCTGGGATGCAGGTACCTGTTGAAAGAAATGACGGCCCTTGGTAAACAGGGCGACTTTGACCTGGCCACCGCCATTTATCTGCTCAACTATGCCCGGACGGCCAAAGAGCTGGCTGGTTTTTTAGCCGCTGTTTATATCAATCTTAAACCCGGCGGTACTTTTGTAGGCATGAACGATAATCCCATGCACCGCCTGGCGCCTGGTGATGAAAACTATGAGAAATATGGTCTCATCAAAACCATGCACCTCCCGCTAAAAGACGAAGATTATCTGCAGTATGTATTTAACAATCCGGACGGCAGTTCCTTTGTACTGGACATTCCCTATCTGACGCCGGAAACCTATGCAGCGGCATTTAAAACGGCCGGTTTCCGCACCTTCTCGTGGGTGGGTCCTTATGGGGATACCGCTGGTATGCCGCCACAGAAAGCGGCATTCTGGGATCATTTCCTGCAACACCCACCTATTATTGGTTTCCGGGCTACGAAATAATTTTTTTCCGGGTGGATGTCCAGTTTTGTTTCGCTGAGTACTTATGTAGGTGTAAACAAATTATTACACCACACTTATCATCATTATGCGCAATAACATCACTGCCGCCACCCGTACCCGTATTATCGCCTATTGGATCACCACCGCTATATTAACCTTTGAACTGACATTAGGCGCGTTCTGGGACTTTAATCTCGTCAACAAGGGGTATGTGCCCGCAGTTATGCAACACCTCGGATATCCGGCTTATATGGCCATTATTATAGGCGCCTGGAAACTGCCGGCTGCTATTGTGGTGGCAGCACCCCGTATGCTCCGCCTCAAGGAATGGGCTTATGCAGGCGCTTTCTTCACTTTTACCGGCGCCGCTTTTTCTCATGTTGCCGCAGGGGATGGTATCGCCGCCGTGATAGCACCGCTGGTGTTTGCCGCTATCACAGTAGCTTCCTGGGCTTTACGGCCGGCCACCCGCCGGATGGCTGCCTGATACCTGGCCGGTAAAATAAAAACAACCGCGTGTATACGCACTGTCAAAAACAGTGGATATACACGCGGGGCTCCTTTTCCCGGCACCAGTCTACCGGGTATACAAGCCATTAAAAAATCATTTGAACATATCCTGCGGCCGCAATCCGATCACCTGTTTGAAGGTATTGCTGAAAGTAGGGATGCTGTTGTAGCCCACTTTATAAGCTACGCTACTGACATTTTCTTCGGGGCGCGACAACAGCTCCACCGCCTTTATCATACGCAGTAACTTGATATAGGACACCGGCGACATGCCGATATCTTTTTTGAAGAGCCGTTCCAGTGTTCTGGCAGAGAAAGTATGTTTAGCAGCCAGCTGCCGGAGGTTAAACGGTTCGTCCAGGTTGCCGGCCATTTCATCGGCCAGCTGCACCAGCCGCTGATCCTGCGGCACCGGTATCATCAGCGGCACCGATGCCTGACACATCACCGGCAGGCTGCTTAATATCGCCTGCAGGAAATCCGCTTCCACCGGATCTTCCGCTTTCAGCCGGGAGTAACGGGCCGTATGTAAAATCATTTCCCGTAATACCCTTGGCGTATGGAAGATGTTGATCTCATCATAGAAAGCGTGGCCAGGTGTTGTTTTAAAGAAGGTACATCGTAAAAAAACGGCGGCTTCCGGCGAGGAGGTTCGGTGCGGTAATCCGGGCGGAATCCACGCACAATGGTGAGTAGGCAGCAGGTATTTTTTCTGTTCCGTATGCAGGTACTGGAAGCCCTGCTCCACATAGATCAGCTGTCCTTTCTGATGGGCGTGCCATTCTTCCCCGAACTTCCATTGTGCTTCATGCCATACATAAGCGTCTTTCTCCACTTCATCCACTGTCAGGTGACAAAATTTTGCCCGATCCATGCTTTGTCGGTTTTGAATAATTAAATGGCAAATTTAGATATTTAACCCAACACAGGATCCATCACCTTTGCCCAGGAAAACAAAACCTCCGCTGTAACATGAAATCTTTGATAGCAAGCCTTTGCATCTGCCTGTGTGTATATACACTCCAGGCCCGGCCTGATCTGCATAAAAAACCTACCCGTATACTGGTGCTGTTCCATACCACCTCCGGTGGCACCTGGAAACTTGCGCAGGCGATAGCTGCCGGCATTACCCAGCAAGGCGCTACGGCGGTGTTGAAACAAGTACCCGCCATTGATAAAAACATCGCCAATGCGGCGCCCGGCGTACCTTATGCCGACGTAGCCGAACTTCCGCAATATGATGGTATTGCCTTTGGTTCGGCCGTTCATTTCGGGAATATGACCGCCGCCATGCGCCTGTTTCTCGACGGCACGGTAGATCATTGGACCCATCACCGGCTGGAAGGTGTTCCGGCTACGGTGTTTATGTCTGCCGGCAGTGGCGCGGGCCGCGAGGCCGCCATCCTGTCGTTCTGGAATACCCTGGCCGTACATGGCATGGTGATCGTACCCACCGGTATCATGGGTGCGGCTACTCTCCAAAAAAACATCGCCCAGGGCAATACTGTCTTTGGCGCCACTTCTCTGGCCAGCATGCCGGGGAGTGCAAGGCCTTCGGCCAGTGAGCTGGAACAGGCTACCCTGCAGGGAGCTGCCCTGGCGAGAGTAGCCATCGCATTGGCCGCCGTGCCCCGCACCGTTCAAACATCCACACCGGTAGCTACAACAGACAGCATCGCCATCCGGATGAACCGCGCCGGCATCGTACTGCCGCCGGTACCTGCTCCTGCGGGCAATTACAAACCTTTTACCAGAGCCGGCAACCTCGTGTACATCAACCAGGTGGCTTTGAAGGAAGGCAGCATCCTCCATCCCGGCATCGTGGAAAAAGAGATCAGCGTGGCAGATGCCACCGCCGCTACCCGGCAAACCATGCTGAATGTACTGGCGGTATTGCAAGCTGCCTGCGACGGGGATCTGAGCCGCGTGAAACAATGTGTGCAGCTGACCGGATTTTTCAATACGGCACCAGGGTTTAAAGACCATGCAAAACTGATGAATGCAGCATCGGACCTGACGGTAGCGGTATTCGGCGATAAAGGCAAACACGCCAGAGCTACCGTAGGTGCCGCTTCCCTGCCGGTAAATTCATCTGTGGAAATACAGGCGGTGTTTGAAATAGAGTAAAGCCATCTGTTGTTACAAAAAGCGTATTTCTTTTTTAAAGAGATGCGCCTTTTGTTTTATGATAACAGGGATATCTGACCGATTAGAAAATTTAGTAGGCAGTTCGGGTAAGATGTTTATCGGCTGGGATTTAATATTCATACAGGAAGTTTTACAAAATTATTTTTTGCTTTTGCTTTACGCATGCGCTCTTGCAGCCCTAAAGCATGAAGGGTTAGAAAAAAGGTCTTGAAATAATTGCCAGCAATGGCCGCTATAGTTCCATCCATCCCCTCATCGTCGTCAATTAAAATGGTAATATATTGATCCAACGCAGCTACCAGCTCCTCTATCTCAATACCAGACTCAAAACTGGTCAATTTATAAAGATCGCTTTCTAACTCCGTTATCAACGCTGTAGTCAAATTTTCTACGCCTTCCCGCCTCAAAGCATCACGAACTTTAAAAGTGGAAATAATAGTATCTCTGAATAAAGTATAAAATAGCATAAAATCAGCCCGCTGATCTGCCGACCAGTTATCAGATGCGTTATTCCCAATTACATTAGATAACCCGTACTCACAAAGCTCCACGAAGCCCAACGAGGTACTACATGATGTAATTTTGGTCAAGATGGTTAACAGATTCTCCATGACAAAAGGTTTAAGTGATGATTGGATGTTAAAAATCCCCGCGCGGATAATAATCAAAGGGACGATTTAACAGGTGAATAACCTATTCTTTAACAGCATATTTTAGACAGTAAATAAGGATATTTTAGCTGGTAAATAAGGATACCGTAGAAAGAAAATAAATATATCGTTGCAGTATGCTATCTAATTTTTTTGTATTTTTCCGATTATTTGAAACCATTTAAATTTGTAAAAATGAAAGAAACACATGAAGGAAAAGGCGTAAAGTTTTTCCGCGAAATGCGGGGAATGAAGCAAGATACGCTTGCTTTTAAACTTGGTAACGATTGGACACAAAAGAGAGTCTCGTTGTTAGAAGGAAAAGAAAAAATAGAGCCTGATATTTTAGAGCAAGTGGCAACAGTATTGGGAGTAGCCCCGGATGCTATCAAAAATTTTAATGAGGAAATGGCAATAAATTATATTAATACATTCAATGATCATAGTTCTAATCAGGTGATTGGTGCCCATCATTGTGCATTGAATTTTAATCCGATTGATAAGCTAATGGAGGCTTTGGAGGAAAATAAGAAACTGTATGAGCGTCTTCTTGCAAGTGAAAGAGAAAAAATTGAGATATTGAAAGCTAACGCGAACCGATCATAATTCCTGACACCACCTGTAATACCCCATTCTAATAGTTACCCCTTCTTTTTAATAGTTACCCCTTCTTCTTTTAACAGCTTAGCCAAAGAAAATTAAAAATGGTACAGATAGTACTATACTACCGCTGATCATCCTCTTTAGGAATGCCGTTAATACAGCCGTAGGCCGGGAATGTCATGCGGGTAGCTTCATGACCTGCAAAATAACCAGGCTGCCGGTTACTCAACTTATTAAGCCAACGGACAGGGTTGTTTATACGCCTGGAATATCGCAAATTTATGGCCGCTCTATCTCCTATAATCAATCTATGCAGCAGTTCATCAAGTGCTTCTTTTTTGCCGGTTTGTTGCTGGTATACCAGTATATATCCGCACAATCTCCGGGCCTTTCATCTGCCGAAAAAGATTCCCTCATCGGGCTGTTGCTGACGGCAGACAAGGCCGATCAGCAATACCGGAGCAACCTGGAAGCTATACAACAAAAGTATGGCAGTGATGCACCGGAGATGAAAAAGTTGCTGCAACAAATGGCTGCAGCAGATGCAATAAATCAACTAACGGTAACGAATATACTGGATAAGTATGGATGGTTAGGACCCGCTGTTATCGGGCAGCAAGGCAACCGTACTTTATTTATGGTCATACAGCACGCCCGGTTACCCATACAGGATAAGTACCTCCCTATGTTGCGCGACGCCGTTGACAAAGGGCATGCCAGTGCATCACAGCTGGCTTTGCTGGAAGACCGGGTGGCTTTATATCATGGTAAACGACAACGGTATGGTAGCCAGGTGATCTGGAATATGCGTACGAATCAATACCAGCTGGCCCCGATGGAAGATCCGGATCATGCGGATGCACGGCGGCTTGCAGCAGGATTACCTCCGCTTCGGGAATATCTTTCTGCCTATGGAATGACATGGGATGTGGAACAATTTAAAAAAGAGTTGCCGGCTAATGAAGCGGTATTTTTCAAGCGTAACGGGGAATGAAAGGGGTATTGACAACGGGTTACAGCTATTGTCTTAAACAAGATCCAACTTTTCACACATGATTTTTTTCATCTGCGCAGCAAAATATTTTTTATGTGAACACGGGTATCATTGGGTATTTTTATCCGCACCTATGGAAAAAATGACACGGCACTTTCTTTACCTGTCCCCACTTTGATTCAGTTGCAACCATGCTTCGTAGGATACTACCTCACCAGCAGGATGTGCCTCCCCTTCCAATATCGCAATGAATTCCAGCTGATGTCCATCCGGATCATTGAAATAAATAGCCACTGCCGGCATCCAGGTAAAAACCATAGGTTGCATAGAGCCATCTTTCAGGAAGTTATAAGGTTGTACGCCATGCTTCGTCAGGAAATCAATCGCTTCCGTTAATATAAATTCGGGATCACAGGTAAAGGCAAAATGCCGGCTATCGATTTCCGCTGCAGGTTTTTCCCAAAGCCCCAGCATGGCAGCCTGCGGCTGACCTATCCACAGGAAAGCCGCCCGTCTGCCTGCTTCAAAACGACATAGCTGTAATCCAAGTACATGCCGGTAGAAATTTATGGATCTTTGCAAATCTTCTACATAGAGATGGGTTTCATAGAGGCCTTTTATCATAGATAATAAGTTTGAGGGAGTATGATAAAATATATTCTTCACGAAGCTACGCAAAAGCCAACGATATCACATCATAGGCATTCCTTTCGTAACACATGATCCTGTCTCTCATAAAAAAACCTGCGCAGGGCGCAGGTCTTATCTTTCCTATCTATACTAAAAAAAGAAACTGCCCTGTAAAACAGAGCAGTTTCAATATTACCATAACGGTATATTAAAAGTGGACCTTTGCCACAGATTAATACAGCGTAAATTCTACACGTCTGTTCTGTTGACGGCCAGCTGCTGTTTTGTTGGAAGCAATTGGCTGATTAGATCCGTATCCGGTAGCTTCAATCCGGGAAGGATTGGCACCTTTGGATACCAGGTAAGATTTAATGGCTTCTGCACGTCCTTTAGACAAACGCATGTTGGTAGCGGCAGAACCAGTGTTGTCGGTATGACCGGCTAATTTCAGACTGAAGTTTTTCTCTACCAGTAAAGCAGCTACTTTATCCAGGCTGGAGAAAGAGGTTGGTCTGATGGTAGCTTTACCCAAATCAAATTCCAGGTTGTCGATCGCGTCTTTTACAACTTTCTTATCGGCATCTGTTACAATGATTTTTTCTTTCACTACCTGTACAGGCGTTGGCAGCGGACAACCGGAACCATCTACTTTTGTACCTGCTGGTGTGTTCGGGCATTTATCCAGGAAATCCGGAACGCCATCACCATCGGTATCCTGTTTCATAGCGGCAATTTCACCTTGCAACTGAGAAATAGCAGCCTGATTACGTGCATCGCTTTCTGTCAGGGAATTTTTCAGCGCGGCATTTTTATCCATTAAATCCATGGTTGCCTGTGCAGCAGGATTTACAACTGCCAGCTGTGGTTTTTTCTTGTTACCCAGCGCAAATTCAACCCCTAAACGTGCGGTGGAGAATTTGTCTTTGTTGCCACTGTTTACACCGTCAAACACTTTACTGTTAACGAAGTTGGCCGTGTATGCCAGATCAATGTTTACACCACGCGCTACGTTGAATTTAGCACCTACACCAACCGGAATAAATAATTCTCTGTGGGTATTGCTGCCATCGGAATTCAGTACGGGTGTTGCGCTACCATCGCCTGCCTGTATGCTTGGTTTGAAACCAATCGCACCGGCACCGGCAGATACGTAAGGAATGATATAGCTTTGTTTGTTCAACCAGTTGATACTTCCCAGGCTGAATACACCGCTTACGGATGCAGACCAGTCGATATCTGTTTTAAAGGAGGTGATACCACCTGCCAATGTTTGAGAAGCTTTGGTGGATCCTTTTACCTGACCTCTCATGAAGTCTGCCTGCAGACCAAAATTGTGGAAAATTTGCTTTTTAATATAACCACCGTACACTAACCCTGCATTATTAAAATCAAAATTGTTGAAATAATAAGGGCCTCCGACAGGACCAAAAGCAGCGGAACCGCCACCCCATACGCCTACAGACCATGTGCGATAATCTTTCACACCATTAAAAGGGGTAACACGATCAACTTTTTTGTGTGTACTATCCTGCGCAAATGCAGTACCTGTTAATGCCAAAGCAGAAGAAGCCAACATTAAAGACTTCCCAATTTTCGTAAACATGCTCATAAAAAAAATAATTGGGTTAAATTATAATACTCAGTTTTTTTTTTGCTATAACGTCCATAGCGTGTGAGTAACATAACGGTTTAGTTAGAACAGCAGCCTCTTTGCAAAGTCTGTGCCAACACACTGACAATTCACCGCATTAATTTACTAAACAACTGCAAATCAATCATTTAACTAGATAGATTTACACTTTTGTCTGATGCCTGTTACCTTCCTAACGGTAATGGATATGGTATTTATTGCCTCATAACGGGCAAGGTTAACCGATGATAACAAGTAGGTATCCATATAAACAGGATGACTAATCAACCGGATCAACGGCCCTCTCCTGCCCGGCTCACGGGGATGCAGTTACGGAAAAAAATAGTATCTCCCAAAAAAATAAATGACGTTCCTATACGGAAAAATAACCCCTGCTAATGGCTGCTTTTTTTCCCATACTGCCGATACGGCTATCTATAATCGCTATACAAAAGCAGTACAAACTTCAGCGGGTATCAAACGGCCACCAACCAATCAACACCAGCATATAGCTATTTATCCCTACCTAAAGTAGCTGCTATTTGTTATGGGTTGGTTAAGCAACATACATTAAATACCTCCCCGACAACCGCATTTTTCTTTCGTGCTTTATTTGCCTGACAATCATCATAGCATACCTACAGTACCAGCATCAGCTTATGTACCGGTTGCTATTTATTCACACACCCATCAACAAACAACACATGCAAATTTATCAAAACCTGGATGGCGCATCCGCCGTCACTTCTTTTCTCATTGGTCCGGATTCCATTACGGTAGAATTTAACGGTGATGCAGCCTACCTGTATGATTACGATCAACCGGGCAGCGGCGCGGTAGAACAAATGAAAACGCTGGCCTTGTCCGGTCGCGGGCTGAACAGCTATATCAACAAACATGTTGGTAAAAACTATGCAGCCAAATTAAGATAGTCCCGATGCGCGGAGCATACACGGCTCCCCCACAGCTATCATTTACTTGTATCCTGGTTACCCCTATGACCAGGATACTACCCGTCCGGGGTGTTATCTGCTTCCTTTATCACCTGCCTATATTGCCCGCTATATACCGCATATCCCCTGCTGACGATCCATTTCTGCCCGCTTACCTGGCCTGATTGCCTGCTGACTGTGCCAGACTGTCTGCTTACCACGCCTGACTGCCTCCTGACAACGCCTGACTGTGTATGTACACCGCAACGTTGTCAGTTGCCGCCCCTTGGTTGCCTGCTGACATCACCGGAATGGCTGTTTACCACACCTTATTGCCTCCTTACCATCCTTTTCCGGCTATTTACCCACTTAGTAAAACAACCTGCCGCTTCTTTCTGCCATCTGTCTTTCAACAAAAAAAGCCAACCGGACGGGTCAGCTTTTTCTGTTGAAAGACATTTATATATTTTATCGTTGCAGTACTATTTTACCGTGATAGCGTTCCTGTTTATCCGTCATAATCCGGATAAAATAAATACCGGCAGGCAAATCTGCCGCCAGCACCAACCGATGCTGATTTAAGACGCCCCGTTGCACTTCCCGTCCATACAGGTTACTGATAATAAACCGGCTGCCGGTCAGCTCCTGCTTATCACCGGCAAACCAGATGGTGCCCACCGATGGATTGGGGTACAAGGTGAGTTGATCAGCTGCTTTTACCGGCGAAGCGGTACTTAACGGACAAGGGTTCACGATCACCTTTACCGGCCGCCTGAATGGGTATTCGCAGGAGAAAGCAGACGTGACATAATAGGTAGTGGTTACCGCCGGTGTTACCGTATAGTCTTTCCCGGTATATAACAACGTACCTCCTACCGGTGCATTGTACCAACGGATATTCAGCAGTGGCGCCGCGGGTACATTGGCATGCAACGTAACGCTGTTGCCACTGCAGATGGTCACACTATCCGCGCTCACATCCGGATAGGCACCCCAGGCATCCAGTACAAACTGCTGGTGTACACTATCTGATATACAACCCGTGAGAACATCTGCCGCCTGCACATAAATATCTGACTGCACCGGAATGGTATACAGAAATACCGGTGTAACAATCGTATTGCTGGTAACCGTATAGGATGTATCCAGCAATACGGCAGTATTGGCGGTATATACATTTCTTACCTTATAAATCAGTCCGGCCCTGTGATTGGTTACCGGCAACGACAAGCTGCCACGGTTACCGCAAACGAATCCCTGCGGCACCGTATAAACAGGATCCGGCAGCCGGGTAACCACTACCTTCACAGCTTTACGCCGCGGATATTCGCAGGCAGAAATAGCCGTTACATAGTAGATAGTTGTTTGGTTGGGACTAACGGTATAATAATTTCCGGTATAGAGTAACCGGCCGCCAACAGGTGCATCATACCAACGGATCGGCCAGAACGCAGAAGTAGGCGTATAGGCATGTAACGTCGCGCTCTTGCCTTTGCAAATGGTTACGCTGTCGGCATCCACCGTAGGTAACTCTGCGGACCCGCCCCGGATAAATGCCTGGTGTACCGTATCCGATTTACAGCCTGTGAGCGCATCCACCGCCTGTATATAGGTATCTGCCTGATAGGTGATGTTATTGATAAAATCAGGCAACGGAATGGTGGCGCTGTTGGTAACCGTATAGGCAGTATCCAGCAGGGTACTGAATGTTTGGCCGTATTTTACCCGCACCCGGTAGTTGATACCAACCTTGTAATTCGTGACCACGATGGATACCGGACCACATCCGGCTCCCTGTGGTACCGTATACACCGGATTCGCCGGTTTAGGCCGGATGATTACCTTCACTGCTTTCCGCAGGCTTTTACAACCACCCTGCGTGGCTTCTGCATAATAAGTGGTCGTCACCAGCGGACTTACATTATAGCTGTTGCCGGTGGCCAGCAACGTACCTCCCGCGGCTGCATTGTACCAGCTGACGGTAGTTCCCGGTGCGGTGGTCACCGAAACGGTAGTTGTATTGCCGGCACAGATGGCCACACTGTCTGTTCCTACCGGCGTGGGGACTGCCGGCTTACGATACGCATAATACAACTGCAGGGAATTTAATAATCCTACTAAAGTACTGTTCAGGGTTACCTTTACCCGGTCGAAGGTCTGGGATGGTTTTAAGGTAATTTCACCCCGGTTATTTGTTTGCAGCAATCGCAGTGCCGCTACACTGATCGTCTGTAAATCATTATTCGCTGTGGCGCCATTAAAGGTTTGTACTGTAACCCCACCCAGGAGATTTACCGACAGTAACGCGGCGCCACTGCCAATACCAATGATGAGTGAATCACAGCCAGGGGTACTTTGTGCCGGAAATATCAGGGTCTGATAAAGCGTCACGCCCAGTAATCCTGCTGTGATATTAAATGTGGAATAATCATCCAGACTGGCATTGTTCACCGGATTTTCCGGATTACTGACACCGCAAAGTACACATAGTCCGGTACTGCCATTTGTTTGGCTATTGGCGTATAGCTGCGCCTGCAGCTTGCCGGACGACAGGCAAAGTAAGAGCAGGATCAATCCTGTCATCTTGTTGATGAAGTAAAATTGCGTCATTGTATTGGGTTATTTTAAGGGATGATAACAATGCTAATCCAGCCGGGAGATAATGGAGCATTGGGATAAAGCCTACGCTACATCTGTTAAAATTAACCGTTAGCACTGCTATGTGCATGATTTAACCAGGCCACTCTTTATTCCCTGTACAGGTACTGTTCTACAGTACTACAGCAAGAGTATGCTATATAGGATTCCGGAAGATGATAAACCGGCTTTATCATCATTATACCCTGCGCATATTTATTACATTGAAATCAGCTGTTGATATCAACAGCCGATTTCAATGTAATAAACAAACATCCATTATCTGATCAGTAATATCCGGGTTGTATACTGTTTACGGGATGGTGTAGTAATCCGGATCATATATATACCCGGAATAATGGAGGATGGAAAACGGAAGACCGCTTGCTGTAACACTCCATAAAACACTTCCTTCCCCCTTTGGTCATACACCACGATCACACCACCTGTCAGATCAGCAGCAGCGGCAAATTTAACCTCTCCACTGGTGGGATTCGGCGATGCCGTAAGGGAAGTGCCATCTTCTTTACCCTTGTTATATCCACTACTGTTTGCAGCAACGGAACAGGATAACACAGTTACTTTTACCGGTTTGCGGGCCTGGCTTTCACAGGTACCCATGCCACTCACATAATACACAGTGGAAGCAACCGGATTCACGGTAAAATAATTACCGGTATACAGCAGCTGACCTCCCACAGGCGCATCATACCAGCGTACCTGCAACAAACTGCTGCTGGTATAATAACCATGCAACGTTGCGTTACTACCGCGGCAAACAGCGATGCTATCTTTATCTACCAGCGGTAATCCCGGCGTTCCGCCTAAGGTAAATACCATACGTACACTATCAGACCGGCAACCGGAAAGCGGATCAACGGCCTGTACATATACCGCTGCATTGGCCCCATTGACAGGGTTCAGGGCAGGTACAAAAATAGTATCCCTGTTATAGACCACATAAGCCGTATCTGCCAGCGGATTGCTGAAAAGGGTATAAATAATCCGCACCCGGTAGTTATAACCTGGCTGGTGATTTAAAACCGGCAACCGGGAGCTGCCACATACAAAACCACCCGGCACTGTGTACACCGGATCGGGTAGTTTCCTTACGATCACTTTTACAGGTCTTCTTTGCTGATGTTCACAATCCAACGCAGCTGTAACATAATAAGTGGTATTCGTATCCGGTGATACGGCATAATAACTACCGGTATGCAACAGGATACCACCGGCAGGTGCATTATACCAGCGAATGACCGGTATCGTGGAGCTGGGTGTATAGGCATGCAATCGTGCCGTATCTTTTTTACAGATCGTGACGCTGTCTGCATCTGCCACCGGTAATTCTGCATAGCCTCCCTGTACATAGCTTTTGCGCGCAGTATCTGACTTACAGCCGGTAAAAGGATTGACGGCCTGCACATATACATCTGCCTGCAGATAAATATAACTGATCGGATCAGGTGTAACAATGGTATCATTATTTTTCACGACAAAAGCAGTATCAATAGGTTGAGGTAAGGTGAAACTGGTATATCGTATCCGTACATTATAGTCGATGCCTTTTGTATGATTAGTGATCACCAGTTTTTGTTTGCCGCAGGCGATCCCTTGTGGTACGGTAAACACCGGGGCGGCAGGCTTACCTGCACGCCTGTAGGCATAATAAATCCTGAAATTATTCAGCAGCCCCAATAAACTGCTGTTGAGTGTGAGCCGTACCCGGTCATAGGGCCGGTTGGGTTTCAATACGATCTCACCCCTTGTGTTTGATTGTAGTAATCGTAACACCGGAGCGCTGACGGTTACAGAATCATTATTCGGTATCGTGCCGTTAAATGTTTGTACAGATACGCCTCCCAATAAATTGGCAGACAGCAATGCATTGGAACTGCCGATACCTATCACCAGGGAATCACAGGCAGTAGTACCTGTTGCCGGAAAAATGAGCGTCTGGTAAACCGTAACGCCTAATAATCCAACTGTAATATTGAATTCCGAATAATCATTCAGGTTAGTGTTATCTACCGCATTACCCGGATTGATCACACCGCATAACAGACAAAGACCTGTTACACCCGTGGTTTGATTATTGGCATACGTCTGTGCATGGGAAACAGCCGGCAAGAGTAAACAAACAGACACTAAACAAATAAGATAATGTATAAAGCGGCCATGTGTAAAATAATCGTTCATAGGACAAGGAGTTGGGGAGTGATGGAATACGTTAGCTATACAATATTACAACTCCCCGCTGCCACACCATTTATACCACTTATAAAGATGATTAAAAAAAAGTATCCCCCTGATATATCCACTGCTGCTCACCGACATGACAACTTTTACTATCTGCTATCTATTCATGTTATTTTTTTCTGCTTCCTGCCAACAATTATACAGACAGCCCTTTTCCAGTTAAACGCCGACATTATCTGTCACACGATATTTAAAAATGTAGCAAAAGTATTTTACTCTTGCTCAAACAAATTATTTCACTCATTCATTTATCCATGAAAAAATTACTACTCATCCCTGTACTGGCATCCTTATTGTTTTCCTGCAAGAAAGAAGATAGCACCTCCACCACTACTGTACCGAAAGAAAAACGCCCCGTTCAATTCAGTATAGCAGACTTTATCAGGGAAGAAGAAAACCTGGGTTCCGCCCATGGCCGGGCTATTCAGGCTACCGCCAGCCAGGACACGGCGCCGGCAGTCAGACTATCTGACATCTATTACCTGGCCTATAACGATAACGGTGTAAAAGTCAGCTACCGGCACCAGGATACCGTTAACCAGCGGGCTACATTTGGTACCATTGCAGATTCTCTGGCGCCGGGTACCTACACCATTGTTTTTATCGCTTCAGAAAAACCCATCTATACAGAAGCACTTACCTTCAACAACAACATCAATGCGCACTATTTCGGACCTGAGCTGACCGGTGTAGGGGTACTGCCGATGGGTGATTTGTTCTATAAAAAATTACAGGTAACGGTAAGTGCAGCCGGTAATATCGCTACGCAGCCGGTTACCCTGGATCGTATTGTTGGCCGGCTGGAAGTAAACATCCTGGATGCTTTGCCAGCTACGGATAACAATGGTTATATCTGGACACAGGTAAATCCGATCACCTTATTTTATAACATTTATAATAATACGGTAAGGCCACCGGAGTATACCTGGGATTGGAGAGGTACCAGGATCAATCAAAACACTTTCAGGGATTACATTTTAGGTTCCGACTCGGCATTCAATGTAACCATTCATTACAGAGATAAAAATACCGGCGCCGATCAGGTAAAAGTAATCAACAACGTGAAGTGCAACACCAATAAAAAAACCATTATCAAAGGTTATCTGTATGGTGTGCCTGGCAACCCCGGCGGCCCGGCTTATCAGGTCAGGATCAACCAGGACTGGAATACCAGCTCCAACGTGATTAATTTTTAAGGTGCCTCCTGTTACTTCATTTAAAAGGGCTTATCATCCGTGGATGATAAGCCCTTTTAAAATAATACTTTCAAAAGAAGTAATCTTTTACGGAGAAAGTATATACTATTGAATGACCACTTTCGTCTGCATTACTTTTTTCTGTGCGGTTGTTACTGTGATCACATAAATACCTGCCGGTTGTTTTAACAGATAGGTATTTCCTTTCAGTACATCCTGCTGTACCCTTCTACCCTGCAGATCCGTCACGGTAATGAAGCTACCTGCAAAGTCGGTCAGTCCTTCCAGTTTAATTTCACCGCCGGATGGATTCGGGAACACCTTTAAAGTGTTACTCACCTTAGCCGTGTTACTGGTAGCCTGACTGGTTGCAACCGGTGTTTTGGCACCGCTGGCCGGTCTATTGAAAGGTTCTACCAAACCAAACTGATAGGAATCGTAGAATGTTTTTACTTCTGTAGCAGATAATGTCCTGCCATACACGTATACTTCATCTATGCGGCCATTAACGGGATAAAATTCATTCTCGTCCTGAAACGCACCTATACCAAAAACGTCTGAATTCAGTCCCTGGTATACGATATCACCACTTACTGTGGTGGTACTGGCATAAAGCGCTCCATTGAGATAAAGGCTCATGGTAGTACCGTCATAGGTTGCCACTACGTGATACCAGGTATTATTTTGTATATTCTGGTCTCCTCTTAAATAAAATCCTGCAGTATTATTAGCCCCCTGCAGGAAAAAAAACATGGAACTATTTTGATATCCGACTCCCCAGCCACCTTCAGTTTGATTATCTTGCAACGATCCATTTACGACAACAGTTTCCACACTACTGCTGCTGGCAATATTGACCCAGTAAGCAGCTGTTAATGTCTTCTTAGGTAAAATAGACGATGATGTTGCGCCGGATTTAATGGTAACAAACGTATTATTAAAAAGGCCCGCCTGATTGGCCACCACATCCTGCTGATATCCGACAGACCCCGTAGTGGCGGTGCCGTTATAGTTATTGCCGGAGGCATCATTCAGGTTATTGGAGAACTTGTAGATAGCAATGGCTCCCGATGGGCCGGCGCCATTAGGCAATACCTTTACCGTTACCGGTTTTCTGGCACTGCTGCAACCGCTGGTGCCATCTGCCTGTACATAATAGGTAGTAGTGGCAGTAGGTGCTACTACATAAACACTACCCTGGAACAGGCGTGTACCGCCGGTAGCGGCATTATACCAGGAAATCGGATTGCTGCTGGTAGCGCTAAGTCTGACACTATCACCCGCGTGTGAGAACACGGTATCTTTTGCTACTGTTGGTGGTGCCGGCGTTGGCAGCGCGGTAGCCGTTACGGCCTTACGGGCGCTGCTACACCCATTACGGGAGGCGCTTACAAAATAAGTGACACTGGCACTATCCTGCCTGAAAGTATAGGAATTACCAAAGGTTAGTACTACACCATTGCTCTTAGTCCAGCTGTAACTCGTACCGGCTACAGGAGCTACTACAGAAAGCGTAGCATTTTGTCCTATACAGGCCGGGGTGAGGGTAACATCCGGTTGGGGTGGCAGCGGATTTACAATAACGGTAATGGATAAACGGGCACTACTACATCCCTGACTATTCACTGCTTCTACATAATAGGTAGTAGTATCCGTTAATGCCGGCGTATTAAAGGTCGCACCGGTAAAGATAGCCGTACCACCGGCTGGCTGCAGGTACCAGTTAAATACATAGCTTGAGTCGATAATCCTGACCCTGACCCGGGTGCTTCCACCTGTACAAACAGCAGGCACTTCTCCCTGTACAACAGGTGTAGCCGGCAATGGGTTTACCACTACGGTAACGGGGGTACGTACCGTACTGGCACAACCGGAAGTAGCCGTCGCTGCGACATAATAAGTAGTTGTAGCGGAGAGTGCCGGAGTAATAAAGGTAGCACCGGTAAATACGGAAGTACCACCGGTAGCCTGGGTATACCAGCTAAAAGTAGCACCGGCCGGTCCGGTAGCCTGCAACGTAGCCGTTGCACCTTTACAAATGGCCACGGTATCTTTTGCCACTGTCGGCGGCAATGGTGCCGGCAATGCAGTAGCGGTTATGGCTTTACGCACACTGATACAACCATTACGGGTAGCACTTACAAAATAAGTAATACTGGTACTGTCCTGCCTGAAAGAGAACGTATTACCAATGGCCAGCGGCGTAACACTGGTAGCAGTAGCATACCAACTGTAAACAGTACCGGCTACAGGTGTTACCACAGCAAGGGTAGCATTCTGTCCTTTACAGGCCGGGGTGAGCTTAACATCCGGTTGTGCCGGTAATGGGTTCACGGTAACGGTCACGGACGAACGCTGACTACTGCATCCCTTGTTATCTACCGCTTCTACGTAATAAACAGTAGTAGCCGTTAATACCGGCGTTACAAAGGTAGCACCGGTGAAAATGGCCGTACCACCGGTTTCCTGCAGATACCACTTAAATACATTGCCGGAATCGCCAATCGCCTTTAGCGTGGTGCGCGAACCGGTACAAATAGACAGGGTGTCTCCCAACGCAATCGGTGTGGATGGCGCCGGATTCACCACTACTTTAACAGGGGTACGTAACTTACTGGCGCAACCGGAAGCACTAACTGCTGCAACATAATAGGTAGTTGTAGTGTACAGTACCGGGGTAATAAACGTAGCGCCGGCAGATACGGCCGTGCCACCGGTAGCCTGGGTATACCAGTTAAAAGTCACACCCGCAGGTGCAGTAGCCTGCAACGTTGCGGTATTACCTTCACAAATAGTCACAGTATCTTTTGCCACTTTTGGTGCGGTTAGTAACCTGGAAGCATAATGGATGTTGACCGCATTCAGCAGTTGTAATACGCCGGAGTTCAGGCGTACTTCTACTCTATTATAGGACTTGGTTGCCAGCAGTGTCACTTCTGCCCGTTCCGGACTGATTAAGCGCAACGCCACCGCATTAATAGCCTTCCGGTCGCCATTATAGATCGTGCCATTATACGTGGCTACCTGCACACTGGACAACACGCCCAGGTCCAGTAAATTCACCGGAAAAGACAGCAATAACCGGATACTGTCGCCGGTATTACCGGTAAACGGGAACTGCAAGGTTTGTTCTGCATATCCGCCTAATAACCCCAGTATGACATGCAGGGAAGAAGCCGTGGTGGTGTCGTTATCTACAGCCAGATCCGGCTTATCTACATAACAGCCCACGCAAAGTCCGCTGGTAGCATTCGTTTGCGAGGTAGCCGCATCGCAGGGCACATTTTGTGCCCGCAAGGTGCTGGTGCTGATCAGCAACAGTCCTAGTAGTAACAAAAAAGGATGCAACAGGTATGGCCTGCTGCGGGGAAGTGTAAAATGCGAAAACATAAAAAACGTTTTAAAGGATGATCATCTAAACCGTCTAATGTGCCTTGTAAGCAGACATACCGGGATTCATATCCTACATTTCTCCGGATATCCTGTTTACCCAACCGTCATCAACAATTATAGCTATCAGTGTTTTCACTGTTTGTCTGCCGGTTAAAAGAAATACCTAAAATATTACAGGTACCAACCTGCCTGTGTTATGTATGGGTATGATTCAACTGTTGGTCTTCATGGTGCCACCTATTTGCCGGTTACTCCCGCTCCATAAAAAATGAAGCGGGAGTAATACATCATTGGCTATATAGGATGGGTTAATGTTTACGTTGTTTTTTAATGGGCTGTCCGGTTTTTTTGTTGGCTTTTTGAAGAGCCTGCCGGGTAGCAAGCGGGCAACCATTGGTGATTTGTATTTTTATAATCCAGGCATCTTCCAATCCCTTATTACCCGTTGTTATATCTCCATCCTTAGAATAGGTATAGCCTGCTGCTACATATTTATTAGCAAGATCATGCTCATCGGCAAGTAGTGCGGGCTGCAGGGCAAACAGCCGGTCGGTTTTACTGCCGCCCAATGTCAGGTCACCCATTTTTTGTCCGTCTGCCGTAATGGTAATCAGCAGAAAATCATCTTCTCCTTTATTGCCGGAAGTGATGTCCCCATTGGATGAACGGGTATAACCTCCCAGTATATAACCGCCGTCAGACAGTGGCAGCAAGGCCGTCAGCACATCAAAATCGCTGCCGCCATAGGTTTTATCCCATTGTTTTTTACCCAGGCTATCTGTTTTAATCACCCAGAAATCTTCCAGGCCTTTATTACCACTGGTAACATCCTTATCTGACGAGGCAGTCGTGCCGGCAATCAGATAACCACCATCTGCGGTTTGTATAATCTTCGCGGCTTTATCACTTAAACTGCCACCATAGGTTTTATCCCACTGTTTTCTGCCATCGGCATTTAATTTAATGATCCAGACATCTTCTGCTCCGTTATTACCATCTGTCACATCTCCATCTGCAGAATTCGTATAGCCGGCCAGGATATAACCACCATCCGCAGTTGTGGCTGCACTGGTTAAAATATCATTCTCCGTACCACCCCACATGCGCTCCCATTTTGAAGTTGCAAGGATATTTATACCCAACTTTCTCACCCATATATCTGCTTTCCCATTATTGTACTGAACTTGACCAAGAGGAGCATAGTTATCATTAAAAGAGAATCCTCCTACCAGGAAACTGGTATCTTTTTGGGTGCTAATAGCAACAGTAGCCCGCGCACTACCATCATCCGTACGGCGGCCGGTAAATTCGCCACTTTCCTCTCTACCCGTATAAGCACTATAAAGGGTGTATATAGCTTCCTGTATGGTTCTGAAATCCTCGCCATAACCAGCTGCCAGCACATCATCATAAATATAGTTATCGACCACCAAACTGGTGGCGGCTACTGCTTGTCCGTTGGCAGGACCATTTCTTTTTTCCGACAATTGGTGATAGCCGCTATCCAGGCGGGTCAACAGCATTTCCGGCTTCCAATAAGAACCTTCGGGAACCGCACCTGGTCCCTCCGGGCCACTATTGGAAGTACCTATCAATACATATTGCCGCTTTTCCGGTACATGAATAGAATTGGGAATAGTAACCATATCATATACCCGATCAGAAAATTTACCACCAAAGGTTTTACCGGATAGTTTTTTGAAAGTACTCACTACCGGTAGTACGTTCACGGTTACTTTTGTCCGGGAAGGCTGGGTACAGCCACTGGTAATACCAGTCGTTTCTGCATAATATACAGTGGTATTATCCAGGGCTGGTGTCGTAAAATTAGCGCCGGTAAATATGGCCGTGCCACCAACCGGTTGTGTATACCATTTGAACACCGCATTGGCAGGCGCGGTGGCCTGTAGGGTGGCAGAACCACCCTTGCATACAGATACACTGGTGTTGGCGACCGTAGGAGCCGGTCGCATGTACTGCGCATAGTTCACCCGCAGGATACTGGGGGCGCCGGCATTGGTAATGATACTCAGGACAATATATACCTTGTTAAATGGTTTTTCTGCAGGAAACGTAACCGTTAGTGATGGCGCAGTTCCTGTAAATACCGCATCAATGGCATTCAATGGATCCAGGTCATTATTATCAACATTTCCGTCATAGGTACCGATGGTTACATTTCTAAATTTACTGACATCGGTACTGGTTAGTCCGGAAAATACAATCCGGATACTATCTCCCGCGCGGCCGGTAGACGGGAATTGCAGGAAAATCCGGCTTTGTCCGCCAGGGCCGGTATTTTCCAGTTCCGCATAGGTGGTTACATCATTATCGACAGCCTGATCAGGATTTCTGACCGCGCAGCCGCTGGCACAATTAATGGTCGTATTCGTTTGGGTAGTGGCACGTATACAGGGCACGGGCTGCGCCTGCATCATACTTGTCAGGCATAAAAAAAACAATAACAAACAAACCCGCTGTTTCCTCAGCAGGCGAAATGGGGCAAACAACATCTGTGTAGGCATAAAGAAAATTTAAGGTAAACGGATAGTGTTCAAACAGGGTTAACAATAAATATATCTTATCATGGGGTCAAACTTCAAGGCTATTCAAGTGCAGTAATAAGGAAATTAAAGGCTGTTGGTTTTCAAACAGTGAATGTCGGATAATGATAGTATACAGGCTTACCAAAAATTATCAATAAAGAAGATAATCGTTCAGGGTTTGATGGTTTATAATCCGCTTGTAAATTACATCGAATAGCAGGAAAATAAATAGCAGTCCACAACTATCATCTATGTTAAACACCCACCGGTATTACCCTGCCGTACTACTTTTACAGGCACCTCTGCCGTTACTACCTATCCTCCTGTCAGGTTTAATTTTCTGCTCATGGAGCGCATCATTACTGTTGTGATCAAATTTATAGCCGGCGTATACGTGGAGGTAAATCGGGCGACCTATCTACCAGTTACTCCCGCTTCAAAAAAAATGAAGCGGGAGTAATCCATGGTGAACACAATAGAAAGCATTAATGTCTGCGTTGTTTTTTTACCGGCTCACTGTTTTTTTTATTGTTTTTTTGCATAGCCTGGCGGGTCGCAAGCGGGCACCCATTGGTGATTTGTACTTTTATGATCCAGGCATCTTCCAATCCTTTATTACCCGTTGTTATATCTCCATCTGCAGAGTAAGTATACCCTGCTGCTACATATTTATTGGCCGGCTCATTCTCATTAGCCAGCAGTGCGGGTTGTAAGGCATACAACCGGTCGGTTTTACTGCCACCCAATGTCAGGTCGCCCATTTTCTGCCCATCTTCCGTAATGGTCATCAGCAGAAAATCATCTTCTCCTTTATTGCCGGAAGTGATATCTCCATTGGATGAACGGGTATAGCCTCCCAGTAGATATCCGCCGTCAGACAATGGCAGCAAGGCCGTCAGCACATCAAAACTGCTGCCACCATAGGTTTTATCCCATTGTTTTTTACCCAGGCTATCTGTTTTGATCACCCAGAAATCATCCAGACCTTTATTCCCTCCGGTGACATCCTGGTCGGACGAAGCCGTAGTACCGGCAATCAGATAGCCGCCATCGGCTGTTTGTAGAATTTTAGCTGCTTTATCACTCAAGCTGCCACCATAGGTTTTATCCCACTGTATTACGCCATCGGCATTTACTTTAATGATCCAGACATCTTCCGCTCCGTTGTTACCATCCGTCACATCACCGTCTGCAGAATTCGTATAGCCGGCCAGGATATAACCACCATCGGCAGTTACGGCCGCACTGGTTAAAATGTCGGTTTCAGTACCGCCCCAAACATGATACCAGTTCGGATTGAGAGTTCGCCCCAATTCTGCCACCCATATATCTGCTTTCCCATTATTGTACTGCGTCAGTTGGGGCTCATCTATATCGTTAAAAGTAATCCCTCCTATCAGAAAATCCAGAAAATTTTCACCATTGGTAATGGTAGTGGCCCGCATATTTCCATCCTGAATCCGGATGCCGGAAAATGTTAACTTGTCTTCGGAATCACGAAGGGAATACCTACGATATATGCCCTCTTCCGTCTCCTTGCGCCCCCGGCCATAACCCACCGCCATTACAACTTCCCCTCCAAAATCTGAGGCAGTCAGCGCCAGACCATTAGCATTAGCAATTCTTTTTTCTTCCTGTTGCTGATAGCCCGAATCCAGCCGGATCACCAGCATTTCCGGTTTTCTGTAAGGCCAGGCGGGCACCTGACCCACTGCGCCGCTATTGGAGGTACCCACCAATACATATTGCTTTTTTTCCACATCAAAAGGTCTAAGAATCGAGACCATATCATATATCCGATCAGATAGTTTACCGCCAAAAGTACTGCCCGACAGTTTTTTGAAAGTACTCACCACCGACAGTACATTCACGGTCACTTTTGTTCGGGAAGGCTGGGTACAACCACTGGTAATACCCGTGGTTTCCGCATAATACACGGTGGTATTATCGAGGGCTGGTGTCGTAAAGCTGGCACCGGTAAATATGGCCGTTCCACCAACCGGTTGTGTATACCATTTGAACACCGCATTGGCAGGCGCGGTGGCCTGTAAGGTGGCGGAACCACCCTTGCATACAGATACACTGGTATTGGCAACCGTAGGAGCCGGGCGCATGTACTGCGCATAGTTTACCCGGAGTATACCCGGAGCGCCACTACTGGTAATGGCGCTCAAAACAACGTATACCTTGTCAAATGCTTTTTTCGCAGGAAATGTAACTGTCAGTGAAGACGCGGGTCCTGTAAATACCGCACCTATGGTGTTCAGGGAACTCAGGTCATTATTATCGACAGTCCCTTCATAAGTACCGATACTGACATTTTTAAGTTTACTGACATCGGTGCTGGTTAATCCGGAAAACACTATCCGGATACTATCTCCCACACGGCCGGTAGATGGAAATTGCAGGAAAATCCGACTTTGTCCGCCAGGGCCGGTATTTTCCAGTTCAGCATACGTTGTCACATCATTATCGACTGCCAGATCAGGATTTCTGACCGCGCAGCCACTGGCACAATTGACGAGCGTATTCGTTTGGGTAGTCGCACGTATACAGGGTACGGGCTGCGCCTGTACGGTACCCGTCCCGCATAAAAAAAACAATAACAAACAAGCCTGTTTCTTTATGAACAGGGAAAACGGGGATAACATCATGTGTGTAGACATAAAGAAAATTTAAGGTAAACGGATAGTAATTAAACAGGGTTAACAATAAATACACCTTTTCATAGGATCAACATTCAGGGCTATTCAAGTGCAGTAATAAGGAAGTTAAAGGCTGATGGTTTTCAAACGGTAAATGTCGGATAATGATAGTATACAGGCTTATTACGTCTGTTGATAAAGAAGATAATCACTGAGGGTTTTATGGTTTATAATTCAGTGGTAAATTACAATAGATAGCAGGAAAATAAATAGCAGTCCACAACCATCGTCTCTGCGCACTATCATACCTGTATTACAATACCGGCCTTATTTTACAGGCACCTCTACCGTTGTACGATCCGGTTGTAAGGAGTTTCATTTCTGCACACCACGTACATGGCTATTATTGAGGTAAAATTTTCCGGCGGCTACGTGTGATGTACAGCTACTATTGTTGGGCTGTGTAAAGCAGCAGATGATGCTATTAGGAGTATAGCAACTATCTTTACCTTTTTATTGACTATTCTTATACCTTACCATGTCCCAACGCGCCAACAACATCCCTGCTTACGCCATACTCATACTAACTGGTTTAGCGGGCATTATATTCAACATGTACAATCGGCATGATAGGTATTACCTGGGGGAGACACTGGAAACATTTACCCTACGGATGGAAGCACCACCATTTTATCACCCTGGCACTAAAGGACACTCCTCCCATTACAGACTTAAAGCTACCGGCTATTATTGTCAGTTCCGGCTTTCAAATGGTGCTTATGCAATAATCGATGAAGATAAAGCGGTAAAAGATATGCTTACCAACCTGCAGGCCAATGATACGATTGCTGTGGCCATCAGGGCTAATGATAGCGATCTTTTAACAAAGAACAACAGCGAAATCCGTATCATGGGCTTAACGGTCAAAGGCGTTTCCTATATACAACCTGAGATCGTTGCCAGCAAAGATTGGAAAACCTGTATTATCAACTTCTCTGTTTGTATAGGTGCCCTTTTAATAGGAATAGTAATATTTTTTTACAAGAAGATGGCGACAGATAAAGCCACTACAGCATAATAAATATGCCACACACTTTATTTTCCTTGCAGCGGACTTACCAAAAACGCCGTATCAAATCCCAGCTCATTCAAATAAGCTACGCCATCCTGTATACCCGTTAGATTCCTGCCGGTCCAGCCCCGCCTGATACCCTCTGTAATCAATGCACGGATGTATACCGGCCGGTGGATAATAAACCGTACCGTCTCCTGCGTTCGTTGATTGAAAATATCGATACCGGTGTACAAGGGATGTCCTTGTATAGGATCACAATACGTTAAAAAGTGTAAGATTAACGGCGTAGCTTTATGCCCGTCTGAAAATATACGGACGATGAGCGTTGTTGTATCAGTAGTCACGGCATACACTTCCTTAATCGTGTATACGTACACGTTATTGGCAACGGTTATCTTCCTTAATTTACGTTTCATCTTCTTCCCACAATAATACTAAAAAGCGTAATACCACTATCAGGGTGGTATTACGCTTTTACAGACTTCATTATACAACAAACTACGCTTATGCCCGGAGCATAGGTGCGTACTTGGCTCTGTTTTCAAAAATAACCCACAGGTTGATCGCCAGCAGGACCAATGCGATAGGCAGGCCGGATGGTGCTGCTGTGATATTGATCAACAAAATACCGATCATCACCGGGAAAATAATAATCGCACCCAGTGCCCGGTATTTATTGGTAATAAACAACACACCACCTACTACTTCTGCCACACCCACCAATGGAATCAGCCAGCTTACCTGCATAAAGGCGGTCATGACCTTCACCATGCTTTCCGGTAAATCCTTGGGAACCGGCATGTAATTAAAAAACTTATTGAGTCCTGCATTGATGAACATCAACCCAAATAACAGGCTGAGTATAAAAAGGATTTTCTTTTTCATAGTGGAGTTTTAAAATTTAGAAATTGGTTTTGTGTGACGAGCTCAAAATTACTAAACTATTCTTGTTAATCCTAGCTCCTTTTTCCACCAGATATCCCCCAAAACGATCGCTACATGCGCTTCTCCGAAAATATTTACTTACTTTGCCATATACCTTTTCAATAATGGGCCTGGACACCGTAGAACTAATCATAGCGATTGAAAATTATTTTCAGATAGCCATTCCGGACGCCGAAGCGGAAAAAATCTATACCCTCCGGGATATGGCCCGGGTAGTCGCCCGGCATTTACAGATCACCACCGAACACACCGGGTTACAGGAACAACTATTGCAACAGGTCGCCGGAGGTATCCGATCATCGGTTTTGACAGACAGAGAGATCGCACTCACTGATCTTGTCTCCACCTATCTTTCACCCGGCGCTACTGCCAGCTGGTCCATATTTACGCAACAGCTGCTACTGCAGGTACCGGTGCCGGAAATTGCGCCGGCAGGCAATCGTTTCAGCGACCGGTTGAAACGGGCCTTCCGTTCCTCTCCCACTTATGACTGGGCAACGATCACCATCGAACAATTTATAGCCGTCATGGCTGCCTGTAATTCCCGCGTACTCATTGACCCAAAAAACATCAGCAGTACCTATGAAATCTATGTTATTGTTGCCAGCATTACGGTGGAGCAAACAGGGGTTGACCCTTATGAAACAGGACCGGATAAATCATTCACCGATGACCTGGGGATAGAATAAACGCTCTCCTCCTGCTTTATCATTTCCTCGCTCACACCTACGCCTCCTTCCTTTGATACGAATACCTTATATTTGCCCCATCATTTTTGCGGCGGTGGCATGCTTATACCTGACAACAGTACTGGCTTTATTGGGCCATTGCTGACATTTCCCTTAAATGAACCATTTTTCAGACACTGTTATTACTGCATCGAATGAGTACAACGCTATAACGTACCTCAAATAAACCGTCGTTATCAACAGCCGGCTATACACCATACACCGGGGTGTGATTGCTCGTCCTTCAGATCAGGGTCTTACCAGACACCATTACAGCAAAATGGAAACGCTACCAGGAAAGCTGCAGGTATGGATGCCTGTCTTCACCAATGCTTTGTAAAATTTAAAACATCACGCCATGAGATTACCACCACAAATGGTAGCTATCTTTTCAACTATTGGCCCGCTGACAGATGCCTTTTTGCAAGACATTTCGCAGATGATGGAACCGGTGTATATACCTAAAAAAACACAGTGGCTATCCAACGGTAAAATATGCCGGCAGGCACTATTCCTGGAGGAAGGGCTATTGTATAGCAGCTATGAAGAAACAAAATATACCGCCACTACCTGGTTTATGAAGGAAAATGAGTTTGTGATTTCCGTAGAAAGTTTCCTCCGGCAAAAACCCTCCACCGAAACCATCACCGCACTGGAAGACTGTGTAGCCGCAGGCTTGTCTTATGAGCATCTGAAACAACTGCTGACACGGCACCCCTGCTTCCAGCATATTTATACCCATCTCATCGAACATTATTATATCCAGAGCGAAAAGCGGGCTTTTAATCTGCGTAAGCGGGAAGCTACCGACCGTTATAAATTCCTGCTGCAACACCATGCAGAAATCATTCAACGGGTACCTTTAAGCCTGATAGCGTCTTATCTGTGTATCAACCTGGAAACCCTCAGCCGTATCCGGAGCAAAATCTGACACCACCCCGGCCGTCAGTAAACAGATGCATGATAGTACCCTGGCCAATCCGGAGGAACATACCTCCCCGGCGGGGAAATAAAAATAAGCCTGCCACCACAACAACTATCCGAAAAGGGGTGTTTACTACAGTAATGCAGTGCGTTACTGACACGACGAAACAATTGCATATCAGCGGCTCTTCTATGATCAGGCGATAAACAACCAGTATACCCTGCCCCTCATTGTCACCATTCAAATGAACCATTCCATGTTAAACGAAAACTTTCATGCTATGAAGAAAACCGGCTATTGCGCGCGCTACCTCATCTGCACCTGGCTGCTATTATTGTTCCATAGCGGGTATGCCCAGGATACCTCCGCCCTCATTTTTTATACTGCCGGTGGTAAAATCCTGACCATGACCGGCAACCAGCCCACCTACGTAGAGAGTGTAGTGGTGCAACATGGTAAGATTACCTATGCCGGTAGCAAAGCACACGCACTCCGGTATAAAAAAGCACACGCCAACATGCGGCCGGTACAACCCGGCGAAGTACTGATGCCTGCCTTCATTGATGCACACGGCCACGTTGTGCAGGATGCCACTACCGCCGACCTGACAGATCTTAGTCCGGCGCCGTATGGCACCGTCAATGATATTCCGGCTATCCAGCAGGCCATACAGGATACCATCCGGAAAAGCCCTACCGATACCGCTATTATTATAGGCATTGGCTATGATGATTCCCGGTTAAAAGAGTTGCGGCATCCGACAAAAACAGAACTGGACGTCATATCGGCGGCACATCCTGTTTACGTGGCGCATGTCAGCGGCCATATGGGCGTAGCCAACTCCAAACTGCTCCACCTGTTAGGGTTTGATATTCCCGGCGCTACTGTGCCCGGTGGCGTTATTGTCAAAGATGGCGACGGAAAACCACTGGGGTTAGTGATGGAAAATGCCCACATCGCCGTATTGCTTTTTATACAAAAACATAGCGCGGCCCCTGATCCTGCGAAGGTGATGCAAAGCCTGCTGCGTTCGGAGAAAAAATGGTTCTCCTATGGCATTACTACCCTCTGTGAAGGACGGGCAGATCCCAATGCCATTAACCTGGTTCGCACGGCCAATCAGCAAGGATTACTGAGCGGAGATTTTATCGTAGTCCCGGATTATGACTTAAACAGGTACCAGCTGCCTGCATTAAAGCCCTACTATAATAAGTATGATGGCCACTTTAAAATAGGCGCCATCAAATTTACCTTTGACGGGTCGCCGCAGGGCAGGTCTGCCTGGTTATCTCAACCTTATCTAAATCCGCCACTCGGCGAGCTGCCGGGCTATGCGGGGCATCCCATCTACCATCATGATTCTGCCTATCAATTCGTGAAATCCGTCTTTCAACTAGGGATGCAGGTACACATTCACTGCAACGGCGACTCGGCCATACACGAAGGCCTACACCTGATCGATACCCTGAAAGACTTTGTTCAGAAAGATATGATCAATGTACTGATACATAGCCAGGTTTGCAGACCCGATCAGGTGCCGCTGTTCAAAAAGTATAACGTCATGCCCAGCTGGTTTCCTACCCATTGTTACATCTGGGGAGCATGGCACCGGGATAGCATACTGGGGCCTGCCCGCGCGGCGCATATCAGTCCGTTGAAACAAGGGCTGGACAACCAGGTGCTATTCACGATTCATACCGATGCCCCGGTTACGCCGCCTGACTTACTGACCGCCGTTTACAGCGCAGTGAACAGACGTACCTATAAAGACAACCAGGTACTCGGCCCCGATCAGGTAATCTCCGCCTACGAAGCATTGAAAGCCATCACCATCAATAGTGCGATACAATGGGGAGAAGCAAATACGAAAGGCACCATTGAAGTCAATAAACGTGCAGACCTGGTACTACTGAAGGGCAATCCCCTCACGGATGACCAAAGGTATATCAAGATAATAGCCACTTTCAAAGATGGCCAAAAGGTATATGGCAAATAGTACCAGCTGATCAGACGCTGTAAATTTTCCATGACATGCTTTCGCACCTGGCAACAGCCCTGTACCCTACATGGGCTGTTGCTGTTACTTCCTCCTCCCAAGCATGCGGCAGGATGAACTTTATGTTTTACATTTGAAGCCTATGGAAGGTACCTTATTGCATTACAAAGGGCAGCAACTCACCGCATTTCCCAGAGAGTTATTACAGCACAAACATATTACGAACCTGAATCTGGATGACAATCAATTGGCTGTGATCCCGGAATGGATCGTGGAAATGACACAGCTGAAAGTATTGTACCTGAACAATAACCGGCTGACAGACATCTCCCTGTTAACACAACTGCCATCGCTGGAAATTCTCCAACTGGATAATAACCAGATTACCCATCTTCCCGACAGTATTGCTCAAATGAAGCATTTAAAAAGACTGTATGCCAATGGCAATCAGATCAGCCACCTCCCCGATGCCTTGTGTGCATTACCGCAATTAAATACCCTATTACTGGCTAAAAACAATATCACTACCCTTTCCCCTCAGCTGAGCAACTTAACACAACTGGACACGCTAAATCTCTTTCAAAATCAAATAACGGATATACCGGAAAGCATTGGCCAGTTCCCCCTGCTGAAATACCTGCAGCTGAGCCAAAATAACATCCTTCATTTACCGGATAGCATCGGGCAAAACAAACAATTATCCAACCTGCAGATTTTCTCCAACCAGTTACAGGAGATCCCATCCGGATTAAAAGAAGCCACCGCCTTACAATATCTGCGTATCGGTGACAACCATATCAAACGGATCGAAAATATACCGGATACCATCCGGCAATTGAGCATCTATGCCAATCCTGTCGACTACATCGATCCTTGCATATTGGAGTTATTTACACAGGACACCCAGGAGAAAAGATATAATTATCTATATGTAGACCGCCTGCAATACGAAGCCTTTAATCAGGAGTTGCAAACTATTTCACCACAACAGCTTAAAAAAGCAGACCTTTCTTCCGGCCAGATTTACTGGGAAGATTATAAAGATATGCCCATCGCTTTAATACAAAAATGGGGGTTACAACGTAGCAAGGATACGGATACCTTTCATTAATACCTGCACGACTATTATTTCGACAGTCGTTCTATCGCCTGTGTCAGCGAATCCAGGAAATTGACCTGCTTTCCTTTATTGCTTTCATAAATAAAATCCCGGAGGCTCTTACCCGGATACTTTGCAAATTCGCCAATGATCACCAGGCGCAATTTATAGTTGGATACTTTCTGGAGAATCTCCCCTGCCACACCCGTTTTCAGGTCAAAAAAATCAGGTATAATATTTTCCTCGTGTAAAATTATCTTGTCAAAATCCTGATAGGCAAGATCCATCATTACCTGCAATGCATCATCAGGATTATGAATCAGGATACCTTCTGCCACTACTTCTGCCGCCTGGCTGTTTCCGGTCTGGTGTGCTACTATATTCATCTTCATTAAAAATATGAGGGACGAAAATAAAACAAATCCCTGGGTTATACTTTCCCCTTTTGTTGTTGTTTCAGGTAATCTGTAGGTGACAGACCGGTCCACTTTTTAAATGCCGTATTAAAAGTGGTTTTTGAATTAAACCCGGCAGCAAAGGCAATCCCTAGCATATTCCAGGTTTCTGCCTGGGCAGACAGCAGCAACCTTTGCGCTTCTTCCACCCGGTACCGGTTCACAAAATGATAAAAATTACTGCCGGTAGCCTGGTTGATCAGGTAAGAAGTATCATGAATGGTGACACCTAATTTTTCTGCCACCACCGGCAGGGTTAGTTCGTTATCCAGGAAAATTTTATCTGTTTCCATCAGCTGCGTCAGGCGGCGGGATAACTCCGCAAGGGCATCATCGCTTAAACGCGGCGGCCGCACGGGCGCAGCATCTGCCGGCGCCTCCACCATGACCGCTATCTCTTCCATTACAGCCGGTTGAAAAGCAAATACTGCGCCTTGTCTTACGGCGAAATAAGCCAGAAAAAACACAGCTACCGCATACACAAAAGGAATAACAGCCAACACCACCGGCCACCCAAACAACGCATCATTGATCCAGAAAAAACAGATGACAGCCAATATCAACAGGAAATGCTGCAACCAGCGGAGATCAATTTTTTCTGTATCCGCAGCAATCAGCTGTACTTGCTGCTGATGCTTTATCAGTGCCCGCCCCGATGCTATAATATAGCCCAGTAACAGCAATGGCAGCAAATCCCGGAGGATGACGACTGTATCTCCCACCTCGAAAAGTTGGTGGAGTATAATCGTACTGCTGCGATGAAAAATCAGCAGCTCCGCTACCGCGTAAACAACAAAAGGCAAGCAATGCAGGGCATCCCGTCTCCCAAAAGTCTTCGCCGGATGTACAAAAAACAGGGTACTGATATATAACAAAGGCCCCAGTAAAAACTCCGTACTGTAGATCCATTTCAATACATAGGGATAGGTAGCTGCCAGCCCCGTTACTTCCAGGTAAACACCGGTAAATGCCAGGTTCATTGCCAGCATAAACAGGGCCAGCCACCGGTTGGCTGCCGGATTTTGCCGCAGCGGGTGAAAACACAACAGTAACGCCAACAGACAACAAGCCCCTTCCGAAAAGGACAGTAAGAAAATCTTCATCACTGAAAGATAGCCATTTTCAAAAATTACAGGAACAACTTCCCCCCTCCCGGCGATCCAAAACAAGGATTTCCCAACCCGAACGGATACAGCCGGACTTGTGCAAACCCGCCAGGAATCAGCCTTACCCGCCAAAAGGTGTTCGAACGGATAAGGTCGGGCGCTCATGAACGGCCATGCGGATACTTTTGTTCCAACAAATTCAATGCACATGAAAAGATTACTTTCCCTGCTGCTGCTCATCAGCGGGTATGCGCAATCCCAACACAAAGGCACCATACAAACCGACACTGTGGTGTCCATTGCCCTGGCGCATAATATCACACACGAAAATGTAAACAGACCCGTAACGATCTATCTGCCACCCAGCTATGCCCGCTCCGATAAACGTTACCCGGTTCTTTACCTCCTCCACGGTATCGGGGATGATCATCAGAACTTCGTGGATAACAACGGCCGGTTCAATACCATTCAGGAATTGATGGACACCGCTATTGCGGTACACCGTATGCCGGAGATGATCATTGTAATGCCCAACGAAAAAACAAACCGGTATGGCAGCTTCTATACCAACTCCGCGGCCACCGGTAACTGGGAAGACTTTACGGTGCAGGAACTGGTAGCCTATATAGATACCCGGTACCGCACGATAGCACAGGCAGCCTCCCGCGCGATCGCCGGCCACTCCATGGGAGGTTATGGCGCAATCCTGCTAGCCATGAAACATCCGGACGTTTTTGGTACTACCTATGGGATGAATAGTGCCTTCATTGGGCCCTGTGGGGAATTTAACACCAACAACCCGCAGATGAAGGCATTTGTACTAGCCAAAACAGTGCAGGATTATGATACCCTTTTTGCCCGAAAACAATACGTGGCAGTAGGTACACTGACGGTAGCGCAGGCTTTCTCCCCCAATCTTTCCCGTCCACCGCTCTACATCGATAAGCCTTTTAAAATGCAGGGACACCGGCTGGTGATCAATCCGCCGGTTTATCAGCAATGGTTGCGGCATGATGTGGTAAGGCTGGTGAAAAAATACAGAGCCAATCTGTTAAAATTAAGAGGACTGAAATTTGATACCGGCATAGCAGATGAGTATCAATTCATTCCCCTCAACAACCTGGCCTTTTCCCGGCAACTTACCGCCTTTCGTATTCCACATATATATGAAGCCTATAACGGCGATCACAGAAATCGCCTATGGGGATTGGAGGGCAGAATTTACACGGAAGTATTTCCCTTTATAGCAGCTCATATTGCTTATTAGGCGCCCTGCTCCAGCTGCTTTTTTAAAATGACCAATGTGGTATTCCAATAAAAATTAAGATGCTGGTAGATCTCCTCCGTAGGGAAATTGGATAGTGTCAATAGCAACTCCGTCTGCTCTTCCTGCGGTACCAGCACAAACCCGATCTCCGTGTAGTGCGCCGCATCATCTGACAGCCGGGACAAAGAACTTAGAAAGTTGTAACGCAGCTCTCGCTCCGGCGTATAGGCCAGCACGATTCCTTTGTTTTCAAAGGCAACATGATGAAATCCTTTTATCAGCATAGGGCTGCCTATTTCCCAGGTGGTGGTGATACGGAGCTGAAAGTCGGCGCCACCCATCCATTTTATCATGAATGGAATAGTTGTCAGGGATTGCCATACGCTCGTCACAGGCGCATGAATCGTTATCTTTTTTTCGATGACGGAATGCATATTTTGTATATAGCCGCTTTAACCAGACTATTGGGTAAAGATCGGTAAAACAGGATTAGCAATGTGGTTGGTTTCCTCCGGGAAACCAACCACATTAAAACTATCTTTAGCGGGAACGGTACACCTCTTTAAAGTATTACAGCGCCTGGAGCGCAACTCACTGGTCGGCAAACAGGTATTCGTATACTTTAGTTCCGCATGGAAAAACACTGGAAAAGATTATCAATGAAAATGGACCCACAGTCTCCCCCCTGTACACGCTGTACTTAACTTTAAAATAACATGCATGCACTAGCATGGCAGCGCAAATTGGTGCATCTTACTGCTATGCGCTATACCGAACTCACCGACCGGGAATTATTGGAACGTATTAAATGTGATGACATCCCCGCATTTGAAACATTGTACCGGCGTATGTGGGAATCGCTCTACCTGTTTGCTTTCAGGCGACTCAAAAGCAAAGCAGATGCAGAAGATGTGGTACAGCAGGTATTTATGAACATCTGGGAAAACCGGGCCACCAAAAACATCACCGGCTCCTTCTCCAACTATATTTTCACCGCTGTCCGTTACGAAGTAATAGATCAGCTGACCGCCATGCTGAAAGACCAACAGCAACTGGCACATATACAAACCCATATCCTACCCGACTTCAACGAAGCCCTGGAAAACCTGCTGGCGAAAGAAATGGATAAAGAGATCGCGCAACATATTCAACAGATGCCGGCACAGATGCAAAAGATTTTTCGCCTCAGCAGGGAAGCACAAATGACGCCGGAAGAAATAGCGAAAACCCTTTCGCTGTCGGAGAAAACCGTCCGGAATCAACTCAGCATGGCCGTTAGTAATTTACGCCCGCTGGTTAAAGAGAGCCTTGTTTTACTGCTCCTTTTACAGGCATAACAATTTGGTAACACCAACAACCGGGATAACATGCCTGTTTTTCGGGCATATACCAAACGGCCCGTATGGAGTTACACGAACTAGCACCCCTTTTACAACAATACAGGAATGGAACAGCTACCCCGGAAGAGATCCGGCTGGTAGAAGCCTGGTTGCTGCGAACAGAAAAGACAACTGCCTATCTCTCCCCCGCTGAAAAAAGCAGCACGGAAGATCGTATACTCCGTAAGTTAAGGGCCCACATCGGGGTACCGCCTGCCAAACGCAGGCGCTTATTCCCTCCTGTTTTTATTCGTATAGCCGCCATGTTTATCCTGATAGCAGGTGCAGGTTATTCCCTGCATCAATATCGTTATCACTTGCTGGATTATTTCGATCCCATTCCGCAATTAACCATCAGCAGTGGTCCCTATAACCTGCAACAGGTAGTACTCTCCGATAGTACCCGGGTAACACTTGCGCCCAACAGCCGGCTTACCTATCCTGCAAGATACCGGGGACCGTTGCGGGAAATCACCTTCACCGGCAAAGGTTATTTCAGCGTGGCTAAAAATCCGGCACAACCATTTGTAGTACATACCGGCAACCTGCAGGTGCAGGTACTGGGTACTTCCTTTGTAGTCAGCAATCAGCCACAGGACAACATCGTAGCCGTGAGTGTATTGACAGGGAAAGTGCAGGTACGCCATCAGCAGCAATCACTGGGTATTCTTACCGCTCATAAAGCCCTTCGTTTTAATAAAACAAGCGGCCAATCGCTGCTTAGTGAAATGGAACCGGCTCCGCAAATGGATTGGATCAACAAACGTCTGGTATTTAATACCACCCCGTTACCGGAAGTATGGAAGACACTGGAAAGCCAGTACCACATTACAATTCAAGTACCCATCAGTGTCGTGAAAGAGAAAGTATTTACCGGTGAATTTACAGCCAAAGATTCCTTCACTGCCATACTGGATATCATTACCATCTCAACAGGTTTACAATATCAGTCATTGAATGATAGCACCATAAAAATCTATTAATAAAAAAACCGAAGCGTCTCGCAAACGCTCCGGTTATCTATTTAAACGCCCATTGCGTCTGGGGAGACCTTTCATTGTCTACAATGAAACAGGGCATCTTTTTTCAAAAATAAACTAAAAACGGAATGAAATTTTTTTTATGTAAGGCCATCACACACTTACAACAACAATGGAGCAGGATGATCTGTCTGACGATCATCATCGGTATGGCTTTCCCGGTGCTGGCTCAGGAAGCAGCCCCCCGGCTGATTACCATCACTTTTCAGCAACAAAGTCTGACAGATTGCTTAGATAAGATCACAGCGCAGACCAACATCCGCTTTTACTACGAAGGACATGCACTGCAGCAGATTGCTAAAAAACATACGGCTGTCTACACCCGGCAACCGTTAGCTGCTATCCTGAAAACATTATTGGACGGCTCCGGTTTTTCCTGGCAGGAAGTGAATCAGCAGATCATTATCAAACAAGCTATCTCTTCCCCGCAAGAGAAAACACCCCCTAAAAAAGCAGCCGGAAAAATTACCGGAAAAATTACGGATGCGGAAAACGGGCAACCCGTTATTGGCGCTACCATCCGTATCAGCAACAAAGGCACCATCACCGGTATAGATGGAACATTCGATATGACTTTAGACCCAGGTAACTATACAGCCCTGGTAAGTTCCCTGGGATATGGCAGCAAGGAAGTAAATGACATTGCCATAAAAGACAACCAGCTTTTTATGCTCCCTATCAGCCTGAAAAGAAACAAAGGGCAACTGGCAGGCATCGTAGTAAAGGCTTCCGCCAGAAAAGAAAGCGTACAGTCGTTATTGCTCCGCCAAAAAAATGCAGCAGAAATGACCAACGGGATCAGCGCAGAACAAATAGGCCGTACTCCCGACAAGAACATCGGAGAAAGCCTCAAACGTATCAGCGGCGTAAGCTCCGTAGACAATAAATTTGTAGTGGTACGTGGTATTACCGACCGTTACAACGCCGCCGTGCTGGATGGCACGGCTTTACCCAGCACCGAAGCACAAAGCAGGAACTTCTCTTTTGATATGATTCCTTCCAACCTGGTAGATAACGTAGTCGTGAGTAAAACCGTCACACCGGATATGAATACCAGTTTTGGCGGCGGATTAATCCAGATCAATACGAAAGATATACCCGTTGAAAATTTTATGAGTCTGGGCATCGGCACCTCTTATAATGACCAGACTACCGGCAAACCATTCCTCAGCCACCAACGCGGTAAATATGATTACCTGGGATTTGATGACAGCAGACGGAGTGCACCGGATAATCTCCTGGTAACAAATCCCGTTATGACCGGCCCGGGCACCATCAGAGGCGATGAAAATCTTTCAAAGACCGAATTCCAGGAACGGATAAACGCACAAAGCCGCCGTTTTACGCACGATAACTATACGCTTTATCAGTATCCCGGCGCCCCCAGCCAAAACTATCAGTTCAGTCTGGGAAGACTAATCAGCCTGGATACCGCGAAAGGATATAAAATGGGTTTCACTGCAGCCCTGAGCTATCGCAACACACAAAGCAATACGGTTTTCAGTGATTATCACCGGGGGAAATGGGCCAATGAATATAATAATAACGGGAACGCCTATGGGTTTAATACCACCTGGGGGGCCTTGTTAAATATAGGTATACAGGTAGGCAAACACCGCTTTAGTGTGCGTAATACCTATACCCATATGTTTGATAATGACCTGGTGCGTACCTTAGGTTATGTGAATGACCAGCAGGATCAGATGGCGATCCGTCCGCCCAACATCCGGGAAAATGATAACCCGGTATTTACCAGTCTGCTGCAAAACAAACTCGCCGGACAACATCAGCTGGGCAACATTAAACTGGAATGGGATGTAGCGCGCACCAGCATCAAACGGGAAGAAAAAGCCATCGTTAATGCAGAACAGCTACCCCGCCTGATCGAAGGACAATACATCTACCTATATTATCCGGGCCACTATTCCGAACCCAGAGTACCTCCTTTGTCCAGCCAGTTTTACGAGAATCATGAAAGTCATTATACGTGGAGTATGGCGGGTACCCTGCCTTTTGAACTGGCAGGTACACGCAACACGATTAAAATAGGTTTCTACGGCAATCGCAAAAAAGGAGGTTTTGACTGGCAGATTCTCCCCTTTACCAATAGCTCCAGCCAGATGGACCCAGGGTTGGTATATCTGCCTGTAAAGGAGATGCAACGGCCCGAAAACATGCATATCAACGGGTATAGTTATCAAATGTGGTATAAAGACCGTTATGCAGGAGATAGCCGTAATGATGCTGTGTATTTTATGTTTGATAACCGGCTGGGAGAAAAACTACGGCTTGTATGGGGAGTACGCGGAGACTATTACAAATACACGGAAATCAACAACCCTATACTTCCTGGTACCATCAGTACGTTTACCCCTAAACCTGAACCTGAATGGAGATGGTTACCTGCTGCCAATTTAACCTACAGCATCACACCTGAAATAAATATACGCAGTTCCTGGTCTATTGCCGTAGTACGCCCGGAGCTGATGGACAACAGTAAATTCTACCGGTACAGTCCTTATCTGGATGGTACCATTGAAAACGGTGGTCTTAGCAGTACCCGTATCAGCAACTATGATGTACGTGCCGAATGGTTTTCTGCGCTGGGCGAAACCTTTTCCGTGAGTGGGTTTTACAAGTACTTTGATAAACCGATAGAACTGAGCCAGGCAGTCAACGCCAACATCTTTTACCAGATCGCCAATTCTGAATGGGCGAAAGTATACGGACTGGAAGTAGAATGGCGTAAAAATCTGCATTTTATTGGGGCCAAAGACTGGCTGAAATACTTCACCTTTTTTGGTAATGCTACTTTACAAAAGTCAGAAGTAGAGGCAAAATTCAATCCGATGGCAGCCGCAGATAAAGAGGTCATCTCCAGACTAAAACGCCCGATGTCGGGCCAGACACCCTACCTTATCAATGCAGGACTGCAATATCAGGCGGCTCGTTTGGGTTTCAATGCGGTATACAATAAAAGCGGCCGGAAAACCTATGTAGTAGCGTCGGAAGCCAGACTGATAGATTATGAAATGCCCAGAAGCCAGGTGGATGTACAGGTCAGCTACAAATGGTTCAACAACAAAATGCTGGTCAAATTAAATGCTGCCAACCTGTTTAATCAACCATCCGCATTTTATAAAAACCAGGCAGATGTACACGCCGTGAAAGAACCTGGATATCAGCCGGGCACCTCGGACAACTATGAAGCCGGTGAACAAAAAACGTTCTCCCGTTTTTATGGCCGTACCTACAGCATCCAGTTAAACTATAATTTTTAATGACATCCGTTACCAATAGCATGAGCCAGGTGGTCGTTCATGTATCTTTTCTACCAGCTAATATATAAAGATGAAAACAAACATACAATCCATTCTCCGCACCTGTTTCGGCCTTTGCTGGCTGTTCCTGTTCAGCTGTAAAAAAGGAGAGCTGGCAGTAGCCAATCCACCTAAAATAGTGAATCTGGTGGTGCAAGGATATGCCCTCACCGATACCCTGGAATTCCTGAAAGCAGGAAAAGTAATCGGCCAGACGGATAGAGAGCATAGTGATTTCGAGCGCAATGTTTTAGTGCAAGAGACAGGAGACACCTTATTGATCCGTAAAAAAGGTCAGTCGAAAATACTGGATACCCGGATCATTTCTCCCCTCTTGAACAAACAAGCCATTCGTTACTATTTTGATAGCGAAAAAATATATCCGGATTTTGTTACGTTACCCGTAAAAGGATTTGCCCAGGCTGATACCCTGGAATTTGTAGCAGCGGATAAAGTAATCGGACAAGGCATCGGCGCGGAATTCCCTTTACTGTACATCGGTTTGGACGCCACGCAAAAACAAGTGCTGCAGATTCGTAAAAAGGGCACCACCACTGCCTTAATCCATAAAGAAATCACAACAGATATGGCGGCATCTCCATTGGTATTTTACTATGACGGCGCCAAAATCTTCGATAAGATCACGGTCACTAAACCGGCCAATCCGGCCAACATGACCGTGATTGCCTCCTTTACCAATAAGGTAGGCGTTTACCAGGGGCCTATAGATCTGATCTTTTATAAAGGCAAGCTGCTCACCTCTCCCCATGCCAGCGAACCTACTACGATGAGATTTGAATTACCAGCAGATGGTTCTTTTAGTAAGATGATAGAATTGCCTGCACTGCCGCCTACCGAAACCTTCAACAAAAATGCCTACACATTCAGGATCGTCAAAAGGGGCACCTTAACAGATCTTCCCTATGATATGACTAATGAATATGGTCCTTCCAGACCGGAAAGCGGCTTCCTCGGCTTCTATATGACATTTAATCCAGGAGAGGCAGCCATTTTGGTCGTGACAGATCAAAAAATACCGGACGACTGGGATGGTACCATCATCCGCCCTCATATGGAGGACATCGGGCCTAACTTTAAATAATCCGCGCTGCAGCTATTGAAAATTTATCCCTGTAACACCTGCCACCTGCAACTTTGGGTGGCAGGTGTTAAAATTTTAGCGTAGCATCGTTGTTTTAAAAACCTTTACATGCAAGACCTGCAGGATATAAGAGGACATCGAAAGTTATTTCTTTTTGGCAGGTGTATTAGTTCCTTTGATGGTTGCATGTAGCTTTTTATTGCTGTATTTCTCTTTTTCTGTAACCAAACCTGCCAGCCATTGCAGGTACATTTTTTCCGGCATTTCCCGGTAGCCCAGTTCAAATAACTTTATGTATACCTGCTCCATTTCATGATAGGTATTTTTCGCAGCGTAATCCTTTGCTTTTTCCTGTTTTTCATATAGCCGTTTCAGTGTTTCTGCTTTTAGTAATAAGGCTTGCACATTAACCGGGTGATATGCCAGTACTACTTCACAGCACTTTAATATAAATCCATCATAATAGTCACGCGTTTGAAATTCATACCCTTTTGCCAGGTCTAGTATACATAAGGCAATCGCCTGCCGGTTGCTCAAGGTATCCATATAAATACCATTCTGAATAGCTTTTAACGGTATATAGCCAGATGCAGTAATCCAGGCATCTATCGGGAATTGACCGGAGGTTAGTTCCGTGTTGTACCAGCCTGTTTCCTTACATCTGTTTTTGATGTAAATGTGATTGGGAGCTAATGAAAGCCAGCAACTGGCTTTTAATTCATCCGCTAAAATCTTATATAAATAAGGAAAACTATGGCAATTCCCGCTTCTGGTAATCAAAAGCTTAGACACAAACATATTTGACCAATTATGTGATCCATTAAAATCACTAAAATCGTATATAAACGGCACAAAAGAATAAACGGAACTATCTTCATCTATCAATTTCACAGTATCTTTTAAAATTGAATATATTGAAAAATTCTTTTGAAGATTTAAGCTATCTGAAAAACGATATTCAGTAATTCTATTGGAATTAGTCCACAACAGACAGAGGGTTCTCAAATCATCTATTGGTCTATAAAATTTCTCACGATCTAGTTTATTATTAAAAAAAGTATTCTCAACGATATAAACAGCTTCCTTAAACAATCCGTCATTTTTTACGCTATAATTCAACTCTATAAATGCACTATCATAATTTTTACGAATTGTGTCAGATAGTATATTGGCGGTAACACTATTGAAATAAAAGAATAAAATAACTACAACTAGAACACGTATCATAAAACTTATACGTATTTAAAAATGAGAACAATTTAAATATCTGGGGGTTAACTCGTCCAACCGTATATTTCTTTTACTATTACCCAAGCATCTCCTTTCTTTTCAAGGATGTAGATAGAACCAAATCCTTTTACGAGAATCAGATAGATTATTGCTTTAGTATTGTTATGAAAAAAGACAGGAGCAGATGCCAGATAAAATGGTTTGTTATTATCAATAATTTTCGCACTTGACGCATCAAATTTTGCCAATGCTTGAAATATTGGAGGGGCTGGTATTAGCTTTAATGCTGCTAATGAATCAGCGCATAATTTAAATCCGCTGGTAGCTTTCACGTTTTTTTTAAATTCTTTTTGTTCTTCCTTTGTAAGAAGACCGATAAATTCTACGGATTTTTTTTTTGTTTGGATAGGGAATAGACTATCAACTATGGGGAAGTTTCCATTTATTTCTTGTGATGAAATCAGTGTCTTTATAATTTTATATGGATTACAATCCTGTGCTTTACCATTTAGGGTAAAAAATAAAACTGAGGCGACAAACACCGCTAATATTTTTACAACTTTCATGGTAATCGTTTTGCTTTAAAATACAGGTAATGCACTGGGGTTTTGAATTTTTGTTTTTTTAGTGTGATCCTCTCCTGTCCTTTGTATTGTACCTTGTCCCATGACTCGTAAGATAAGATTTTCCATTCGAATGGCATTTACATGATGTCCAGCAGTTTCTTCGCCACCTACTGCTGAATATCTGCCATGCCCGAAAACTTCATGCCCTGCAACACCTGGTCTTCCTACAGGATTACCACCCTTAGTATTAGTTGTTGAATTAAGATAGTCGCCCCCTGCTTCTTCGGGAGTAAGGCCTTCAATGATGATAGAATGTGTTCCCGACCTGGTATTTACTGTCGTAGCCCCCCATATACCAGCAATAAGCCCACCAGATAACCTACCTTCATTATTTTCCATTGTTTTCGTAAACGCCCCTCCTATTTTATCATTGAGTAAATCGGATGCTTCCTTTGATAGATTTCCGATCTTGCTCACATATTCTACTATATGCTCATCTTTTGAATTAATGGAATTAAATACCGTTTGAGCAAAAGCTTTTTGATCATCGTTCAGGCCGGCAGTTGCTTTAGCAAAAGCATCCTCATTTATCGATTGAAACGTTTTCCCTTTTATGCCAATTAAGGCTTTGAGCTGATCATAAGCCCTATCCTTTAACATTTGATTCAAATCATTTTGAAACTTCTTTGCATCCTCCTTTGTACTTCCAATAACCAGCCGACCATCGGGATCAAAATTTTTTATCGGATTATTTAAGGTAAAACTGTAAGGCGAATAAGAAAAATACAAATACACCAACGGATCAATACTATACCACCGGCTGGCTGCGGAGTTATCAGACACCTTACTAAAGGTACTATCCGCATTCAGCAACCTTACCACCTTTTTTTGGCGGATATTGAACAATACAGTGCCAATACGCTGCACTGTATCCATATCAAAAAATTCCACGTATTTACCCTTGGAAAGGGTTAATATCTTCGCTTTCCTGCCAATGGACTTAAAGGGGTTATAATCTTGTCCTGTTGCTGTCAGACATCCCATCAGCAAGATAAATATTAGTATTGGCTTAAACTCCATATCAAGGTAGGGGTTTAAAAAGATTAACGATTAGGGTGTCGTGCTTCCTTATTATTTTTAAGGCCTGTTATCTCCCGCTTCATTTTTTCCTTGAGTATCCTGTATTCCTGCTTTTTCTTTTCGGCTTCAATAGATTTCAACCATACCTGATAAGCTTCCCTGGGCATATCCTGATAGCCCAGGGCGTCCACTTTTTCAAAGGCCGCCTGCATGTCCAAATAGGCCTGATAGGCGATGGGATATTGAGGTAGTTTATCGGGAGGCGGATACCCCGCAGTAGCTATTTGCCGTATGGCTATCTCCCTTTTAATATTAGCCCCCACAATCAAAGCAGTCATATTACCAGGATGAATCCGTAAAACGCTTTCCCTGATATGTTCTGCATATACATCATGCCCAAATTTTGCCAGATACCCTAATAGTAAGTCCGCCAGACATTGCGCATACAATTGCCTTTGCGAAAGTGTATCCAGATAAGTTCTTTCCTTTAAGGCGTTTGCGTTAATAAAACCAGACTGATATAGCCATTGCGTAGAAACCAGGTGCCCGTTAGTAGTCTCAAAATTCATGAGATGCCCATTATGATCCGTAAATTGTATGAAGGAATGTTGCGGCGCCAGTGACAGCCATGCCTTCGCACCTAATTGTTCAGCGATCATCAGGTACAGCAAAGGCATAGAGTGACATTGCCCTTTACCTGTTCCCAATAGTTTTATCGTAAACATCCTGGTATAATCCTCTTCACCGCGGAAATCAATGTGGTCATACTGAAAGGGGGGAATAACCACATTTTTCCCGGTGGCAGGGTTATGGTAAATATTGGATTGTGAGAACAGTTTTTGAATGCCGTAATTTAGCGCTACCTGGTTCCGCACATCCAGGCCCTCCCGCTTCAATATTTGCTTTACATGTTCCACCCGGTATTTAAGGCCATTTAACAACGCTTCATAAGGTAGCCTATTATCCAGGAAAGCATTTTCAACCAGCAACACCGCGTTGGTAATGGAAAAACTATCCGGATTGAATTGATTCAGCTGATCAAATGCCTGTCTGTAAGCAGCAGTCTTGTTAAACCAGGCCTTTTGCTCCCAGTAGGCATTCGCTTCCATGATCTCGTATGCTACGGCTGCCTGCTGTGCTGTCTGTTGTGAAGCAGTGATTTGATGTGGTAGTATGTTATGAGGTGGCAGCATGCGCTGATGCTGTTCGTTCATACCATTATCAAAAGGATCGGAAACGATGTTATTGGGTAACCCCGGTTGGCCAGACGTTCGTTGATGAAAGAACTGATATTCTATGGATTTCTTATCCGATGATAATAATTGAGGCTGTGCAGTCAGTTGCCAACTGCATGATAGGAATAGTAGGAGGGAAATAACCAATGTTCTCATAAAAGAGCGGTAAATGGGGCAATAGTAATGTAGAGAAAAACAACACGTTACCAAAGATTCTTCTTACTCAATAACAGGCCATCCAGACATAATATTTAAATCATATATCTCAAATTGTTTGAGACAAAATATAAGGCAGACATAGTGCATTACTAATACAATCTTACCAGAAATCCTTAGGTCCAGGTTACTACTATGAATGCACCACCTTAACACAAGGAAAGCCATTCGATTTTTTAGTTAAAATAATATCAGTAGCTGTAAGTCAGTAGGAAAAATAGTTAGGTAGATGGGATACGAAAATAAGTTTTTTTGTTCTCAAAAAGAAAATAAGAATAGACTCCCCTTTACAAACGCCCCCTTCTCTCTTAAAACATTTTTGTTTTTCTGTTGTTTAAGGAGATAATAAAATGATATTCCGTCAATCAGATAGCCCAACAACGTTAGTAGTAACTACCTTGAATCACCGTGCAGCTGGCATTTTATCACCTACTAACGGACTCACAGCCCTGCCGGAATATATAATTCTCCTGTAAACCTGGCCAGATGCAGTTATTAACCAACATCTACAGATGCCTCACAGCAGGCACTTTATTATTGTTCAGTACTGCCGGGGCACAGCAACGGGATACTTCCAGATACCGGTCTTTCTCCGATTTCCATATTCATACCTCTTTCAAAAATTACTACCGCTTTGTAAAAGATCCGGACAGCACCATCTTACATGCCGGCAACGCTGCCTATCTCCATAAAAAATATGGTCATACTGACTGGATCGCACATACGAAAAAACCGAAAGACAAAAAGCATGGGAAAGAGTCTAACATGAGTAACTATGATCAGTGCAACTACGCCAACCTGCAGGGTTTGAGAGGGTCGGTGCTGTGTATGTCTATTACGCCACCTGAAAAGATCATGTTGTCATCGCCTGGGTCGCGGTGGATGAACCTCCATTTTGTGACACATATGTCCATGAAGCGGCAGGAAGTACTGGCCGCCGAAAACAACTCCTCTTTCAAGGAGTTTATGGGAGAATACTATTATGCCATTCATCAGGACTCGGTACACAACGGCACTAAAATACTGATTGCAAAAAACAATGCCGACCTGCGGCGCATTGTTGCGGAAGGCGGCATCGGCCTGGTGATCACCGCGGAAGGCGGACATGTACTTTTTGGTAACGAAGTACTGAGCCGGATAGACAGCATCAAAGACAAAGACTGCGGCGCCCCCTGTCGGGCTGAAATATTGGGCAATATCGAAAAAATGCGGCAACTGCCACATCGGGTATTCTTCATCACGGTTGCACATTTCGGCTGGAACAAAATGTTTGGTAACGCTAAAAGCCTGGATAAGCCCGGCCTGCGCCGGGGACTGCTCACCGCCGCCAGCTTGTCTGACGACTTCCGTAAAAACGTCTTTGCCAAATACGGCGAAGGTATCATCGGGCAGGTACAGGGCGAGCGTTACCGGGATAGCCTTGTAACAACAGGCGCCCGTAGTATGAAGATCCGTACTCCCTATACGCCCGATGAATACCGCACCGACATTGGCTATGCTGTGATGTGTAAACTGCTGGATGCCGAACATGACTATCAGCAACCTATCTACATCGATGTGAAACACATGGACCTGCGCGCCCGTTTTGAGTATTATGCATTCATCGATAGTGTCAATACCCTCCGCCGGGCAACAGGCAAACCGCTCATTCCCATCATCGCTTCTCATATAGGACTCAGCGGAAAACGCAGGCCCGTAGCGATGGCTACCGGCTTATATCCACTGCGTGACTCTTATGAGGAACTCATCTTTGGCCGCACCTTTTATAAAATACAGGCGAATGAAAGAGATCAATACTGGCGCTCGTATACCCAGGCCTTACGGCCGGAAGACCGGGCCCGGTACTTTGGTGATAATCCGGCTACCGTACCGGCTTCCTTCAACCCTTTCGATAACACCGCCAATTTCAATACCCTCGGCTGGTTTTATCCCTGGGGTATCAATTTCTGCGATGAAGAAATCCGGTATATCTACCAGAGCGATGGCATCGTAGGGCTGAACCTCGACCGGCGTATCCTGGGCTTCACTATGCCCAACTATACCTGGCGCTATAAACTGCACCTGAAAAGGATATTCAGGGATCTTGCCCTACGTCATCAGTTTAAATTATCCAATGGTCACAACATCACCTTTGAAGATTATTACCGCGCCGAACCACTGCTACGTAATATTTTTCATACCATCAGTGTTTGCGGCCGCCAGGATGCCAGTGCCTGGGACCATGTGGCCATCGGATCGGATTACGATGGATTCATACAACCGTTACAGTTAGCTCCCACCACCGAATCGATTCCGCTCTTTCATGAAAAGATGGTCGCATTTGTACAAATATTCACTGAAATACATAACCAGCAAAGACTGTTGTATGGCCTCTCTCCGGAGACGGTGATGCATAAATTCTTTTATACCAACGGACGGGATTTCATCTTCAAATATTTCCAGAAAAATTAAAGCTGCCCTTATGAAGATCAATAGTCTGACGATACACCTGGCCTGCCTCCTGCTGCTGTTCACCACTACCGCTGCAGCGCAAAGCACGGCTCCCTATCTCATTTTCAAAACCACCTATGGTTTTGCCGGCAATCCGCAAAAGATCAATGAGGCAGAAGTAACCGTCCAGGGAAAAGCCTATACCAAAGGTATTTATGGTTCTTATGGCAAGGGCGTAAATTTCCAGCTGGGCATCGGCAAGATGATCAACCCCAACTTTGGCTTTGAAGTGAATGTAGAATACCTGATGGGACAAAAGATGCGCGCCTACTACAATGGTACGGAAGATAGTATCAATGGCGATGTGACCGATTATGCCCGCAGTGTGCTTTTCAAGCCACTCATTGTCATTCGTAACAGTGGTGATCTGCTGTCTATCTATACCAAACTGGGACTGGCCATTGCCGTCAACACCCGGCGTCATGAGCATGTGAATGTGCAGTTCATCACAGATGCCCAGGGTATCCAGCTGGTGACCACGTCGCAGGAACAGGCAAAAGCCAAAGTAGGCTTTTCTGCCTGTTTTGGGCTGTCATTCCGTGTTGCGGAGGCCATATCCCTCTTTACAGAAATCAACGGCCAAATGCTTTCTTTATCCATAGACCGGGGGCATTATACGCAAAACACCATCAATGGCGTGGATCAGCTACCGCAGCTGACTACCAGTCAGAAATCATGGGTATACAGAAAGTCGGGGTTCTTTGATGCGCCCAACGATCCCAATCAACCGGAGCCACGGCTCTACAATCCCGCCAATGCATCCTACATAGGTATTGGCGTTGGTATACTTTATCATTTCTAAAGCCGTGTCTCTTCTTTTAAAGCAGTTACTTCACTACGGTAGCTTCCAGTTCAACCTTCAAGGTTTCAAAAAGGCTTTTCACCTCCAGCACCGTACTTGCCTGCCGGATACCATGCTGTGCAATCCAGTGCTGAAAGATATCAAAGCAGGAGAATAGCTCCGCCGTGGAGGTGGTATAAATATTCAACCGCACAATACCACTGCATGCATATCCTGCCTCTTGAATCACCTGTTCCAGGTTTTGCAGTGATAATATCAACTGGGCTTTCATATCGCCGGTACTGTTGGTACCATCCGCATGTATGGCTGCCTGCCCGGAACAATAAAGGGTACCTGTTATCGCCTTTACTTCCACCGCCTGCACATAACTGCGTTCATCCTGCCATTGCCAGGGATTGACTACTTTTTTTTCCATGGGTTTACGTTATTGCATTGTGCCTTACAGACACAATAGTCAGTAAAAAATTGTACCCGCCAAAGGTGCGTACAATACCCTTTTTTTTGTGTGACAAACATCACAATAACGAACGGATGGAAATAAAGCTAGGCAGAGCGCCAGATCCGGCTGAGGGTTTCGCGCGAAACACCGAGATAGGAAGCCAGTAAGGTTTTAGGTACACGTTGTAACAGGGCAGGATACCGCCTGAGCAGTTGTTCATAACGCTCACGGGCATTGGCAGTAAGAAAGGACAAAATACGTTGCTGCGATCCGATATGTCCTGCTGTAGATTTTTGCAGAAAAAAATGTTCCATCTTCCGGAGGCCTGCACATAGTTGCTGGTAGTGTTCCAGCGTGAGGCAATACACCTCCGTATCTTCCAGGCACTGCAATGACAGGGTTGCATGAGTGCCGGTGTAATAGGCCAGGAAATCACTCTCCCACCAGTCTTCCATCGCAAAGGAAACAATATGCTGCTTTCCCTGTTCATCGTGATGTACCAACATCAACAGCCCCGATACCACAAAATAAACATGTCGCACCCGTTCTCCCTGCTGAATCAGCCAGGCGCGCTTTTTATATACTTCGGTGGTGAAATGCGCACTTATAAATGCGAACTCTTCATCCGTCAGTGGTACTATCTTTTCTATATGTGCCCTGAGTTTTTCCTGCATATCAACCAGCGCCGGCAGCTCATACTTTTATCTGCGACGCTGCTACAAAGCTATTATATATTGTGCTATCATTCTTATGCGTCCCCTGCTAAAATAATACAGCCAGATAAATCAGCACTGCAGCACTGGCAGCATAAGCGCTTTCACCAGCCAAAATAAAGTTTAAGTATTTCCGCACTGGTCAGTTTGGCGACTGCTCCGTTTAAAGAATCCAGCACCGATTGCTTACGTACCACCGGATCAATGGTATTATAATCGAGCATCGTTCTCATGACTTCCCTCTTTTTGACGGAGATACTATCCTTCAGGTATTTCTCTATCATTAAACCTGCAATGGGCGCAGAGAAAGTACCACCATAACCCGAGTTTTCCACCAATACGGTAATGGCTATCCGGGGATTATCACGAGGGGCAAAAGCAACAAAAAAAGCATGGTTTTTCAACTTCGTCAGTTTTCCGTTTACCATGGCATTGTTTTCTGCCGTCCCTGTTTTACCACACACCATGACGCCTTCTACCTGTGCCCTGCGGCCGGTACCACTGGCCACCACATCCTGCATACCATAGATAACCGATTTGTAGGTGGTATCCGATACCCGTGCTACCACATGTTTTTCTTTGTATTTTTTCAAGAGGTCCGCTTCATCATTATCTATTCCGGATACAAAATGCGGCAGATAGTAATACCCGTGATTGGCAATGATACACATGGCATTGGACATCTGCAGTGGCGTAACAGACACCGCGCCTTGTCCCATACCCACAAATAATTCCGTACAGGAACTCCACTGCCCGCGATATCTTTTATTCATCCCGATGGTATCTATCACATAGCCCGGATATTCACCGGGAACATCAATCCCTAAACGATGGCCCAAACCAAAGGATGTCATGTAATCAAACCATCGCTGGTGGCCTTTGCGGGTATTACCCCATTTTTTTGCGTCCACCTCCATCCGATACAGGTTCACAAAGTAGGCGTTACAGGAATGAGAAATAGCCAGCCGCAGATTGGCGGCATGCCCCGGCTCACTATGCTCACATTTAATAGGTCGGTTACAAGCCACGTAAGCGCCGCGGCAGGGATATCCAAAGCTGGAAGTAATCAGCCCTTCATCCAGGGCTATCAGTGCGGTTAAAGGTTTCATGGACGATCCGGGCGGGTAGGTACCTTGTATCGCGCGGTTAAATAAAGGCTTGGTGGTATCTGTAAACAGTTTACTGAAATTACGCGCCCGGTAGCTACCGGTCAGCAGATTGGGGTTGAAAGTGGGGCTGCTCACCATCGCCAGTATACCACCCGTTTGCGGATCAATAGCCACAATGCTGCCTATTTTATTCCGCATCAACCGCTCTCCTAATTGTTGTAGCTCCACGTCCAATGATAACCGCAGGTTTTTACCGGCAATAGCAGCGGTATCGAATTCCCCGTTTTCGTAAGGTCCTTGCGGCCGGTTCAGGTTATCCTTCACCCGGTACCGGATACCCCGTTGCCCCATCAATACGGTTTCATACGTTTTTTCCAGGCCGGTCATTCCCAGGTAATCGCCCATCTGATAAGCGCTGAAACGGGGATTGGTCAGCATTTGCGGAGACACTTCGCTGATGTATCCCAATATATTGGCGCCTGCCGCATAGGGATAAAAGCGGATCTGTCGTAATACCAGTTCAAAACCCGGCTGGAACAGATACATGCTTTCTTCGAGCTTGCCGTATATCTGCTGCGACAGCAAAGGTGCAAATACCGACGACCGTACGCGTCCGTTTTTAATAATAGCCGTAAGTATCCGCTTTTTAAACTCCGCAGTATCTATCTGCAGCAATTCGCATAAATAAGTAGTATCAATATGTTTCACATTGGCCGGGGTGACCACCAGATCGTACATCGCATCATTCTCCAATATGCTTCGTCCCTTGCGGTCATAGATCAAACCACGACTGGGGTATACCACCTCACGTAATACGGCATTGGCATCCGCCAGTTTGGAATACTTTTTTTCTACTACCTGCATGAAGAATAGCCGGGTAATAAAAATCAACACAACTCCCAAAATGAGGAGTTGTATAATCCTTTTCCTGGAATGATTATAGATGTACATCTCTATAAGTAGATGAGTCATTCATAGGAATGACAAATGATGTTGTTATAACCCTTCATCTTCTTTGAAAAGAAAAAGCCTACTGTTTACAACGCCGGACTACCCTACTAAAATAACCAATATTGACGGAATACGAGCCTTACTCCGATTATGTATTTATCCATTTATCCAATGCGCTTTGTTATACTAATAAAGCGTGTCGCAGCAGGATTGCTGCTCAACCGATCATAAGGCTGCTTTACGGATAAAGCAGCCTTATACCATTAGTTAATATGGTGACATTGTTTGTAAACCAAACTGCAGGTACAACCTACTGTCCGGGTACATAAGGTACCATTCGTAACGTTGTTACATATCACATCCGGACATGGGTATGCCTTTCCTCCGCCTACAATACTTCTCAATACATCTCTTGTCAGCTTTTTGTTTAACGCCTGTACTTTTTTCAAGGTATAAAATTTAAAGGTTTAAAAAATACTGCTACAGCAGTGGTTATAATGAAGATGATTCACCTTATTTAAAAATGATAACCGACAACTGCTGTTTAAAAGCCAGGGTATCCGGCAGGTTGGATACCTGCATACATCATACCCGTGAAAGCGCCAGCTTCCCTCCTGTTAATTTAAGTGACCTGTGCTTGTACATGATGCATAAAATCGAATAGAGAAAAAGCATCTCCGATCCTATCAGGCTGTCACTTTTTATATATCCGGCATTCACCGGGGATTGCTGGTTGATGAGATGAATAGCTGTTAAAGCATTGTAATCAGGTACATGATATGTTAATAAACAAAACAGGTGATAGCGCGTTCACACCAAATCATAACGGGATATTTCATCACGGGATACAGCGATACACGAACTGGTATCCTGTGTAATATAGCAAATGCATATTACATTTTACAACTGCTTGCTATAAGAATGCGCAACACTAGATAAGCAACCTGTTTAATTCCGGACATATTGCTTATTTTACATCGCTTTCAAACAAATATTATGCACTTTACCAAAGCTACTGATACCGATATACCACAGCTGGTTGCATTAATTAACAGCGCTTATCGCGGAGAAGTGTCCAAACAAGGCTGGACATCCGAAGCGGATATGATAGGCGGACAGCGGATTGATGCCGCCAGCCTGGCCCGCTATATAGCGGATACCGATACGACAATACTAAAATATACAGCTGAAGATCAACAAATAAAAGGCTGTGTGTACCTACAGGTAAAAGGAGAAAAGATGTACCTGGGCCTGCTCACGGTATCTCCGCTACTCCAGGATAAAGGCATAGGCCGGCAATTATTGCAGGCAGCGGAAGCCATTGCGGTCAACCATAACAAATTCACCATGACCATGACAGTTATCAGTACCCGGTATGAATTAATCAGCTGGTATGAACGCCGGGGTTATGTAAAAACCGGTGAGATGATTCCATTGGATATCCCTGAAACATTTGGTATACTCAAAGCGCCCCTGGATATGTATATCCTGGAGAAAAAATTATAACCGGCTACCTGCCGGGAAAAAGCAGGATCGCACGCATGCGGTCCTGCTTTTTTATTTCCTGATCTTATTTACTACCTTCTTCTTTAATGCCCTTTAGTAAGGCGTAAACCGCCATGGCATGACCATGCCCCAGTTCAAACTCTTCTTTCAGCCAGTTGGTCACCTGGGTGGCTTTTACGGCTGGTTTTAATACCCCCTTGTCGGAAAATCCTTTTGCATCTGCCAGTTTTTTAAAATCATCTGCTGTTTTACCGGTCTTCTTTTGAATGTTGTCGAGATAAGCCTGAAAGGACATAAGTTCTTTTTTAAAATAAATAAATGTTGCGTCACTACCCCGACGCATTCTTTTCATATCGGGATGATACCACAAAGTTAATTCCTGCCAGGCATAGTCATGCGTGGTGAATACGACAATTTATGTGGCTGATTGCGCCAAATGAGATTGCTGACTCACATGCGGTCAACGAAATTGTGTTCACCCTTTCCGCGGAAAGCACAGACCAAGTAAATCTTGGGCAAAGGAAGCGGAGATAGCCGGCGGGCAAGTTATTTCCGGGCCGGAAGCATTGGGAGCAGGATATTATGGATTCGTTTTTTCCGACCCGGATGGTCATAAATTTAATGTCTTTTACATGGAAGGCCTGTGATGTTAGCGCCACACACACCTTCCCGGGAAATCACAGCAGATCGGAGCCGGTTCACAACGGCAATCCGGTGAGCACTCCAGTCCGGTTATGCCACCGCAAATCTGGTCCGCACATCCCCTGTTGGATATGCTGCTTCCACCATGGATAGCTTTGCGTTCACTTCTGGCAAGCCGCTTGCCGACTGATTTTAAGTTTTTCATACGCTTAATTTTTAAGTAAAAAGTGGACTGTATCCGTATGCCATACTACTTAAATCATAAAGTTATACGATACAATATTACCGCTATTCTCTGCGATCACGGGGCATTATCGCGCTGAAAAAGGTGATATAGTACCTGTATTTGCCTGCATGTTAAACCGCAACATAGCAGTTGATGGCCTCCTGTTGCGGTTACGATCTATCTTTATTACGATTAACAGCAGCTTTTAGACAGCCCTATTTTTCTCCGCGTCATCGATTCTCTTCATATACATCTCCAGCAGGTAGCTGATTTCAGCGGCATCTCTATCCAGGTGCGATATGGCTATCTTCGCAGCAGTTCCGTCTTTCAATGACAGCGTGATAAAATTTTTGTAGATGCGCCCGGCGTTATCACTCCCGGTTTCCTCTGTGCTGCTTATAAAGGTGGCTATATTTTCCCAGGCATAAAAACGGCTATCTTTCAACATTAACCCTTGCTGCGTAAAGGTAAGCTGAGGCGTCTTTTTAATGAGTTCGCGCAGCGCATAGCTGAACATCAATACAGGAATGATACTCAAAACAGTAAAAATGGATATCGTTACCGGTGTAAAAAATCCATAAAAAATATAGCAAAAAAACAGCAACAACAACACGGCCAGCACTAATAAAACATACAGGTTTGCAGGGGCTTTTCGGATAATCAGGGGCTTCATGCAACTATTTTAGCGTTGATAATAAAATCATTCTTCCTCTAATATAATACCTTTCTGATCTATACACATATGACGCCCACAAAAAAGGGGCTGATCAACATGATCAGCCCCTTACAACACTTTCCGGTTACCAATACCCCAATGTGTTGTCTACTTTCCCCTCTTTCGACAACACTACTTTCTGGTCATGGGGTTCTCCATCCAATTCCAGCTGGTACCAGACCTTTTGGTTCCTGGTCACCTGGGCGGCATCCGATATCCGAAATCCCTTGTATTGCTGGCTGACCGTATTTTTCACCGCAACCGGCAATGCCGAAGCGGGTAGCTCCTGTTTATAGCGCAGCAGGTTACCGGCGCTATCCAACAATGCTTTGTGTTCCCGGTGATCTACCTTAAATTCCGCTTCATATCCAACTATTTTCCGTTCCCATTCCAGGCCTGTGGCAGCCGGGAAGCTGGTTTTAAAGGTCTTCATCACAGCGGCAGGTACCTCTCCGGAAGGAATGTCCTGCGCCAGGGCGGGCAACGATAACCCCATCGCCGCCAATAAGGTAAGTAGTTTCATAAACAACGTTTTACTCCGCTATCCTTTCACATTTACCATGCCGGATCAGATCAGGCGTACCGTGCCATTTATAGCCACGCCTGCGGCGTGGCAGCTTTTTAGCTGTACTATCATTTACCTAAAGTGTAGATATAAGGCGGCACATATTTGCGGGCAGGATAAGTTATTTTCTTACCCCCACGCATAAAATACACCTTGCCACTGGCATCAGTACCAATGAAAACCAGGTTACCCTGTTCTTCACTGAATCCATAATTCACGTACAGGGCCGGGCCAGTCAGTTCTTTTTGTTTTGGCAACAGGAGATCAGGGTTCTGTGTGTTGGTACACCCCAGCTCGATACCCGCATAGACGTACAAATAGGCCTGCGTATGATTGACAGCAGCCATACTGAAAGAGTTTACAAACAGCATTTCTTTCCGGGAAACCGGCAAATAGGTACCGGTAGGAATTTCCATTTCAGGAATACCAAAAAAGCCGTTCTTTTCTTTCATCCTTCTGGCCGGGTCAGGATCAAAAGAGGCATAGGTGAAATTCACACCGGCATCTACATAGGTATCCGGTTCCTCTCTATCGAGATCATATACCATCACACCGGAAGACCAGGGATAATCCGGTTTATTTTCATGTGCCACAAAGGCTGCCAGCCCATCCTGCGTAAATCCGAAGAGCATCAGGTATTTAAAAAGTCCGCCCTGACCATAGTAACTTTCTATTAATGGCGTTACATTACCTGCCGCATCTATCCGGCCATAGAACTTTAATCTGTCATCTGCAAACAGCAGGCGGCCTTTGGCATCTACTTTCAGTTGTGTGGCAAACAGCGGCAGCTGACTGGCCTTGCCGCGCCAACCTGGTGTAGCCGGACGGGTATTACCCGTCATATCATCAAAGTCGGGATATACTTCCAGCTCCGTTTTATTCAGCACGGTGATCTGCCCGCTGGCCAGATCTTTCCGCAACAGGAAATTCGCCCACCGGTAATCATCCGTTGCCGGTACGATAGCCCTGACAGACAGGTACAACTGTGTATTCGCGGGGTCCGGCGCCATGCCCAGGATTTCCTTTATCTCCAGTTGCTGCCCATCGATGATAATACCATCTTCTTTCTTCAGCACGTTCTCTACCTGTCCGTTGGCAAACCGATAGACATCCCAGGCACTGCTGATATACACGGTACCGTTACTGGTCACCTGGCGGCCCCGGGTAAAATATTCATTCTCCTTATACGGCTTATACCTCACCGCAAAATCAGGGATACCGTGGTTAAATACGGCCGTGACCATCATCGTGGTATCGGGCTGGTTGCCTCCTTCTCCCGGCACCATGAGCAAAATATCCGGCGCCTTGTTGCTGAACCGGCCGCAGGTAACCACTAATGGTTGCGGTCCTGATCCCATTCCAGCCGTTACCACAAACCTGGCTACCTCAAACGTGTACCACTGCCCTGTGAAAAAATATTTGTATGCCAGCGTATCTACACTAATGATGGCTGCATTCTCCTTCCCAAGGCGGATGACAGCTCCTTTGTGCAGATTCAGCCGGCCACCGATTGTAATGGTATCACCGGGTTTCGCTGCTTTCGGATATTCAAAGCTTTTGCCATTGGCCATGGTGAAAGTGGTGGTACTCACACTGGGCTGCTCAAACTGATCGTCGATATCATTCTCCACTTTCCGGCAGGACATACTTACACAGCCCACCAACAGCAGCATATATATTACAGCAGTTATCTTTTTCATGTTATTATTTATTTCTGATGAAGGAAAGCCTGAAATCCGGTGAAGCATAATTTGTTTCCTCATGATAATTCAGATAGCCATTGATGATAAGGGTGTAGGATTGCATCCGGCCTGCTTTCAGCAGGTACTGTTTCAACACGTTGGTGGTATCGCCCGCAGGAGTTACCTGCACGGTATATAGCGCAGACTGTAAGCTGTCTGCCATAGGCAGCTGATAAAACCCGGAGGCCGTACCATAGCCCCAGTTTTCGCCCAGCCAGGTTCTGTTCACCCTCACGCGCAATAAGCCTGTATCCGGCGTAGCCTGTATGATTCTAAGACTGAAACCCTTATCATAAACCGTATGCTCATCATTGGTAACAATCGTGCGATAGATGCCCAGGCTATCTGTCAGGAATACGGTTTGTGATACATCCTGACCGGCAGTAATGGTTGTCTTTACCGCGGCCGTCGTATCCGGTTGCAGGAAAGTAAGTTCCTGTGTGCCCGGCACTACCCGCATATAGGAACACCAGGGAACAGGAATCGGCTGTACATTCAGCATCGGATAGAATTGTTGTCCGGACATGCTCACCGCAAAATGCGGGATATACTGTCTTTCAGGCAACCGCAATGTATCCGGCTTCACCGGTACCGGCGTATTTACCAGAATAAAGGCAGGCTTTACCGCCACGCCCGGATTTTTCCTTTCCAGGTCCTGTCTTAATAACTGGGAAGCATTATAAAAAGCAAGGGAACTATTGGCCGGCAACACTCTTTCTCCCTGGTCAGTACAACCGGTAAAAGTCAAAGCCAGGCATATCATAGCAGTTAATAACTGGGTAAAGTATTTCATATACTAACAATAAGATCAGAAGGAATAAGTGAACGTAACGGTGTAATATCTTCCTGTACGGTATTTCAGGTAGGTATTGTCGCCTTCATAATATAAAAGGCCTTTAAATTGTTCCGTCGCTGCTGGCGTAGCCTGCTCCCGGTCGTAGCGGTGATTGAAGTTTTGGTCTTCTACAATATGCACGGGTTCATCCAGCAGGTTCTGAATGTTCAGCTTCATCTGGAGTGATTTGTATAACCGTTGTGTAAAAGAGAAATCGAGCAGTTTACGTGGCAGCTCCAACAGGTCTGGCTTAGTTTCCAGCGTAACGTAATCGGCCAGGGTATATCCGTCTTTTTTATTCCGGAGCTGCAGCAACTCTTCTGCGTTGACATCTGCCAGTGCATAGATAGATGGTCCACTAACGTTGAACAATACACCGAATTTGGTACCCCATCCTGGGTTTTCATAGTACAGGCCAGCGTTAATGACGTATGGCGCCTGTCCCTGCAACGGGCGGTCTTTAAAAACACCCATTTTATCACCGGCTACGGTTATAACACCGGCAGGTCGTGCCGGCAGTGCTGCACGGGAAGCCTTACTTTCCATCCATGCGCCGTTAAAGACTACTGATAAGTTGCGGAACAATGCACCCGGTATAAAATCCAGTTGTTTACGTAATTCTACTTCCAGTCCGTATACGGTGGCTTTGTCTGCATTAAAGTAGGTAATGCCGGTCTGGCCTACATATACTTCATTGCCATTGGCAAATCTTAAACGTTCAACCGGTTTGTCGAGATTTTTATAGAAGATACCTGCACTCACGGTTTCATTACCGTTGCTGCGGGGATACAACTCTACCCGGAAATCATAATTGTCGATTACAGTACCGGTGAGCAGGGTATTACCGGAGATCCTTTCCTGGTTTACGAAATCAAAATCGCTGAAAGGAGCAATTTCCCGCAGTTCCGGTCTGTTTACCGTACGGCCGTAGCTGGCGCGGAAAACCCAGCTGCGTCCCGGACGATAGTTCACCTGTATGCTGGGCAGCAACTGATCTTGCGGCAATTTTACCTGCAACGGTAAAAATATACTACCGTATGCGGCAGCGCCGGAAACCTGTTGCTGATGATGTTCAAAGCGAAGGCCCGCCTGCACGGTGAGCGTACTGTCCAATCCTGTCCACTCCCCCTGGATATAACCACTGTTATTCTGTTCGCTCGCCACATAACGATCAATAGGACTGCTCTTATCATATAACTGCAGACCACTGCCATCATCCCGGAAGTTATGTGGCTGCCAGAAGCTGGCCAGATCCTGTTCCCGGAAAGTCAGCAGGCCCGGATGAATACGGCCGTTGTTGTCCCATCCGCCCGATGTAAACTGCAGGGTGGTTTCATCACCGGTCAGGCCACCTCTTGTTACTTTAAAGAACCGGCGTTCTACAACCCGGTTGCGGAAAAGCTGGTAGGTACCGGCTTTCAGCAAAAAGGAAGGCGACAGCTGCAGCGAATAATCGATCGCCGCACTGTAGGTATTTTCCCTGTTCTGTACAAAGAAGCGGTTCGCCATACCATAGAACAGCTGGTTTTCGCTTACGCCGTAATCCACGATCCAATGCAGTTTCGGGTCTTCGGCCGAGATGATGCCTGTGGGTGCATATGCCCTGTAAAACCGGGAAACACGCTGGTCCGGAATATCCTGTTTACTATAGGCATAACCCAGGTTCCAGTGCAGTTGCTGCTTCTTTTTAGCGCCCAGGGTATGATAGCCGTCCAGGTTACCATTGTACAACAGCCGTTGCTGGAACTGGAGCAGGTTTTGTTTCGTTTCCCGGAAATTATCCTGGACTGCAAAAGCCGGATCACTGTTTTGTTTATTGATTTGTATACCAACTGTGTTTTTACCTTCATTGAGGAAAAAGTTTTTCCATTCTATCCTGTTGGCACTGTCTATCCGTAAAGTAAAATTCTGCATCAGGTTTACTTTCGCCACCTGCGTGCTCAGGTCATTCACGCCAATGGTATTGGCGCCACCTACCTGGAAACCGTATTTATCCAGCCGGTAAGCATGGGTATTACCGGTTTGGCGTTGCTGCTCATAATGGCGGTTTTCATTGGTATAGGTCAATGAAGTGAGGTTATACAACCGCCAGCGACCCAACCGGAAATTATCAAAGTAGTTCAGGAACAGCTGCATATCCGGCATCGCTTTTTTACGGTGATAGCTCCACTGATCAGAAAATCCGCTGATCATCTCCTGCTGACTCATCTTATATCTGCCACCGGATGCACGGTAAGTGGGCAGGTAGGCAGGCAGCTTCCGCAAACCATTGTCGAAGCCCAGCCAGTCGGTGCTGCTTTTGGGCGCCACGTAAAAGTCGCTGAAAGTATTGCCCTCCCTGAAACCACCTTGTATCCCCATATCGAAGTGACGCACCGGCTTCGTGTTTTTGGTAAACACTTTCACAGCGCCACCGGCGTAATCGCCCATCAGCTCTGCGGAAGGAGATTTAAATACCAGTATTCTGTCGATCACCGGTGCAGGAATCATATCATAGGCAAAGGAGCGGTTGTATACTTCTGTAGAAGGCGCCAGGTTATCATTCAGATAGGTCAGATTATAGCGCGGATTCATACCCCTGACGATAATAAATTTATCATCTACGATCGTGACACCGGCTACACGCCGTACTACTTCCGCCGCATTGCGGTCGGCAGATTTTACAATTTGTTCGTTGGAAATACCAGACACGATTCCTCTTGCATTGCGGATGGTTGTCAGCAGTTCCTTTTCGCTGGTATAGGAAACCGGCGATTGCGAAAACCCTTTCCTGGTTTTTATTTCTACGGTATTCAGGTTGGCAGCAGGTTGCAGTTTGATGTCCAGCACCAGATTTTTTTCGGTGACAGTGATGGGCAGCTGGTATTCCTGATAACCGATGAAACTTACTTTCAGTACGTATTTACCGGCAGGAATACCGGCCAGCTGATAATAGCCTTTTTCATCCGTGGCCTGCCCTTTATTAAGCGGCATCAGTACCACCGTAGCTCCCGGCAGCGGCGTAGATGTTTCAAAATCCACTACCCTGCCACGCACCGCACCAGTAGCCTGTTCTGGCGCCTTACCGGGCACCACTTCCCGTACGGCTATCTGGCCATCGGTACGGGTAAACTGCAGATCCAGTGCGGTTGCCAGTTGCTGCAATACCTCCTGCAGATTGCTCTGCGGCAGGTGCAGGCTAACAGGTCCCCTTTCTCTGAGATAAGCCGGATACGAAAAATGGAAGGCAGCACGTGCTTCCAGGGTATCCAGCATCTCCCCCAACTTAGCCTGACTGAAACGTACGCTTACCGGTACTTTCCGCAAGTTCTGCGAACTGCCGGGTGCAGCGATGAGCAAGCTGACAGAGCAAAACATGACAATCAGGGAAAAAAAAGCGAGCTTCCCCATAAACAATAGCGATTTAATTACACTACTTTTTGTAAAATTGTGCATAGTTTAATAAACATTATGGTGGTGAAAATCCTGATGTGTTAAACGAATCCGGCGGAGGTGGTGCAAACACTTCCGCTTTTTATTTAACTATCTTTCTATCATCTGATAATAATCTCGTTGTTGTTGATGGTGTAATGGAATCCGCTGCCGGATTCACTCAGCACTTTGAGTACTGTTGGCAGCGGGATACGACGGGAAGTATAGTACCAGGCAGTAGCCGGTAACTTTTTGCCAACGATCCGGATATGCACGCCATAGCGGCGTTCCAGGTCTTTGCAGATATCACCCAGCGGTACATTTTTATACAATAGCATGCCCTGCTGCCAGGCAAAGGCACTTTCCAGGTCGGCTTCCTTTACCTGCATATTTCCTCCTGCATAACGTAGTATTTCTCCGGGGCGTAATACGATCCCCGCTGCCGGATTTGTTGTACCGTTTACCTTCACCTGCCCGCTTTCCAATACCACTGCTGCCGTGCCTTCATTGGGATAGACAGCCATATTAAAGCGGGTACCCAGTACCTGTACATGCAGGCTATCGGATTGCACCCGGAAGGCATGCCCTGCATCTGCTTTAATATCAAAAAAGGCTTCTCCCTGCAGGTATACTTCCCGTTGCTGTGTAAAATCCTGCCGATAACGGAGTTGAGAACAGCTGTTCAGCAGCACGGAAGAACTATCTGGCAGGATGATCCTTTTCAGTTCGCCGGCGGAAGTATGTATGGCTGTCCAGCTGGCGGGAGGCGCCACCCGGCGGGTATTGTTTTTCATCAGGAAAGTGGTGAATAGCAGTACCAGGCTGGCAGCAGCAGCGTATAGCCGTATCCGTTTCACCTTCTTGCTGGTACCTTTACGGATACGTTCCATGACATGCTGATGTACCGCTTCCAGATCAGGCGCTTCTTCCGGGCTGATCACGTCTGCGGTATGATCGAACCAGGCGTCTACCAGCCGGACTTCTTCCGCTGTACAATTTCCCTGTTTATATTTCAGGAGTAGCCACCGTGGCAGGTGATCCGGTAATTGTTGTCCCATATCCCTATTAACCGGATAAAAGGCTTATTGTACCGACAGATGATGTTAACTTAATGTTACCAAAAAATCGAAGATCAGGGTGGAGGGTAATAACAACAATAGCACAGGCGTACCCAGCTGGTGCCGGATTCTTTGGAGTGCGAGGGAAATATTATTACGGACCGTTTGTTCGGAGAGATTAAGCCGGGCAGCAATTTCGCGGGAAGAGAGTTGTTCTTCCCGGCTCAGCATAAATACTGCTTTCATCGTAGCAGGCATGGCATTAACGGATTGCTGCAGCGATGCTTCCAGCTCCTGCAGATACAGCTGATCTTCTACACCCGCATGATCTGTTGCCAGCGAATCGGCCAGCTGTGTATCAATAGCTATATTCTTTTTTGAGCGCAGTACCTGATCTATCACCGCGTTTTTTGCAGCCCGGTATAAATAAGGATATAAAGAAGCCGTAACGATAATCTTATGGCGGTTTTTCCAGACAGCGATAAATATTTCCTGTAGTATATCTTTTGTAGTAGCTGATGTACCTATATGCTTATACACCAGGCGGTACAACTGACCGCTATAACGTTGCATCAATTCCCGGAAAGCATCCTCGTTATCCTGCTGTACCTCCCGGAACAGCCATTCATCAGATAAATTATTCACGCGTCAAAGATAATTCTCCAACGTTACCGTTATGTTAATTCTCCGCCTATACATCCCCGCCAGCCGGCTGGCGGGATCAGACAGGTACCTGTCTGATCCCGGATCAACTTATCATATGGTCTTTACAACTTTGTTTTAATATAGTTGATAATCATCCCTGCCGAATAATCATTACAACCCAGCCGGTCATCGTAGTTAGTTCTGGCAGCCGGATCCAGGGCAGATAATGTTGTCAGCCGGATGTCTCCTTCCTCCCGCCGAAGCAGCAAACAATTAATCAGTGGTGCATTTCCCCACCAGGAATCTGCATCCCACTTGCCGGTATAGGTAATCATCAAAGGTACCTGCTCCACCGGCTTCCCATTGCTGACATCATTGTTATAGATCGCGGATGCGCAATGCACCATGCCCGTACAGGGCCCCAGTATAAATCTGGTGTTATCGGCGCCGAGTATCGGCATCGCTTCTCTCAATGTCAGACCTTTTGCTACAATGATCTTTTTCATGAGTTTACTACCCAACCACTTTTTGTAAAAATCTTCCTTCCCCATATTATTCTCATCAAAGATCAACACCTTTATATTTTCCTGTTTCAGTACATACAGGAGTATTTCAAAATACACGTCCAGCGGCCATAACTTCTCCCGGCTGGAAGAAGAATCCAATAATATAAACAACCGCTCTCCTTCCTGCAGGTGATGTTCGCGCAGCCAGGTATTTCCCCATTCCCGTTCTGCCGGTTCCAGATAAAGTTCATGTGGTTCACCCAGTACTCCCTGCAGAAAATCAAGCAGGGCTTCATACGGATAAAATACGGTCTCCACTTCTCTTCGGGGAGCCAGTAACAAGGCGGAAAAAGAAAATACCGCTACCTTAAACTGTCCGTTATGAATCCTGTCTGCATAGCGTGTATGCAGCTCCTTTAGTAACACCGCTTCATTATAGGCGATATAGATCACCACCTCATACTGTTCAAAATCAACCTCCGCATAATCCAGGTTGTATATCTTATTGATATGCGGATTATTCCGGGCGAAGGCCTGATACAGCGTTGTATATTTTTTATTCAGGCAGTTCATATCAATCGTCACGTGTTCACCAAAAAATCGCTTGCACAACCGAAACCGATCGAATAAAATACAGGTATCTCCAATAAAAAAATTTTCTTCTTCATAAAGCACCAATACCCTTTTAATAGCCGTTTCCTTTAATTCCTGATTATGCTTTAAAAGAAGATGCAGTGTTTGCTGATATTGATCATCTAGTGTTGCTATAACCATATGTCACATTTTAATGCGTTAAACTGATTTAAGTATACCTGCCAGCAAAGCGTTTTCATCTTCCAGTATATTGGCATGATGAATCGTATCGATCGTGATCAATTGTAATTGCGCGTTACTTTCCAGTACATGATCCACATTATTGTAGGCCAGGCTCATCAGGTATGCCTGCACCTCCAGCTTTTCCGGTGGCAGGTTATTATCTACCAGCGTAGCTTTAAACAACACCACGCTGGTATGCCTGAGCACTGCGGAAATAGCCTGGTCTCTCAATGCATATTCTGCCAACAAAAAGTCGCTGACATTTTCTTCAAAGTCTTCCGAACTTTCTGCGATTCCTTTTACATGCGATCCGGCCTTTTCCATATCCACGATGGCTTTCTGTACATCAGCTTCCGTAGGCGGCGTTCTCAATGCGGCCATCTTACTGTCGCCGTCCGATAACATCGGATCCAGTAAATAAACAGTGATATCCTTCACGCCTCTTTGTTCCAGTATCGCCGCCATTTCCAATACAATCTGTCCACCGAGTGACCAGCCCAGTAACCGGTATTCCGTCTGACCGGTTTCTGCCTGTATTTCATCTATATAAGACAGATAAAATGCCGCTATGTCGGTCAGGTCATCTATTTTCTCTTCATGATGCAGATTATAGTTATCTACGCCATAACAGCTGTAATCCCGGCTTAACTTATCGGCGAGCGAAGCATATACTTCACAACCGCCACCGCCCGGATGCACCATGAAAATATTATCCTTGCCAACAGCTTTGTTCAGCTTGATGATAATACGGTTGTTGTCTCTGTCTTCATGTATTTTCAGCGCCAGTTGTCTGACGGTACGGGCTACAAAAATGGCCGCAATTTTTATGGTTACATGAAACCGGCTGTTGATGGTGTTCACCAACCGGATGGCCATAATACTATTACCGCCCAGTTGAAAAAATTCATCATCAATACTGATCTTATCTGCTTCCAGTGCCAGTATTTCTGCGAAAATATCACAGAGCTGTTCCTGCATCTCATTTTCGGGCGCCTGGTACTCCTGGCTTTCCGTCAAATCCGGTACCGGCAATGCTGGCGTATCTACTTTACCATTGATGGTGAGTGGTAAACTGGTCAGGTGTATAAGCGCTGCAGGCAACATGTATTCCGGTAGTAACTGTTTAAGATGATCCAGCAATGCTTTTCGCTCAATGACTGTTTCCGCCACATAATAAGCCGCGAGATATTTATTATTGATCTCCCGTTGCTCTTTCACCAATACCACCGACTGGCGGATACCCGGATAAGATGACAGGGCCGCTTCTACCTCTCCCAGCTCAATACGGTATCCCCGTATCTTTACCTGAAAATCATTTCTTCCCACGTATTCCAATATACCCTCTCCCACGTAACGCGCCAGGTCACCTGATTTATACAGTATTCCATTATGCCCCAGCGCCTTTTCAGCGGCAGACTGGAATGGATTAGGGATGAAACGTTCTTTCGTCAGGTCCGGACTGTTGAGATATCCCCTGCTCATGCCCGCACCACCAATATAAAGTTCTCCTGTTGCGCCGGGTGGTACAGGGCGCAGATAATCGTCCAGCAGATAAGTATACTGATCATGGATGACCGTACCAATCAAAGATCCCTTGTGCAACACCGCACTACTGATTTTGAACCCGGTACTTAACGCGGTCGTTTCTGTAATGCCATATACGTTTACCAGTTGCGGCGCCGTATCGGAATAGTTGGTATACCACGGTTTCAGTTGTATCGGATTGAGTGTCTCCCCACCGATCATCACACAACGCAGGCTATTCAATCGTTCCCTTTTGTTTACCGCGATTTCAATAAAAGGATAGAAAGCATTGGGCGTCTGGTTCAATACCGTCACGCCTTCTTTCAGGTACAATGCATACAATTGCTCCAGATCCCTGATCTGTTCCTGTGAAGGAATCACCAGGCTGCCGCCCAACAACAAGGCGCCCCAGATTTCCCATACACTGAAATCAAACACATAGGAATGGAACAAAGACCATACATCCTTTTCATTAAAATGATATAATGCCTGCATAGCGGTTACCAACCGGGGTACATTACGATGTTCCTGCATAACGCCCTTCGGCCTGCCGGAGGTACCACTGGTATAGATAATATAGGCCAGATTTGTTGGCTGAAGGGTTGTTTGTACATTATCGGCCGCATAATTTTGCTGCAAAAGCGTCTGGAAAGATGGCGTATCGGCCACCACCACTGCCAATGCATTTTCTGCTGTCAGGGTGTGTATCCGCTCGGCCTGCCGTTCTTCTGTAATCAGTACTTTCGCCGCGGTATCTGACAGGATATAACTAATCCTTTCATCCGGGAATCCGATATCCATCGGCACATAGGCAGCACCTGCCTTTAATATACCCAGTATCGTGACCAGCAGGTTTTCGGATCTGTCCATCAGCATCGCAACCAGATCATCCGGTTGCAGGTGATAGGTTGCTTTCAGATAGTGCGCCAGCCTGTTGGCCCGTTCATTCAGTGCCGCATAGGTGAGCCGCCGCGTACCAAAAACGACCGCCATATTATCAGGCGTCTGTAATGCCCGTTCTTCAAACAGTTGCGGTAATGTTTTATCTACCGTATATGTTTTTCCGGTACCGCTCCACTGCATCACCTGCCGGAGCTGCGCACGACTGAGATAACTGAGTTCATGGGTATGTACATCTGCTGTTTGTATCAGCTGATCTACCAATCCTTCCATACCTGCCAGTAACTGCTGTATTTTTTCCACAGCAAAAAGTTCACCCGCATACTGCAACCTGACTACAAGTGCGTCGGAAGATTTATGGGCAATAACCGCCAGTGGATAATCCAGCTTTTCGACCGATTGTTTAAACTCCAGCACCAATGTATGATCAGCACTGCGGCTTTCCGGTACCGGATAGTTTTCAAAAACAAAAAGGCTGTTGAATAACCGCTCTCCGTTTTTCTGTAACCCAGACAAATTCACATCACTCCGGTTGCCGGCTTCATTGATAAACACCTGCAGTTCGCGGATGGCATCTACCACTGTAGCAGCGCCGTGTTGCAGTATGACCGGCAGCGTATTGATATACAATCCGACAGACTGTTCGATGTCATCAATCACAAGGCTTCTACCCGATACGGTCATCCCTGTTACAGTCGTATCTGTTCTGCCATATACACTGAGTAGCTTATGCCAGCAGTACTGCAGTAAGGCATTCGGTGTAAAGCCATGTTCCGCACAGAAATCTGACAAGCGTTTCAAACGTTCTCCCTCAATGATTAATTGTTGTTCTTCCGACTGTTTGATGTGGCGGTAAGTAGCTAATACCACATGTTTCTGCTCCTCCTTCAACAATCCTCCCAGCTCCTCTCTGTTTTCTATCTGCGCCGTATAGGCTTTCCAGTAAGCTGCATTATCGGCCCGATGCTGCTGCAGGTACTGTTGCGCCGCTTCATAGCTTTTATCTTTTTTCACGGCTGCAACCCCTTTACTGAGCAATTGCAGATAAGTATCATGTACAAAATTGATCAGCAGCGGCGTACTCCAGCCATCCAGGATGGCGTGGTGACAACTGAATACCGTTGTATAATGCTGTTCGTTTCTTTTTATCAGGTAGATCCGGAAGAGATTACCGGCATCCAGCTGATAGGAAGTGGCACGGTCGGCTGCCAGCAAATCACGGACAGCCGCGTCCTGTGCTGCTGGTGCTGCTGCAGATAAATCCGTAAAACGCCAGTCGTTCTCTCCACCTTTATCTATTATTTGCACCAGTTCGGCTTCCCATGCAAACCGCAGCCGCAGCGCGCTGTATTTATCCCGGGCCAGCTCCCATGCATGGCGTAGTTGCGGCACCTGCAATACATTTTTATAATCCCATATCAGCTGCACAGTGTAGGCGTCATCGGTATCCCCCTGATGCAGGGAATGATAGATAAATCCTTCCTGCAGACTATTCGCCAGATAAACCGCGGATATCTCCTGTGATGCCTGCAACCTGTTCAGATAGCTGGCAGCTATCACGTCACCGATGTCTGTTGGGGTGAGATAAGTTCTGGTATATTGACTCAGGTTGACAATCATACGCTCCAGGCTTTCCTGATAGGCCTGCAGGAACGTCTGCAACAATGGTGCTGGCAAACGGGCAGCGATGTCGAAACGGAGCTGTCCATCTGTAACGGCGCCGGTAATACTGAGCACATCGCTACGTTTGTTGGCCGCATCAGTGGTACTACCTGCAGCGTCGCTGCTGATACGCCATGCTGCTTCCGCGGCTATCTCCCGTTTTTCAAACTGGCCCAGATAGTTAAAACTCACGACCGGCAAATCCTGACTGGTGTAACCCAGCAATGCGCCATATTCCAGGCCATGGAATGGTATCCGCCGCAACATCTCCTTGGTGGCCACCACAATCTCGCCGGTGTCTTTTCCACTGGTGTCCAGCCTTACCGGATACATGGTGGTAAACCATCCCACGGTTCCGGTAATATCCAGTTCCGGAGCCATCTCTTCTCTTCCGTGTGCTTCCAGTAATACATCATGCTGACTGTTTCCGGTAAGGGAAGATAAAGCCAGTCCTAATGCGCTGAGTAAAATATCATTGATCTGTGTATGATACGCCTTACCGGTTTCCCGCAACAGTAAACCTGTTGTCTGTTCATCCAGTTCCAGTGCAGCGTTATGCCAGGAGGCGGTTGCCTGCTTCTGCAGTACAGCGTTATTATCTGCGATAGCTGCCGTCGTGTCCTGCCAGTACCTGCGTGCTGTTAATTGTTCCGTTTGTTTGTAAGCGCTGATAGCCTGGCTCCATTGTCTGTAACTGGTTCTCTTAGGACCCAGTACTGCTACTGCCAGCGGCAACGGAGCAGTCGTTTCCTGTTTGTTTTCAGATAAATAATGATAGATTTTCTGCAGGTCATCCGAGAGAATATGCCAGCTCACAGTATCCGCTACCAGGTGGTGGAATGCAAAGAAGATCCTGGCACTGCCATCCGCATAACCATCCAGGTAACCGGTTTGCAGCACATACCCGTTAAACAGGTCAAACTGGTTTTGCCAGCCGGTCAGGATATCGGTTATTGCAACTGCGGATAAATCACTGACGTTGGCGTAGTGGATATTTACCGGCGCAAGGGTACCACTATATGCCTGCTGATAATGTGCTGTTTTGAAAAATGTTAATCGTAATGCATCATGATAAGCGATCAGGCAACTGATACTTTGTGCCAGTATTGCTTTGTCCAGTGGTGGTACCTGCAGCATAAAAGACTGGTTCCAGTGATGGAACGCCGGGAACAAACCTTTTGTCACCTGGTCGAAAAACCATTGCTGTACAGGCAGGAGCGGTACTTCGCCCGTCAGCAGCCCTTGTTCTGTACTGACTGGTTGTATACTGCTATTATCTTTTGCCATCACATAATCGTACAATGCAGCGATCGTCCGGTGTTTGAAAATATCTCCGGCATTCACCTGTATACCTGCCTGTCGCCGGATGCTGCTGATCAGCTGTATACTGATGATACTATCTCCGCCCAGTCTGAAAAAGTCATCCTGAATACCTATCACAGCAGGGTCGATACCCAGTACCTGCCCATAGATATCACACAGCAGTTTTTGCAGCTCATTTTCCGGCGCCTCATAGGCCACTTTACCTGTCACCTGCGGATCCGGTAAAGCTTTCTTATCGAGCTTTCCATTTACCGTTAAAGGCATTTTATCGAGATGCACCCATGCAACAGGAATCATATAGTCCGGCAGTGTTACCTGCAGCCACTGCGACAACAGCGTGTCTGCTACCGGATGATTTGCCGTATAATAACCAACGAGGTAACTGCCGGTTCTATTGGCCGGCTCTTTCGCCAGCACTACTGCGGCTTTAATGCCGGTATACAATAGCAACCTGTTGGCTATTTCTTCCGGTTCAATACGATAACCACGGATCTTGAGCTGCACATCGTTACGGCCGATATATTCCAGGCTGCCATCCGGCAGGAAACGAACGAGGTCACCTGTTTTATACAGTCGTTCACCATGTTGCAATAATGGATTACTGATAAACCGCTCCTTACTGAGTTCCGGCAGGTGCAGATAACCACGTGCCACTCCCGCACCGCCAATGTACAATTCGCCTGGGGCGCCCACAGGTACCGGCAGCAAATCTTTATTCAGCACATACACCGTCACATGGGGTAAAGGCCGGCCGATATTACGGTTGCTGCTACCTCTTTCATACTGATGTAAGGTAGCACAAACGGTTACTTCGGTTGGGCCGTAGGCATTTACCACAGCTATCCCCTGTTCCCGGTAACGTTCCATCACACCGGCAGGCGTCACATCTCCGGCCACTATCAGCGTTTGTAAGGGTAACAGGTTGGTTTTATCCAGTAACGCCGGTGGTATGGTTGCCAGGTCAATTGCATGCGCCTGCACATATTGTTGCAACTGCACGATGTCTATACGGATCGCCTCTTCCGCCACGTATAACCGATGTCCGAAAAGCAAAGGCGCATACACTTCCCACACATGTGCATCAAATACATAACTGGCGTACCACAGACAACGCTGATGCCGGTAACCGGCTGTATTGCGAATGAATCCGAAAGTACGTCCCTGTGCAGCGGCCAGCTGTACCACGCTATTATGCTCAATCATCACACCTTTGGGATGGCCTGTAGTACCACTGGTATAAATCACGTAGGCCAGGTGATACGGGTGTACCTCCGTTTGTCTGTTTGTATTTTTGTAAGACAACAACAACTGCCGGAACGCTACACTGTCGGTAGCTACAACAGGGATATCACCTGCTATGCCGGTTAAGGCAGATGAATATTTTTCATCTGTCAAAATAACTTTTGCCGCAGTATCGCGCAGAATATAATGACTGCGATCCTGCGGATAGGAAGGATCTATGGGTACATAAGCCCCACCTGCCTTCAACACTGCCAGCATCGCTATCAGCATCGATGCAGAACGATCCAGATACAAGGCGATGAGATCATCCGGCTGCACCTTATAGGTAGCGGTAAGATAAGCTGCCAGCTGGTTGGCCTGTTCATTCAGTTGCTGATAACTCAGTTGTACATCGCCATACACCAGCGCTATTTCATCCGGTGTGCTACGTACCTGTTGTTCAAACAATTGATGAATGGTTCCCAGTATTACTTCTCCGGCCGCCTGCCGGCTCCAGTTGCGCACGATGGTATCGTAATCCGTATCCTGCAACAGTTTAAAATCATAACGGTTATCCAGTAAGCTATCGATATTGCGGTCCAGATAACGCATAAAGTAATCCAGCTGTGCCTGACCGGTTACTTCATCATGTGCCGTCAGCAATAGCGTGAATCCTTTATCGCCATACTGGGAAACATTCAGTACAAAAGGAATATTTGATTTCTCATAGCCGGAACCTTCCGCTATGTTATCGATGCTTTCACTGAAAATATGGAAGTGTACAAAGTTGAAGGCAAACTGGTACAACTCTTCTCCCACCAGCGACTTCATTTTTGCGTAGGGATATGCCTTGTAGGCATGTAGTTCCAGTTGCTGCAACTGCGTATGCCTGATGGCCGTTGCATGATCCGGGAAGCCCTGATTCACTTTATAGCGGTAAGGAATGGTATTCAGGAAGAGGCCAAACAAACGGTCCCCTCCTTCTTTTTCCAACCTGTTGTTGACTACCAACCCCATAACCAGCTCCTGCTGTTGTAAAAACAGAGACAAGGTTTGCTGATACAAATAAATAAATACGGTATCCGCATTCACCTGCAGGGACTTTGCCAACGCCAGCAACCGGCGGGTTTTCACTTCTTCTATTACTAGTGCAGTTGTATACAAACCATTCTCTGAAAAAGTATCACCGTTTTTCCAGCTCACTGGCTCCAGCTGTAAGTCGGCCAGATAATGCTTCCAAAACGATTCCACTGCCGGATCATTGAGTACCGCTTGTTCCCGGGCTACAAACTCGCCATAATGCAGCCCGGCATCTGCTTTCACCGGCTCATTGCTCACATCCGCCACAATCAGTTCATTGACCAGTGAGGCAATGCTCCAGCCGTCAGCGATGGCATGATGGAAAGAAAAGATAAAGTCGTAACTATCTCCCAGCTCATTGATCAATAATCTGAATAATCCTGGTCGGGCAAAATCAAAATCATGCCCTTGCTCCTCTCTGATGATCTCTTCCGGATTGCGATCCCGGTAAACCAATATCTCCGGCGTTACCTCCTGGTAAACGATACAGTCATATCCTTTCGGTGAAAGCCGGAAGGCCGCTCTCAGCAAGGCATGCTTTTTCATGAGCTGTTGCCAGATGCGAACAAACCGTTCCCGCTCAAATACCTGATTGATCCTGTACCGGAATACATCATGATAGGTACCCCGCTCTCCCTGTTCAGATTCAAACAGCATCCCCATCTGCAGATAACCGGCCGGATAGATGTCGGCTACCGCTGTCAGATCCAGGCTATTTTCATAGGCTGCCTTATCAGACAGGCTGAATGGTACATATATCTCCTCTTTATAGTAATGATCCTGCGTTTGCAGATAATTACCCAAAGCACGTATATGCCTGTGGGTGAATACATCTTTCACCTTCACCCGACCTGGAAAGGATTGATTGATTTTACTCACCAGTCGGATAGCGATGATACTATCGCCGCCCAGGCTAAAGAAATCATCCTGTACACTGATGGTTTCCGGAGCCAGTCCCAATACGGTTGCATAAATAGTACATAGCTGCTGCTCTATCACCGTTGCAGGCGCTACATAATTTCCCGTGCCCGCAAAAGCAGGATCGGGCAAAGCAGCGGTATCCAGCTTACCATTCACCGTCAGCGGCAGTTGCGGCAAATGCACCCATGCCGACGGCAACATGTAGGCCGGCAGGTAAGCGCTCAGGTAAGCTGAAACTGCCAGCGCGTCTAAGGCATTATCTGATACATAATAACCTGCCAGGTAACGGTTCCCTTCTTTCTCTTTCGCGATTACTACCGATTGCCGGATACCCGGGTAGGCAGATAAACGTGCCGTGATTTCATCCAGCTCGATACGATACCCACGGATCTTCACCTGGTAGTCGTTACGACCGATGTATTCCAGACTGCCATCCGGCAGGGAACGAACGAGATCGCCCGTGCGGTACAACCGGCTGTTGCTACCGGCGTTCGTTTCTGCGGCGGTGCGGAATGGATTCGCGATAAACCGTTCTGCTGTTAACGCCGGCTGGTGCAGGTATCCGCGGGATACCCCCGCTCCGCCTATATACAATTCTCCCAAGGCGCCTTGCGGCACCGGTCTTAAATAACGGTCCAGTATATACGTAGATAAATCCGGTAATGGTACGCCTATCAGTGAGCCACGGTCCAATGCGTCAGCGCGCAGTGCCTGGAAGGTCACATGCACCGTGGTTTCGGTAATGCCGTACATATTCACCAGCTGCGGTACGGTATCGGCATAACGGCTGTACCACGTTTTTAACTGTGGTAATTGCAGCGCTTCTCCACCGAAGATGATATAACGTACATGTGTCAGCCAGCTTGCCTGCTGTACTGCTGTATCTGCAAACTGATAGAAGGCATGCGGGGTCTGGTTCAGGATGGTCACGCCGCCGGTAGCACATAGTTCATAGAATAAAACCGGGTCATGTACCTGTTCATCGGAAGGTATTAACAACCGGCCGCCATGCAGCAAAGCACCCCATATTTCCCATACACTGAAATCAAACACATACGAATGATACAACGTCCAGACATCGGCCGCATTAAACTGATACCACTGGTCGGTAGCACTAAATAAACGCAGTACATGGCCATGTTCTACCATCACCCCTTTCGGCTTGCCGGTAGTTCCGCTGGTATAGATCACGTAGGCCAGATGATGGCTGTTGGTTGCCCGTTCCGGGTTATCTGGACTGCAGGCAGTAAATATACCTGCTTCATCTATCGGCAACACCGGCACCGTGCCGATCGTAGCTAACCGCTGCTGATGCCCTGCCTGCGTAAGTACCACAAGTGGTTGTGCATCTGCCATCATATAGGCCAGTCGTTCATCCGGATAGGATACTTCCATCGGCACATAGGCAGCACCGGCTTTTAACACGGCCAGGATACCTATTACCTGCCACACAGAGCGATCGAGGCACAACGCAATCCGATCGTCTGGTTGTATGGTATACGTTGTTTTCAGATAGGCTGCTAACCGGTTGGCCTGCTCATTCAGCGCGCTATAGGTCAGGGATTCATTGCCTGATACCAATGCGATCTGCTCCGGAGCTGCCAACACCTGTTGTTCAAAAAGCTGCTGTAGCGTACCAGTTGTAATACCTGCCGGCAACAGCTGCTGATCGTATATCCGTTGCTGATAGGTAGCGGCATCCAGATAATGCAGGGATTTAACCGGCGTATCATACCTACCGCTCCGCATCAACGCAGCAAACTGTGTCAGTATTTCCTGATAGGTATCGATAATAGCACGAATCGTTGTGGCATCAAACAATGCTGTCGCATAGTTAACCGTACCGGTAATCGTATCGCCCGTATTATCCAGTACTACCGTTATATCGAATCTGGCAATACCAGCGCCGACATCAGCAGTCAATGCGATCGTCTCCAACAGTTGATCCGCCTCATTTTTCGTTCCTTTTTCATCTGCTGCTACATCAAATAAAAGCTGAAATAACGGATGTCTGGAGCTGTCAGGAGTTACTTTCAGTTCAGCCACCAGTTTTTCAAAAGGCAAATCCTGGTGTTGCTGTGCATCCGTTATATTTGTTCCTACTTCTCTGATGAATGCCGCCAGCGGTTGTTCCCCGTCTATCTCCTGCCGCAAGGCAAGGGTGTTCACAAAAAATCCAATGATGTCTGCAGTACCCGCATGATGCCTGTTCGCAACCGGGCTGCCAATGATCACATCGTCCTGTCCACTATAGGCACTCAACGTAAGATAATAGCCACTCAGTAAAAGGCTGTACATACTTACGGACAAGGTTCTGGCCATTGCCCTTAATGTATCCGTTGTCGTTTCTTCCAGGCTGAATGCAATACTGGCCCCTGCATAATCTTGTACTACCGGCCTGCTGCGATCTGTTGGGATATACAGCTGTTGATAGCCTGCCAGCCTGTTTTTCCAGTAGGCGAGTTGTTTTTCCAGTATATCACCCGATAACAGTTGCCGTTGCCATAAGGCGTAATCTTTATATTGTACCGGCAATGCAGGCAGATCGATGCCCGTTGTACCACTTTGCTGTGCTTCCAGATGCTGATAATAATGATGGAGTTCACGTATCAGTATCGATGCTGACCATGCATCAAAAGCAATATGATGCAATACCAGACTAATGTAATAGCCTTCCTCTTCCACATAATAAAGTCTTACCCTCACCGGATACTCTTCGTCCAGCCGGAATACCTGCCGGGCGAAGGCCGTTACTTCTGCAGTCAGCATTTCCGCTGATGATACCAATGTGGTGGTAATGCGTAAAGGGAATTGGCTGTAATCATTTACCCGCTGGTATCCGATCCCCTCCCCACTGGTGCTGATAAAACTATGTAGTACTTCGTGTCTGCTGATGATGCGATGTAATGCAGCGACCAGGCTTTCCGGATTTACGGATTCCTTCAATCTGAATACCAGGGGAATGTTATACACCTCACTGCCGCTTTCATAGGTTTCAATGAACCATAACCGTTCTTGTGCAAAGGATAACAACTGGTCTTCCGGCTTATCGACGGTTACCCGCAATAATGGCGGTACAGCAGCCCGCTCCTTGAATAAATTGACCGCCAGTCTTTGTATGGTTTTATATTGAAAGATATCGGCCACACTGATATGCGACTGCATCTCTCTATTCAGTATGCTTACCAGCCGGATAGCCAGTATACTGTTGCCACCCAGTCTGAAAAAGTCAGCTGCGGTACTGATTTCCCGCTCATCTGTTTGCAGGACTTCCGCATAAATAGTTACCAGCCTTGCTTCCGTTGCTGTGGCCGGCGCCTGATAATTTGCAGTAACCGCATGCACGGTTTCCATCAGCGCTTTTCTGTCCAGCTTTCCATTGGCACTAAGTGGTAATTGGTCGAGTGGGATCAACTGTGCAGGTACCATATATGGCGGCAACTGCGCTGCCAGGTAATGTATCACTTCTTCTGTACTGATGTGATCTGCCGCTACAAAATATCCGGCCAGCGATGTGCTACCGGCTTGTTCCAGAGCTATCACCGCCGCCGCTGTAATACCAGGGAAAGTTGTCAGGCAGGCTTCAATTTCCCGCAGCTCTATCCGGTAGCCATTCACTTTCACTTGTTCATCATTTCTACCTACATACATCAGGTTACCATCCGGCAGATAATATACCAGGTCACCGGTTTTATACATGCGGGCATTGATACCCGCGGTAATCTCTGCTGCCGTACGGAAAGGATTGTCCAGGAAACGCTGCGCCGTCAGTTCATCCAGGTGAAGATACCCTCTGGTAACGCCGGCTCCGCCCACATACAGCTCACCCACCGCTCCCGGCGGTACCGGATTCCCCTGCGCATCCAGGATATACACGCAGTAATTCGCATAAGGTTTTCCGATCGACAATACCATGCCCGGCTCGTGAATGCGGTAAATGGTAGCGCCTACCGTTGTTTCTGTAGGGCCGTATTCATCCAGGATGCTATCGGCAAATTGTAAGATCCGTTCGGCTTGTTGTGGCTGTAACTTCTCCCCACCTGCAATAGCGAGGCTGATCCGATGTCCGTTTACGCCAGCGGTATCTGCTGTATGTATTAAAGACAGATAGGCGGGTGTAGCCTTCAACAACCCGATCTTATGATCGTACAAATGTTGCTGATAGGCTCCTACATCGGTCAAATCTCCGCCAAAAATAAAAATGGTTTTACCGGAACATACAGGATATAAGGTAGTCGTTACTGACAAGTCAAAGGAAAGATTTCCGGAGAAATCTACCCGTTTGATCTCATCCGGAATGGTATCGCTCAGGTTAAATAAATAATTGACTACGTTACGATGTTCCACCATCACACCTTTAGGCCGGCCAGTAGTACCACTGGTATAAATCACATAGGCCAGGTGTGCAGGCCCGGTATTCGCCACCGGCGCCACATCTATGGTGATGGCCTGCAATGCAGCTTCCACATACACATTATCCAGGCTGACCACTTGCAGGGTACCCGCTACGGTCAATTCCTTCAACCGGTCTGTATATTGTTCGTTACTCAGTATCACCTGCGCTTTCGTATCCGATAAAACATAGGCGATCCTTTCATCGGGATAGGCCGGATCTACGGGTACATAGGCCCCTCCAGCTTTCAATACTGCCAGCATCGCTATCAGCATATTCTCCGAACGATTCATACAGATTGCTACCAGGTCATCAGGACCGATATGGCTGATGCGTTGTAAATATACCGCCAGCTGGTTAGCCCGGTGATTCAATTCGCGGTAGGTTATTTCATTGCCTTCAAACACCACTGCAATGCCATCCGGATGCAGCTGTACCTGTGCTTCAAACAGGCTATGTACCGTATGATGATGCGCATAATCTTTGCCGGTGATATTCCGGCGGTAAATAACTTCTTCGTATTGTGCATCAGGCAGGAAGTGGAATGATTGCAATTTTCTTTCCTGTTGCGCCACAGTAGTCAGCAACGACAGTTGATACAATATCTCTTTAAACGTATGGATATATCCGGCAACAACGGCTTCGTCAAACACGGCAGTAGCATAGTTGAAGAAGCCGGTGATCTCTTCTCCGCTATTATCTATAAAGGCCGTCATATCAAATCGGGCAGCCTTGTAGCGACCTGCAGCCGGACTTTCATACACCTCCATCAGTTCCGCCGTTTCCGTACGCTGACTATTCCCAAAATCTGCCAGCTCCAATGTTACCTGAAATACAGGATGCCTGGAGCTATCCTTCGGAACAGCCAGTTCTCCCACTAATTTCTCAAATGGAAGATCCTGATGCAATTGTGCTGCCTGCACGGCCGCACCTACTGTTTTTACAAATGCAAGGAGTGGTTGTTCCGGATCAATAAACTGCCGCAAGGCCAATGTATTTACAAAGAAACCTATCAGCGGCATTACCTCCGGATGATGGCGGTTGGCCACCGGGCTGCCTACAATGATATCCTGTTGATGGCTGTAAACGCTCAGCATCAGGTAATACCCACTCAGCAACAGGCTATACATACCAACACCCTGTTCTTTTGCGATCTGCCTCAGATTATCCGTGGTAGCCCTGTCTATTGTAAAGTGTATATCTGCGCCTTCATATTGTACAACAGGTGGTCGTTGCTTACCTGTCACCAGGTTTAACGGCACATGCCCTGTCAGTTTTTGCTTCCAGTAATCCAGCTGTTGTGCGAGCAGGTCGCCGGTCAGGTACTGGCGCTGCCAGCGGGCAAAATCTTTGTACTGGATAGACAACGCCGGCAAAGGCACGGCTGCTTCGCCATTTTTCAGCGCTACGTGGTAATGATAATAATGCAGTAATTCATGTACCATCACATCTACCGACCAGCCGTCAAAAGCAATATGATGTACCACAATACCCAGCCAGGTACTTCCATCTTCCAGTTGGTAGACAGTAATTTTCACCGGCACTTCTTCCGCCAGCTGAAACACATGCCGGGCATCTGCAGCCATGGCTGCATCCAGCGCAGTGATGGAGGAGTACAACTTCTTCACTGCCTGCTGTTGTGCCGCTATCACTAGCTGATAAGCGGTGCCGTCAGCAGCTGTTTTGATCAGCGTTCGTAATATCTCATGTCTGCCGGTAATCGTTTGCCAGGCGGCCAGCAAACTGTCTATATCAGTAGCTTTCCGGAGCCGGAGTACTACCGGAATATTATAGGCATTGCTGCCCTGTTCAAAGTTCTCTATAAACCACAGACGTTCCTGCGCAAAGGATAATACCTGTTCTTCCGGATGAACAACCGGACTGCTGGTGATTGCAACAGGGGTTGATTTATGCTGTTGCAGCTGTGCGGCCAGCAGCCGGATGGTATGGTTACCAGCCAAATCTGCAATACGTATGTTTATCTGCAGCTGTGTGTTCAGTTTACCCATGAGCTTAATCGCCAACAGGCTGTTTCCGCCGAGCCGATAGAAGTCATCGTTTACACTGATTTCCGCAGCAGGTATGCCCAACAGTTCACTATAGATACCAGCCAGCAGTACTTCTGTTTCATTGGCAGGCGCCTGGTAAGGTACGCCGCTGTTATAGCTGACTTCCGGCAATGCTTTCCGGTCCAGCTTTCCATTAACGGTCAACGGGAAGGTATGCAGGTGTACCAACCGTGCGGGCACCATATACGCCGGCAAGTGTTGTTGCAGATAGTCCTGCAGTGTTGCCTGTGCGATCGGCTGCTCCGCCTCATAATAGGCTACCAGATATTTACCATGGCCGGATGGATGATCTTTGGCCAATACCACAGCCTGTTTTATTCCCTGATAGGCCGACAGCTGCACCACAATTTCATTCAATTCAATACGGTACCCACTTATTTTTACCTGTTGGTCTGCTCTTCCTATAAACAGGATACTACCATCCGGCTGGTAACGTACCATATCGCCGGTTCTATACAACCGGTCATTTACCTGCAGGGACTTTTCTGCGTCTGTACGGAAAGGGTTGCTGATAAAACGCTCCGCCGTCAGCTGCTCCTGGTTCAGATAACCGCTGGCAACACCGCTACCACCGATATATAGTTCACCGGGCACTCCAACAGGTACGGGTCGTTGCTGTTTATCCAATACATATACCGTTGTATTGGCTATCGGCCGGCCAATGCCCGTATTATAATACGCCGGGGTATTCAGCTGATTCAGTGACCAGATGGTTGTTTCCGTAGGGCCGTATACGTTAAGCAGGTAACGGATATCCGTATCAGCAAATATTTTATGCAGCAACTCCGCGGGAAGCGCCTCTCCTCCCACCAATAATTTCAGGGAAGGATTATTGAATCTTATTTGTTCAAAATTAGCCGCCAGTAATCCGGGCGTTATCTGGATAAACGTATAGCTGCTCGTATCTACCGGCAACAGTTTATTACCGGTTAGCTCAATAAATCCACCGCTGGTGAGTGCCAGACCATATTCCAATCCCCAGATATCAAATACAAAAGCAGTCAGTGACAAGGTACTAATGGCTGCTTCCTGCGCAAAGTGGTGGTTTCGGTAATAATGTAACAGATTCACAAAGGAATAGTGCGCCACCATCACCCCTTTGGGCTGCCCTGTTGTACCACTGGTATACATCACATAACACAGGTCTTTCGCACTGTTGCTGCGGGCAGGTAAGGTTCCGCCTTCGTCATTATTCAGCGTAGCCATGAACGCAGCACTGTCGATGCATGCCAGCACGGCTTTGCTTTCCGTAAGTACCGGCAAGGAACCATAGCTGTCATTGGTCAGGACGACCTTTGCAGCAGTATCCTGGAGTATATAAGCGGTTCGTTCGGCAGGATACGCCGGATCTACAGGAACATAAGCCCCGCCGGATCTTAATACTGCCAGCACGGCTATCAGCAATTGTTCCGAACGATCCATATAAATCGCCACCAGGTCATTGGCAGCGATGCCTTGTTTGTTGCGCAGCCAGACAGCCAGTTTGTAGCTGGCGGCATCCAATGCCGCATACGTTAATTGTGTATGCTGATAAATGACAGCTATCTGATCGGGTGTAGCCGCCAGTTGTTTTTCCAACAGCGTATATAGGGTCTGATCATCTGTAATTGCTGCTGGCACCTGATTCCATTGGTATAACAGCTGATGCCGTTCTTCCGGAATCAAACGGCTGCAGTCGGCCGCACCATTTAATATGCCATACAGATTACGTTCGTAATAATGCATGAAATGCTGCAGATAGGCGGAATCGCTTACTTCCGCGTGGGCTACCATACTCACTTCATATCCTTTTTCTCCGCCCGATACATTTAACACAAAAGGAATATTCGTACGTTCATAACCGTTGGTATACGGCATTTCTTCCTGCAGGCGTTGGTCCAGAATATGGAAATGGACGAAATTAAAAGCAAACTGATAAAGTTCCTGCCCGAAATCCGCCTTTATTTTTGCATAAGGGTATGCGCTGTATGGGTGTAATGCCAGCTTGTGACTGAATATACCCGTAATATCCGCTTTGTAGTCTGTACCAGCAGTTGGCTGATACCTGTAGGGAATGGTATTCAGGAATAACCCGAATTGCCGGTCGCCGCCTTCCTGCTCCAACCGGTTGTTCACCACCAGTCCTACAGTAATATCTTCCTCGTTCAGGAAAGTGCAAAGGGTATGCAGGTATACATACAGGAATATACTGTCGGTACCAACACCCAGCTCCCGGGCCAGTGCCGTAATTTGCTTGCTTACCTGTTCATCGGGTGAAAAAGCAGCCGTAAAAAATTCCGGTCCAACCGGGCCTTTTTGCTCATACTGCCAGTTGGCATGGGTAATGGTAACCTCCTCCAGATAGTTGTTCCAGAATGCCTGGCTGGCAGGATCCCGGAGCGCCTGTTGTTCTTTTGCCACAAATGCGCCATAAGGAGGTATGGTATCAGTAGTTACCGGTATGCCGGATACGTATGCCCGGATAAATTCGCCGGCCAGTGACGCCACACTCCAGCCATCTTCAATGGCATGATGAATAGAGAATATGAAATCAAAATCGTGCTTTCGCCGGTTGATGATTAACCGGAATAATCCTGGTTTATTGAAATCAAATCGTTGCTGCTGCTCTTTCGCAATGATTTCATCGGTATGCAGCGCTTCATAAACGATTATTTCCACCTCCGGCTTATGGTAAATGATACAATCAAATCCATTTTCAGATAACCGGAAGGCCGCCCGCAGAATTTCATGTTTACCTGCTAACTGTTCCCATATACCGGTAAAATGCGGATGATTATATCCCCCTTCGATCCGGAAAGCGGAGATGTTATGATAAGTACCAGGCGCAAGCTGTTCAGACTCAAACAACATCCCTGTCTGCAGATAACCAGCCGGATAGATGTCGGCTACCGCTGTCAGATCCAGGATATTTTCATAGGCTGCCTTATCAGACAGGCTGAATGGTACATATATCTCTTCTTTATATTGATGATCCTGCGTTTGCAGATAATTACCCAAAGCACGTATATGCCTGTGCGTGAAGACATCTTTCACCTTCACCCGACCCGGAAAGGATTGATTGATTTTACTCACCAGCCGGATAGCGATAATACTATCGCCGCCCAGGCTAAAGAAATCATCCTGTACACTGATGGTTTCCGGAGCCAGTCCCAATACGGTTGCATAAATAGTACATAGTTGCTGCTCTATTACCGTTGCAGGCGCTACATAATTTCCCGTGCCCACAAAAGCAGGATCCGGCAATGCAGCGGTATCCAGTTTACCATTCACTGTCAGCGGCAGTTGCGGCAAATGCACCAATGCCGACGGCAACATGTAGGCCGGCAGGTAAGCGCTCAGATAAGCTGAAACTGCCTGTACATCCAAGGCTTCATCTGATACATAATAACCTGCCAGGTAACGGTTCCCTTCTTTCTCTTTCGCGATTACTACCGATTGCCGGATACCCGGGTAGGCAGATAAACGTGCCGTGATTTCATCCAGCTCGATACGATACCCACGGATCTTCACCTGGTAATCGTTACGGCCGATGTATTCCAGACTGCCATCCGGCAGGGAACGAACGAGATCGCCCGTACGGTATAAGCGGCTGTTGCTACCGGCGTTCGTTTCCGCGGCGGTGCGGAATGGATTCGCGATAAACCGCTCTGCTGTTAACGCCGGCTGATGCAGGTATCCACGGGATACGCCTGCTCCGCCTACATACAGTTCTCCCAAGGCGCCTTGCGGCACCGGTCTTAAATAACGGTCCAGTATATACGTAGATAAATCCGGTAGCGGTACGCCTATCAGTGAGCCACGGTCCAAGGCGTCAGCGCGCAGTGCCTGGAAGGTCACATGCACGGTGGTTTCGGTAATACCATACATATTCACCAGCTGCGGCGCCGTATCGGCATAACGGCTGTACCACGTCTTTAACTGCGATAACTGCAGCGCTTCCCCGCCGAAGATGATATAACGTAGATGGGTCAACGCCGAAGGCTGTTGTACGGCGATATCTGCAAACTGATAAAAAGCATGCGGCGTCTGGTTCAGAATCGTCACGCCTCCGGCAGCACATAATTCATAGAATAAAGCCGGGTCATGTACCTGTTCATCGGAAGGTATTAGCAACCGGCCGCCATGCAGCAAAGCACCCCATATCTCCCATACACTGAAATCAAACACATACGAATGATACAACGTCCAGACATCGGCCGCATTAAACTGATACCACTGGTCGGTAGCACTAAATAAACGCAGCACATGGCCATGTTCTACCATCACCCCTTTCGGTTTGCCGGTAGTGCCGCTGGTATAGATCACATAAGCCAGATGATGGCTATTGTTTATTATTTCCGGATTATCCGGGCTGTAAGCAGCCAGTACAGCTGCTTCATCTATCGTTAACACCGGCACGGTACTGATAGCTGCTAACCGCTGATGATGCCCCGCCTGTGTAAGTACCACACGGGGTTGTGCATCGGCGATCATATAGCTCAGTCGTTCATCCGGATAGGATACTTCCATCGGTACGTAGGCAGCACCGGCCTTTAACACGGCCAGGATACCTATTACCTGCCATACAGAGCGATCGAGGCACAACGCAATCAAGTCGTCCGGTTGTATGGCATAGGTTGTTTTCAGGTGGGCTGCCAGCCGGTTGACTTGCTCATTCAGTGCGCCATAGGTCAGGGATTCATTGCCCGACACCAATGCGATCTGCTCCGGAGCTGCCAAAACCTGTTGTTCAAAAAGTTGCTGTAGCGTACCAGTTATAATACCTGCCGGCAACAGTTGCTGATCGTATATCCGTTGCTGATACGTGGTGGTATCCACGTAACGCAGGGATTTAACCGGCGCCTGATACTGACCGCTCTTCACCAATGCAGCAAACTGTGTCAGTATTGCCTGGTAGGTATGGATGTAGGCACGGATCGTGCTTTCATCGAACAAGGCGGTTGCATAGTTGAAGGTACCGGTAATCATATGGCCGCTGGTATCGAGTGTGGTTGTCAGATCAAACCGGGCCACCCGGTGCCGGACAGCAGTGATATCCAATGGCGTCAGCCATTCATTTACTTCCGACAGCGCTGCGTTGCCAAATTCGGTTACGCCAAACAACACCTGAAAAACCGGATGCCGCGAACTGTCTGGCGAAACCTTCAGTTCTGCTACCAGTTTTTCAAACGGAATATCCTGATGCAGCTGGGCTGTGGTAACAGCCTGCCCTACCTGTCTGATATAGCCGGATAGTGACTGCTCCGGATCGATTACCTGCCGTAATGCAAGTGTATTGACAAAGAAGCCGATAACATCTTCCACACCGGCATGATGCCTGTTGGCCACCGGGCTGCCAATGATAATATCTTCCTGACCACTATAGGCATTGAGCAACAGGTAATAGCCCCCCAGCAACAAGCTATAGAGACTCACTTCCAGTTCTTTTGCCAACGCGCGTAGTGATGCAGTAATGTCTTCTTCAATAACAAAATCAATATCTGCACCGGTATAGTCAATCGCTGCCGGCCGTTTTCTGTCAACAGGCAGGTACAACTGTACATATCCAGACAACGTTTCTTTCCAGTAATGGAGTTGTTTATCCAATACCGCTCCGGTCAGATATGCCCGTTGCCATAGCGCAAAATCTTTATACTGAACAGGCAGTTCCGGTAATGCGGTAAACGCTTTTCCATTTTCAAAAGTCTGATAGAAATGTAACAACTCCCGGATCATAATATCAGCAGACCAGGCATCAAAGGCGATGTGGTGTAATACCAGGCTGATATAGCGGGAATGATCCTGCACGTATACTTTTATCTGAACGGGATATTCCGCTTCTAATTTAAATACGTAATGAAAGGCAGCATCTATGGCCGCTGTCAGCGATGCATGATCGGCTACGGTAACCGTTTCCACTGGTATCGGGTGATGATCATCCGGCGTCCATTGATATCCGATACCCTCGCCGCTGGTTTTCACAAAACTGCGTAAGATGGTATGTCTGGCTATAATTGCCTGCAAAGCAGCCAGCAAGTGAGGAATATTTACAGTGGGGGATAATTTAAATGCCATCGGTATATTATAGGCATTACTGTTCCCTTCATAGGTTTCAATAAACCACAGCCGCTCCTGGGCAAAGGACAACCATTGTTCTTCCGGATTGCTCACTGTCACGGGATGTACCGTTTGTATACCTGCCACGTCCGCATGCAGCTGCTGTGCCAGCAGCCGGATGGTTGGATACGTAAAGATATCCGCCACACTCAGTTGTGCTTCAAAAGCCGTATTGAGCTTACTTACCAACCTGATAGCCATAATACTGTTGCCACCCAACCGGAAGAAATCGTCCTCCACACCTGTTGTAGCCATGTCCAGCTCCAGCACCTCCGCATAGATCTGGCTCATTTGCAGCTCTGCTGGTGTGGCAGGCGCCGTATAATGCGTAGCATTGGCTTTGCCTGTTTCCAACAATGCTTTTTCATCCAGTTTTCCACTGATGGTACGTGGGAATGCACTCACTTGTACAACGATAGCAGGCACCATATAAGCAGGCAGGTAAGTCCGCAGGTAAGCCAGTAATGCCTCAAGATCGATGATGGATGCCGCTATAAAATAGCCGGTCAGATAGCTGCTACCTGATTGGCTTTGTTTATTGACCAGTACTGCTGCCTGCTGTATACCCAGATAAAGCGATAAACGTGTATTGATCTCCGTTAGTTCAATCCGGTACCCCCGGATTTTTACCTGGGTATCATCCCGGCCAATAAATACGAGGTCGCCATCAGGCAGATAATAGGCCAGGTCACCTGTTTTATAAAGATGTGTATTAATCTCCTGCGCTATTTCCTTGTTTGTCCGGAAAGTATTCGGGATAAACCGTTCACTGGTTAAAGCAGGTTGATGAAGATAGCCTGCTGCTACACCCGGTCCGCTGATATATAATTCGCCGGGTGCGCCTACCGGTAAAGGATGCCCGTCTGCATCCAGTATATAGGTTTTCACCTGGCCTATCGGGCGACCGATATTCCTGTTATTACTTCCTTTGCTGTAATGATGCAACGTGGCACATACGGTAGTTTCTGTAGGACCATAGGCATTGATTACCTGTACACCTGCATCATGGTATAATGCCAGCAACCGGCTGTCTGTGACCTCTCCTGCTACTACCAATGTTGCCAGCGGCAATAAATGATCACTGTCCAGCAATGCCGGTGGAATGGTAGCCAGCTGGATGTGATTAGCTGCTATAAATGCCTGCAGTAATCCGATATCCAATCTTGTTGTATCATCCGGTATGTATAAACTATGTCCGTTGAGCAAACAGGTGAACAGCTCCGATACATGCGCATCAAATACATAGTTGGCATACCACAAACAGTGGTGGACATCGCTGGTCACATCCGCCGTTAAACCAAATTCCCGGCCCTGTGCATGGGCCAGATGTACGACGCCTTCATGCCGTAATACCACCCCTTTGGGCTGACCGGTAGTGCCGCTGGTATAGATCACATACGCCGGGCTATCTGTCGCAGCCGTGGTATCCGGATGATTATCCGCAGGCATCATGGACAGGGCTGTCTGGAAATACAAATCATCTATGGCCACTACGCGTATGCTGCCAGCTGTTTCAAAGGCCTGCAGCTGATCGCGGTACGCTTCGCTGGTCAGTATAATCCGGGCCTTCGTATCTGCCAGTATAAAACCGGTACGTTCTTCCGGATAGGTCACATCCACCGGTACGTAAGCAGCACCTGTTTTCAGGATGCCCAGTATCGCTACAGGAACGATGACTGATCGCTCCAGGTATAAAGCAATCAGGTCTCCCGGCTGCACCTGGAATGTTTTTTTCAGATGAGCGGCTAACTGGTTAGCTTGTTCATTCAGTTCCTGGTAGGTCAGCCGGCTGTTATCATCCACCAAAGCTATCTGGTCTGGCACACGTAATACCTGCGCTTCGAATAATGCCTGTATGGAGGTATAATCCGGAGAAGCCTGTGTGGAACTATTCCAGTCATACACCAGCTGTTGCTGATCCGCTTCCGACAGGTATTGCAATGATTTCACCTGTCTGGCTGCGTTGGATGCTGTTGTCACCTGCGACAATTGCGCCAGTATCACCTGGTACGTCTGAATATAAGCTGCAATCGTGTCTGCATCAAATACCGCCGTTGCATAGTTAAAAGAACCGGTGATAATATGGCCGCTGATATCGATATCAGTGGTAATATCAAACCGGGCTATATTAAAGCTGTCTGCTGATGCATAGGCTTCCAGCAAAGTATCTACCTGTGTTCTTTGCTGCTGCCCAAACTGGGTAATGCCGAAAACAACCTGAAATACCGGATGCCGGGAAGGATCCTGTTCAATATCCAGTTCTTTCACCAGTCGTTCAAAGGGCAGGTCCTGATGCAACTGCGCCTGGGCAACAGCCGTTCCTACCTGTCTGATAAAATCTACCAGGGTTTGCTCCCGGTCGATCTTTGTACGCAAGGCCAGGGTATTGACAAAAAAGCCTATTACCTCCGTAATCTCCGGGTGATGCCGGTTCGCAATCGGACTGCCTACTACGATATCGTTTTGATGGCTATACGCTGCCAGCAGCAGGTAGTACCCACTAAGTAACAGGCTGTACATACTCACGCCCAACTCCTTCGCCACTTCCCGTAAATCTGCGCTCACGGCCTCTTCTAAGCTAAAGAACAGATCTGCACCGGCATAATTGTACACGGCAGGTCTTTCTTTGCCGGTTATCAAAGACAACGGCTCAAATCCTGTCAATTGCTGCTGCCAATAAGCCAGCTGGGTATCCAGTATCTCTCCCGTTAAATAATGACGTTGCCATAAGGCGAAGTCTTTATATTGAACAGGGAGGGGCGACAACTTATTGGTTAATGCAGCGGCATCTTCTCCTTTACGGATTGCCTCAAAATGATGGTAATGCTGCAACAGCTCCTGAATCATCAGCTCACCCGACCAGCCATCAAATGCAATATGATGGATGACGATACTGATGTAGTTATCCGCGCCATCTACCTCATACAACGTGACCCTGATCGGATATGCTGTGGCTAAATGGAAAATATGATTAAACGATTGCTCCAGTGCGATATCCAGTTCGGTAGCAGCCCCCTGCCATCTTTCCACCGGCAGGGTATACTGCGCTGCCTCCGTCACCAACTGGTAACCGTTGCCTTGGCTATTGGTCTTTATATGACTGCGTAATACTTCCTGCCGCAATACAATCTGCTGTATGGCCAGCAACAGGCTGTTGACGTTCGTAGATTCCCGGAGCCGGAATGCCAGCGGAATATTATAGGCGCTGTTACCGCCTTCAAATGCGGCGATAAACCACAACCGTTCCTGGGCAAAAGACAACAACTGCTCTTCCGGATGCTTCACAGTTACCGGTGTGATAGGCGCCTGCACCAGCCTATGCTGCTGCAAATAAACGGCGAGTTGCCGGATGGTTCTTTGCCGGAAGATATCTGTCACCCGCAATACACTATCGAGGGCTTTATTGATACTGCTCACTAACTTAATGGCGAGGATACTATTTCCTCCCAGCGTAAAGAAGTCATCATCTATACCGATTTGCGTGGCGTCCAGATCCAGCATAACACTATAGATGCGGCTCAGCTGCTGTTCCGTAGCGGTAACCGGTGCCACATAATTAACGGTGCCTGCAAAATCAGGATCAGGCAAGGCACGGGTATCCAGCTTGCCATTGACGGTCAGCGGCAGCTGCCGCAGGTGTACCCATGCGGATGGTACCATATAGGCCGGCAGGAAAGCGCTCAGATATGCTGATAAGGCCTCCTTATCTATAACGGCATCTGATACATAATAACCAGCCAGGTAACGGCTACTATTCTTTCCCCGGGCTATCACCACGGATTGCCGGATACCGGGATAGGCAGATAAACGTGCCGTGATTTCATCCAGCTCGATACGATACCCACGGATCTTCACCTGGTAATCGTTACGACCAATGTATTCCAGGCTGCCATCCGGCAGGGAACGAACGAGATCGCCCGTGCGGTACAACCGGGCATGGATACCGGCTGCTATTTCTACGGAAGTCCGGAAGGGGTTCACCATAAACCGTTCTGCTGTTAAATCCGGCTGGTGCAGGTATCCGCGGGACACGCCCGCTCCGCCTACATACAGCTCGCCCAGCGCGCCCGCCGGAACCGGTCTTAAATAACGGTCCAGTATATACGTAGATAAATCCGGTAACGGTACGCCTATCAGCGAGCCACGGTCCAAGGCGTCAGCACGCAGTGCTTTGAAGGTGACATGCACTGTTGTTTCGGTAATGCCATACATATTCACCAGCTGCGGCGCCGTATCGGCATAACGGCTGTACCATGTCTTTAACTGCGATAGCTGCAGCGCTTCCCCACCAAAGATGATATAACGTAAACGTGTCAACGCAGCCGGTTGCTGTACGGCCGTATCTGCAAATTGATAAAAAGCATGCGGCGTCTGGTTCAGGATAGTCACGCCACCGGCAGCACACAATTCATAGAATAAAGCCGGGTCATGCACCTGCTCATCGGAAGGTATTAACAACCGGCCACCATGCAGCAAAGCACCCCACAGTTCCCACACACTGAAATCAAATACATACGAATGGTACAAGGTCCAGACATCTTCCCTATTAAAAGCATACCATTTTTCGGTAGTACTGAACAAACGCAACACATGGCTATGTTCTACCATCACGCCTTTCGGTTTGCCTGTTGTACCACTGGTATAAATCACATAGGCCAGGTCACTGCCAGCTGTTACCGCTTCGGGGTTGTCTGAGGTATAAGCTGCAAACAAGGCGGCTTCATTTATGTTCAGCACCGGTACCTCAGTAATGACCGACAAACGCTGCTGATAATGCGTCTGGCTGAGTATCACACGAGGCTGTGCATCTGTTAGCATATACGCCAGCCGTTCATCCGGATAAGACACTTCCATGGGTACATATGCGGCGCCGGCTTTTAATACAGCCAGGATACCCACCACCTGCCATACCGAGCGATCGAGGCACAAAGCCACCAGGTCGTCCGGCTGCAGGGCATACGTTGTTTTCAGGTAGGCTGCCAACCGGTTGGCCCGCTCATTCAGTTCCCGATAGGTCAGTGATTCCTCTTCTGATACCAGCGCGATCTGCTCCGGCGTAGTGGCTGCCTGTTGTTCAAAAAGTGCGTGTATGCTACCCGTTACAGGGATTGACAAGCCTGTATCGGGACGGTATATCAATGCCTGTATGGCTGCTGTGGTCAGATATTGTAACTCACTGGTATGGATCAACGGCGTATTGACAAGTTGCTCCAGTAAAGTATGGATGCCCTGTAATACCTGGCTGATCATGGTAGCGGTAAACAACTCACCGGCATATTGCAGCTGCAACCTGACAGCACCTGTTTGTTCGGTAACTGTAATGGCCAGCGGGTAATCCAGTTTTTCAACACTATGCTGGAAAGTCAGCACCAGCTCCTCCTGTTTAAAGTCAGCAGGCATCGGGTAGTTCTCATACACAAAAAGACTGCTAAAAAGCCGGGTAGCGGCTGTTTGCAGGCTGGCCAGACTCACATCACTACGGCTGTTGATTTCATTGATATTTGCCTGCAGCCGTTGTATAACGGCCATCACACTTTCATCTGTGTGTTGCAGTATCACCGGCAAGGTATTGATGTATAGTCCGGCAGACTGCTCAATCCCATCTACCGGCAGGTTACGGCCGGAAACTGTCATACCCAGTACTGTGGTAGCGGTATGACCATACACACTTAATTGCCTGTGCCATGCATATTGCAATATCGCATTGATGGTGATACCATTTACCGCAGATAAGGCTTTTAATTGCTTATAATGATCTCCCTCAATGACGAGCGATTGTGTTTGTGTATCCTTCACGTGGCGGTAGTCCGCTAAAACAACCTGCCTGGCGGCTTCACTCAGCAGACTACTCAGGTCTTCCTGTTGTTCCAGCTGCGCGACATACTGTTTCCAATAGGTATAATTATCTGCACGGTGTTGTTGCAGATACTGCTGTGCGGCTGCATAACTTTTATCCGGTACCGTATCTACCGGCTGGTTGCCGCGCAATCGCAAATAAGCATCGTGTACATAGCCCACCAGCACCGGCATACTCCATCCATCCAGAATAATATGATGGCAGCTTAATATACAGCTGTACCGGTTATCGCTCCATTTAAACAGATATACCCTGAGCAGGTTGCCGGCGGCCAGATCGTAAGGTTCCTCCTTATCGGCATGCAGCAAACGATCGAAGGCTGCCTGTTGGGTAGCTGATTCGTCCTGATTGACAGCGATATAGTGCCATGCCAGCTCCTGTGCTACATCTATCACCTGTACCAGCTCTTCTTCCCAGCCAAAACGCAAACGCAGGGAACTGAACTTTGCCAGGGCCGCCTGCCATGCCTTTTCCAATGATGGTACATCCAGGTGATTGTGATAATCCCACACGTGCTGTACATGATAGGCATCATCAATATTACCCTGGTTCAGGGCATGATAAATAAATCCTTCCTGCAGACTGTTGGCCAGGTATACGCCTGTTACTTCCCGTTCTTGCTGCAACAGGGAGAGGTATTCAGCAGAGATAATATTATCGATATCTGACGGCGTACAATAGCTGCGGGGCTGTTCCTGCAACCAGGTAATAAGCGTACGTAACTGCGTACCAAAAAGTTCCGCCAGGCGGGATAAGGTATCAGGTGGCAGCGCAGCGGCTATTTTAAACTGCAGGGCCGCATTCACTACGCCACCATTGATATCAATAATGTTATAGTCTTTATTGGCCGGAGACACGGCGACACCGCCACCTTCTCCACTGATACGCCATGCCTTTGCATCACTTCCCTGCTCATCGAAACGACCGAGATAGTTAAACGTAATACGCGGCAATGTCGCGGCTTCATAGCCTACCAGCACACCATATCCGAAACCATTCTGTGGTATTTGCCGGAGCATTTCCTTCACGGCCGTAATATCAGCAGCGATATCATCCGATACTTCCAGCAGTACCGGATACATCGTAGTAAACCATCCTACTGTATGTGTAATATCCAATGCCGGAGAAATCTCTTCCCTGCCATGACCTTCCAGCAGGATATGCTGCCGTTCCAGCCCTGTTACCAGTTTTAATGCCCTGGCCAGTGCGGTCAGCAGTAAGTCGTTGATCTCTGTATGATAAACGTGGTTACATCCTGTCAGTAAAAGCGTGGTTTCTGCAGTGGTAAAGGAGAGGAAGGTTTCGCTGACTGTGGGTACCGCCAGCTGTTCCCAGGCACGGTTACTGTTCCCTACACCTTCGGACATCTGCTCCCAGAAGGCTATTTCCGATCTCCGTTCTTCATTGTCTGTTATTTTATAGGTACGGGCAGCGTTTATCCATTGCCGGTAGCTGCTCCCTTTTTCACCCAGGATCACACTCACCGGTATTCCGTTTAAGACCCCCTCCCGTTCTTCCTGACTCATGCTAAAATGCTCCGCTCCGACCCGCCGCCATAAATAGTCATAAATCTTTTGCAGATCATGATGGATAATACGCCAGCTGACAGCATCTATGACAAGATGATGGAAAGCAAACCACAGGGTAGCACGATGCGCCTCAAACCCGGTTAAGTAGGCTATCTGAAACAGGTTACCCTCGTAGATATCAAATCCCGATTGCAACAGGGTAAGCTGCTGCTGCAGCTCTTCAGGCCCGGCGATATCACCGGCATCAATAAAGGCGAGTTTTATGGCCGGCATTTCCGCCCGGTAATGCTGGCTAAAAACCACACTTTCGCCCGTATCGCGGCGGAAAGCTGCGCGGAAAATATCGTGGTATTGTACCAGCTTGGTGAGGCTAACTATTAAGATTTCCGGGTGCAACAAAGGTACATCCAGCGTAAAGGACTGGTTCCAGTGGTTATATGCCAGGAAATTTCCTTTTTGCACCTGCTGAAAAAACCATTGCTGTATCGGTAACAATCCGTATGCCCCTGTTAATAATCCCTGTTCTGACTGAATTGCGATGCGCTCCCCGGTTTGTTGGGTAATCAGGTGTTTGTATAGGGAGGCTATTGTTTTATGATTGAATATATCCCTCACACTCAGCATCGTTCCCAGGCGCTGTCTTATTCTGTTTACCACCTGTATGCTGACAATACTATCTCCACCGAGTTTAAAAAAGTCGTCATCTATGCCTATACCAGCTGCATCCAGCCCCAGTACCTCTGCATAAATGGTACAGAGTTGTTCTTCTGTTTCATTCCGTGGCGCCGTATATTGCTGCGCAGTCAACGCTTCGGGATCTGGTAAGGATTTAGTATCCAGCTTACCATTGGGCGTTAACGGAATATGTGAGAGTGCCATGAATGCCGTCGGCTGCATATACTCCGGCAGCATCGTTTGCAGATGCGCGGCCAGGGCAGCATGATCAACCGTGGTGGCTGACACATAATAACCTAGCAGGTACTTCGGTCCTCTTTGGTCGGGCTCTTTCACCACTACGACCGATTGCTGGATGTCCGGGAAAGAAAGGATCGCAGCCGCAATCTCTTCCAATTCAATCCGGAAGCCACGAATTTTTACCTGGGAATCATTTCGTCCGATGTATTCCAGATTACCATCCGGCAGATACCTGACGAGATCCCCGGTTTTATATATCCGCACATGGGTGCCTGCAGCCTGCTGTTCCGCCGTCTGGAAGGGATTGGCAATAAACCGCTCCGCTGTTAGTTCCGGCTGATTCAAATACCCTCTCGCAACGCCTGCTCCGCCCAGATACAATTCTCCGATGACGCCTACCGGTACCGGATGCAGCTGTGCATCCAACACATACGCCGTCGTATTCGCAATAGGTTTTCCAATGCAGGTATCTTTTCCCGACACATTTACAATAGCCGTCACCGATACTTCCGTGGGTCCATAGGAATTGATGATATCAAAACTTCCCTGATGCAGTTTTTCCAGCAATCCCTGACTAAGCTGCTCTCCGCCGGAGTTGATGCGACGCAGGGTAGGCACTCCCGTTACGGGTAACTGTTGCAGAAATGACGGCGTCATTTCCATATACGTGACCTTGTTGGCGATCAGGGTATTGATGAAGCGCTGTTCATCACTCCAGCTATAATTTTTTATGATCAGCAGCTTATGCCCGTTCAGCAATGCCAGGAACAATTGTTCCACTGAAGCATCAAATACATAATTGGCAAAGTGCAGTATGACTTCATCCGTTCCAAATCCATATCGTTCCTGCAGATCAGTAACCAGGTTTACAATACCCTGATGTTCGACCATAACGCCTTTGGGCTTACCTGTTGTACCACTGGTATAAATAACGTAGGCCAGATCAGCAGGAGTAACCCCACCGGCTATATTGGCAGCCGGATAACCCGCCAGCAGCTCTTGCCGGAATACGTTATCATCAATGCTCACTATAGAAATGTTGGCATTGCCTTTTATTTCATTCAGTTTGCCGGCATAGTGTTCATTACATAAAACAACGGTACACTTACTATCTGTAAACAGATAAGCAATTCTCTCAGCCGGATAATCGGGATCTATTGGTAAGTAAGCGGCGCCGGATTTCAACACGGCTAAAATGGCGATCACCATATCCGGCGACCTATCCAGACACAATCCCACGATCGTATCCTTCTCTGATATATACCTGTTTCGCAGCCAGGCTGCCAGCTGATTGGCCCTTTCATTTAACACCCGATATGATAGCTGGGTACCTTCAAATAATAAAGCAATATGATCAGAGGTCCGGGCTGCCTGTTCTTCAAACAGGGCATGGATGGTCTTATCCAACGGATAAGAACGGTCCGTATCGTTCCAGTCATACACTACCTGCTGGCGCTGGTCTTCATCCAGCAAACGGTAACGGCTGACACGTTTATCATATTTACCGGCCAGTATATCCCGCAGCATGGCAGCAAATAGTTGCCGGTACAGTGTTACAAAGCGCTCCACCAGTGTTCTGTCCAGTACCCGGTTGTTGTATTTCACGCGATATTTCAGTACGCCATCTTTGAGCTCCTGTATCAATACCAGTTTATCGGTGAGATCAACATGCAATTCGTCATTAATTTTCACATCCGTTACGCCCTCATAGGTCAGAATGATCTCACGCATGGTCGTTTGTACAAATCCCACCTCCAATATGCCATTGTTAACGCCGTATGCAATAATTTCCGCTACGGGCATATATTTAGACATACTCGCTTTCAGGTCACGAAAATATTCCTGGGTCTGTAGCAGGAGATCTTTCAAGGTAGCATCCCCATCAAACCGATAATCTGCCACTACCGTATTCACATGTCCACCATAAATCAGTTCTTTACCTTCCGTAATGGCCACAGGGAAGTTGATACCAATAATCTGCTGACCGGTTATTCTATGCAATAATACCGCGTAGACGAGTTGTCCTAAAGTATAGGGTGTAATCTTATACTTTTCGAACAGTTCCTGTACACCGGCTAATATATCTGCATCAAAATTGAAACGGAATTCCCCTACCAATTTATCATTTGCTTTTACGACATGTGTAGTGGGATGCCGCAAAAAAGTCAGATCAACGCCTTCCACACCTTCCAGCCGTTTCTGCCAAAATGCAGCCATTACCGGCTTTTGTTTCTCCAGCAACACATCCAGCTGTTCCGACAACTGCTGATATAACGTACATTGTTCTTCCAGGCTGATTTTACAGGCATACGCTTCATCATTATAAAACCGGCTCATTTCCTGTAAAATCTCTTCATAGCTTAGCCCATCAATCAGTATATGCGACACATAATAGATAAGCCGGATAGTATGATCATCTATCCTGATATAGTTAAAGCGGATCAACAGATCCTTCTCCAGATCAAAGGGCTTTTGTACCAACTGCAGCATTTCTTCAGCCGAAAGCGCTGCCGGGAAATAATTAATCAGCGTCGCATCTGCCGGTAACACAGGCCTTTTCACCCAATACAAAGTACCTGCTTCATTGAAGATATTACTGTTGACAATCAGGTATGAATTGACGAATCTTACCATACTCCGGTTGAGCCGGTCCATATCCAAATGGCCCGTCAACGTGAGATCCAATACCATGTTATAGTCGCTACGCAAAGGATCCAGCAGCCACTCATAATAAAACGTAACCTGGTGGGCAGTTAAACGGGCACTGAATGGCAATCCGGGCAAGGACTTATGACTTTGAGGGTTTTCCGCTATTTCGTTTTTCATAGTTTCTTTGATTGGGTTAATTGAGGCATAAAAATTCAAGTCGGCAATAATGAAATTGCATGTTGATGTGAACAGGGAATCAGATAATCTTGTAACTATTTACTATTAAATACACGTTTCCGGGTTATTTGCTAATCTCCGGGAATATGCTATTGGGTTATTTTTATGATAGTACTTTTCTAACCATACTATTTAAGCAGGTACAAACACTGGAAAATTTTTTCCTTTGAAATCAGGTGCGATGGTTTTTATCTTGTGTCTACCAAATTTGGTTTCAAAGAAAATAAAAATAGAGAAAAAGATGAAGAATCATCACAGTTTTTCGACGAAAAAATAACAATATCTTGGTGATAAGCATTCTTAATGAAATAGTTTTGCAGTCCTTAAAAACAGCAGATACCTACAACAACCATTCACACCAAACCTGCTACAGGCAACACATTAAAAACATCAATCTACATCATATTCAAATAAAAAACAGCCGGTGGCTATGCTACCGGCTGCTACTACTTTTATCTATCTGTCAGATCAAAGCATCACTTACCCTTCATACAACACCGCCACCTTATTCTCTTTTTCACATCGCAACAACGCGATATCAATACCGAATAATTGCTTTACATTTTCTTTGGTAATCACTTCTTCCGGTCGGCCCGACAGCAATAACCGTCCATCTTTCAGGGCATATAGTTTATCACAATAGTTATATGCCAATGCCATATCATGAATGGCTGTAATTACTGTCTTCTCCATCGCCTTTAACATCGTAAACAATTGCAACTGATGTTTGATGTCCATATGATTGGTGGGTTCGTCCAGGATCAGACAGGGCGTTTGCTGGGCTATTGCCCGTGCAATAACGATCCGTTGTTTTTCGCCGCCGGATAAACCCATTACTTTTCTGTTGGCATAATCAGACATGCCCAATTCATGCAATGCCTGTTTCACCAATGCATGATCCACCGCAGTCATACTTTCGTACTTTTTTTTATGCGGGTATCTGCCCATCATCACAAACTCCGTCACCGTATAGTCTACATCCATACTATTAAACTGTCCCACGACGGCTATCTGCTGCGCCAGTTCCGCATAGGATACCTGGGATATACACCTGTCATTTATTCGTATGGACCCGCTATCCGGTTGTATGATTTTGGTAATACTCTTTAGCAAGGTTGATTTCCCACTGCCGTTTGCACCCAATATCCCCACAAACTGCCGGGGTTCTACGGTTAAACAGATAGCTGCAATAATGCATTTTTTATTAATGGTAACACTTATATGATCGACTTCAATATTCATCCGGATAAATTTCAGGAACCGTAACCACGTTTTAGGAAAATCAAAAAGAAAACAGGTGCACCGATGAGGGAGGTGATAATCCCAATCGGGATTTCCTGATTGGTCAGTAACACCCGCGACAAGGTATCTACCAACACCATAAACAGCCCTCCTCCCAGCAACACAACCGGTAATATAACGCTGCCGGATGTACGACATAATGCCCGTACAGCATGCGGCACCACCAACCCGATAAATCCGATAATCCCACACTGCGCCACCATCACACCGGTCAGTAAAGTGACAATAGCGATATAGACTTTTCTCTTTTTATTGACATCCAGGCCGAGACTTAAAGCAGGTTCGTCACCCAGACTCATCAGATTCAACGCACGGTATTGTGTTAAAAAATAGATAACGGATACGCCTATCGCCACCATCACGCCGATTACCTGGTTCCAGGATACATTGGCCAGGCTCCCCATTGTCCAGAAGGTGATGCTTCTCGCCCCTTCTATGTTTTTGGCATAGTATATCAGCAGGTTGGTTACCGCTATACAGATGGAGTTGACAATCACCCCGGCCAGAATCAAACGGGTAGTGGATGACCGGCCTTTGTAATTTGCGGCAAAATAAACAAAGGCGATGGCCCCTAAAGCGCCGGTAAAGGCCAGCAAAGGCACCAACAATTGTTGTCCAGGCCCGCTGGTGGCAAAATGCAAAGAAATCCCCAATGAGGCCCCCAGGGAAGCACCGGAGGAAATACCCAGAATATAGGGATCTGCCAGTGGGTTTTGTATCGCTGTTTGCATGACATATCCACACATGGCTAACCCACCACCAACCAACGCGGCAAACAGTATCCTGGGCAACCGGAGATGCAGGATAATATCGCTTATCAATGTATTGCTTTCGTTGCCTGTCATCACCTGCAGGATTTGGGCGTAGGAAATCTGTAACTGTCCAAGTTTCAGGGATAGCACGATGGCTGCCAGCAGCAATAGTGAGACAACAGGAATTTTTATTTTGTATAAAGTATTCATAGCTGCAAAAATTTAGAAACGGCGGAATATATTGTCTCCATATCCGTTGTTCCCCGGATAGCCTCCGTATAATCGACTTCCAATATTTCCCGTTTTTGAATGACCCGTAAATATTGCAGGAATGGATTATCATATAACTGCTCAGCTATATTTACGCCGGCCTGCTTTCTGAACTGCGTGATGATGATCTTATCCGGATTAGCCTGGATAATAGCTTCCAGGGGAAGAATAAAATATTGCTTACCCAGGTTCACATAATTTCCGCCACATTTTTCCACTACCTCATCCAATAAACACATGGTGGGTGGGTAATAATAGAACTGACCAAAACTACCGGCATACGACAGATGTAATACACGTGGCGCAGCAGCCCGAGGTCTGGCATACTTTGTTGCCGTGCATTCCAAGTGACGGATCATGCTATCGGTCTGTTCCTCCATATGCAGCAGGGTACCGGTCTTACGGATATCTGCCCGGTAATTTGCCTCATTTTTATCCTGGTTATAATTATCTATTATACAGGTTTTAATCCCTCTGTGATGCCAGAACGCTTCACTGCCAATCCGCTCTGTTCTAAAAGCAGATTCCAATGCAAAAATCAGATCAGGCTGTAACGCCAACACACTTTCTTTATCTACCCAACCACGCGACAAAACCGGTAAGCTATCATAGCCCTGTAAATGTTCGGGATTATCCAGATAAGCGATGCCTGCGATCCTATCTTTCAGGCCCAATGCCAGCAACAGTTCCAAGGGGGTTTGGCCCAACACCACCACCCTTTTATAATGTGCATTTACAGGTATTTGTGGCGCGGTGTTACAAGCAGTAACTGTCATTAAAAAGATCAACACATTCCGGAAATACTTCATCTGTTGCTGATAATGATAAAAGCTGATAAACAAAACTGCTAGAAACTATAAGCCATCCCAAATCTGAAATTTCTCGGCGGCTCCGGGCGCCAGTAGTACCAGCCGCTGGAATGATGCGATCCATTATATAAATAAGTATCCAGGATATTGTAGATATTCAGGTCCAATCGGAGTGGTCCCGTATGCCAGGATATGCCCGCATCAAACCGGCAATAGTCCGGCAGTGATTCCCCATTTAAATCGCCCGTCCACCAGGTTTGCCGGTCGGCCATATAACTCATGCTGCCAGACAAACCAAGATTTTTTAATACGCCTGATTGGAATTGATAATTCAGCAGGATGTTGCCCGAATGTTTAGCAGATCCCGGCACCTGTGTTCCTTTTTTGTAGCTGCTGGTTGATTCGGTAATTTTTGAATCGGTAAAAGCATAGTTAGCGATCATATACATTCCTTTAAAAATCGTTCCTTTCAGATCAAATTCAACGCCCTGCGTTTTGGTTTGTCCGAATTGCAATACATAGTTTTCGCCGCCGCCATTGTCGGGGTCTGCAGACAGCTGGTTCTCTTTCATGATCCGGTATAGCGACAACGAGGTATTCCAACTTCCCTCCCACCAGTCTTTCTTGATGCCCAGCTCGAAATTGTTACCTGTTAAAGGTTTCACGCTTTTACCACTGCGTAATTTTCCGGTTTGTGGCAAAAAAGCCTGATCATATAAAGCATATATATTCAGTGCATCAGCAACGGCATAGCTCAGGCCAACTCTGGGCGTGAATTTCCGGTTCTCCGATATCGTACCGTAATTATTATCCTTCACATAGGTATAACGTCCGGCCAGCGTCAAATGCAGCCTGTTATGAAAGAATCCCAGGTCATCCTGTACATACAGTCCAGCCACGTGGGATTCCAGCAGAAATCCGGTTCCGATGCGTCTTCTTACGTCAATGCTCCGGTCGAACTTCCCGGTACCATAGTACGGTTTCTGATAACCCTCTTTATAGATGTTGAATGTACCGATGCTATCCATATTATAGCTCTGCACAAAATCGGCCACATAACTTTTACTGCTCAGGTCCAGGCCCGCCAACAGCTTATGTTCTATAGGTCCTGTACGATGTTTGCCATTGACAAACACCTGACCAAAACGCATCTTGTTATTGGCATCCCAGATATTGAGATAGCGTTGCATATGACCCGTATTATTGATATTCCGGATCCAGATAAAAGATCCCTGCTGATTATAATCAAAATAGGATACCTGCGCCGTTATTCTCCAGTTGTCGTTCAGCACATGTTGCAGGTTGACATGTATGTTCTGGTCATGTACGACCGTTTGCTCAATTCCCGGATCAGCCAGTGTTTGCTGCCGTGGCACGGTACCATACCCTGTTTTGGAGAACAGGTATTTCACCCCGAGATCGGGCATACTGGCGTATTGAAAAATATACTCCACCGTGAGCGATGTTTTTTTGTCTAACTGATAAGTGAGTACCGGCGCTACGCTCCAGCGTTTTGTTGATTCATAATTTCTAAAGGCGTTATTGGTTTGCCCGGCTACGTTCAGGCGATACTGTAAGGTCTTGCGCTTATTCAGCAAGCCATCCAGGTCCAGTGTTGTTCTGTAAAGACCATAGCTACCCAGTCCAAACGAAAAATTCCCTTTGGGTGTACCGGAGGGTCGCTTGGTGACAATATTATAGATACCGCTCGGTTCTCCATTCGATAACATAAAGCCAGCCGGCCCTTTAACAAACTCAACCCGATCCACGAAACTCATATCCTCAGACAATACCCCGTACATCCCCGATACACTCATGCCGTTTCTGAATGCCGCCGCACGGGCGCCTCTCATGGTAATATAGGTGTACATATCGCCCCATCCTTCCAGTTTATTTGCCCCGCTTACATTACGGGCAATGGCATCAGACATCGTATACAACTGTTGTTCACTCAGCAGCTGGTTATTTAAAATCTGTATATTCTGCGGCACTTCCTGCAGTTTGCCGTCTATACGCAAAGAAGCAGACAGCTCCTGCACATTATACCTGTTTTTCCGGGAGGTGACAATCACTTCTTCCAGTAATTTTTTCGATGAAATACTGTCTGTTTGAAGGGAATCCTTTGCTATCTGGCCTTTGGCAGCGGTTATGGTAAACAGGGAGCATATGACTATCCAAAAAACTTTTACATTACACTTACGCGATATATTACTCTTCATGCTGAATAGATGATTAACTTTGCGCAAAGTTCCTTTAACCGCCTGTTTCAAGAGGTACGCAAACGGAAGTATTAATAACGCAAAGCGTAGTATTATGGATTATATCATGACGATAGACGCAAGTAACTACCATATTGGTGCTGGTCAGGATAAACCGTTTCTGGAAGAAAGAGTAGAAAAGCTGACCGATAACAATGGTTTTGAAATTGAGCTGGATAATGTTTTTCTGGATGGTATACACCTGAAATCCGGAAAGTACACTACTGATACTTCCAAATATTATGCGGTACATCCGGAGAAGGAAACCATTGTGGCACATTTCTGTCTGCGGGGTTCGTGCATCAGCGAGCATAAAGACTACCTGACGATGCAGCGTGGTGAATGTATTTTATTCCGGGAAGAAAAGGAGGAATATCTGTTTGAAATGGGTACAGATAATGGCGTCGGCGCCTTTTTTGAAATATCTTTCTGTCCGGAACTATTCACACCGCTATTCCTGGGAGAAAATGAGATCATTGATGGCATTATGGACGGACGGAAATTATTTGCCCACCTTTCACAACAGGAGGAACTGCAAATATTGATTAATGATATCCATCATAAAAAAGAACGCTATACCGGAAAACTAAAAAAGCTTTATCTCGAATCCAAAGTCGCAGAACTATTAATCACGCAGATGTCCTGCCTGCAGGAAAAAAAGGAAACCAGAAGAACCAAACTATTAAGCCGGGATATTGAAGCCATCTATCATGCAAAAGAAATGATCAGCAAAGACATGGAGCACCTTTCTATTCCATGTCTGGCACTGTCTATCGGCATCAACCAAACCAAGTTAAAATCAGGCTTCAAAGAGTTGTTCGGCAAAACTGTTTTTGAGTACCTGACCAGTCTGCGAATGACTAAAGCCAGGGATCTGTTATTATCTACCGATCACCCGATTGCGGATATTGCCAACATTGTAGGTTATAAATATGCCCAGCATTTTATTGTGGCTTTCCGCAAAACATTTGGTTATACGCCTGGTGAATTGCGCATGAGTAATCAGCGTTCTCCGTTACAGGTTACCGGCAATATTAAAAAATACGACTAAGCCATAACGTTTACGCATATACAAAGAACAGGGACACAATCGTTTGAAATTTGCTGACAGTGCCTATCGTTGGCAATCTATAACCACCTATTTTCGGCGGCGAAAAATAATTCTTCCTTTCCTACAATTTTATGGCCTGATAAGGGAGCGCAGTACAATGGTTAGAATGCCTTACAGTAGCCGCATTACTATTGCTGTGGGGCCTCCACTCACATATGCAACAATTGCACACAAACACCCTCATTGCGTCATTTTTGAAAATAATTTGCATGTTAATACAATTAATTTGCAGAAAAATTCAATAAAGATGCATAAATTGCGTTAAAAGAATGAAACCCTGTAATCATTAAAACACGTCATACAGTGCAGTGAAGTTTTTATGATAACAATGAAAACATGCCTATGCGAGCAATAAGCTCGTCTACTACTTTCCTTTTAATTATCTCGTTATCGCGCATAGCAAAGGAAGAGCCGAAAACCTTCATAAAAAAGTAGGCAAACACGAGTTAACCATTTAATTTCTCTTTATGAAAAATTATTCATTTGTAAAAACAGGTAAAGCACTTTCACGTGCGTCATTGAAAAATATCTCCGGCGGTAGCCAGTCTGCTGCCTACCCCGCCTGTATTGATATTCCATATTGTGGTGGAGATGGAGCCTGTGGCAATACTTGCTACTGTGTGCTTAAAGCTAACAGATGCTGGCCCAGAGGCTAATTTCCTGTAAATCAGAAACGGCTGCTGATCCTTATCAACAGCCGTTTCCAGGGTTATACCAACAGTCGGTATAATGAGACGGAATAACTTTTCCGTTATAACATTTCTATCAGCTGAATATTATTTCCACAGGTGTCATCAAATACCGCAATTTTAACCGTTCCCATTTCTGTTGGCTTTACACTGAAAGCAACACCAAGGGCGATCAACCTTTCATACTCTTCCTGTACATTATTCACATCAAATTGCGTATAGGGAATACCGGCTTCCAGCAGCGCATGCTGGTATGTTCTAGCTGGCTCAAAATGGAGCGGAGAAGGCTCCAGTAATACCTCCGGCCCGTCTTCATCTCCTTTGGCCACCACGGTTAACCATCTGTTATTACCACCTACGGGCACATCCTGCTTTTTGATAAAACCCAATGTATTCGTATAAAACTGCAGTGCCTTTTCCTGATCCAGTACAGGAATACTGATAACTTTTACTCTCATTTTTCCCGCTTTTATTTAACTATGTAAAGTTCTGTATTTGCTTTTAATGGCGATGCGTATGTTGTACCTGTAGCCATTTAACCGGGACCAAAGAACAGACCTTGACAAGCATAAGCCACCCATTTTTGCATAAACCGCTTATACATGTTATCTTAGTAACGCTAATCAAGCAGATAGGCGCCAGTATACTGTATGGAATGCTGCATCACCAGTTTTAAACATAATTTACAAAAAAAGGTTGCTTATCCCCTTAATAATTTTAGATGTTGGGAATAGCCTTCTCCTTATCATTCAAGGCTGCCCTCAACGACTAAAACGACAATAAAACATTTCAATACATGATTACATTAGTAGTTGGAGCGAGTGGCGCTACCGGAAAACTATTGATAGATCAATTATTAAGTGCGGGGCAATGGGTGAAGATCCTTGTTCGCGCCACCAGTCAAATTCCGGATGCGTGGCTTCACCATGCTCGCATCACTGTACTCAGGGTCAACGACATCACCCGCATCCCGGTAAACGAGCTGTCTGCCCATCTCCAGGACTGCCAGTCCGTAGCGGTTTGTCTTGGACATACCCTTAACTTGAAGGGTATCTATGGCCCGCCCAGGCGGCTGGTCACCGATATGGTGCAACTGCTTTGTACCGCCATCCGGAAAAATACGCCGGAAAAACCCTTCCGGTTTGTGTTAATGAATACGGCAGGCAATAGTAACCGGGACTTAAACGAACCGGTTTCTTTCGGACAAAAAATCGTCATCGGATTACTGCGGTTGCTCTTACCACCACATCCCGACAATGAAAAAGCAGCAGATTATTTAAGGCTAAAAACAGGGGGCCAAAACCCTTTCATCGAATGGGTTGCTGTGCGTCCCGACAGTCTGATCAACAATGCCTACGTAACAGCCTATACACTTCATCCCTCTCCCACCCGGAGTGCCCTGTTTAACCCGGGACAAACAAGCCGGATAAACGTATCCCATTTCATGGCGCAACTACTAACGGATGATAACACCTGGCATCAGTGGAAAGGACAAATGCCAGTCATCTACAATGCTACAACCAGTTTAAATAAAGCGACTACTCATCAACCTGCAGACAGGACATAAATAATAACAACACATGCATACGACGATTACATATCTTCCTGCTGCGGCAGGCGATGCCGAAATACTGACTGATATCGCTTTCCAATCCAAACGTCACTGGAACTATCCGGAAGCATGGATACAGCTTTGGACGGAAAGCCTGACGATTACCCCTGCCTACATCCAGCAAAACCAGGTAATAAAAATTATCTATGCAGACCAGGTGGTTGGCTTTTATTCGCTGGAATATAACGGGGAACAACTCTTCATTGATCACTTTTGGATATTGCCATCATTCATTGGACACGGGTTGGGCAAAGAAGCTTTTGCAGATCTCCGGCATCGATGTATTGCCAGGAATGAAACTATCATAAAAGTGGAGTCCGATCCGAATGCAGATGGTTTTTATACCCGGATGGGCGCTACAAAAACCGGCATAGTTAATACCCTTATTGAAGGCAGGACATTAAATATCTTTCAATTTCATTTTTAGTATGGCGGGTATCCATACCCGCCATACTAAAAACCAGTTTATAGCTTACTGCCAGCCTGCATCACCGGTTCGCTTCACTGCTGCTGCGCCGGATAGTTTTCCGAATATTCGTTTTCTTTCCCATCGCACTATTATTCTTTACTTGATCCTGAATTGCAGTGTTATGTATTAAGTTTGTATAACTTGAATGGAGTATTGCCTATAGCACCCTCAAAATAATCCATCAGCATAACTAATTTGAATCTCAGCCGGATAGGCAAAAATGCCTGATGAACTGCCATATAAGTCATTTATATCAGTTTGGAATTTATTATTCCATCATCATTCTCCATACAATTAATTAAATGATACAGGAGCGTCACACAAATCCAGCTAGCATAACGTCTAAATAAGCAGGTATGGTCAATCTCATTTCTTTGTTTAAAGGAGTCTGGAAACTGCAATCATATGAAGCGCACACCATGGATGGCGAGAGAATTTACCCCTGGGGTAAAGCAGCCCGGGGAACACTTGTGTATGGTGATCAAAATGAAATGTCTGTTCAGATTATGAATGAGTCGAACATATATCTTGAAAAAAAGGAGCCGCATGATAGTACGGATGTAGAAATACGTACGGTATTTAATGGATATGGCGCTTACTTTGGTCACTATAAAATTGAGGAAAGCTATATTATTCATTTCGTTACAGGCTCACTGAACCTCAGCTGGATAGGCACGGAGCAAATCAGATTGTATGAAATAGCAGACGACATATTAATCTTAAAATCTACCCCTATGATACTGGATGGCAGAGAAGTGATCTACAAATTGATCTGGAAGAAATGTATAGATGAAGCAATCGGCTGATTGAGCTTACTGCCAACAGTTATTCCTCCTGTTTACTCCCGCCGTTATATACTGGTAACCGGCAGTATCATTTATTGATCATTATTATTGTTAAATACTAAATAATAAAGATGAAGTCACAAGTGTTTATTTTTCCCTTTGCAGGCGGGAACGTATTCTCGTTTCAACCATTGGTGGATAAACTGCAGGATCAGGTAGAGGTAATTGTATTGGAATTACCCGGCAGAGGTTTACGGACAGATGAACCTTTGTTATACAACAAAAAAACAGCTATTATCGATTTATTACAGCAATTAAAACAGAAAAGAAATAAAATGCCATTTCTACTATATGGGCATAGTCTGGGAGCGGTGCTGGGCTTTGAATTAAACAGCAGATTGGAAAAAGAAAAAGATGCGCCGGTATGCCTGGTGGCATCCGGTTATCCCGGACCAAATGTCATCGATGAAGAAAGAATTTCCACCCTGCCACGGGAAGCATTTTTTCGTGCATTACTGAGAATAGGCAGGCCCTCAGATAAATTATTAGCCAATGAAGAACTAATGGATTTCTTTGAACCAATCTTCCGCGCGGACTTAACATTGCTGGAAGAAGAGTACACGCAAAAGATAGTATCGAAAATTAATACCGCTATCCATGCACTCATGGGATATGAGGAGAAATATGTAAAGGATATACAAAACTGGAGAAAATTTACAAGCGGGGGTTTTGATTATGAGATATTGGAAGGAGATCATTTCTTCTTATATGACCATATAGACAGGATTGCAGCCATCATTTGCAAATATTTGCCAGGTGAATTTGAAAAGGGATGATTTTTTATATCAGGGATAAGGCAATGCCTGCATTTGTCATGACGCTCTCCTGCATATTTTCAAAAAATCATTTACAGCGTTAGCGAAGCTTTATCTTAACCCTGATGCCAATAGGGCGATCCCCTGTCATAGTACTAAAAGTGAATAAATGATCGATGTTATTTAATCAGACAAATTTACCGGCTGTTATCATCATACTATCTTGTAGTAATAGTTATTGGGTATACCTCTTCCATTTCCTATAAGAATAACGATGGCGTAAGCCAGCATACACGCGGTTCTTGATTATTAAGGCAACGGGCCCCCTTAATGAGTGGCAGCTGCATGCATCAACAATCCTGCTAATCAATATATCCGGATGATGATATCATCCGGGCCGCCAGGCCATGCCTGCAACAAAGTAATCGTTCAAGACAGGAATAGTAAACATAGAGCGCTGTTTTTTTCATTCCCTCAAACGTCAAGCTATTAAAATGAATAACACAACTAACAAACCAGCTACTTCTCTTCAACATGGGATCGCCATTGTGGGGATGAGTTGCAGATTCCCGGGTGGCGCTGATTCCCCCGAGGCATTTTGGGATTTGCTACAGCAAAATAAAGATGCGATGGAGGAAATACCCGCAGACCGGGTAGACCTGGATAGATATTATGATGCGCAGAAAGGCCTGCCGGGAAAGATATATGTACGCCAGGGTGGTTTCCTTAAAGATGCAGCCGCTTTTGATGCCGGATTCTTTCACATATCCCCTGTTGAGGCGGAAGCGATGGATCCTCATTTTCGCGTGTTACTGGAACTTAGCTACGAAGCTTTTGAAGCAGCCAGTATTAAAACAAATAGTTTACAGGGTACGAACACAGGTGTATTCATGGGGCTGCAATCATTTGATTTCGGAGATGTAGCTGGTGATGTTACCAGCATTTACTCCTTAACCGGTTCGATGAAAGCTTCTGCTTCCGGCCGTTTATCATTTGCATATGGCCTGCATGGGCCAGGCGTAAGTATGGATACTGCCTGCTCTTCAACGTTGGTGGCCATACACCTGGCCTGCGAAAGTTTACTGGCTGGCAATTGTCAGATGGCCCTCGCAGGAGGCGCCAATCTTTTATTCTCCCCTAAAACGTATATAGGTTTTTGTATGGGCGGCATGCTCTCTCCCGAAGGGTATTGCAAAGCATTTGATGCGGAGGGAGACGGATTTGTAAGATCAGAGGGCGCCGGCATCCTTCTACTCAAACGCTATGAAGATGCCGTCAAGGATCACAATAACATACTGGCCGTGATTGCAGGAACCGCCGTTACCAATGACGGCGCTACCAAAGGTTTCACGGTACCCAGTTCAGCTGCCCAGGAAATGGCCATCCGGCATTCCATGAAAAAAGCAGGCGTCACACCCGACGATATAGATTATTTTGAAGCCCATGGAACAGGCACCAATGTAGGTGATCCTTTGGAAATGATAGGCATCGGAAATGCCTTTAAAGAACGAACAAGACCGGAGAAACTGCTGGTAGGATCCGTTAAAACCAATATTGGTCATACAGAAGCTGTTTCCGGCCTGGCAGGCCTGATAAAGTGTATCCTGGCCATGCAGCACCATTGTATCCCGGCCAACTTACATTTCCGTACGCCTAATCCCGGCATACCGTGGGCAGACCTGCCTGTTGAAATAGTATCCCATAACACCGACTGGCTGCCCGGTCCCAAGCCCCGATATGCCGGTGTTAATTCTTTCGGTCTTAGCGGTACCAATGCACATATCACCTTGCGGGAAGCGCCGGCACCGCTTCAGCATCTCCCTGAAAAAGCGCCGGGAAGCCTGTCTAGAGCCGTATTACCCATATCTGCAGCAGATGATGCGGCCCTGTCGATCCTGATAAAACAATATCAGGCACTATTGGAGCAGCAGGATATCCCTGTAGAAACACTGGCAGCTGCCGCGGCATTGCGGCGATCAGATCTTCCTGTGCGCCTTTGCATACATGCTACCAATAGCGCGCATATGCAGCAATTGCTGCAGGATGCGTTGGATGATCCTATTGCACAACGATATGCCAACACAGGAGAAAACCGGCGGATCATTTTTGTATTCCCCGGCCAGGGGGCACAGTGGTTGGGCATGGGAAGAGAACTGATGGCAAAGGAACCGGTATTCAGGCATGCGATGGAAGCATGTGAGCAAGCCATCAGTCATTTCGTGGATTGGTCGCTCATCGAAGAAATCAATCGCAATGAAACGGACAACCGTTTTGAAGAGGTAGATGTGATTCAGCCGATTCTTTTCGCCATGGAAGTAGCTATTGCCCGCCTGTGGGAGTCATGGGGAGTAAAACCAGCCGTGGTGATTGGTCATAGTATGGGAGAAATTGCAGGCGCCCATATAGCAGGTGCATTAAGTCTGAAAGATGCGGCGAATGTCATCTGCAAAAGAAGTGAACTGGCTGCAGGCATCAAAGGCAAGGGAGCAGCAGCAGTAGTAGAACTTAACAGCCATGAAGTAACAGACATCCTGAAAGGATGGGAAAAAAGAATTGCAGTGGCTTCTTATAACGGGCCTAAATCTACCGTACTATCCGGAGACCGGGAAGCCCTTACCACGGTCTTACAGGAATTAACGGAAAAAGATATTTACAATAAATTTATACGGGTCGATTTTGCGCCGCACAGTCCACAGTTAGATCCGCTAAAACCCGCCATGCTGGAAGGTGTCAAAACATTGCAACCACAAGCAGCTAAAGCAGCTATCTATTCAACGGTAAAAAATGATTTTATTCGCGGGGAATTACTGGATGCCACCTATTGGGTAGATAACTTCCGGGAAACGGTCTTGTTTTTACAGGGCATACAGCAACTGCTGCAGGATGAAAACAGTATATTTATTGAAATAAGTCCACATCCGGTATTGACCGCCTTAATTACGCAGCAGATTGAATCACTCAATAAACAGGGCGCCAGTGTAGTTGCTTCATTGAGCAGAGAACAACCGGAAGTAGCAGAGATGCTGCATAATTTTTGTCAGGCTTACAAATACGGAGCAACCATAGATTGGACGGCCTTTTATAAGATTCCCCTATCTGCTGTTGCAGACGTACCGCTTCCCCGATATCCCTGGCAGCATGAGCAATATGCACTTAGCCATCAGGCCGTCCATCAGGATACTTATGTATGGGGACATAAAGACTACAGACATACTTTTGACGCCGTGCAAATGCGATTTGCAGTTGATCCCGCTTTTATTTGCTGGGAGTCTGAAATAAGTACCCGGCAGTTTCCTTATCTGGAAGATCATGTCATCAATAACGTCATTATTTTTCCCGCCACTGGTTTTTTAGAATATGTGCTGAGTGCCGGCGTCATTACGTTTGCGGAAAACAGGGTCACCATCCGGGAGATGCAATTGATATCTCCTGTTATACTTGCTGACCAGACCATTCGCATACAGTTGGTATTTACTGTGGAAAAAAAAGAGCGCGTTCAATTTAAATTCTTCAGCGCTGTTGTCACCACACCACCCACAACTGCTCCCTCCTGGGAGTTGAATGCCCAAGGTTATCTGGAATTGAATAATAACGCCCGGCCGGAAAATCTGGTAGATCATTGGATAGATGATAGCGTGTTGCCGTATATTATTTTAAAGGAGGATTTTTATAACAGCCATGAGGCAATCCGAATGCAATATGGCAAACGTTTCAGAGCAGCCAGTGAAATAAAGTTCAGTGACACCGCTGTTTGGGCGAAGATCATTCCGGATGAGATCATCACCAAAACGGCTGGCCAATACCTGCTGCATCCTGCGATGCTCGATGCCTGTTTACTGGCAGGCAATGCGCTGTTACTGGAAGAGATGAAAGATAAAAAATGGAACTATATACCCATCGCTATCCAGGATTATCAGGTTTTCGACTCTGGCCGGACGAATGGAATATTATGGGTCACCGTACATAAAGCACCCGAAGAGGAAGCAGATAAAATTACGTACCATATTAACGTCTATAACGAAAACGGATATCCCAGAGCAGCCATCCGTCGTTGTACCTTAAAAAAGGTGCCTTTATCCAATCTCCGGCAGGTAGCACAAAATTTATTTGCTTTAAGCTGGCTGCCCTTAGATCAAAAAGCAATACAGGTGGCCAGTACTCCACTGCAAAAATCAACCTGCCTGATATTTGGTCAAAAGCAGGAAACCAGTCACCTGGTGAACTACCTGGCCGCCAATGGCACCACTGTTTACCTGGTTGAAACAGGCGTCACCTCGCCTACACAGGTAACAGATGCTATCACCCACATCAGTATCGATACGCTGACGCCGGCTTTTTATGAACAGCTGTTACACGATATATTGGATAAACACGACGACCCTGTTCTCAGCGAAATCATTTATTTCAGTGGTGCCAGGGAAGTCACAGCACAAACACCTGCAGATACAGTCACCACGGACGCTATGTCTGTCATCAGCTTGCTGCAAACATTATCCGGATTCAAATTGGCCTCATCTCCCAGACTATGGCTGATCACACAAGGGGCGCAGCAAATAGCCGGCACGGCGCCGGTAAACGTCTGGCAAACAGGCATCGCCGGTTTATCCAGGGAAATATTCCTGGAATACCCCGAATATGATTGCCATCAGATTGATATGGAACCGGATGCCTCCTATCCCGATTGGAAATTATGTGGTAAACTATTGCTGGGCAGCTGTCAGGAAAAGGAATATGTTATCCGGGAAGGTGTTGTATTTAAACATCGGTTTACACACATCATCCCTGCAAACAAAAAAACGGATAGCCGGTCAAAGCGCATAGCAGCAGGCGAATCAGCGCCTCCGTTTCAATTCATTGTAAATAGCCCGGGCATACTGGAAAGTATCGAGGCCACCTCTTCTGAAAGAATACCTCCGGCATGGGGTGAAGTGGAGATCAATATCAAAGCCGCCGGGCTTAACTTTCTCAACCTGATGTCCGCCCTGGGTATATATCCTGGTGTAGAAAACGGCTACTTAAGTCTGGCCAACGAATTCGCCGGTATCATCACCAACGTAGGCGCAGGGGTTACTGCTTTCAAAGTCGGCGACCGCGTAATGGGCGTTTCTTTTCAGGAGTCATTTTCCAACTTTTTCAACAGCTCCGCTCAATTGATAACGGTGATACCAGATGAGCTGGCATTCACAGATGCAGCCACCATGCCCATTGCCTATCTTACGGCGTATTATGCCATCGTTGAATTCGGAAAATTACAACCGGGAGAGCGGATATTAATTCATACCGCTACCGGCGGCGTAGGTATGGCAGCCCTGTATATTGCCCGGATGATAGGTACGGAAATTTATGCAACAGCAGGCACTGAAAGCAAACGGCAATGGCTGAAAGATGCGGGCATTCCCTACATCATGGATTCCCGCAAAACCGGATTCGCCGCGCAGATAAGCACCTGTACCCATCAGGAAGGAATAGATGTTGTACTCAATACGCTGACCGGAGACGCCATGCTGGAAGGTCTCAGCAGTCTCCGTAGTTTTGGAAGATTCTGTGACATCAGCAAAAAAGATGTGTATGACAACAGTCACCTGGAGATGCAACTATTTAAAGAAAGTACGGCGTATTTTTTCCTGGATATGCTCAAATTAATGAGCGATCATCCTGAAAAAATAAGCCGGTTGCTGGGGAAAATTATACGTTTTTACAAGGAAGGCCATTTTCCACCCATCAGCAAGACTGTTTTTCCGGCTTCGCGCGTAGCAGCAGGTTTCAACCTGATGATGAAAGGAGAACATATGGGTAAAATCATCTTCGACCTGGAAGATCCTGATTTGCTGATCACACATACCGACCCGTTATTCTCCGGACAGGCCACCTATTTAATCACCGGCGGAATGGGCGGACTAGGATTAATCACAGCAGCATGGATGCATAAAAATGGCGCCAGACATATTGTACTGACGGGGAGGACGGCACCTCCTGCCACAGCAGCAGCCATCAACACATTGAGGGAAAAAGGCTGTCAGGTAGTGATTCAATTGGGAGATATCACAAACTATCAGCAGGTGGAGGCTATTCTCACAACACTCCGAAAAGAAATGCCACCATTAAAGGGAATCGTACATACAGCAGGTATATTGGATGATGGCGGCATGGCTAATATGGAGGCCGGAAAATTTAATGCGGCCCTCAGGCCTAAGGTAGATGGCGCGTGGTGGCTTCACGAACTGACAGCAGAAGATGAGCTGGATTTTTTCCTCCTCTACTCCAGCGTGTTAGTCACACTTGGCGCCATAGGCCAGGCCAATTATGTGGTGGCCAACTCATTCCTGGATGGTTTTGCACGATACCGCAGACAAATAAACAAACCAGCCACCAGTATCCAATGGGGGCCTATAGCAGACGTAGGCCTGGCCGCCGCCCAGGATATCCGGGGCAAGCGAATGGATGAAGCAGGTATATGGAGCTTCTCGAGAGAAGAATGCGAACAGGTATTATCCATCATTTTCGATAATAATTTTACAGAGATCAGCGCTGTTTTTTTAGAGATGGATACTTTTTTTGATCACCAACCTACTTCCAAAAATTATAAAATCCTGGATGATCTCATCGCACAATCGCTTCATCAAACGAAAAACACAGCGAAGGATGATTTGATTCAAACCTGGATAGACAGCGGTACCATCGCCAATGCCCAGGAATTAGCAGAAAAACAATTGCAATCCATTTTGTCGCTTACGCTAAAAACATCCGCCAGTAAAATCAATACAGATACCCCCTTTACCAATTTGGGTATCGACTCCATGATGGTCGTGCAATTACGGAACTATATAGATAAACTAATGGGTATCTCCATTACGGTTGCCTCCATCTGGAAGTTCCCAAAAGTGACGTTACTGGCCAGGCATATACTGGAAGTAACAGGTGTCAGTTCAAAGTTTCCGGAAGAATAAATCAGTCATTCCTATCGCTTATTACAATTGCAGCAGCCGGAAGTATTACTTCCGGCTGCTGCAATTGTAACGATTACCTATTGATAACATTTTCTGCCAGGTCGCAAATGACCCGCTATATTGTCGTATACAGCCTCCCTCCGAATAAAATATTCTTATCATCTTTGCGGTATCAACCTTCATAGCAACATACTAGGTAAGTGGAGCAGCAACCACCTCAAAAACGGGCGGAACCGAAAAGCCAGAAGAGTAGGAACAAAAATGTATCTTATGTCTAACAATACGGTTTCACTACACAGGATGCTTAAAACATCACCGGAAAAAGTATACCGCGCCTTTACGGAACCCACCGCTATGGCCTCCTGGTTACCTCCTTATGGGTTTCTTTGTACGGTCCATCACATGCAGGTAGAGATAGGCGGCACCTATAAGATGTCATTCCAGAATTTCACTACCGGCAATAGTCATTCTTTCAGTGGCACCTACCTGGACCTCAAACCCAATGAGTTGTTGAAGTACACCGATAAATTTGACGATCCCAATCTGCCGGGCAACATGATTACCACCGTATGGCTGCACAAAACGGTAGCGGGTACAGACATAAAAATTACCCAGGAAGGCATCCCCAGTGCCATACCGGTAGAAATGTGCTATTTAGGCTGGCAGGAATCATTGGAAAAGCTGGCTAAGCTGGTAGAACCAGAGATACCGGATGCCTGAGGTGATAGACAAAGCATTTTACAAACAGCAACGCCGCATAAATCAGGTGATTTACGCGGCGTTGGTATTTTCGGAGGCATCGCTCCTCCTGGCATATTAAGTAACGTCTCTTCCTGATCACCTAAATGCCCATAAAAAGTAACGCCGGTTTAATGTATGTCCGGCTACATCTATAATTCTCTTTAACTGTCTGATGTATCACCCGGAACTGTTATTGTTCCAATATACCTGTTACATAATCCAGCCATTTCGTCGGCGGAATACTTTTATCGATGTAATAATCCGGCATAATACCTTTCCCATCGATCGTCAGATCTGGTATCCGCAGACTTTTGGAAAGGCAATACCTTAATTTGAATTGTTTATCCGGCGAATCCACGATATAGGTATTGGAGATATCCAGGACACCCTCCGTAGTAACCCCAAAGAGTTTTACTTTTTTACTCTGCCTGGCTGCCAGCAAAAACTGTTCTGCGGTACTGCCGTTACCTTTATTGATAATAATCCCTACGTTTTTCGGAAAAGGAAAAATAGTATCCGGCTTTTGCTCACTCACGATTCTCCCACTATCCAGGTTCACAAACTCTCCCAGGTGATCATTTAATTTTTTGAGTGCATCTTTTATTTCAGTTTTGTCTCCATCCGAAATACCTGGATTGGATAAAAATGCTTCCATACGTTTGTTATTCAGCGGTGTGGAGAGAAATTCCATATTCACGATACGAATAGGGTTAGTAAAAATCAATGGCAGGATGCCGAAAAAGCTCCCGTCAGATCCACCGCCATTATTCCGGATATCGATGATCAGGTTTGGGGTACGTTTCAGTAGCTGGTCATTAGCCAGTAGTACACTGTCAATCAGTTTTTTTTGAGCGTCGTCAAACGTTGGGATGCGGAGCAGTATCGTTTGGGCAGACAGTTGTTGCAGGAAAGGTTCACTGGCCGTCATCACTTTTGCATACAATTGGATACTGGGATCATCCTCCCATACAGGGTATACCCTGCTTAAAAAGATATTACTCAGTTGCAGCGTATTTTTTCCATAGCAGACCACTGTATTGAATGTTTTCGGAGAACGGTCTCCCATATAAAACACACCGGAGCTATCCCCTGAAATCTTCAGTTTCACCTCACCAGGTTTCCAATTCTTATTGGCAGAGGTCAGGATCACGCCTTTGTAACTATTCCCTTTTTTGATGATAGCCAGCTTATAGGCGCCCGTACTCCAGATACCTTCGAAAGAAGCGGCACCAGCGGAAGATATTTGTTGTTTGACTTCCGCTTCTGAAACCGGCAATGTTTCCCAGGCACTGGTGTTAGTTGCCGTTGCAACCGGGGCATCATCCACCGGAATAATACCATGATGCTCCTTACGGAAAAACTGTAGCCACTCCCGCATCACCGCTGCACATGCTTCCCGGGTAGTTGCCTTGTTAATACGGGCTTGTATGGCCTTGTTGAACTGTTGATAGGCATCCACGCCTTTTTGCTCCAATGCATACCGGAAGCCGGCATCATTTTTTTCGAAGGTTTCTTTTACCCACTTGAAGCTACCGGCACAATCACATTTGTTTTGCGCCATCAGGCGGAACGGGCCGAGCAACATGCTCCAAAGTAAGATCGCTGTAATTACAGGTTTGCATGAACATTTCACTGCGCGCATAGGCTACGGGGATTTTAGATTGATTTTGATTGAAACAATAACTATTACCAAATATAAGTTTTGGTTTTTAAAAATCCAATCTACGGGCCCTATTGAAGCCTTTTGATTTCCGTAATCCCGCCGGGATAAACCCCGGACCCCGTATTAATAGGTGTAAAGCTGTTAACATACTCCGCAAAATCAGGATTCTCCATAGGTTCCGTTAACTAGATAAGAAATACCGCATATATTTGATCTTTAACGGAAACTTTAACAACGCAATCCTGATATGACGAACAAACAAGACTTTACTTTCATAAAAACCGACAGAAAACTAATCAAGTTAAACTTTGACGACATTTTGTTTATAAAAGGATTAGGAAATTATGTTGAAATATTTATTAGCAATCATAAAAAGTATGTCTATTACAAGACGTTAAAAGACCTGATAGAGAAATTACCTGATGAATTTATGAGAGTCCATCATTCAAATATTGTGAACCTGAAAAATGTGGACTATGTAGAAGATAATCATTTAATCATCGGCGAACATAAAATCACCATCGCTAAAAGTTACAAGGACTGTCTGCTAAATAGCATTGACAAATTGTTACTCTGAATAAGAAATCCGACAAATCACATAAAAACGGGAACAAACCGGATAACTTATTTCTTTGCAGCTATCTATGTGAGTTGCTTTGTAAAAAAGATCATGAAACAATTTCTATTTTACTTAACAACGATGGTATTTATGGCAGCAGGCAATTTAAGCGCTCAAAACAACACATTTGAAAATGACGCCAAAACAATTGACGCGTTAATGAAAGCGAGCTATGAGGTGGTATCTGGCGAAAAAGGCGCAAAGAGGCAATGGGAAAGAGATAACTATTTACATCACCCCAAAGCAGTATATTCTTATTTCGACAAAAACAAGCAGGAACAGGCTACCATGACATTACCGGAGTTTCACAAAGAAACGGACGACATGATTTTTAGTACTGCCTTTTATGAAAAGGAAATCAACAGGGAAGTCAGATTATTTGGTAATATGGCGCATGTCTGGAGTACCTACGAAACAAAGCTGGAAAAAGACGGAAAAGTCGCCAGAAGAGGCATCAATAGCATTCAATTAATCTTTGAAAATAACCGGTGGTATATTATATCCTGGACATTCTGCGGTGAAACGGACAAAAATATAATCCCTAAAACATTCGACAGCAATTAAAAAACTGCCACTCACGGGAGTTCATATACCGGTCCTTTTTTTACAAAATATTTAATTGAATGAAGAAGTTATACGTGTTGTTGCTGGCGCTGATTGTTACAAATGGAGTATTTGCCCAAGACTGTAATTGTGAGACCAGTTTCCTTTGGATGAAGCAAACTTTTGAAGATAATGATGCCGGCTTTGCCTATATACTGTCTAAAAAGGGAAAAGAGGCCTATGCAATGCACAACAGCGCCTATCTGGAAAAGGTAAAGCAGATAACCAGTGATAAGGAATGTGCTGTTGCGCTGGGCCATTGGATGAGATTTTTCAGACAGGGCCATATCGGGGTTAGCTACAAAGCAAAGGAGATAGCCGTTGGTACGGTTCCAAAAAAAACAGAGACGATAGCGGTCAACACCCCGGAATTTGAAAAATACCTGACCGCTAAAAAGGATCCAGGCTATGAGGGAATCTGGCTTTCCGAACCCTATAAAATAGGCATCAAAAAAATAGGTGGTAGCTATGTTGGCTTCATCATTGAAACCACTGCTGCACATTGGAAGACAGGTGAGGTTAAAGCGAAATTTGATGAAAATGGTGGCGTATACTACGGTAGAGACAAAACGGAAGTCAAATTCGGCAAATCAAAACTTAAACTGGAAGGTAAGAATGACCTGGAATTGGGCAATTTTTCCTTAAAGAGAATCTACCCGCTACTAAAGAATGATCCTGATACGGAACTGGACTTAAAGCTCTTGAAAAGTTCCAGGCCTTTTCTCGAAAGACTGAATGCTACCACGGTAATCCTGCGTGTGCCTTTCTTTGAAATTACAGAGAAAAAATATATCGATAGCGTGATCAGGGTAAACAGGGCAACTATTTTAGCGACGCCTAATCTGATCATTGATCTGCGCAACAACCCGGGTGGCAGCGACGAGAGTTTTGAAGAGATCCTTCCGTTTCTCTATACAAACCCTGTGAGGTCGGTCGGGGCAGTATTTCTCTCCACCAAACTTAATAATCAGCGGATGTTGGATCTCTCGAACAACCCGGAGTTCGATGAAGCTTCGAGAAAACAACTCAGGAAATACTATGAAAAGCTGGAACAGTCTTTGGGAAAATTTGTCACCCTTTCTGATCAAAAAGTTGACATTCAGACAAGAGACAGCGTCTATACTTATCCACAACAGGTCGGTATTCTGATCAATGAACGGAACGGCAGTACCACCGAACAGTTTCTGCTTGCCGCAAAGCAGAGTAAGAAAGTAAAATTATTTGGTGTAACGACCTTTGGTATGCTCGACATTTCCAATGTACATACTATACCTTTTCCTTGCGGGAAATTTGAACTCTTTTACGGGCTTTCCAAAAGTTATCGTATACCGGGGATGGCGATAGATGACATTGGCCTCCAACCTGATTACTACATAGATAGTACCATAGAGCGCTCTGGATGGATAAAATTCGCCAATGAAGTACTGAATAATAAATAGCCGTAAGAGGAAGAAATTGAGGTCATATAAAAGAAACACGATTTAAAAGGAAAACCTGCGACTAGCACAGGTTTTCCTTTTAAATCTTCTGTGATCCTACTGGCATTACGTGTAGCCAGCCCCCAACCTTAAAAAACGCAGTGCTTTTCCAGTAACTGTTGTACATCGTCTCCATACATAACAGTATAACCCAGATTAATTGCCTGATGAAGGTCTTCACAAGCTTTCTCAGGCTGTTTCATCGCCAGATATACCAAAGCCCTGTTCCTGTAGGCATATGCGTTTTTCGGGTCTAAAGCGATAGACCGTTGAATATCTTTTAAAGCGTTCTTCAGATCTTTCAGCTGATATTTTGCGTGCCCCAAATTATTATATGCAATGGCATTATCGGGATCTATTTCAAGCACTCTGGTATACTGTCTGATCGCTTTTTGATAATCTTTCATACTCATATAGTGAAATCCCAGGTCCCCGACAGCAACAATCTCATTCGGGGCAAGGTTAACCGCCTTTTCGTAGTAAGCGGTAGCTTCATTGCTTCGTCCTAAATTTCTAAGTATGGAGCCCATAGCCACCCATGCCATCACATTGGTCGAATCGAAATCAAGCACCATCTTATAATCCTTATAGGCGCCCGAAAAATCCCGGCTCATCACACGCGCCAATCCCCTGCTGGCAATAATACCGTATTTGGCATCCTCATTGCCTACATACTTTATGGCCGTGTTGTAATCTGCTATGCCCTCATCAAACAGGCGTATGCTGCAATAGGCAAAAGCACGGTGGAAATAAATCATGGGATCGGTAGGGGCTAGTAACAAGCCCGCGTTATAATTTACCAACGCGGAATCCATATTGCCTTTGGCCAGGTAAATTTCGCCTCTCAGGTCAAAAAACTTTTCGCTGACCATATTATTAGCCAATAATTGATTCACCAGTATCAATGCCTCGTCATATTTGCCGGCATCATACATGGCTTTGGCCTGATCGAATAATGGAACCTCAGACTGCCCGTTTTGCTGCGCATAGACGGATAATGTTACCAGCAATAGAAGGCTTAGTATAATTGATTTCATCGATAAAGAATAAACTGCGGCTAATATACTACTTTCAGGCTTTCCTACTTTATCATTCCGGCACGTCATCTACCGGGATACCTCACCTGTTTTGAAGATATGAGCTTAATCTGAACATAGCCACAAAAAAATAATAACATCATCTTTTCAAGCTTCGGGTAATAACAATGATGGGTGTAATTATTCTTCTCTTGAACCAACTGGCATTGTCATAGCGGTTTTCTGGTCAGGATAGTCTATTTTAGTAGTTTAAGTCCCGAGAAAATGAAAACATTTTACCTTACGCTATTTACCCTATTCGTGTTGAAGTCTGCATGTGCACAATCCCTGCATGACTGCACTTCCTGTACTACGCAACGGCTCAAGCCGGAACAAATTGAAAACCTGAGTATTGATGACATCCGGTTCTTAACGAATGACCTGTTTGCCAGAAGAGGATACCGGTTCAAAAGTGGAGAAGTGGATAGCTATTATGCAGAGAAGCCATGGTACAAACCCGTAAAAAATAATGAGGATATTGTCTTCAATGAAATAGAAAAGCAAAATATCAGTTTATTCCAGCAAAGAACGCTTTTCTTAAAAAACAAAAGGGAGAAAATGATTGCTGAACTTCAAAGCCTGAAACAATATGTGTTGGCTGATAATACACCGGAGCTCTCCCGGAGATTTAAATATATCAAATCTACCAGCGATTTTCAATACCTCCAAAAAGCGATAGAGAAGATTAGTATCAATGACATCAACTGGTTCAAGCATAAAGCGAAATATGAACTGACAATCGACGATGGGGATTTTGTCCGGGTTTATTCGATACATATCGATAGGAACAAAATTCGGATACAATATAATAACCAGGGCGGTTCTACCTTAGATGAGCACACCACCCTTTACCCAACAGCCTCTAATAATGAATTTGCTTACTGGTGGGATTTTGAGTTCGATACCATATTGAAATTTATCCGGTTTGATGTAGCCGGCTAAACAGGGGCAACCACTTTAGTATCCGTCATCGAAAGATATCTACTTCCACCACCTGGCCCCCGGAACTTGCTGATGTGCTGTATGCTGAAGCTTTGCGCATGAATATGCGCCGGCTACCCCGCTGAAATCAGCACTTCCGGGTATGGCTGTGGATGGAGATTCTTTACAGCAGCAGCTGCGCATTAATATACCTGCTATAATGGTCAGGCTGTAAAAAATCGGGGGTTCAGACAATGGATGTTTAATGATACAATGACGAAATAAATTTGCTGACATGCATAGCTCAACAATTAGTTGCAAAGCAACTGATACCTTTTAGAGTAGGACAATAAATCAGCCTGCTTACAACAGGAACGCAGATTTCAAAACAACTTTTGATGGCACCGCTGTTCCACGTATTTCCGCCACCATTCACCTGCTGCTGGCTCTCGGGGTTTAAAGTGGCAATGTTGATTTTCTTAAGCGATATTTTTTTGACGTTTTGTTTTTTCATAACATAATATTTGTGAAGGTTAAAGAAAGATTCCGGGGTTCAGCATAAAAAACACGAAACAGTCAGGGGTTCAGCATTAAGTAGTGATGACCGATCCGTTGGAAAGAAAGAGACTACCAAACCGGAAGTGTTCACGTCCGCACAATATTTGTCAGGACCTTCCTAGTCATACCAGGCTAAAAAGTACTTTATTGCCGATTAGCAAATACGATATGGACATTTTTATTAATCAATATTCCTTCCTTTTTAAGCGCTATCATTCATCCCAAATTTCGCTCTTTCCAGCCAACGGGTATAGGAAAAAAACGACATCCTGGGAATTACGCCAGAAGACTTCCCGCTGAACAATCTGGGCTGCTATCGGGAAGTATGCATCGCTTCCACATGTTTATAAATATTCCTGTCTGCTAAGGAACGAACCCCACCACTATACCACAAAAAACAAAAAAACCTTGTAGCATCAAATGCTACAAGGTTTTAATTACGCAAGCATATTTATTTTTACGCTTATCTGTGAGCCCGTTGGAAATACATCGGTAAAAAAACGTTATACGCAACCTTACAGAGTCTATTGCTTACTGCCCCCTATTATGTCCAACGTATATTGGATCTCCGGATCTTTGCCCGCATGGATGTATTGCTGAAACGCTTCAAAAGTCAGCTCTTTGTCGGGCAGACAACCTCTCCCCTTATCTTCCTTCGCCTTCATAAAATATATTTCGCTCATCGGAACAGTTAACTTGCTTTTTGTTTTAGGCAGCATATAGGTATTGAACCATGCCGCTGTAGTGGATGCTTCGCCACTACCGGTTTCCGTACCGATCAGCATACCACGCTTGTTATTCTTCACCAGCGCAGCAAAGTAAGTAGCGGCACTTACTGTACCGCCGCTGATCAGCACATACACGTTACCTTTAAAGCTATTCTTATCCGGCGGATAGTTGGATATAGAACCTTCTGTCAGGCGCGCATTACCATAATAAAACCCGGCTGCACTGTCGTAATCGAACCGTTGTTTCAGAAAGTTCTCGGTCTGCTTTACTTCTTCTTCTCCCATTTTGGTGCCGTAACCATTCAACAGGTTTTCGGCATTATGCAGCTGTATATTCTTTGTCCGGTAATTGAAAACATTGTCGAACGGCTGTAACGCCACAAAGGAATACAGCAGCGCAGACATATTCGGGTTGCCGCCGCCGTTCGACCGGATATCGATAATAACATTGCTGATCTTGCGCTTCTTTACTTCCGCGAAAAAATCGTTCAACTCCTTATACATGGCATTTTCGGCCAGCATAAATGTAAGAACGGTCAGGATGGCGGTAGACTCCTTATCCTGGTATTCCTTCGTTACATAGGCACGCTTCAGGAAAGTATTAAAAGGTAGCTCACCCAGGCTTCGGTTATGGTAGCCGGTTTTAGCATCTACTGCTTTCAGTTGTATGGTAGTGGGGCTTTTAGCGCCGGGCTCCTGGTATACTACTTCATAACTGGTGGCTTCCGGGAAAACAAGGCTGATGAACAAACTAAGACTTGTTGCGGTACGATCGGGCCCCGTTCTGATGAAGCCATCACTATAAGTAGCATACCCAATTTCGCTGAGCAGCTTTGCAGCAGGCATTTTATTAATACGCAGTATCTCTGCGCCGAAAGGAATCGTTGCTCCTTTGGCATTCACAATGATCCTGTCTTTGAAAGTGGTGATGGCCAGTGGAAAATGATTAATACCATAAAATACATCCACCACACGTTCCTCATCATAATCCAGTTTCAGGTGCACATCATTGAATAACTGTACGGGAGAATACCGTAAAGCGCTTACCAGCGACGGATCTTTATCCAGCCGGTTCATCAGGGAATCCATTTTACGATTAAACGTCACCGTGTCTGTGAACTTGTAAGGATTCGGGTGCTGCTGCTTCAACAGCTCAACGGCGTATTTAAAATCATCTTTCAGATCCTGTCTGGTAAATCCGGTAAAAGGTTGTACCTGGGCCAGGGCAGATGTAGTGAGCAGGGACATAAGTATCCCTGATGCAAAAATTTGCTTCATGCTATTGGTAATTTTAAAAACAGTAATCAACACGGTATATTGCCGCGATACAGCCAGGTGAGCGTTGCTCCCGGGTTACATTTTATTAATCAGCGCAATGATGCCCTCATTTTCGATGATCATCATACCCTGCCGGTCTTCGGTAATACCTTCCTGTAAAGTGTAGGTGTACCTGGGCACATTTCCTTCCAGCACCGTAGGCATAAACCGAAACTGTACATTAGGCAGGTCTTTCAGCGCTTCCCCTACTTCGATGATATGGGTGGATACAATAAACAGGCAGTTGTTGTATTCGGAGAATCCTTCCGTAACCGCCAGGGTACCATCAAAGGCGTCTTTCACATTGGTGCCTTTAAACAATTCATCGAACATCAGCAGCAGGTGTTCGCCGGTAGCTGCTGCCAGCGCAGCATCCTTTACCCTGACTACTTCCGCATAGAAATGGCTGTACCCCATGGCGATGTTGTCAGCCACATTGATGCTGGAGAAGATGCCTTCGCGCACCGAAAACACCATTTCAGCAGCGGCTACCGGGAAACCAATATGCGCCATATACATGCCAATACCGATAGATTTCATCCAGGTAGACTTCCCCGCCATATTGGCTCCCGTGAGAAACAGTACATTACTGCCCTCTTTCATTTCGATGTCGTTGCCCACCGCTTTTGCGATACAGGGATGCCGGAGATTACGGGCATGGAACAGATTTTCGGTTTTCTCCACTGCCGTTGCGTAACAAAAATGCCGCTCACGCGATACGTTGCTGACCGCGATGTATACATCTGTTTCTGCAATGAACTGCAGTACGTTCTTCATCGCTTCGTTGTGCCTGTTGCGCAACAGAAAATCATACTGGGATACCGTTTGGGTAGACATCGGCTTGTAGATATCGCAGTCCAGAATTTTACGGATATCCTTTTGATGCATAATGGTCAGTAAGGCTTCCACCCGCTCCTGCAAAGGACTGTTTTCGCGCCGCAGCAACTCCAGCAAGCCAAAACACTTCTTCAGCGTTACAATCGTTGCCTGCAACTGCAACAGGGTATTTTTGAAACGGCCATCTTTCGTAAGGCCGGCCAGTAACTTTTTCAGTTGCATGTCCACCGTCACCGCCCATTGCGATTTTCCTCCCGTCGTGTCAATATACTCCCGCATCAGGGCAACCTGGTCGGCCTCAAAAGGAAATGCGATACCTTTCTCTTCAAAAAACTCAAAAACTGCTACCCGCCGGTTGATGGCAGCGGCATCATGCAGCGGATGGGAAAACATCTCATCCATCAGTTTCTCTCCGATCCGGGTTTTTACTTTATTGAATAAAAAGTATACGGATCCCTGGCGGAATTTCCCCATGAGGTTCAGCTCCCCTACCGATTGGCGATCTATTTTAAAACTCATAATTGCTTATTTAACCGTTTTCCGCCTTTGTTTCCCTGCTTAAGAATGTCCAGTATCCCTTCGTTATTAATAATGATCATTCCATGCTTATCGTTGGTAACGCCTTCTTCCAGCGTATATGTGTATGCAGGCACAGTACCTTTCATCACGGTGGGAAGAAAGTAAAACGCGGCGCTTTCCTTTTTGCGTAGTTCGTCCGCCGCTTCGATAATATGGGAGGAGATGATGAACTTACTATCTTTCCGGTTGGTAAACGCATTACAAACTGCCAGGGTTCCTTCCAGTGCATCTTTCACATTTGTACCCCGGAACAATTCGTCGAACAATACAAACAGTGATTTTCCTTCACTGAGCTCCTGCCCTATTTTCTTCACACGCAATACTTCTGCGTAGAAATGACTGGCCCCGATACCCAGGTTATCAGGCAGATTGATGGTGGTGTATACGCCATCCATCACAGAAAACTCCATCGCCGCTGCGGCTACCGGAAAGCCCATATGCGCGATATAAACGGCGGTACTGAATGAACGCAAGAAGGTAGACTTCCCGGCCATGTTGGCTCCGGTCAGAAAAATCAGGTTACGGGCAGGCGTCATATGAAGACTGTTGGCCACCGCGTTTTTTAAAAGCGGATGATAAACACCGTCCACTTTTAAAATACTGGTTCCTTTCGGGTGTACCACAGGGAATATCATATTATGTTTCAGGGTTACCTGCGCCACTGAAATATATACATCGATATGATAAATAAAATGCAGTAATTGCAGCACTTGCTGTTTCTCCTTACTACGGATCAACACATCAAAAGCCGTAACGGCGGCGAATGAAATGCTGGCATTCGGCTGCGCATTAAACACAGGTATAAAAGCCGGGGCATTCAATATCCCTATGGCCGCCAGCCGTTCTTCCTCCAGCTCTTTTACCGTTCCCATTTCCGCTGATGCCAAATATTGTCTGAGCGTGTGGAAAAGGTTAATTATCGCCATAACCCCATGCTGTACTTCCTTTTCGCTGAGCGATACTTTTGTTCCGCCATCCGGGTTATCATCAAAAGAGATGTATTTCTCTACCTGATCCAACATGGCTCCATCGAAAGGAAAAGAGGCCTTCCTGTTCACAAAAGCAGTAATGGTATTGATCCGTTTGAGGATCGCTTCCCGGTTGTTCAGCGGTTTCCTGAACATGGCTTCCATAATGGTTTGCCCACCACGGGTAAATGAATGATTATAAATATCGTAAATACCCTGTGTGTCTGCTTTCGAAAACAAGCGCAGATCATCCATCGTCTGCATATCTGTCTGCAAATACATAATTATACTTTTTATGAAACAATTAAAGTACCCGCTATTTGCGTTTTCTTCTTATCAGTATCACGATAGCTGCGGCCAGGATAAAGGCAGGTACTACATATTGCAGCACCATCTTCCATGTTTTGGCCGGGGCCTTTTTGATCGTCAGCCGTATATCGGTGGGCACTTTGAAATTATGGTAAACAGGGAACCTGTTATCAACCGTATAGCTGTAGAACGCATTGCCATAATCCTTTCCGTCTCCTTTAGCCGCAGACATCATGTCCGCATCGCTGGAAATAATGATCTTCTGCAATTTGTTACCGATTTTGCGGGTAAGCTGCAGGCCCACAGGATAAGGTGCTTCCGTCCTGTAGTCCCCCTCCGCGGCATTGAATACAGGCGCTGCAGAATCCACTACCAACAAGCCTCTTTCTATCCAGGTATTGGGATTGTTATGTACAGTGGTAATCTGTTCTACCTTAAATCCTGTGGTATCAGAATAGCGTAATACACTGGCGCCAATGATAGCGGTATAGCAAGCATTCGTCAGGCCGTTTCTGAAGTAGAAAAACGGCTGCTCATCAGCCATGTCCGTACCTTTCTTAGCAATCAATCCGGCAAACTTGTGTGGCATATCCTGCGGATTCGGCGCTACGATGGTACCTTCATCCGCATTTACCCCCACATGATTCAGAATCGGGTTCATGATAAACTGCTTGCCTGGTTCAGTATAAAACATAGCGTTCCCCCCGTTGTCGATATACTGTTTAACGCTATCGATAAGGGCCTTATCCAATATTGATTTCGGATCAGCTATCACCAGTACATCATCGGGATTAAATCTACCGGAACCCAGGGCCGGGATGGTGTCGAAATTCAATCCCATATTAATCAATGCATTCCTGGATGATTTATTGACGGTATGGTTGCCATACTCCCGTTCACCGGATTTAAGGGGCGAACGCTCATAGTGACCTGTCAGAAATTTAAACGTAGGCGTTGTATCATTCATTAAACGTAACAGACTGCCGGAAACATGCCTTTCACTTGGAAAAACTTCCGGATCCAGGTACGTTCTCAGGAATGTCTTTTTCCCTTTATACTCCACCTGCATCAATAAGCCTTTTGCTTCGGACTCCAGGTCGATGAGGCGCCTGATTTCTGCGGGTGTTTTATAGATAGAGAGGTCGGTTTTATACATTTCCGCATACTTCTCCGCTATTTCTTCCAGCGATTTGCCCGGGTACGTCTGAAATATGGAATTGTCACCCTTGTTCACATCGTAATAATATACATACTCAAACTCCATATTATTGTAAAAGCGGCGGTATCTGGCCCAGAAGTTCCACAGATAGCTATTGCGCGCAGTAGGCACCCCACTCCCCAGATTATACCCCAACAGGTTCGTATACAGCGTTATCTTCAACGGCGATCCGTCCAGCTGCTTCAATACGCCCTGGGTATTTTCATGCAGCGTATTTACTTTTCCTCTCGTCACATCACAATAGCCGATCAGCCCGTGCAGAGAGGTAACAACAAGTATCACCACCGTTATCGCAAACACCGACAGGTATCTGCCTGCCGATACACGCCATGATTTCGACTCGGTAACGGATTTCGTTTTGATGATGGTGAAGATGATAAAAAGGGAAGTAATACTGAAGAAGTAAATAAGGTCCTTTGTGGTAATCAGGCCAGCCAGTAAGTTTTCTACCCTCCCCGAGCTGGAAAGGAAATAGGTGACATCCCGCACATAATCTGTTCCCTGGAACAGCATCCGTAACGTGGTGAACAGGGTCAGTACCACAAATGTTCCGATCCCGGCAACAATCGGATAGGAAGTTAAACTGGAAATATACATCCCTACTGCCACATACATAGCCGCCAGTAAAAAGAAGCCCAGTACCATCGCCAGGATATGCAGGAACTCTGCATCCTTAATAGAAAAGGTCAATACGATTACCTCTGCCAGGAAAATCAGGATCATCAGGCATACAAAACTGTACACACCCAGAAACTTACCCAGGATGATCTGGCGTGTTTTCACAGGCGACGAATGCAGCAACTTAATGGTCCCGGCTGCATATTCCCGGTTGATTACGCCCATGGTCAGCAGCGGAATGAATAAAAAGAAAATCATCAGCACCGTATCAAGCCCCTTACCGATCACCGTTCTGGTCAGCGGCATATTCAGAAACCCACTGAAAGCATCCCCTTGCAACTCAAGCATGGCGTCCTGCTGTAGCGCAGTATCATACAGATTCCCCATGATAATGCCCGCACTGGACATCAGGAATAAAATCAATACAAACCATGCGATCGGTGAAAAGAAAAAATACCGTAATTCCGCCCGCGCTATATTAAAAACTACTTTCATTAGTGTAAGATTGAAGAAGAATTTGATGATAATTGTTTGAATACATCGTCCATACCGGAAGATTCCGTGTGAATAGCAGTGAGTCTCCAGTTTTTCTCTGCGCTCTTCCTCACAATTCTTTCCGCCAGATCGTCGTTGGGCTGGAAATAGATCCGGCATTTGTTATCCGGCAGCAACTCTACTTTCTGTACATCTGCTATCGCCATTAGCTCTTCAGGTGCAGGCATATGGAGCATTCTGGCCACCATGGTATTGGGCTGGAGGATATTATTGAAAGCATCGAGGGTATCTGCAAACACGACCTGCCCGGCTTCTATCATGATGATCTCTTTGGCGAGCAGGTTCACTTCAGACAATACATGCGACGACAACAATACCGCATGGTCCTGCGCAATTTCTTTTATCAGTTTCCTGGCTTCAATGATCTGATTCGGATCGAGACCATTGGTAGGCTCGTCGAGAATCACCACCTTCGGTTTATTGATGATGGATTGCGCGATACCTACCCGCTGGCGATATCCGCCCGACAAATTCTTTATAAGGCGCGACCTCATCTGCGTAATAGACGTTTTCTCCAGTACTTCTTCCACGGCCCTTTTAATCAGGCGCTTATCCATCAACCTTAGCTGTGCGGAATATTCCAGGTACTCCTGCACGGTAAAATCCATATAAAGGGGCGCCTGCTGTGGTAAAAAGCCGATCTGCTTTTTATAGGCAATAGGATCCTCTTTGATGTTCAACCCATTGATGGAAACATTCCCCTCTGTTTGCAGCAAGGTGCCGCAGATGATATTCATCGTGGTAGACTTACCGGCTCCGTTCGAACCCAGCAATCCAACAACACCGGTATCATTGATCTCAAAATTTATTTCGCGTATGGCCCAGGAACTGGCATACTTATGCGATAGGTTCTCCACCTTTAATATAGGCTGCATATGCTATTACTTATGATTTAAAACTTGGATTAGAAATGACCGATACTTTTTGCCCTGGCCGAAAAAACACTGGCATTGGTCCATGTTCCGGTTACCAGCATCGTACGTGCTTTAAACAGCCATTGGACGCTTAGTGTAGTACTACCCGGACTAATATTTATTTCGGACAGCGTATCCAGTGCGACGCCGGTTGCATGATCTTTCACGGCAAAACGGAAATTCTTTACAGATGCGTTAACAGGCACCTTTATAAAATCAGACAGTTGTTCATAGGCGAGATTGGTCACCATAGTTACCGCTACCGGCTCCAGCTGCACCACATCGATTGATCTGTTATCGAAGAGGTTAATAATCCGGAGATGGGCCACACTGTCATGCAGACTACGCGGAGGAAGCTGTTCCTTGATAGTTTTTTGTTTCACCTGCGTTGGACTACCGTATACGAATTGCGTAAAAATCCCGCCGGGCTCCAGTTGCAGGCTGGTTTTCAGGAAGAATTTGCCGGGCTGGAGGGTATCATTATTCCTGAACAACGTAACCGGTTGCTCCATTTTATCCGTAGCATAATCATAAGAGTTGCCACTGCCGATATAAGACAGCCGGTTGTAGTATTTGGGTTGTGCATTTCCAAAATAGGCTGTCAGGAAAGAAGTATTGTCGTTAACGCCATTCACAATCGTCAAAGACGCCGGAAATATCGCTTGCGGTAATTCCTTCTTACAGGAAGTACTGAACATCAACATACCACCCGCTAACACGCACGCTTTGAAACATCTTTTATAACTGAATTGAAACATCTTTTTTTATTTGTATGGTGATCACTTTTTACTAGTAGCCGATATTCTGGGAGAGGTGATTGTCCCAGCGGATTTCGTCCGGAGGAATGGGGTATAGCAACTGATGCTGATTCCACGGCTGTTTGTAAGGGATCGCCGAAAGCACGGCTGTAGCCTTGTTCGTTCTTTTCAGATCCAGCCAGCGATGTCCCCATTCAGCAAACAACTCTATACGTCTTTCCTGCGCAATGGCATCCGTTACCTGCTGATCGGTTAAAGTATAAGGCAGCCCTTTCAATCCGGCACGTACCCTGATGGCGTTCAGATCATCGATCACGGCATTCTTATTGACCGCGCCCCGCAACATATTCGCTTCCGCCCTGATCAGGTACATTTCCGCGAGCCGCATCACTACATAATATTCGGATCGGTATCCTCCAAACACAAAGTTGGTGGAATTGATTTTATACTTGTCCGGAGAAAAACCGGCAGGTGTAAATGGGCCGCCGGCAATAGCTGCTGTCCAGGCGGTCTTTCTGTTATCGCCCGTTTCGAAAGCATTCATGAGCATCGGCGTGAGGTACCGGCCCGTTTTGACATATCCCTCAGGCGTGGCATTGCCTCGTGCCCGCAGCGTATTGACCTGCTTCAACTGGAAAATAACTTCCCGGCTGGATATGCCGAACACGTCATGCAGACTTTCCAGTTTAAACAAATCCGTCCTGTTAATCACATCATTAGCATGCTGCCAGGCTTTCTCATAATTTTTGGTATACAGGTACACCCTTGCCAGCATTGCCTTCACATACCATTTATTGATCCGGATGCGCTCCACGTTGTTACCATCATAATCTTCAGAAAGATACCCCGACGCTTCTTCCAGGTCGCTGATGATTTGCTGGTATACAACGGCAGGACTGGCGGAAGGGAGCTGGCGTGTATCATTATAATCGATGGATAAGGCAAGAGGAATTTTTTCGAACAGGTTTACCAGGTAGAAATATCCCATTGCCCGCACTGCCAGCGCTTCGCCCATCACTCTTTGCCGGTAGGCCTGCGTAAACTCTTTTGACTTAGCAGCTTTTACACCTTCTATCAGCGCATTGGCATTGAAAATCGCTTTATAGGCCGACTTCCATAATTTCGTGGAATAGCCCAACTTCTGCAATGTAATCCTGGCGGCAGTTTCCACATAGTATTTGTCATCCCCGCTGAGCGAGGGATGATATAATTCATCTGCAGAATGTCCGGCTGCCAGCGTAATGCCTCCGGCACTGTATAAATCATTGCCCAGCGTCTCCCCCGTATTGACTTCGAGTTCTCCTCCACTGATCAGGTAAGAATACAAACCATTGAGCGCAATAGCTGCCTGCTCGTCACTCTGGAAAACCTGGTTGGTAGTGATCGAATTTACCGGGTCCTTTATATCCAGCATTTTATTGCAACCTGTTACCAGCAGGCCTAACAATAAAACACCGGCTGCAGGTATATTGAAAGCAATTCTTTTCATACGATTGATTTTAGAAGCTTAATCTCATGTTAGCGGCAATTCTTCTGATCTGCGGCGTAGTACCCAATTCAGCATCCGTCGTTCTGTATTGCGTGAGTTTGAAAATCTTTGATGAATTCACCGAGATCGTTCCCTGCTTCATACCCACTTTCTTCAACCATGCGGCAGGCAACATGTATGACAGACTAAGATTATCCAGGCTGATAAAAGCACCTTTGGCATAGTAGGCATCTGATCCGAAAAATGCACCGTTGTTTTGGCCGGAATACCTGGCGTAAAGCGCTTTGTCGCCCGGTTGCTTCCAGTGGCTGTTCTCGATTTCCCGGTGCATTACCACGTTGGTCACTCTCCCATACCCGAGGTCATTCAACGGATCCATGACCAGGCCATTTTCGAAGCTGAATTGTGCATCCAGCGATAATACCCGCTTGAAATCTACCCGAAAACCCGCGCCACCGAAATATTTAGGGTTCAGGTCAATCACCCGGTAATGATCATCCACTGAAGGGTCCGGGTAATTTGAGCTCATCCCGGCAGGCATACTCCCATCTCCATTATAATCCTCAAACGCAGGTGTTCCTTTCATCGGGTTGATGCCAATATAGTGGGAGTAGGATTTAGCAGTTACAGGGGAACCGATCTTATACATATCCCTGTAGGGAGAATCTTCCAATCCTTCAAAAGCCACCAGTGTATTATTGTTCTTACTTACCTGGAAACGTGCGGTCAGGCCCCAGGTATTTGTATGCAGGATCGTTCCATCCAATATCAACTCCATCCCATTGTTCCGGATAACAGCAGGCCAGTTGCCCACCACTGAAGGAAAGCCTGTGAATGCCGGGGTAGTAATGTTTGTCAACTGCTTACCATCCCTGTTGATGTAGTAATTACCTTCGATGTTTAATCTGCTGTTGAAGAATCCCACCCGGGCGCCCACTTCGAACTTGCTGGCGCTGGACCAGCTGTATTGCTGGTTAACGGGTTGTATGAGTGTATAAATGGTCTGATCATCATAGTCGGGCAACTTTTCTATGGAGTTCGGCGGAATATTTGACCAGCGCGAGAGGTATTGGTAATCGCCCACATTAGCATTCCCCATAACGCCATAGGTAGATCTGATCTGGGCAAACGTCAGCCAATCCATGTTGGCGCGCTTAAACCATGCTTCATTGGATAAAATCCACGAAACGCCTGCAGATCCGAAGTTGCCGAAACGGGCCCCGTCACCGAAGCGCGACGAGCCATCCCTTCTGCCATTTAAACTAACGATATACTTATTCTCCCAGTCGAAGGCCACTGTTGCCAGCAGGGAAGCCACTTTCAGCTGGGCATAATTATTCATGGTTTGTACCACCTGCGCATTCGCATAGCTTTTGATGAGGTTATCGTTAGAGAACATCTGCCCCAACACCGTTGCCGCTTCCTGATCGGCGTAACTGTAATCTGCTGCCAGGGAAACAGATACCTTGGCGCCACCGAACAGTTTAACATAGTTGATATTCGGCCTTATCAGCAGGCTCTTTCCGGAACCAATGCCGTAAATGGCCATGCTTATGGGAGAGAACAGGGGATCTTTCCCGGATTTAGGAATATAGTAGCCGGATTTATTAGAGAAAAATTCCCCGCTAACGCGAACACCTGCCGTCAGGTCCTTCAATATTTCGTACGTAAACCCAACATTGGTCTGATTCTTCAACGTTTGATTCTCGCCCCAGTTTTTAATATCCCGGAATGGATAAGTGCTTCCGGACAGCGTTCTGTACGGACCAAAATTGTATTGCCCACTCTCATCATACATCCATGGAGCATTAGGCGCCAGCGAGAAAAAGTCTACCGTTGCCGCAGTTTCATTGTTGGAATAGGTATTATTGGAAGAAAGTTCCACCATCAGCTTACCGTTCGAACTGCGGTGATTGAAAGACAATCCCGCCGTTAAACGCTTGTTCCCCCTGCCCTGGTTGTACATTTCCGTTGTGGACGTATATCCCACACTCACCCGATACGTATTTTGCAACAGCCCACCTTCTACACTCAGCTGCACATCATCCGACTGCTCATTTTTGAAGAAGACGCGTTGCCAGTCGGTATAGGCTTTGGGGTCCCAGATCGTGAGGTCCGGGGCATTATCCCGGGTAGGAAAAGCGGCATCATTCAACATCGCTTCCTTTCTCATCGCCAGGTACTGTTCCGTGTTCATCATATCCATGTACCGTTGCACACCTGAAAACACTTTGGAGTAACTGACATTAAACCTGGTAGGACCCGGCTTTCCCTTTTTAGTAGTGATAAGGATCACACCATTGGCACCTCTGGAGCCGTACAATGCGGTAGCATCCGCATCTTTCAGCACGTCCACACTTTCAATGTCCAGGGGATTGATCATATACAAAGGGTTCTCCGTATTCGAATAACCACCGCTAACAGGTAACCCTGCCCCTAATGGATTAACGGATAAAGTAGCAATCGGTAATCCGTCGATCACATACAGCGGATCTGTAAACATATTTTCATTCAGCACATTCCGGCCGCGTAACTCTACTTTCCTGGATCCTGCCGTGTTGGCCGACTGGCTGATCCGGAGGCCGGGGATACGGCCTGCGATGGCATCCAGCACATTTACCACAGGTTGCCGTTCAATATCACGGGCTTTCACCGTGGTGATATTGGCCGTGCCGATTCTTTTATTGGTCGTTCCCAGAACGGTCACCTGCACTTCATCCAGCTTGTTTAAGGAGAGCACCAGCTCCGTGTTGTACGATCTGGCAGCAATAATTTGTTCTGTTATTGTAAATACATGGTCCACATACCCGATATAGCTGATCCGCAGCTGGTCGCCCAGCCTGACCGGAATCTGGGCCGACCCGTTTCCTGCAGTCAGATAGTTCCGCTTGTCGGTAAGATTGCTAACGGTAGCGCTGACCAACGGTGTGTAACCGGAAGAATAGATAAAGACATTGATCAGTTCCGGTTTTGCCGGCACCGTATCAACAGGTTGACTGGCCGCAGCCAGCTTAGGCTCCTTCCGGGATACCAGAATATTTTTATCGATAATCTTGTAGATCAGCGCCTGGTTCTCGAATACCTTATTGAGAAAGGTTCCCAGCTCAATTCCCCGGGCACTGATGGTGACCGGTTTTGCTACCGATAAGGCGGTAGCCTTGTACAGGAAAACATAATCCGTTTGCGATTCTACCGCTGCAAAAACTTTTTCCAGTGCAACGTTTTTACCGTTAAAGTTGATGTGCTGTGAAAGACCTCTGGCAGATACCTGCAACAGCGCAACGGTAAGGAGAAAGAATGTTAGCTTCATGACTAACAGAGATTTGGTTGAGCTACGTTTCCGGCTATAGGGAACCCGTATGCAATAAAAAATAATTTGCATAGATTTGCATCAGCCGCCCTTCTTATAAAGGACGGCATGTTTAAGTAAATAAATAAGCAGTCTTTAACCTGATTGTGATGATTACATTACCTGAACATCTACCGGAAGTGTCGTAAGCACTTCCGGTTTCGTTTAAGCAATAGGCCGTTCTATCCTTATCTTACATATAGCGTATTCCCCTTTAGTTCGAAATTAACATCCATCGTTTCCAACACTTCCAGTACATCAGACAAATTGGTATGGCGGTGCATTTTCCCTTTGAAGATCACATTCTCCGGCTTTCCAACATATTGTATTTCTATATTGTACCATCTTTCCAGTTGGCGCATGACACTGTATAAATCCATGCCGTCGAAATTAAACAGGCCGTTTTTCCACGCGATAATTTTACCCGGATCTGGTGTTTCCGTTATGGTCAGCGTAGCCCCCTGCGATGCATCCGGCCTGCTTAAATCCGCTGTCTGGCCGGGTACCAGCACCTTAGGCTGCGCGGTATGCATAGGCGATATTTTCACCGCACCGGTCAACAGTGTGGTGCGGATGGTTTTTTCGTCATCATAGGTATTGACATTAAATGAAGTACCCAGTACTTCCAGTTTCATCTGATTGGTTTCCACCACAAAGGGCTGCCAGCTCCTGGCGGCTACTTCAAAATAAATCTCTCCGCTGATTTTCACGCTTCGCTCCTGCCCCTTGAAAGCGACCGGATATTGTATAGAAGACGCTGCATTCAGCCATACTTCCGTTCCATCAGGAAGAATGACGTGGTACTGGCGACCTTTAGGTGTGGTAATGGTATTATAGGCCACCGCGCCTGTTGCAGCGGTAGCATCATATTTAAGCTCGTTATTGTTCAGCGAAATTTGCGTCCCGTTCTGCGTAGCGACGCTCCCGTCGCCTAAACTGTCCAAGACCAGTTGCGTGCCATCTGCCAATGTCAGGATGGCGCCATTTCTACCTGGTGGAATATCCTGCCGGACAGACTTCCGGCCCAACAGGTCCCTATTTTGCGCATGATGTGTCAGCAGGAAATAAGAAGACACCCCTAACACCAGTACCAGCAATGCGGCCGCCCATTTCCATGTATAGAGGAACCGCATCCGGTGTACGTTTGATCTTACAGGCTTGTTGGAAAGAAAACGCGCCAGCGCAGCGTTTTCGTCAAACCGGGCCATAGCACGCACGTTTTGCTGTAGTACATCCTGATCGTTCAATGTTATCCATAACTGCCGGTTTTCATCGCTGGCAGCGATCCACGCATCCAGCTGCTCCTGCTCGTCGGCTGTAAGCCTGCCCTGTTGCGAACGGGAAATAAGCGCTGCAATGATGAACGGATCGTTTGAAGAAGACACCATGTCTAATGTGTTTATATTATTACAACATGGTATCCCAATCGTACTAAAAGAATCGAAAAAAAATTACAAATGGTGGGAAAATAATAAGAATAAGGCCATTAGATCCGCCGACAGGCGCATTCTCAGGAGCTTCATACCCCTGGTTTTCTGATTTTTAACTGTTTGGAGAGAAATGGAAAGGATTTCGGCGATCTGTTCATTTTTCAATCCTTCCATATAACTCATGCGCACGATCTTTCCGCATTGCTCGGGCAGGTTGCTGATTTCGCGGTAAACCACCCGGAAAACCTCCATGCGGATGATGTCGTGGTCTTCTGCTGTGGTTCCCTCTTCCTGCTCGTGGAGAAATTTGGCCTGGCGTTCCTTACTATGCTGCGCCCCTTTCAAGAAATTAAGGGCCGCATTACGTGTAGCCTTGTACAGGAAATCTTTCAGATGCCGGAGATCCTCGAAGGCATATGGCTTCTGCCATAATTTCTCAAAAACGTCCTGCACAATATCTTCTGCATGCCCAGGCTCGCCGATAATCGTTTCGGCATAGTGGCAAAGCGCATTGTAATACGCTTTAAAGATATGAGAATAATACAAGGTATCCCCTGAAGTCAATCCCCGCAAAAGCTGATACTCGTTATAAGAAGATTTCCGCGACAAATTTGCAGCCCGATTTTAGTTGAAGTGTAAAAATATAAAAAAAATCAAGCTATAAAAATGCAATTGACGAGCGGAAGATAGAATTTTAAAAAAGACCAGGGGCCGGTATTTATATACTATAAATACTTCATGCAGAGAAAATAGCGGTGTATACTGGCGGCATCAAAGGGATATCCTTCGTAAACCTGACTGGTTTATTTAGTACCACACATGATGCCGAAAGCACTTCGTCATGCATACACTTCATGAAGATCATCCATACCGCTCTTTATCACAAGGCAATTACTGTCTCTATTACCGTTGGTAGCGCAAGTTGGCATATACAGTCGCTATGGCTATATAAAAGCCCAACCCATCTGTAGATCGTATCCACGTGGCTGCCCTATCATGCAATTTTAGCGAGTACCTGCTTGCTGCGGTCCGATAAAGTACCACTCACTTCAAGTGCCGCTATACCCAAATCCGCTATCCATTCATGCAGTAAATCATTCACCTGGCCTCTGAGTTTTGGCAGATCTGTCTGATGGCCCGGTATCAGATCTGGTTCTTCTATCGGAACAAACACGAAAAGGTCGATGTCAGCAATGACTGTTTGAGCTGTTTCAAATAGCGATTGAATATTCCTGCCTGGGTCGATAGCATGCAGATAGGCTAAGATATCAATAACACATCTGTCAAATATCACATTGCCTTCACTCTTGGAAACCAGCCTGGCCGAATAGTTAAACTGTTCCATAAAATCCTCCGCAGTGGGGACTTCAGAAAACTCATACCCTGTTGCTTCCAGTTGATAGTAGGGTTCCATTTCAAGTGTATACCCGGGAAGATTCATCAGCAGTTCTTCCGCCAGGGTTGATTTACCTACCCGGTGAGCACCGACTATTGCAATTTTCATAGTTTAGTTCGATTTGTGGAATACCATAAAATAAAACGGGTTTGCAAATGCTAACCTGTTTTTCCGTGATCCCGCTGGGAGCAACGCGTATCCTTGTAATAACTTGTGGCGTCTGTATTTGATAGTGATGAGCGTTTATTGCTGACCTGATTATGTGTAACCGTTATGGTCGGGATAATGATAAACAAATATAAAGAAACTAACTTTATAATATTCCCGGGAAATCCGTCTCTATCTTTTTATTTAACTTGTTGTAAAGTTCATAGGAAAATTCGCGCTCCCGCCCATTTGCGAAACTTTTTTCAGTTAGGAGATGATAATTCTTCTTCAACTGATAGAATAGAATTATCAAAAGCTGCTTAAATTTTATTTTAAAGTCTACAACTTTTTTATAATCACTTCCTTGTTGGTCAATGCAACTACCCACCTCTACTGATAGGATATGGCGCTCTGTATGCCCTCTTGTTACCCGTATCACACTCCAATCAGGCTCTCCAAACCAGTTGACGCTTATCTCATCCTCATTATTCAACAATGCAAGTAACAAGTTCGTGATGTCATAAACCGGACTGCTAAGTACACTGGAAACCAAGATTTCATGAATTACACCATCAACATTAATCAAAAATGTTATCCAACCATGTTTATGTAGCATTAACGAAAAATCAATATTATCATCCACGCGGGTCGATCATTTAATCTCAAATATAAATAATCTCCAATAACAAAAATCCGGTGCAGCAGTACTAATATTTTATATACAATATACTGCGGTCTGGTTGGCAATTCTCTCTTATCTATTTGCGAAGAGGCAAAACACACTTTTACTCCGACAGGCTTCCTGTCGCGGTTGCAACTCACATTCACGACTATACAATGCCGGATATCGACGTGACTATACGCCAGGGCCAGTTGAGCGCCATCGAATTACATACGCCATTACTCCTATCTTTAGAAGCTCCATAAATAAAATGGCATCTCAACCCCAAAGCCGCAGATAATATCTGCGTCCACCTCGCAGACGGCTATCAGCTGCTGGCAAACCCGATTAACCTGTTTTGAAAGAATATTAACGATTCCCTCTTAAAATCCTTTATTTCCAGTTATCTTCACCGGAATACGGATAATTCTGTCCCTATAATCTACTCCTTTTTGCAACAGTCATTCGACACATTGATCAACAGCTTTATTGAAAACAAGATTGGTATCTCAGCAAATTTTCTAAGCCTGCAGCTGGCGGGCGACCTAAAGGAAAACCTGCTGCAACTACATTCGGGAAAGAGTATGCTCCCGGCGGGCACGGGTAACCAGCAGCTGGTGGCACACGACAAATCCGTTCGCGGCGATGTAATATACTGGCTGGATAAGGCGCATAACAACGTCCATGAAAATGCTTTCTTCGAAGTAATGGATGCTTTTATAGTATACCTGAACCGCTCCTGTTATACCGGCATCACCGGTTATGAGTTTCACTACACCTTATATGAAGCGGGCAGCTTTTACAAAAAGCACCTGGATCAGTTCCGCAATAACGATAGCCGGCAATATTCGATGATCATTTACCTGAACAGCGATTGGGTGCCTGCTGATGGCGGACAGCTGGCTATTTACCCCAAAGATGGCGACGCACAGCAAATAGATCCGGACAGTGGCAAGACTGTTTTTTTTAAAAGCAGTGAGCTGGAGCATGAAGTGTTGCTGACGAATAAGTCCAGGATGAGTATTACGGGATGGCTGAAGCGCTAAGCCAATCAATAACGCTTGTATACCATTTAAGGCCAGTGAAGGTTAGCACAATTAAATCATGCTGTTGCTAACCTCAACGCTCACTTTCGGATCCCCACACATCATTTCACAACTTTACCACCAAAAACAAAAAACCTTGTAGCATCAGCTTTTACAAGGTTTTAATTACGTAAGCGTATTTATTTTACGCTTATCGGGAATACACTATCGGGTAGATCAGAATCTGAAAATTCTGCTGAAGAGATTTCCGTTGCTGACTATAATAGCACCCTGACCTGTTTCCCTGTGCAGGATACGAATACTTTTATGTTGCGTGGTATATAAATTATCCGGCTGCACCAATATACCGGACTCACTGCTATCGGTTGCCGGAATAATACTGCTGACATGTCCGGTGATCAGCCCGTATTCAGCCACCGGAAAGCTGTTCAGCGAAATCGTAACGCGCTGCCCGATGGCTGCTTTGTGCAGTTGCCCTACTCCCGCCGACAGGCGTATATCCCACGTGTTACCATCAGGAATGATCAGCGCCAGCGGTATTTCAGTGCGGATACTGCTGCCGGGCGTAACGTCTGTCGTCAGTAATACATGGCCGCCAACCGGCGCATACAGGGTATCCGTATCCGTTATAAATAGCAACGCTCCTTTCCGCACAGCACTGTCATCTTTAACGTAAGCACTGATAACCGAGCCGTTTAGCGGTGCTTTCACGGGTACCGGTGCTTTGTCCGGACTGATCGTCACGGTGACATGTATAGTTTCCGGATAGGTAATAAACCTGGAAACCACCAGCAACAATAAAATAACAATAAGGAGGTACAGGTTTCCCCGGCGCAGTATCCAGGAGGGGCTTGTACCAATGGCTTCCTGTACTTCGCCGGTAGCCAGGTATCCGTCGTTTGACTGAATGAGCGGCATATAATTATTTTTTTAATCTCCCAGTTCCAGCTGGTTACGAATGAGGTTATAGTAAAGTCCTTTTTGTCCTATCAGTGAATGATGATTGCCTGTTTCTACAATTTGTCCCTGCTCCAGCACGATAATCTGATCTGCATGCCGTACGGTGCTGAGCCGGTGGGCGACTACCACTACGGTTTTACCCTCGAAAATATGATTGAGATTTTCCATGATCGTTTTCTCATTATTGGCATCCAGTGCGCTGGTGGCTTCATCAAAGAAGAGAAACTCCGGGTTGCGGTAAATGGCGCGGGCGATCAGTATCCGCTGTTTTTGTCCGGTACTGAGTCCCATACCATTCGTGCCGATTTTGGTTTTGTAATGCAGGGGAAGCGAAGTGATATGGTCGTGGATATTGGCTATCTGCGCGGCTCTGTGCACGGCTTCCATATTCATGGATTCTTCTCCCACAGCGATATTGTTGGTGATAGCATCGGAAAAAATGTATCCTTCCTGCAACACCGCACCGCAGTTTTCCCGCCAGGTACTATGTGCAATATCTTTCAGCGCAATATTATCACCGATGGTGACCTGTCCTTCTGTAGGATCATAGAACTTGAGCAACAGTTTCAGCAAGGTAGTTTTGCCGCTGCCGCTGGCCCCAACAATAGCAGTAACGCGGTTGCGGGGTATATGAAGATTTATATCGCGCAACACCCAGGGCGCCATCGCACCGGAATGATATTTAAAGGATACGTTTTTCAGCTGCAGTGCGCCGGTTTCCGGTACATCCTTTATGTACTCCTGATCAATGGGGCTTTCATCGGGTTTGTTATGGATTTCATTGATACGCGAGATACTCAGCTTTGCATCCTGCAGTGTTTGCATAAACTCCAGCAGCTGGGCAAGCGGAGCATTCAGCTGACCAATGATGTAGGAAACGGAAAGCATGATACCCAGTGTAATGTTGCCATCCAGTACCAGCCTGGCCGCAAGGAAGGAAATCAATATATTCTTCAGCTCATTGATAAGGCTCGCGCCGGAAGTCTGCAGCTGCTCCAGCGACATACCGCTGAGATTAATCCTGAACAGCTTTACCTGCAGGCTTTCCCATTGCCAGCGCTTCTTACGTTCGGCATTGTGCAACTTTATTTCCTGCATGCCATGAATCAGTTCCAGATTTTTTTCCTGATTGAGAATTAACTGGTTGAACCGCTTGTAATCCAGCATAGCTCTTCGTTTCATGAAATATGATATCCATATGAAATAGAGTATGCTGCCGGTTGCGAAAACAGTAAATATCTGTATATTATAAAACGCCAGTACAATACCGAAGATAACGAGGTTGATAAGCGAGAACAACATACTGAGACTGCCGGTGGTAAGAAATTTCTCTATCCGCTGATGATCCGCAATCCGCTGCAGAACATCTCCCGTCAGCTTTACATCAAAAAATCCCAGCGGGAGGTTCATGAGTTTGATGTAAAAATCTGTCAGCAGGCTGATGTTAATTCTGGCATTCAGATGAGTGAGAATAAATCCCCGCAGTATTTCAACGGTTGTTTTGCCGATGAATATAGCCAGCTGGGCCAGCAGTATCATGTAGATAAATGACAGGTTATGCTGGAAGATGCCTGTATCTACAATACTTTGTGTCAGGAACGGGAAGGCCAGCTGCAGGAGGCTGGTAATAACAAGGCCGCATATTACCTGTGTGAGCAATTGCCGGTAGCGAAACAGATAGGATGCTATTAAATGAACGCCCCGTTTTCTTTTAGGGGGGGATTCTTCTTCCCTATCTTTCAGCGCAGGCGTGGGCGCAATATTCAGGATAATGCCGTTAACACCGTCGGCAGACCAGCCTTTTTTGAATTCTTCTGCAGTATAAACAATCCTTCCGAACCCCGGATCAGAAACGTATATTTTATTCTTACGTACTTTATAGATAACAATAAAGTGAATCTGGTTCCAGTAGGCAATGCAGGGATAGAGGTCTTCTGTCAGCAGGTCTTCAAATGACACCCTGGCGCCGAAGGTTCTGAAGCCCAGTTTCTCCGCCGCTTCGCTGATATCCAGTAAGCTGCTGCCCACGCGCGTGGTATGACATAGGGAACGGAGGTATTCCAGTGAAAAATGCCTGCCGTAATACCTGGAAATAATACGCAGGCAGGTAGGACCGCAATCCATTTCATCATATTGAAGATAGTTCGGGAACTTTTTCATCTTGCTGCTGCTTTTAGGAAATGATTTCAGATAACATGTTTTCCGGTTGTTCTTTTTGCATCCTGCAGCAGCGTGAATGATAGTACCTGTACAGGAAATCGTACATTACCAGTTCGTGTAGCCGCTGGCGTGAGGTAAACAGTCTGTTCAGCAACATGTGAATATGGCTGGATAGCAGATCTTCCGGATACGCTACGGCGTTTTGCTGCTGTAACTGCGTGATGCGGCTTCCGGTAGCTGTAAGTGCGGCTGCATGTATTGCTATACTTTCTATAAGCGGCGTCAGGGGATTGCCGGCAGCGGCGGTAGCCATTACCGCGCTGATGGCTGTTCTGTAGCGGCTGTATCGGGCGTTTAACTGAGAGCGGAGAGATTTATCCATGCGAAATTCTTTGCCAAACAATTCTTTCAATGTTTCCATCAGCGCTGCTTTTTTGGAAAGCGTATATCCGAAAGCGTTCAGCAGCTCATCTGTTGCGCGCATTCCCCAAAGCCAGCGGTAGTCTTCACGCGCATCTCCTTCCGAGATGTTCAGAAAATCAATCACCATATTACTGGTGATAGCAAATAGCGATTCAGAAAGATCCATGGTGTGTATACCATATCTTTCCAGTTCTCTGTGATAAGTATCCAGCTGTGTTTTCCAGATGATGTCTTCTTGCTGGAAAGGCTCCAGGAAAGCAGTCACCAGGCGGATACAGGTATCCAGGTGCGCATTGTCCGTCAGCTGTATCCGGAACCTGATATGAAAATGCGGATCATAATACCTGATGAAGAACCATTTCCCGATCAGGCCGGCGGCAGACAGCTGCTGCACCAGCGGCCGGATGATTTCCTGTAGCAGGCGGTCGGCAGCCTTTGTACCGCAGTAAAGTTTAAAGTACAGCCAGGATGATCCAATATTGAATTTTCTTGCTGCGGTAGCAGCTACTTGCTCCACAGCCATTGGAGAGAAGACGGAAGTATATACCGGTGTTGTTTTTATGAGAGAGGCAATGAACTGGTTCACATAGCTGCCGGAAGCGCCGGTGATAATATCTTCCGGCTGATGCAGGAATTCTTTCAGCAGCATGGCAGTACGTTTTCTGATGGATTTAATAAAGACGCTTATACTCAGCGTGTTTTCAAAATCTACCAGCAATTCGTTATCGCCGTCGGCCAGTAGTATATGCCTGGGGAACTTCCATTTTTCGCGTACAGTCGTTACAGCATTGGCGCTTTCAGATTCCAGGTGTTGAATAATTTCCAGTATGGCCGGTTCTTTCAGGTACCAGCTGGCAGTAAAGAGTACTACGCGGCCTACAGTCACCCTGGGCAGAAAACTAAACCGTGTTGCCATGTTGCCCCAGTTGAAATACAACGATGAACGCAGCTGTTGTGTCTGCAGGTCGCAGAGGAACTGGTACACCGGAAGTGCCTTGTACTTATAGTTATGGGAATTATGCAGGCGTGGAATAACTTCCCGTTGCAGCTTTTGAGAGTAGAGTACGATGCGGTTATCAACAATAGTTACATACAGGTCATCGGTAGTAAGCTGATGGTCTGTATCAACAGCTGCCTTTGTCAGATAAGGGATTTCATGCGTTGTTAACTGCGGATGCAGCAGTATGTTCCCCAGCCGGCTTTCCGGCAGATGAATAATCTGTGCCATCAACACATGGGGATTCAGCTGTTCTTCCTGTTGAATAATGTCAGTGCATATTCTGCTGATACCGTCGCTGGCGTGTGCAAATCTGCTGAGGATATTGGTGGCGCTGGCTCCGGCAATGATATCAATGAGTATACTGCCGGCATCAGGGGTAATGATTTTAAACATGACGGATAAGGAAGCAGGAAGATCTTTCCAGGAAACCGGTAGTGTGTCTGTTTCTTCCAGTGATATATCTACCTTATAATCTCCGTTGGCAGTGGCCTGTACTAATTTTTCCAGCAGCCAGTTTTCTACTTTATTATACTTTACCTGTATAATATTTTCGGAGGCCTCCGGGAGTAACAGCTCTTCTATCAGCGGACAGGTATCCTGACCTGTATTCTCCGGATAGCCGATACCGTATTCTGCATCCAGTACAGTCAGCAAGGGCATGGGCCGGTCTTCATACCGTTCGGTGAAGCGCTGAATAAAGGAGCTGAGATGAGCATTGTCTGCCTCTTGATTGATGGCATTCAGTACTTTAAATGCCTGTAGTATATCCTGTTGCAGCGTTTGGTCAACACCGCCGGTGGCGGTTCTGATAAGATCTGTCTGAAACAGCTTGTTTTCTTCAAAGGGGGCCTGTAGTTCCTTCAGTACCGCTACAATAGCTTTATAGGCAGCCACGTCGTTTACCTGATTATCGTCCAGTTGCCGGAGCATGTTGCACGCCTGTTGCAGCAGCTGTATCATTTTCGCCAGGTCGGGATGGGCTGTTTCCTGAAATATTCTTTGCAGGCAATGGAGTATACTGAAGGCATATTCAACACCGGTAACATTCGGCTCCAGTTCACTGACGAGCAGTTGTGTTTCAATCAGCTGATCAATGAATCCGGTGGCATCGGAGATACTGATTTCTGTTGTTACCAGGCTTTGCGAGAGGGATTGATAGGTGGCGCCGGTGCGGGCCAGTTCCAGTATCCCGGTAATGGCGGGGGTATGATTAACGGCACTGATCTGATATACCCTGTTATCTTTTATATGCTGATATTCCGCATACCGGATTTCTTCTTCAACATAATAAATACTATTGTTGGGATAAAAAAACAGGTACTCCCGGACAAATGGTAATGAAGTCAGGTGAGCGGAAAGTATACACAGGTAATGCATGTCCAGTCTGGTATGCCTTCCGGTGGGCCTTTCGTCGGTTTGAATGCGGGTATCTCCTGTTGTCCATGAAACCGGCGAGCAGCTGGAAAACAATCCGAAGGGGGTGCAGCGGGCGCTCATCCTGGAATAGTATTTAGCCAGGGAGATGACCAGTTTGCTGATTTCTTTGGTGTCCGTGATATGGCCGGACTGGTATTTCCGGCATGCTTCATATAAAACAGGCGATGCCAGGTAAATGCTTTCCATGAATGCGGTATCCGCCATCAGCTGAAGGATATAAGCTTCGTTGTACTGCTCATGGTACGGGAGCCGTGGGGTGCGCAAGATAAGCTGATCGTGAAATTGATAGGGAATAGACATCTTTGATAGGTTTACAATGTTATGCCGCGCTATTACAGCAGAAATACACCCGTCCAGGGTAATTCTTCATTGGTGATCAGGGACGAAAGCACCAGCACTGGTCCCGTGAGACCAACCAGCAGGGAGTTTTCTTTACCGGCGAAGAGCCGGGCGTCAATATCTCTGGCCAGCAGCCGGGCTGTTGCTGTGCCCCAGTACTCCCTTGCGGTATTATATTTATCCCATCCGGTGTGCCGGTAGAGCGTGTGATAAAACTGTGCAAGTCCGGCAGTACCATGACAGAAATGGCTGTCGGTACATAATGTAGCCTCCGTATTCTGTCGCATGATAGAGGTACTGCCAATCAGGTCAGCGAATTTTATCATATGCTGATCATGCAGCAGATGACCGGCTTTGTAGAACAGGAGGGCTTCGTTAAGATCACCATAGCACCAGGCAAGCCGGTGATTCATGGGAGGCATACTGCCATCCGGAGACATGCTCAACGGGAAAAAGGAATATTGCTGATGCTGAAAGTCTATTTGCTGAAGGCGGCCTTTTATAAAGCGGAGACCTTCCATTAAGAGATACCGCACTTTATTCTCCGCGATACCTTTTTCCAGCAGATCGCAAAGGATGCATAGAAAAGCGCACTGGCCGTGGGATAAACTGAAGTTGATCTCCTCTTTTTCCGCAGGATCTATAATGTAGTTTCTGAACCAGGTACCCTGGTCGGTGACTACGCGACGTTCATACAATTTATGGATGATCTGTTCCAGATACGCTTGTATAACCGGGTCAGGAAGGCGTTCCGTGAAATACCAGATAATGCCGAATGCGCCATGCAGATAATCCAGGTGATCTTTTTCAATTTCCTGCAAGGCAGTCTGATGAAGATATGCATCCAGTTCACCCAATTCTGCCCTGAGGTCTGTATCCAGGAACCCGTTTTTTTTCAGCAGCGTAACCGCATAGGTTAAGCCGCAGGCGCCATTGCCGAGAGAGGCGCCGGACAACGCTGTTGACCCGCTGTTGAGACCAGCGAAAATTTCTTCCAGCAGCTGATATGCCCTGTCTGCAAATTCACTGCGCTGATACGCCAGAAACATGGAATGATAATAAAGTATCATACCCAGTTTCCCATTCAGTAAAGAGTCATCTGGCACAGGACTGCTGATAATTGTTTCGTGGGCTGTCCAGACAGTGGTTTCAATATTTTCATCCAGTATAATCATCTTCGGATACTTTTGGCAAACATAGAACAGCCCTATTCCTCCGGGAAATATGATACACCGATTGATATATTGTAGGTATGGATGATGTAATTAAATAAAGGAGATGTTTTACGGATAGTATTTTGCCTGACTATCCCGCGGAATGCAGTGCGCTTCAAAAATACCGACAAAAGGACATTGCGTCCTGGAAAAATGCAAAACGGTACATTTCTTTTCCGGGCATTACAGGTTCGTATTACTTTTATCACACAATTCACAACAACCCGATTCTTCCCGAAAAATTCAATCGTTTACCCATGAAAAAAAAGAACAACACCCACAAGAAATTATCGCTGAAAAAAGGGATAATTACGCGGCTTACGCCGAATGATATGACCAACGTTTATGGAGGTAATCCATCAGGGGGTACGTATACGGTACCCACCTCGCCGCCAAAAACGTTTGAGGAAACAGGATCCGGGAGGGTAGCTTCTCCTGTCATCCTACGTGAATACTGACTGTTGCTGATGATCACTTTATGATACTATTCAAATTAATCTATATTCCCTGATAAATTTAATTGTTTACCCATGAGAAAAAAGAACAACACCCACAAGAAATTATTGCTGAAAAAAGGAATTATTACACTGCTTACTCAAAATGACACGGCCAGGGCTTACGGCGGTGGTGAATCAAATACCGGCCCCATACCAGGAGCGCCGCATCCAAGGCCTTACAAACCCCGTTTCGACAATGATGAGACTTTATGATATTAAGAAAAATAGTCAGTGCGGCATGCTGCACTGACTATTTTTCTTAAACAATCTGCGGGGAGGGATTTATTAATAATACAGGCAAAAATGTATAGTGTCCTGAACAAATGCAAAATGGTCCATTTCTTTTTCTGACAATCGTATTTCATACTACTTTTATTTCATCACTCCAAACAACCTTCTGTTTATTTCTTCAATTATTCACACATGAAAAAACAAAAAAACACCCGCAGGAAATTATCGCTGAAAAAAGAGATAATTGTTGTGCTTAACGAAACTGATATGGCTAAACTTTTAGGTGGTGCAGATGGACAATCAAGCCTCCGACCTCGTTTACCAACACTGCATCCCACACTTTCACCTGGCCCGACAGCGCGTGACTGATATTTTTACTTCGGAAACAGGTCAAACCCTTCTGCCCGGATGCATCGGGTATGGATACCTACTTTCAGAAAGATTGGCAGGAAATGTAAAACATCAGATTTTATTATCTCATTTACAACCACCTTTTATTTATCCCTTCATTATTTACCATGAAAAAACGAAACAACGCCATCAAAAAATTAGCGCTGAAAAAGGAAGTAATTGCTCAGCTTAACAAAACTGACATGACCAGACTTTACGGCGGCAACGGGGAACCCACTTATTATTCGAAGTGCCTCCCGATTAAGACCAGACCATCTTTTGCAGGTGGAACAACAACGACCACTGAGCTAGCCTGATGTTTTGGTTTTGATGATCCCGTACACAACATTTTTTTATTTATTCCTGACAAATTCAATTATGTAACTATGAAAAAAAAGAACAACACGGACAAAAAATTGTCATTAAAAAGAGAGACAATTGTTCAGCTTACCTCCAATGATATGACTAAAATTCACGGAGGTGATGGAACCGGCATCGACACAAGCTGCACCCTGCCTCCCCAAAAGACCAGACCTACACCACCTCGCGTCCCGGGCAGTTCCTGTGATTTTACATTTTAAAAAGTATTCAATACCTTTTACAGAGATGTAGAAGGTATTGATATTGCGTTCCGCCATACCTACAAAATGGCATTTCGTCCCGGGCAAATGCAAAACGATACATTTTTTTTCCCGTCCATGTTATTTCATTTTATTTTTATTATATTAATCGAAGTTTTTCGCTTATGCTATTCCTGACACATTCATTTATGTAGCCCATGAAAGAAAAGAACAGTACCCTCAGCAGATTATCCCTGGAAAAAGAGATAATGGTACCACTTGCCCAAACTGATTTAAATAAACCTGATAGTAGTGACGGGGGCTTTGCATACCAACAAAGCCGCTGCGAAAACCTTTCCATCTCATAGCTTTAGTATCCCTTTCCGTTTGAGAAATCAGTCTCTTTTTTATTGCCTCATGCAAAAAAAGTTACTTATTCCTGATACACTGATGGACGGGTCTATGAAAGAATATAATGTCCTAAGGAATTTATCACTAAAAAAAGTGACTGCATGATTCCTGCCGGCTATCTTGTTAATTACCTGCAATGCCTGTTATCAGCTGGCATTGTAGCTGTTTTTGTACAGTCCGTAGCGAAAAGCAACTGTTACCCGGGACGCATGTTGATAAGCGTGAAATGTGCCAGGAAGTTACCTCCGGTAACAATAAAAATATCCGAATAATTATGAAAAAGAAAACAACCGGTATCAGATATAAATTTTGGATACACCTGATGGTATGGGTACTGTATGGAAGTGAATGTACTTATGTATATACTGTTACAGCAGGGCATCCTGAGATAGTGTTAATAGAAAATGTACAGATATTTCTGATCTGCGCGGTTTTATTTTATTCAAATTCAGATTTTTTATTGCCTGCTTTTTTTGAACGGAAGAAATACTTTTCCTATATAGGTTTGTTGCTGTTATCCTTTGTGCTGAATAATGTTGTCCACTATCTGGTTTTAACGGTAGCCAACCCGCATTGGTTGGGACCTAACGCAAATTATGCCTATTATACCCCTTATGAGCTGGGTGTAGGTGCTACCTGGTGGTGGTTTCAGTCTATCCTGCTGTCATTCGGATATTGGTTTGCCCGATTGTCTATTAAACGAAAAGAGGAGGTGCAGATTATCCGCACCGAAATGACAAAGAAAGAAATGGCGCAGCTAAAACTGGCCCAGGAAAAACTGGAGCTGGAGAATGAAGTCCTGAGAACCCAGATAAATCCGCATTTTCTGTTTAACACCTTAGGCTACTTTTACAATAAAGTGGAAGATACCCATCCCGAGGTAGCAGAAGGCATCGTAGCGCTGACACATATAATGCGGTCATCTCTCCGGAAAGTAGATACCGACGGATTTGTTTCCCTGGCAGAAGAGGTAGATAATATCGACTATCTGATCAGTATATATAAAATGCGATACAGTAATGGTGTATATATCAATTTTGAAAAAACGGTCCGCTGTCATCACCTGCGGATCGTGCCGCATACATTGATTACCCTGCTGGAAAATGCATTCAAGCATGGCGACATGCATGATGCTGCTCATCCACTGACGGTCAGACTGGAAGCAGATACCTCACATATCTCCTTTTTCATTCACAACAAAAAACGTTTCGGCCCGAAAGAAATATCCAATGGTATCGGTCTGGCCTACGTGGCCAAACATCTCGAGCAGGTGTACCCCGACAGGCATCTGCTGCATATTGATAACAAAGAATTTTTTTATACGCTGACCCTGAATATAACAGGCGAAGCCGCCATGACACAACAAGAGATTTAAAACCCGGTCTATGATAAACTGTTATATAATCGACGACGAACAACATTCCGTGGAAATAATGGAAAAATATGTAAACCAGACTCCCTTTCTGAAACTGGCCGGTAGTTCCACCAATGCCCTGGAAGCGCTGAAATACGTCAGCACCAACAAAATTGACCTGATTTTTCTGGATATCCACATGCCGGAAATCTCAGGCATTGATCTTTTAAAGATCATGAACGATAATGTAAAAGTAATTCTTACTACCGCTTATAGTGAATATGCGCTGGAAGGGTTTGAACACGATGTGGTGGATTATCTGCTGAAACCTGTTACCTATCAGCGTTTCCTGAAGGCTTCCCAGAAAGCCCTGAACCTGTTTCAATCTCTTTTTACGCAACGTATGGACGTTGATAGCAATAAACAGACCGACCAGCCATATCTGTTTGTAAAAACGGAGCATAAAGGCAAGCAGATTAAAATAAACTTTGAAGATATTGATTACATTGAAGGGATCAAGAATTATGTGGCCTTTCATTGTGCCAATGATAAAGTACTGGCGCTCATGAATATGAAGGATCTTGAAAGTACCCTGCCTAAATCACAATTTGCCCGTGTGCATAACTCCTATATCATTTCCCTGAACAGGATTGTTTCTGTTGAAGGTAATCAATTGATAATCCGGAAGAAAAATCAGGTGCAGCAATACATTCCTATCGGTATCACTTTTAAAAGCGCTTTTTTTGAACTGATACGCCTGAAGAAATAACACATGCTGCGGCTTTAAACCAGACTCCCTGCTGTTGTATAACAGCAGGGAGTCTGGTTTTGGCAGATGATGACTGGTCTTTAATTTTCTGTATTTGAGAAAGAGTATTATATTTATAGTGGTTTCATGATTGTACCTGAATCAGGTATATTCATGCAAAAGTCCTGGGCGCAACCAGGACTTTTTGTATTTATGGGCGGAAGGAAAGACGGTTATCAGCATGGTATTACAACTGGTTCGAAGCACCTGATGCCACATGATTGACCGGTAGCGCAAATACATCCGGAGGCTGCTATTTTTAACGGTTCGCCGCCGCCTTTCAGCAAACCCAGTGCAGCCGGCGTTAACCTGGCAACAGTAGTTTTCTGCAGGAAGAGCCTCCGGGTTGAATCTGATGTTGGTTTCATAACTGTACGTATTTTAGAAATCATTGTATTCATTATATGCAAGGGTTGCTATGTTGGCTACTGCACTGTCATGTGTGCCGCGGGCAGCTGGAAAACCGGCGCCAGTAGTCTGAGTGAATGCAACCGATCCCGGATGCCGGCAGCAAGGTTGAGAAAAATGAACTCATTAATCCCAAAGGCAGCGGCATATTCACAGATGGTATCCTGGAAATAAGACGGACTTCCCAGGAGATTACACCTGATGAATGCGGATTGATAGTAGGGAGATTGCTTATACAGTTGTTTCGCCATCGCTTCTGAATCACTGCATATACCGGATACCGCCAGGTTGATTTTCGGGTACGCCCCGTGCCTGTCAGCATAACGTTCCATAAATACACGCAATTGCTCTTTCTGTGCAGCGTCGTCGGAGATCTCATGGAATAATGATCTGGAAAAGTTGAGCCCTGACTCCAGAACGCTATCCAGCCTTTTGCAGGAGCATCCCAAAGACCATAACTCCGGAATTTCGCCGCGGTAAGGCGGAACAGGTATTCCGTTCCCGATCATATTGTCTTCTTCACGGAGCAGCTCCAGCACCTGCCGTAGCTTCTCATCAAATGCACCGGCATCGGCATGTAACAGTTGCCGTATGTTATCGCCTGCCGGCAAACCGGCTGCAAATCCAAGATCTACGCGATTGCTGAACATATTGCTCAGCTGCTTGAAAGTAATGGCTATACGATATGGCGTATGTGCTGATAATAGTATGCCGGCCGTACCTATGCGTATTCTCTCTGTATATGCCAGCAGCAGGGGAAGTATCGGCTCAGGATTACACCATAAGCTGTTGAAAATATAATGCTCCCCCAGCCAGAAACGGCTGTAGCCAAGCTGGTCAGCGTCAGTTGCATAAGTTATAAGGTCATGCAGACTGTCATACCCTTCTCCAAAATCCAGCACGCCTAATTTTATTGCGTCCATACATCCGGGATTTAATTGCTTAACAGATGGTTGAAAGGAAGCAGGTTAAAACCTGCTCCATTTGATAGGGATAATAATTTTAATGCTCACTATCGGCTCCTCGGCGCCGCCAACAATAGTGTTCATCTGGATGTCACTCAGTTTTGCAATGGTTTTTTTATCCAGACTGAGTCCTTTGATTTGTTTGGAAGTTGTTGATTTCATAAAGTATTTTTTTAAAGGATTAATAGAAAAACAGACCTTGCAGGGCCATATATTGATTAGTTCTGCGTACCACCACCGGCATTGGGAGTTTTGAATACCGAGATCTGTACTGTGAGGTTGCAGCTGAAAGATGCACCACCGTTGATACCGGCTAACTGGCTATCGTCGAGTTTAGTGATCGTTTTTTTGCTTACGTTTAATTTGAGCGCATTTACTTGTGGTTTCATGATTGTTATCATTAAAATGGTTTGTTGTTTTCCTACTCTTTTCTAAAGGTTTTCGGATTCCCCTTTTATTCAGGCTGAAAGATGTTGATAATGGTTGGTTCGGCGCTGCTAAAACTTCAAAGCTGTTGTACACACGCGGAAAGATGCCCCGCAGGAGGCAGGGCCATCTATTGATTAGTTGGTACCTGTTTGGAACACAGAGATCTGTAATGTCAGTTTACAGCTGAAGGATGCACCACCATGGATACCGGCTAATTGGTTATCGTCCAGTTTAGTAATGGTTTTTTTACTTACGTTTAACTTAGGCACATTTACTTGTGGTTTCATGATTTTATCATTAAAATGTTATGTTGTTCCCTACTCTTTTCTGAAGGTTTTCGGATTCCCTTTTTATGCAGGCCTGAAATATGTTGATAATGATTAATTCAGTATCGATAACTTCAAGGCCATTCTACATGGAAAAAAAAGAAGCCCTGCTGGGCACAGGGCCATATATTGATTAGTTAGTACCTGTTTGGAACACAGAGATCTGTAATGTCAGTTTGCAGCTGAAAGATGCACCACCATGGATACCGGCTAATTGGTTATCGTCCAGTTTAGTAATGGTTTTTTTGCTTACGTTTAACTTAGGTACACTTACTTGTGGTTTCATGATTTTATCATTAAAATGTTATGTTGTTCCCTACTCTTTTCTGAAGGTTTTCGGATTCCCTTTTTATGCAGGCCTGAAATATGTCGATAATGGTTGGTTCAGTATCGATAACTTCAAGGCCATTTTAAACGGATAGAAAAGAGGCCCTACAGGGTGCAGAGCCCGTATATTGATTAGTTCTGCGTACCGCCACCGGTATTGGGGGTTTTGAATACAGAAATCTGTATTGTCAGGTTGCAGCTGAAAGATGCACCACCGTTGATACCGGCTAACTGGCTATCATCGAGTTTAGTGATCGTTTTTTTGCTTACGTTTAATTTGAGCGCATTTACTTGTGGTTTCATGATTGTTATTATTAAAATGGTTTGTTTATTCCTACTCTTTTCTGAAGGTTTTCGGATTCCCCTTGTTATACAGTCCTGAAATATGTTGATAATAGTTGATTCAGAATTTATAGATCACCTTGCCGAAGCGCTCGGGATCATTGAAGGAGCGCTGCATAAAACTTTGCGGATCCTGTTCGTATATGCTATCTATCGGCACTTCAAAGCTGTTGTGTACATAATCCTGTAATGCTGTCTGCAGATGGGCACTGGCGCCGAGGCAATTTCCTTTTATGGTAATGTTGTTGATGATCACCTGTAACAGTATATCTTCTGTCAGTAGCTGCCTGTTCGCTGTGGTGATGTTGTTGGAAACGCCGCACGTAATATATGTTCCGTTCATTGCCATCAGGGGGAGCGCTTTCGTCAGGTTGTTATTGCAGAAAGGATCGATGATATAATCAAATTTTCCTTTCCCGTTGATGTATTCCTGCAGTCCTTCATTTTCCAGATAGTTGGGAGTATCCGGTGAGATAACGAACAGCTGATGAAGCCCCATTTTCAGCAGTTTATCCCTGAATTTGATACTGCGGGCTATTCCTGTCAGTTCAACAGATTTGTTTTTCAGGGCATTGAGTGCAAAGAGCGCTGTATTGGAACTAAGGCCCAGCAATAATACTTTGCTGCCTGACGTTATGTTCAGTCTGGAAATCATACTGTACACCGTCTGCGCTCCTATGGTAAATGCTGCTGCCTGCTCAAAGGAAAGTGAATCAGGAATGACAGCGAGTTTGGAAGCATGCAACATTTCCAGTTCTGAAAAGGCATTGTTGGTAGGCAGGCCGCCCCGGTCTTTGCTTTCACCGGCGAAAGGATAGCCTGCATCAGGAATTACCCTGTCACCCGGCCGGAAACCCTTTACAAGATTTCCTACAGCCACCACCACACCTGAAAACTCTGATCCTATGGGATAGTAGAGAAGCTGGTCGGGGTTGCCCCTGAGTATACCGGCTGCCACATGCGTCATGACGCCCATATCGCGGTAATTGGTGGATACTGCTACTTTCCTTACCAGCACATATTCAGGATACTTATCTCCGTCGAAGGTTATATCTGCTGTTTCAATCAGGGCATATGTTACGGCGGAACCATCGATATTTATTGAACCGGAAGGGACTTCATAGTTATAATACTCCGGTAATTCTTTACTGCAGACAACTAATTGTTTCATAAGTATAGGGATAAATGTTATTTGCCGGTGTTTACTCTTTTCTTTTCATCTTCAATGGCTGTCTGCCTGCTTTCGGATGATTTGATGTGCTGGTTGCCAAACCGGTAACTGAATGTCAGCATAGCATACCGGCTGTCGTAACGCATAAACTGATATACATTGATATGCTGATATTCGGAACGGTTCCAGTATTTCGTGCTCTTGAATATATCATTGACATTCAGGCTCAGTGTTCCTTTCTTTTGGAGTATCTTCTTCTGTAATCCTGCATTTACACTCCAGTAAGCGCCTACGTCATTTAATCCTGAAGATGCCCTGGAAGAATACAAACCGCTTATTTCCATTTTTATATCGCCCGGCAGCAGGAATGTATTGCTGGAATTAATATAGTAGCCGGGCCTGGAATCTGCTAACGGAATATCATTGCTGTAGTTGAACCGTACATAGTAACCTTGCAGGGAGGTGGCGGTAGTCCACCATTTTGTAAGGTCCTTGCTGTAAGTGAGTCCTGCATAGGCCAGATCATACGTGTGCAGGTTCTCATAGGTTGTGATGAGCGTATTCTCCGGTCCTTGCTTATAGATAGGGGTGAATACGTCTTTTGTTCTTGCGTATGATAAGGTAGTGATCAAACTGTTTTTAAAGGAATGTGATAACTCAACGGATGAAACCAGCTGTGGATTCAGATCAGGATTTCCCCGGAAGACATTGTATTTACTCTGAAATATCAGGAAAGGATTTACCAGATCATAATTCGGTCTGTCTATACTTCTTCTGTAAGTCAATCCAAGCTGATGATTGTCTGATATAAGATACTGCAATGCTGCAGAGGGAAATAGCTGGGTGTAGCTTTTGGTAAATTCCTGTCTGGTAGTAACAGAAGTTCCTTTTACCTGTGTGTTTTCCACCCGGAGTCCTGCCTGCACCACCACTTTCTTAAACTGATTGGCATATGTAATATATCCGGCGTTTACATTTTCATGGTAAATAAAGTAATTGGTTTTACCGGCATCTGTTTCCCAGTCTTTTCCCTTCCAATTCTCCCACTGGATGTTATTATCTGTTTTTACAAATACGGTTTTCAGTCCGGCGTCTAACTTTCCTGTTTTGACAGGCTGTGAATAGTCAGCAGATAAGGACTTCATCATGATAGTCTGAGGAGAATTATTCCTGAGATATTCAACAGGCTGCTTCTTATCGTAATCGGTGATGAACTCGTCCTGCCATTGCTGATTGTAGTGATAGTAACTGCCGTTAAAAACGATTTCTTTTCCCAGGGTATCAAACTTATGCCGGTAATACAGGTTAGCTGAAGGGCTGCTGAATCTGGCATTGCCGGTTTGTGTAGTGGTGAATGCCACATCTGGTTGTCCCGGCCTGGCATTCAGGAATGTTGTCTGACTGGTGGCCGCTATATCTCTGATGAACCAGGTATTTTTCAGTTCCAGTGTCATGGTATTACTGGCATTGAAATCGTAGTTGATCCCGGCGTTTATATTGTGAATATCTCTCTTCCGTACATCATAGGCGTCGTCGTATATATGTGGCGGATTGGTATGGCTGGCACCCATTTCCCGGTCGGTTTGTGTGTTGAGGTAGGATTGGTTATGCAGGTAGTCGTATCCGCCGTATATATTCAGTTTATTATTCCTGTAGTTCAGGTCAAGGCCTCCTGTATACCTCCCGTATCGTCCGCCTCCGCCACCGACAGATACCCTTCCGTTAAAGCCGCCATGCTTTATTTTTTTGATTTTTATATCTATCACTGCGGCCGCCTGTGCATCGTATTTAGAAGCAGGATTGGAGATGAGTTCTATTTTGTCCACATTATTACCACTGGTGGCTACCAGCAGATTCTTAAAAGCCTCTCCGGTAAGGTACGATGGCCTCCCATCTATGTACATCATTACTTTTTTCCCATTCAGGGTAACGCTCCCGTCATCATTCACCTTAACGCCCGGCGATCGTTTTAGAATTTCTTCCAGCGTATTACCCGCAGCTGCCGGGCTTTCTGATACATTCACGGTCAGTTTTCCCAGTGACTGTTCAATAAAAGGTTTACGGGCGGTAATATTTATACTGTTAAGCTGTTGCACTGCCGGTGCCAACTGTACCGGAGGAATATTGACCTGTTCAGCAGATATGGTCAGGGAGGTGGACTGATAGTCGGCATATCCGATAAATTTTACGGCTATTGTATACGTACCATATGGTACGGCAGCAAAACCAAATTGTCCGTCTTTATCTGTTAATGTATTCTTTTTCTCAGTACCATCTTTAAGCAGTACTACCGTTGCAAAAGGCATGGGAGCATTGCTCAGTGAATCTGTAACTTTACCGGTCACACTGCCGTTTTTTTCCTGTGCATGAAGAACGATAACAAACAATAAGAGAATGAGTATAGAGATGTTTTTCTTTGTTTTCATCTGTTTTTGTTTTGATGATACAAACGTACATCAAGACATACAGCGGGGAAAAAATACTACATCGATATAGGATTTACGGGTACGGATTATCAGATTAACGATATTTTCGTTTATGCGAAGACAATTTTCCGGGGAAATACAGCAGTTGGGAATTATTTATTCATTGCATTCAATTGGCCACTATAAAAGAAAACAACAAAATCGGCCCAAACAAACAAAAGCAAATAATGCCATAGCGCATTACTCCAATACTCACTAATCAACTGGCGACGTGTCGCCTCCGCCGGCCAACTGGCATAAATATCGCGCTGCCCTTCATGAGTTTTACGAAAACGGGAATAAATGTAACTGTATTTAACCGGTAGGTCAAAGGTGAAAAAGGATTTCAACAGCTTCATGTTCAACCTTCTCATATCCTTGTGTTTTTATGAGGTAAGAAAACAACAATGTTTATCAATTTACAAAATTGAAGTCTAGCATCCTAAATTATTTTACTATTTCTTTACATGATAATACAACGGTAAGAAAAACGAGTAAATACCAATACAAATATTTCCTATCTCATAAAAGTTGAATCGTTCATGCCATTGCACGACAGTTTTTATCCCCCCTTCATAAGTGAAAAATAATACTCATTATTGCAATATTCACTTATCCAATAACTTCACAGGTTATCCAGCAATACTGCTTTTTTTTGCCTCTGTAGCCGCTTCTTCCATCAACATAGTTATTTTCGAGGTTAGATCTGAATCGGGGTTTTGACTTACAAACTCACGGATCTTTTGGATTAATATCTTGTAATATTGTAATTGCCCTTCGACGAACCCTTTACTGCAGGCTTTTCCGATCACATATTCCCACATTATTGTATTGGAAATATTACTGACATCTTTGAAAAAACACTCAAAGTACATTTCAGTAAAATTTTCGAGGGATGTATTTTGTTGGTTTTCGATTTTCACCAAGTACTCTTTACTAAGGAATTTTTGCAGATTAGGTCTAACTTTTAGACAAGCTGAAAAAGTAATCACTAGAGGATCACGTAGAAATACGTTTCTTATTTCAATAAGTTTTCTGAACTTTACTTCGTCCTCCTTCTTAATGGCTTTAATGTGAACTAACAGCGTGATAATTTGATTAAAGGGTAACTTTTTTGAGATGTCACCCAACATGTCAACATGAACATTCTTAAAATCCCCACATCCCAGCGAGAGCAAATGGGATAGTCCAATAGAAAGAAGCCGTTCAACAAGCACCGCTACGTCAACTACCTTGCTTCTTGCAGCACTGTAGATTAAGCCAATATTATCATTAGAGGTGTTAAGCATGTATTAGATTTTACAATCTGAAAATAGAGAATTAGTTTAAAAATAACTAATTCAGTAAAAGCTGATTAACCTGTATAAAGTACGGGAAAGAAATCGGGGTTATATAAAAGGAACTCGACCAAACGCTCGACTAAAAAACTAAACCCCCACGCCTTGCGTGGAGGTTTGTAAGTTGCTTGTGATCCCGCTGGGACTCGAACCCAGGACCCATACATTAAAAGTGTATTGCTCTACCAACTGAGCTACGGAATCATTCCCTCAACGGGAGCGCGAAGGTAATAAAAACATTTTCATCTCCAAAAATATTTACATGTTTTTTTTCTGACAGCTGAAAAATCTATCTTAAAAATGAATAACCCTAACTACGGTCAGACAATCTCAGATCTATTTTGTCCCCTACGCTGCTGAGACGCCACACACTTCTTTTTACCTGTGGCTCCCACCCTGCAGCCAGTGCATATAAAATCACCTGCCGGACTATATAACCAGTAATCTCCCGTTTTTGTTTTAAAGTAGTAATGATTTGACCATCTGCTGTAACATTAGTTTCCACCGGCAGACTGTAATAATCAAATACAGTGGTTAATAAACTATCGGGCTGTTTCAAAGGCACTATACTAAGACTCATCACCTCATCCCTGCCGGTAACGCTCCACGTATATTTGTTGTTATCAACCGTAATCTTCCGGAGTCCTTTTTTTAGGTAATGTCATAGGTTCCTTTATAAATACTCTTTTCTTCCTTTCAACAACCAGATCTATTGCTTATATTGGAAAGCTGAGCAACATTTGAGTATCCCTAACCTAAACAAAAGTCATCGATGAAAAAAACTGTCACTTTAATTTTAATTGTCCTCATTACAATTGGCGCAGTGAGTGCCCTGGTTAAGTATATCAACATGGATAAACCTTCATTCGCATTGGCGCTGAACTTCCTGTTGATGCTATGCGCGCTTACTTTTACGGAAACCCTGAAAAGCCCATTTACGTCTACCTACTATCATGAAAAGGAATGGGAACAGAAAGGAAAAATATACGAACAGCTGGGCATAAATTTATTTAGAAAACTATTGGTTTGGACAGGTTGGGAAAAACTGAATAAAAAATCCAACCCTATAGCAAAAAATACCGCAGCGTTGGTGCATGTTCATTATCAAACAAAAAAAAATGAACTGGGTCCCCTGATTATCTTCCTGATAGTCCTGGGCTTTACTATTTTCGTGGCATTCCAATTTGGCGTGCGCAGGTCTTTGTGGCTACTGGTATTAAATGTCTTGCTAAACCTTTATCCGATTTTCCTGCAACGCTATAACCGGCCACGGGTAGCAAGAGCGATTCAGTTAAGCAAACGCAGATAAAAGATACCTATACGACGGAGCAGGTATGGTAAATGGTATACAACAAGGGAAAAGGCCAGTGCAGACAGGATACTAAATGGCTCTGCACTTCTTCGGTATATATTCCTTCCTCGTTGGCAGCCAACGTAAATACCATATTTGCGCAATGGCATGGAGTATCCTCCCGTACCCAGGTACAGGGTCCTTCAGGAAAAATCAGAGGGGAAAAACATCTGGCTTTATGGCGGGGCAAAAGTCGCCATAACTTTTTAAATCTGGATTTAATAGATGAAATAAGGCTGGCCATACATCCTGTTATATGGGAAAAAGGAACACTACTTTTTCAACATATTGAGCAAAAGAAAAAATTGCCTTTACTTTGCACACAGGATTACAAGTCAGGCGTGAACGGTGGAAAACAGCTAAAGCATTAACAAGAGAACCCTTATGTTATTTGATTTACAATTATTACCCGGATACCTTTTATTTATCGTCAGTATACTCCTCTGCTTCTTTCGCATGGTAAAGGCAGGTTGGATCATATTGGCGATTGCTTATGTACTGGCATTTATCAACGGAGGCATTAGTATTACCGGCGTAGCGTTCCTGCTAACAGAAGTCATACTCCTGTTACTCGCCGTACGATATTCGTCGGGCTGGCAACGGACCACCACACATATCGCCTTTTTTCTGTTAAGCGTCTTGCTTTTAACACATCAGCTGCCGGGGTTTAGCAACGTACTTATTTTTGACAGGGTGAGATTTACGCCGGATGCAGCTCCCTTTACCATGCATTTCAACCTGGACAAGCCCTTTGCAGGTTTTGCCATATTTACCTGTTTGCTCAAACTGGGTTACGTAGAAAAATACGATATCAGGAAGATCGGAAAAGCGATCATAATACCACTGGCCGCGATCATAGCCATTTGCATACTGACCGCATGGGCACTACATTTTGTAGCATGGGAACCGAAATTGCTGCTTCACTACCTATGGATATGGGCGCTGCACAATCTGTTGATTGTAGCGGTGACAGAAGAAACAGTCTTCAGGGGATATCTGCAGGGATATGCAGGGAGCAATGTATTCGGGAAACAACCGTATTATCTTTCGCTGATGATCTCAGCACTCCTGTTTGCGTTAGTTCATACCACCGGCGGATGGCCATTAATGTTGCTGGCATTTATAGCGGGCCTCGGATATGGCGTAGCCTATCATAAAGCGGGCATTATGGCGGCTATTTTCACCCATTTTGGATTCAATCTGCTTCATTTCTTACTGTTCACCTACCCTATGCTGGGAAAATCTTAAGGCGGCGGTATGGTCTGCAGTGCTGCAACCGCTGCTTCCTGTCCGGCGCAGCGACAGCGTGAACCTGTTTTAAGATCCTTTTATAGCATAAAGCGGTTACCGGTTCATCTATCTTGCTGTAGCCTTCCATCAAGCAAACACCTTTAGCTGTTTTCGGAAGCCTCTCCGGAATAATATGCATGATGGCTATTGCGGCAGATCGGTTATAAATGAAAAAGGGCAACTTTTAGTTGCCCTCCGTGACCCTTATCGTGTAAGGATCCAGCCTTTTTTTCTCTTCGTTTTACAAAGAGTAATCCCATAAAGTAACTAACCTATAAAATAGCTTAGTTGAAGTGAAAAATATTACACTACTTCAGAAAGTTCAAAAAGTGCCAGGCAACAACTCCTTATTTGAGTCCGTGTGGCAGAAAACAGATTAGATATGGCTGCGTTACCGGCATAAATGGTTTGATTAGGATATTTGGCTTCCCACAATTGCCCGATATGACCGTCTAATGAACTAAAACAACACATAAATAATATTCTCACGGCTTTATTTGCGCTGCTTGCAATTAATACATTCATGGCATCCGTAGCCTTGATCTCCAATGGAGGAACATTTGAGAACAGCCAGTTTTTTGCATCTTTACTTCCGTGAGCAAATACAATAATATAATCCTGATTGGTTACCGTAAACTGAGAATCTAAGTATACTACCTGTACACTGCTGATTAATGCACCAATATTTTCGCCGATGCGCTTGTTGCTTACTGCCTGAAATGCAAGGTACAATTCATTAGCTTGTAGCGGAAGATCCTTAGTTGGGGATAGTTCATGCTGGTTGAACGGAATAAAAACAAATAGTGTAGGCATAACATAGCATTTTGAGGTTTAGAAATTGTGTGTATTCGGGATATAAAATGTGACAATATTTGTATCAGGTGTAATATTCATAGCACATATTTAAATTGTCTGTGCACAGCAACTACCATAATAACAATTACTCCGTCCATAAAGTTCTGTAGTAATTGTACAAACGCTGGTTTCCGCTTGCCTGTTTTTTAACAGCAATGGAAGATCCTGTAATTTCTCATTTACCTTCATAACACCTTTTGTAAGGGAGGAACATATCCTTCCGGATTAGCTTACTTTGTATTAGTTTTGAAAGAACTTATAACTGGTACGATTAAACGAAAAGTCTTGCTAAATCGGCATAAATGGCCGGTGCCTCTTGTTCTCATATAGCCTCCGTCAGGAAGGGAAAGGACGCTCCCCGATTAATTCCGTATTATAATAATGATCATTCTCAACGTGTACAAATCCTGGATTATAGCTGTAATTGAAGATAGGCAGCTGCCCACATGAAAAATGTAGTCGGCAAGGTTAACCAACAACACTATTAAGATCCGTGCTGATTCTCCCTGTCACCCAATCGCCAATAAAGCCTGAGGCTAATACGATGATTACTTCCCGACTGGCATCAACCAGATTAATATTTAAAACATTTTAAATATTAATTTATTTTATTACTTTTAGACCAGACAAAGGCCTTTACATACACCGTTTTCTGTAGCAATTATATTCCTGACCTATAACTTACTGACTTCAAAACATAATCAAACAACCAATATTAAACATCCCTATTAACATGAACACTTACCTTATTATCGGTGGAATTGCCTTGGTATTTATTGTATATATGCTTGTCTTAAAAGCGAAGATGAAGAAATACAATAATAAACAACTGGAAAGTTTCAATACCAATCATTCAGACCAACCATTAACCGACGAACAAAAGAGACTACTTTCATTTGGCGGAATTTTGTTTTATTATAGAGGAGAGAAAATTCTTGGCATCAAACCAGAAAGTAGTTTGAATGAATATATCGGCGGATTGGCGCAACAATGGGAAATAACAAACGAAACAACAGCGAAAGAAACTTTACATGCTTTAATATCATTGCAAAGAAGTAATGAATTTGAACCTCTTTTTCTGCAGTCAACAAACGAATTAAGCGTTATTCAGAAAAACATTTCAAAAGGTTTAGGCCTGGACCTGGATAGGGTTGCGCAAGTAAAATCTGCTTATGCCTGGGATATTTGCAGGGCCGTATCATTGGCAAAATGGTGCTACTGGGTGGGCTATTTAACAGAGAACGAAACATGGGAAGTGATGAAAAAAGCGTCGGAAGTAGCAACTGCAAAAAGTGATAACTGGACAGATTATACCATTTCGTTCCTATTAGGCAGAACAATACACGGGTTTGATTTAGATGAAATGATCGTTGAAAGCAAACAAATATTAACCAGCAAGGGGCCGGCATTGAGAAAAATTGAGGATGTAGATATCTATGCGAAATATCCTTTTATAAAATCATAACATAATAAACACGAGGATAGATTCGAACGCCGCTTAAATACAGGATACAGGGCTAACTCCAATTAATTCCGATGTTTTGTTTGAGGTATTGCCAGGTTGGTTTTGTATCGGTTTGTAAACTATAAGCCACCTTACTGACAAGCATTTAAGAAAAAGGATACCGTAAATTTAGATGTACGGTATCCTTTTTTGTATCCTTTCAGATTCGTTTCCTATGATTTATCTTTTCATCATAAAAGCAGAAAAGCCGCATAAATCCTATGATTTAAGCAGCTTTAATTTTCTTTGATAATCTTGTTGTGATCCCGCTGGGACTCGAACCCAGGACCCATACATTAAAAGTGTATTGCTCTACCAACTGAGCTACGGAATCGTTCCCCGTTTCTGTAAGGGAGTGCAAAAATAGGAATTATTTATTTCCAACCAAATTTTTCTTTCAAAAACTTTTAAACCCACTGCAGCAAGGTGTTACAGAGAATAGCCTCAACAGTCATCGTCGTACATTTCCGTGAATACGCTGTAATAATTTGCTGTTACTATCATCTTCTCACCTATTTTTGTGGGGCAAAAATATACCCATGAATACTTACTTTCAGAACAGGATCGTAGTAATTACCGGTGGCTCTTCCGGCATAGGAAAAGCATTGGTAAAGGAATTACTGGCATTGGGCGCAAAAGTAGCAGTGTGCGGCAGAAAGCAGGAAACCCTGACGGAGTTGCAACGGGAAACCGGCAGCGCCGATTTATTTACCGTAGTAGCAGATGTAAGTGTGGAAGCCGATTGCGAAGCCTTCATCACAAAAACGCTGGCACATTTTGGCAAGATCGATATCCTCATCAACAACGCAGGTATTTCGATGCGGGCCCTGTTCCGGGATCTGGATCTCAGCGTACTGAAATCACTGATGGATATCAACTTCTGGGGTACGGTATATTGTACAAAGTATGCTTATCCTTCCCTGTTGGCCAACAAAGGTACCATTGTAGGTGTTTCTTCGATCGCTGGTTACCGGGGGCTGCCGGCACGTACCGGTTACTCCGCTTCCAAATTTGCGATGCAGGGATTCCTGGAAGCATTGCGCACCGAAAATTTACATACAGGCGTTAACGTAATGTGGGTATGCCCGGGCTTCACCGCTTCCAATATCCGGAATACGGCGCTGAATCCTCAGGGACAAACCCAACGCGAAACTCCGCTCAGTGAAGATAAACTCATGACAGCGGAAGCCGTAGCCACCGCTATCGCAAAAGCGATTGCCAAACGCAAACGTACCCTCGTACTTACCGGACAAGGTAAACTGACGGTACTGCTCAGCAAGCTGTTGCCGGGCGTTCTGGACAAACTGGTATACAACCATTTTAAAAAAGAACCAGGATCTCCGCTGCAGTAAATGAACAATTATTTCACCCTAGCCGTTAACGTTAGTACTTTTACAAGATAAAAAAATACGCTAAAAATACACGCTCATTGGTATTTTTACCTTTATTTGCATCAGGATTCATATATATAACCCCAATGGCATCGTTTTTGGTAGGAAAGCGCCACTAGCAGATAGCCATTTGAATGTGATAAAGTGAAGGCAAGGTGAGGATAGATTTTGAATCGTGGGTTTTGAGCATAGGGATTTGGATTTAGATTTTCTGGCATGTCCATTATAACATTAACATCAGACATAGGGATGCAGGATTACCTGGTAGGTGCCATCAAAGGGCAACTCTGGCAATACTGCCCGGAATGTCATGTTACGGACATCACCCATCATATCAGCCCTTTCAACCTCCCGCAGGCTACCTATATCTGTAAAAGTGCTTTCGCTTACTTTCCCCTGGGGACTTTCCACTTTGTACTCATCAACCTGTTCGACCGCCGGCCCGACCACGTGCTCGTAGCAGAACATAACGGACAATACATTGGCTGTGCCGATAACGGCCTGCTCACCATGATTGCCGGAGGGATGCCGGATAAGGTCATCAAAATACCGCTGGATAAACAGGCGCCTAAAAATACCTTTACCATCATTCAGCTGCTGGCTGCTGCTGCCCGGGAACTGAGCCGCGGCAAAGCGCTCGGCGAACTCGGTCCACTGACACAAAGCATTACGGTTAAACATAACCTGCAACCACTGGTAGGCGACGATTTCATTGAAGGCCAGATCATTCATATCGACAGCTTCGAAAACGTAGTAGTCAATATTACCCGCGATCAGTTTGATGCCCAGCGTAAAAAACGCCCGTTCCGCATCTTCTTCCGCAGAAATGAAGTGATCAGCCAGATCAGTGAAACCTACGCCGATGTAGCAGAAGGCCAGAAACTGGCCCTCTTCAACGCCGCCGGATACCTGGAAATCGCTATCAATAAAGGCAATGCCGCCGGCCTCTTTGGCCTGCAAGGCTTCCGCCGCGATCAGCTGACCCAGCCCACCGGCTACCAGCAACTTTCATACTACCAAACTGTAAGAATAATTTTCCAATGATCAACCGCCTCGTAAAAATGGAATTCGTTCCGGAACAGGTAAATACCTTCCGCGAACTATTTACCCGGCAACAACAACTGATCCGGCACTTCCCCGGATGCCTGCACCTGGAACTCTGGGAACACGAAACTTCCGGTAATATCTTCTTCACTTTCAGCCAATGGGAGTCGGAAACCGCACTGGAAACTTATCGTGCTTCTGATCTGTTCAAAGAAACATGGGCGGCCACCAAAGTCCTGTTCAACGCCAAACCGGACGCCTGGACCGTCAAAGCCGCTGTCAGCCTATAGTTGCGGCAGTCACACGCCATTTCTAATCCTATTCTAATACGCACTGTATGCCCCTGCTGACGGGCTTGCAGCAACATGCTTTTAGATAACAGTGAAAAAGATATTTACAAAAAGTTAAAACTGTTCAGCAGATTAGCATAATTTGCTACTTTTTATATTTTTGTCGGAACCTTAAAACAACCTTATGAATTTTAAAAGGACCAACAACCTGGTCGGTTGGGTGATCTGCATCATTGCCTGCTTTGTTTACATTAAAACAATGGAAGCTACCGGCAGCTTATGGGATTGCGGCGAATTTATCTCAAGTGCCTATAAAGTACAGGTGCCTCACCCGCCCGGAGCACCATTGTTCGTGTTGCTTGGAAGATTGTTTACTATGTTCCTGGAACCTTCCCAGGCCGCATTGGGCGTGAACCTGATGACTGCCCTGGCAAGCGGATTCACCATCCTGTTCCTCTTCTGGACCATTACGCACTTTGCCCGCAGACTCATGGTAAAGGCAGGTGAAGAGATCTCCCGTGAAAAGATGATTGCCATCATGGGCGCCGGCGCCGTGGGCGCACTGGCCTACACTTTCTCCGATTCATTCTGGTTCTCTGCCGTGGAAGGAGAAGTATATGGTATGTCCTCTTTCTTTACTGCCATCGTATTCTGGGCTATCCTGAAATGGGAACATGAAGCCGATGAGCCTTACTCCGATCGCTGGATTGTGCTCATTGCCTACCTCCTCGGATTGTCTATCGGTGTGCACTTGCTCAACCTCCTCACCATTCCGGCAATGGTAATGGTATACTACTTCAGACGTTTCAAAGTAACCGGTTGGGGCACCTTCTGGGCTTTCATCGTAGGTTGCGGTATCACTGGCCTCGTACAAAAATACCTCATCCAGGACACCGTTAAAGCATCCGGCTATATGGATGTATTTTTCGTGAATACCCTCGGTATGAGCTATTTCTCCGGCTTCATCTTCTACTTTGTATTTATTACAGCTATTCTGATCATCGGTTTCAGAAAGCCTAAATTCAGCATATACGCCCCACTGATCGTGATTGCCTCCGTTATCCTGGTACCGGCATTCAACGACGTTAGCGGTGGTGTGATCTTCATAAAATTCCTGCTGGCAGCATTTTTCCTGCTGATACCTTACCTCCTGAAAACAGTAGGTATCAAACTGAATACTGCTAAAACAGTACACATCAGCAGACTGACCATCTCCTTTGTGCTGTTCATGCTGCTGGGATACTCCACTTATGTTACGACCATGATACGTTCTACAGCCAATCCTTCTGTAGATATGTACAATGTAGATAACCCGATTTCACTGGTAGGTTACCTCGGCCGTGAACAATATGGCGACTTCCCGCTGGTATATGGCCAGGTATTCACCGCCCGTCCTGAATACAAGGAAGGCGCGAATATCTACGCCCGTGGCCCTAAAAAGTATGAAGTATCCGGTAAGAAAATGGAAGCCGTATATGCGGCGGAAGATAAAATGCTCTTCCCGCGTGTATGGGATGCCAGCAACGAACAAGGTCACGCAGACTTCTACCGTACCTGGTTAGGCCTGCAACAAGGTGAAAAACCTACCTTCGGCGACAACATCAAATTCTTCCTGCAATACCAGGTAAACTTCATGTACTTCCGTTACTTCATGTGGAACTTCGTGGGTAAACAAAATGATACCCAGGGTTATGGTAACGTAAGAGATGGTAACTGGATCTCCGGTATTCCGTTTATTGATAATTTCATTTACGGCGACCAGTCCAAAATGCCGGACAGCCTGAAAGAGAACAAGGCCCACAACACCCTGTTCTTCCTGCCTTTCATCTTAGGTATCATCGGCTTCTTCTATCAGTATAAAAACCATCGCAAGGATACCCTCATCGTATCACTCCTGTTCTTCTTTACAGGTCTGGCGATTGTGGTATACCTCAACCAGGCTGGTAACCAGCCACGTGAACGTGACTACGCCTATGTAGGTTCCTTCTACGCCTTCGCGGTATGGATCGGCCTCGGTGTACTGTCTGTATACGCTTTCCTGAAAAAGAAAACAAAGAACGCTACCCTCTCTCCTGCCCTGGCCACTATTCTTTGCCTGGTAGCAGTACCGGTACTCATGGCCGCTCAGGAATGGGATGACCATGACCGTTCTACCAAATACATCGCAAGAGATATCGCTAAAGACTACCTGGAATCCTGCCAGCCGAATGCGATCCTCTTCACCGTTGGTGACAACGATACCTATCCGCTGTGGTATGCACAGGAAGTAGAAGGCATCCGTCCGGATATCCGCGTGATTAACCTCAGCCTCCTGGGTGTAGACTGGTACATCGACCAGGCCCGCAAAACGGTGAACCAAAGCCCGGCCATCCAGATGAACTGGTCTGCAGATAAATATCAGGGCGAAAACCACAACTTCGTGCGGTTCTTCGATCCGGGTAACATCCCTGCTGAAAAATACTTCAACCTGAAAGAGATCATCAACTTCATGGGTAGCGATGATCCGAACAGCAAACTGTCTACAGAAGGCGGCGGATCTGAAAACTTCCTGCCTACCAGACAGGTCTTCATTCCGGTTGATAAGGCAGCCGTACTGAAATATGGCGTGGTAGCCGCTAAAGACAGCGCTAACATCCTGCCTTCCGTACCATTCAAAATCAGCAAAAACTACCTGGTGAAAAATGACCTGGCAGTATATGATATCATCGCAGCCAATGAATGGAAAAGACCTATCTACTTCACCAGCCCTACTGACCTGGGTCTGAATGAATACCTGCAAACAGATGGTCTGACCTATCACCTGGTACCATTACCTAAACCTACTGCCGTAGATCCGTTAAACCTGGATATCAACGCTAACGTAGGTGTGATGTATGATAACCTGATGCACAAGTTCTCCTTCGGAGGCGCGCAGACACAGGGTACCTACTTCGATGAGTCTAACAGAAAAATGTTGCAGTACCTGCGCCAGGCATTCACCAAACTGGGTGTAGCCTTGTCTCAGCAAGGTGGCAGCAAAGACAGCGCCCTGAATGTGCTGAAACACATGGATAAAAACATACTGGAAACCAACTTCCCGTATGCCATGACTTCTCCGGGCAACATGCATAACTATACATCTCTCCAAACCGTATACGCTTACTACATGGCAGGCGATGCGAAAAGAGGAGATGAAATAGCAGAGAAAATCATCCGGGATTGCGAACAGCAGCTGGCTTACTACCAATCACTCCCAGCCAGCAAAGTAACCAGCGATCTGCAACGCGACGGACAAAACGCGCAGCAGTTTGTGGCCTGGCTGCACCAGATGAAAACAGACTTTGGCAGCGGCGCCAAAAAACACAACACCCAGGAACAAGCCGTTCAGGTGTCTACAGACAGCAATGCAGTGAAAGATTCCGCTAAATAAGCAACACTGCCACCATATAAATAAAAAAGGCGACCATCATGGTCGCCTTTTTTATTTATATGATATATGGCTTACAGGTTGGTCACCATTTGACGCCAGAAAGCAGCGCTGGCCTTCACTTCCGGTACATTGTAATCCCATTTGTATTCGTATTCGGCAGAAAACAAGCCTTTGAATTTCTGGTTTTTCAGGGTTTCCAGCACTTTGCTGATCTGACATACCCCATTGCCCCAAACCAGGTCGTGTGAATCTGCTGTTTTATTATTCAGGTCTTTCATATGCAGGCTGATCACACGGCCATTCAGTTTTTTCAGGCATTCAACCGGGTCAAGACCGGAACGTACCCAATGACCGATATCTGCACAGGCACCCATCAGTTTACTTCTGCCTTCTACCGCTTTCAGCACACTTTCCGGACTCCAGTAAGGGCTCGGGTTAGGATGGTCGTGAATCGCCAGCTTAATATTATATTGATCGCAAAGAGAAGAAATCAGATCCAGGTACTCTGCCTGTGGCTCGCTGGTAATCACCTGAATGCCCATGCGGTTGGCAAAGTCAAACAAGGCGCGCCAGTCGGCTTCCGAATCCGGCACCACTACCCCGAATGCCATCAGTACTTTGTGTTTTTTCTTAAAGAGGCTTTTTACTTGTTCCTGTTTTGCCGGTGGCATATGATAATCCATTTTACCTTCAATGCCGCCACCAATTACCTGGCCGGGATAGGCTTCCACGAACTGGATACCGCAGCTATCCATTTTTTCCAGTGCTTCTGCCAGGGTGAAGTGGTTAAAGGTCCACGCCTGCGCTCCCAGCTTCCATCCCAATGCATCTGCCCTGGCCTGCGCCCCGGCAGATTGTGTCAATAATGCCATCGCCATTCCTCCAGCCAGCATAAATGCATTTCTCAGTTTTTTCATATAGATATTTTTTTGATGATTGAAAGTAATTGGTTTCAGCTTAAAATGCAAGTTTATTGCAGCAAAACCCCGGAAAGCGACTATCCCTTCCCGGCCGGATCTCTCCGGTGTAATCTTGCTGCATAATGCCGTATTATACCGGTATTTATTCCCAGGGCTTGCAACTTTGTCCTTTAAAAGTGCTATTTTTATTACAGAACTTGTGCTATGAGAGGAATAACTTTTTCCCGGTTCAATCCGGATGAAAACCAGAAACCGCCTTTTCAAAAACTACTGGATCTCTTTACCCAACTCCTTACCTATACAAGTGGAGATGTGTCAGAAGCACTACAGTGGCTCACCCAACTGGACAAGGAATATAATCTTACCGGTAAGGATTATGGCATCGGCGACTTTATCCAGGAGCTGAAAGAAAAAGGCTATATCCGCGAAAACGAAGAAAGCGGTAATATAGAAATCACTTCCAAAACAGAACAGACCATCCGCAAAAATGCCCTGGAAGAAATTTTCGGCCGATTAAAGAAAACGACGTCCGGGAATCATAATGTGCACCGATCGGGTATGGGAGATGAACTGAATGCAGAAACCCGCCCGTTCCGGTTTGGAGACAGTGTGGACCAGCTGGATGTAACCGCTTCTATCCGCAATGCGCAGATCAATCATGGTATCGATAGCTTCTCCATCCATCAGGACGACCTGGAAGTAAAGGAGACCGATTTCAAAACCCAGACCTCCACCGCACTGATGATCGATATTTCCCATTCCATGATTTTGTATGGGGAAGACCGGATCACGCCCGCCAAAAAAGTAGCGATGGCACTCAGTGAGCTGATTACCACCCGGTATCCCAAAGATACCCTGGACATCATCGTTTTCGGTAACGACGCGTGGCAGATAGAAATCAAAGACCTGCCCTACCTGGAAGTAGGCCCCTATCATACCAATACTGTGGCAGGGCTGGAACTGGCCATGGACCTCCTGCGCCGCCGCAGGAACCCGAACAAGCAAATCTTCATGATCACCGACGGGAAGCCTACCTGCCTGAAAACCGGTACCCAGTATTATAAAAACAGCTTCGGCCTGGACCGCAAAATCCTGAACCGGACCCTGAATCTGGCAGCGCAGTGTAAAAAGCTGAAAATACCCATCACGACTTTTATGGTGGCTACCGACCCGTGGCTGCAGCAATTTGTGCAGGAGTTCACTGAAACCAATAATGGCAAAGCGTTCTTCTCCGGCACCGATAACCTGGGCCAGTTCCTCTTCCGTGATTTCGAAAGCGGCAAAAGGAAATTCTATTAATCATCCTGGCGATAACCGCCATACTTTTTCATATTCGTAATCAGCAATCATCTTCCATGGATACTAGCATAAAAACATTAGGCGAGCTTAAAAAGAGTGGCTATAAACCCATCTCTGTCAAAGAAGAGATCAGACGTAACCTCATCAGCAAACTGAAACAAAAGGAAGCTACTTTTCCTGGTATCGTAGGATATGAAGACACAGTAATTCCGGATACCGAAAGAGCCCTGCTCTCCCGGCACAACATATTGCTGCTCGGCTTACGCGGTCAGGCAAAAACCCGGATGGCCCGGCAGATAACAGACCTGCTGGACGAATACATCCCCATTGTGGAAGGCTCAGAAGTAAACGACGATCCTTTCCAGCCACTGTCGCGCTATGCCCGTGACCTCATCGCGGAAAAAGGTGATAAAACGCCCATTGCGTGGCTGCCTCGCAGCGAACGCTATGGCGAAAAACTGGCTACGCCAGACGTTTCCGTGGCCGACCTGGTCGGTGATATTGATCCGATCAAAGCGGCCAACCTGAAACTCAGCTATGCCGATGAAAGAGTGATCCACTTTGGTATCATCCCCCGCTCCAACCGCGGCATCTTTGTTATCAATGAATTACCCGACCTGCAGGCCCGTATTCAGGTGTCCCTGTTTAATATCCTCCAGGAAGGCGATATACAAATCCGGGGCTTTAAGGTGAGAATGCCGCTCGACATCCTGTTTATCTTTACGGCTAACCCGGAAGACTATACGAACCGGGGATCTATTGTCACCCCGCTGAAAGACAGGATAGAAAGCCAGATCATCACCCACTATCCAAAAAGCATTGAGAACTCCCTGCTCATCACCGAACAGGAAGCCAATATTCACAAAGAACAGGAAGGCAAGGTACAGATCGCAGATATGGTAAAACGCCTGATCGAACAGGTTGCTTTTGAAGCGCGTAACAGTGAGTACGTAGATAAAAAGAGTGGTGTTTCCGCCCGTTTAACCATCGCCGCCTATGAAAATGCGGTCAGTGCAGGCGAACGCCGGTCCATCATCAATAAGGAAAAAGAAACCCACGTACGCATTGCAGACCTGCAGGCCATTGTACCTGCCATCACCGGAAAAATAGAGCTGGTATACGAAGGCGAACAGGAAGGCCCGTTACAGGTAGCCCATAACCTCCTGGATAAGTCCATCCGTACGCTGTTTGCCATTTATTTCCCGAATCCGGATTCCTTCAAGAAAAAGAAACAGGTGGCGCCGGTGGAAAATCCCTACCGCACCGTCATTCAATGGTTCGATAAAGGCAACTCCGTACAGTTACTCCAGGATATCAGCGATAAACAGTACGAAACCATCCTCAATAAAGTAGAAGGCTTAAAAGAACTGGTGAAATCCCGTTTCCCGAAAGTCAGCAACCGGGAATCCTTCCTCCTTATGGAGTTCGTTTTACACGGTCTTTCTTCCTATTCACTCATCAGCAAAAAAGTGGTAGAGAACGAAACCCGGTTCAGCGATCTGCTGGGTACCATGATGAACTTTAACATGGGGGCGGAAGAACAGGAAGAGTTTTAATAACACCACTATATACAACACGCATCTCCCGGCAGCACGCGGCTACTGTTCGCACCTGCCTGCCGGGAGATGCGTATTTATTTAAGCGCCGTTGATCATAGGGATTGTTTTTAATACTTCAGGTAGATGCCCACCGGTATTTTCATATAACCGGCGCCGTAGTAAAATACCCACCGGAGAAAGCCAGTGCTAAAAGCCAATACCAACAAGGATATACCATCATTACAAGCTACCCCTCCTCCCTTTTTTTCTTAAAATCTGCCGGCAGGTATTCCATTATTACCGCCTGATTTGTAATTTCCCTTTTCATTTTCCACGTAAAACAATAAAGGATGCGTACACTATTAGTATCAGCATGTACTATGCTCTCGCTCAGTGCCCTGGCTCAGAACAGCCAGCAGATGAAACCCGCAGACACTGAAGTATGGGAACCGGTACCCAAAGTAATTGTATCGGGTACAGCCACCTGTTCTGCGCCGGATGACGCCATCATTTTATTCGATGGCAAAAGCCTGCAGCAGTGGGAAAACGAAAAAGGCGGTACTCCGCAATGGCAGGTAAAAAACGGCGCGCTGACCGTGGTAAAGGGTGCAGGTATGATCAAAACCAAACAACAGTTCGAAGACTTCCAGCTGCACATTGAATGGCGTACCCCGGCGGTAGTGGACGGAGAAGGTCAGGGCCGCGGCAACAGTGGTGTGTTTCTGCAGGAATACTATGAGCTGCAGGTGCTGGACAGTTACAACAACCGCACCTATTCCAACGGACAAGCCGGTAGCTTCTACAAACAAAAGATCCCCCTGGTAAATGCCAGTAAAAAACCGGGAGAATGGCAAACGTACGATGTAATCTGGACGGCGCCCCGCTTCCATGCAGATGGCTCCCTGCAATCACCGGCCCGTGCTACCGTATTGCAAAACGGCGTGCTGGTACAAAACAATGTTACACTGGAGGGTCAGACCCAGTACATCGGTAAACCGTTCTATGAAAAACATGGTCCTAAATCCATCGCACTCCAGGATCACGGCAATCCCGTAAGTTACCGGAATATCTGGATCAGAACATTATAATCCGAATGACGAATGAAAGCCTGTGGATCTTCCGGTAAAACAAAGGTTGACCCGCAGGTATAAATTCGTTATTCCCCTACTCTATATTCAACGATAAATATACCGCATCGCTGATAGGGTTATCGTAATAGGCCGCAATAGGCTGAAATCCTAACGAAGTATACAATTCTATCGCCGGTTTCATATGGGCCAGCGTATCCAGTATAATGCGCTTATAGCCCAGTTTTTTACTTTCTTCAATCGCTCTCGCCGCCAGCGCTTTACCTACGCCATGGCCTTTAAACGCATCTTTTACAAAAAGACGCTTCAATTCTGCCGTACTGTTATCAAATGCCCGTACTGCCACGCATCCGGCCAGTTGACCATCTGCTTTAGCCAGAAACAACGCACCGGTAGGTGCAGCATAGGGACCTGGCAAATGTGCCATTTCTTCTTCAAATTGCTGAAAGCTGAGGTCAACATTTAACCAGTTGGCATATTCGCGGAAAAGAAACTTTGCCTGCTCCAGGCTGCCGGTATCTTCTACGGTTACTTTAATTACCTCTGTCATACCATTTCTTTATTTGGTTGCAAAAACGCAAACAGCCTTCTGACAACAGAAGGCTGCTAATGTCTGGCTTTGGAAACCGCCGTCGCTGAATAGAAAAATGCGATTCCCGGCGCCTTTATTTTCAATTACATGTATTAACCAATCATGTATTCGTGGAAATCATTTCGCCTTCTGTTTATTTCGCCCGGCTTATTTGCGGGTATGCAATTTAACATTAATTCATGTAAAAAGATCTATCTGAAAAAGATATTCTTTTCCGCTGTTTAAACTAAAATAACACTCACCTGCGAAACCCCGCCATACACGCCACAGTAGCTGCATACACTGCGTTCCAAAGGCAGCAGCCAACCGATCCGTAACCGGTTTTTACGGGCACATTGACCACATTTAATATTCAGTTCACATCAGACTGCTAAGTTTGCTATCGGATATGGAAAAGCTTTCTGACAACAAGCTGTTGCTATTGATAAAAGAGGGGAATCATCCTGCTTTCACAACACTGGTAAACCGTTACTGGGAACAGCTATACGTGTATACAAAATCTAAGGTCAGACAGGAAGCAGATGCCCAGGATATTGTACAGGAAATTTTCATCAGCTGCTGGAATAACCGGGCCACTTTATATACCGGCCAAAACGACCGGCTGACGGCCTACCTCTATCAGGCCGCCAGATACGCCATTATCAGCTACTTCTCCCGCCCCGGTAATACCATTTATAATGAATCCTTACTGACAGCCATCAGCGAGCATCAAACCGAAAATATCACGGAAACAGCGCTGCAACTGAAAGAGCTGGAACAACAAATACGCATCGAAGTAAACAAACTGCCGGAAAGACTCCGCACCCCCTATCTCCTTAGCCGCGATGCCAATCTGAGTCTGAAAGATATTGCACAGCAAATGTCGTTGTCAGAACAAACCGTTAAAAATAATATCAGCAGTGCCTTACGGGTGCTACGTACACGCCTGTACGAAAATAATGACCTGATAACCATCCTCGTGCTCATCACACATTTCTCTTCCTGATACGAGTTCACAATTCCATAACATAAAACAGCAGTACTATGATCCCCCAGCGGAGATATTATAGTTGTTATGGATCAGCAACAATCGCCAACCGGTCAGGCCCGGGCCCTGCTGCAACGTTATCTGCAGGGAACTACCACACCGGAAGAAAATAAAATAGTAGAACAATGGTACAACAGCCTGGGATTTCAGGCGATGCCGGATAGTGCGCAGCAAAAAGAAAGCATCCGGCAATCTGTACTGCAACAGGTAACCGCTCAAACGCAGCCCGGCAAAAATAAAAAAGCGGTTATCCGCCGGCTGTCGTATCAGCTAACAGCTGCAGCAGCGTGTTTGCTGCTGATAGTGGCGGGTATCCGTTATTTTACGACCAGCACCTCCGGCCAGCAACTGCCCGGTACTACGCTCTATGCAGGCAAACATACCAGGAAGAAAACCGTGCTGCCTGATGGCACCGTCGTTACGCTCAATGCCGCCAGCAGCTTGTATATACCAGCAGGTTTCGGAAAGGATGGCAGAAATGTAGCCCTCTCCGGAGAAGCATTCTTTGAAGTAAAGGCACAGCCGGAACAGCCCTTTCGCATTCACAGCGACCGCATGGTCACTACCGTATTGGGGACCTCCTTTAATATAAAAGCCTATCCCGGTGAAGAAACCAGTAAAGTGGCCGTCGTCAGCGGAGCAGTACAGGTGAAATTACCAGGACTGGCAACAGTACCGCAACGGCTGCAGGCCAACGAGTCCCTGCGGTATAATCCGGCTTCCGGCGAACAATGGCGGCTACAGGAAGCCGCAGCTGGTATGGCCCGCTGGCAACAACAGGTACTGGACTTTAACGATGCGCCGATTACAGATATCGTAGCGGAACTACGCCGCCACTATGCGGATTCCATCCGGTTAGTAGCCACACCAGCAGATACGGCTCACTATACCATCACCTTCCGCCAGGAAAACCTGGAAAACATACTACAGGTGTTGTCCGGCCTGACCGGCATCACCAGCCAGCATATAAACGGAACCGTTATTATTCATACTAAAACAGCAATGCAACACATGAAATAATACCCTCCACAAAAAAACCGGAAGTGCTACCAACACCTCCGGTTCAGACCTGCACACAAAGGATGTGCAGCATTTTTAACAGATTATACGGCAATTAAAAACACTACAAAAATGAGAAATTTTTACGCTGGTTGTATCAAACCGGCCCGAACTCTTTTTTCCAAAAAAATGAGACTTACACTCTTTTTCGCCATTTTCTCCACCACCATGGCTTCTGCAGCTCATATATCGGGCCAGTCCATGGAAACGGTAAAAGTGAATATTGCAGTAAAAGAAGTACCGCTGAAGCAGGTACTACACATGATAGAAACGCAATCTTCCTTTTCTATCGGATATGACATGAACAGTATTCCCACCGACAGCAGGATCAGCTACAATGCCACTGCCAAACCCGTGAGTGCTGTACTGAAAGAGCTGCTGAAAACCTTTGCGGTGGATATTGTACAGATAAACGACAAATACGTGCTGATACAACCGGCTATGGAAGCCCTGCGGCAGCAGGTACGCATCACCGGTAAAATCACGGACAACATCCGGAAAGAACCGATTCCCGGCGTAAGCATCAGCATCAAAGGTACCACCTCCGGTACCCAGACAGATGCAGATGGCCGCTTCTCTATTGGCTTTCCGGCCAACAAGGAAGCCATAACCCTGGTGGTGTATTCCCTCGGATTCAAAAAAAAGGAAATCGTCCTCCAGCCCAATAACAGCAACGGATTAAACATCGTACTGGAAGAAGACCGCCTCGGATTGGATGAAATTGTGGTAACCGGTCAGGGGGTAGACATCGCCAAACGGCGTTTATCCAGTAACGTAGTAAGCATCGGCGCCAAGGACATCGAAGACGTACCGGCAGGCAGACTGGATCAGCTGTTACAGTCCCGCCTCCCCAATGCCCAGATCAAACTTACCGGCGGCCAGGCAGGGGCTACTTCCCTCATTCGTGCAAGAGGAGTGAACTCCGCCTTAGTCAACTCTACCCCGGTCATCTATGTGGATGGTGTGCGTATGGACAACCTCAATACGGCATCAGCAATGGGTGGCGGCAGTACTCAGGGCGCTGCGATCAGTGCCATTGCTGATATCCCGATGGACAATATTGAAAAAATAGAATACATCAATGGCGGGGCTGCTACCACCCTCTATGGCTCCGATGCGGCCAATGGCGTGATCCAGATCTTCACCAAAAAAGGTGGCGCCGGGAAAACCACTATCAACGTGGAAACTCAACTGGGAGCAGAAACACCCACGACGGACTTTCTCCACTTTAAACGTACCAAAGAGCTGCTGATGCAGAATGGATTTTACCAGAAGCACCATCTTGGCATCAACGGTGGCCAGGAGCGTTTCGGATTCAGCTTCTCCGGTAATTACATGAATGCGCAGGGTACCCAGATCTTCGGCCAGAACAATAACCGCAAAGTGGACTTTAGTACCGGCTTCCGCGCCGGCCTGGGCAACAAGGTTACCTACGAAAGTTCCTTCACCTACGTTAACAACAAATACAAACGTAACCGCAATGGTAACCAGGGCGGCTATACGGGATTATGGTTTGCAGAAAGCGGCGCCTCTGCCATCACCGGCCCGGGATTCAAATCCAACCTCGATAGCCTCACGGATACGGAATTTGAACGAATGAAAAACTATGTGCATGAAGCAGAAAAAATGCAGGATAATGATATCACCATTAACCGCTTTCAAACTTCCCAGACGTTTAAATATACCCCGGTAAAAGGCCTGGTGATCAAAGCGGCAGGCGGTATCGATTACCGGGTACAGAAAAACCAGGTGATCACCACCAATAAATACCTCTCCTTCACTACCGGTAATCCTATCAAAAATGAAGGCAGCATCACCAACAATGACCGTAAATACCTCGGTATTACCCTGGAGTTAAACGCACAGCACGAGTTGAAAATAAATGACTTTTCTTTCGTTACCACACTCGGCGGCCAGTATTTCCGGAATGAAGACCAGCAGATGGCCTATAACGGCACGAATGTCCGGGATGGTGCACGCACCATCAAAGATGCGACCTCCAAGACCAGCGATGAGTTCTACCTGGAAGTAGTCAACTACGGCTTGTACCTGCAGGAAAACATCGGTTTCAAAAATAAATTCTTTCTGGACCTCGGTATTCGTGGAGACGGAAACCCTGCCTTTGGCAGCAACATCGGTATCCAGTATTATCCTAAAGCAGGTTTCTCCTATGTACCCAGCGCAGAAAATTGGTTCGAGGGAATTGCTCACGTCATTACGTCTGCCAAAATACGTGGTGGCTTCGGGATTGCCGGTAACCTGCCACCAGCTTTCTCCCATGAGCGCACCATCGCTTTCAAGGGCTATAACGGAGAGCAGTCGGCCTTCTTTGGCCAGACAGGTAACGATAACCTGAAACCGGAAAAAACACAAACGCTGGAAGGAGGTATGGATCTTGGTTTCCTGAAAGATCGCCTGCTCTTCTCTGTAGGATACTATAATTCTATTACCAGGGGCGCCCTGTTTAATGTACCACCTACTCCTTCTTCCGGTCAGCCCAACTCACAGCACTACAATGTAGGCAGCATCCGCAACAAAGGCTGGGAATTCAGTGTCACCGCCATTCCAGTAGAAACACAGCACCTCTCCCTCCGGGTGAATGCTTCTTTAAATACCCTGTATAACAACGTGGAAAATGCCGGTACGGTAGCGCCGTTTAACCTGAACGGATTCAGTTCCCGTACCATCCAGACCGTTGTACAACAAGGTTATCCGATTGGCTTCCTGAGAGGTAACTATGGTCAATTTGATGCCAATGGCGTGTACCTCCAGACCACCCCATTGGAATTCCTGGGCACCACTATTCCTAATCTTTTTGGCAGCTTCGGATTAAATCTCCGCTATAAGCAGTTTAATTTCTTCGCCAACGCCGATTACCAGAAAGGTGCCTATGCCAACTCATTCGACCGCCAGTTCCGCTTCAACTATGCGGCAGGCAATGAAGGCATTCCGCAGGCAGAAATTGATAAAAACGGCCGTAAAAACTGGCTCAATTTCACCAACATGTTCACGGAAAAAACAGACTATATCAAAGTACGGCTGATAGGATTGACCTACAACTGGAAGCCGGCCGTGTTTGGCAAAGTAGTAAAATCCGCAACCCTTGGATTCAGTGCGGTGAACCCGTTGAATTTTGCCTCGTCTTCCTTTGATCCGGAAGCCACCATCAGCGGCAGTGCACAAGGACAGGGAGGCGCTACTACCGGTGGCATCTCCTACTCCACCTATTCTGCTCCCCGGCAGTTCATCGGTTCCATCCGCTTAAACTTCTAAACAACATCAACATGAAAAAGTATATATCCGCTGCTATAATATCCGGGATGCTGGCCTTTTCCGGCTGCTCCGTACTAGATCCGAATGTGACAGAACCGGTTTTCCTGGAGAACACCAACGCCACACAAAGCTGGGTAGTAGGCATGCGCAGACAGCTGGCTCTTACCATGAACCAGGTGATCGTCAGCACAGAACTGGTATCTGACAATTATTATAATAACCGTACCCTTAGCAGTAAAGTATTTGATATTCCGCAGATCGATTATTTTGATCTGGATGTCAATAACCTGCAGGCAAACGTACATCGGTTAAGAGAAATGGCCGATTTTGGTCTGCTCAAAGTGTTACCATCCGATATCACTTCCACGGCAGCTGACTCGTCAGAAGCATATTTCAGTAAAGGATATGCCCATCTGCTCAGCGGTGAGCTGTTTGTAGCGCTGCCTGCCAGCAATGTCGGCCCTGTACTGACATCCAAAGAACACCTGCAGATAGCCATCAGCCAGTTTGATAAAGCCATTACCCTGATCAGTAATGATGCAAAGAGAACAACGGAAAAAGCCGCCTATACGCTGTTGAAAGCCCGTGCCTTCTATGCGCTCGGAGATGCAGCCAATGCAGCCAGATTTGCGGCATCTATACAAGGTAATACCCAGCTGCTGCTGCAAGTCAGATACGACGCAGAAAATGAAATCGTCAATGACATGCAGACGTATCTGTTTTCTTCCAATAACAATGAATTTGCGCCGCTTCCCCGGCTCGACTTCCTCGATCCTAAATACTACCACATCGTAACGTCCAAGACGGAGCAAAAGCCAGTCACCATTGTCAAGGCGGAAGAAGCATTCCTCATCCTGGCAGAAACACAGATTGCCGCCAGCAACCTGGAAGCAGGCCGCAATACGCTGAAACAACTGCTGTCCGACGTGGTACGTAACCGTCCTGTCGTATTTGTAGATGATAGAAAAGAAACCAGAAACGGCGGTAACCGTAAAGACTATCCGCTGACAGCCGTAAAAGTAAAGTTTGATGCCAGCGACAACACCCTGCATGAAAACTATGTACTGGACAGAAAAGCAGGTAACATCAAAGTATATACGATTTCCGGTACCCTGGTGACCGACAGCGATATCAACGCTGCCATCACCCAGGATCAGCTGTTATACCTCCTGTACCGCCTGCGCCAGGAAATTTTCATCGCCGAAGGCAGAAGAATGACCGACCTGGGTATTAAGTTCCCGGTATCACAAACCGAACAACTGAATAATCCGAATGTAAAACCGGAACATATCAAGGCACAGATTCCGGCCTTCATTCCGCTCGACAGGGGCATGGATGACTTTACCTATGACCGTGCCAACGGCGTGGTAACCATGAAGTACGACATGAATGCCGTACTGGTAAAAAACAAACATGCCAAAGAAATCTTTCCCTTTATCCAATAAACCACCTTACTAAAAAATATTTATGAAACGTATATTAATCATCGTAGGTGCATTAGCGTTAGTGGCCGTGAATACTATGGCGCAAAAAACAAAATATGTGGTCATGGTAAGCATAGACGGCTTCCGGCCGGACTTCTATACCGATCCCTCCTGGCCTGCGCCCAACATGCAGCAGCTGAAAAAGAGAGGTGTACATGCCACCGGGGTACGGGGTATCTTCCCGACCATCACCTACCCTTCCCATACCACGCTCATCACCGGCGCCACACCTGCTGTACACGGTATCTGCTACAACACGCCTTTTGAACCGGAAGGCGCCAGCGGACGCTGGTACTCCGAAAGCAAAGCCATCACCACAGAAACCCTGTGGGATGCCTTACATAAAGCCGGACTAAAATCTGCCGCTGTTTCCTGGCCGGTAACCGTTGGTGCGCCTATTGATTACAACATCCCGGAAACTTTTTCCCTCAGCAACCCATCCGACCGCCGCGCCCCTACCAGCGAGCAGTCTACACCAAAGGGCCTGTTTGAAGAAGTACAAAAGTATGCGACCGGCGAATTACAAAGCACGGATATGAACCTCCGTTACCTGGGCATGAATGAAACCCTGAGCCGGATGGCTGCCTATCTCATCACCCGTTATAAGCCCAACCTGCTGACGGTACATCTTCCCTGTACGGATGAAGTACAACACAAAGAAGGCCGCGAAAGCGACCACGTAGCGCTGGCGGTGGCGGCAGCAGACCATGGCATCGGCACCATCCTGGAAGCGATAGAAAAAGCCGGTATCAAAGACAGCACCACCATCATCGTTACCGGTGATCATGGTTTCGTGGATATCCATACCAGCCTGTCACCCAACGTATGGCTGGCTGCGAAAGGACTGGCCGGCAGCGCCGCCAATCCCGGCGACTGGAAAGCGCAGTTCCATAGTGGTGGCGGTTCTACCTTCCTCAAGCTGAAAGATAAAAATGATGAGAAAACCCTGCAACAGGTGAAAAAGATCCTGAGTGAATTACCGGAAGGCCAGCAGAAACTGTTCCGTGTACTGGATAAAGCCGCACTGGCGAAAGTGGGTGCCGACCCGGAAGCCGCACTCGCCCTGACAGCCGTACAAGGCATTGCTTTCTCCACAACGAAAGAAGGACCCGCCATGAAAAAAGCCAACGGTGGCGCACATGGTTATTTCCCTGATTTCCGCGAGATACAGACCGGTTTTGTAGCCGGTGGTGCTGGCCTGGGCAAAAACGTTACCGTACCGGTAATGGGCCTGGAAGATGTAGCGCCTTTAATTGCGCAGTTATTGGGTATTGAACTGAAACAGGCATCCGGTACCGTTTATCCCGGCATGCTGCAAAAAGATAAGTAACCATCCACTCCTGTGTAAACCAACCACACCTTCATCGCGCAGACACTATTGTTTGCGCGATTTTTTTATGGGTATAGTTCACTATCGCTCTTTCAGGATCAGCCGCCAACGCTATTCCTGATATATGAAGTTCACCGGCTTTCCGGAGTATGTCATACACAATAAAAACAAAACATAGACAACTAATTGAACAGCTGAAAAGTTATAGCACCGCCAATGCTTATCTTTTTGAAACACATTCTATAATCTTCAAATTAACTTCATGCGTTTAAGATTTAACCCAAAAATCGTCATCCCCATCATTACTGGCTTAATGTTCGTCGGGTTGAGCTCCAACGGCAACAACGACAAAGGACAACCTAAGATTCCTGTATTAGTAAAAACGAATAGCCCATTGCAAAGAATTTCCTGTTTTGGTGTAAAGCCATGGCTTGCCTCCGCTGTATATACCGGAGGTGAACTCGTTGTATATCAAGGCCGCCTTTACCAGGCTAGATGGTGGACGCAAGGAGAAACACCAGGTGTTAATATCGTATGGACAGATAAGGGTGCCTGTGACTAAAGCAGCTAATCAAAAGAGAGGGGAGATTCCCCTCTCTTTTGATTAGCTGGCGTACTTTCCAGTAACTAGTTTTATGGGGGAATGAGTACCAAAACAAAAAAGTCGCTACCAGAGCGACTTTTTTACTTTTATTGTGAGGTTCCGAGCGGATTCGAACCGCTGTACGAGGTTTTGCAGACCTCTGCCTAGCCACTCGGCCACGGAACCCTTTGAATCATTTGCCAGTGGCCTTTTCACCGCCGGCGCCCTGTTCGTTTGTGGGATTGCAAAAGTAGTAAATTTCTCATAATCACCAAATATTATTTAAAAAATATCTGAAAAAATATTTTGATAATTATGCAGAACAAAGGAATATTGAGGACCCAATAGGGAAATACTGATTTTGAAAATATTAAAACTGAGACAATGGATAAACGTATTGCTGAGTCAGAACTGATCATTAACAGCCGCGGAGCGGTATACCATCTTGATGTAAGACCGGAGGAACTCGCACACACCATTATCACCGTTGGTGACCCCGATCGCGTGCAGGGTGTGAGCAAACATTTTGATAAAATAGAAGGTAAATACCAACACCGGGAATTTGTAACACATACTGGCTACATCGGTAATAAACGTTTATCAGTGGTATCTACCGGTATTGGTACCGATAATATCGATATCGTGTTCAACGAACTGGATGCCCTCGTAAATATTGATTTCAATACCCGGCTGATCAAACCTGAACTGACTTCCCTGCAGATTGTTCGCCTGGGTACTTCCGGCGCATTACAGGACAGCATTCCGGTAGACAGCTTCGTGGTATCTTCTCACGGCCTGGGCCTCGACAACCTCATGACGTATTATGCCTACGAAAATACAACGCATGAAAAACAATTGCTGGAAGCCTTCCGCGGTCAGGTAGCATTGCAACCCGGCGGCCCCGCTCCCAGCCTCTTTACCGCCTCTGAAAAACTGCACCAGCACTTCAGAGATGGTTTTCATACAGGCATCACCGTTACCTGTCCAGGTTTTTATGCCCCTCAGGGCAGAGTACTGCGTGGTACCCTCTCCAATCCCAACCTGATCGACAACCTCACCAGCTTCAACTACGATCATCACCGCATCACCAACTTCGAAATGGAAACATCCGCCATTTACGGTATGGGACGTGTACTGGGTCATGAATGTTTGTCTATCAGCGCCATCGTAGCCAACCGTATCCGTAAGGAATTCACTAAGGATGGCGGCGCTGTGGTAGCATCCCTGATCGAAAAAGGACTGGAGATCATTGCCGGCATTTAAGCGGCGCAACAGCGCTTTTAAACGCCATTTTATCTTTTTATCTTTGTGACATGAACAATATCCACTTTTATAAATATCAGGGAACCGGGAATGATTTCATCATCATGGACAACCGGGAAGGACAATACGACTGGCTTACAGACGAACAGGTCAACGAACTGTGCGACCGCCGTTTTGGTATCGGCGCAGATGGATTGATGCTGCTGAACAAAAGCGAAGACTATGACTTTGCCATGAAATACTATAATGCCGACGGCCGCGAAGGCTCTATGTGCGGCAATGGCGGCAGATGCCTCGCGGCATTCGCCCATAAGCTCAACATCGGCAACGGACAACTCTCCTTTATCGCAGTAGATGGCCCTCATGAAGCCACTCTCGATGGCCACAACTGGGTAAACCTGAAAATGCAGGATGTGGATTTTGTAGAAGAAGGCCCGCTGTATTATTATCTCAACACCGGCTCTCCCCACTTTGTAAAATTTGTGGAAGATGTACAGGCCACCGAAGTATTTGAAGAAGGCCGGAAGATACGTTACAACGAACGTTTTGCCGCAGAAGGTACCAATGTAAACTTTGTGCAGCCTTTCGAAAACGGCATCTTCGTACGTACCTACGAAAGAGGGGTGGAAGATGAAACCTACTCCTGCGGAACCGGTGTAACAGCCGCCGCGATTACTTTTGCAGGCAAAGAAGAAAAAGAATATGTAGTGCCCGTACAAACACTGGGCGGCCAGCTGGAAGTACGTTTTACCAAAACCGGCGAACGTACCTACGATAACATCTGGTTATGCGGTCCCGCTACCCTGGTGTTCGAAGGCAGTCTGCATATCTGATTGCCCTGCGGTATACCATAAAAAGCACGAAGCGAACAATCAGATGGATTGTTCGCTTCGTGCTTTTTATGATGCGGCATTTAAGCCAGGCTATTCTGCAGGAACGTCTTTACAAATCCTACACATACCCGGCATAGATTCAGCGGAATATATTTCGCCGGACACGATAACCAGATAAATACAAAGTAATAAACCGGGTTACCAACTGCCCGTTTGGAAAATATCTTTTTCAGGTATTTCCAGACAGATACTCCTTTCAGCTGATGTATGCCCGTTGTTTCTTCATTCATCAATAACCGTACACGCGGATCGCTGGTCAGCTTAAATCCTTTCCGCTGCGCCCGCAGTGTAAACTCATAATCAGAAAAGTAATGCGGTAATAAAGCAGGACGGAAACCGCCGGTAGCCAGTAAGGCCTTCGCCGTCAGGAACAGGCCTCGTGTAGACAGGCAGTTAATATCCGCTATATTCGTAGCCGGTGTAAACGTCAGCTTTCGCCAGTCAAGCACTACCCCAATATCGGTCAGCTGACCGGTTTGTTTGCTGTAAGCCTGCGATAAAAGCAAGGTGTCCGGTGCTGTATGCATATAATCCACCCCTTGTTGCAGGTAATCCGGTGCAAATTCCACATCGTCATTGGCAATCAGTACCAGGTCTCCCTCCTGTAAGGTTTGCCCGCATATCCAGTTATACCCCTGTTGTAAACTGCCGCCCCACCACCAGTCGCCGGTACCGGTAATCACCGTGGCTGCCGGCAGCAGGGAAGTAACCATATCCGCCGTACCATCGGTGGAACCATCATCAATCAATACCAGGTGATAGTTGGTAAAGGTCTGCTGCAATAAAGAAGTTATAAACGTGCGGGTAATCTCTTTCCTGTTATGCACAGGGAGGAAAATAAATACTTTCGGCGCCATTACATCGGTTTCTTTAAAAAGTAAATACTGTTATCCCCCACATTCAATGCGTCAAAGAAACGGGTAATCAGGTAATTTATCTTCAGCCTGTGGATGCCGGCCAGGACCTTCATCTTCAACCGCTGGGAAGCTGTCCGGGGCATATTGGGTGTCCAGAAAACAGAGATCTCACCGGGTTTCGGATAAGCGGCCATATGCAGCCATTGGTAGTGCAACCATTCAGAATTCGTAATCGTAATACTTCTCTCCAGCTCCAGTCCGGCCGCTGCGGCGTACTTCTTCATGGATTTTTTGGAGAAGAGGTGCAGGTGGTAGGGCGTATGCCAGTGCGCCCATTTTTTCCCAAACAGCGTTACGCCCCAACCTTTCGCATTGGGAGTTGTGAGAATAGCCTTGCCACCGGGTTTCAGAATTTTGGCAATACCCTGCATGGAAGCCACCGGGTCGGTCACGTGTTCAATCACCTGGTCCATCGTCACATAATCAAAATAACCGGGCGTGTATTGTTCCGGGTCGAACAGGCCTACCTTGATGTTAAAGCCATACTTTTCTTCCACACGGCGGATATTGTCGTCTGCTTCCACCCCATGTACTTCACATCCCCGGTTCTGGTGGTATCCCAGCGTTTGGCCGAAACCGCAGCCAATATCCAGGATACGTACATTGGCAGGAATCCAGTGATAGGCGGCGCTTTTTAATCCGCCAAACCAGGCTTTCAGGCCACTCACTTTTTCAAAAGGTTCCCAGGCATTGATATCCAGGTGTTTCCTCGGATAGTATTTGGAATACAATTCCTGTAACATCTCCGGTGTAAAAGCACCTTCCAATGACAGGTGATCGCAATCATGGCATTTCCACATGGTATACTGTCCCGGATAACCATAACGGTTATCAAACATATCCGTGTGAAAAACGGCCAGATCACTGTTACAATACTTACAATTCATATATAGAATGACGATTACTATCGGTTAATCAATAAGCACAGTCTTACTTCCGCCGTCTTATCTTATTGGCCCAGCCATACAGCGTAGAGCTAATGTCGTCGGAAACACGGAACACAAGTATACCAAAAATAAACAGGAATGAAAATACAGCTCCCCGGATCATCATATCCAGAATAGGTTGTCCCACATTAGGCAGCCAGCAGGTACCCAGATAGGAAAGCACCGCCACTCCGATTGCTTTTGCCGTACCCACGGAAAAAGGTTGCAGCCCGAATTTCTTCCAGATAAACAGGCACCGGATGGTATTGAACACAAACATCGACAACAAGCTGGCGTATCCTGTTCCGATCAGCCCATATTTCGCAATCAGGAAATAGTTGAGCGGGAAAGACAGGGCCAGCAGAATAGCGGAGCTGAACAGGTCGAACCGCCACAAACGGGAGGTACTGAGCAACTGACTGTTCAACCCTGTTCCCAGGTCTATTACACGGGATATACCCAGGTAAAACACCACATACTTACCTACCCCATAGGCGGGAGGCAGCAAGGCAAAAATATCATCGATATTCAGCCAGATAGCCAGGAAAATAAACAGGGCGGCGATCAGTTGCAGCAAAGAGGATTTAATATAGATCTCCCCGATTTTTGCCAGGTTTTTATCCTTCCAGGACTGCGCCAGTACCGGTATCGCAATAGCAGCAATACTGCGCTGCGGCACCTGTATCAGGGTAGCCATATAAGTGGCGATACTCAGGTAGGCCACATTATTCAATCCTTTGGTGCTGGAGATGATCAACCCGTTGATATTCTGTGCCACCAGGGAAAACATGGTAGCGCCCAGCAAAGAAAGGGAATAGACGGCCATGCGGCGGAATAAGCGCCGGGTCACATTACTCACCCGGAAAGTAAAATGCAGCAGGTGATGCTTCCGCAAATAATATAATAGTATCGCCAGCGTGCCGGCAGAAGTGAGCGAGAATAACCAGAGAAACGTAGTAAAATTAATCACCCTGAACTTATACAGCACTATCAGCAGGGTGGTGACTACCCGCAGTACCAGCTCTTTCAGGAAGTTAGGCACCACCGTTTCATGCCGCGACCAGCTATAGCTCTCGAATAGCGCAAACAGCGTAAAGAACAGCACATAGGGATACAACATGTAGAAATACTCAATAAACAACGGTGAGTTGGTAGAATATTTCCGGATCACCAGGTCTTTAAAAATCAAGGTCCCCAATACGAACAATAAGAAGCCGGCAAAAGTAGCTACCAGCGACCAGCTGAGCAGGTCATTCTTTTTATCGGGCAGATGACTGTCGTAGTAGGGATAAAACCGGTTGATGGTGAGACCCGTGCTGAAAGTACAAAAAGGTACCAGCATCACCCCTATCTCCAGGAAAAGACGGGTAAGGGCATACTCATCATCTGAAAAAAAATGCGGAAACAGCAAAAGCGTATTGATCCCCCCTATCGCGAACCCGATATAAATCAGCACTGTTGATTGAATACTCTGATGTTTTACTACTCCCATTTATATATTAAAAAAATTTACGTTTATTATCAAATGTACAATATTACATTAAAAGCCAACAACCTTCAACAATTTAACTACCTTTGCGCCCGATGATCCAGTATTTCACCAATATAGACTCCAGGACTGTTGAGATCAGCCAGCCTGAAAACGGCGCGTGGGTGAATATTACCCCGCCTTTAAAACAAGCAGAATTCGAAGAATTGTCCAACAAACTGGATATCCCCCTCGACTTCCTCACGGACTCCCTGGATATTGATGAAAAAGCGCGGTATGAGCTGGAAGATAACGTGAAACTCATCGTTATTAAAACGCCGACGGAAAATAACTCTTCCATCAATGAAAGCGATGCCTATTACATCACCATTCCGATTGTAATCATCCTCACGCACAACCAGATCATCACAGTCAACTCTTTCGACAACGCCGCCATTAAACGCTTCCTGACTACTTTCCACAACCGCTCTCCGGAAAAAAGGAATATGATGGTGCTGAAAATTTTCGAGAAAGTTGTCATGAACTTCCTCGATCACCTGAAAGAAATCAATCAGCGCAGAAATCTCCTGGAACAAAGACTGTACGCCGCCAACCGGAATGAGGAACTACTCGCCATCATGCGGATACAAAAAAGTCTGGTATACTTTGTAACAGCCCTGCGCAGTAATGAACTACTGCTCATGAAACTGGAACGTACCAATTTCCTGGGACTCAACGAAGATGAAAAAGAATTCCTCAACGACCTGATCGTAGATACCTCTCAGGCATTGGAAATGGCAAACATCTATACCAACATCCTGAGCAGCACCATGGATGCATTTGCCAGCATCATTTCCAACAACCTGAATCTCATCATGAAAAGGTTGACATCCATCACTATTGTATTAACTTTCCCCATGCTGGTGGCAAGTATTTACGGTATGAACGTGGATATCCCCTACCAACATACTTCTCACGCATTTTATATTCCCATCATCATTTCCATTATCATATCAGTTGTATTGAGCTGGTATTTTATGAAGAAAAAATTATTCTAAATTTAGGGCATCGCACTAAAAAGCGACACCTCTCCCGGCGGATCATAGCCAGCACCTCCTATTACAGCAGCTGTTAACTGTCACCTGCTGCATGTATCCCTATATCATAATCGTTTATTTGTCGCAATTTTATTGCTATTGATGCCCTTTTTGTCAAAGGTGCACCCCGGCCAACAGGCGGTTATGTATACGTTATCCGTTACCTGAACCAGATGAAAAAATAGAAAATGATAAAAGGTTCGGTTACATTATTAAGATGAAGTGTAAATTGCTATCTTTTCCGGAAAGGATTATTGACCATAAACAACTACGCTAAAAATAATACATCATGGCAAGCACAGGATTTAATGTAAGGGTATACGGGATCATGATCAACGACAAAAAACAGGTATTGGTGTCTGATGAGTATATCCGTGGGGGTTATTATACCAAATTTCCCGGCGGCGGACTGGAATTCGGAGAAGGTACACTGGAATGTATTGTACGGGAATGGCAGGAAGAACTGGGCCAGTCCGTGGAGGTAGCAGAACATATCTATACCACCGACTTCTTTCAGATCTCTGCATTCGATAACGAAACACAGATCATCTCTATTTATTACCTGGTGAAACCGCTCTCCCCTTTTCTGGCAGTGCCTTTGTCGCAGCCATTCGATTTTGCCGTACCGGAAGGCGCGGAAGAAATAGAACATCCCCGCTGGATGGATTGGGATGATTTTTCTGCGGCTGCGGTGACCCTACCTATTGATAAAGTAGTAGCAGACATCATTAAAAATAAATATTAAACCTGTTTTTTCGGGAGATGAACAACGGTTGTTCATCTCCCGAAAAAAAGTATTATGCCGTCTCCTTCCCCATGGCAGCCGCTTTCATCTTTGCAGCTGTTTCAGGTCCCAGGAATTTTTCGATCCGGTTTTCCAGTAAGTAAATAAGCGGCGTTAAAGCAATGGCCACTACAAATTTATAACTGTAATTCACCAGGCAGATAGCCAGTACGCGCTGCCAGCTCCAGTCGTTCCCCAATTTAAAGGCAATGTACAATACAATGAAGCTGTCTACCAGCTGCGATACCAGTGTAGAACCGGTAGCTCTCAGCCATACATGTTTTTCACCGGTACGCTTTTTTATCCTGTGGAAGACGGTAACGTCTACAATCTGGCTGACCAGAAAAGCAGTTAAACTACCCAGGATGATCCACATCCCCTGTCCGAAAATACTCTCAAAGGCCGTTTGCATATTAGGAATACCTGCTTCACTGCGGCTTCCCAGCCACCAGCCGTCTGCCGGTACTTTCATGGCCACAAAAAACATGATAAAAGCATAGAAGATCAGCCCCACCGCAATGTAGGAGATACGCCGCACAGCTTTAGGCCCAAAGTATTCATTCACAATATCCGTCATCACAAACTCCAGCGGCCATAACAGCACACCGGCTGTAAGCGTGTAGGCCAGCCCACTCTGGCCAAATAACGTAAAGGTATGTACGGGTAATCCCAGTAACTGTTCCAGTGAAAACAGTTTTCCCCCGATGCACTCCGCAATCAATGCATTGGCAACAAAAAAGCTGGTAAACAATACAAACAGCTTAGTGGGTTTATCGTTTAGTAACGTTTTTATCATCAGTAGTTAACTATAAGTTGAAAAATCAAAATAGCAATATTCAACAAATATAACCAGGGTGGTAGCGATTTCCACGATATTTTTCGCAGTAGTACCAGCACACCTGCCAATACGCATACCACCAGGTTCACGGGAAAAGCCACCCCCACCCCTAATACCAATACATGACTCACCACAGCATCCAGCTGGTGATTATAAACAGTAATGCGCAGTATTTCACCAATCAGAAAACACAGATTACAGATAAAAGCAAATTTTAACACAAAACGGATCAGGCGCATATTGAAATTTCGGATAAATTACAGTTATTTTTGTTTCTTTAAAACTAAATCAAAGATATCCGATGAAGCAAAACTGGCTAAAAGCCATTCTTCCACATCTCGCAGCAATAGGGATTTTCATTTTGCTGGCCGCGGTATATTGCGCTCCTGCACTGGAAGGCAAAATAGTAAACCAAAGCGACATGATGAACGTGGAGGGTATGGCCAAAGAAGCAAAGGACTTTTATGAAAAAACCGGCGAACATCCCCTATGGACTAACAGTATGTTCGCTGGTATGCCCACCTATGTGGTGTATACAGGTCCCGGCGCCAACAAGGTAGCCTATATGAACAGGGTAGCTACCCTATTCCTGCCAGCCCCTATCAATATGTTATTCATGGCCATGATCAGCATGTACCTGCTACTCTGCATCCTGGACTTCAAATACTGGATACGTATTATGGGAGCCATCGCTTTTGCGTTCTGTTCCTATAATGTGGTACTCATCAATTTCGGACACGTCACCAAAATGTGGGATATTGCCCTCATGCCGGCAGTACTGGCGGGTATTATTCTTGCTTTCAGGGGCCGCTATATCATCGGCGCCGCAGTCACCGCCCTGGCTACCGCCATGCTCATCTACAATAACCACCTCCAGATGATCTATTATACCCTGATCATGGTATTATGCCTGGCGGTAGGTGCTTTTGTACATGCGTTACAAACCAAAACACTGCCGCAATTCTTTAAAGCCAGCGTGGTACTCGTGATTGCCGCCGTACTGGCGAGCCTTCCTTCTATGGAGAATCTCCTGATCACCCGTGAGTATACCGATTATACCATGCGTGGTGGTAAATCAGAACTGACACTGGACGACACCGGCAAAGTACAGAAAAAATCTACCGGCCTGGATATCGACTACGCATTCGACTGGAGCTATGGTACCCTGGAATCTTTTACCATGCTCATTCCCGGATTCGTAGGTAACTCCTCCGGAGAAAAACTGAATACCGGTTCCCATGTGTATGAACAAATGGTGAGCCTCGGCGCTCCGCCGGCACAGGCAGAACAAATGATGGAACAAATGAAGTTCCCGATGTACTATGGTGCACAGGCGAGAGGTACTTCCGGTACAGTATATGTTGGCGCTATCATCTGTTTCCTTTTCGTACTGTCTTTATTGTTAGTAAAGAGCTGGCACAAATGGTGGCTCCTGGTAGTAACCGTAATTGGTTTCGTGCTGGCATGGGGTAAGAACTTCGGTATTATCAATAACTTCCTGTTCTATCACCTGCCGCTCTATAATAAATTCCGGGCCCCGGCCCAGGCCCTGGTGCTGCCTTCCCTGACCTTTGTGGTGTTGGCCGCATGGGCTTTACAGGAAGTAGCCAGCGGTAAACATACCAAACAGGAACTGCTGCTGAAACTGAAAAATGCCGTGTATATCACTGGTGGTCTCCTCCTCGTGGTAGGCGTATTCGGTTCCATGTTCCTGAACTTCAGTGGTCACAGCGATGCCAGTATGTTACAATACTTTGCTCAGATGATGGGTGGCGAAGAAAACGCCAAACTCATGATCCGCGCCCTGGAAAAAGACCGCAGCAGCCTGTTGTTGAAAGACAGTATCCGTTCCCTGGTATTTGTAGCCATTGCTGCAGGTACTATCTGGGCGTTCATCACCGATAAGCTGAAATGGCAAACAGCGGCTATCATCATTACCGTAGCCGTTACCATCGATCTGGTACAGGTAGATAAAAATTACCTGAACAACGAAAGCTTCGTGGAAGAAACCACCTTCATGACGCAGCTGGCGCCTTCTCAGGCCGACCTGCAAATCAAACAGGATCCGGACCCTTATTACCGCGTGTTTAATGTGACAACGAGTCCGTTTGACGATGCCACTCCTTCTTATTTCCATAAAAACATCGGTGGTTACAGCCCCGCTAAACTCTGGATCTACCAGGATCTGATCACGCACCAGATTGCCAAAAACAATATGAAAGTGTTGAACATGCTCAACACCAAATATTTCATCGTGCCTGATCAGCAATCCCGTCAGCCGGTAGCGCAGCGCAACCCGGATGCCTATGGCAATGCCTGGTTTGTAAAAGGCATACAGTGGGCCCCGGATGCCAACACCGAAATGAAAACACTGGATTACATGAATACCCGCGATTCTGCGGTTATCGATAAACGTTTCCAGGCACAACTGAGCAATTTCACCCCGGTGGCCGACAGTGCAGCAAACATCAAACTGACACAGTACAGCCTCAACAGCCTGCAGTATGCTTCCAACAATACACACGACGGTTTGGGTGTATTCTCTGAAATCTACTATCCTGCAGGATGGAGTGCGTACATCGATGGTAAACCAGCAGATATCATCCGGGCCGACTATGCTTTACGGGCCATCAAAATCCCGGCCGGACAGCATAAAATCGACATGAAGTTTGAACCAAAAACATTCTTCCTGGGTATGAAAATTTCCGGTATATCCTCTACGCTCCTGCTCATCCTCGTAGCAGTAGCCTTGATATGGGAAATCATTGCGCAGCGGAAAAAAGCAGCGTAAGCATTCCGGTTACCGATATAAAAAAGCGCCCCGCAGGATGTATCATCTTGCGGGGCGCTTTTTTATATCAGTTAGCTACTTAGTATTTTTTGGATAAAATATACCGGCAGGCAATGAAAACATGATTCAGGAAATTGGTCACCCGACCATAATGATGGCTCAGGATATGGTACCTCTCTTTCCAGGCCAGTTGCTGCTGTTGTTTGGAAGTACCGCCCACCCTGAACTTAGCCACTACCTGATGGGTATTGCAAATCTGCCGGGATGCTTTTAATGAACGGATCATCCAGTCGATATCCGCGCATACTTTATACTGCAGATCATATAACGGGCTGAGTGTACGGCGTATAATATATGCCTGGTGCGATACCACCATGCCATGCTGCAGGCTTTTCCAGGTAAGTTGTTCCGGTACGCGCTGCGGTGTCAGTACAGAACGCAGTCCGAGGTCGGCACCATTTTCGTCCATGAACATGGCTTCTCCGTAATATACATCTGCGTCGGTACAGCAGGCCAGCATTTTGGTAATCACTTCTTTATCTGCCAGTACATCGTCGGCATTCAGGAAAAACAGGTAGGTACCGGTGGCCAGCTGCATACCTTTATTCATGGCATCGTACAGGCCTTTATCTTTTTCTGATACAACGGTGGCAATGCGGGAACGGTACTGTTCCACAATCGCCATGGTGCCGTCTTTCGACGCACCATCCACAATAATGTATTCGATATGCGGATACGTCTGGCCCAGCACACTCTCAATCGTAGCTGCTATATATTTCTCCGCATTATAACAAACCGTTATAATACTCAATACCGGTGATGTACGTATATCCGTCACTGTTATACCTTTAGAATTTGTTGATCACGGCTACCACCTGTTCAATATCTGCTTTGGTATGATAATACGAACAAGGTAAACTTAATGTAGTACGGTGAATCTCTGCTGAAATAGGATAAGGTTGTGCAGCAATAATGCCCTGCATCGCCTTCTGGCGGTCCGGTGGCAACGGGTAATGGATATCCGTTTTCACCCCGTTGTCCAGCAGGTATTGTTTCAGTTCATCCCTGCGTTCATGCCGCACATTATAGATATGAAATACATCAAAGTAATCCGGATGCACCACCGGTTTGATGAAATCACTTTTAATTCCTTCCTGGTAAATAGCCGCCAGCGCCCGTTTGTGTTCGGTGATCTGTGCGAGGTGTTGTAGTTTCACCAGCAGAAAAGCTGCCTGTATTTCATCCAGGCGGGAATTCATGCCTACCAGCTCATTATAGTATTTTACATCAGAACCATAGTTACGCAAACGGCGGATCGTAGTAGCCAGTGCATCATCATTACACAACAGGCCACCGGCATCACCCAATGCGCCCAGGTTTTTGGTAGGGTAAAAACTGAATGCGCCAAACTCTCCGAAAGTACCGGTCAGCTGACCTTTGAAAGTAGCGGCATGTGACTGCGCACAATCTTCTATCAGTACCAGGTTATGTTTTTCCTTGATGGCCACAATCTTATCCATCTCACAACTTTTGCCGTACAGGTGCACAACAATAATAGCCCGGGTACGGGGCGTAATAGCCGCTTCTATCTGCGCAGGATCAATATTATAAGTATGAATATCCGGTTCTACCAGCACAGGTTTCAATCCGCATTCCACCACCGATAAAATAGTAGCGATATAGGTATTGGAAGGTACAATCACTTCATCGCCGGGAGCAAAGTTAAAAGCACGCAGGCTGAGTGTCAGCGCATCCAGACCGTTGGCCAGTCCCAGGAAGTGTTTGGAGCCATGGTACTGCGCATAGGTCGTCTCAAATTCTTTTACTTTATTGCCCAGTATATACCAACCGCTTTCCAGGGTTGCTGCAAAAGCGGCTTTAAATTCCTCAAAAAAAGGCTTGTTCAGTAAGCCCAGGTTTTCGTATTCTATCATAGCCGTGCGATTGATTAGTGAGCGTAAGGTTCAAAAATATAATCTGCTTTATCAAAATAGGTAGAAGCCATCACCAGTAATACCGCATCAGGTGTAAAGTGATGCATGGTATGCCAGTCTTCCGGTTCCAGGATCAGGCATTTATTAGGATGATCCAATACAAAATCGGTTTGTTCTTTTCCATTATCATTGGAAACAATACAGCGGCCATGTACACAGATGGCTGCCTGCACCGTCTGAATATGGCGATGTCCTCCACGCACGGAGTCGTCTACGCCATAGATATAAAAGAGCCTTTTGATCTCAAAAGGAATCTGCTTTTCTATCACGGTCAGACTGCCCCTGTTATCCTGATGCGTTGTTAAATCAATGATATACGCCATGGTGGTATGTTCTTATTTTAATAGCTCTGATAAAGGATAGATATGATATACATTGCGCAGTTTCCGCCAGATGGTCACCAGCAGCGGCTTGATGCCTGACGGCCGTGGACGGGCGCCATGCGGATCAAAGGAATGATCTATCTCCCCTATCTGTCTTTTCGCTGTTTCCAGTGCTGCCACATAAGGTTTATATAACAGCTTCTTTACGGCTGGCGCAATCAGGCGCCTGCCCAGCTCAATGGTATGATCTGTAAAATATTTCAGGTAATGGAAATGATAGAATATCGGCTCAAACTCTTTGCCGGTACCTATTTCCCGGCAACGTAGTTTTCCGGCCGAGCGGAATACCTCATATTGCTGGATGTTCCAGAGCGCCAGACCACCGCCCAGGTTTTCCATCACCCATACATTGGTGAAGCGGGTCAGCCAGTCGTCCAGGTATTTCTGATCACCGAATTTACCGTCTTCATGCCGGTCGTAACACCACTCCAGACAGGCTTCACGCCACCACTGCAAGGCTTCCATGCCCCAGCGGTTGTTGCGGAAAGTGATGTATTGTACGCAGTATTTTCCGCTCAGTTTACTTTTGTCATACATGGGGGTATACCTGTGTTCCGTGATCATCACGGCATGGTTACCCATTTCATCCATCAGTACCCGCGGATTATTATAGAAGTAAAGATCTGCATCGATATAGGTACAATGCCCCAGCTCATAGGTTTGAATACAATACAGAATGGTAGACGAGGAACAGGTCCAGCAGTATTCTGCGCGGCTGCGGCCGGGTTTCACCCGTAACAGTTCCGGGTCTTCAAATTCGGCCAGGGAAATAACCGTCATTTTAGGCAGCTGCATTTTACGCAGCACCTGCAAACATTTATCATCAAAAGCAAATACATACAGGTGGAACGTATCACAAACCGCTGCCAGCGATTCATACATGGCCAGTCCACGCGAAAGGTAATTGCTGTCAAACAGTGTACAGTAGTATAATGTAGTATCTCTTTCCTTCATAATCTTCAAAAAACGGTTCGCTATAAGTCCTTCACTTTTCGGATCAGTACAATATTATCGAGGTACAGATCTTCATTGGAAGGGGTAATCATACCCACTATGGAGCCCAGTACATTATTAGGAAACATGATACAGATCGTAGTGAAGATCCGCAGAAAACGGTACTTCACTGTTTTCTTATACAGATAACCATTCAACAATACCGTTAATACGCGCAGGTCGGCTACTGATTTCCGTTGCTCCACCATTTCAAAACCCATTCGTTCCAGCAGGCTTTTCAGCCCAAAGGAAGAATAGCGCGCATAATCATAAGGCTGTTCATGTTCATCCCAGGCAAATGGCACGGTGATAATCGCCTTGCCGCCGGGTTTCAATACCCGGTTGATCTGTTGCAGAAACTCATCCGGGTTGAATACATGTTCCAGTACCTGGTTACATAAAATCGCGTCAAATGTATGATTTTCGAACGGGAAACGGTTCCCGTCGTAAAACACATCTACATCCTTCTTTTCGCGGTTTAAAGTGGTATCTATTTCCAGCCCTGTGTAGGAATCTACCTGGAACAGCGCTTTGTAGGGTTTGGTACCGCAGCCTACATCCAGCAAACGGCCGGACAACTGCGGCGCTACCCGCGCCATTTCCTTATACAGTCCGCGACGGGCTATATAAAACGGATTGATCACCAGTCCCAGTGGCCCCGGATTAAATGTCTCTTTTTGTAATAACTGCTGGAAAAAACCCATGTCAAATTTTCTCTGTTTCTTGAATAACAATTTTACGGAACCAGCCCGGGAAGATGTTCCCCAGGCCATCAATGATCTTAAATCCTACCGGCACATAACGCGAGCGGGTCAGTTGCAGCCCGCCGGTTTGTTGCAGCAGTTCATTAAAATCCCGTAAGGATAGCTGGTGTATATGTCCGGTATTGTACCATTGATAGCCAAACAGCATAGGTTTGGGCATGCGGCCATATAACAGCATGTCCAGGCGGTTTCGAAAATACGCAAAATTGGGAAAGGAAATGATCTGGCGCCGGGAAATCCGCTTCATCTCTGCCAGTAAGGTTTCCGGATACAGTACCATTTGTATGGTTACATTGCAAACGGCCACATCAAATGCATTGTCTGCATAGGGCAGCTTTTCATCGATACGGCCTTCGGTCACCTGTAACCCTTTCTGTAAACAGGTGGCCACACCGGAGGGCGACAGTTCCATACCGATGCAGGTACATTGTTTTTCGTTGATCATCAACTCCATCAAAGCACCATTGCCACAGGCCAGGTCCACTACCTTGCTGCCGGGCGATAACAGATCCAGTACGGCTTCATATTCTCCTCTCCGTTCTGATGGGTAATCTTCATAATTGTAATTTCTGTTATCGTTACGCGTCATAGGTAAGTGACTATTTTTTTCTGATGGCTTTTATGATTTTGCCAAACAGGCTGCTTTTAATAGAACCGAAATAGCTGACAAATGCTGCCGTGGCTACCTCACTCGGCGCCACTGGTATCTTTTTCAGGAGTACCGGTGCGGCGGCCAGTGTTACGTCAAAATCGGCGGCATCTCCGGCATTCATATGCGTGCCGGAACCATCGGCACCAATATTCTGTACCAGCGATTTCGCCGGATACAGGGTAACCATATTTTTCAGAAAAGTAGCGGCGTACCAGCGGATTGCCCAGGAGTCGTTCTCCCCGCTGATCTGCTTCCGCAGCATTTTCATATAATCGTAGTTGTTATCAAAGTTAAAGGCGCGGCCTTCTCCTTTCAGGCGAAGGGTGTCATACAATTTTTTGCCATCCGGCTCAAATTGTTTCCAGGCACGGTCCCAGGTGGCCCATCCCCAGCAGTCGGCTCCCCTGATAAAAAAGGTCGGTGGCAGCTGTTCCGGCAACGGATATACATACCCGTGAATGCTGGCTACCTGCTCCTCGTCTTTATACAGCTCCAGGGCCCCGTTCATATACTGCAGGAAGTAGGGCGACAGTACCAGGTCATCTTCCAGGATGATAGCCCGGCCATGTTTGGCCAGTACGGCGGTAACAGCAGCAATGACAGAAACGGCCAGCCCTTCGTTCTGTACCTTTTCTGTAATATGTACGGTACCACACCAGTCGCGGCTGCGGATAATGCTGCGGGTAGCCGCTATGGCTGCCAGGTCGGCATCTGTACTGCTTTCCTTGGGGCCATCTGCAAATACATACAGCTCACTCTCCGCCGCTTCCGGGTTGGCAGCAAGACTTTCCAGCGCCCGCTTTGTCATTTCGGGCCGCTTATAAGCCATCAATATGATTGGTGCCAATGTTCCCATGCCTGTTATAATTACCCGCAAATTAAACCCATAATTGGCGGAAGTACAAAAATTTATAATAACTAATTATAAACTGTTTCAAATTAATAGTTAACGGCAACGACTATCCTTGCGCGGTATCCGGGTAGCCTGGTGGCTTACCGGCCGGCAGCAAACTGTGATTAACATGCTGAAAAGGAAAAACAACCGGAACAAGTAGCGGCCATCAAGGGCTACAACCTGCCTCCACCGGCAAAATACTTCTTCCAGTAAGGCTCGTTCAGATCACTGATCATCACGCCTGCACTGGTGGAAGCATGCACGAACTTGTCATTTTCCAGGTAGATACCTACGTGGGAGATACGTTTATGATGTATTTTAAAAAATACCAGGTCGCCTTCGTGCAGGTCCCGGGTACTTAATCTTCTTACCTGATTATACAGTTGTACGGAATTACCGGTTAAACTCAGCTGAAATACCGTATTGGCCAGCATCGCCACAAATCCCGAACAGTCGATACCATCTCTGGATTTACCACCCAGCCGGTAAGGCGTTCCCCACCACTCTTCTATAAATTTATAGAGCTGATGATTCAACACGTCTTCCACAGGCACATCCAGTAACTGGGCATATTTAAACTGCCAGCTCTGTGCATTTTCCAGATTGGCGCTGCCCCGGGTAATATTTTTACTGATACTTACTTCTTTATTGTTGTAGGAAGCACTATTACGCGTATGACGATTCGTAGCTATACCATCCAGAAATTCAACCCGGCGGTGATGTTCAGCAGTAGCTGGCTGTGGTGTTTTTCGTACCGTATTTTTTTTGATCGTTGCGCAGGAACTTATCGACAAGGCCCCCACCAGCATATTCACATACAGCTGTCCCTTTACTTTCATCATATCGTATGGCTAAATTTTCGCTAAAGTACAAATATACAGAGAATTATGAATCAAGCGAGTGGTATATACACGGCTTGCCCTTCACAGCAACACCAGTTGAAATGCAGTACTGCAGCATCCGCAGGACGATCGTAATTATTCGGTGATAATCATCAGGCTTTTCCTTACTTTTGTCGTTTGATGAAATAGATATAGCTGATGAATTTCTCGCACCTGCACGTACATACGCAATTCTCATTACTGGATGGAGCAGCTGACATAAAATCCTTGTATAAAAAGGCCATGGCTTCTAATCAGCCGGCACTGGCGATTACAGACCACGGTAATATGTTTGGCGCATTCCAGTTTGTGGCAGAAGCTTATAATAATAAATTAAATCCGGGCGATCCCAAAGATAAAAGGCTGAAAGTAAAACCAATTGTAGGATGCGAATTTTATGTGGTGGAAAACCGGCATAAACGCGCATTTACGAGAGAAGAAAAAGATATCCGTTATCACCAGGTTTTACTGGCCAAAGATGATGAAGGATACCGGAACCTGATCAAGCTTTGCTCCCTCGGATATATGGAAGGATTATACGGTAAATATCCCCGTATCGATAAGGAGCTGATATTACAATATCATAAAGGCCTCATCGCCACTACCTGTTGCCTCGGCGCTTCTGTTCCCAAAGTCATTCTGCGCAAAGGAGAAGAAGAAGGAGAAAAAGAATTCCGCTGGTGGCTGGATATTTTCGGAGAAGATTTTTATGTGGAATTACAACGGCATGGTATTCCCGAACAGGAACAGGTAAATGTGGTATTACTGCGCTTTGCCGAGAAATACAATGTCAAGGTTATCGCCTCCAACGATTCTCACTATGTAGATCAGGCAGATGCCAACGCCCACGACATTTTATTATGTATCAACACCGGAGAAAAAAAATCTACCCCTACCAATAAAGAATTTTCGGATGATGAGTCGGCTGTAAAAAACCGTCGTTTCGCTTTTTACAACGATCAGTTCTATTTCAAGACCACGGAGGAAATGACGAAGTTGTTCCATGACCTCCCGCAGGCCATCGACAATACCAACGAAATCGTGGACAAAGTGCAGCTGCTGGATCTCAAACGCGATATCCTGCTGCCCAACTTCCCTATTCCGAAAGAATTTTTCACCCAGGATCAGTACCTGCGGCATATCACCATGGAAGGGGCCCGCTCTCGTTACCAGGAAATGACCGCCGATATTGAAGAACGTATCAACTTTGAGCTGCAGGTAATCGAAAACATGGGATTTGCCGGTTACTTCCTCATCGTATCCGACTTCATCAAAGCCGGCCGCGAACTCGGCGTATTCATAGGCCCGGGCCGTGGTTCCGCTGCAGGATCTGCAGTGGCCTACTGTATCGGTATCACCAACATCGACCCGATTAAATACAACCTGCTGTTTGAGCGTTTCCTCAACCCGGAACGTAAGAGCATGCCCGATATTGATACGGACTTCGATGATGAGGGCCGACAAAAAGTAATCGACTACGTAGTACAGAAATATGGCCGTAACCAGGTAGCACAGATCATTACCTATGGTACCATGGCGGCCAAAATGAGTATCAAGGACGTTGCCCGTGTAATGGATCTGCCGCTGGTAGAATCCAACGCCCTGGCCAAACTGGTACCAGACAAACCAGGTATTCAGCTGGACCGCATCTTCAATGCACCGCTGGATGGAGATAAAAGCCTGGCCGACAAAGAAGGCCTCGCCGGAGAAGATATTGAAAATGTCAAGAAGCTCCGGGAACTCATCAAAGGAGAAGACCTCCAGGGAGAAGTACTCCGCGAAGCCTGCGTACTGGAAGGGTCTGTACGAAATACCGGTATCCACGCGGCAGGTATCATCATTGCCCCGCAGGACCTCTACGACCTCATTCCCGTATCCACGGCCAAAGACTCCGACCTGCTGGTGACCCAGTTTGAAGGAAGCATTATCGAATCAGCCGGTGTTATCAAGATGGACTTCCTGGGTCTGAAAACCCTTACCATCATCAAAGGCGCCCTGGAACTGATTCGTCAGAACCATGGTGTTGCCATCGAAATCGATAACATTCCGCTGGACGACGCGAAAACCTATGAGCTTTACCAGAAAGGAGAAACCAACGCAACGTTCCAGTTCGAGTCGCCCGGGATGCAGAAATATCTCCGGGAGCTGAAACCGGATAGATTCGACGATCTCATTGCCATGAACGCCTTGTATCGTCCGGGTCCGCTCGAGTATATCCCTTCCTTTATCCGGCGTAAACACGGCCTCGAACCCGTACAGTACGATCTGGCTCAAATGGAGGAATACCTCAATGATACCTACGGTATCACCGTCTATCAGGAGCAGGTGATGTTGCTGAGCCAGAAACTGGCTGGCTTCTCCAAAGGAGATGCGGACGTACTCCGTAAGGCCATGGGTAAGAAACAGATTGCGGTACTGAATAAAATGAAAGCGCAGTTCATGGAAGGTTGTGCCCAAAACGGCCACGATCCCAAGATCTGCGAAAAAGTATGGACAGACTGGGAAGCCTTCGCCTCCTACGCGTTCAATAAATCGCACTCCACCTGCTACGCTTTTGTGGCCTATCAAACGGCTTACCTGAAAGCCCACTACCCGGCGGAATATATGGCTGCCGTACTGAACTGCGCCAGCAATATTGAAAAAATCACCTTCTTCATGGAAGAGTGTAAACGCATGGGCATCGACGTATTACCACCGGATGTAAACGAATCGTTCAAAGGTTTTGCCGTGAACAAGCAAGGCCAGGTACGTTTCGGGCTGGGAGGTCTGAAAGGTGTGGGCGAAGCAGCCGTGGAAAACCTGCTGGAAGAAAGGAAGAAAGAGGGTCCTTTCAAAAGCATCTTTGATTTCATCAAACGCGTTAACCAACGCGCCGTTAATAAAAAATCGCTGGAAGCCCTGGCCATGTCGGGCGCTTTCGATTGTTTCCCGGCACTGCACCGTGCCCAGTACTTCCACAAACCGGAAGGGGAAAACATGAGCGGCCTCGACAAAATTGTGAAATTCGGCCAACAGGTTACAGCCGGCGCCTCCAACGTAGGCAGCCTCTTTGCAGCCGATGACCTGCCGGATGTGGAACCACCGAAAATTCCACCATGTGATGTCTGGCCACTCATTATGAAATTGAATAATGAAAGGGAAATCACCGGTATCTACATCTCCGGCCATCCGTTGGATGACTATCGTTTTGAGATGAAGTATTATCACATGAATTCGGTGCAGGAACTGCTGGAGTACCAGACAGAAATAGCCCAACCGGGTGGTACAGGCGGCCGCTCCCGGGAACGCAACTTCCGGCTGGCGGTATATATTACCAATGCCCAGGAGCGTATTTCACGCAACAACCGGCAGTTTGGGGTAATGACCATAGAAGATTACACCGGTAAATTTGAATTCGCCCTGTGGAGTGAAGACTTTATCCGCTTCGCCCCTTACCTGAAACCAGGCCTTTGCCTGTTTATCAATGGCGGCTTCAAATCCAAGCGTTTCAACGACAACGAATATGAATTTAAAGTTTCCAGTATACAACTCCTGCAGGAAGTAAAGAAAACACATACCAAACAGGTATACCTGGCTACCATGGCCAAACAGCTCAACCGGGCAACCGTTGACTTCCTGGTAGACAATATCAATCGTTTCCCGGGCAATAGTACCCTGCATATGCAGCTCACCGACCGCGACGAAAACCTGCAGGTAAAACTGCATACCTTCAACAAAAAGATCGAAATGAATGACGAGTTGGCGGTCTTCCTGCATAAACAGCCGGATATCGATGTTTATATAGAGACAATCAATAAGTAAGATGCCAAAAAAGCAGTAATTTGCATCAGGTTCAAATTTTGATCTATCAATCACAAGAACGAATCAAAAACAATCATTAATAACGTTTAACATTTTAAATTACAATATCATATGGCTTTAGAATTCACTGACGCAAACTTCCAAACAGAAGTACTGAATTCCGATAAATTATCTGTTATTGACTTTTGGGCAGAATGGTGTGGTCCTTGTCGTGCAATCGGACCAGTAATCGAAGAACTGTCTAAAGATTACGCAGGTCAGGTAAACATCGGTAAAGTAAATGTGGATCACAACCCACAGGTGTCTGTTGATTATGGTATCACCAGCATCCCGGCTATCCTCTTTATCAAAGATGGCAAGGTAGTAGACAAACAAATAGGTGCAGTACCTAAATCAGTACTGGAAAAGAAAATCCAGGCTAACTTATAATAGCAGTCACACTACAAATATTGGCGGCTTACCACCAAAGGAAATCTTCCTTTTGCTGGTAAGCCGCTGTTTTATGAGCAACCCCTCCTCTCCGGCTGTTAATCCGGCAACCTTATCATACAGGTATCATAAAAAGTGATCCCCTGATCATATTTTCACGCCTGCAATGTATCTTACATACCTGTTTATCGACATCATCTGATCCACATCAAACTTTATTTGCTTGCGTACCGCTATCACTATCCTTTTTACCATTTGCTGCTGCCTAACGGTAACTGCCCAACGAAAATGCGGCACTGCTGTTGCCCTGCAGCAACAAATCAAAGCACACCCACAACTGCAGCAACTGATTGCCGGCCATGAACACAATATGATACAGGGCCAGCAACGCCAGCGGCTGCGGGCACAGATAGAAGCCCTGCCCCGGCAGGTGACCATCCCCGTGGTGGTGCATGTGGTACTGGACGATACCAGCGCCGTTACCCATGCCCAGATCCTGTCGCAGCTGGCAGTGCTCAACCAGGACTATAATGCTGCGAATACAGATATCAGCCAGGTACCTGCCGTATGGCAATCCCTCATCGGTAATACCCGTATCAATTTTTGCCTGGCGCAGCGCACCCCCGATAATGAACCCACCAACGGTATTGTAAAAGTGAAAACGGCCACCGGCAAAAGCTTCTCCATCTCCAACGGCAGCCCGGATGTAAAATATAACAGCACCGGCGGCTCCGATGCCTGGGATACCCACCGCTACCTGAATATCTGGGTGACCCGGTTATCCGGCAATTTCCTGGGCGTAGCTGCTCCTCCCGGCAATGGCTATCCGCAGGAACAGGAAGGCGTAGTGGTACAGTATACTGGCTTTGGTACCACGGGCAGCGTGGGAGGCACCTATAACCTCGGCCGCACCACCACCCATGAAATCGGTCACTTCTTTGGCTTAAAACATATCTGGGCAGATGACAGCGGTGGCTGCACCGATGACGACGGCATTGCCGATACCCCGTTACAGGGCGATAATAGTTTCGGCTGTCCGACTTTCCCGAAGCTGGATAATTGCACCAACAAGGCGCCCGGTATCATGTTCATGAACTACATGGATTACAGCGACGACCGCTGCATGCACCTCTTTACCGCCGGTCAGGTAGACCGGATGCGGTATGTGCTGGAAAACACCGTGGCCTCGCTGATGACCTCCGATGGCTGTACCCCTGTACAGCAATACCCGGCAGATGCCGCACTAATGGCGGTTACAGCGCCAACAGGCAAAGTATGTGGCCCCGCCATCCAACCGGTAGTCACCCTCCGCAATAAAGGCAGCCAGCCCCTTACCCGTACAGATATCTATTATAGGCTCAATAACGGCCCGCTGGTCACCTATCGCTGGACCGGCCAACTGGCTCCTTTAACCTCCACAACGGTTACCTTACCGGTCAGCAACATCCCTATTGGCAGCTATCACCTCAAAGCCTATACGCAGTCGCCCAACGGTACCACAGATGGTAATGTGGCCAATGACTCGGCCAGTACCCGCTTCCATTATGATGCGGAGGCTAAATTGCCTTTTGCAGAAGGATTTGAAGCCGATAGTTTTCCGCCGCCGGGATGGGATTTGTATAATCCCGACCGGAGCTTCACCTGGGAACGCAACCGGGAAGTAGGCCACAACAGTCACGCTTCTGCACTGGTGCGTAACCTCGGATATAACGTCAACGACCAGACCGATGACCTGCTTACGCCGGTGATCAATCCACAGGGATATGATTCGGTATTCCTGTTTTTTGATGTGGCGGCAGCCGTGTATTCCGATCCGCGGGATATCGGCAATGCCTGGGATACCTTACAGATATTAGTGACCACCGACTGCCGGCAAACCGGTAAAATGGTCTATCGCAAATGGGGGCCTAACCTGATTACCCATCCGGATCCGCTGACGACCGAGTTCGTACCAACAGCCAGAGAATGGCGCCGGGACTCGGTGGATTTGACCGCCGCTATACATAAAGGAAAATTTCAAGTAGCGTTCAGAAACATTTCAAATTCAGAAAATAATATTTATATAGATAATATAAATATTGTGGGGAAGATGATCAACCCGCTACTCCGGGAAGCGGAGGTATTAGTCACCCCCAACCCGACAGATGGACTGGTATGGGTGACCTTTTTTGACATCCCGGCAGACCTGTTACAAGTATCTCTTTACAACAGCACCGGACAACTGATTGCCAGTCAGCCCCCGGCATCCATCAATAGCAGCAACCGCATGACCTTTAATTTGGTAAATGAGCCAAATGGTGTTTATTTTGTAAAATTAATTTACAGGAACAGGGCCAACACCATCAAATTAATGAAAGTAAGATGACGACGAGAAAAGATTATCCGGCTGTTCAGACGCTTCTTCAGCAACCTGCATTGGATGCATCGCTGAGGCGCATTGCAGAAAAAATCCTCCAACAGGAAAGAATTACGCCCGACGAAGGGCTGACCTTATTCGAGAAAGGTGATATCGGTTTTGTAGGGGCTTTAGCCAACCATGTCCGCGAACGGATGCATGGCGATAAAACTTATTTCAATCGTAACTTCCATATAGAGCCTACCAACGTTTGTATTTTTACCTGTCACTTCTGCTCCTACTCCCGCTTGTACAAAAACCGGGAAGACGGCTGGGAACTCAGCATCGATCAGATGATGGACATCGTAAAAAAATACGATAACCAACCGGTTACCGAAGTACATATCGTAGGAGGTGTACACCCGAAAATGCAGCTCGATTTCTTTGTAGAGCTGATCAAACAAATCAGGGCACACAGGCCGGATTTGCATGTGAAAGGATTTACCGCCGTGGAACTGGATTACATGTTCCGCAAAGCCAAAGTAAGTGTAGACGAAGGGATGCGCATCCTCAACGAAGCGGGTCTCCAGTCCATGCCAGGCGGCGGTGCGGAAATCTTCCATCCGGATGTACGTGCAAAAATCTGTCATGATAAAGTAGATGCAGATGGCTGGTTAGGCATTCACAAAGCCGCACATAAGCTGGGCATGCATACCAATGCGACCATGTTGTACGGTCATATCGAAACCTTTGCACACCGCATCGATCACATGGAACGTCTCCGCCAGCTTCAGGACGAAACCGGTGGTTTCAATACCTTCATCCCGCTGAAGTTCAGGAATAAAGGCAATGATATGTCGGATATTCCGGAAAGCTCCATCGTGGAAGATCTCCGGTTGTATTCCATCGCCAGATTGTACATGGATAACTTCCCGCACCTGAAAGCCTACTGGCCGATGCTGGGAAGAAACACAGCACAACTCACGCTCTCCTTTGGCGTCAACGACCTGGATGGTACCATCGATGATACCACCAAAATATACTCTATGGCCGGCTCTGAAGAGCAGACACCTTCCATGAGCACAGCGCAGTTAGCCATGCTCATCAAACAGGCAGGTAGAAAACCGGTAGAGAGAGATACGGTGTACAATGAAATAAAGGATTATTCTGATGTTGCTTTTTCGGAAGAAGAACTGCTGACAAAATAGTACGGATATCATATGCAATTACATCTTAAATGTATACTGATGGTCGGCATTTCCATTGCCGGTTGTCAGGGTAACCAGGGTAACAACAGCGATGCCGGCACCACTACAACGCCGGCCGCAGGTAGTGTGGAGTCTACGGAACAAACCACGGCTACCTCCAATGGGAACGCTTTTAAAAAAGAAGCCAGCCTGGTATTTATTGCCAAATCCGGTACGGATACGCTGCGTAAAATTGATATCCAGCTGGCGCAAACCGACCAGCAACGGGAAGATGGACTGATGTACCGCAAGTCTATGACCGATGAACAAGGGATGCTGTTTATTTTTCCGGATATGGAAGAAAGATCTTTCTGGATGAAAAACACCTACATCTCCCTGGATATTATCTACATAGATGATAAAATGGAAATTGTATCGGTACAGAAATATGCCACTCCTTTATCCGAACAGGGCCTTCCCTCCTACAAGAAGGCGAAGTATGTACTGGAAGTAAACGGTGGCTTCTGCGACAAATACCACATCAGCTATGGCGACAAAATTGCTTATCAATAGCTTACTGACCTTACTATAAATGACAAGCCCCGGCAGACGCCGGGGCTTTTTTTGCTATTGATACATATTTGATCTGCTAACACTAATAGCCTCTTTGAATTATTTTTTAAACAGCGGTATTCATTACCCGCAGAATGTGCAACTGGGTTTTGCCTGCCGGCACTTCCCAATCGATCGTATCGCCCGTGCTGTAACCCAGCAAGGCAGTGCCTATAGGCGACAGGATCGATAGTTTGCCCTGTTGTATATTGCTGGCCGCCGGCAATACCAGCTGTACTTGTCTTACGGCGCCGCTGCGTTCATCTTTGAACTCCAGCGTAGAATTCACCTGTACCACATCTTCCGGTACCTTCGTTTTTCTGATCACAGCTTTGTTCAGCTCTTCTTTCAGTTTGTCCGTACCAGCTGTCTGATAACAAAGTGTTTTTAAGATGTCATAATCATGTTGAGATACAATAATGTGTTTCTTTTTCATGATGACCCGGGTTTTATCAGTTGTTAATAGATTGCCCCGGATAGAGCGAAGCACCTGCTGCGCGTCTGTCATCCGGCGCATAGATTTCTGCAAAAGAGCGTACGTCCGTTCTCGTTACCCTTCTGTAAAGGGCCGCAGGGCTGATTTTATCTGCTGCTGCGAAGCCGCAGGCGCCCATCAGTTCGGACAACGCATAAATGGTATTGCGGTGGAAATTGGCCACACGCACCCGTTTGTCAGCTACATTAACCCCCTGGTATAAAGCAGGATCCTGGGTAGCAACACCTACCGGGCAGTTGCCACTGTCGCATTGCAATGCCTGGATGCAACCCAATGCCAGCATCATACCTCTTGCACTGTAGCAGGCATCAGCCCCTAAAGCCAGTACGCGCATGATATCGAAACCGGTGATGATTTTACCACTGGCCAGGATACGTACATGTTCTTTCAGTTTATGTGCTTTCAGGGTGTTGTTGACAAAAGCCAGTGCGTCGTACAAAGGCATACCAATAGAGTCTGTAAACTCCAGCGGTGCCGCCCCGGTACCACCTTCCGCACCATCTACCGTGATGAAATCGGGATAAATACCTGTATTTTCCATGGCGATACAAATCCGCTCAAATTCTTCTGCACGGCCTACACACAGCTTAAAGCCCACCGGTTTACCGCCGGATAAATTACGCAGCTGTTGTAAGAAAGCCAGCATCTCATATTCATTGGAGAATGCTGTATGGGCAGCAGGTGATAATACACTTACGCCCGGCTTTACCTTACGGATAGCCGCAATTTCCGGTGTATTCTTCGCGCCCGGCAACACCCCACCTTTACCAGGTTTGGCGCCCTGACTGAGTTTCAGCTCAATCATTTTTACAGCCGGTTTGGCCGCTGCTTCTGCAAATACCGTAGCAGAGAAATTGCCGGCTTCGTCGCGGCAACCAAAGTAGCCGGTACCAATCTGCCAGATCAGGTCTCCGCCGTTTTCCAGGTGATAAGGGCTGATACCCCCTTCTCCTGTATTATGGGCAAAGCCACCAATCTGTGCACCACCATTCAGCGACAGGATAGCGGTTTTACTTAACGCACCATAACTCATGGCGCTGATGTTCAGTACACTGGCATTATATGGCTGGCTGCATTGCTCATTGCCTATATCCACTCTTAACGCTTCGGATTTTACTTTAGTAGGAAACGCTGTATGGGCGGCCCATTCATAGCCCGGCTCATACATGTTATCCAGGGCTCCGAAAGCAACTGTTTGTTTTACGTCTTTCGCACGCTGGTACACTACGGCACGCTGGCGGCGATTGAAAGGTCTTCCGTCGGTATCTGATTCGAAAAAGTACTGGCGCATCTCAGGTCTGATCTGCTCCAGTAAATAACGCGCCCTCCCTAATAACGGATAATTACGCAATAATGCGTGCTTCTCCTGCAGCCGGTCGTATAGTGTCAATACAGAAAGGCCTACCGCCACCGGTAATAATATCCAACCGCTTAAATAACCACGATAAAGGCTTGCTGCTACACTGACATCCAGCAACAGGCATAAAGAGTAAACCGCCCACCGTGCTATCCGATGATTCATAAAACTGTTTTTATAAGATTGTTTTGGAAAAATGCAAATGGATTGAGCTACATGCTGCTTTGGTACAAGTAGTTATCCCCCCGGGTACAACGATTTATATACAAAAAGTTGCCCGGGATTAATTGTTGAAGTCTTTGGGACAGGATAAAAATGGCAACAGGAAACCGCACGTGCGCTTCGCTACATGCGGTGTGTTGTGCATAAATAATATATTAGTTGCCGTACTCACTTAAAGGAATAGATGTTGTCTTGGGCAAAGATAGGGAGATTTATCAATACGACCATATCAATTCCCCAATTCTGCCGCTGTGAAAGGCTTTTGCCGGCCATTGTACTGTTTGCGTACCTGCTGTATATCCGCAGCCGTTACTTTACCCGCTTTATTTTTCCAGGCACTGCGTAAAAACGTCAGCAACTCCGCAATATCGGCATCACTGAATTCATCACTGCTGCCAATCCCCGGCATGTCGCCATTGATTTCAGGCGCCTGATACACTTTTCCATGCACTGTTACCGGACCGGTTAGTCCGTATAATACAATGGCTGCCAGCAATTTTTTATTGCCCGTCACCCATTCGCTTTCATTCAACGGCGGTGCCAGTGCCGCCATACCATTTCCCTGCTTGCCATGGCACGTTTGACATACCGTCTGAAAGAGGTGATACCCCCGGGGATAGTTTTGCCGCAATGCGGCCATCTTTGCGGCATCGGCCTGACTACCCATCGTTGTCAGGGCTTTCTCCAGCTGACGGCGCAACGCCAGCGTGGTATCCGGATTAGCTGCTTTCAGTTGTTCTAATAGTGATGCTTCCCGGTTAGCGGCTCCATTGATAATAGCGGCAGCTACATAACGGTCACGGGCATACGTTTTTATCAATTGCGCTTCCAACCGGGCCGCTGCTGCTTTATCTGCTTTCGCCACAGCCGGCAACAGATAGGCCACCACCGGCGCCAGCGTGGTATTATTGATCAGGGTATCCAGCGCCCCTGTCATTGTTTTTACGTTGCCCGCATTCAGGATACCGGGCAACGCAGCCAGGGCCTGTATTTTCAAGGCCTGATCCGGCCCCTGTAACAGCATGGTAATATCAGCAACAGCAAGGGCCTGTAAACCTTCCAGCGTCCAGAGGGCATGCCCTTGCGCCAGCGGATACTGTGTGCTACGGAGCAACTGCCGCAACGCAGGTACCAATACCGTGAGATGCCGGTCTACTATCAGTTGCTGTGCTTTATCCCGCAACATCCCGTTGGGATGCGACAACAATGCCAGCAGAGAATCGGGCTGTAATACCAGCGGCCGGGCAACAGGAGAAGTGCCGGCCGGCACGATGCGATAAATACGGCCACAGTTCAATGGTAAGGTGAGTTGCCGCTTGCGGATTTCCTCTTTCAGGTAAGGTGTCAGATAAGTTTTATGCTGCAGGATGCCCCGGTACATATCCGGAATATATAAGGCGCCATCCGGGCCGGTAAACAATCCCACGGGGCGGAAACGCTCATCGGTGCTGGCCAGGAACTCGCGGTGCGTATAGGCCTGTATGCCTTTCACTACCTGGCCGCTGTCGGACAGGATGTTTCTTTTTATCAGGTTGGCGGCCGGTTCGGCTACAAAAGCGTTGTGGTGGTAGGTGGCAGGCAACAGGTTGCCGCGGTAAATGAGGGGACCGCAGGCAGCGGTAAAGGATATCAGCCGCAAACTATCATCCAGTACCCCTTTTACATAGCCGCGGTTTACACCGGTATTGGGCCGGATCGGATATACACGGTTGTCGGAAACAATGGGTTCATCATATCCGGCAATCGGCTGCTGATGCGGGTTTTTACCACCGAGTCCCGGCGGGAAATAATCTCCCAGCAGGTTTTCGGAATTGTTATTATAGAACAGGCGGCCCTGGTTATCCTGGGTAATCCCCCACTGGCCGCGGAATACGGTGCTTTCCGTGATCCACCGGTGGCCGTTCAGGCGATAGCGTTTGTCTGATTTAGCATTGTAAATCCAGTTATCCATTGCCCGCAGCAACCCGTTGGGCTGGTGTTCTACATTACCGCCGGCGGCATACTTATCATCTACCAGTACTTTTTTACCGGGGCGGTCGTTTTCGTTGGGTACAAACCATAGTTGAGGCGGGGCGGCTACCAGTACGCCGTTACCAATCAGGCAGATGGCGCGGGGCAGTACCAGGGAGTCGAGGAATACCGTACGTTTATCCATGATACCGTCGCCGGTGGTGTCTTCCAGGATCACAATCTTGCCATCCAGGGCCTCTTCCCCATTGCCGCTGGTATCGGGCATGAAGCCGGTCATCTCTACCACCCACATTCTGCCGCGTTCATCAAAGGTGAGGGCCACCGGCGCTACCACCAGCGGTTCTGCCGCTACCAGCTGCACTTCCAGACCTTCGTCCGTTTTCATGCTGCGGATAGCGGTGGCTCCGTCCAATACGGGCGAAGCGGCAAAATCCCCCTGCACTGCCAGGGAATCTTTAGCTACATGTGGTTGCCGGGATTGCCCGCAGGCTATCAGGAAAATCAGGAACGTGGATACAGCGAGATAGTACGTACGGGTCATTTTTAATTCGATTGCAAAAAGTAAAAATACATTTCCGGCGATTTTTTTTCTGAAAAATTATATAGATCGACAAAATAGCCCCTGTGAGCCTGAAAAAAACTTATCTTCGTCGCTTCATTGCATACATTTTACGATTTATTTGCATTTATGGAACGCTTTCAGGGCATTTTAGGCATTTTCCTCATCCTCGGTATTGCTTTTTTATTCTCCAATAACAGAAGTAAGATCAATTACAGATTAGTGCTGAGTGGTATCATATTACAGGTAGTAATTGGTATTCTGGTTTTTAAGGTAAGCCCCATTACCAAATTTTTTCAGCTGGTAGGTCACGGTATGGGTAAACTGGAAGCATTTGCGCGCAAAGGTGCGGCATTTGTGTACGGTGGTATTGGGGTCACCCAACCCGGCGGTACCCTCGGCGACTATGCCGGTGGCGGTTTTGTATTCGCCTTCAACGTAACGGCCACCATTATCCTGGTTTGTGTACTGGTAGCTATCCTCTATCATTATGGTATCATGCAGCGGATCGTGGCAGTGATTGCCCGGGCCATGAATTTCGTGATGCGGGTGAGTGGTGCGGAAGCGCTGAGCAACGTAGCCAGTGCCTTCGTGGGCCAGGTGGAAGCGCAGGTAATGATCCGCCCTTACTTATCAAGTATGACCAAAAGTGAGCTGCTGGCTTCTATGAGCGGCAGTCTGGCCTGTATTGCAGGTGGTATCCTGGTGGTATATGCCAACATGGGCTTCCAGGCCGGGATGGACATTGCGCCGTTTCTGATTACCGCCAGCCTGATGGCAGCACCCGGTGCGCTGGTTATCTCCAAAATCGTATTTCCGGAAACCGAAGAAAGCGTGACCATGGGCCGCGTGAAAATGGAAGTAAAAAGCAACTACACCAACGTGATTGATGCCATTTCACATGGCGCCGGCGATGGTTTTAAGATAGCCATGAACGTTATTGCCATGCTGATTGGTTTCATCGCCCTCATTACCCTGGTAGACTGGATCTTAATCAACATCGGTCATCTCTTCAATGAAAATTTTGACCTGAGCCTGGATTATATCTTCGGTAAATTATTTACGCCAATGGCCTGGGCCATGGGTGTACCGGGGCAGGATGTCAACAACGTAGCTACCCTGTTGGGACAGAAACTGACCATCAATGAGTTTGTGGCCTTTAAGAATATGACAGACCACAAGGTGCCGATTGTCTCTGAAAAAGGTATTGCGATTGTCACCATTGCCATTGCTGGTTTTGCCAACTTCAGCAGTGTAGGGATGCAAATCGGTGGTATTGGTGAACTGGCGCCGGACAGAAGAGCCGACCTGGCTAAACTGGGGCTGAAAGCCTTGTTCTGCGGAACGCTGGCCTCCTACCTCTCTGCTACTATTGCAGGTATCTTAATGTAATCATCGTTTTCCGATAAATAAAAATCCCGGTGGTATGACCCACCGGGATTTTTTATGCCAATGAAAAAGCGAAGATAAAAGCTGTTATCTGCTTTCATCTTCGCCTCTCAGCAACAATTACTGATATATGAATCGGGAGAAAAACATCTCCTGATGTATAAAATACAAAAATAAGGTGATCACGTATACGCATATACTGATCACGGAAAAACCTGGTAACCGGAAAATACCTGTTACAACAGTGGAACGACGATGGTTTTTAGTCCAGACGTTTGATTAATCCCGCCTGTACTTCTGCCCAATCGTTCGCTTTACCGGCTTCTTCCCATGTGTTTTTCATTTCAGAAGCGGCTGTAATCTTGTTTACAGCAGCAATCGCCTGGTTCCGGAGTGCACGTGTTGCAATCAGGTTCAGTACATCCAGTTTATCCAGGGGATCTTCCGGAAAATCTTCACTGGCACGACCTACCAATGCTGCTACCAGTTCAGCAGCTGCCAATCCTTCTTCACAATCTGTTACTTCCAGTGTTTCCGTATTGTTAATGATACGAGCCAGCGTATCACTAACCAAACCACCATCTTTGCTGTCAATTACATCAAATATCCAATCCTGTGATACTTCATTTTCAAAATTCCTGGTGCCCCATGCGCCCATAGTGTTTACAGTTTTTTATTTTTATAGAATAAAGAATAAAAATAAGGACTATCCTTACAACAAAAAAAAACGTTTATCAGTTCAAACTCCTGAAATCCACCGGTACCAACTTGCTGACGCCTGGTTCCTGCATGGTTACACCATAGATTACATCTACAGCAGCCATTGTTTGTTTGTTGTGTGTTACGATAATAAACTGTGAATTATCGGAAAATTTCCTGATCATATTCGTAAACTTACCTACGTTCGCATCATCCAGCGGTGCATCCACTTCATCCAGGATACAGAAAGGCGCTGGTTTAATGAGGTAGATAGCAAACAATAAAGCGGTAGCCGTGAGTGTTTTTTCCCCCCCCGATAACTGGGTTATGGCTGCCGGGCGTTTACCTTTTGGTTTAGCGATGATCTCAATACCGGTATCCGCCAGGTTTTCCGGATCGCTCAGGATCATATCACACTGATCTTCTTCCGTAAACAAAGCTTTAAATACGCGGATAAAGTTTTCCTTTACCTGGTTGAACGTGTCGAGGAACTTCTGGTTGGCCGTGGATTCTACCTCCTGAATGGTAGCCAGCAGGGAATCTTTGGCATTTACCAGGTCCGTTTTCTGTTCCAGGATAAATTCATAGCGTTTTTTCATTTCCTGGTAGGCCTCAATCGCAGTAGGATTGATTTCTCCCATGTTCTCCATACGTTTCTTCAATCTTTCCGCACTTCCCTGCAACTCATCTACCGACAATTCAGAACTACGCTGTTCGTCGATGATTTCATCCAGGTTTACCTTGAACTCCACACTCAGCCTTTCCTTCATGGAAGCCAGCTGCAATTTCAGTTCATTCACCTTATCCTTGATCACATTCAGCTGTTGCTCCAGCTGTTCTTTGGTACGTTGTTTTGTACGCAGCGTACTTTCCAGCTCCTGCAGGTGGTTACGGAAGTTGTAGTATTCCTGGTCTTTTTCGTTGAGGGCTTTTTCTTCCTCTTCGCGCTGCCGGAATAATTCTACCAGGCCGTCGTCGGCATGGCTTAATTTTTCTGCAGCAGCGGAAATATTCGCCACAGCATCTTGCAGCTGTGTTTTGTTGCTGGTGATCTGCACGTGGAGATCGGCCAGTTGTTTGCGTTTAAATTCCAGTTCCTGCCGGAGCGCCTGCACCTTACTTTGCTGCCGGGTGTGCTGCAGGTTCTGGTTGTTGAACTGTACGGTAGCCATATTAAACTGCTGCTCCGCTTCCTGTGCCATCCGGTCGGCTTCTGCAATACTGTCCTGCAGTTCCCCTACCCGGTCATTCAGGCTTTCCAGTTCGTCTTTTACGCCGGAGATGCTTTCCTGGTTACTTTCCAGGGATTGTTGCATTTCCGCCAGGCGTTTATCACCAGCCTCAATGAGGTGGTGGAAGTTTTCAATCCTGTTCTGGAGACCAAAGAGCTGATTATTCAGCTGGTTGATTTTCTCCCGGGCAGCATTGATATTATTTTCGTTGAGCTGACCATTATACCCCAATACCTGGTCGTGTTTTTCCTGGATCTGTACCCGCAGGCGGCCTACGATGGTTTCCAGATCCTTGATTTCCACTTCCAGTTTCTCCAGGTTCTTGGCGCGGCCCAGTTTTTTACCTTCAAATAATCCTACAGAACCACCGGTAATATTGTATTTACCGCGGTGCATACGGCCTGATTTCTCTACCAGCAGCATGCCTTCATCGGCCAGCTGGCTGAATTCCAGCCGGGTGAGGTCTTCTGCAATAAATACCTTTCCCAGCAGGAAATTACCCAGGCCTTTATAGGTTTCTTCAATTTCCACCACATCCAGCGCAGGGATAGCACCCGGAGGCGCCAGTAAAGGACTGTTCTGTTGCCGGAACTGGTCCAGGATGAAGAAATTGGCTTTTCCTTTTTTATTGTTGTCCAGCAGCTGAATGGCCTGTATGGCTTCTGCCACATTATTTACGACGTAATAGTTCAGGTAAGGTTCCAGCAGATTTTCCACGCAGGTGCGGTATTCTTCCTTACAGAAGAAAATATCGCTCAGGATGGGTGCATTATTATTCCAATCCGGATTCTTTTTCAGGAACTTGATACTTTCCGGATAGCCTTCCAGGCTGTCTACCAGTGATTTCAGCAGGTCGTATTCGTTCTTTTTGGAATCGAGTTTACGGTTTTCATCTACCAGCTGATCGCGCAGGCCTTCGATATCGGATTGGGTAGCGAGGATTTTACCTTTGGTTTCTTCCTGGAAACGCACCATTTCCTCCAGTTCGGCTTTATTGCCTTCCAGGGTATGTTGCAGGGTTTCCTTTTCGCCGTCCAGCTGGGTGATTTGTTGCTGGCGGTTGGCTTTTTCTTCCTGCAGTTGCTGCATACTGCGTTGCAGGTTCTGTACGGAAGTATCCGCAACGGCTACTTTCTTTTCCGCTTCGAACTGCTGCCGCTGCCAGCGTTGCTGGTCGTTGCGGAGTGTTTCGAGGGATTGTTTGCGTTGCTGGAAACGTTCTTTCTTTTCTTCCACGAGGTCGCGGAGCGATTCTACCTCATCTGCCATGGATTCGAAGATTTCGGCTTCTTCTTCCACTTGTTTTTCGGTGAATGCAATAGAGCCGGTCAATCCTTCCAGTTGTCCTTCTGCTCCGGCCAGGAAATCGCTGATGCTTTTTTCCCGCTCCCGCAGATAGGTCAGTTGCTGGTTGGCGAGGTTCTTATCATTTTCTTTGGTACGGATGGTGGCTACCAGCTCGTTGAAAGATTTCTGCAGTACCTGCAGTTCCTTCTCTTTGGCCACAAAATGCAGCTTATCTTCTTCCACGGCTGCTTCCGCCGTCAGAATTTCTGTTTCCAGGGCCAGTTTGCGGTCACTTTCCTCCTGTTGTTTGTCCGACAGGTCTTTGAAAGTCACGTTAAACCCTTCCAGGGCAGCTTTGGCCAGTTCGATACTGATTTCCCGGTATTCCTTCTTCACTTCGTAAAAGCGTTCCGCTTTACGGGCCTGGCTTTCCAGCGTTTTGAGGTTGTTGTTGATTTCAAACAGCAGGTCTTCAATACGGTTCAGGTCTCCTTCGGTGGCGTCCAGCTTTGCTTTTGCCTCTTTTTTCCGGGTTTTATAAATAGAGATGCCCGCCGCTTGTTCGAGCATACGGCGGCGGCTGTTTTCTTTATCTTTGATGATATCATCCACCATCCCCAGTTCGATGATCGCGTAGGAGTCTGTGCTCACACCGGTATCCATGAACAGGTTGTGGATGTCTTTCAGACGGCAGGCTACATCGTTGAGCCGGTATTCACTGTCGCCGTTTTTGTAAAATTTACGTGTAATCGTTACCGTAGTAAATTCTGTAGGGAGTACGTTCTTAGTGTTCTCGAAAGTGAGGCTCACTTCCGCCATACCACTGGCAGAGCGGGTTTTAGAACCGTTAAACACCAGGCCGGCCTGATTCTCAGAACGCAGATTGCTGATTTTATGTTCACCGATTACCCAGCGGATAGAGTCGATGATATTGCTTTTTCCGCAGCCGTTTGGTCCAATCACTCCTGTGATCCCCTCATCAAACTGCAAAACGGTTTTATCTGCAAAACTTTTAAAGCCTTTAATTTCTAGTGTTTTTAAGCGCACGTCTTACTCCGAGGTTTTTTAAGGCGTCAAAGATATAATTTTACCCGTATCTAAAAGTAATTTAAGTGAGAAGCTATAATATACCCTATTTATTTATGCACAATTGCGGGCCGTTTTCTCTCCCGGGAACATTCACAAAAAATCTAAAAGCCTGATTATAAATATAGTAAAAAGAACAATTCCAATTAAATTTACTGTTGGAAATTCCTCCATCCCAACCGCCCTCCCCCTGCAGTAAAATGAATTAGATTGTGTAAGCAAGCCGGATTGTATCTATATCGTTCAGCCGGAATATGTTATGCCAATTAAAAGACAGGTTTGCGAAGACTGAACCCTCATTCATAACCCGATCATCCATGATGCTAAAAAGCATACCCCTGCTGCTTTTATGCTGTTGTGTACTGGTCCTGCACGCACAACAACTCCCCACCGTTGTTACCGGGCAGGTGGCCGACAGCAATACGCGTAAACCGGTAGAATATGCGACTGTTGTACTCATACAGGCGCACAATCAGAAGAACATTGCCCATGTGCAGGCGGACAACAACGGGAACTTCATGTTCTCCGGGGTAGCCTATGGCGCCTACCAGGTAGGCATCAGCATGTTGGGATATGCCCCCCGCGTAGTAGATACCTTTCACCTGGACTCCCTTCACCTGACCCACCGCGTGGGCACCCGCTTCCTGTCGCCCACCGCCCAACAGCTATCCGGTGTGACCGTGAAGGGCAAACGCCCCCTGGTAGAGATCAAAGACGACCGCCTCGTATACAACGTAGAAAATGACATCGATAAAGATGTAGCCGCCGCCTCCGACATCATGCGCAAAATACCCATGATCACCGTAGAAGCCGACGGTACCATCAAACTGAGGGGGCAAACCAACTATAAAGTGCTGATGAACGGCCGGGCCACCTCCATTGTCACCAAAAACCCTAAAGATGCCCTCCGCGGCTTCCCCGCCAGCATCATCAAACGTATCGAAATCCTCACCGAACCTTCTGCCAAATACGATGCGGAGGGCATCGGCGGTATTATCAACATCATCACCAAAAAAAATATTATCGGTTATAACGGTAGTATCTATACGAACTATGATACCCGCGGCTCCGGTTCCGGCGGCGGTACCATCAGCGCCAAACAAGGCAAATTCGGGCTCACCGCCTTCGCCAATGTCAACGGGTATAAAAACCGCAGCACCAGCGAATCCATGCGGGAAAGCTATGTACCCGGCAACAAAAATACCCTGCAGCAGTCATCCAGCAACCAGGTACACGGACTTAGCGGTACCGGCAACCTGGAACTGAACTACGACATCGACAGCACCAACTTCCTGACGGTATATGGCGGCCTCAACAAAGGTAACAGCGGCAACTTCTCCCCACAGGACATCTTCCATTACGACAGTCTCCGGCACCTCACCCAAAGCGGCTACTATACCAGTGAAAATAAAAGCAACAGCTCCGGCCTCGATCTGGGACTCGACTATCAACATAAATTCAAAAAGCCGGATCACGAATTCTCGTTCGTTGCCAACATGAACAGCTCTCTCTCCAATAGCTACACCGACAACCAGCAACGGAATCAACCCGGCACCGATAGTTTCTACCGCAACAACAACATCGAAAAAAACAGGGAAATCAACCTGCAAACGGACTACAGTCTCCCGCTGCGGAAAGGACAGAAACTGGAAATGGGCGCCAAAGCCGTTTTCCGACATGTATCCAGCAATTACGAACAACTGATCCGCAACAAGGACGGAGAATACATCGTCAATCCGGCCCGCGCCAATATCTTTCAGTATGATCAAAACATACTGGCGCTCTACGCCACCTACCGTTTTAAAATCGGTAAAAAAATGAGTACGACCATGGGCGCCAGGCTGGAAAAAACCTTCATGAAAGGCGAATTTATTTCCAACAATACAGATCTGGCTTCGCAATACCTGAACCTGATTCCAACCATCAGTATCAACCGGCAGTTCAAATCCCTGAATGCGATCGTATTTTCGTATAGCCGCCGGCTGCAGCGGCCCTGGATCTACAACCTGAACCCTTACGTCAACGACAATGATCCCAACAATATCAGCTACGGCAACCCCAATCTGAAACCGGCATTCACCAACAGTTTTGGCCTGTACTATAACTGCATGCTGAAAACTACCAGTCTCAACATCGGCGCCGACTACTCTTTCAGCAACAATAACATCCAGAACATTACCACGCTGGACACCCTCAAAGGCGTGACCTACACTACTTTCGACAACATCGGCAAAACCATTAACGGCGGCATCAGCGTTAGTGCGCGCGTGCCCTTAACCAGCAAGTGGAACATCGGCTTCAACGGCCGCCTGAACTACAGCAGGATGGAAACCGGCGGTACTGCCAACCTGAAAAACAGTGGTTTCAACGTCAATGGATATATGAATACCGACTATGATCTGGGTAGAGATTTCCGGGCAGATGCCTACTTTTACTGCAGCTCCGGCTCTCCGTCGCTACAGGGCAGTACTGCTGCCGCCTATGGCTATGGCTTCACCATCCGGAAAGAATTCCTGCATAAGAAAGCTTCGGTTACTTTTACTGCCGATCAGCCTTTCCGCAACAACGGCGTTTACAGTGATGAAACGCGCGACCCAAATTTCTACCGGTCCATTACTACCTACACGCCTGCCAATGCTTATAGCTTCGGCTTCAGCTGGCGCTTTGGAAAATTACAGGAAGCAGTTTCCCGCAAAAAAGGCGTCAGCAACTCCGACCGGTAACCCGCTGTCACAGGGCTTTTGCAGACCTCCTATCTAACACTTTTTTTTCCGGAGCTGCACAGATTTAGATTGTTTTTAACGTTTTACTGCAGCGCGCACGCTGGCGGCTAAGCAGTTATTTTCCTACCTTTGGGCCTCCAAAACCATATAGCGTTTGCGTACAGAACAGCGAATCAACGACATTAAAAGTTTCCTTTACAGTTATCATTTCAGCAACGGATTGCGCACAACCATCAGCGTGGTGGTTCCCTCCCTTGTATTTGCCGCATTCGGAAAACTCGACCTGGGCATTGCCATGTCCATGGGCGCCCTGTGTACGGCGCTCAGCGACGTACCCGGCACCATTGTCCATAAACGAAACGGACTTATCATCAGCACCATTCTTATCTTTTTTACTGCGCTGGGCACTGGCCTCCTGATGCCCTATGTGGTACCTATGGGTATCTGGATACTGCTGTGTTGTTTTGTATTTGCCATGATGCTGGTATACGGCAACCGGGGCGGCAACATTGGTACCGGCGCCCTGCTGGTGATGGTATCCATGCTCGGGGAAACGCAGTTAACGCCTGCCCTCACCCTCCTGCATTCGTCTATGGTACTGCTGGGTAGCCTCTGGTATGCGGTGCTGGCACTGATTCTCTGGCAGATCCGGCCTTATCTGAATGTACAGCAGGCACTCGGTGATTGCATCCTGCAAACAGCCCGCTACCTGGAAGTACGCGCCAACTTCTACACCCCTGGTGTGGATGTAGCCCAGAACTTCAAAGCCGTGCTGGCACAGCAGGTAATAGTAAACGAGAAACAGGAACACGTTCGTGAACTGCTGCTGAAAAGACGTTCCGCCCAACAGGGTACTACCAGCATCAACAAAAGTATGGTGCTGATATTCCTGGATATGGTAGATCTGCAGGAACAAATCATGGCCTCACAAACGGACTATAATGCCCTGCAAAAGGATTTTAAAGGACAGGAGATCCTCGAGAAATTTCACGCCCTTATTCTGGAGTTTACAGAAGAATTAAAAACCATCGGGCTGGCCGTGGCTTCCGGACAACGTTCCCTCCCTCGTTCCAACCTGAAATACGATATGGAAAAGGTGAAGAAAGCCATCGCCGATATCACCCTGGTACTGCCTACCCTGAAAGAAAGAACGCGCACCATTCCGCTCACCAACATCCTGCAAAACCTGCAGGACATGGCGCAGCGTATCTATAACCTGCACCGGCTGACACGCCTGGAACGCCTGAAAGACGCCTCCATCGATCCTAAGCTGGAGCTGTCTAAATTTACTACCCGCCAGAAATACGACCTGGAAACATTCCGGGATAACCTGACGTTCAAATCACACATCTTCCGGCATGCCATCCGGGTAAGTCTGGCTACCGTTACCGGCTATACGCTGGGCGCCGTGCTGCACCTGGACCGGGTATACTGGATACTGCTGACCATTGTGGTAATCCTCAAGCCAGGCTTTGGTCTTACCCGCTCCCGCAGCATACAGCGTTTAATCGGTACCGTTACCGGCGCCCTCTTTGCGGCAGCACTGCTGTACCTGACCCATAACGATACCGTGATCTTTATCAGCATGCTGCTGTGTATCCTGGGGGCCTACAGCTTTATGAGCTTCCAATATACGGTGAGTGTGTTTTTCGTTACCCCTTTTATCATTTTTCTGCTACACTTCCTGCATCCGTCAGACCTGTACAATGTTACCCAGCGGGTGCTGGATACCTTTATCGGCGGCGGCCTGGCCTTTGTGGCCAACATGGTACTGTGGCCCACCTGGGAGCATAACTTTGTACCCGATTACATGAAAAAGATGATGGTGGCCAACCGGAAATATTTTGAGCTGGTACTGCGCGCCTACTCCAATGAAACCGTACCGGTGACCGATTTCAAACTGGCCCGGAAAGACACCTATGTGGCTACCGCCAATATGATGTCGGCATTTCAACGGATGTTGTCGGAACCTAAAAGCAAACAAAAAGATGCCTCCCGGGTATATCACCTGGTGGTACTGAATCATACCCTTACGTCGCATACGGCTGCCCTGGCGGCTTACAGCATGCATCACGGCGTACAGTTTCCCCGGCCTGAATACCGGGAAATCACGGACTACCTGCTGCACTACATGGATCAGCTCATCCTGATGATAGATCCCGGTACTGCGGCACAGGCCCAGCCGGCACCACCGGTACACGCCTTCGACCGCCTGGATGCCCACCTCGAAAACCTGGTGCATTTAAGACAACAGGAAATCAATGAAGGCAAAGGCGCCACGCCTACCCGCGACGAAATGCTGGAAACAAAACAGGTACACGATCAGCTCACGGCTATCTTCTCTCTTATGAAAGACATGAGCAAGGCAGCTGGCAAAGCATAAAAAAAACGCCCCGCAGGATTTGCGGGGCGTTTTTTATTGGGTGATATTTTCTATGCGCCGGTGAGTATGGTCAATTGATCCGTCACCGGATTGATAGCAGCCAGGATACGGTCGAAGAAGGCCGGACCTTCCTGGGCATACCAGGGCAGGAAGTTTTCCTTACGCTCCTGGAGTGAACCCGCCGGAAACAACCGGCTTTTCACCTGCCGGATCTGGTCTGTCTGCCACGCAAATTTTTTCTTCTCTGCCCGCAGGAACTTATGTTCCAGCTTACCGATAGACTTCAACGCTTTCTTCCGCTCAGAACCGGTCGTAGCTACCAGCGTGACATCAATATTACGCGCTTTGGCTTCCAGCTCATCGAAGAGCTGTTCAATAGCGGCATATTCATCTTTCAATACTAATGAAGTATTGGTATGATGCTTTACATAATCATTGACGATATCTTCGGTGGGCTTAAATAATTCAGGTAACGCAATACCCAGTTTCTGCATCCGCTGTACAGAGATGTCATCTGCCAGCAACAAAGAATTACGCAGCAACAAGATCGGGTATGGCACTTTATAATGGGCAAATAACTCCTGTAACTCCATCCAGTAAGCAATTTCACCGCCACCACCGATAAAGGCAATGTTGGGCAATATGGTTTCCTGGAACATCCCGCGCAGGATCACATTGGGACTGAATCTTTCCGGATGCGCTTCCAGCTCTGCTTCCAAAGCCGCCGCCGTAAAGCTATGTTTGGTATGCAATACTTTCCATTCATCCCCTTCCTGTACAATACGTTCGCGCAGGCCATCCTGTAAATAAAACAGGTTGATTTCCCGCGGATTCGCCTGTACTTTATAGTGTACGGATAATTTATCCAGGGTATGCTTCACCAGTTGATGAGACGCCTGCTGAAACAACTCATCCTTCATAACGGGGATGTATAAACGTTTCAGGGCGGCATTATCCGGCACCACTACTACCAGGCCATAACGGCTGAATAAAGCATGTACCAGGTACAACGTGGCATCCTGAATATTACTGTGCCCCAGATAGGCCTGCTCCAGCAGCGTAATCAACTCCACAGCATGGGGTGCATACCCCAATGTGTCTTTCACTTGTTTAATCAGCTGCTCCAGTCCGGCCGTTTGCATGCGGCCTACCGCACCCTCCTGTCCGGCCTGCCAGGTCAGCGTTTTGCCTTCCAGGTAAATACTGCCCAGTTCTTCCAGGTCATTATCTTCACTGCCCATATAATAGACAGGTACAAAGTTATATTGCGGATATTGCGCTTTCAGCGTGGTACAAAGCCGGATCGTTTGCAGGATCTTATATACAAAATACAGGTAGCCGGTAAAAATATTGGGCTGATGTGCTGTGCATACTGTGAAGGTTGTGGGTTCCAGTAACGCCCGGATGTTGTCCTGTACAGGTTGTACCGGTTCCAGGGGCGCATATTGCTGCTCCAGGGCTGCTACCAGGGCAGCACGGGGCGTATCGAACTGCTGACGGGCCCGGATCGCTGCGTCAAAATCAGGATGTACAGGGGAGTAAGTATAAAATGGTCGTATCTGCGGATGTTCTGCTAAAAAATCTGTTACCAGCTGGTTAAAGTAACCAGTTTTCCCGTAAGGAATATACTCCAGCATATAGTGTTGCGAATTACAAATTTACCAATTATTATCAACAGCGGATGTAGTGCCAATACATCGAAACTTATAAATGTACGAAGTTAGTTAAGTTTATTTGTTATTGCATAGTTTGGTTGCCGGATTATTGATAATCTGACGTTTTGCTGGGATGTATGGTAAACTGGCTTCCCCTTTGCATACAACATGACCACACCCCACTTAAAATCAATCACTACATGAAAATAGCGATACTGGCTCCCGTAGCCTGGCGCACACCGCCCGTTCATTATGGCCCCTGGGAACAGATGGCTTCCAATCTTACCGAAGGGCTGGTAGCTGCCGGACAGGACGTCACCCTTTTTGCCACTGCCGATTCCCTCACTGCCGGTAAGCTGGCAGCTATCTGTGAAAAAGGATATGCCACCGACCCGGATGCCGATGCCAAAGTAACCGAATGTATGCATATCAGTTACCTGATGGAACAAGCCCGCGACTTTGATATCATCCATAATCATTTCGACTTTCTGCCCCTCACCTGGTCGCGACTTGTGAAAACCCCGATGGTAACCACTATTCATGGGTTTTCTTCCGAAAAGATACTGCCTGTTTACCAACGGTACAATGATGTTTGTCATTATGTAGCCATCAGCCACGCCAACCGGCATCCCACGCTCCATTACAAGGCCACCATTTACAATGGTATCCACACGGCCGACTTTCCTTATCTGGCAACGCCACCGGATGATTACCTGTTATTTTATGGCCGCATACATCCGCATAAAGGCGCCTGGGAGGCTATACAGATTGCTTTGCAAACCGGCCGCCAGCTGATTATGGCTGGTATCATTCAGGATGAAGCCTATTACCGGGAGAAAGTACAGCCTTATATTGATCAGGAGCAGATCCGCTTCATAGGCGCAGTAGGTGGCCACCAACGGAGTACCTTGCTGGGTGGCGCCAGTGCGTTGTTACATCCTATTAGTTTTGAAGAGCCATTTGGCCTGAGTGTAGCGGAAGCGATGTTATGCGGCACACCGGTGATCGCCTTTAACAGGGGATCTATGCCTGAACTGATCCTCGATGGGCAAACCGGATTTCTGACCCATGATGTAGCGGAAGCCGCCGCCCGCGTGGCGGATATACCGCTGATCAGCCGGCACGCCTGTCATGTACATGCGATGGCCAATTTCAGCCAGGAGAAAATGACGCAGGCCTACCTGTATTTATATCAACAGCTGTAACGCCTTATCCGGATTTTTTTCAGGAAGATATACCCGTGTATATCTTCCTGAAAAAAATCTGCTTTATCATAACCACTATTTACATACCATCTGCTTTTATCTGGGCGAGGAGTTTTTCCAGATTTACGGTGGCAAAGCCGGAAGCGTAGTCCGACAAACCATAGGGGATGATCAGTTCATCATTATGAATAAGAGAACCACAGGAGTATAATACATTGGGTACATATCCTTCTCTTTCATCTTTATTGGGCATGAGCAGAGGCTCCCGCAGGCGGCCTATTTCCCGGCCGGGATCATCGAGGTCCAGCAAACTAGCGCCAATGCAGTAGGTACGCATTGGCCCCACGCCATGTGTGATCACCAGCCAGCCTTCTGCGGTTTCAATCGGGGAGCCGCAGTTTCCTACCTGTACAAATTCCCATGCGTATTTCGGGGTTTGCAATATCCGGGGATTCTCCCAAATGTTGATTTTATCAGAATACATGATGTAGCCGTTGATACCATCTATCCGGGAAATCATCACGTATTTACCTTTTATCTTACGGGGAAAGAGCGCCAGGTTTTTGTTCTGGGCACCTTCTCCATACAGGGGCAGGATTTTGAAGTTGTAGAAGTCTTCCGTTTGCAGCAATTTGGGCTGAATGGTAATACCATCGTAGGCTGTATAGGTAGCATAATAGGTAACATCTCCATCTTCCCCCACAAACTTCACAAACCGGGCATCTTCAATACCCCGGCTTTCCGCATCTGAATAAGGAAAAATAACCCGGTCCGACAAATCGGTATCCAGTGAGAAATTCAGTTCATAATAAGAGTCTGCCAGCCACAGGATTCTTTCCAGGGCTTTTTTCAGCAGATGATCTACCTGATACCTTTGTTGCATTTCGCGGATCACTTTCTTCAGCGCCAGGTACTCAAACTGGTCCGGTAAACTGTTCTGCACTTCCTTCATCACGGAGTCCGGCAGTTTGATAGATACTGCATTCTGGAAAAAGATATCTTTCTGGTAGATGGAATTACGGATAATTTCTGCTTCATCCACGTAATTGCCGGCAGGTATGAGGGTAATCTGATTGTTTTTATCAATCAACCCGCTGCGGAATGCAATGGAAGATACGTGCCCTTCCCCTACTGCCCGGAAACTCATGATCACCCTTTTTTCGCCTTCTTCCAATCCGCTCTGGTCCACATCTTCAATCAGCGACGGATTAAAAAATGCCGCCGACTCAATCGAATACTCATTGGTAAAATAGGACCCGGTGAGTAGTTTCCGCTTGAGGGAAAGTCCGTCGTACTCGATCTGCAACGCGGGAAACAGGTGCCGGAGCCGATCCGCATGCCGTTCGAAGATGCGGGTAATGTTGCGGTGACGGCGGGAGAACTCTCTTAGTATAGGCATGATCGTTATGTCCACTTCCGTGTCACTCATCGCAGCAACCAGCTGTATGATCGACTTTGCTCTGGCTTCTCCGTTAAAAAAGAACCGGGCTACTACCCGTTTCAGATCGGGGTAAATCTTTGTACTTTTCCGCTCAATAGGCAAACGCATGGTGTATATTTTGTTAGATACTAAATCCGTCTTCCAGTACCACTCCCTTTTTGACAACAACAATGCCGTCTTTTACGGTGTATTTTTCAAAGTCGCCATCCGCCAGGTGTTTTCCTCCACTAATATGTACGCCGTTTCCGATACTACAGTTCTTATCAATAATTGCATAATGGATACTGCAGTTTTCACCGATCCCCATGGGCGGGTGTCCCAGTCTTTTAGCTTTTTCTATTTCATCCAGGGTCTGATAATAATCACTTCCCATAATATAACAGTTGGTGATCACGGTTCCTTTGCCAACCCGGGTACGGATCCCCACCACACAACGTTCCAGCCGGTCGGCCATAATGATGCAGCCATCTGCAATCATTGTTTTTTCCATCTGGCCGGAAATTTTTGCAGGCGGTAACATCCGGGCTCTTGAATAGATCGTCTGGGATTCATTGAAAAGATTAAACAAAGGTATATCATCTGTGAGACCTATGTTCGCTTCAAAAAAAGAAGGGATGTTACCAATATCGGTCCAGTAGCCTTCGTATTGATAGCTGAATACCCGCCGCTGCCCCTCAATGGCGTCGGGGATCAGTTGTTTGCCGAAATCAGCGGCTTCCGGCTGATCCTGCAGCATGCGGAACAATACCTCTCTGGAGAAGACATAAATACCCATACTGGCCAGGTAAATACGCCCTGCGGCTTTCATCTCGTCGCTTACCTCCGATGCCCACGGGGGCAATACTTCCTGCGACGGCTTTTCCGTAAAAGATACAATTTCTCCGGCTTCATTGGTTTTCAGTATACCAAAATCCGAGGCCTCTTTTGCACTCACCGGAATAGTGGCAATGGATATTTCTGCGCCGGTATCTATATGGTGGCGGATCATCTCTCTGAAATCCATCTGATAGAGCTGATCTCCGGATAATATCAGTACGTATTCAAATTCAAAATTCTCCATGTGATGCAGGCATTGTCTGACTGCATCTGCAGTACCCTGGTACCAGGTGGGATTATCCGGCGTTTGTTCTGCCGCCAGGATGTCCACGAATCCTTTATCAAAGTTGCTGAAATGGTAAGCGTTTTTGATGTGTTTATTCAGGGAAGCAGAGTTATACTGGGTAAGTACGAAAATGCGGTTCAGTGCTGCATTCAAACAGTTGGAGATAGGTATGTCCACCAGTCTGTATTTACCGGCCAGCGGAACAGCGGGCTTGGAGCGGCGGCGGGTGAGTGGATAAAGGCGGGTGCCTGCTCCCCCTCCAAGTATCACAGATATTACATCATTTGTCATAATGGGAATTGGTTTTTAAAGTTCATCGTGCATATATTTTCATTGTCCGGCATATTGCCTACCATTTTTTTCCTGATCCGGATACAGCGGCATAACCGCAGGCCAGGCAGCCATCAATATTTCATCCCCGTGTATACGTCCAGGTAGCGTTGGGCAGAAGTTCCCCAGGAATGGTCTGTTTGCATTCCCCGCAGCCGCACTTCCTGCAGGTGCGCAGTATTATGATACAAGGCCACGGCTCTTTTTATGGCATCGCCCACATCCCATACCGCAGGTTGATTAAAGCGGATACCTACCCCTTCTTTATCGCCAAAATCGACCACCGTATCCTTTAATCCGCCGGTACTCCGTACCATCGGTACGGTACCATACCGCAGGGCATACAGCTGGTTAAGCCCACAGGGCTCTACCCGAGAAGGCATCAGTAAAAAATCGCTACCTGCATATATCAGGTGCGACAGGGCTTCATTATATCCGATATGCAGGTTAAATCCATAGCTTACCACATTACGGGTTTGTTGTAGTGACCATTCCACATGTGGTTCCCCACTACCCAATACGAGGAAGTTCACCTCGCCAGGCAGTTCGTGCAGGGAACGACTGATGATTTCCGGCAGCAGATCGGCCCCTTTGTCACTTACCAGCCGGCCAATAAAGGATATCAGCGGCAACGACGTATCCAGCCCAAAGCGTTCACACAGTTGCTTTTTGTTTTCCGCCTTACCTTCCAGCACCGTATCCCGGTCATAATGTTGTGGTATCATGGGATCCGTAGTTGTATCCCATACCGCTGTATCAATACCGTTGACGATGCCGCTGGTTTTGGCCCGCTCGTGGCTGATGAGACTTTCCAGTCCGTTGGCATTGGAGAACAACTCTTCCAGGTATCCGGGTGAAACCGTGGTCACCCGCCACGCACATTTGATACCTGCCGCCAGCGGATTGATAGCGCCGCCCCAATCCAGCAACCCCGACTTCCACAAATCGAAAGCAGGAATCAGGTAGAGCTTGTCCCATCCAAACTGTCCCTGGTACTGGGCATTATGGATTGTAAGCACAGACGCCACTTCTTTGAGGCGGGTATATTTATAACCGTAGCTTAATAAAAAAGGAATTAATCCGGTATGATGATCGTGGCAATGGATCACATCCGGTTGGTGCTGCCATTCATTGATCCAGTCCAGCACGGCAATCTGAAAAGCCAGGAAACGTTCTGTATCATTCGCGTAACCGTATACGCCCGGCGTGTCCAGTAAACCAGGGATGTCTACCAGGTACAGGTCGAAACCCAGTGCATTGTGCCGTTCCTTCAACACGTTGAAGTGGTACCAGTCGTGGCCCAGCCACATCCCGGCCTGGTGTACCACATCAAATTCATGTGTATCATAAAACTTTGTCCGGTAAGCCGGCAAAACTACTTTTGCAATGCTGCCCAACTCATGTTGGTATTTGGGCAAAGCACCGACTACATCCCCTAATCCCCCGACTTTGGCTACCGGGTAACATTCCGCGCTGACGTGTAAAATCTCCATGCTAAATAATTGATAATCTTTATTAAGTTACCTTGGAAAAATAACAAATCAAAGGGATTATTCATTTTTATTTCCTGCTTGCTGCTTTTTTAAACAGCCCTATTCCCCTGCTGGTTTTCTTATCTTTGTGATCAGTTTATTCTTTCCTACCGCTTCGCCGGATTGTCATGTAAAATCTGCTCTTATGGACTTTGGCCGCGTTACTCCTGCTGAACTGGAAACAATTGATTTCAAACTACCTGCCGAACCGTTGTTCAACCGGCTGGTACTGAAAAAGAAACGGTTGAAAAAATCACTCGCCTTTATGGGATGCGCCAAGTGGGGGCGCAAGGAATGGATTGGTAAGATATATCCTCCGGGCACCAAAGAAAAGGCTTTCCTGGATGAATACGTACATCATTTCAACAGCATAGAACTCAACGCCACCCATTACCAGATTTATGGTCCGGATACCATTGCCGGCTGGGATGCCCGTGCCGCCGGTATGACCTTCCGGTTTTGTCCTAAAGTACCACAACGGATCAGTCATTACAGCAATCTGATAAGTGCCGGCGACCTGACCACCGCCTTCCTGGAAGGCGTACTGGCATTCGGTCCGCACCTGGGGCCTATCTTCCTGCAGCTGAGCGACCGCTACTCACCGGCCAAACGGGCAAACCTATACGAATACCTGGCCACGCTGCCGGCAGACCTCCAGTTTTTTGTAGAAGTACGGCATCCGCAATGGTTTGCAGATGAAGCCATCCGCCAGGAATTCTTTGAAACACTGCAACAGCTGAAGATAGGCGCCGTCATTACCGACACCGCCGGCAGAAGAGATTGTGCCCACATGCACCTCACCATTCCCAAAATATTTATCCGTTTTGTGGGCAACAGTTTACATCCCAGTGACTATACCCGTATCGACGACTGGGCCAATCGTATCCGTTACTGGCTGGATAACGGCTTAAAAGAAGTTTATTTTTTTATGCATATGCATGATGAAGCCCTTTCTCCGGACCTCGCACTTTACCTGGCAGACCGGCTGGACAAGGTTTGTGGTTTGCAGATAAAAAAGCCGCAATTTGTAAAATCATGACGCTTTTTTTGACGATTCCATTACAAGGCATAAAAAAAACAGTCTGAAATATTAATTTCGCCTTCTCAAAACCGGTAATACATGATGCGCGACAAGCTAGAGCAATTGGCCCAGGAACTGGAAGGCACGCTTTATACAGATGACACCATGCGAACACTTTATGCCACCGATGCGTCGGCATACCGTGAAATGCCGCTGGCAGTAGCGATCCCGCAACATGTGGGTGACCTGAAAAGACTGATTCGCTTCGCGTGTGACCATAAAACGTCGCTCATTCCCCGTACTGCCGGCACATCGCTGGCGGGTCAGGTGGTGGGCAATGGTATCATTACCGACGTATCGCGTACGTTCACTCATATACTGGAACTCAATACACAGGAAAACTGGGTACGGGTGCAGCCCGGCGTCATCCGGGATGAACTCAATCTATTCCTCAAACCACATGGCCTGTACTTTGGGCCGGAGACCTCTACCGCCAACCGCGCCATGATAGGTGGTATGGTGGGCAACAACTCCTGCGGCTCCAACTCAGTCGTATATGGCAGCACCCGCGAACACCTGCTGGAAGTAAAAGCCCTGTTGAGCAACGGCGAAGAAGTGACCTTCGGCACCCTCGACACGGAAGCCTTCCATCAGAAATGCGAAGGCCCCGATACCCTGGAAACACGCATCTATAAACAGATCCGTACCGCATTGGGCAACCACAGCTACCAACATGAGATCCGGAAAGAGTTTCCCAAGAAAAGTATTCCGCGCCGCAACACCGGCTATGCGGTAGACCTGCTCCTGGAAACAGCGCCCTTCACGGCCGGTATGGAGGCATTCAACTTCTGTAAGCTGATTGCCGGCTCCGAAGGTACCCTGGCTTTTATTACAGAAATAAAGCTGCATGTAGACCCGCTGCCTCCCAAGGAAACAGGCCTGCTGTGCATCCACTTCCCTACTATCGACGACTCGCTCCGTGCCAATATCCTGGCCATGGAACTGAAACCCAGCGCCAGTGAGCTGATCGATCATTACATCCTGGAATGTACCAAAGACAATATTGAACAAAGCAAAAACCGTTTCTTCGTACAAGGCGATCCCGGCGCGATCCTGGTGGTAGAGTTTTGTCGCGAGACCCGCGATGAGATCCGGGAAATAGCCGGCCGGCTGGAAACTACCCTGCGGGCAGCCGGGCTGGGGTATCACTTCCCCCTGCTCTTTGGCGACGACACCAAAAAAATATGGGCCCTGCGTAAAGCCGGACTGGGATTGCTCAGTAACCTGCCCGGTGATGAGAAGGCAGTACCCGTGATTGAAGATACTGCTGTAGCGGTAGAAGACCTCCCGGCATTTATCCGCGATTTCAACGATATCCTGAAACAGTATAACCTGTATGCGGTGCATTACGCACATGCCGGCAGTGGTGAAATACATCTGCGTCCGATCATCAACCTGAAAACAGAAGCCGGCAACCTGTTGTTCCGCAAAATCGCGGAAGAAATTGCCACGCTGGTAAAAAAATACCATGGCTCCCTCAGCGGTGAACATGGCGATGGCAGGTTACGCGGAGAGTTCATCCGCCAGATGGTAGGTGAAAAGAACTATGAACTGCTGCGGCAGATCAAATATACCTGGGACCCGGAAAATATTTTCAATCCCAACAAAATCGTAGACACCCCGTCTATGAACAGTATGCTGCGGTATACACCCGGACAGAAAACCCCGGCCCTCAACACTATTTTTCATTTCCCGGAGCAAACCATGTTGCAGCATGCGGAACAATGCAACGGTTCCGGCGACTGCCGCAAAACACAGCTGAGCGGCGGTACCATGTGCCCCAGCTACATGGCTACCCGTAATGAAAAAGATACGACCCGGGCCCGGGCCAACATCCTGCGGGAGTTTCTGACCCATTCCACCAAAGAAAACCGCTTCGATCACCAGGAAATCTATGAGGTACTGGACCTTTGTCTGGCCTGCAAGGGTTGTAAGTCGGAATGTCCTTCCAATGTGGACATGGCTAAGATGAAAATGGAGTTCCTGCAACATTATTACGATGCCAACGGCGTACCGCTGCGGTCACGGCTGATTGGTAATTTCTCCAAACTGTCGGCCCTGGCGGCTTTCCTGCCAGGTGTATACAATGGCCTGATCAACAACCGCGTCACCGGTGGTTTCATTCGTAAAATGTCGGGCTTTGCCCCCAAACGTTCCCTGCCTGGTATGCATACCATTACCTTACGGAAATGGTTCTACGAAAAATGGCCTAAAGAAATGAAGGGACCTAAAGGAAAACAGCCGGTATATCTTTTCTGTGATGAGTTTACCAATTACAATGATACCCAGATCGGCATTAAAGCGGTACAGCTGCTGCACCGCCTGGGGTATGATGTAAAGATGACCGCTCACCCGGAAAGCGCCCGCGCGTATATGTCCAAGGGACTGTTGCGTAAGGCACGTGAAATTGCCGAACAGAATGTTCGTATATTCAGTACCGTTATAAACGAAAATATTCCTCTGCTGGGAGTAGAACCTTCTGCTATCCTGAGCTTCCGGGACGAGTATCCGGACCTGGTAAGAGAAGGGTTACGGCAGCAGGCCAAAGACCTGGCCCGGCACGTATACCTGATAGATGAATTCCTGGCCAAAGAAGCCGATAAAGGACATATCACCGCGGCCCAGTTTACCAGTCAGCCGCAGCATATTAAACTGCATGGCCACTGTCAGCAAAAGGCATTGTCTTCTGCATTGCACAGTAAAAAAATGCTGTCGCTGCCACAACACTATACCGTAGAAGTGATTCCTTCCGGCTGCTGCGGAATGGCCGGCTCTTTCGGGTATGAAAAAGAACACTATGACCTGAGTATGCAAATCGGTGAAATGGTATTGTTCCCGGCGGTACGCAATGCACCGGCAGATACCCTGATAGCAGCTCCCGGTACGAGCTGCCGGCATCAGGTAAAGGATGGTACCGGCGTAAAAGCCCTGCATCCGATTGAGATCTTATATAACAGCCTGGCATAAACCAGGTAGCTCACGCATATATTTTGCCCGTTTTTTCGGAACAGACAACAGGAAAATACCTGTAATCATCTCCGGAAAAACGGGCAAAAAATTTTCAGACACGGCCGGTATACAACTGTGTTTCATAATGAAACTGTACCGTACCGTTGGCCTGGTATTGCTCAAACAATTCCTGCAAACCTTTCATCATCGGCGCATGTGCCGGTTCACCAGCTTCCGGCACATAGGAAGAAGATAACAACCGGCCTTTCAGTCCGGCGAAATCAAACGTCTGTACATTCTGGATAGTATGCTGCAACATTTCATGTGGCGCAAAAAACGAGGCTAACTCCAACGTACCTACGTTTCTGTGCTGCATACCTTTATAGTTATTGCCATACTGATGTAACAACTGCTCATAGGCTTTTTCGAAGGGCAGTTCAGACCGGCGTACATTCCACATCAGCACGGTATAGGCACCCTTTCGGGCAATCCGCCGGAACTCTGTTTTGGTGGCCTGCTGATCGAACCAGTGAAAAGCGGTACCTGCGATAATCAGGTCTATAGACGCATCCGGCAGGGAAGTACGTTCTGCCGTTCCCGTTATTTGTTTATAGTTCGGATAACGCTGCATGGCTACCGTTCCCGCTTCCTGCATCGCTGCATTGGGTTCTACCGCGAACACGGTATTGCCATTGTCCAGGAAAGGCAGGGCAGCCATACCGGTGCCCGCACCAATATCCGCCACAATAGATGCTCTTGATAAACCGGTCGTCTTTTCCAGATAGGCGATCATAGCAACCGGATAATGGGGCCGGTACTTTACATAATTATCAGCCCGGCTACTGAAACGTTCCGTGTTTTTCATACCATGAAGTTAACTTATTCTCCGAGACCCTGCGGACGTTTCTGTTCACTGCCATGTGCCTCCAGGTCGGCCAGTTTCTTTTTACCATAGGCGAGCCGGGTAATGAGTACATACAACACCGGCACACTGAATATCGCCAGTACGGTAGCTGCCAGCATCCCGCCTACTACGGTGAAGCCTATATTTACCCGGGAAGCCGCACCCGCACCTTTTGCCAGGCACAGCGGCACCACCCCGAGAATGAAAGCGAATGAAGTCATGAGAATTGGCCGGAAACGCAGTTTTACTGCTTCCAGTGTAGCTTCCAGCAAAGGCATACCTTTATCTACCCGCTCTTTACAGAACTCCACAATAAGAATCGCATTTTTGGCGGCCAGCCCGATGAGTGTAATCAATCCAATCTGAGAGTACACACTGTTGGCCTGTTTCGTTAGTACCAACGCCACAATGGAACCAAACAACGCAATAGGCACCGCCAGCAATACGGAGAACGGCACCGACCAGCTTTCGTACAAGGCGGTGAGCAGGAGAAATACAAACAGGATCGACAGTCCGAAGATCAGCACACTTTTATTACCCGCTTCAATTTCCTGCAAGGATACGTTGGCCCACTCATACCCGAAGTTATCCGGTAAGGTCTGCGCCGCCACTTCCTTGAGGGCTTCGATGGCATCACCACTACTGTAACCGGCTTTACTGTCGCCGTCTATTTCCACGGAGCGGTACAGGTTGAAGTGATTGATTACCGGGGCGCCGGCAGATTTCTGCGAGGTAATGAGTGCACTGAGCGGCACCATTTCCCCATTGGCATTTCTGACGTAATAGGTGTTCAGGTTATCGATACTCGTCCGGTACAACGAATCGGCCTGCAATACCACCCGGAAGCTGCGACTGAACTTTGTAAAGTCGTTGACATAAAGTCCGCCCAGGAAAGTCTGCAGGGCATTAAACACATCGCTGACGGCTACACCCAGCTGTTTACATTTATCCCTGTCTACCTCCACATTAAACTGCGGCGTATTGGCGCTGAAGAAAGCGTAGGCACGGGCAATCTCCGGCCGCTGATTGGCGGCCATCAGGAACTGTCCCATTACCTGCATAAACTGTTTGATATCGGGATTACTTTTTTGCTCCAGGATAAAGGAGAACCCGCCGGAAGTACCCAGCCCCCGCAAGGTAGGCGATGGAATACAGATAATATTGGCCCCGATGATACGGCTCACCGCGCCCTGAATACGTCCCAGTACTTTGTTCATATCATCACCGTGGGCATATCGTTCGTCCCAGGGTTTGAGGCTCACAAAAAAGGTTCCGGAGTTAGGTTTGGTGGCATTGGCCACAAAGTTGATCCCCGTGATGCCAAAGAAATGTATCACGGCGCTGTCTTTCAGCAGAATATCGCTGACCTGCCGCACCACCTCCTTCGTTCTTTCCGTAGAAGAAGCCTCCGGTAATTCCAGGGCAATATAGAGTGCGCCCATATCTTCCTGGGGCACAAAAGTAGTAGGTGTTTTCTTAAATAAATAAAAGGCGGCGGCAAAGAGGATACCCAGTATTATCAATACAATCGGCGTCTGGCGGATGGAAAACATGACGCCTTTGCCATACCGGTTGGTGACCCTTGCAAACCATTCGTTGAATTTAAAAAAGAGTTTATTGAGGCCATGTGATTTTTGGGTGAGATGTGCCGGCTTTAACAAGATGGCGGTGAGTGCAGGCGTAAACGTTAGTGCCAGGAATGCAGACAGCAACACCGAAAAGGCAATGGTTAAGGCAAACTGCTGATACAGGCGGCCACTTACACCCGGGATAAATGCCACAGGCACAAATACAGCAGCCAGAATCAGGGCGATGGCAATTACCGGGGCCTGTACCTCCGACATGGCTTTATAGGTAGCGTCGCGCGGCGACATCAGGTTTTCATCGATGTGATGCTGCACCGCCTCTACTACCACAATCGCATCATCCACCACAATACCGATGGCCAGTACAAAACCGAAGAGGGTCAGGGTATTGATGGAGAATCCCAGTAACTGGAAGAAGATAAAAGTACCGATCAGGGAGATAGGAATAACGAGGATGGGAATCAGGGTAGCGCGCCAGTTCTGCAGGAATATAAATACCACCACTACCACCAGTGCCAGTGCTTCCAGGAAAGTATGGATTACTTCATTGATGGAAATTTTCACAAAAGAGGTGGTTTCAAAAGGCACCAGCCAGTTGACATCTTCCGGAAATGATTTGGATAGTTCTGCCAGGCGGGCAATCACGCGGTCGTTTACATCCAGTGCGTTGGCGCCGGGCGCCAGGTAAATGGCCATTCCACTCCCTGTTTTACCATCTGCCTTGGCTTCAATGGCGTAGGTAAAAGATCCCAGATTAATACGGGCTACATCTCTCAAACGTACCAGGCCGGAGCCGGGTTTGTTGGCCACTACAATGTTGCCAAATTCTTCTGAGGTAGCCAGTCGTCCTCTCACACTCACGGTATATTCAAAGGCCTGCGAATTGGACATCGGCGGTGCGCCGATGCTACCGGCAGGTACCTGTTGGTTCTGTTCTGAAATAGCCCGGGCAATGTCTCCGGCCGTTAATCCCAGGGCAGCCATTTTATCGGGATTCAGCCAGATACGCATGCTGTAATCCTGTGAAAAAGCGGTTACATCCCCTACGCCTGGTAAACGTGCCAGTTCCGGTTTCAGGTAGATGTTCAGGTAGTTGTCGAGAAATTCCCGGGTATGTTTTCCCTGGGGAGAATTCAGCGCAATTACCATCAGCATATCATTGGAACGCTTCTTAACGGTAACGCCCACACGACGAACTTCATCGGGCGTACTGGGCAACGCGAGGCTCACCCGGTTTTGTACATCCAGAGTAGCAATATCCGGATTGGTGCCCAGTTTGAAGGTGACTGTAATACTCATGGACCCGTCATTGGCACTTACGGATTGTATATACATGGCGCCGGGGGTACCATTCACCTGGTTTTCGATGGGCGTGGTCACGGTTTCTTCCACGGTGGTGGAGTTGGCGCCCACATAGTTGGCCCTCACGTCTGTTACCGGTGGTGCAATATCAGGCAATTGTGCAATGGGCAGGTTAAACATACAGATGAGCCCTACAATCACAATGATGATGGCAATAACGATCGTGGTATTCTTGCGCTCTATAAATGTTTTTGAGATCATACTGTGCTAACGATTAAGGATTTATTGTTTGCCTGCGGCAGCTCCTGCCACATTCACCGTATCTCCTGGTTTAATCTTCTGAATGCCATCCACTACTACCCTATCTCCTGCCTTGAGGCCGCTGGTAATCAGCAGCATGGTATCCGTTACTGCGCCGGGCACAATATCTGCGGGTTTTACCACATTGTCTTTCGTTAACGTATAAACGCTGGTTTCAGAGAGGTTCTGGATAATGGCTTTTGCCGGAATAGCCAGCTGGGTGGCAGGTGTGGCATACTGCATGATAATCACACAGCTCATACCCGATTTCAATGTTTCATCCTGGTTCTGAAACACCAGCCTTACCCGGATGGTACCGGTTTGCTGATCTACAATATTATTAATGGTCAGTATTTTACCGGTTTCTGCATAGCGTTCTCCGTTGCCAAACTGTATATAAAACCGGTTCTCCGTTTTACCGCCTTCTATGCGGATAAATTCGGGTAGCCGTGCCTGTGGGATATCAATATCAGCATAAATGGGCCGTTCGTTGACGATGGTATTGATCAGTGTCTGACCGGCATTTACGATATCTCCTACTTTGATTTGCACGATGCCTATTCTGCCGGAGAGCGGCGCGCGCAGGAGTGCATGGTTCACATCCGTACCGGCTCTGGCTACCGAAGCTTTGGCGGCTGCCAGATTAGCTTTGGAGGTGAGTACGGCAGTATAGGCCTGGTCTACGGTTTGTTTGGAAATCGCATCGTGATCCAGCAGGGTTTTATACCGTTCGTAGTCGCGTTGTTTCTGGGCCAGGTCGGCTTCTGCCTGTTGCTGGGTAGCAGCTACCTGTCCGTATGCCGCGGAGTAACGGCTCTTATCTATCTCATATAATATTTGTCCTTTGCTTACCCTGCTGCCATCTTTCACCCGGATGCCTTCCAGGAAACCGGTAACATCCGACCGCAGTTGCACGATATCCTGGGCCATCAGGGTAGCCGGAAATTTTTCCACCACTGTATAGGAAGTGGGAACGACTTCTGCTGCCACTACCGTTGCTTTCATTTTGCCTGCCATCATTGCTGCCTGCTGTTGTTTTTTGCTGTTTCCACAGGCAACACATAATACCAGTCCTGCTGCATAAAAGGTCCGCTTGTAATTTCTTAGATGCATATGAAAAATTAATTGCGAATGACGAATTGCGATTAGTTATCTGATTCTGCCCATTGCCTTATCCAGGTCTGTTTTGCTGGTCAGGGTATTGAGCATCGCTTTCACATACTCCACCTGTGCGTCTTTCAGGTCTTTCTCTGCCGACGTAACATCCAGGCTGGTAGCTACTCCCTGTTCAAACTTCATAACAATGCGGTCATAAATGCCCTGGGTTAATTCCATATTGGTTTTCTGTGTCAGGTACTGCGCGCGGTAGTTCTGATAGGCAGTATTGGCATTGGTTACCTCCAGGCTGATTTGTTCCGACAGATAACTTAGGTCATTGTGTGACTTTTCCAGGGTGATCCGGTTTTGCCGGATCTGATGTAATCTTTCTGTACCGGTGAAAATAGGCCATGCGAGGGTTACCCCGAGGGCGGATGCTCCAAAACCGGTTTTATACAGGTCGCCGAACTTAGTAGAGAAATAATTGAAGCCATAATTCACGTACGCCGATAAGGAAGGGAGGTACCCCATCCTTTTACTTTTCAGGCTCAATTCATTCAGGGCAATCTGGGTGAGTTGTATATTGTATTCCACCCGGTCCTGCACCCGGTAGGTAGTATCTGTTATGGCAAGTGCCGTTACATTGAGGTCCTGGATTGATTCTTTCAGCTCCAGCTTACTTTGCTGCGGCATGCCCATCTGGAATTTCAATAACTGCACCGTATATACGAGTACCCGGATCTGGGTGGCAATGTCGGTGATGATATTATTGTAGGAAACGGTGATCCTGTCTACATCAATTCTTTCTGCTACGCCCACGTCATACCTGGCCCGGGTATCTGAAAGGGTTTTCTTTAATTGTTCCATGGTGGATTTCGCCAGGCGGATATTTTCCTCATTGGTCAATACAGCGTAGTAAGCCTTGGTAATGGCTACCCTGGTATCGATAGCGGTGCGGTTGTAGGTTTTTTCGGCCAGACCGCCATACACGCGCGCTGCTTTCAGTCCGAGGAAGTAATCGCTGTTAAAGAGCGTCTGGTTTACCTGTCCGGTTACTGCGGAAGCGAAGCGGGTACCAAACTGTACAGGAATTTTACGGTTGAAGTCACCGCCGGCAATATCGGGGATCAGGGAAGTGGCCAGCTTCATATTATCTGTAAAACTGGCGTTGATGTCGGCATGTGGCAGCAGCTTGCCGGTCGCTTCTTTTACCTGTTCCCTCGAAAAGTTGATATCCAGCCGGGCATTCACTACATCGCGCTGGTGGGCGAGTCCGTATTGTACACATTCTTCCAGGTTGAAGGCATAAGTTCCGGGCAGCGTTGTGTCTACCTGCCCGTAAACGCTTGATATTCCAGACAATAAAACAATTGTAAACAGATTTCGGGTACAACGCATACTTATTACTTTGAAAGTATATGATGATTGATAAGTATTTAACAAAAGTTCCGGCAAAAGGTTCTGGAAAGCTGTGAATAGCTTATCACCAAATGCTGACAGCTATTTTGTATCTTGCTGCAAAAGCTATCGGTATCTATTATGTCAATGTCTGTTATCAAGGAATCCAAACCCGCTCACAGGGAATTTGAACTGGAACGACTCATATTATTCAGCGATGCGGTATTTGCGATCGCCATTACCTTACTGATCATTGAAATTAAACTGCCTCATATCCCAGCCAATACGCCGGTTGCCAATTACGGGGAGATTTTTAAACCACTGATAGGAGAATTTATTGCCTTTGCAGCCAGTTTTATGTTTATCGGTAATTTCTGGGTACGGCATTTACAACTGTGCCGCTTTCTCCAAAATTACAACGAAGGATTGATTATCCGTAATCTGCTTTTTCTGTTTTTTATTGTGGCCTTCCCTTTTTCTGCTTCTGCCATGATGGAGGTGTCCGTACATTTCATGCTGCCCCTGTTCATTTACCTGTGTAACCTGGCGGGTTGTATGGCTACCCTGTTTTTACTTTCCTATTATATTTTTCAACGGAATCCGAACCTGACGATTCCGGGACATGCAACAGAAAAAGAGTTGCTGTACCAACGTTACAAGTATAATTTTCTGACTATGGCCACCGGATTTACGGTGATTGCCATGGTGTATTTTATGTTTCCTGAAAACCTGATGTACCAGCGGATCAGCTACTTCATTATTCCTGTACTGGCTTTATTCAACCATTTTCGTATCAAAATCAAAAAGCGCAATACCCTTCGCCTGGTACACAAGGGTGATAAAAATAATTAGACATGCTGGAAGTAGATAAGCGGGAAGCAGCCTTGCTGCGCAGTGCCATTCATACCTGGCAACAGGAAAAACTCATCACCGAGGAGCAGGCTACTGCCATGCACCAACGTGTTACCGTTCGCAGTACCGACTGGCAAACCATTTCCTTTTACATCTTTATTGCCGCTATCTCCTGTGCCCTGATGGCGTTTGGATCGCTGGTACTGGATGAAAAATGGATTGAAGTGATCCGCAAAAAGCTATCTCTTACCGATGGTATTATTGCCATCATCTTTGCAGGGATCAGTACGTTACTATGCTACCAGGGATGGCGCAGAAGCCGGCACCAGGCGCTCTATTCGCTGAACCGTGAATTATTCTGGCTGCTGCCCGTACTTAGTATAGGCGTTAGCGTAGTCTACCTGGGTAAAAGTGTTGCTTACCTGAACGGCAACTATGGTGCATTCTGGTTGCTGGCCGGCGGCATTTATGCCGCTTTGGGTATCCGCCTGCATTCCAGGCTACTATGGGTGAGTATGTTGCTTTGTCTCATCCCGGCTTATGTAAAACTCACTTATTATCTCACCCAAAACGGCCCCTGGTTCCTGGGTATGAACCTGCCCTGCCGTATGGCGCTGCTGGCACTGTTGCTGATTGCGGCTGCAGCTATTATGCGGCGTACGCGGGTCTATACACCGGTAAAAGAAATTACCTGGAGTGGCGGCTGGCTGCTTTTTATGATAGCGGGGTGGTTGATTTCTATTTTCGGTAATTGTGGTACGTGGCAGGAATGGCAGGATCTCCGGCAGGTACACCTGCTGCTGTGGGTAGTTATCTTCACAGCCCAATGTGCCGCTACCCTCCTGCTGGGTCTTCGGCTTAAAGACAATCTGCTTCGCGATCTGGGCGTCATCTTCCTGTTGCTGGACCTCTATACCCGTTACTTTGAATACCTGTGGGATCATACCAATAAAGGCCTTTTCTTCGGTATCCTGGCACTGTCATTCTGGTGGACAGGCAAATGGCTGGAGAAAAGATTGAAACGGAAAGCGGAAGCTCCCCGTTGATCATTGCAGGCAGCAGATCTTCCGAAAAAGATCTGCTGCAGCAAACATATCCGGTGAGGGCATCACACCGCGGCTTCTTCTTTCATCATGGCACCATAACGTTTGGTGTCTTTCAGACTCCAGTCAAAGTTACCCGAGATCCAGGAGCGTAATACCGCTACATAACGCAGTAATTCATAGTCGGTTTCGCTACCGGTTAATGGCAACAGTTTTTCCAGGGTCAGGAAAATGGCCAGTTCTTCGTTGTGCATACGTACGGCTTCTTCTACGGCCTCCTGCAGGGTGTATTGGTGCGCATGTTGCAATACCAGCACCAGGTTGTGTACATCGCCCTGTATACTTTCCTTATCACAGGAAAACAGGTCGTTGGACCAGCAAACGATATTGTTGCAGGCCAATATCATTCGCTTCAACAAGGCATGCTCCAGTAATTCTTCCGGCAGATAAATTTTCTCTATGATATCGATGGCCACCACGTCGGCAAATAATGCCCCGGTGAAAGGACGCATCTTTACATAGTCGGTAACGGAAGGTACTACGCCGGCTTCCCTGTTTTCGGCCTCCCACAGGCAGGAAGTAAAATAATCATCCATACTGCGGACAAACCTAAGCCGCCAGGCAGGAGAACCCAGGGCGCGCATCCGTTCCCAGATACAGCTCAGCGCGGCCGGCAACGGGCCTCCATCTGCCAGGGTTACTTTTTTGTTCGAGTACAGGATGTCCATCAATCCTGCCATAATACTCTTTAAATAAGCCGTTTTTTTACCGGTCTCCGCTTCATCGCATTGATCATCCAATATAAACAACCAGGTATTGAAATCAGCAATCAGGCACAACTCGTGTAAAGCCGCATCCGGGAAAGCCCTGGCAGCCAGCCAGGCAAATTTGGATTTGTTGAACCGGTTGATGGCTTTTTCCGATTGCAACAGATCAAACGATTTAGCCCACGTTGTGATGTGTTCTTGCGCTTCCAATACATGTTGATTAACGCTGGAGGAAAACGGATACTTAATCCGTGGAAATTGGATCTTTGTCATGGTCTTTGAGGATTTTGAGGGTTCAAGAGTTAACTATTCTGATAATAAATAACACGGGTGTTACCGGGGAATACCGGTAAAACATCTTTATGCAGGCACGCAGAAAGCCTGCCGGACGAAGCAGCTAAGCAGGTGTCAATAGTAGTTTAAACATTAAAACAGCTTCCGGGTAACAGTAATAATCATCCAGCCATACACAACGTACTTCATTGCGATAAAACTATACTTCCGATGTATCGGACTTTGTACGCAGATAGGGTAACACCATCGGTAATGCACGCTGAAACCAGCTGGTAAAGCGGGTTGGGTCTTTTGCAATCAAATCCGGTATCAGACCGGCGGGTATATAGCGATAGTCGTGTACTTCTGTCCTGTCGGGGATTATAGCGCTATTATAAGTACCTAAAAATACGTGGTCATACTCATGTTCCGTAAGTCCGTTATCAAATACGGTCTTGTAGGTAAAAGAAAAGATTTCCCGAAGCTCACAATCAAATCCCATTTCTTCCTGCAACCGTCTGTGAGCAGCCGCTACTGTTGTTTCTCCCGGTGAAGGATGACTACAGCAGGCATTTGTCCACAGGCCACCGGAATGGTATTTATCCAGCGCCCGTTGCTGCAATAACATCTCCCCGGCATCATTCACAATGAATACCGAAAATGCCCGGTGTAATATGCCCTTGAGATGGGCTTCCATCTTCTCCATAGCACCTACTGCTTCATCCAATTCGTTTACTAAAATCACTTCAGGTTTCATAGTGTGACAAAGGTATTTTAATTAAATTTCAGGCCGACGGAAATCAGGACGAAAAATAAAATATTCCGTCAGCATACAGCAAAACTGATTAATTAAGTGGTGATCCGGTTATGTCTTAATGGCTACATTACTAATATACATAATAACGACGAAAGTTTAATTTAAATTATATAGATTCCTTTTAACAAAAAACCAGTACTATTACTACCCGTTGGTGTATAAAGCACCCGGTGAATGTATCGTCTTAATTGTTTTTGAGCTATTTTTACAGTTCCGGTAACACGGAAAAATAACAGGCACTTTATTATTTTAATCCTGTTACCAATATTTTATGGCAGAAGACTTACAAATTGCACAAGGCGATAAAACCGCACAATATACTTCCCTGATTCCGCAGATTAAAGGACTGCTGGAAGGAGAACCGGATCTGGTAGCTAATCTGGCGAATGTGGCTGCAGCATTAAAAGAGCAGTTTAACTGGTTCTGGGTAGGGTTTTACGTGGTAAAAGCATCAGAGCTGGTACTCGGTCCTTTCCAGGGACCCGTAGCGTGTACCCGTATCCGTAAAGGCAAAGGCGTTTGCGGCACCAGCTGGGAGCAGGCTACTACCCTGATTGTACCGGATGTAGCGGCCTTTCCGGGACACATTGCCTGCAGCAGCCTTTCCCAATCTGAAATTGTGGTACCGCTGATCCGCAACGGCATAGTACAAGCAGTGCTGGACGTAGACAGTGAGCACCTCGCCCACTTCGATGAAACCGATAAAAAATATCTGGAAGAGATTGTCGCCCTGATTAACATTTAACCAGGGATCTTTTTTATACCATTATTTATTCGAGATACCTGTATGTTTTTTTTCCGTAGACGTACATCTGCTACTGAATTGCCGGCACAGTTACTGGCTTTTATGGGAACGGATATCCATTCCCACCTGGTACCCGGTATAGACGACGGGGTACAGGAAACCGCAACCGCCGTACATTTCATTGAGCAATTACAGGCAATGGGGATCAACAAGATCATTACCACTCCACATGCCATGATGGACCGCTATCCGAATTCAGCGGACACCATCCGGGCGCCTTTTGCGGAAGTAGCAGCAGCCCTGCAGGCCAAAGGGAATAACATCCCTTTTCACTTTGCGGCAGAATATTACCTGGACGAACAGTTTGCGCCCCTGATGGCCCAACCCCTGCTCACCCTTACGGGTAACCTGGTATTGGTGGAAATCTCTTTTATGGCGCCGCCACCACAACTGCATCAATGGTTGTTTGATTTGCAGGCAGCCGGCTATCAGCCGGTCATGGCCCATCCCGAACGGTATCCTTACTACCACGGGAATATGGAGTATTATCAGCAATTAAAAAATATTGGCTGCCTGTTACAGGTCAACCTGCTGTCGCTGACGGGGTATTACGGCAAACACGTGCAACAGGCCGCACAGCAGCTCCTGCAGGCTGGCCTGGCAGATCTGACAGGCACAGATCTGCATCACGAAAAACACCTGCGCGCCATTACCGGCATCGGCCAGGATAAAAAATTACGGCAGCTCCTGGAGAAATATCCTTTTAAAAATAACAGCCTGTAGTTACCGGATCAACAGAATAGTTCCCTGCTGACGGCGGGCCTGTTGTTTACTGTCGATATAGGTAACCACCCACATATAGGTACCCGTTGGCAGATCCCTGCCATCCCATCCGGCTGCCGGATCCTGGCTTTGAAAAACCGGCCGGCCCCACCGGCTGTATACCATCATTTTATAGTCCCGGATGTCGTCATTGATTTTAGCCCGGAATACATCATTCAATCCATCGCCATTCGGACTGAAAGCATTGGGAATATATACGGCACATACTCTCTCATTCCGGATGATTTCACTGGAACCGCTTACCTCACAATTATTTTTATCCTTTACCCGGTAATAATATTTTCCCTGCTCCAGCTGTGCCCACACACTATCTGACTGCCAGTTGGTACCTTCCAGCTGATAGGCATACGGCCGGGTACCACCGGAAACCTGCAGGGCAATACTGCCATCACGGGTATCACTACAGCTGATATCATGTGTTTTTGCCGAAGCAATACGCAGGAGTGCCGGCTCTGTTACCTTTATATCATTGAGCTGCTCCTTACATTCTGCCTCGTCCTTTACCAATACATCATAATAACCCGGATGTAGCTTTTTAAAGGCAGGGGTATAGGTACTGTGTGTGGAGCCATCAAAATAATAACGATAAGGCGGCGTGCCACCCGTAGTGGTCAGGAGAATCTGGTTTTCGTTGTCGCCGTAACAGGGCGAAGGGATCGTTGTCACTTCACTTTTCACTTCCATGGGTTTCACCGTAGCGGTAGCCGTGGCGGTAGTTCCATTGGGGTGGGTGACCGTCAACGTATAGGTACCCGCCGCCAACCCGCTGATACTGGGGGTGGTTTGTCCGCCCGGGCTCCACAGATAAGTACAGGCAACTGCCACTCCTTTCACGGTGGCGGTAACGGCGCCTTTACTTTCTCCTTTACAGGTAGACGTAGCCGTTAGCGTTACCTGCGGCATTTCCCGGATAGTGGCCGACAGATTATCCATCAGCAAGGCAGAACCATAAATACTTTGATCGCAGGGCGCTGCTGCATCTGCCCAAAAAGAAATATAATCATAGTCGGCAGCGGCTTTAAAAACGGCGGTATATCTTTTCCATTCGGTATGATAGAAAATACCGGAGGTCCAAAACCGCTGGATCGTATCTGTAGCCCGGTTACCGCCATATAGGGCCAGGTTACCGTAACAGGCCTTAAAAGCATAGGAAGGCGCATACGCCAGATCAAAGGAGATGGTATACATTTTTCCTTTCACCAGTGCGGCTTCCTGGGCAATCGCTTCCGGCCAGGTTGGGCCGCTGTGTAAGCCGATATAGGTGGTTCCATCGGAGGGCGGCTGGGTAATCTGCAATACGCCCGGTTGAATATCCGGTGTATTTTTCGCCCGCCAGGGAGGCGGTACTTTCCCCTGTCCCGGTACCCCTTCCAGGGAGGGATTCTGCACGGGAATATCCTGTGCAAAAAGAACATTGCTGCTGACCATCACGAGTACAAACACCCCTCTCAGATAAAAAGAAATTCGTTCACACAACAAACAATGACGCCAACATCCAATACCAATTAACATCCACTGTATTTTTTTCATGGATAGCATGTATTTGCCGGTTAAGCAAAAGGTTTCACAGATAATAACATCGCTACAAATCCGACGTATAAACGCATGGCTATCCCGGCCTGTCTATCAATAACAGACATATACAGGACATACCTGTCCTATTGACTTAGGGCAAAAGATAGTCATCCGTCTAAAAAAAATTCTACTTATATATTTAAGTCACCTACAATTAAGCTCATAACATTCATCTCACGACTATACTGCTTCACATCCGGCAGGTAAGGGAATATGATTCTTCACAGGTATCACAGGAATGGTAAGACACCGACCGTCCTATTGTTTTACAACAACGTGACGGCCGGTTATTTTATTTCCAGCAGGCTTTTATTTTCTCCGCAATCAATATCAGCTGCTCCTGCTGCAGGTTGGAACCGCTGGGTAAACAAAGACCATCTGCAAACAGTTTTTCAGACACCCCGTTCAGATAGGCAGGGGCCTGTTCAAATACTGGCTGCTGATGCATGGGTTTCCACAACGGTCTTGATTCGATATTATCTTTTTCCAAAGTGAGACGTACCGATTCTCTGGTGACGCCGCCACTTTTTTCCGGGTCGATCAATACAGTGGTCAGCCACCGGTTGCTGAAACTACCTGGTAACTCTTTTACAAAAGTCAGTCCGGGTAATCCCGCCAGTTCTTCCACATAGAAGTTGAAATTAGCTCTCCGCTGGGCTACGCGATCGTTCAATACCTGCATCTGCCCACGGCCGATAGCAGCACATACATTGCTCATCCGGTAATTATATCCGATGTGGCTATGCTGGTAGTGCGGCGCCGGGTCGCGGGCCTGGGTGGCCAGGAAACGGGTTTTCTGTACCGCCGCTTCGTCATCGCTGATTAATGCGCCGCCCCCGCTGGTGGTAATGATTTTATTACCGTTAAAACTCAGGATGCCATACTTTCCGAAAGTGCCACAAGCTTTTCCGTCATACGTTGATCCCAGGGCTTCTGCCGCATCTTCAATCACAGGAATATCGTATTCCTGTGCAATCGCCAGTATTTCCTTCATTTTAGCCGGCATACCATACAAATGAACCGGAATAATAGCCTTAGGCTTTTTTCCGGCTGCCAGCCGGTCTTTAATGGCTTTTTCCAGCAGCGCAGGATCCATGTTCCAGGTATCTGCTTCGCTGTCTACAAACACCGGCACCCCGCCCAGGTAGGCAATCGGATTGGCGGAGGCGGAAAAGGTCATACTCTGACAAATTACCTCATCTCCTTTATCTACGCCTGCCAGAATCAGTGCCAGGTGTAATGCCGCCGTACCGGACGACAATACCGCCACATGTTTGCTACCGGTAAAATCAGACAGGTCCTGCTCAAATCCATCTACATGCGGCCCTAAAGGTGCAATCCAGTTAGAATCAAAAACATCTTTTACAAATCCTAATTCTCCCTGTCCCATGTGAGGAGATGATAACCATATCTTAGTACTCATTACAGTATAATTTAAATATTTTTTAAGATGCGGGCAGGATTTCCCACCACGGTAACCTGATCGGGTATATCCCGTATCACCACAGCGCCGGCGCCAATAACAGCCCAGCGACCAATGGTAATACCAGGTATCACAACGGCGCCGGCGCCGATTTGTGTTCCCTCTCCTATTTTTACGTCGCCGCAAAGCGTTGCATGCGGAGAAATGTGTACATAATCTCCCAATACACAGTCGTGATCCACCGAAGCATTGGTATTGATAATACAATGCCGGCCTATCACCGCGTCTGCATTGATGGTGGCGCCGGCCATCACCACGGTACCGCCATCCAGTGTTGCGGTGGGCGATACGGTAGCCCGGGTATGCACCGCCAGCCCGAAACGGGCCGCTGCTTTTTCTGCCAGCTTTTTGCGGATCGCATTGCTGCCAATGGCAATAATCACTTCGTCGGTCCCGCTGTTAAAATCAGCGGGCAATACGGTAACCGGATATTGCCACAGGCGTTGTTTGCTGGTATCATCATCAAACAATCCCTTGACGGTGATCCCCTGTGATACCAGGATTTCGATAATAACTTTTGCATGTCCGCTTGCGCCGTACAAATACATCATATCTTTTTTAATTACCTAAGAAACGTTCCATGGTAGCTGTGGTAGCTGAACTGATACCTTCCGAACGGATCACTTTCTGCAGGGTCATCCCTATAATTTTCAGGTCCAGTCCCAGGCTGATATGATCTACATACCATACATCCAGTTCAAATTTCTGTTTCCAGCTGATGGCATTGCGGCCATTCACCTGCGCCCAGCCAGTGATGCCTGGCCTAACTTCATGCCGCCGTTGCTGTATGGCATCGTACAATGGCAGGTAATCTACCAGTAACGGGCGGGGACCAATCAGGCTCATATCTCCTTTCAGCACATTGATCAGCTGGGGTAATTCATCCAGGGATGTTTTCCGGATAAATTTTCCCACCGGGGTTAACCGGACATCGTCTGGCAAAAACTCCCCGTTGCTGTCGCGCCGGTCGTTCATGGTTTTAAATTTAATGACCCGGAAAACGCGGTCATCTTTACCCGGACGTGGTTGCAGAAAAAACGCCTTTCCATTGTTGGCAATCAGCAGCAACAACGTCAGCAGCACCATTACCGGTGAAAACAGCAATAATGCTACCAGGGCTACGCCGGCATCTATTACGGGTTTAAATATGTTCCTGTACCACTGCATTGTTAATCGGGATTTCTTTGGTAATCTTTTGTCTGATAAAATTCAGGTACCGTACTGCCAGTACCTGCCGGTCGAAATTGGCTTTGGCATACCGGAAACCATTTTCGCCTTCCCGTTGCAGGCGGGTTTCGTCCTGCAGGTATTCACGGATAATCCGGTTGTATTCCGCTATATTCTCGGGTTCCACATAACAGCCGGCTTCGGCAGTTTCTACCAGCTCACGGGACACCCCATCTATCGCCATCAATATAGGCGTTTTGCAAGCCATATAGTCGAAGGTTTTATTGGAGTAAACCGTTTTAAATGTATCGACGCGCTTTAATACAGAAGCCCCCATGTCGGAAGCTAAAATATATTTAAAAACATCCTGTTTCGGCACCGCATCCAGGAAACGCACATTCCGGATATTACGGGAAGCCACCAGCTGTTGCAACCGGGGCTTTTCCATTCCCTGACCTATCAGCAGAAACAGCACCCTCGTATCTTCCAGCGCTTTGCCGGCGTCGATAACCTGCTCCAGGTGATTGGCTACGCCGTGTGCACCTACATACGTAATGACAAAACGTCCTTCCAGGTCATGTTCCCGGCGGAAAGCTTCTCTATTGAAAGACTGCAGCAGGTGATCCGATAAAGAAAAATCAGCCGCATTCGGAATGAAGATGAGTTTTTCTTCCGGCACCTTTTTCTTTTCTTTCAGGGTGTTATAGAAAGCCGGTGTGAGTACATTGATCAGGGCTGCTTTTTTATAAATGAAGTTTTCAAACCAGTAGGCCAGTTTGATAATCAGTTTATTTTTCAGCACGCCGGTATCAATGGCAGATTCCGGCCACAGGTCGCGTACTTCAAATACCAGCGGCATTCTTTTGAAACGCGACAACAGGTACCCCGAAAAGCCCACGAATAAAGGCGGCGAGGTGACAATCACCACATCAAATGAACCTTTCACTTTGGTGAGGCCCGCCCATAAAGAGGAAAACATAAAGGAAAAATACCCCCACAGCCGGCCCATAAAGTTTTTGTTATACGACTCGGACACGTGACAGCGCCATACGTTCACCTGGCCCTGTTGTTTTTTCACAAAATGTTTGCCTTTATACTCGGCCCGCTTTTCGGCGCCATTGGCATGCATCATGCCTGCCAGCACCGTAACGTCTGCGCCCTGGTCGGTCCAGGACCGGGTTATTTCGTTCCATCTGGAACCTCCCGGATCATCTTCTTCCAAAAAATATTGATGAATCAATAAAATCTTCATGACTGCTTAAATTAAACTGATCTCTGTTGTAATGCTATCTGCTGTTGTTGTAAAAATGATTTCTTCCTGTACTTCCTTCACCCCATACAGGGAAGAATACATACCATGTTGCTTTTGTGCGTGCAGTAATATTCCTTCCCGGTCTACTGTTTTCCAGCGGAACTTTTCCGGTACGCAGGTATGCCAGCGTTGCTGTATCATTCTGCCAAAAGGTTTATGCTGCAGGTAATCCCGGACAACCCATACCGGCTCGCCTTTCTTTTTTCTTACCTGCCGGTAGTGCGTAATATCCGGCGCTACATGCTGAAAGGCGCTGATCGTACCTTCCCAGATAATTTCATCTGCCGTTTCGTATAGCTTTGCCCGTGAGGACATGGTCCAGTTGTACCAGATAAACCGCGGACCTTTCTCCATCTGGTCGTAGTCTTCCAGCATCACGGTGTTGTGCGAGGCCGTACCCATGAAGTAACGCAGGGTTTGTTCATCGGTATTGTATTTATAGCTGCCGGCATCCATCAGCACATTTTCTCCTTTGTACCAAACATCCAGGTGCAGGTTATCTGCCTGGGAAGGCCGGTCGTGGTGACTGCCGCAACGCAGGAAGGTGAGGGTATCCGGCTCCCGGCAAACATAGTAACCACCTGCGGGAAACTCATATAATGATTTCCCTTTTTCCAGCACGGGCGCCAGGGTAGCGGTTTGTTTTTTACCGTACCAGTATACATCTTCGTAGGTCTCCGGAAATTCTGCCTCCATGTCCAGCAACACCGCCAGCGCCTGCAACTGCGGGCGGTAATCGCGGTAATGCTGATCACTCAGCCGGAAAAACAAGGCCCCATCATTGGCGCCATAGTTAGGCAACCAACCGTTACTATCGTTCATGCATACACGCAGGAAGCGCAGCGACTTCGCTGCCTTTTCCTTCACGCCAGGCACAAAGGTTTCGTTGTTCAGGGAAGCCAGCCGCAATGCCCAGGTCAGCAGTTGTATAACTACCCGGTGGTAGTTCATGGAAAACTGTAAAAAGGTGCCATCTTCATACACCTGATAATTGATTTCCTGTTCAAACCAACGCTTTCCGGCGGCTTTCCAGGTAGCGGCATCCGGCAGCGACGGATACAGCAGGCCCCCTAAATACAGGGCCAGTGTTTCCGTAATCGCGTGGTTATTCCGGACAGCGATACGCGAGAAATTGATATTGTGATACACATGGTGCAGCTGCCAGTAAATAGCATACTGGATATGATCAAAAACGTCTTCGGTGAGCACCGGGGAATCGCGGTAGTAATACAGCGCAAATGTCCAGTTCAGTACCCGCAGACTTATCTCCTGACTACATTTATAATGCGGACCGCAGTTCACAGCATTGGCTTTGATCCAGGACAGGATATCTGCAAATACCATCTCTGCACAGTCTTCCTTAAAATGATAATCGTAACGGATGATATCATACAGGTAAGCGAAACGGGCTTTTTCCCACACAAATTTAATATCGCCGGCCTCCCGCGAATAGTCATTGATTTCTGTCCAGTGCCGTTTTCCTTCGTATTCGAAACCGGTATCCGGATTCTTCATCCAGTTATTTTCTTTCCCTACCGAAAAAGTAGCGCCGTTAAAGAAAGACAGCTGTCCTGCCTTGATCTGGTTAAAACGGGCAGCCAGTGCGTCCGACGGGTGACGGGGCACGGTGATATCTTCTTTTCGCTGAAAGAAAAAGCGCGCAGGCTGTTCTTTCCAGGTTCTCAAAGAAAGGTATCGCTGAAAAGGCGGCGCCTGGGGGAAACGTTTTTTCAGGCGTCCCGTGCGTTTATTCAGTTCGTGTACCGAACGGAATGCCATATAGCGCCATCCCATATTCCGGGCCACTTTGATACCTTTCATCATTGTATTCAGACTACTCATAAAACCGGTACAGATTGTTGCTTGACTGCAAATATTTCGATCAGTTTGTCTACGATTCGCTGAGAAGTTTTACCATCCCATAATGGCGGAATGCCTCCTTTTTTCCATTCGCCGGCAAACAGCTTTTTCATCGCCGGCGCCAGCGCACGGGGATCAATACCCAGCAGCTCATTGGTACCTACGGTGCAGGTTTCCGGTCTTTCGGTAGAATCCCGCAGTGTCATGCAGGGCACGCCCATCACCGTGGTTTCTTCCGTGATGCCACCGGAGTCGGTAATCACAGCTTTCGCCTGTTCTACGAGGTAGTTGAACTCCAGGTATCCCAATGGTTCTACCAGGAACAACTGCGGATGTTTAACGGCGATCTTCTCCAGGTTTTTAGCGGTACGGGGATGTACGGGGAAGATGACCGGCAGACCGTGACTGTTCTGCATGATTTCATTGATCAGCAGGGCCAGGTTATCTTCTTCGTCTACATTGGCGGGCCTGTGTAAGGTCATCACCAGGTATTGCTGCGGCTGCAGGCCTGCCTCCTGCCATATCGGTGGCGGCGTAAAACGGCTGCGTTGCTTCAGCAAGGTGTCTATCATGGTGTTGCCTACAAAATGAATCTGTGCGGCACTTTTCCCTTCTCTTACCAGGTGTTCTCCGGCGTATGTAGTGGTAATAAAAAAATAGTCGGTGATGGCATCCGTTACCAACCGGTTGATTTCTTCCGGCATGGTAATATCTCCGGAGCGGATACCCGCTTCCACATGCGCTACTTTGATTTTTAATTTCTTCGCTACCACCGAGCAAGCCAGGGTGGAAGTCACATCTCCTACTACCAGCAGCAGGTCGCAGGGGTGTTCTATCAGTTCTTTTTCAAAACGCACCATGATATTGGCTGTTTGCTCTGCCTGTGAGCCACCACCAGATTCCAGATTTGCGTCTGGTTCCGGTATACCCAGCTGTTCAAAGAAAGAGCCACTCATATTTTTATCGTAATGCTGACCGGTATGTACCAGACGGTAACGGATGGCATATCCCTGTTGTTGCTTGTCCTGTATGGCAGCAATGATCGGGGCTATTTTCATAAAGTTGGGTCTGGCACCCGCTATGATGGTTATCTTCATGTTGATATGGTTTATATCGTTTAACTTTTACTATTTCCGGTGATATGGGCTTTCGTTCCTTTCGTTTATAATAACGGGGTACTATATACGATTTCCTCTTTTGTATGCTGCAACGGGCCTTCCAAACAAAAGGTATGCGCTGACGACTACGGTCAGGCTTCTACGGCTAATTTTTCATACAAACGCAACATCGCTTCTCCTCCATGTTTGATATCATGCGCATGCACCCTGTTACCCGTGGGTTGCAGCGCCTGTATGGCTGTCCTGATTTTCTCTTCCTGCAACGGCACCAGTGTTACCCCCGCCGGCCGGCTGATCACATCTGTTGCCAGTACCTGTTTGTGCAGGTACAACGCTTCTTTCACAGACAATGAATCGCCATCTGTAGTGGTAATCCGTAACAACACATCCGACCCTTTCAGGATCTCATAAAAACTATGCGCTTCACTGATCAGCAGGATGTTGGGCGTCATGGTACACCCGGTTTGCTGCAGGAACTTTTTATAATTGCCGGAGGGGTCGGAGATAATCAGTCCTGCCTGCGGCAGCTGCTGAAAGATCTTTATTAACAAAGAAATCTGATAGGTTTCCCGACCTTCCTTGTCTACCGTGTAGTTAGATGCATTGGTAGCACACACTAACCGGCAGGATGCTTTCCATTGCTGAATGCGGTGTTGCAATTCCGGCGACAGGTGTTCTTCCTGCTGCGGCGGAATAAAAGCCGGAGCCAGGCAGGTCCGGGCATTCAGGCGGCGCCCCTGCTCCATGCTTTGCTCATTCAATACAATCGGCATATACGCCATCCGGAAGGCCAGTTTGTCCAGCTGGTTTTTCCAGAAGTTATGACGTCCCAGATTGCCGTGCAGGGTAAAGAGCATCTTTTTACCCAGTAACCGGCCCAGCACCACAGCAGCCAGCCGTACTACGGGGCTGTATATATGAAAATGAATATACCGGTGCCGTCGTATCTGTTGCCACAGGGCTCCTTTACCGGTTCTTCTGATATCCACAAAGGAATAGGCATAGCCATGATGATCCAGGTATTGCTTTAAGCGCTGAATATGAATCGTTACGCCACCGATCGGCGGTGGCATGGTGGCTAATATCAAAAGTTTCGGTGTTCCCATCATTACTTACCTGTTGAATGTTTTGATCATCTTTTCCCGGGCTGCCGCAGCCGCCACAGGGTCATTGGTATTCCGCAATACGTCTGCACAAAGTGCAGCAGCCGCCTGTTGCCCGTTTTTCTTTGCATAGGCTGCCAGCAGCATATAATCTTCCACACCAGCCCGGAAAGCCTCCCAGCGGCGGCTGGGGATGATGCGGTTACCCTCGTCGTAGACCACCGCGAAATCGGCCGAACTGCCGTCGAAGTCGTCCCATACTGATCCCGTTTCTTTGCCATGACCGATATCGGCGTACTGCCAGAAACCGAATCCGGTAGTACCGGCAGCAAATGCCTTCCAGCCCATCAAACGGTAATAGCTATACGGCGACAGCGACTTCGTTGGTTTCTTGGTATCATACATCCATACCTGACAGGCGGATGGTTTATTTTTTCGGTACTCCCGCAATACATTATCATTATAAAATAACTGGCAGGCGTTCAGCTGACCAATGACGCCTTCATATACCGGCGGGTTGGATACAGTGGCAAAAAGGCGCGCTTCTTTCCTGGCGGATTTTATCCAGGTGGAAAAATTGTTCAACGCAGCTACCTGACCAGCTTTCACTTCATCAAACGGATACAGATATACGTTGTCGGAAGCGATACCCTGACTTTTCAATGCCACGAGCATGTCATCATACCATTTCAGGAACGCCTGTTTCCAGGAAGCATCCATAAAAGAAGCCTGTTGCCGGGCTACAGGTGCAGAAAAATCCAGGAACAGCAATACCTTGCTGAACCCTTTTACATAAGGCAGCATGGCGGCCAGTTTCTTATTATCTGCTACCGGTATATTCGGCAACAATATTCCCGGATGGAATACAAACGTGTTTACATAATGCTGCAATAAATCCTGCCGCGCACTTTCTTCTTTTCCTTTCAGCAACGGCTCGTTCAGGTATGCCCATACATTGATGTCCGGGCGCCCGCCCTGCAAGGCAGACAACGCATTGTCCAGCACCTGTATGGTCACTGGTTTGCTGACAGTAGCACTGCCATCTTTCGCCTGTAAGGTATATTTGAAACTGCCGGCCTGTTTACCGGTTATTTTCACCAGCAACAAGCGGGACTCATTTCCTTTTAAAGAGAGGGAACTACCCTCTTTGATTGTGGTGAGCGCATCGGGTACTACTTTAAAGTCGCGGCTTTTCACCGGCTTCGCCCAATACAACTGGCTGCTAACACCGGCCCCTTCGCCGTCGAGCTGAATATTTTTTTCCGTTGCGCTGTTATTGGCCACCACAAAAGCGGCATATTCCGTTAATCCTTTGAGGGTAGTAATATGGGTGCTTTCTTCACCGGGTGTCAGTGCTTCTCCAAAGGCAGATGACAGGGGTGTCAGGTTAATGCCCCCACTGCCGGTACTTTTGGCCGCCATCGTACTACTGGCTGCTGCCATCGGCAGACTTTTCTGATCGGCCCCTGAAAAACGTTTGTTGATAGCCGCTTCCCGGCTGGATTTCACCATGGCCGGCAACGAGGCTTCCGTATATTGTTTGCCGGATGCCGCCGCACGGTTAGCACTCCCCTGCCCCGTTAATACCTGTATTTCATCTGTAAAGAAATAACTGCCATCCGGTACTACTACCAGCTTGATATAACGGGCCGATTGTCCGATGTTTTTCAACGACACCGGGGTGATACGGTAATAATCATTTTTCACCGGCTGCTGTTCCATCAGGTCACCCACAAATTGCCAGTCCTGCTGGTTGTTGCTGACAAAAGCCAGCACATTCAGCGGCAGGTTTACCTGGGCTTTCTGACCGGTTACGGTGTTCAGGTTAATCTGCGCTACCGGCAACGAACGGTCCAGCGCGATGTTAAACGTAATCTTGTCTGCATTCTGCCAGCCCAGTGTACCCGGATCTTTCCAGAAAGAAGGGCCGGTAGTGTATTTACCATCGGTGAGCGAGGATAGCTTGCTCTGGTCTTTCGTCAGCGAATAGTTGGGGTCCGGCGTTACTTTTATATCGAGCCCCGTCACCGCACGCTGCGCCCGGGTGGGAGACATGATTCCCAGCAACAGGCAACAGCCCAGCAAGGTGCTGTTCAGGCAATATCTAATATTCAGATAATTCGTCATCGTGTTGATTTTACTTGATGAAAGCATAAATAAATACCAATCCGAAATATCCCAGTAAGGAAGCGCCAATGAGCTGCTTCCTTTTCAGTTTGGGTAACGATAAAATTCCGCCGCAAAAAATGACATATATCACCGGATAAACGGCCATAATCCTTCTGGTATCTGCATTGGAGCTGGCTCCCAGAATCAGCAGCACAGCAATCAGGAACAATACCCTTAATTCCTTGATCTGGAAAAAAGGATTGCGTGGTTTGAAAGCGGAGGTATAAATAAGCACCACCCACACCACAAACCAGAACAGCGCCGCCAATGCCCAGAAAATAAAAAACGGATTCTCTTCCAGCACCGCATAAAAAGGGAATGGCAAGGTCTGGGAGAATAAACCCACAGCCACATGCCGTACGCCGAAAGGGAGCTTGAGCAGCATACTGCCGAAAGAACCCAGTCCTGCGTTGGACATGGAAGAATCATAGTAGTTTTCACTGGTGCTTTGGATGGTATTGAACCCTTGTTGCAACACCACGATCTGCGTCAATGCCGGCAACGTCAGCAACACCAGAATGGGTATTTTGAATTTATTGGCCGTTACATTGTTTTTATCTGTTACAAACAGGTATACGTAGGCCAGCAGGAATGTTACCGAGAAATACCCATGCTCCGGCCGGAACAAATAAATCAATACCGTCAGCAGGATACCGTACAGGATGCCCCAGAAGCCTTTCCTGAAAATCAGTAATAACGCGTATAATCCAAACAACAGACCGATATGCACATCTCTCAGATATACTGCCGAGAAGAAAAAATTATAGGATAACAACGCATAGATCACGGTCAGTTGCACACTGATCTCATTTACGATATAGTGTGATAAGATCTTGAACAGGATCACCAGGATAAAGGCAGAACAAAATACGATCTGCAGTTTCTGCAGGATGAGGTTATTGGTATCGATACCTTTGGCCCAGAAGCCCAGCACACTGGAGAGATAGGCGAAGCCTTTCCAGTCGCCCGCAAAAAAATCATCTTTATAATAATTACCGATTTCAGATATGCTGTTCATACCGGCAATTTTATCGATGTACGTATAGAAGAGCACCGAATCCTTGGCATAGAAAATATCCTTGAACGGGTCCTGTACATAAGTCTGATTGGTGATCAACATAAAACAGCCATATACCAGGAAAAATACCAGGTACAGGATACCGGCATACTGTCGTTGGGTTTTATCTTTAAACAGTACATTAATCCATAGTAATCCGCCTCCTGTCAGCAAAGCTGCCAGCAGGAAAGTCGTCAGGCTCATAGAGAGCAGGCCTGCGGTACAAGCGAATATAAAATTCAGCAGGAACAGTAAATTAATATTGACACTTTTAGACTTCATCCACTCAGATATTGATTAATTTTTCTGCCATCCTGACGTTGGAGAATTCCTCCACCGTTCTGTTAAAGGCACTGGTCTGCAGGTTTTGCCGCAGCTGTTCATCCTGTAACACCTGTAATACCTTATCTATAATTTCATCTTTGGATACCGGGTTTACGAGAAAACCGGTTACCTGGTCTACGATCGCTTCATTGGTACCGCCCCGGTTACCGGCAATCGCCGTTTTACCACAGGCGGCTGCTTCGAGGTATACCAATCCGAATGATTCATAAAACTGGCTGGGTAATACAAACAGGTCGCAGATAGCGAGGTATTCTGATAATACCGTTCTGTCTACACCGCCGGCAAACAATACATTTTTCTGCAGCCCCCGTTCGTTCACCATGGCTTCCAGCACTTCCTGATGCGGGCCACCGCCTACAATGATATAAAGCAGATCCGGCAGCGCCTTCACCATTTCCGGCAATCCTTCTACGACAACCTCCTGTCCTTTTTGTTTGATGAGGCGGGAAGCACTAAGGAGGATAGGCCGGGTACTGCTGATGCCCAGTCGTTTTTTGATGGCATCAATTTCAGCGGGGTTGCGCCGGTGAAAAATATCGGTATCGATACCATGGGTGATCAGGTGCAGTTTTTCTTTCAGGGAAGTTTTGTTCCACATTTCATGTTCTGCCCGGCTCACTACCACAATTTTTTTCTGCTGCATAAAAAACTGCAGCATCTTATCCTTCATGCCGAAGGTGCGGAGCAGAAAAGAAGGTTTATCAAAGAAACTGTTTTGTTCTCCGCCATGAAATATAGATACAGAGCGACTGAGCAGTTGCTTCAATGATGCCTGGAAGAAGGTACCCATCTTTTTGGAGCGGGCATCGCTGAAGATAATGGTATCATAATGTTGCTGTTTTACCAGCTTCTTTAACTGCCGGAAGAAGAGGTAAAAATGCAGGTATTTCTGATTGGGGATAGTATAACAAGTTACCTGGTATTGCTGTGCGAAACGCTTCAGGAAATCGGTGTTCTCCGGCGAACGGTACGTAAGCAGGCTTACCCGGTGCCCGTTTTTCACGAGCCCGATCGCCAGGTCATGTGCGTATACACCAGCTCCTCCAATGATAGGAGGAAATTCATAAGATAATATCAGTACATTTTTCATAGTCAAGATGCATTACATATATATCCTTCTACTCCTTTTCCTACTGTGATCACAGCAGGATTACCCTTCACCAGCGACCCGGCCGGTACATCCGTGGTGACATAAGCACCCGGGGCTATCAATACATCGTCGCCGATGTTAATGTTGCCCACTATAATGGCATTGGAGCCTATCCATACCCGGTTACCGATAGTTGGTACGCCCTGGGTACGTCCCCGGCTCACCTGGCCAATCACCACTCCCGGGGAGATATTCACGTTATCGCCTATACGGGCATTGCCGTTGATAACAATGTTGCCGAAGTGGCCTATATAAAAACCTTTCCCGATACGGGTCGTAAAAGGTATCTGAAATCCGTATTTATAGGAATAATGCCGTAGCAATACCCGATAAAACACCCTGGAAAAACGGTTAGCACCGGCACACAGTCTCAGGAAAAACATATAGCGGAATCCTTCGATCAACCAGAATGATCTCAGTAAACTCCCCCTATCGGTTCTTCCGTGGTAGCGGTGCAGATCCGATTTGATAAAGTCCCAGCTTTTCATTGCACTATAATTTTATTTGATCGCGTAGCAGCTTATTGAAAGTACCGCTGATCTCTTCGCTGTATTCGCTCACGGGTTTCCCGGAATCGATATACTCCTCCTGAAAGGATTTTAATTTCTGTGAGATCAGGTAGGCTTTCACAGTACACCTGTGTTTCATCGCCAGTATCAAGGCATGCATCCTGCCGGAATAAACGTCGGAAGCCGACACGTATAACTTTTTGAGATCTTCTACAGATGCCAGCCGGGCCACGGGTAAAGTGATCCGGTGTTTACTTTTCACATAATCGCGGAAAGCGATTGTTTCCGCCGCATCTGTAATAGTGGTATAAAAAAGTTCCACGGGCAGCTTCCTGTTCAGATACCGTTGTACCTGCAGGAACCATTCTTCATAATAATCCTCTCTGGACTTAGACGATTTATTGTACTTCGCAAATACTTCCCGGTAGCAGGTAATACCAATGAGGGCTTTCCCTGCACTGGCAGCTGCCGGGGTATGATTGCGGCCATTATAAAAAGCGACGTCCGGTGTCACCACAGCACGGTGTTTGAACTTTTCATACAAACTGCTGCGGGAAAATTCATCCCGGACCCAAATAAAATCAACCCTGGAAAGGGCTTTCCCAAAAAGATAATTTTCCTTTTTGTTAAAGGTGGTACCCACTCCTACCCCAATGACATAAATGCGTGCTTTCGTCATGGTTTTGATGAGCAGCGTCCACCAATATAAAGCAATAGCAAAGCGGCTGGGATAGTCTTTGCCGGATGATTCCAGCAATTGACCGCCTCCTATTACCACGATATCGTAACGATGTTTTTTCAGTTTCTGCCGGATGTGGCGATAGTTGATGCCCATCCAGTAAAAAAATGCCAGTTTCAATCTGGCCTTTGTACGATAGGACAAAGGCTGTTCTACTTTATCTCCTACGGCAGTATCCAGGTATTGATAGGCCGGTAAACCCGGCACACCCGGGTTGGTGAAATAGGCAAAGTCGGTAACAAAGCCGCTGTCCTGTAACAGGCTGGTCATACTCTCACGTATAGCCTGATCTCCCAGGTTATTGGAGAAACCTTCATTAATAATTAGCGCCTTTTTCATTACCTTCTTCTTATAATTTTTCCGATTAATACTCTTTGTTCTTTATTCAGGGTCACAAACCAGGCAAACGGTATGCTGCAACCACCAATGATAACAGCCGATACAAACAATCCTGCCCAGGAGCCCGGCGTTTGCAGATGCCGGCAACACCAGGACACCAGTAATACCCATACAAAGAGTGCACATCCGCGTAAAATACTGGGATAATAAAACCAGTTGGACTGATTCAGTATCCGGGCCGCGTAGGTGGGTGAAAACACCAGGTTTTTCAATGTCAGCAACACCGCCGACGCAATGGCCACACTATAGATACCCAGATCAAAAAAGCGGATGATCAGTACCCCTAATACCAGGTTCAGAATACCACACAGGAAAGAAGTAATCCCGGGGATCTTTACCTTGTTGTATACGGAGTTGATGGATAATATCGGTAACACGGACAGGTTAAAAATCAAATGTCCGGTCAGCAATATCATCAACGGATAAAAACGTACAAACTGCTCTCCTACCCACAACCGCAGGATGATATCGGCATAGCCGACGATAATCCCGATGGGTATAGCCAGCACAACGCCCATCGCCACCACGGTATAACGCGAGAATTTCAGCAGGTTGCTGAAATCATTATCCGCGTAATACTTGTATACCACCGGCGTGAAGATGGCCACAAAAACGCCTGCAAATGCCCGTAACAACGTGTGCCACTGGGCTACCGTGCTGAACTCTCCTGTGGCGGTGGCGCCATAATAATAGTTCAGCAGGATGATATCAATATTGATGAACAGCAGCGTCCCGATCTGGTTAATGATGAGCCAGAAACTCATGGAGGCCACATACTGTACAATACTTTTATCGTAATGCGCCGCTTTCAGTTTCAGGAAAGGGAACTTACGCCAGATCCACACCAGGGCCACCACAAAGGATAACAAAGAGGCCGCAAAAAAAGCCCATCCGATCATGCCCAGTTGTACAGATGCATTCAGTAATAAAAATATCAGCGCCGTTCTTACTACAATATCCAGGATCGCAATAATGCGCTGTATATAAATCTTATTGGAAGCAAATGCCGGCACCAGAAAAAGTCCTCTGATAAACGTGAGTATAAAAGAGGTGATGATCGATAAAAACACCCATCTGATCTCTGGTACCGTATAGCCCTGATAACTGATAAAATCATCTATCCGGTATAAAAAATAACCAATGAGCGGCAGCAGCCCCAGAATCAGCACGCTGGCCGCAATGATGGAAGATGAATAAATGGCACTGGACGACTGGTGGTCTTCTTTCCGCATCGCCAGGGTAAAATTCCTGCCTACAGCAGCGTCGATGGCAATCGTAATAATAGACAGGTAGGAACTGAAAGAAGTGGCCAATGCTATTAAACCATATCCATCTACGCCTATCTTGGAAATGTAGAAAGGCACTACCACCAGTCCCAATAAAATATTTAACAGCAACGCCAGAAAATTAGTCCCTAAGTTCAGCGACATTTCATAGCTAATCCCTTTCCTTGACATCAATCAAATCTGAGTTAATAAAAAATACGGTCATCGTGTTTTACTATCGTTTGCTATAACCTGCCATCTACCAGGTTCCGGTCGAGGCATGCTTTTGTATCGAAGATGACACCGTTGTTACGCTTATATTTCTGGTAATCAAAATTCAGGAACTCATTGTGCGCCACGGCCACGACAATGGCATCATACACCCCGCCTTTATCGAGGCTGTTGATGATATCCACGCCATACTCTTCTTTCACTTCGTGCGGATCTGCCCATGGATCATAGATATCTACTTCCAGCCCAAACTGGGTCAGCTCATGGTAGATATCGACCACCCGGGTATTACGTACATCCGGACAGTTTTCCTTGAAGGTGATGCCCATGATGAGGGTACGGGAACCTTTGATTTTGTGGTCTTTCGCAATCATCAGTTTTACCACCTTATTGGCCACAAAATGACCGATATGATCATTGACCCGACGGCCGGATAAGATTACCTGCGGATGATATCCCAGCGACTCTGCTTTGTGTGCCAGGTAGTAAGGGTCTACACCGATGCAGTGACCACCTACCAATCCTGGTTTGTATTTCAGAAAGTTCCATTTTGTGCCTGCAGCTTCAATGACATCCTGCGTATCAATACCGATGCGGTCAAAAATCAGTGCCAGTTCATTTACAAATGAAATGTTCACATCCCGCTGGGCATTTTCAATGGCCTTGGAAGCTTCCGCTACTTTCAGGCTGGGCGCTTTGTGCGTACCTGCTTCAATAATGGAACCATACAACGCATCCACTTTATCAGCTATCTCCGGCGTAGAACCACTGGTTACTTTCCGGATTTTAGTCAGGGTATTTACTTTATCACCGGGGTTGATACGTTCCGGAGAATAGCCCACAAAAAAGTCTTTGTTAAACCGCAGTCCGGATGATTTTTCCAATACCGGTACACAGTCTTCTTCCGTACAACCCGGATATACCGTAGATTCGTAGATCACGATATCTCCTTTTTTCAGTACGCCACCCAGCATCTCGGATGCTTTCAGCAACGGACGCAGGTCCGGCGCCTTGAACGTATCAATGGGGGTAGGTACGGTTACGATGAATACATTATATTTTTTCAGGTCTTCTGTCTGATGAGAAAAACCCAGTCCTTTACCTGATTTATTTTCTGCTTTCAGCTTGATGACATGGGCCAGATCTTCCAGGCTGGCTTCTTTTGTACGGTCTGTTCCTCCTGCCAGTTCTTTTACCCGTTCTTTGTTGATATCAAATCCGAGTACGTCATATTTTTTTCCAAACTCTACGGCCAGTGGCAGGCCTACATAACCCAATCCGATAACTGCAATATGGATATTCTCTACGCTGGTACTGATTTTAGTCATAAATCAAATGATCTTTCTTTTTACTGATATTTTTAATAATACAGAGATGTTTGTTGTTGGCTTATCTGACAGTTGTTTTATTGACGGGTAAGCGCTCTTTTTTTCAGGCCGGGTAATACACTTTTGCGTTTGGGTTCATTATAACCGTAACCATAGCCATATCCGTAGCCGTAACCATAACCGCCTTTGGTATTCACATCATTGATTACGATGTTCATTTTAGGCAGTTTCCGCTGCAGGTACAGTTCTTTCGGCAGCTGCAGCTGTTGTTTGAACGTAACGCCCTGACGTACGAGGTACAGGGTTGCATCCGCAAAACGGGCCAGCACCTGGGCATCTGTTACCAGTCCGATAGGCGCCGTATCAATAATGATATAATCGAAACGGCTGTTCAGTTCATGGAACAGGGTGGCTGTGCGTTCGAGTAAAAACAGTTCGGTCGGATTCGGCGGTATAGGTCCGGAGCTGATCAGCCAGCAGTTTTCGTGTATGCCGGAAGGTTTGATCAGTGCGTCGATGGAGGTTTTGCCGATGGCGTAGGTGCTAAACCCTTCGTGGTTGGCAAGCCCCAGTTTATCAGAGATCTTAGGCTTTCTCAGATCCAGCTCCATCAGTACTACCTTTTTGCCGGACAACGCCAGGATAGCTGCCAGGTTGGTAGCTACGAAAGACTTTCCTTCCCCACTCATGCTGGAAGTGGTGATAATCACCTTACTGCCGCTATCGGACAGCACAAACTGCAAATTGGTTCTCAGTGCCCGGAACTGTTCCGCTACTACATTACGTGCATCCGTTTGGGTGATGAGGAGGTTATCTGCACTATGGCCGATTTCTCCCAGTACGGGTACCGGATTATTATTGGTGATGTCAAACTTGTTCAGTACGCGTTTGCTCAGCAGTTCCCGCAGGTACAGCCAGGAAGCCGGGAAAGCAATGCCCAGTATCAGGCCCAGTAACAGGATGAGGGAACGTTTCGGAGAAAAGGGTTTCGCATCGCTTTTACCGGCATCAATGATGCGGGCAATCGCCAGATTGGACGATTTGCTGATGGCAGATTCTTCCCGCTTTTTCAGCAGAAACAGGTACAGTTCCTGTTTGATGGCCTGCTGGCGCGAGATATCCAGGAATACCCTTTCCTTGCCGGGTACTTCCCTGATCTTCTGATTGAGGGAGCTGGCATTACGTTGCAGCTCACTGATGCCGATCTGTACGCCTCTTTTGAGAGAAGCCAGGTTGCTGACCAGGTCATTGCGGATACCAGCCAGTTGCTGATCCAGGTTTACGACCACCGGATTGCTCAGGGTGCTGGATAACAGCAGGCGTTCCCGTTCCAGTTGCAGGGTATTATATTTCTGCACCAGCCCAACGAACGTAGGGTCTTGCACCAGCAGCGAGGAAGGCACTACCCGTTTGCTGTTTTCCGCATCGCGGATATATTCTTCGAGCGACTGTACCACATTCAGTTGTACCTGTTGCTCCATCAGTCGTTTTTTGGAATCGCCGGTACCTTCAATCAGCAGTTTAGACTGTGATTCCAGATCAGCCAGTTCATTCTGTTGTTTGAACTGCTGGATATTTTTTTCCACGCCGGATAATTCCTGCGTAACGATCACGAGGCGGTTATCGATGAAGGCGATGGTGCTGTCGGCAATACGGTTGCGGTCTTCTACGCTGGCACGCAGGTAGGTATCCAGCAGGTCGTTGAGCACCTGTTCTCCTTTCTCTGGTATTTTGGCCGACAAGCTGAGATCGATGGTACTTACCTGTTTGTTCGGAATGCGTACATCCACCAGTTTCTGGTAGTTGGCCACGGTTTCATCTACGGCGGCAATTTTGATGAGATAGGCTGGTTTGCTGAAAGGCAGTCCTGTTTTTGTAAATTTCACGAGGCCTTCCGGCAGGCTTACCGTATCATTCCAGGCAGCGGTTTTAGACACCTTGGCGCCGGAAACCCGGAATTGTTCCGTGCCGGCAGGTTCAAAGGTATATGTTGCCCTGTTGAGGGAATCTTTCAGGTAGATCCATTGTACAGCAAAAGGCAGGTTACCGAATTGTTCGGTTTCCTTGATGCGTCCTTCCACAAAAATGGTGGTATACAGTTGCAGGTTACGCACCACTTTTTCCATTAAGGTGCGGGACTTTAGTATTTCCACTTCATTGTCTACACTGCTCTTATTGGAAAACACTTCCAGTTGCTGCAGTATTTCCTGACCGGGAATATCGCCCCCTTTCTGATCATCCTTTACGAGAATCTTGGCGTTTACTTTATAGACGGGCGTGGTATATCTTAAATATAACCATGCCGTAAAAACGCCTGCAATTACGAAGATCAGGAACAGGTACCAGTTACTGATAAAACGGTCGAGGATATAGTTGGGCGTGGTGGTGCCGCCAACGGTAACCGTTTCTGGCTTATGATCATGCATTCCGTTTCCATTCAGATGAGTCGCATTCTTTGTAAAAATATACTCTGGCATATGCGCTGGTATTGTAAATTTTAAAAATTAACTCTTGATACCAATACAATCAAAAGCGATAAGGCCGAGGCTATTATTGAAATCCGTTTTACCTGTGCCATATCTGTGTTGGCCACTTTGGATTTGGCAGGTTCCACATATACAACATCTCCCTGACGTAAGTAGAAGTAGGGAGAAGTAAACAGGTTACTTTCATTCAGGTTAAATCTGACAAATTCTTTTTTTCCTTCCTTGTCCCGGATCAGTAATACATTTTCCCGTTTGCCGTAGATGGTCAGGTCACCTGCCACGCCGATCGCATCCAGCAGGGTTACTTTCTCATTGGGCATGATATAGGTGGAAGGCTTGGCGACTTCCCCCAATACGGTAATTTTGAAATTGCTGAACCGCACAGTGACTACAGGATCTCTATAGTACTGTGCTGCTTTGGCAGTTATTTCATCTCTCACCACATCTGTTGTTTTTCCTTTCACGGGTATTTTACCGATAACGGGTAATACCACATTCCCATCTTTATCTACGAGGTACCCCGTTACACCTGCGGCGGCCGGTGTTGCCGGGCCGCTGCCGTTTACGGGCCAGGAGCTGCCACCTTGCTGATTCAGCAGGGCGGAAGCAGCAGGATCCAGTGTCTGTATATTTACCTGCAGGATATCATCTACCTGAATCACAGGTGTATAATAGGCTGCCTGTGTGATTTCTCTTAATTTAACGGTATCCGGTACGTCTTTAAAATAAGTGATGTTTTTAGAAGTAGAGCAGGAAGACATGTTGATACATATGATCGCTCCGCAAACAAAAAATAAGAGTTTAAAATTTCTGATAAATCGCTCACACATGTTTAATGACTTGATTATAGTTTATAGCTGATTGTTTGAAATAAAATCATGGGATACCCGTTCACCGGATAAAGGAAAATCCTTTCAGCCCGGTGTTGCCAGTTGTTGCAGCGATTAGCCTACATGGCTATTTTATCCTTATCCAGTTCTTCGTAAGCCGAATTTTTACTGATGAATTCAGGCACCAGTTGTTTCATCCGGGCTACTGTTGGTGTGATATAATGTTTTCTGGCAGACTCTATCAGTTGGTTTACTTTGTCGTTTACCTCCATAAAGTCGTAACTGCGTACCTGAGCGATCATGATTTTATCATTGTAAGTCGGCAGCGTGTTTTCAGAATTATTCAACAGTTCTTCGTATAATTTTTCTCCGGGGCGTAAACCAGTGTATACGATATGAATATCTTTCCCTGGCTCCTTGCCTACCATGCGGATCATTTTACGTGCCAGCTCTGCTATCTTCATGGGCTGTCCCATATCAAACACGAATATTTCCCCGCCCTGGCCCATCGCGCCGGCTTCCAGTACGAGCTGGCAGGCTTCCGGGATGGTCATGAAGTAACGGGTAATTTCGGGGTGGGTAACCGTCAGCGGACCACCTTTTTCCAGTTGTTGTTTAAAGCGGGGTATTACGGAACCGTTGGAACCGAGTACGTTGCCAAAACGGGTGGTGATAAAGCGGGTCGGTGGAGGCGCGCCATACACCGGACCCAGTTTTTTATATTGGTCGTTGAGGTAGTCGTTATAGGACTGAGAAAAGATTTCAGCAATGCGTTTGGAAGCGCCCATTACATTGGTAGGGTTTACGGCTTTATCCGTAGATACCATGACAAACTTTTCCACGCCAAATTCGGCCGAAAGTTCTGCCATGATTTTGGTACCCTGCACGTTGTTCATGACCGCGATGGAAGGATTTTTTTCCATCATCGGTACATGTTTGTAGGCGGCTGCATGATATACAATGGCAGGCGCATATACTTCAAACAGTTGTTGCATACGTACATGATCGCATACGCTACCGATGTAGGGAATGATAGAGACGCCACTGTACTTTTCCGTGATCTCCAGTTCCAGTTCATGCAGGGGTGATTCTGCCTTGTCGCACAATACGATTACAGTAGGTTCATACTTCACCAGCTGCCGTACAATTTCACTGCCGATGGAGCCGGCAGCGCCGGTCACCAGTACGCTCTTGCCACGGATCTCTTCAATGAGCTGCTGGTTGCGGATGTCGATAACAGATCTTTCCAGGAGATCTTCGATATTAATGTCTTTCAACTGAACCATTTTATTATGTGTACCATCTGTCCATTGATTCACGGGAACGATTTTCTGTACCCGGATGTTTAAGGCCATACATTCTTCTACCAGTTCATTGAGATGGGCAGCATCCATATAATCGTCTGGTATCAGCAGCAGAGAGATGCGGCCTTCTTTTACCATTTTATACAGCTGTCCTTTACGATAGGCATATACCGGCAGGCCTTCAATAGATTTGCCTGCATGGGATTTTGTATCGGCCAGGAAACCTACTATACGGATGGTAGATTTCGGATCATCGCTGATAGCCTTACTGAGCATGCGGCTGGAGTGTCCGGTATGATAAATGGCGGCGCGGGTGTTACTTACTGCGCGGAAATTGTTGTAGTACTTGAAAGTCCATTTCACCACCAGGCGATAGGATAACAGTAAAAAGGAGGCAATAAAAAAGTTGATGAGGATAATGGAAAGCGGAAACAGATTGGTTTCAGCATTCAGGGCCCATACACTGCCATAGCCGATAGACAGCAGCAGGGCGCTGGCAATAATATTGAGGCAGGCTATACGTCCAATGTCGGCAAAACTGGTAAACCTTACAATTCCGCGGTAAGAATGCAGCAATACGGACAACACCAGGTTAACCGTCAACACGATCAGTGCAATTTTTTCCAGCGGGTAAGGCGTAATGGCCTCTATATCAAAATTCAGCCTAAGCAGAAAGGCCAGATTGATAGCGATAATGGAGCACCCTAAGTCTAGCAGCAAAATCAGCCATGACGGGGTAATCCATGATGATCTACGCACCATAGGTTTCAATAATAAGATATGATATAATATATAATGTCTATTTCCGTTCAATAATAATTGCGCTGTCACTTGGTTTTCATAAGTCTCGCTATTATTATATAATCAGATCGGAAACAATTTGGTTTGCACTCCTTACGGTTTTCAAAGTTAATACAAAGTAAACATTAAAAATAATAAGTTCTGTTATCAAAAAGTAAACAGTTCCAAAATTTTATGACGCTTACCTGCACCTTTGCATGATCTCTTCACAGCATGTCCGAACCGTATATTAATAAACGGTTATGAAAATCAGATACCCCACTTTCATTTTATAGCATACATCACTATTGGCCAGACATCTCAGCTATATAACTACTGTGGACAAACGAAAAAATTACAGGATCAGCAACAACAATTGCTCAAACAGGATGCAGGTGATAATCTCACTGCGATATTGACGTTCCGGTGCTGCTGCGTTAGTGCATTTCCCCTTTCGGCTTTTACACCGACAGGTATTTTTAAATTACTCTTACGATGATACATGGTTCTTCAAATTTATCTTTTTCTGGTTAACTAAATTCTCTAAATAAAATTCTCTAAATGGTTAAAATCTCCGTTCGCATATTTCAACGGTCGATATTGAACAAACTCTATACCAAGTTTCACTAAAACATCAGTCGACGGCAGTAAAGTTAGTGAAGTATTTATTAAATGAGTAGATTTTTTAAAAAATAACAAAAAAGAAGATCTGATAAGTATATGATCTCTATAGGGAAATCCAGCACCAGCAAGGAGGAGAGGAAATACCGGTATCGCAGTTTTTATCACTGCCATACCGGTCAATACTGGTCATAAAAAGAAGACTAACTTCAACGAATCTACGTTAACAGCCAAGGGTGCTGCTAAATCGCCTCACCACTGCATTACAGCCGCTCCGCATTACGGTTGTTCCCCGGTCGTAACAAACACCACCAGGCTCCTGGCGCCATGTGCACCGAGCACCAACGACTGCTCTATATCTGCAGTCTTCGACGGCCCTGCTATAAACACCCCAAAACCGGAAGAAGGCCCTCCAATTTTTGCATAGGCATCATGCATCGTTGCCAGGATACGTTCCTTCGGTAATACAATTGCCAGGTGCTGACAAATAAACGGTAATACCCGCACCCGGATATCGGCTTCCGTTACCCATATCGCTCCATTCTCCGCGATCCCCCATTGACCGGGTATAATCGCCATGTCTACATCCTCCAGTTCGTGCGGATCTGCTGTTACCCAGGCATCCGGCTCCGCAGCCGTAACTATACGTTGCAACGCCGGATAGTGCGTGGCCAGCAATGCTGGTATCTCCCGGCTATCCGTAATTTCAAAAAGCCGCCCGCCCAGGCTTTCCAACACCTTTCCGAAAGCGGCCAATGTATCCGGCATATTACCGGCCAACCCGGTCAGCTCCGGCAACGCGGCAGCTTCCGGTTGATTACTTTTAATGGCGGCTAATATTTTTTCCCTGCTGCTCATGTTGACTGTTTATTTTTTGCATACCATTCAGAAAAAGACTGTGCCGGCGGCGCAGGCATATCCCGCTGCTTATACCAGGGGTTCATCCGGTTATTGACCATACCCGGAAATGCCCGCATCACCCAACGGCCTATTTTACCGGCGGCCCGGAATTTACGTGGCCCCGACAACACGGCACGCATGGCCTGCATACCTGCTGTTTTTGCCGTGGTAGTATGTCCTTCCTGCACCAATACCTGCCGCCATTTATATAACTGCTGGTGAATATCAATTTTCACCGGGCATACATTGGAACAGGACCCGCATAGCGTGGAGGCGAAAGGCAGGTCTGCATACTGCTTCATATCCAGGTTAGGCGCCAGAATAGCACCAATAGGCCCCGCTACCGCCGTGTGGTAGCTATGCCCTCCGCTGCGACGATACACCGGACAGGTATTCATACAGGCCCCACAGCGGATGCATTTCAGCGAATGCCGGAAATCTTCCCGCCCCAGCTGCCGCGAACGGCCATTGTCTACAATTACAATGTGCAGCTCCTGTCCTTTCCGGGGCTGCCGGAAATGACTGGAATAAGTAGTAATCGGTTGCCCCGTGGCACTCCTGGCCAGCAGTCGCAGGAACACCCCCAGGTGTGCCCGGCGCGGTATTATTTTTTCAATGCCCATACAGGCAATATGTACATCTGCCAGGTGCGCACCCATATCAGCATTCCCTTCGTTGGTACACACCACCATCTCCCCGGTAGCCGCTACGGCGAAATTCACCCCCGTAATCGCTGCTTTCGATTCCAGGAAGGCCGTCCGGAGATGCAGCCGTGCGGCATGCGTCAGCAACTGCGGATCCGCGTTACCGGCTGGCGTGCCCAGGTGCTCATGGAACAATGCTCCGATTTCTTCCTTCTTCTTATGAATACAAGGCAATACGATATGACTGGGTGGCTCTTTGGCCAGTTGTACAATACGTTCTCCCAGGTCTGTATCTATTACTTCAATACCATTGGCTTCCAGGTAAGGGTTCAGGTGACATTCTTCCGTAAGCATGGATTTACTCTTCACGATCTTCTTCACCCCATGCTGCTGTAATATGTCATTTACGATGCGGTTATGTTCCGCTGCATCGGCCGCCCAGTGCACGATAGCCCCATTTTGTATGGCCTGTTCCTCAAATTGTAACAGGTAGTTGTGGAGATTACCCAGTACATTTAATTTTATCTGCGAAGCGGCTGCACGCAACTGTTCCCACTCCGGCAGGGTCCATGCCATGCGGTCGCGTTTCGCCCTTACCCACCATAACGTTTCATCGTGCCAGTTTACCCGCGGTTCATTTTCATTGAACTTTTCCGCCAGGGTGGCGTGATCAGCTGTTTGCCTGTTCATGCAAGTTTTGATTGAGGATTTCTGCAATGTGCATTACTTTAACCGGTTGCTGCTGCCGCCGCAGTATACCTTCGAGGTGCATGAGGCAACTGACATCCGTACCGGTTATTACTGTAGCACCGTGTTTAACGTGATCGGCTACACGATCTTTTCCCATCTTCACGGAAACGGCTTCCTCTGTCACACAGAAAGTACCGCCAAAACCGCAGCATTCATCTTTCCGGTCCAGTGCTACCAGCTCTACTCCTTCCACCATTTGCAGCAGCTGTTCCGGCTTGGAAAACGGCGGCGCCACCAGCTCACTCATCTGCGCCAGGCCCAGGCCCCGCTGGCCGTGGCAACTCTGGTGCAACCCTACCTTACAGGGAAAGCGGGCCGGCAGGGAGGTTACTTTCAGTACATCCGTCAGGAACTCCGTTAATTCGTATATCCGCGACCGTATACCGGCAGCGGCGGTAGCCGCAGCCGGATCGTGTAAATGCTCCCGGATATGCAGTACACAGCTGCCGGATGGCCCTACGATATAATCAAAGTCCGCAAAGTTTTTGGTAAACAGCTGGTTGCAATCGTGTGTCAGGTGTTCATATCCGGAGTTGGCCATCGGCTGGCCGCAACAGGTCTGCCCCTGCGGATACACGACCTCGCAGCCCAGCTTCTGCAGCAGTTCCAGGGTGGCAATACCCACCTGCGGATAAAACTGATCAATATAACAAGGAATAAATAATCCTACTCTCACGGGTTAAGTATTTATACAGTGATGCTAACCTGCAAAGGTAGCGGCACGCCCGACAGTATTCCTTCCTCTTTTTTACCGGTTCCTGGATGATTCTTCACTGAAAAAAAGAACGCATGAGATACGGTGCTACCCGATACCTCATGCGTTCCTTTCCTATTGGCTGGTGATGTGTTAGTCGTTCATAATCTGTGCTTCCTGCTGCTTTTTCAGGTACCACTGTACAATCCTGATTTCCGCAAAGCTGGCGGCATCTCCTACCCTTTCCTTGATAGGTCCGGCAGCAGTAGCACCCAATGCCCGGATATGATCTGTGATCAGTTTTACTTTTGCGTCAGAAATAAAGCGGGACATATCCATTTCACCGGCTTCAATACATTGCGCCAGGTGGCTTTCCACGGTACCGATGGCCAGTTGCCTTTCTTTGGCGATGTCTTGAATGGTTTTACCGCCCAGGTACAGCTCGAGGGTGCCCCGGCGACTACTCCCCTTTTCCACTTTTCCTTTGGCCGGCGCTTTCACGGCTGGTGTGGCCGCAGCGGTGGCGGTATCGGTATGCCGCAGTTGCAGATAATCTTTTAACCCGCTGGTAAATACCACGTCGCCATACGACACTTCCCATACCTGCCGTAACTTATTCCAGCAGTCAGACTCGATGGCCATCAACTGCAGGTGGTATTTCTTGGAGCGGGATTTTTTCACATCTTCTATATGCGCCTGTAAAGGTTTGATCAGGTCTTCATAAATACTCTGGGTAAAATAACCGATCGCTTTATTCATGCGCTCCACCAGCTGGGCTGTTTCTCCGGTTTGCACCACAGTATCCAGTATCTGATTCAGCTGACTGACAAATTTATTGGCGACTTCCTGTTGCTGTTCTGTTTTCAGCACCAGGGTACGGCTTAGCTGCAGGGTGGCATCGAAGTCGGGTACTTTTTTATCCTGTATCCATACGGCATGACTGCGCATCATGGCCTGCATGCGGTACCAGTCGAACAGTTGCAGCAAAGAAGACGCCTGGAATTTTTTCCGTTCTATTTCCAGCAATACCACCAGTTCGTTAGCTTCATTTTCCTTTTGAGCAAACTCAATCACCTGCCGGTCTGTTTTAATGCTGCCATACCCGATGCGGGAGTGCAGCACCAGCCCTTCCAGGGAAGTACAGCGGCTGAGGGCTACATATACCTGACCAGGTGCAAAAGCGTAACCAGCATCAATAATAGCCCGTTCAAAAGTAAGCCCCTGGCTTTTATGGATGGTGATGGCCCAGGCCAGCCGGATCGGAAACTGGGTAAAGCTGCCGATTTCTTCTTCTTCAATACTGTTTTCTTCTGCATTGAAGGAATAGCGGATATTACGCCAGGTTTCCTTGCCCAGTTTCAGCTCTTCATGTGAGCCGGCCAGCACGAGGGTAATTTCTTCGTCGTCGATTTCTTTTACGGTCGCAATCTTACCATTATAATAACGGCGGGGTTGCGCGAGGTCATTTTTCAGGAACATCACCTGTGCGCCGATTTTCAGTTGCAGCAGCAACTCCGTCGGCAAGGCCTTATCACTGAAATCGCCTTCTATCTTGCCTTCAAAGCGATATACTTTTCCGGGCATGGCCGCCAGGCGGCGGGTATTGATTTCGTCTGCTTTCCGGTTGTGGGTGGTCAGTACGATATATTCTTCATCTGCTCCGGTAAACTCCGGCTGATAGTGGTCATTGAGTAACTGCAGGTCATTGTGGGTGACTTCATTATTACGTACCCGGTTGAGCACATCAATGAAAGTCTGTTCATTTTGCCGGTATATTTTTTTCAGCTCGATGTATAAAGGAGGCGCCTGTTCAATCACTTTTGCATCGAAGAAAAAATTACTGTTGTAATACTCCTGCAGCATCTGCCATTCTGCATCGGGTACTACTGGCGGCAACTGAAAAAGATCACCGATAAAAAGTACCTGTACGCCACCAAAAGGCAACAAAGGTTTGTTACGGAAGTGACGCAGGATGGTATCGATGGCATCCAGCATATCGCAGCGTACCATACTCACCTCATCGATGATCAGCAATTCCATTTCCTGCAACAATACTTTTTTGTCGTTCGTAAAACGAATGTTGCGAAACAAGGTATGTTTATCTGTAGTACTGATTTCATCCATTCCAAATCCCCGTTTGCTCCCGGGAATAAAGGGACCAAAAGGCAGCTGAAAAAAAGAGTGCATGGTTACACCACCTGCATTGATCGCCGCTACACCTGTAGGTGCTACTACTACCGTATTTTTACGGGTATGTTCCTTGATATATTTCAGGAACGTAGTTTTCCCTGTTCCCGCCTTACCTGTCAGGAAGATGTGGCGGTGTGTCTGGTTAATGAAATCTGCCGCCAGGTGAAAGATGATATTTGTATTATCCGGTTGGGGCATTTTAATGTAAATTGAAATGGCGAATATACAGAAAACCGGCGAAACCATAGTCTTCCAGCGAGTAATGACAAATGCCACGTATCTTCGTTTTCAACAGTGAAATAAAAAACTTGAGATATGGAAAACATCAGAATTGCCACGGCGCAATTTGAAAACAAGAGTGGCGACAAGGCACATAATCTTGCCGTGATCCGGCAGTTAACTGCACAGGCAGCTGCACAGGGCGCACAGGCAGTTGCCTTTCATGAATGTTCTATAACCGGTTACACCTTTGCCCGTCATTTATCGGAAGCAGACATGCTGGCGCTGGCGGAACCTATTCCGGACGGGCCTTCCATAAAAGCATTACAAGAGATTGCAGCGGAATATGACATCGCCGTCCTCGCCGGATTATTTGAGAAAGATGCCGACAATCAGCTGTTCAAAGCGTATGTATGTGTAGATAAAAACGGATTGGTGGCGAAATACCGGAAGCTGCATCCTTTCATCAATCCGCATTTAAAACCAGGTACTGAATATGTGGTATTTAATCTGGGGAAATGGAAATGCGGCATCTTAATCTGTTATGATAATAATGTGATTGAAAATGTAAGAGCCACTGCTTTACTGGGAGCGGAAATTATCTTCATGCCACACGTTACCATGTGCACGCCTTCTCCCCGGCCCGGTGCAGGATTTGTAGATCCGCAGCTGTGGCAAAACCGCCAGGAAGATCCCACGCCGCTGCGCCTGGAATTTGATGGCATGAAAGGACGTTCCTGGCTCATGAAATGGTTGCCTGCACGGGCGTATGACAACGGTATTTATGCCGTGTTTTCCAACCCGATCGGCATGGACGATGATCAGCTGAAAAACGGTTGTTCTATGATTGTAGATCCGTTTGGAGATGTGATTGCAGAATGCCGGCAACTGGACAACCAGGTGGTTACTGCTACCCTCACCCGCGATAAACTGGAAAAGGCCGGTGGTCACCGTTACCGGGAAGCCAGACGCCCTGATTTATATGGTAATATTATTGCGGCGCCCCACGAAGCCGTGCAGAAAGTAGTATGGCTCCAGGAAAAAGAACAGTAATCAATCTGTGTTGTTAAATATCTTCCTGAAAATATCCTGTTCCATCGGGTACGATGTGTACAGGATATTTTCAGGAAGATGACTGTATATCATTAATTTTTCGGAAGATGCCCACCTATTGATTTATTCGGGGGATGTAAGCCATATGGCTATCTTTGATCCGGCCTTCCTTATTTGCTGTTTTGGAATAAAAAATGTTTAATTTCATAGCCTCTCGTCACAGCACATTTTTCCTCCCGACACCCATCTGATGATATTATTTTACCCAAAAAATCCGAAGGCATTCCTGGTGTTAAGGTGGATCATTCGTTTTAGTAAGGTAGTAGTAAGCATTACTGGTAATATCCTATCATTCCTGCGCTATTTCTGTGCTTTACATGGGCCATCCTTACCACGTATATAGATAGTTTTGCAGGCTTGCTTCAGATAGCACGACTTCTTTTCGCCATCATGATTACCCAATAATTTTCCCGGAGAGAGAGATAAATAGCAGACAATTATTTACCGGGATGATGAACAGGGTTTACAGCTGTTTTTTGAAGATATCACGCGGGTGGTTTTTCCGGGAATACTTTTATCCAACAGCCTTTCTTCCTCTTTTGAAAAGATTTTTACAAAGATGACCAACAGGCATTCCGCTCACTTTTTGAGACAGGCCTACCTGTACTGCTTTAAAAAAATGAATAAAAAAAACCGTCCTGGCTAAGCCAGGACGGTTTGTAACAAAACTATTTATAAAATAAGTTATGCCAGTCTTACGTTAACAGCATTCGGGCCTTTTCTGCCTTCTTCCACGTCGAATACTACGCGGTCATTTTCGCCGATGCTTTCTTTAATACCAGATACGTGAACAAAAATTTCTTGTCCAGAACCTTCGATTTTAATGAATCCAAAACCTTTAGCTTCATTAAAAAATTTTACTACACCTGTTTGCATTATATTTAATATTTAATTGTGAACGTGTTCTCGCCATTTTTATGCAGGCGGCTACCTGTGCGACCAGAAGAAGAAGTGTAAATAAAAAGCTGAATGTGAGAGGTGATCTAACTACAGAATTGAAATACAATATTCTTAAGAGGCGAAACGAAGATAGGGGTTTTTCAGTATACAACCCTAATTTATTTTAAGATTTCTCGCTTTCAGTGGGCATACGCACATTATCCGGGATTAAAGTATATTTTTGTCTGTTATATGACTCAACCAGAAACCTGGCGTATTAAAGCCATCCTGACCGGATCTGCCGGCAATCTTGTAGAATGGTATGACTGGTACGTTTATACCACGTTTTCCTTGTATTTCGCGCCTGTTTTTTTCCCGAAAGGCAACTACACAGCGCAATTGCTCAATACGGCGGCCATTTTTGCCGTGGGTTTTCTGATGCGCCCCATTGGCGGCTGGCTTTTTGGCTGGCTGGCAGACCAACGCGGCCGGAAAGCTTCCATGACGTTATCTGTATTACTCATGTCATTAGGGTCCTTACTGATTGCCTTCACCCCTTCTTTTAACAGCATCGGAGTGGCCTCTCCCATCCTCCTGCTCTTTGCCCGGCTGCTACAGGGGCTGAGCGTAGGCGGCGAATACGGCACTTCCGCTACTTACCTGAGTGAAGTAGCCACGGCAGACCGCCGGGGCTTTTACTCCAGTTTCCAGTATGTAACCCTGATTGGTGGCCAGCTGACGGCCCTGGGGGTACAGATGCTGCTGCAACGGGTATTTCTTACGCCCGCTGAGCTGCAGGCGTGGGGCTGGCGCATTCCTTTTGCCATCGGGGCTGTACTGGCCGTACTGGTGCTCTATCTGCGGCAGCATATGCAGGAATCATCTTCCTATGAAAAAAACGCCGGAACGGCGCAAAAAGGCTCCATCAAAATACTGTTCAAACAATATCCCCGGGCAGTACTGACGGTGGTAGGCCTTACCATGGGCGGCACCCTCGCCTTTTACACCTATACTACCTATATGCAGAAATTCCTTGTGAATACGGTGCATATGACCATAGAACGCTCTACCACCATCACGTTCTTCCTGATGCTGATCTACGCCTGCCTGCAGCCGTTATTCGGCTGGCTGTCTGATAAATATGGCCGGAAACCTTTATTACTGGGATTTGGCATATTCGGCACCCTGCTCACGGTACCGCTGCTTAGCGCTATCAGCCACGCTACTACTGAATGGACGGCCTTCTGGCTCATCCTGTTGGCCCTGGTGATTGTTAGTGGCTATACATCTATTAATGCGGTGGTAAAGGCGGAAATGTTCCCAACTGCCGTTCGTGCGCTGGGCGTGGGGTTCCCCTATGCGGTTACGGTGGCGTTGTTTGGCGGCACGGCAGAACCGATCGCCCTGTATTTTAAGAAGATCGGGCATGAGCCTTATTACTACTGGTATGTTACGGGCTGTATCTTCATTTCCCTGCTGGTATATGCCACTTCCCGGGATACTAAAAAGACCTCCTTGCTGGACCGTGGCGAATAATTTCCTTCACTGTACCATCTGCATAGCCAATAATCAGTTTAACGGCGTAGTGGAGAAATAAACCATTCTCCACTACGCCGGGAATACTATTCAGCTGTGTTTCCACCACGGCTGCATCGCGGATCTGCCGGTAGTGGCAGTCCAGTATATAATTACCATTATCTGTTATAAAAGGCTGCCCTTCCTGCTCCCTCCTCACCGGAGCGGCGCCGATAGCTGCCAGTTGTTTGAAGGTCAGCTCCCATGCAAAAGGAATCACCTCCACCGGCAGGGGAAAACGCCCCAGTTGTTTGACCAGCTTGGATTCATCTATCACTACCAACATTTCGCCGGCGGCGGCCGCAATAATCTTTTCCCGCAACAACGCTCCGCCACCACCTTTGATCAGCCGCAGCTGCTCGTCGGCTTCATCTGCCCCGTCGATATCCAGGTCGATGCCCTGTACTTCGGCAAAAGGCACCAGGGGAATCTGCTGTTCCCGCGCCAGTTGTTCCGAATCCGCCGAAGTAGCGACGGCCTGCAATGCCATTCCTCCCCTCACCAGCTCGCCTATACGCAATATGGTGTAATAGGCTGTGCTGCCTGTTCCCAGGCCAACCGTCATGCCCGGCTGAATGTATGCAGCAGCCTTTTCACCAGCTGCTTTTTTAGCGATATTTACTTGCATGAAACAAATATAAGGGGATTACAGGGAATCCAGCACGGCATCCAAATGATGCAGCAAGGCATCCGTATTCGCCTTATTAAATACCATTGGCGGCTTGATTTTCAGCACATTGTGCAAAGGACCATCGGTACTCAGCAAGAAGCCCCGTTGTTTCATCGCTTCTACAATCACGTCGATTTCCGGCACGGCTGGTTCCAGGGTTTCCCGGTCGCGTACCAGCTCTGCACCGATGAAGAAACCATGTCCGCGCACATCGCCGATAATGGCATGTTTTGCTTTCAGTTTCCGCAGGCCTTCCATAAAATAGTTACCGGTCACCCGGGCATGCTCCTGCAGCCCTTCTTCGCGGATGACCTGTAATACGGCCAGTCCTGTTGCCATAGATACCGGATTACCGCCAAAGGTGTTGAAGTATTCCATACCATTATTAAAGGCATCGGCTACTGCGCGGGTAGTGACCACGGCAGCCAGCGGATGGCCATTCCCGATCGGTTTTCCCATCACCACAATATCCGGTGTAACGCCCTGCAGTTCAAATCCCCAGAAGGCGTCTCCTACCCGGCCGAAACCTACCTGTACTTCATCGGCGATACATAATCCACCGGCGGCACGCACCGCAGCATATGCTTCCTGCAGGTATCCCGGCGGTAAAGGTATCTGGCCACCTACGCCCAGTAAGGTTTCACAGATATAAGCGGCTACGCCTTTGCCATTTGCCTGCAACCGGCTGATAATATCCTGCACATCGGCAGCATAACGCGGGCCGGCCTGCGCATCGTCATACCGGTAAGCCCCTCTGTATTGATCCGGATTCAGTGCTTTATGGGTGTGAGCCGGTTGTCCGAAACCACCTTTTCCATCGAATTTATACGGACTTAACTGCATCGCTACCGTAGAGGTGCCATGGTAGGCATGATCCAGTACAATTACATCCTGTTGCTGCGTATAATGACGGCTCATGCGGATCGCAAGGTCATTGGCTTCACTGCCGGAATTGGTGAAATAACATACTTCCAGCGAAGGCGGTAAAGTGCTGATCAGACTATTGGCATAATCTACCAGATGATCGTGCAGGTAACGGGTATTGGTATTGAGGGTAGCAATCTGTTGTTGCATGGCACGAACTACCGTAGGATGGCAATGCCCCACATGACTGGGATTATTGACACAGTCGATGAACGTACGGCCTTTATCATCATAGAGATACTGCAAAGCACCCCGTACTATTTTAAGCGGCTCCTGGTAGCTGATACTCAGGTTCCGGCCAATATGTGCTTTTCTGTCGGCCAGCAAACCTGCATAATCCGCCTCGGCATTGATCAGCGGCGTGAAACCACAGGCCCTGCGGAAAGCATCCTGGGCAGCCAGCGGATTGATAGTAATCAGGTGGGATAATAGCTGCCATGCCGGCGCTTCGGTTACAAAGTGGTAGGCATTGTCGCTGCCTGCCGCTGCCTGGGCGGCGGAGGTAGTAACGCTGATGCATAAACGTGCTGCCACCAGGTAATACAACAAGTCGGTTTCGGCTACCGTCAACGGGTATACGGCATGATAGGCCGCCACCGTTTCTACAGCTGCTGCCAACGGATCTTTGGCCGACAGCATCACATAGGTACAGGCAATCGCCAGGTTATTCACCAGCTGCGTGTACACCATGTCGCCGAAGTCAATCAGGCCGGAGATCTCCGTCTGCCTGATGAGAATATTGTAGTCATTGGCATCGTTGTGAATATAGGCTTTGCGCAGCTGCGGCAATGCAGGCGCTACGACGGTATCGAACTGCAGGAGAAAGTAGCCTGCCAGGCGGCGGTGTTCCGGATCTTTGATATGTACCAGCTGCTGCCCGGCGATAGCCGCCTGCGCCAGGTCCCAGGCATAATGCCGGTGCATGGCCGGGTGACTGAATCCTGCCAGCGCGGCGTCCATCTTCCCCAGGAATTCACCCAATGCGGTATTCAATGCAGTGGCTGGCGGCACGGTGGCCATCGGCTCCCCTTCCAGCCAGGTCAGTACCCGCAGGTGATATAAGTCTCCGTCTATTTCGATCCGGGTAATCCCTTCGCCCCGGGTATTTTTTACTACCTGCTGCAGTTGTTTACCAACAGCACTTGCTGCCAGGTGCTCCAGTATTTTCACCTGCGCATCCAGGAAAGCCACCTGATGGGAAGCATCTGCTATCTTACAGATATAGGCGTTTCCGTTATCTTCCCGCACCAGAAAATTAGCTTCATCATATCCGGTTAATTCCTTTACGGATACAGCGAGGTTAAAGTGCTGCTGCATTAATTCCTTTACCTGGGTGGCTGAAAAAGTATATGACATAGCTATCAATATTATTGTTGTGCGGCCAGCAGCATCAGTACATGTGCGGCTGTCCAGCTGAAATTAGGTGCATTTAATCCTTTACCGGTATGTGGATGGTAGTTTTCATACAAAGGCCTTTTGCCTTGCATTCCTTCTGCATGTTGCCACAGCTTGGTACTCAGGGCTACCGCCTGTTGATGGGCGCCATAGGTCTGTAATCCTGCAATCGCAAAATAGAACTGATCCAGCCATACCGGTCCGCGCCAGTATCCTCTTTGCGGGTCAAATGCTTTTTCGCTTGCATCCAATACCGGCAGGGGCACTAAAGTATTAAAAACAGCGGTATCTTTCAGTTGTTTTGTAACACCGGCCGCCTGTTCTTTGGTGGCAATACCGGCCCACAAAGGAATCCAGGCCTCCGGACCTTTCACCCGGATCAGGTTACCCGCCAGCGTACGGTCGTAATAATAAGCGGTAGTGGCGTCATAAAAAGCCTGGTTGGTTTTCTTTTTCAGGACTACTGCCTGTTGCTGCCATTGCTGCGCGGCTTTGCGTAACCCTAATTGCCGGGCTATCTGTGCCAGTATCATTTTTTCTTTATAGAGATAGCTGTTCAGGTCTACCGACTCCTGGTTCAATGACCAGGCACCCGGATGATTCTGCAACATAGCCGCTTTGTCGAAACGTACGGCGTTGTCCATACCGCTTTCCCAGGCTGCCGCGATGCGGGTACCATCTGTTGCACCATATTCACACAGGCCGTTGCCATCGTGGTCGCGGTCTTTGTACCACCATTCGTGGTAGCGGCATAAGGGGTCGTACATGCTCCGCAGGAATGCGGTATCGCCCGCGGTTTTAAAGACTTCCCATACCGCCCATGCTGCCAACGGGGGTTTGGTATCGCGGTGATTGTTCTCACTGCTATCTGTATAAATACAATCCGGGATCATGCCGTCCGGCTGCTGGTAGGCAAACAGGGTGCGGATATTGGATGCCGCCAGGGCCGGCTCAAAGTAAGCCAGGGCCACGGCTTGTTTCCAGCTATCCCATGACCAGAAGCCATAGAAACCCTGGTAGGAAGCAGACGGGAATACGCCGTCGTGCAGCAGCTGCCGGGCTGCACTGCGCCAGTTGGTGATCAGGGTGACCATACTTTTCACGGCCAGACGGCTGCGCAAAGTATCACTTACGGGAAAGGGCATACGTTGCCAGAGTCGCTGCAGGTAACCATTCCACCGCTGCTCATTGGCGGCCAGTGTGCGGGCGGCATCCGGCATAGTAATCGTTGCCGGTACTTCTTTATTTTCCAGGTAGTAAGACTGCGTCTGCGTTTCCAGTATATGTCCGTTGGCGGGTATGGTCACGGTTTTAACAGCTTTATAGCTGTTGCCGGCCAGGGTAATCTGCCAGGGCTGCGCGGCGCCGTAACGGATCTGCAGCTGTTGTGCCGTACCGTTGATGGTTACCTGCAATCCATTTTCCTGCGGGTGTAATACCGCACGTTTCAAAGCCGCACTGCCCTCCCACTGCAAGGTCAGCTGCCGATGGCGGGGTTGGGTATTGTGCACCAACGCCTGCAACATTGCCTGCCGGTTGTCGGAGAAAACCAGCTGCAACTGCACCTGTATCCCTTCCGCACTACTCACCAGTTGCAGCATACCCGGATAATAACGGGTAGCCGTATCCGTTTGCTGTAATAACAATTCCCGGCCCTCTTCATATATCCGTAACCGTGCCATCATATCAGACAGCCACTCTCCTTTCATATCCATCAGCAAAGGCCCCGTGAATCCGGTGACCTGCCGGTTCACCGGCAATGCATAGGCATGCCAGGCGCCCTGGTCGGAAAAGAAAGTAGCGGTTACATTTCCTGTATCTTTCACGGCATACCTGACATCCAGTACATCGGGAAACTGCTGCCGTTGTGCCTGGGCGCTGCTGTATGCCAGCAACAGCCCCACTATCCATTTAAATTTATTCATAGTTCACTTTCGCTTTATCTGCCGCCTGATCGGTTGCTTGTAAAGGTCTTAAGGTAAAATGATAACTGTAATCGCGGTATGGCAAGGTATAAGGCGCATGTGGTTTTGCTCCCCAGCTGTTGTCGCCGCCTAATCCGGCCTGCTGATAGTCTATATTCCACCAGATCAGGGGATCATTATACATAGAGCCGCCATGGCGGTTTTGCTGACGGTTAAAGTCCAACCGGTGCATATCAAAATGCAGCACGCCCATATTCAATAAGCTGTCTGTACGGGCCATCCAGCCCGCGCCAGCTGCATTACGCAGCGCCATCCACTGTACATCCGACCGGTAGCCGCTTTCCTGGGCACGCGGATAGGGATGAAACAGGGAGTCTGCCGGCAGGGTATACAAGTCTATATCTGCAGCATACTTGCGATCGGCATAGTTATCGAAAGGACCACGTCCCAGCCAGGACACAGTGTTAAAGTCCGGCTGCAGCAACAACCGCATGCCCATACGGGGCAGCTCCGGCAATACGGTATCTCCGGCTATGAACCGTACCTGTACCTGTATATCACCGTTGGATAAAATCGTATAGTCTACGCCGTAGTGTGTTTTCACCAGCGGCAGGTAATACTGTGTTTTCATGATCACCCGCTGGCTATCCGGCCGGGTCACTTCCCAGGACAGGAGTTGCATACTGTCTGCGGCATGCTGCCATACGGCGCAACGCAGCTGGGCACTGTTGCCGATATCATTATCGGTAGCAGCCCGCCAGAAGCTGGGCTGCAAAGATGCTTGCATATAATCCACTCCCTTCACGGTATACTGTTGCAGCCAGCCATTGTTAAATACTGCCCGGAAGGCTGCATTGCCTACTTCTTTGGTATGTTCCGAAGATTTCACCTGTAAGGTGGACTGTGGCAGTTTCGCTACCGGCGCCGGTATAAAACCAGGCAGTTCATATTGTTCGGTGGCAATGGTAAAGCCGGCAGGCAGCAATGCTTCCGCTGTTTTCAGCTGTGCCCGCAGGTGCAGGTAATAATGGGTACCCGGTACTTTGTTGATCACCGGCAAGGGTATACGTACCGTATCTGCCTGATGTGGCAATAATGCCAGCTCCGGCAAAATACCCGTGGCAATGGTTTTCCCATCTCCTTTTACTTCCCAGGAGAGGCGAACATTACGGAGGTCATTAAAATCGTAGCCGTTGCGGATACGCAGCAAATCAGCAGACAACGTTACCGGCGACCACTGTAAAGGCTGGTATACTTTTCTTACCTCAAATGCCTGCGGGTGAGGCGTACGGTCGGCAGCCAGCATCCCGTCTGCACAGAAGCTGGTATCGCTGGTAGCCCCCACGGTTCCCATATCGGCGCCGTAGGCCCAGATAGCTCTTCCCAGAGAATCGCGTTGCGGGAACGTCTGATCGGAGAAGTCCCAGATAAAACCGCCCTGCAGCTGCTCATGCTGCTGTATCAGTTGCCAGTCGTCGTACAGGTTCCCGCCACTGTTTCCCATCATATGTGCATATTCACATTGAATGAGGGGACGGTCGCGGTATTCTTTCACATAGTCCAGCATATACCCGATGGATTTATACATCGGGCAAACGATATCGGTATAGGGATTGTTACGCGCCGCTTCATATTGTACCGGCCGGGTATTGTCCCTGTTTTTTGTCCATTGATAGGTAGCCTTGAAATTATCCCCGAACTGACTTTCGTTGCCCAGCGACCAGGTAATAATGCTGCAATAGTTTTTATCGCGTTCCACCATCCGGCGGGTACGGTCCAGATAGGCCGCCTTCCATTCCGGCTTGTCAGACAAGGTTTGCAACGGGTGCATACTCATGCCGTCGCACTCTATATTGGCTTCATCCACTACATAGATACCATAGCGGTTGCAGAGGGTATACCATTCTTCCCGGTTGGGATAGTGGCTGTTGCGTACCGCATTGATGTTATATAGTTTCATGGTACGGATATCGTTTAACATCCCTTCCATGGTGACTACTTTTGCGGTATGCATTTCATGCTCGTGCCGGTTGACGCCTTTGATTTTAATCGGCATCCCATTTACCAGCAATAAACCACTTTTGATTTCCACGTTCCGGAAACCGATTTCCTGTGCCAGGCTTTCGATGTCGTTGCCTTTTTCATCCTGCAGGGTGAGCAACAGGGTGTACAGGTTGGGTTGTTCTGCGTTCCAGCTGCGGATGTCCGGCAGTTGCTCTGTCAGCCGGTATATACTATCCTGTTGCAGTGGCAATGTGCGGGTGAAGCGGATCTTATCCCCGTCCAGCAACTGCACTTGTATCCTTTTCTGCCGGTCGGCCGGCGCTGGTATTTTGTTCAATGCCAGTTCCAATTGCAGCACACCATCTTTGTAGTGGTTGGTCAGGCCTGCCTTTGCAAAAAAATCGTATAGGCATAACTGTGGTCTTGCCACCAGGTATACACTTCTCTCAATACCGCTGAGTTTCCACATATCCTGTCCTTCCAGGTAAGAGCCGTCGCTGAAACGGAATACCTGCAGGGCAATCACGTTTTTTCCTTTTTTCACATAGGGGGTGATGTCAAATTCAGCAGGTGTTTTACTGTCTTTGCTAAAACCCACATACTGCCCGTTGATCCAGGCATAGAAAAAGGCATTGACCGCACCGAGGTGCAGCCACACCTGTTTGCCGTTCCAATTGGCCGGCAGTTCAAAATCGCGCCGGTAGGATCCTACCGGGTTATCGTCTTTAGGTACAAAAGGCGGATTGGGCGGAAAAGGATATTCCACATCCGTAAAAATATAGGGGGCATAGCCCTGTGGCTGCCAGTTGCCCGGCACCTGGATGGTTTTCCAGTTTTTAACAGAAAAGGCAGGTTGGTGAAATCCGGCCGGACGCAGGCCGGGATGTTTTACCAGCTGAAACTGCCAGGTACCATCGAGTGATAACTGTAATGGCGAAGCAGCCTGTTTCCGGGCTGCTGCAGTAGTAGGATAAGGTATGAAATGCGCGTGCGGTGCTAACGTATGTTCCGATACTTTCGATGGATTTTCCCAGTCATTGGTTTGAGAAAATAACGCCAACGGGAACAACAAAACAGCAAGGAAAATAATTCTCATCATGGTTGCCTGTATAAAACATCCTGCCGGCAGCCGTGCTTACCGGCAGGATAAATGATTATTGTGCCAATGGGTTGTTCAGTGTTTCCTTTTGTGGCAAAGGATAGAAGCTCTTATCTGCCGAGAACTGGCGTTTGGCTGCCTGCATCTGCTGCACCAGCAATCCCCAGCGACGCAGGTCATAAAACCGGCTGCCTTCGAGGGTAAACTCCATTACGCGTTCATGTATCAGCTGATCGAAGATGGCTTGTTTGCCACTTAACGCCAATGCCGGCATACCAGCGCGGGCCCGTACCTCGTTGATCTGAGTCACGGCCTTACCTGGTTCTCCTGCTTCATTCTGTGCTTCTGCATACAACAGTTTCACATCTGCCAAACGCATCAACGGTACGTTGATGGCTACGGCATTACCCAGCTGATTTAACTTAGCAGGTATCCATTTGCGGAAAGCGATGGCGTTCTTATTGTTCTTGAATACGCTATCGAACACCTTTCCGTATACACGCGGATTAGTAGCTTCATTGAAATAAGGATCTTTAAAAAAGATGGTATTATACAAGCGGTGGTCGTAACGCTTGTCCGTAGCCACTTCTCCTTCTTTCTTCATTTCCGTCACCAGGCGCGGCGTACCATAGATTTCTCCGTAACCACCCAGTTCGTAGGCTGCTACCCAGTCGCTCAACTGCGATTTGAAGTAGGCGCCGTTGGACTGATCCATGGTTTGCTGCAGTTCAAATACCGACTCTTTCGAATTACTCGTAGAACCGTCGAACAAACCGAGGTAGTTTTCTACCAGGCCGTATTCATTGGACAGGATTACTTTTTCGAGCCAGGCCGCTGCTTCGGTAAACAACGCCTTGCTATTCGCTTTTTCTTCTCCGGCACGATACATCAGGGCTTTACCCAGGTAAGCCTGCGCTGCGCCTTTGGTGATACGTCCCAATTCTGATGCCGGTCTTTTACTGCGCAATGGTAATACCGGTTCTGCTGCGCGCAGATCTGCCAGGATAAAGTCCCATACTTCCGCACGGGTAGCGGGTGCTTTAGGCAGGTCTGTTTCCTGCTGGGGTACTTTATCGCGGATGATTACCTTTTCAAAGTTGGTCAGCAGCTTAAAGTTGTAATAGGCACGCAGAAAATGAGCTTCCGCCAGGATGGCGTTTTTGCTGGAGTCATCAATCTGCGCCGGTGTCATGATGCTTACATTTTCCAACACCTGATTACTGAAGTTAATCCCCCGGTAATTATCACGCCATAATAGCTCAATGGCATAATTGCTGGCGTCGTAGTTGAAATTGTAAATCTGCATCCACCAGGCATAGTTATAGGCATCGGTGCCTGGCTGTGCAAAGTCTTCGCGGTAAAAATCCCGGCAGGAACGGGCTTCCACATAGTTGTCCCAGTCTACGAAACTTTCCAGCTGGGAATAGGCGGCGGCAAGACCTGTCAATGCACGCTCCTTATTGGTCCAGAAGTTATCGGACGTCAGTTTGTCCGGCGAATTCTGTTCCAGTAATTCCTTTTTACAGCCGGTGCCGGCACATAACGAGAAAAATAAAAACGAAGTATATAACCAAGATTTTTTCATAACCATTTTTTTGAATAGTAAATACGCTTAGAATTCCAGCTGCAGGCCGGCCATAAACACTTTATTCTGTGGATACATCCATAAGTCCAGGCCGGTGTTCAATACTTCCGCGCGACCTACTTCCGGATCCATACCGGAATACTTTGTGAAGGTGAGCAGGTTCTGTGCGCTGGCGTAGATCCTCAACCGGTTGATGCTGGCTCTTTGCAGTAAATGTGGCGCAAAGGCATAGCCCAGCTGCAGGGTTTTCAGGCGCAGGTAATCGCCTTTTTCCAGGAAGCGGGTAGATTCGCGGGTATTACCATTCGGATCACCCAATACCGCACGTGGTACGTCTGTATTGCGATTGTCTGGTGTCCAGGCACGCAGGGTACTTACATCAAAGTTGCGGCCTGCATCCATGCCCTGTTGTTCGTATTTATTACCATTATAGATTTTGTTGCCGGCAACACCTTGCCAGAATAACTGGAGGTCGAAACCTTTGTAGCTGAAATTCATATTCAGGCCATATTCGAGTTTAGGGAACCCGCTGCCTTTATAGGTTTTATCCTTAGCATTGATAATACCATCTCCATTGCTGTCTATAAAACGGATATCTCCTGCTTTGGCATCCGGCTGGTAAGCAACACCATTCGCATTTTTATAGTTGGCAGCTTCTTCGTCAGACTGGAAAATGCCATCTGCTGTATAGAGATAGAAAGCACCTATTTCTGTACCTACCATGGTGGTATTAGGAATGGGGCCGCTGCCGTATTTCAATCCAACACCGTTTATTTTTTGTCCTTCGTTGGCCAGTGCCAGCACCTTATTTTTCACCTGACTAACGGTACCGGTTACACTATAATTAAAATCTTTATGATGATCGCTATAGGTTAATTCCAGTTCCCAGCCTTTATTACTGATACGGCCTACGTTCATCACCGGATTATTTAATCCGGCACTTGGCGCCAGTTCTTTCCGGATCAGCAGATCATTGGTTACGTTGTTAAAATAGTTAAAGGAACCGGTGAGGTTTTTCAACACACCAAAGTCGATCCCGATATTTTTAGATACACTTGTTTCCCAGCGCAGGTCTTTATTTTTCAGTTCCCATGCAGCACCACCGGGCCATACGGTACCACCGCCCTGTACGGAGCCACCACCCATATAGTTATAGATATCAATCAATGCCTGGTGATCGTACTCTTTCAGGGAAATTTCATTACCTAACTCACCATAGCTGGCACGTACTTTCAGTAAATCCAGCCAGGTAAAGCGCTGCATAAAGCTTTCGCTGTGCATATTCCAGCCTACGGATGCAGAAGGGAATACACCATAGCGGCGGTTTTCACCGAATTTGGAAGAACCGTCGCGGCGTACCGACAATTGCACCAGGTATTTGTTATCGTAGGAATAGTTAACACGGCCCAGTGTAGACAGGCGGTTGTATTGCGGCCGGGAGCCGGTAGCATTGAACAAACCTCCTTTAGCACCGTCCATGGTGGTAAAATTAGGATCCAGGAAACCACCCGGTACTTCGGAAATATCTACTTGTCCGTTCTTTACTGTGTATACATTGGATTTTCCGTCTGCAATGGTAATTACCCGGTTACGGATAATTTCCTGTGCAGTATAACCCGCCAGCAGGTTGAGGCTATGTTTACCAAAACTCCGGTCGTAGTACAACAGGTTTTCCATCAGGCGTTCACGTCTGTTGGTACGGCCGTCTGTTAAACGGGCGAAAGGTTGTACCGGATCATTCTGATTGGCACGGTATGGCGGATGATAAGCGTAATCAAAGCTGTTGCTGTTGGCCAGACTCAGGTTGGTCACGAACTTCATGCCTTTGATCAGCTGTACCGACATCCGGGCATTCCCGCTGAAATACTGTGTTTTGTTGTAGTTGTCGTTATAAAAACTAGCGCCTACCGGATTCTGAAACTTAGGCAATTCATTGATCTGCAGGGCGTATCCGTACTTCTCTTTGCTATCATACACCGGTAACAAAGGTGATTGGAAATAAGCATCTTTCAGGCTGAAACGCATTTCGCGGAGCTGTGTTTCTGCATATACCAGGTTGGTTTCTATCGTGAGGCGGCCTTTTTTATATTCGTTCCGGGCACGTAATGATTTCTTGCGGAAATCAGTACCGATCATGGTACCTATTTCTTTGGTGATATTACCACTCAGGCCATAGTTAAAATACTCGCCGCCGCCAGTTACGTTCAGGCTGTAGTTTTCTGCACTTCCCTGCTGTGTTACCTCGTCGCGCCAGTTGGTGTTGGCTGTAACCGGTTGCGTTAAATAAGCCGGTTTTTCAGAAGGATCTATGTCTGGTGCATTATCGTACATCATGCGGTGTACTTTCAGGTATCCTTCTCCATCGAGCAGGTGCATTTTGCCTACGGGATTCACCACGCTGTAATAGCTGTTGAACTCCATTTTAGGTGCGCCTTTTTTCCCTTTTTTGGTAGTAACCAGGATAACACCGTTGGCACTCTGGGAACCGTAGATAGAAGCTGCCGCCCCATCTTTCAGCACTTCAATGGAAGCAATGTCATTATTATTCAGGTAATAAGGATCACCCGGTACCCCGTCTATCACAAACAAAGGCTGATGTTCTCCAAAAGTGCTGACACCTCTTAATTTGATATCTGCCATCGCACCTGGTGCGCCACCTGAGTTTACGACTGTTAAACCCGCTACCCTACCTTGCAGGGCATTTACCGGGTTGTTGCTGGGTACATTCGCAATTTCACTACCTTTTACAGAGGTAATGGCACTGCTGACATTCCGTTTGCTTTGTGTGCCATAACCTACTACCACTACCTGATCCAGTACTTTGGTAGATGTTTCCAGCGTAACAGACAACACGGATTGTCCGTTCACGGCTACTTCCTGGCTATTGAAGCCAATGAAGGAGATTTCGAGTATGGCATCTTTCGGCAGGTCTGTAAACCGGAAAGCACCGGAGGCATCTGTAAGTACGCCTTTGGTGCTACCTTTTACTTTCACGCTTACACCTGGCAATTTTTCACCGGTGGCAGATTGTATCACACCGGTTACCGGTTTTTCCTGTTGTGGTGCTGCCGGCTGCTGTGTTGTAACGATGGCCGATGGTACCTTTACCAGGATGATTTCATCTGTAATTTTAAACTGTAACGTAGTAATGTGGCTGATTTCCTGTAACAGGGTTTCCACGGTACGTTCTTTTTTGTCGATGGTGAGTGGTTTTAATTGTTCCAGGTCATCCAGGTTGTAAGAAAATTTCAGCCGGGTATTTTTTTCCAGGTATTGTAATACCTGCAATACTTTGGTTTGTCTGAAACCTACGTCGATTTTATCTTTCAACCCTTCTGCCACCTGCACCCAGCTTAACAAAAGGAATGATAAGAGCACGGCGAAGCATGCCCCCATAAGGGATATTCTTTTCATAACGGTTGATTTAACTTTACCTAATGTTTGGTTGATTGTATATACAGTGTGTCATTTTTTTCCGTGGTTGAAAGTCCGTTTACAAAACAGATGGCTGTTAATACTTCCTGCAGTGTTTTGTTGGTGAAGGTGCCGTTAAACCGTATGGGCTTATATTTCCCCGGTTGCACCACTACTTTTACGCCATACCAGTACTCCAGTGTATGTGCTACTTCGGCCAGCGTAGCTTTATCAAAAGACAACCGGCCGCTACGCCAGGCTGTTTCCCTGTTTATATCAAAAGTGTGTTTATCAAATGCAGCGCCTTCTTTACGGGTCGTTATCTGTTCGCCCGGCAATAATAACATACTGTCGCCCGCCTGTGCCACCTGTACGCGGCCATTCAGCAGCGATACGGCCATCGTGGTATCAAAGGTGTAAGCCCGGACTTTAAAGGCCGTTCCCAGTGCCTGTATATGCAGGTTACCGGAGGATACAATAAATGGCTGGCCTGCGGCCGCGGCTACCTCAAACAGTGCTTCCCCATTCAGTTCCAGCTGACGTTGTCCGGCATTATAAGTAGCAGGAACTTTCAGGGTGCTGCGGGCGTTCAGTAAAACGGCTGAACCATCCGGCAGCTGAATGTGCCGGCGCATGCTGTCGCCTGCCTGGTATATGGTATAGGCAGCAGCTATGGGACGGGGAGCATGACGCAGGAAAAAACTACCTGCCGCCGCGCCCAGCAGCAGGGTAACCGCAGCGGCTATACGCAATAATCGTTTCCGGTTGCGGGTACGTGGTATAGGGATAATGGGAGTAAGATTGTTTTCGGTGGCAATAGCCGTTTGTAATTCGAGGAAAGCGGCTGTTTTTTCTTCGGGTGTAAGACGGAGATTCAGCTTAAACAACCAGCTTTGTGCTTTGGCTGCTTCGGCCTGTTTATGCGGATGTTTATTCAGCCAGCTTTCCCAGAACTGTACATCAGCATCGTTCGTGCGTAAACAATAACGCACAAAGGAATCGTTTAAAATAAAATCTTCTGCCTTATACTGCTGTAAGTCCATACCGGCCATTTTTAATAAAGAGGCCGGGGTGTCTGTTCTTTTACCAAATTTTTCAGGAATTTTTTTCCATATCTACCAAAAGCAGTAGCAGCGCAATGAAAGAGGCATCTGTATATACTTCCCGGATACGTACCAGGGCATTGTGAATGGTATTGTAAATAGTACGCGGAGTAGCCGCTGTTTTAGCGGCTATCTCTTCTATACTTAAATTATCATAAAACCGCAGGCGGATAAATTCTTTCTGTCGCCAGGTGAGCAGGTCCAGCATACGTTCCAGCTTTTGCTTCACCTGCTGATCCGTTTCCTGCCGGATCAGTATTTCCTCGTACGGCCGCTCCTCCGGCTCTATAAAGAGCAGGCTGTCTTCCTGGCTGGCTGTCTTGTTGTGTTTACTGAGAATTTTATACAACCGGCGTTTAAAACAGATAAAAAGATATCCGTTGATGTTATCCGGCATTTCCAGCTGCTGTCTTTTCCGCCAGATCTCCACAAACACATCGTTGATGGCTTCTTTGACCATAGCCTTATCCAGCACTACCGACACACCGTAATGGTACAGGTTATCATACACCTCGTGGTATATTTTATACAAACCCTGTTCATTATCCTGTTGCATCTCGTGCCAGAAAACGGCATAGTCTTTTTCTTCACGGGCACCATATTCTGCGGAACATTTTGCTTTTAGCATCTGGCTTACTGTTATCAGTGATTGGTTGATTTACATCATTATTTCTTATACATGCACAGGTGAATTCATAGGTGTAGTCACTTATAAGAAACGGCTAGTAGCCCAATACCAACAGCTAATAACCTCAACGAAACCGTGCCGGGGAGAAAGCTTTCAAACTCACGCTGGTAGGCTGTTGACCGGCCAGTTGCGCCAGCAACTTTCCGGTAGCAGGTCCCAGACTTAATCCCATCATTGCATGTCCTCCGGCGAGCAGCAAATTACTATATTGTTGCGAATATCCGATAAAAGGTAATCCGTCGGGAGAGCAAGGTCTGCATCCACTCCATACTGCTTCCTTTTCCGGCATGGTTACCGGCAGGTTCGGAAAATATTGCTGTACAGAATCAACGATACCCGCTACCCGGTTCATATTGATGCGATCATTGACGGCGGCCACTTCCATGGTACCACCATAACGCAGCTGCTGCCGCATAGGTGTAAGGGCTACCCTGGCTTCACATAAAATGGCCGGAATATTTAAATTTAATTTCGGTGCATCCAGCGTTACAGAATATCCTTTCCCTGGCATCATAGGAATACGGATGCCGGCCAGCTGCGCTACTTCCGGTGTCCAGGAACCTGCTGCCAGCACAAAGAGATCCGACTCATAGGCTGTTGTACCGGCCATCACGGTTTTTATTTTTCCCTGTGCCGTTTTAATACCTGTTACTTTTGTATTTGGCAGAAACTGTACGCCTTTTCTTTGCAGGTGTGTAATCAGTTGCGGCATCAGTTCATGCGGGCTCAGGTGAGCGTCACATCGGTAATGCACACCGCCCAGTACATCCATCTCTATTTGTGGTTCCAGTGCCTGTAAGTCTGCCCGGTTCAATACCGCAGCATCCAGCCCCATAGCGGCGGCCTTTTCCGCAAGATGGGCCTCTTCTTCCCCAACGGCAGCTGTTTTGTAATACATGATAATGCCCTTACGTTCCAATCCGAAACCAAAGCCCGGCTGTTTCGCCAGCTGTTCATACAGATGGCGGCTGAGGAGGTTGAGATCCCGCAAGGGCACCGCTGATGCGGCCACGTGTGCAGCATTGGCATTTTTGATAAACTGCAGGCCCCAGCTTATTAGCTGTCTGTTCAATGCTGGTTTTACATAAAAAGGACTCCTGCCGTTGAACATCCAGCGAATGCCCTGTGAAATAATACCCGGCGCAGCCAGCGGCACAAAATGACTGGGCACAATCATGCCCATGTTGCCATAGGAACAGTTCTGCCGGAAATCACCGGTATCCATAACCGTTACCTTCCACCCGCTTTCCTGCAGGTAGTAGGCTGCACAAAGACCAATAATACCGCCTCCTATAATGGTTGTATTCATTTTACAATTACGAATGATGAATAGTACGGAAATAGTTTCCGTTGATTTATATTACCTGAAACCCGTGTACATATGGATCGGCATCGTCCAGCAGAATCGTATTGTATCCTGTTACCATTGCCCAACCTTCGATACCCGGTACAATAGCGGGTTTGCCGGCGACAGTAGCCGTTGCTTCTATCGTGCCGGTAAAGGCAGAGCCAATGATACTTTCATGAATAAAACGATCGCCGGCTTTCAGTTTACCTTTCGCATACCACTGCGCCATCCTGGCGGAAGTGCCGGTACCACAGGGAGAGCGGTCGATGGCCTTATCGCCGTAAAACACGGCGTTGCGGGCCGTTGCCTCCGGATTCAGCGGGGTACCGGTCCATAAAATATGGCTCAGTCCTTTGATATGTTCATTTTCCGGATGTACGAAGGTGTAATTTTCGTTTAGCCGTTTACGTAATTCCCGGCTCCAGGTTACCAGTTGCCCGGCAGTATAGTGTTCCAGGCCAGGAAAATTTTCCTGCGGATCTACGATGGCGTAAAAATTGCCGCCATAGGAAACATCTACCTGCAGCGTACCCAGGTCCGGGCATTCTACAGATAGATTTTCTGCTGCCAGGAAGGATTTTACGTTTGTCAGTTTTACTGATTTCACTTTCTTACCTTCCTGTACGTAATTTATAAGCACCAGGCCAGCCGGTGTTTCCAACCTTAACTGACCTGGTATTTTGGGGGTAATAAGCCCTTGTTCAATTGCAATAGTGACGGTGCCGATGGTACCATGTCCGCACATCGGCAGGCAACCACTGGTTTCGATATATAATACACCTGTGTCATTGGCTTCATCAACGGGTGGATAGAGGATACTGCCACTCATCATATCGTGTCCTCTGGGTTCAAACATCAACCCTTTTCTGATCCAGTCATATTCTGCCAGAAAGTGCAGGCGTCTTTCCATCATGCTGTTTCCTTTCAGCACAGGACCGCCGCCGGCGACCAGCCTTACCGGATTACCACAGGTGTGGGCATCTATACAAAAAAAAGTTTTGGTGGACATCTGCTAAAAAATAAATAGTAAAACCTTATGGATGAACTGCGTCCTGAGTAAGTGTTCCTTTAATACGCCGCCAGATACCTAAAGGGTTGTGATCTTTCAATGCATCCGGCAACAGGTTCTGCGGCCAGTTCTGGAAACACAGGGGTCTGGCAAAACGATCTATCGCCGACGCCCCTACGGAGGTGCTGCGGATATCGGTTGTTGCCGGGAATGGGCCGCCATGATGCATGGCATAGCCTACTTCCACCCCGGTAGGCACCTGGTTGAAAATGATTCTGCCGGCTTTTTCCGCCAGCAGCGGTATCAACTGGCTGTAGGTATCCAGGTCTTCCTGCAATCCCATCACCGAGCCTGTGAGCTGGCCGTGCAAGGAGGTCAGTACCTCCACCAGTTCTGCTGTATCCTTACATACCACCAATAAGGAGGCAGGGCCGAATACTTCCTGTTGCAAGGCTGCCTGTTGCAAGAACCGGCTGCCGCTGACACGGTACAAGGCCGGTGAACCTTTGGTAGCCTCCAGTCCTGAATCACCGGCGAACAGGGTTTCTACCCCTTCTCCGCGGGCCAGCTGTTCCCGGTTTTCGTAATAGTGATAACAGATGCCCTGATTCAGCATGGTAGCTGCCGGCACTGTTGCCAGTTCTTGTTGCAGTCTATCGGCAAATGCTTCGGTGCCAGGACCTTCCAGCGCCAGCAATAGTCCGGGACTGGTACAAAACTGACCTACTCCCTGGGTAATGGACGCCGCATATTGCTGCGCCACCGTTGTGGCTTCGGCCGCCAGCTTACCTGGCAACAGCAGCACCGGATTGATGCTCCCCATTTCCGCATACACGGGAACAGGCTCCGGACGTTGGTTCACGGCATCGAAAATGGCCATACCGGCTTTATAGGAGCCGGTAAAGCCAATGGCTTTAATACCGGGGTGTTTCACCAGCTGCTGGCCCAGTGCGGCACCGGAACCTGTCAGACTGGAAAACACACCATCCGGCATACCGCACTGCTGCGCGGCTTTTTGTATGGCTCGGGCAATGAGTTCGTTGGTACCCAGGTGAGAGGCGTGCGCCTTTACAATCACCGGGTTGCCGGCTGCCAGGGCAGCGGCGGTATCTCCACCTGCGGTAGAGAAGGCGAGCGGGAAATTGCTGGCCGGGAATACCAGTACGGGCCCCAGGGGCACCAGCATTTTACGGATATCTGCTTTGGGCACAGGTGTTGTTGCCTGCGCCGGATCGATAACCGCCTGCACCCACGAACCTTCGCGCAGCACGGTGGCAAACAGCTGCAACTGAGCGATAGTACGACCACGTTCGCCGGTAATACGTGCCAGCGGCAGGCCGGATTCAGCTACCGCTCTCGCTGGCAGCAGATCCCCCATATTCATGATCTCCGTTGCAATAGCTTCCAGAAAGGTGGCCCGGTCTGCCGGCGTGGTATGCCGGTAGGTGCGGAAAGCGGTAGCCGCTTTTTCCACCGCCCTGTTTACTTCCGTGGCGGTTGCAATGGTAAATGTTTCCGCCAGCTGGGTATTACTCACGGGATCGTATGCACGTAATACTTCCAGCCCCGTAGCGGAGGTAGTATAACCTATAATATTTTCTCCTGTTATTTTCATCCTGGCAGATTTAAGTATTCGGGTAATGCCGGGCGTTTAGCCAGTGCATCCTGTATGATTTTAGTTACCCTGTCCAGTTCTGCTCCTGCCAGTTCCAGACGAGGTGCTCTCACCGTAGCACTGCCGATACCGGTAGCGGTAGCAGCCAGTTTGATATACTGTACCAGTTTAGCGTCGATATCCAGTTCGAGTAATGGCATAAACCAACGGTAGATGGCTACTGCTTCCGCAACACGGCCCGCTTTGGCCAACCGGAAAATAGCTACTGTTTCGCGGGGGAAAGCATCTACCAGACCAGCTACCCAACCCTGGGCGCCCATCAGCAGGCTTTCCAACGCCAGCGTATCTACGCCGGTTAAAATATGGAAGCGATCCCCGAAGCGGTTAATCATACGGGTAACGTTGGTAATATCGCGGGTGGATTCTTTCACTGCCTGTATATTCGGCGCTGCTGCCAGTGCTTCGAACATATCGAGGGTCACCAGTATTTTATAGTCTACCGGATTATTGTAGATCATTATCGGCAGGGAAGTATTATTGGCTACAGCCAGAAAATAGGCAACGGTTTCGGCATCATCTGCCTTATAGCGCATGGGGGGTAATAACATCAGACCGGAAGCACCGGCTTTCTCCGCTTCTTTAGCGTTGGCGATGGCCGCGGCAGTAGTTTGTTCCGCAATGTTCATGATCACCGGCAGCTTACCTTCCAGGCGGGCCACACTATGTCTTACCAGCGCGTACTTTTCTTCATTTAACAAACTGCTGGCTTCTCCCAGCGTACCGCCCAGGATAATACCACTTGCACCAGCGGATACCTGTGCAGCCAGGTTCCTGTCAAACATATCATAATCAATATGATCATCGCCTGTAAAAGGCGTCAGCAATGCGGGAAATACGCCTTGCCAGCTGAATTGTACCATTTTCCTCTCTGTTTTTATGTCAACAAAAATAGGCGGCCCTCCCCTATGCCATGCTACTGGAATTAATCAATTATGCACGGATTTTAACCTATAGGTACCCTTTTTGGGGTCCAGGTGTATTAATAATTAAGCAATAAGTGCCGGTAGCAGGTACGCCGGCTTTATCCCGTGGAATTCTTAATTCTTTCTGTAATTTTAGTTTGAATCTAAACCTAAGTCAAATTGAAACGAATCAGTATACTCACTTTTCTAGGCTCTCTCCTGCTGCAGGGATTACAAGCCCAGGACTCCACGGCTATAAAAGCCATCCATGCGGAGAGCTTTGCCGCCCGTATCCGGGTGCTGGCGTCTGATGCCTTTGAAGGCAGAAAACCCTTTACAAGAGGAGAAGACAGCACCATCCAATACCTGGCTGCTCAGTTTAAACAACTGGGATTAAAACCCGGCAACGGCAATAGTTATTTTCAGCAGGTACCCATGGTATCCATCGGTTCCCGGCCTGCCGGCAACCTGGTTATCAAAGGTGCAGGCGGGGAAGTATCGCTGCAATACCTGGATGATTTTGTAGCGGCGACCCGCCGGGTACAGGAACAGGTGCGCATTGATCAGTCGCCACTGGTATTTGCCGGCTACGGCATTGTGGCGCCGGAATATAACTGGAACGACTATGCCGGACTGGATGTAAAAGGTAAAACGGTGGTGGTACTCATCAATGATCCTGGTTTTTCCGACAGTACCCTGTTCAAAGGCCGCACCATGACCTATTACGGCCGGTGGACCTATAAATTTGAAGAAGCTTCCCGCCAGGGCGCTACCGGCGTGATCATCATCCACGAAACAGCGCCTGCCAGCTATCCCTGGAAAGTAGTACGCAGCGGCTGGTCTAATTCCAAACTGCACCTGCAGACACCAGACAACAACCAGCATCGTACCGCCCTGGAAGGCTGGATTACCCGGGATGCGGCCAACAAAATCTTTCAACTGGCCGGGGTGTCGCCAGACATCATGGAAAAGGCCCGGACCAAAGGTTTCCGGCCGGTAGACCTGCACCTGCAAACCTCCGTGGTGCTGAACAATACCATTAAAAAATCGACCTCCCACAACGTGCTGGCCATTTTACCAGGTGCACTCCGTCCGCAGGAATGCGTTGTATATTCAGCACATTGGGATCACTTTGGGATAGGCGAGCCCGTTAATGGCGACTCTATTTACAACGGCGCCGTAGACAATGCCAGTGGCACTGCCGGTTTACTGGAACTGGCCACTGCTTTCACCCGGCTGCCGCAAAAGCCCGCCCGTTCCGTACTGTTCCTCTCTGTCACCGGGGAAGAACAAGGCTTGCTGGGGTCCGAATATTATGCTGCGCATCCGGTATTCCGTCATGAAAAAACGGTAGCAGATATTAACCTGGATGTGATGAATACTTTTGGCCGGACCAAAGACATTACCGTTATCGGCTATGGCCAGTCTGAACTGGACGCCTATGCGCAACAGGCAGCGGCCAAACAAAACAGGATCGTTGTACCGGAGGCCAATCCGGAAGGTGGCTGGTTCTTCCGCTCCGACCATTTTAACTTTGCCAAAAAAGGCGTGCCTGGCCTGTATATCGGCCCGGGTACCCAGGTTACCGGTAAAGCTGCCGGCTGGGGAAAAGAACAGATTGCCACGTATAACCGTTTACGTTACCACTCCCCTAAAGACGAATTCGATCCGGCTACCTGGGTGATGGATGGTATGGTAGAAGATGTACGTTTATTATTTGAAGTAGGCTACCGGTTAAGCAATGAACAAAGTTTTCCCAAATGGAAACCTGGTTCAGAGTTTAAAATTTACCGGAAATAATTTTTTGTAAGATGGTTTTATTTGGATTGATAGCGATCGGATTGATTCTGTTTTTATATTTTAAAAACCTGTATATCCGCCGCCGGCTGAAGCGGTCAGCTGTGCCGGAAGAATACCGGGAGCTGTTGCAGACACATGTACGTTATTACCAGCAGCTGAGCGATACCGACAAGCTGCGCTTTCAGCAAATGGTACAACGTTTTTTGAAAAGAACACATATTGAAGGCGTAGGTACGCTGGTAGAACCGCTGGACCGTACATTGGTAGCCGCCAGTGCTATCATTCCCATCTTTGGATTCAAAGACTGGGAGTACTTTAATCTCACCAATGTGATCCTGTATCCGGATACGTTCAACGAAACATACCAGTTTGAAGGTAATCAGCGCAACATCCTGGGGATGGTAGGCAGTGGTGCTTTGCACGGGCAGATGATTCTTTCCCGCAATGCACTGCGGGAAGGTTTTGCCAATGTAACCGATAAAAGCAATACGGCCATTCATGAATTTGTACACCTGCTGGACAAAACCGATGGTGTTATTGACGGTATGCCTACCAAACTGATGGAGCACAGTTACAGTATTCCATGGATGCAGCTCGTACACAAAACCATTCAGCAGATGTATGAAGGACATACGGATATTAATCCCTACGGGGCTACCAGCCAGGCGGAGTTCTTTGCCGTCATCTCAGAATACTTCTTTGAGCGGCCCGATCTGCTGGCAGAAAATCATCCGGAATTGTATGAGATGCTCACTAAGATATTCCGGCAAAAGCCGATATGAGACAGCGATGCATCCGGCAACAATATAACTAAAAAAGACAGCAGCGATATGATACCGCTGCTGTCTTTTTTTTATCGTCTGCTGAAAAGATAATTAATAAGCTTCCTGTTCGTGCCAGATGCTGGCAGCGCCCAGTATGGCTGCTTTTTCGCCCAGTACGGCGGTTACTACCGGTACCTGCATCTGTTTAGCAGCCAGTTGTGCCGTTACTTCCGGCAGAAACAGTGCTGCTGCATTGGCAATGTTGCCCCCCAGCACTACTACTTCCGGTGATTCCGCTGCTACAAAATCTTCCAGGAAAGCAGCCAGATTCACGGCGAATTCATGGAATATTTTTGTAACCCTATCGTCAACGGCTATACGTTCTACCAGCGCCTTTACATCGGCTACTGTTTCACCACTGATTTCGTGGTAACGTTTCACAAACCACCGGGTAGACAAATAATCTTCTGCCATGCCATCCAGGAAAGGCGTACACCAGAGGTCTGCGTCTTTGGCCAACCCACCGTGATATACGGCAGATCCCAGGCCGGTACCCAGTGTGAGGCCTATTACATGCTGACGGCCGGCCGCTGCGCCACTGAAGGTTTCCCCTTGCAGGAAACAACCTGCATCATTGATAAAGCGGATATGGGTGGCATCCATACCCAGTTTGGCAGCCAGCAACGCTTTTACGTTCAGGCCATATAACGCATCATATTTGTGCTGGTCTTTCATGAGACTGATACCCTGCTCATAATCAAAGGGACCGGGCATACCGATGCCCATATACCGGGAGTCGGTGTTGGTGGCGGCAAATACCTCATTGATAACAGCTGCCCATTCGTCGATGATGTCTGCAGCACTCCCCTGCGAGTTAATACGTTTACGGTTCCACGAACCTTCTTTGATAGCTCTTGTTTCCAGATCTACCAGCGCCGCGGTGATATGCGATCCTCCTATATCAATTCCTAATGCCATGGAACTTCTCATAAATAGATTAAAAAGTGCTTACGCTAAATCGTTTTAGCCTCGACAAATATAAAGATTGTTTGGTTGATTACAGCATAATTAAATCGATTTAGCGCTAAAAATGCAGATAAAACTGCCTCAATATAACATGTTTTTCCAAAAATCAAAATGACGCCGGCAACTTTTCCTGTATAATTATCTTCCTAAATATATTTTGACAGATAAAAAATTATTATCACTTTTACACCGTAATTCATTACATCAAATGGACTCAGATCATTGCTCCGGCAACCAACTTACTACTTTTATCGCTACCAACTACAATACTTCTCCCCCCACTGCCTGAATACAGACATGTAATCTTTTTGCCTGACATCGCGGAACTTATCAGCATGCCTTGCTGTGCCTGTACCTGGCTGTCGGCCACCTAAACCACTCACATAAACAACAACACCCAAATGGAAAACACAGTTTTAAGATGGGCATTGCTCATTGGCGTGCCCCTGCTATGCCTCGTCCTGTACAAGGTTATTCTTCGTATATGCTTCGGCGTAGTCATTGTTCCTGAAGACCGTATTGGTCTGGTTACCAAAAAGTTTGTCCTGATGGGCAAACAGGAACTGCCGGAAGGCCGTATCATTGCTACCGGCGGAGAAGCCGGATTCCAGGGCCAGACCCTGGCGCCAGGCGTTTATTTCTGGAAATGGATGTGGCAATACAGCATTACCTTCCAGCCGTTCACCATCATCCCTACCGGTAAAATCGGACTGGTACTGGCGAAAGACGGTGCGGAACTGGAAACCGGCGCCATCCTGGCCCGGAAAGTACCTTGCGACTCCTTCCAGGACGCGGCCGCATTCCTGCAAAATGGCGGCAGAAAAGGCCGGCAGACAGGCATCATCACGCCCGGGTCTTATCGTATCAACACCTTCCTGTTTGAAATAGAAATTACCGACATGCTGTCCATCCCGGAAAATGCAGTAGGTATTGTTACCACTTTGGAAGGTAAGGCCATCGAAGCCGGCTCCATTGCCGGTAAAATCATTGATCAGCACAACAACTTCCAGGATGTGGATGCCTTCCTGCAGAAAGGCGGCTATAAAGGCTTGCAGGAACAGGTTATCCTGGCCGGCTCCTACTTTATCAACCCCTGGTTTGCCAAACTGGAAATGGTACGCATGACCGAAATCGCCATCGGCCATGTAGGCGTAGTCATCTCCTTCGTAGGTAACGACGGCGTAGACCTCAGCGGTGCAGAATTCAAACATGGTAACATTGTAGCCAAAGGCACCAAGGGCGTGTGGGCAGAACCATTAGGCCCAGGTAAATATCCGGTGAATCCCTATATCATGAAAGTAGAACTGGTACCTACCACCAACCTGGTACTGAACTGGGCCTCTGCCAGAAGTGAAGCCCACCAGCTGGATAAAAACCTGTCGACCATTACCGTGAGAAGCCGCGACGGTTTTACCTTTAACCTGGATGTGGCCCAGATCATCCACATCCCGACCACGGAAGCACCCAAAGTGATTGCGCGTTTCGGTAACATGAGCAACCTGGTTACGCAGGTGCTGGAACCTACCATCGGTAACTATTTCCGTAACTCCGCCCAGGGCTCAGATGTGATCAGCTTCCTGACCAGCCGTAAGGAAAGACAGAACTCTGCCAAGGAACACATCGGCCACGTACTGGATCAGTACAATGTATTTGGCGTAGATACCCTGATCGGGGACATTGTGCCGCCGGACAGTCTGATGAAAACCCTCACCGACCGTAAGATTGCGGAAGAGCAAAAGATCACCTACGATACCGAAAGGCTGGCGCAGGAAACCCGGCAAACGCTGGAAAAAGAAACCGCTATTGCAGAAATGCAACGGGAAATCGTGAAAGCCGATCAAGGTGTACTGATTGCCGAGAGAATTGCCGATGCGGCAGTTAAAAAAGCAACCGGTGATGCCAACAGCGTACGGTTACAAGCCAACGCAGAAAGTGAAAGAATGAAATTGCTGGCAGGTGGTGAAGCAGAAAAGGTACGGTTACTGGCCAAAGCAGAAGCAGAAAAAACCGAATGGATTGCCAAAGCAGATGCGGAAAAAATATCCCTCACCGGTAAGGCAGAAGCGGAAAAGATCCTGGCGATTGGTGAATCCAGTGCAGCGTCGTATAAACTGGCCGTGGAAGCAATGGGTGGCAACAACTTCACCCAACTGAAAATCATGGAATCCATCGGCGCCCAGCAGGTACGTATCATGCCGGACATCCTGATCGGCGGTGGAACTGATGGCCCGAACGGCCCTATCAGCGGGCTGCTGGGCTTAAAGATGCTGGAAGAACTAGCGAAGAAAAAAGAAGCATAACTGCTGATGGTTACGCGTGCAAAGGCCCTCGCAGGATGCGGGGGCCTTATACTTTATTTTCCTTTGTTGTCTATACTGTAGGGACCAGCGCCGAAATAGGTCAGCAATAAGGCGCCACCCAGCATCGATACATTTTTCATAAACATTGCCATCTGCATCTGTGCAGCTCCCGGATCTTTCTCCGTCCAAAACGGATGCAGGTAATAACTGACCGGCACCAGGAAAATAACCAGCAGCCAGGCCCCCCATTTCGTTTTATATCCCAGCAGCACACTTAGCCCTCCCACCAGGGACAATAACCCGGCAAAAGGCACCAGGAATGCAGGAGACGGCACCCCGGCAGCGGCAGCATAGGCCACCCCATCGCCCGTTAAATGATGAAAACCGGAAAGCACGAAGATGAGCGCGAAGAAAATACGGCCCAGTAATGCAAAAATTTTCATAGCCGATAACTTTAATTTTACCTAGAACAATTATTTCCCCCTTTATGTTGCGGGAAACAGGCGGTACAGAAAGCAACGCATTCGCTATCTTTACATAGCAAAGTAAAAACTGAGGGTATGCGAAAAGAGAACTCCACCAATGCCATCAATGAGCGAAAACTGCGGGGCGACTGCGGTACCGCCTATACGCTGCAACTGATAGGGGGGCGCTGGAAACCCACCATATTATGGCGTTTGCTGGATGGCAAACTACGTTACAATGAATTAAAGAAAAGCATCAGCGGTATCTCTGAGCGCGTATTGGTATTGCAGCTGCGTGAACTGGAGAAAGATAACCTGATCAAAAGAATTATATATCCGGAAGTGCCGCCACGGGTAGAATATGAGCTGACGCCCCTGGGATTTTCGATGGAGGCGTTGCTGCAGCATATAGCGGATTGGGGATACACCCACATGCACGCCGATACCAGCGCCCCTGCTGAAACGGCTGCTACACCGGATGCCCCTTCCCTGCCACCGGCCAGGGAAAGAAAGACACGGCGTCTGGCGCCGGCCTATAAAGGTTAATGTTTCCCGGATAAAGGCGGGTACAGCGCACCTGATCTCTATCCGGGAAACAGCTCCTATAATCCTGCGTCTTCTCTGGCTCCGCCAGACAATGCCGTCCAGTCAGCCTCTTTCAATCCTTTAGCGATCACCGTTGTTAACCGGGACTGTACCAGGTTTGCCAATGGCAGCGGGGTATGTGACTTCCGGCCGGTTTGTAATACCAGGTCCATATCCTTTAATCCCAGTGTTGCGCTGAAAGACGGGTTCTCTGTAAACTGCCGGTCGAGGATAATACCGCCATAATTCCGGAAAATAGGCGCTGCAAACAACGTGGTTGTCAGCATCTCATAAGCCAGCCGCGGATCTACATTATTTTTCTCTCCCAGCGTAAACGCTTCTGCCATCATTTCAATAGCGCCGGCAATCATGAAGTTGCCCATCAGCTTTAATACATTCGCACTGCCTGCATCTTCACCCAGGTCGAAGATGTTTTTGGCAAAACCTGCAGACAGCATCGGTTTGATGCGCTCTTTGGCCGCTGCATGACCGGAGATCACCGCTGTACCTACTTTAGCAGCTGCCGCTTCCGGCCGGGCAAAGATGGGGGCTGTTACATAATGTACTCCTTGTTCCAGGTGCTGCGCTGCCAGTGTCCGGGACGTATCCGGCGAAATGGTGCTCATAGACACGTGAATACCATCTTTACCTAATGCCTGCAACAATGCTGCTGTAGCCACCGCTTCCACCGCCTTGTCATCAGACACCAGTGAAAATACAATGCCGCCCGGTGTGGCCGTTTCTTCCGGCGTATTCACCAGTATAGCGCCCTGTGCTTCCAGCGGCAGTGCCTTGTCGCGCGTACGGTTGTAAATTTTTACGGTGTAACCGGCAGCAATCAGGTTAGCTGCAATAGGATAACCGAGATGCCCGGTTCCAATAAATCCAATGGTTTCCATTTTCGAACAGATATATGTGAATAATGGCACAAAGGTATTACTTTACACCCACCGTTGGTGCCGGGAGATAACAGTACTCACGCTGTAGCCTACACGAAGCTGCCAGCCGGCAGCAGCAACGCTTTTCTGCAACTTTACCACCACCGGTGCGAAGCCGGCAACAAGCCCGTCATTTCCAGTTGCTTATATCATCTCCATAAAGAAACATGGTTATTCACAACAAATAAGTTATATTTAAATACACGAAAAACCGCGTCCACGATGAAAACAATACATCAATGGCTGGATGAATATGGCAGCAGCCACCGTAACCATACCAACAAATTGATTCACTGGATCTGTGTGCCCGCTATCTTCTTCAGCATTGTTGGTTTCCTGTATGCCATTGTACTACCGATCAATGGATTACCCGTAGTACTCACCGCAGCACATATCGCGTTACTGCTGCTGATTATTTACTATGCCCGTCTTTCGGCCTCCCTATCCGGAGGTATGCTGATTATTGGAGTCCTGTGCCTTTGGTGCTGGCACCTGATTTCCGTTGCCGGCCTCGTCATCTGGCAGACAGCCCTGGTTATTTTTGTGCTGGCATGGATCGGACAATTCATCGGGCATAAAATAGAAGGCGCCAAACCCTCCTTCTTCAAGGACCTGCAATTCCTGCTGATAGGTCCTGCATGGCTGATGAGTTTTATTTACAGGAAAGCAGGTATTCCCCTGTAAGTCCACCCCGGAAACAGGCGCCCCTCGGGCAAACAACCCGCAGATATCCCGCACCACACGGGTATGTCTGCTGTTATCTTCATCTATTACTCACATAAATACCTGCGTATGTACCTCAAACTTCTACCCTGCATAGTATGTATGCTGCTATGCTACGCTTTCACGTTTGCACAAACCCAGCCCATTAGCGGTAAGGTCACCGACCAGACTACCGGCGCGCCTTTGGAAGGCATCACCATCCGGGTGGTATCGGCCCCTAAAGGCACCCAAACTACCAAAGATGGTATTTACGCTTTAACAGCAACCGCCAGCGATGTACTTGAAATCAGTGCCATTGGCTATAAAACCCAGCAGGTGCATATCAACGGGCGTACCCGGATAGATATACAACTGCAGCCCATGGTAGCGGAACTCACCCAGATTGTGCTGGTAGGCAGCCGCAGCGGCGGACGCGCCAAAACAGAAACACCGGTGCCGGTAGACGTCATCAGCGTCAACCAGGCCGGGCTTCCCAGCGCTAAAATGGAGCTGACTTCCCTGCTCAATGCCGCCGCCCCTTCCTTCAACTACAACAAACAAAGCGGCAGCGATGGCGCCGATCAGATTGACCTCGCTACCCTGAGAGGCCTCGGCCCCGACCAGACCCTGGTACTCGTCAATGGGAAACGCCGCCATCAGACCGCCTTCGTATCTGTATTCGGAACCCGTGGCCGGGGCAATTCCGGCACCGACCTCAATGCCATCCCCGAAGCGGCCATCGATCGTGTGGAAATTCTCCGCGACGGCGCTTCCGCACAATACGGTTCAGATGCGATCGCAGGGGTCATCAACCTGATCCTGAAAAAAGAAGTACATAAACTAAACATCACCGCCGGATATGCCGGCTACTATGACCGCAAGTACAACCCCTACTACAACAAAGACCTGCAGCAATATGAACATGGCGGCGGCATCGATGGGAATGCCCTCTCCATCGGCGCCAGCTATGGGGTACCGATCGGGAAACACAACGGCTTCATTAATTTCGCCGGTAACTTCCTCACGCAAGGCAAAACATTCCGGCAGGTAACAGACACCAACCTGCTACATGCAGGCGGCATGCCTATCAATACCGGTCGCCGGGCCCACGGCGACGGCTCCGTTACCAGCGGCGGCGGTATGGTAAACCTGGAAATCCCCATTGGCAGCAGCCGCACCACCGTTTATGCTTTTGGCGGCTACAACTATAAATCGTCTGACGCCTACGCCTATACGAGAACCTTCCACGGCTTCAATCCATCATCCAGCGCGCACCCGGACCGCTTCCCTACCCGCCCCGACGGTAGCCTGATCTTTTATCCGGATATTATGAAAAGTGTGCCTACGCCTGGTGGCGGACGCGCAGATACCATTTTTGATCCGCACATACAAACCCGTATCAGCGACCTGTCTGTGGCAGCCGGTATAAAAGGCAGCACCAACAACAACTGGAAATGGGACCTCAGTAATACTTTCGGCAGAAATGATTTTCATTTCTACGGCGATAAAACCTTCAATGCTTCCATGGGCGCTGCAACGCCCACCCACTTTGACAATGGCGGCTTCTCCTTTGCACAGAATACCACCAATCTGACCTTCTCCAAAGAGATTCCCGGCATCGGCGCCGGCTTCAACCTGGCACTGGGCGCAGAATACCGGTATGAAAACTACCGCATCTATGCCGGCGATGAAAGTTCCTACACCAACTATGACCCTACTTTCTTCAAAGCTACCGGTGCGCAGGGATTTCCCGGCTACCGCCCTACGGATGCCGTAAAAGCCAATCGTTCCAATATCGCCGGGTATGTAGATGCAGAATGGGATATTACCACCCGCTTCCTGCTGGGCGGCGCGGTGCGTGTAGAGAATTACAGCGACTTTGGCTTCACCAGCAACTATAAACTGGCAGCCCGTTTTAAGGTGGCACCTACTTTTAATATACGCGGTTCCGTTAGTAGCGGTTACCGGGCACCTTCCCTGCAGCAGATCAACTACAGCTCCCAGTTTACCAACGTACAGGGCGGCCGCATCACTGAGGTGAAGATCGCCCCCAACAGTAACGAAATCACCCAGGCTGCCGGTATTCCGGCCCTGAAACAGGAAAAATCCCTGAATGCCAGCCTGGGCTTTTCCTGGAAACCGGTATCCGGACTTACTATAACAGTAGACGGTTATATGGTGAAAGTGAAAGACAGGATTGTATTATCCGGTCAGTTCAATGCCGGCGACACCACACTGGATGCCGCTTTCCTGGCCAAACTCAAAGCCTTGCACATCGACAATGCCCAGTTCTTTGCCAATGCCGTGAACACCACCAACACCGGTATTGACCTCGTGATTGACTACCAGCATAAATGGCAGCAACAACGCGTCCGGGTGTTGTTTACCGGCAATGTGCAACACATGAACCTCGACCAGATCAATGTGCCGGATAAGCTGAATGACAGCTACCTGCACAGGGGTGAATTTTTCAGCGAACGGGAACAACATTTTGTACTCGCTTCTGCTCCTCCGGTGAAGATGGGCTTAAACCTGGAATATGGTGTGCGCTCCTTCACGGTAGGTACCCGCCTGAGTTACTATGGTAAGATAAAATTACTGGGATACGGTTTTACCGGCGATCCGGCGAAAACCGGCAGCGGTCTTCCCGGCGATCCCAATCTGGCCGGTACGGGTATCAGCCCGTTGGTAGCCCTGGATAGCGATGGTACGCTGGTACCGGAAGCTTTCAACTACCGGGGAAAGGTAGTAACGGATCTGTATACCAGCTATCGTATTACCCCGCAAATCAGCTGGTTCCTGGGAGCGGATAATATCTTTAATGTACACCCGGATCTGGGTTATGTGCCGGGCGCCAAATTATCGGCCTACGACGGTGAAACCGGTGGCCCCTGGGATGCCGTGCAAATGGGCTTCAACGGCATCCGTCTGTTTACCAAAGTATCGCTGACCTTCTGATCATCTCCTTACCAACAGGAGCAAAAGCGTTTGCTTTTGCTCCTGTTTTTGGGTAGTTTGCCCTGCTTTAGTAGCTTTACCCACCAACTAATTTTCAGATCCTGCAAATATCCTGGTAAGATGATACAGTTAATCAGAACCGATGCCGGGCATCCCGACTTTCATCAGCTGGTGGCCGCATTAAATAGTTTTATACGCATCCGCGACGGAGAAGAATTACATACCTTTTACGCTCCCTTCAATCAGTTAGATCAGATTAAACAGGTAGTGGTGGCGTATGTAGCAGGTGTACCAGCCGGGTGTGGCGCCTTCAAGCCCTTTGCAGCAGGCGTGGCAGAAATCAAAAGAATGTTTACCGATCCGGCTTTCCGGGGCCAGGGGGTGGCCTTTCGGGTATTGGCAGAACTGGAGCAATGGGCAGCTTCCCTGGGGTATCACACCTGTGTACTGGAAACCGGCGTTGTATTGCCGGAAGCCGTTGCCCTGTATGAGAAAGCCGGTTATACCCGTATTCCCAACTACGGGCAATATGTTGGGGTCGACAACAGCATTTGTATGCAAAAAACAATCGCACCAAGTATCTCTCCCGAAAACTAAACCGTTGTAAAAAAATTAAAGCCCCGATGAATATCGGGGCTTATTTACCTAAACCTACAACTGTTACACTGTTATTGCAACAATATTTTTATGTTGACACCGGATGTTAGTGCATGGCAGAAGCATCCAGCTTACCTTGTTGTTTATTACCTTTTACCATCAATACAAAGGGCACACAGATGAGGAACAGGATACCGAGGTAGAGGAATACGTCCATATAGGACAGTACTGCCGCCTGTTTGCTCACACTGTAATCCAGCATTTTATAGCCTGAATTCAACGCGGTGTGCGGGTCCATACCTTTGGCCACAAAACTGCGTTGCAGGCCATGTACCCTGTTGATGACATCCGGGTTGTTGGTATCGAGTTTGGATACCAGGTCGTTGCGGTGCAGCATGTTCTGGCGCGACATAAAGGTGGTGATCAACGCCACCCCAAAAGATCCACCCAACTGCCGCATCATACCGGTAAATGCAGCTCCCTGCCCGATCTGCTGTCCTTTCAGGGAAGAAAGCGACAATGTTGTAATCGGGATGAAGAGTAAACCCATACCAATACCACGTACGATCAGCATCCAGAAGAAAGCATCGGAGCCGGTATCTGCCGGGGTGATGATCAGATATCCCCAGAAGCAGAAACCAAAGAACAATAACATACCGGCAGCTACCAGGTATTGCTGAGGTACCCCTTTCTCCAATAGTTTACCGATGATCGGCATCATAAACGCTGTGGTCAGCGCCGCCGGAATCATCAGCATCCCGGATTGGGTAGCGGTCCAGCCCAATGAACCCTGGGTGTACAGCGGAATGATAAATGTAGAGCCATATAAACCAAATCCCATGATAAAGGAGAGGATGGTTCCTACCCGCAGGTTCCCGTTTTTGAGTACCCGCAGCTCCACAATCGGGTTTTTATATGTCAGTTCACGCCATACAAAGAAAAAGAGCGCCAGTACACTGGTTACGGTTAATGCCGTGATGGTGGTATCATTAAACCAGTCATCTTCCTGTCCGCGTTCCAATACAAACTGTAAGCAGCCTACTGTGATGGCCAGGAGACCAATACCCAGGAAGTCGACTTCACTGATGGATCTTTTTTCTCCGTATTTAGGGCTGCGCACATATTGCAGGGTGAGCAGCGTAGCGACAACGCCAATGGGTATATTAATGTAGAAGATATACGGCCAGGAGTAGTTATCTGTGATAAAACCTCCTAATGGCGGACCCAGTGTCGGGCCGATGATTACCCCCAGTCCATAGATTGCCTGTGCAATACCCCGTTTTTCAGGTGGATAGCTTTCTGTAATAATGGTTTGGGAAGTTACCAGCAATGCACCGCCTCCGAGGCCCTGGATAAAACGGAATATGATCAGTTCCCACATCACGGTGGCATTACCACAAAGGAAAGACGACACCGTAAATATGATAATAGAAGCCGCAAAATAGTTACGACGGCCGAACTGCTGGGATAACCAGCTGGTCATCGGTACAATGATTACGTTACCGATCGCGTAGGCCGTGATCACCCAGCCGATTTCGCTGAGGGTAGCGCCCATATTACCACGCATGTCATTCAACGCCACATTCACGATCGTGGTATCCACGATTTCCAGCAAGGCGCAGAAGATAGCGGTGATCGTGATGATCACCCTGCGCGAGCCGTATTCTATCAATGATTCTTGTTGCATGCAGCACTTTATATTTTGAATGAAAGCCTCATCACCTGGAGTTAATAATTAATGCCGGGTTAATAAATTCCTTACTTATTTCAAGTTGCCTGATACTAATGGTTTCCGCCTGACGATCCTGCATGGTTCCCATTAATTATTAACTCCGGGCAGTGAAGCTGTTCATGTATGATTAGTTGAGATGCACGTCTACCAGTACGTTCATACCCGGGCGCAGTTGTTTTACCAATTCATTAGCCGGATCTGTGAACTCGATTTTTACCGGTAAGCGCTGTACTACTTTTACGAAGTTACCGGAAGCGTTATCCGGCGGCAGCAGTGCGAATTTGGAACCGGTAGCAGGAGAAAAGGACGTTACTTTTGCTTCCAGGGCTTTACCCGGGTAAGCATCAATGTGCACGGTTACTTTCTGTCCCAGTTTCATTCTGTCCAGCTGTGTTTCCTTGAAGTTGGCGACTACCCATGGGGTGTTGTCCAGTACCACGCTGAAGAGTGACTGACCGGCAGCTACAAACTGTCCTGGCTGTACAAAGATTTTAGACAGTACGCCATTTTCCGGAGCGGTAATCACGGTATAAGAGAGGTTCAGTTTAGCATCTGCCACATCTGTTTCTCTTTGTTTGATACCGGCGTTAGCCAGGTTGATCTGCTTGGAAGTAGCGCTGCTCTGGGAAGTCACTACAGAAGTCTGGCGGCTGGCCGCAGCTTTCTGACGGGCCAATACATCCAGCTGACGTTCTGCAGATTGTTTTGCAGCCAGTGCCTGTTCGTATTGTTGTTGTGTGATAGAGTGATCTTTAATGAGGTTATTGTAACGCTCATAGTCCTGAGATGCTCTCCACAGATTTACTTTAGCGGCTTCAATCTGCGCATCGATGGTACCGATGTTGGCCTGCGCCGTGCTGATACCTGCTTCTGCAGCGAGGGTGGTTGCTTCTGCAGAACCCAGATTAGCCTGGGCAGCATAGAGACCATTTTCTGCCTGTTGTACTTTAATGGCCAGGTCGCGGTCGTCCAGGATCACCAGGGTGTCTCCTTTTTTCACGAACTGGTTATCTTTTACCCGTACTTCTTTTACATAACCGGATACGCGGGGTATTACGGGGCTTACATTTGCATCGATCTGCGCGTTATCTGTTTCCTCGTGGCCCTGGCTATGGATATATTTAGAGATACCGAAAGCACCGCCTCCCAGTACCAGTACCGCCAGTACGATGACGAACCCTTTGCTGCGCTTTTTAGGCGCGGATGTTTCCTGCATGGTTATATTGTTAGTAGGTTTTGTTTGTGTTTGCGTTTCCACAGCTTTGCTATTTATTGGTTTGGTATTTATTTATTGTTCGTATCCAGGACGCCTGCAGCTTTCAACAGTTTCTTGTAAGCTACCAGTGCATCTGCTTTCGCGAAAGCGTAGTTCAGGTGCGACTGCAGGTTGGCTACGTCTGCGTCCAGTAAGTCGGTCGTAGTAGCCAGGTTATTGACCTGTTTGTTTTTAGTGATACGGTAATTTTCTTCTGATTGTTCTATCGCCTTTACGTAAGTATCCATTTTCTTATGGCTCAGGAGATAGTTTTCGTAAGATTGGTATACATCGAGGTGAATGGCATCTGTGAGCTGTGCTTCACTCGCCTGTACCTGTGCCAGCTGTGCTTTGGCGCCGGCTACCTTAGAACCTGTTTTCCACAGGGACGACAGGTTGTATTTGAGTCCCAGTCCGGCATTCACGGCGTTGGTGATGGTCACTACATTGGGTATGTAAGCGGCCACATAACCACCGGTAAAGGCTACAGCAGGGTAATATTCTCCTTTGGCTCCTTTTACACCTGCATTGGCAGCTCTTTCGCGGGCATTTACGGCAGCAATATCTTTCCGGTTGTGGTAAGCCAGCTGTTCGAAATCAGCGGCAGAACGGGCATCGACATTGTTATCTGTAGCAAATACTGTGGTGTCCAGGGCCAGCGGGGTGTTGTCCGGTAATCCGAGCATGATGTTCATGTTCAGGGAGGCTACCTTCAGGCTGTTTTCTGCATCCATGAGGGCCAGTTCGTAGTTGGACTGCTGTAGTTCTGCTTTTAACAGGTCGTTGCGGGCGAGTAAACCATTCTTTTCCAGGTTGGTGAAATCGAATACGCGCTGGGTAGATTGTTTCAGGTTTTCTTTCATCAGTACCACTGCTGCCTGGGCCTTGTACAGGTTACTGTAGGCGGCAATAGTATTCTGCATGATGTCTTCCCGGTCTTTGTCTACATCCAGTTTGGCGGCCTGCTCGAGGTAACGGGCAGCTTCTTTGCCGCTTTGTATCATCATACCTGCAAAGATGGGTACGGATACGCTGGCGATGCCATAAGCAGCGGAATTTACTTCCGGTCCGGCGCCTTTTCCACCGCCTTCTCCTTCACTCTTGCCCAGTTTCAGATCAATATTGGGTTGTGTGAGGCGCAGGTAGGAACCTGATACTTTTACATCCGGCAATTGTTTTTCGTTGGCTTCTTTCAGGGATGCGTTAGCGGCTGCAACTTTGGCCTGACTAACCTTTAACTGTTTGCTGTTTTGTATACTCAGCGATATGGCTTCATTGAGCGAAAGTGGTTTTTCCTGCTGCTGTGCGGAGGCTGTCAGAAAAAACAGCGTCAGCATGACTCCCGATGCAAGCGCATATAATCGTGTGTATATGCTTTTAGAATTCATGTGTAAGGATTGCTTTGAACAATTTTTTTAAATGTTTACTTAATCTTTCTCTCAGGTATTCCCGGAAATCAACATCGCTCATGTTTTGATAAGCGGGATCGGTTCTGAGTATAAACTGAGCTGGTATAACCTGATGAATGGTCCCGAACAATGTTGTCATCATCATCATTACATCCACATCTTTATGAAAAGCACCCGTTTTCTGGGCATTGGTAATAATAGGTTCCATCAACCCCAGCATTTCTCTTTTCAACTGCCATATCAGGTCACGTACCGGACTTTTATCCTTGTTCAGCTGCTCCCGGCTCATAATGCACTGGAAGTACTGTTCTGCCATCATCTTGTTCACAAAACGGTCTATCAGGCTGTATATCTTGTCCAGGGGCGACATGACTTCGTTCTCCACCAGTTCATTGATAAATTTCCGGGAGGCTTCCATTCTGAATCTGAATACCGCTTCCAGTAGTTTATCTTTTGAACCGAAATAATAGGATATCATGGCAATGTTTACATCCGCTTCCTGCGCTATGTCTCTTACTGAAGTGCCATGAAAGCCATGGTCGGCAAACAACCGTTCCGCTACCATTATAATCGAGAGTTGTTTCTCACTATAGTCTTCCATGTTCCTTTTTAATTTGACGAAGCAAAGTTAAACAAACGTTTAATTTAAACAAACGTTTATTCGCAACCTTGTTTAAATTTAATTTTAAAATTTCCCTAATTCACTTATAATCAATAATTTATCAATTTATTTTAATGATTTTTTAATATTTGTTAATGAAACGTTAACAGAAAAAGGGGCTTTTTACGCCTGGCAGCGCTCCTTAAATAGATAGAGAATCCCGTTGGCAACAGCCGGCATACTTTATACCTTGCAGGCAATATACCTACCCTCCTGCCATTTTCGTGCAGGCATGTACGTTATCAACGTCCATGTTGTTTCAACAAATCATTATCAGGAAAAGCAGCGAAGAAAAAAAGCGGCGCAGGGATCGGATTAATTTCGTATATCCTTTCACGTTATCATATAAAAAAAGGGCGGGCGCTACAAGTGCTAAGGCCCGCCCTTGCACATCCTGAACCATTACAGGATGTTCAACCTGTTTATCAACCGTATCTTAAAGTATGTATAGGTAGGAATCTCCGGGAAAAAGAAAGGAGTCTACAGCCATTACTGCCATCATTCTTCATCCGGGTTTTCATGGTGTTACTATCATATTAACAGGTGCGACTGCAAAAAGTTTAATCACCCCACAGGAAAAACGATACCTCATTTCTTATTCGTACATTGTAGCTGTTTACTCACTGTTGTATGCAGGCCATCGAATTAATAGATCAGCAACATTTCTCCCGGGAATACCAGTTCATGGCGCCTTCGCCTGACCTGGCAGAACATGTATTGTTCTACTGGCTGCTGGATCTGCGCAGCCCCCAGCGGCAGGACTGCACTTTTGAAGAAATACTGCTGGCCAATATGTATTCTTCCCTGGTACTGAACCTGGGCGCCCCTTTTGCCATTCATGACCAGACAGATACCTGGGTGCATACCTGCCATACCAGTGAATTAATCGGCTATCATGCCGCCCCCGTAACGTATCGCCATGGCTTCAACAATTTTCTGGTGGGCATCAAGTTCAAACCTGCTTCCCTGAATTATCTGTTTCAGATCAAAGGCGCGGATATTAACCGGCAAACATTGAATGCCCGGGATGTACTGCCCCGTATAGACCGGCTGGAATCGGCCATCTATGAATCCCGCAACCTGGAAGCCATTAAAACATTACTGGAAACGTTTCTGCGGGAACAAGCCCCACTACCCGGAGCGGCCAGGCATTTCCGGTATGTACGGCAATCACTGAATAGTCCGGCCTTACTGGAGTCCGGCTATCAGCTCAAAAAACTGGCCGGACTGCTGTACCTCTCCCCCCGTACGCTGGAACGCTACTTTGCAGATTCGCTGGACATCTCTCCCAAAAAATGCCTCTCTATCCTCCGTTTCCGGCAGGCACTGGAGCACTACGCCCGATTTGGCCACAAAGCCGACTGGGAAGAACTGGGCTATTATGATTTCTCTCACTTCCGCAAGGAATGGCGCCGGTTTACCGGCTAAAACTGTCGCGTTTTTACACCACTTTTCCGGCGTGTGCCTCCTAAGTTTGTAAGGCAATAAAAACACGTCGTACTATGTTTTCCGATCATCGTAAAAATCTGTGCAGCCAGCTGCCAGCCAACTCCGTGGCGATCCTTACCGCCAACGATCTTATGCCTACCAACGCAGATGGTACCATGCGTTATGTTCCCAATGTCAATATCTATTACCTGACCGGTATCAAAGAAGAAGATGCCATGCTGGTGCTTTGCCCCGACCATCCGGACGAAACACTGCGGGAAATACTTTTTATCAAACGGGTAGACCAACTGTTTGTTAAATGGCTGGGAAACCGCCATACCAAAGCAGAAGCGGCCACTATCTCCGGCATTGCCACTGTGTTATATGTGGATGAATTCTGGAGCACGATGAAAAAAGTCATCCCCCGTTGCCGGGAAATCATGCTGCATACCAATGAGCATGCCCGCTCAGAAAGTGAAACACAAACACGGGAAGACCGGCTGATACTGGATCTCCAGCGCCTGTATCCCCTGCATCAATACGGCCGCCTGTATCCTATCATCGCCCGGCTGCGCAATGCCAAAACACCAGCAGAAATTGCCCTGCTCAAAAAGGCCTGCGACATTACGGAGGCTGGTTTCCGCCGGGTACTCTCCTTTGTAAAACCCGGCCAGACCGGCCACCAGATTGCGGCAGAAATGATTCATGAATACCTGCAGCACAATGCCACCTGGGCCGGCTACGAGGCGATTGTAGCCGCCGGCGCCGATACCTGTATACTACATTACCGGGCCAATGAAAAGACATGCAAAGACGGAGACCTGCTATTAATTGATGCCGCCGCGGGCTGGCAATACTACAATGCGGATTGTACCCGTACCATTCCTGCCAATGGCCGCTATACACCCCGGCAGAAAGCATACTATGCAGCGGTATTGCGGGTACATAAAAAAGTAAGGCAACAAGTTCGCGCCGGCATCTATATGCAAGATCTGTGGGCTGCTTCCAATCAGTTTATCCTGGAAGAACTGGTAGGACTGGGTATTTGCAGTACTGCCGACATCCGTGAAAACGGAGAGGCATACTACCTGAACAAATACAGCTACCACAATGTATCCCATTTCCTGGGACTCGATGTACATGATACCGGCGATTTCCGGGAACCGCTGCCAGCGGGCGCTGTACTGACCAACGAACCGGGTATTTACAATGCCGAAGAAGGCATCGGCATCCGGATAGAAAACGATCTGCTGGTTACTACTACCGGCTATGAAGACCTGATGGCTACCATGCCGATAGAGATCGAAGAAATAGAAGACCTGATGCAAGGTCGTTAACAAATTACCCGATATACTGTCACCCACTTTCCGGCAACGGGCCCCTCTCCCTGTTGCCCGGAAAGTGTTGTTTTATTTCAGGCCAAAGGCTGCCAGTGCTTTTAACGTAGTGGGGTAGTCTACATGACAAATACCATTGATACCAAGCCCGTTAGCCACATCCACAAACATGGAGCGGTCTTCCAGGTATACGACTTCTTCCGGCGCCACCTGCGCAATGTCCAGCGCTATCCGGTAAATATCGGCGTCTGGTTTCCGGAAATGTACAAAGCAGGAAGAGATGTAAAAATCTACAAACCGGTTGATTCCAAACTGTCGTATCCGGTGTTCATTCAACTCGCGCCCTTCATTATTTACGATCGCGATTTTCAGCTGATAGGTCGTTTTCAGGCGGCTTACCAGCTCCAGCATTTCCGGGTAGGGCGCTGACTGCGCAAACATAAACTCCTTGAAGGTTTCGCGGGTAAAGGATCTTTCTGTGTAAAAAACCACCCGGCTCAGGTATTCATCCAATGTAAGTTTACCTACTTCATAGGTGTCGAAGGTAAGGTGATGCCGTTCGTCTGTTTCGGCAGCATCCAGATTAAATGTTTGCACGGCCAGCTTGCGGGCCGCTCTGTCCCAGCCATTTGTCAGCAATACGCCGCCTATATCCAGGAACAACGTCGTGATAGCAGTTTGTGTATTCATCTCCCAAAAATTAATTATTTTACTGTATGTAAGTATATCCACCTATCATTCCTTATCCTTCATGCAGATATGAATAGCTACTCCTGATGATATGCCCTGGTTAAAAGACCTTTATTATAATACCATTACACCTATCAATGTCCGCGATTACAATGCAGCGCAGATTGCCGCCTGGGCCAGTACTGCTGAACGTGTAGATGCTCTCCGCCAAAGGATAGAGGACCAGTATTTTTATGTAGCCGAAAATGACGCCAGGCAAATCATCGGGTTTGCTTCTCTCACATCGGATGGCGAAATAGATATGCTGTATGTTCACAAAGACTTTCAGGGCTGCGGCGTGGCTTCCCGGTTACTGCAACGTCTCCTCGATCAGGCCACCGAACTGGGATTATCCGAACTCGTCACCTATGCCAGTATTACCGCCCGGCCTTTCTTTGAAAAAAGAGGTTTTACCGTAGTAGAGCTATACCCTGTCACCATCAACGACGTTACCTGGAATACGTATGAAATGAAACGGTCATGACTGTACGATATTAGTCATCATCAACGTCCGTTTTTCTTTTTCTCAGGTGGTGTTTCCGTGACGTATCCGTTGAAGCTGATCGGTGTGCGATTGGTGCTGATGACCTGTAAAGACGCATATCCGCTGCTGGTTACAGAGAGGCTCAGTGACTGGATTTCCCGCTGATCTTTTGGTTTTACCGTAATCTCCCAGCCGTCTTTTTTGCCGGGCGTTGCGGTGTAAACAAAATCTTTCGTTTTAAAATCCAGCGGTGATTTTGTTTCCCCGATCGTAGCCACAAAGGCACGTCCGAAATAAGGCAGGTAGCTGACGATGGAGTCCGTGGTAACCGTGATGCCATAATCGGGTGTTATCTGACGGGAACGCCCGTTCATCGGCAAGGCCGTCTGCGCTACAAAAACGTAGCTGCGGGCATCTATGAGCGACTTCACCCGGGCGGTTTGGGCCGCTCTTTTTGCTACCTTTGTGTCCTGGGCAACCAGCCCGGCAGGTGATACTGTAGCTGCTAAAAAGCAACACACGATGGCGAATGCAAAGGAACTTTTCATAATACACAATTTTATCCGGAGAACGACAGAAGTTACAGTATTTTGTTCAGCCGGCCAAAATACCGCGCATTGATCAGGGTCAATTGCTTTACCATATATAATTCTTTATTTCGGCTTCCTGATATATAATGTATATTTCACCCATATTTTAAACCCGGAAATCATGTCTAATCCGTATCTATCCTTACTCAAGACAGCCTGGCACTACGCGCACCGGGAACGAAAAAAATACCTGCTGGTATACATCCTGTTTTTCATTGCCAATATCGCCTTTTCGCTCAACCCCGTGTTATTTGGCTGGTTTGTTGGCAAGATCCAGCAGGATCCTGCGCACATCCCCCGCTATACCCTATGGTTTGCAGCAGCCTACGTGGGGCTACGCTTAGTGGAATGGTGCTTTCATGGCCCTGCCCGGGTGATGGAAAGACACCTGGCATTTAACCTCAGTCGTAATTTCCTGCAGGAAAAATATCACCAGGCCCTGCACCTGCCGGTGAAATGGCACCAGGATAATCACAGTGGCGCAGTGATTAACCGTATCCGGAAGGCTTATGAGGCGTTAAAGAATTTTTTTGAACATGGATTCATGTACCTCTATGCCTTTACCAAATTATTTTTTTCCGTAATTGCCATGTTGTATTTCTCTCCTTTGTATGGCGGTATCGGTATCCTGCTGGGCATTTTCTGCATCTGGATCATTCTCCGTTTCGACAAGCCTTTTATTCGTACGCTGGATGAGATCAATGAACGCGAACACGTGGTATCTGCGACCTTATTTGACAGTCTGTCCAATATCATGACTGTGATCACCCTTCGGCTGGAAAGAAGTATGGAAAACGGTTTGATGGCCAAGGTACAACGTATCTGGCGACCGTTCCGGCAGAATACCCTGATCAATGAGTGGAAATGGTTTGTGGCAGATATGCTGGTAGCGCTGATTTATTGCGTGATTGCCGTGGGGTATGTTTTTCAGCACTGGGAGCCCGGCGCTGTATTTTATGTGGCCGGCCTCATCACCCTGCTGGGCTATGTAAACCAGTTCACCAGCGTGTTTCACGATATCGCGTGGCAGTATACCGACATCGTACAATACAATACATCTATAGAAACCGCCCGTAATATCGGGGAAGCCTATACGGAGCATCACCGTGCAGACACCACAGAAAACCTGCCGGTTTCCTGGCAGACGGTCCGGATACAGGACCTCAACTTTTCTCATCTGCCTACCTATGATAATACGCATGCGCCGCAAAGTCTGCATCAGTTGGCCATTGACATTGGTAAAGGAAAAAAGATTGCGCTGATTGGGGAAAGCGGTAGTGGTAAAAGTACCCTGCTGGCTATTCTGCGTGGGTTGTATGAACCAGAGGAACAGGTACAGCTTACGGTAGACGGGGCGCCGTTGTCGCTGGCAACACTCAACGAAACCGTCACCCTGTTTCCGCAGGAACCGGAGATCTTTGAAAATACCATCGCCTACAATGTAACGCTGGGGCTACCTTTCCCGGATGAAGAGATCCTGGAGGTATGTAACAGCGCACACTTTACAGAGGTGATCGACATGTTGCCGCAGGGGCTGGAATCCGATATCCGGGAGAAAGGCGTGAACCTGTCCGGCGGTCAGAAACAGCGGCTGGCACTGGCTCGCGGTATACTGGCAGCCCGCGACAGCCAGATCATTCTGCTGGATGAACCTACCAGCAGCGTAGATCCTAAAACAGAAGCCATGATCTATGATAAGATGTTCCGGACGTTCCACGACAAAGCCATTATATCCTCGATGCACCGGCTACACCTGTTACCGCAGTTCGATTATATCTACGTATTGCACCAGGGACGTATAGCCGCTGCCGGTACCTTTACGGAGCTGCGTGCCCATAGTTCGGTATTTCAGGAGTTGTGGAAACACCAGGAAAACAAATAATTTTTTTAACTAATATTTATGTATCATTGCAGCCGCGTTTTTCATCCGATGGAATGGTTCCCTCCCATTTAATACAATCACACAGGACGCTATATGCAAAAAATTTCTCTGTACGACCTGCGGCGCAAACTAAGAACCAGCCAAGATCCGGACGAAATCATCACTTATCTGAGATTTAACCTGGCCTTTTTTACGCAGCTGGAATTATCAGCATTGCTTTGCGACTTGCTGGAATACCAGGAAATATTTTTTGAAGCAGCGGAACTATTGATTACAGAAGGCGGTGCAGATATTCATTATAAGAAGGAAGACATCATTCCGATTATATTTTGTGCAATCGGGGCCAACAAACCACAGGCTGTACAGTATGCGCTGACAAAAGGCGCCCGGCTGGTGGTAGACAGCCCCGACTATCTTTTTGCCGTAGCCTATATCTTCAAACATTACCGGCTGTCGGCCATCACCGATATGCTGCTGATTCTCATTGAGCACAACATTCATTTCAATTTTGTACTGGATAGCCTGGATACCCCGTTGTTACTGGCTACCCGGCATAACAACAACCACGAAGTGGTGCAGTTTCTGCTGGGCGAAGAAGTGAATAAATATGTGTATGATGAAGATGGTTTTACGGCCATCCACTATGTACCTTTTGCCAAAGCCCCCAACCTGTACAAGATCATGATAACCTGTATGGCCGACATACAGGTAAGACCCCGGTTTGCCACCAGTATGGAGCCGGTATTTGAATGTGTGATCCGGGTAAATGAGCAGCACACCTTTGAAGAATTTATTTATGAGGCCCTGAATGCTTTTCTGGAAAACCGGCACCGTATGTACGACGACATCTTTGAGAAATATTATTACCGGCTGCATCTTATTGCAGAGCATATTTCCCGGATTCGCGCCAATGCCGGGCATCTGCCATGACCCGTCCGTTATTCCCCCCGTTTCCCGGCTGTCCTTTTTTGGGAAGATCCGCCACCAGACTGCCTATATCCGTACCGACCGCCCGCGGTGCTATGATCCGGCAGACTGCAGGACAGTTTCATCAAAAAGTAAGCTTATACATATAAAATTGTTGTCTAAGCAAAAAGGAAATAGTATTTTAGTTTAAGACACCATTTCCTAACCTAAATTAACCATTATGTTTGCGACATTAACCCTCTTGGCGGTCGTATTTTTTGTTGCCCATGTGTACCTTTTATTTACCTCTTTCGGGAAAAAAGGATTTCAGAAAACCAAGTACCTGTGGTCTCACATTACCTTGTGGATAACTGGTTTACTGGCCTGTCTGATTACAGTTATTTATGCCGGCCAGTCTGTGTCCGGTGTGATTGACGTATTTGACACCCCGCTGAAATCCGCCCTGCTGGTGGTAATTGCCCTGGTTTTGTCGGCGGCAGCCCATACAATTGTAAAGTTGTTTGTACTGCCCAAAACCTCCGGTGTAAAGTACTAAACAAGAAAATTTAAGCACGGCGCATTATGCAGCAGAAATTTTTTTGCAAAAAGATGCTGCATAATGCTTATCTTTCCGCCGTAATTCTTCTCCTGAAATTTTCTGATGAATTCGTGATCCATCTTTCATTATTCTTCCTAAATTAGTTAGACGTTAAGAAGTGAACGGATTACTGCATCAGGTAGCAGCGAAATTTGCAGCACTAAAAGTTTCAACGCATTGCCGTTGGCAGGAAGACATACATGAGAACCATCTGTTAAATGCTACTGCGCCAGGCGTAATGCTGAACACCTAATTCTTAATGCTTTCTTTGTAAACCTTCTTAAATTAGTAGACTTTTAACAAGTACTATGCAGGAAGATGGCTAATTTAGCTAGCAAGTAACCGGAGTAATTACGATTTACCATTTACGGATTAACCCAAACGAATTTTGTAGAAGATATCTGCGAAGTTATTTTGCATTTGTCTGTTACACGATACGTTATTTCTGATTTGTAATGTGTAATGCTTAAAAGAGATATAGTTTTATTATGAATAAGAAAGATATCTGGAGATATAAATCTTTAGAGCAATTAGAGAACAAAAGTTGGGGAACTGCTACAGAAGAGGATTCGGGATTGACTAAAAAATGTATTGCCTTAAGTAAAGTACCACTCGCCAAGTTAACCGCAGGCGAATTAAGGATTTTAATCGGACAATCATTTAACCCCACCTACCTGGTACCACTGGCCATCGAAAAGTTAAAGGATGATGTTTTGGTAGAAGCAGGGCTTTATCCCGGAGATCTGTTGAAGAATGTATTGGATGTACCGGCTACTTTCTGGGAAGCACACCAGGATTTGCAAAAAGATGTGAAAGTGATGCTGCAGGAAAGAAGCGTAGAGATTGAAACGGAAATTGATTTACCGGGATACTGGCGCGGGGCTTAACCTGGCTAAAAAAAGGCCAGACGGCGATACGCCGCCTGACCGGAAATAGTCTGCTCTTACAGTATTTCTTTTAGTTTGTTTACCAGGGCATCTCCACGCAGATTTTTTGCGACAATCTTTCCCTGTGGGTCCAGCAGGAAGTTCTGAGGTATACCACTTACGCCGTAAAGCCGTGCCACCTCATTACCCCATGATTTCAGGTCGGATACCTGTAGCCAGTTCAGCTGATCAGTAGCAATGGCACTGAGCCAGTTTTCCTTTTTGGAATCCAGGGATACGCCCAGGATCATGAACCCTTTGTCTTTGTATTGCTCAAAAGCTTTTACCACATTCGGGTTTTCCGCGCGACAAGGTCCGCACCAGCTGGCCCAGAAATCGATCAGCAGGTATTTGCCGCGCAGTGATGACAGACGGACTTCTTTGCCGCTGGTATCTGCCTGCGCAAAGTCAGGTGCTATTGCTCCCACAGCAGTACGCTTGCCTGTTTCAATACTTTTTGCCAGTCGTTTACCTGCCGGTGATTCTTTCAGCGGGGCAGACAGGCCATTGAATGCTTTCTCTACTATATAGGGATCAGCATCATTCATCAATGCATCTGACAAAATTCGTGTAGCGATGCCCGTAGCCGGATGTGCAGCCACAAACTTAATGGAAGCGGCATCTTTTTCTGCCTGCAGTGCCATATATTTTTTCACGAAGCGTTCCTGCTCTGCCCCGTCTTCCCGCTGTGCTTCCGGCAAAGCGCTGTTTTCACGGCGCAGCTGCTCCAGTTTTGCATCTATCGGCCGGGTGATTACCTGCAGCTGTGCATAGTCTGCCTGCGCTTTGGAACCCGTCATGGTCGCGTTTTTCGCGGAATCACGTGATACAATATTCAGTTTACCGCTTTCTATATAAAAACCCTGAAAGTCTCTTGGTTTACTGTAATCACGGCTGTCGTTACCGGTATAATCAAATAAAAGATAGGCCATCGCCGGTGATTCTTTTATTTTTCCGTTAAAGCTGAACGTGCCGTTTTTTACTACCGATGAATCCATTTTCCGGTTCATATCCAGGAAAACTTTTACCGGCGGTGTTTTACCGGTAATACGACCGGTAATGGTAAAGGTGCTGTCTGATGACTGCGCAAAGAGTTGTGCGGCAGGCAACAGGCACAGGAAAGCCAACTGTTTCTTCATAATGCTGTTTATTTGCTTTTATAAATGATATCTGAAATGCGGCCAAAGCCGGTAAATTTATTTTTATACGTACCTCCCTGCAGATCGCCGGTACCCAGCAGTTTAAAAAAGTATACGGAGCCTGCATCCCCTTCATTCACCCCTACTGTCAGTAAGGTATTATCGTCCACATGGCGCCATTCCTTCAACATCCTGATCACAGACACTGTGGCATTACCCGGAAAATCATACAGCTTCTTTGCCGTATTGGCATAGATATCATACATGTAAAGACTATGTCCGCTGGTGAAATATGCCATAGGCAAGGCACCGGATATCACCACCGCAGAAAGCTGCTGCATTTCTGCCGGCTCAATGGCTTGCGTCATCCCCGCAGGTATATCGTTACTACCCGTGTTTAATCCGTATAGCTGCAGCTTCCCGTCGGCATTGCGGAAGATGTGATACGTATAATCGGAGCCCCGTTCAACAAACAACAAGGTTCCTTTTACATTATTCACATCAAATACCGGATCGGGTTTTAATTCCGTGAAAGCCTCCATGGTCACAGCATTGGTACGAGCCGGAAATTTGAGGAAACGGCCATTCTTTTTATCATAGATCGCTGAATAAGCACCACCGGATGCCACAAAAGGCGCCGCTTCATAATTACCTACCAGCGGCAGGCTATATTTACCATTGTTGAGTGTAGCCGCTACAAATATCTGCCCGTTGCTGATGAGATACCGCTGGGTAGCCATATCATTGATGGTGAGTACCTGTGGTTTGACTACACCCGGCATGCTATAGAACATACTAGCTGCATCGCGCAGATAAGTAAATTCCGGATTACGTATCTGCAGAATATTGTTGTCTGTCTGGATATACAATTCATCCTTACCGTTTAAAGAGCCGGTGAGGCTTAACCGCAGCCCATGATCTGTCATGGGTTTTCCGTTGACATTCTCATAAATCCGGCTGTGCACATCTCCGTCCGGTGTTACAATGTCTACATCCGATACATGATTGCGATCGCTCAGTACCAGCCATCCGCTGGCATACGGACTGCTGATGGTGAGCTGAAACCGGCGGAAAACACTTACGCCGGTGGCCTTATCAATGACCCGCAGCACCATGATATACGGGAACTCCCTGGATTCTTTCTTAATCTGTATCCGCAGTACCCGTGTGTTGGCGATCACTTCCGGCTCTGATGGCAATGGTTCAAACACACCGGTCGTAGGCATCATACTCCATTCAAAATCCAATTCATTGAAGTCCCCTTTATCTACTGTAATCACCGGCTCTATAATCAGGGAATCCATGTAGTAACGTTTCACATCCAGGATGGAGTCGATCGTAATTTTTTTCAATGACAAATAATCGTAATTGCCTTTGTCTTTATAACATGCTATCAGCCCCAGGAACAGCAGGGATAATAATATATATTTTTTCATATCTAGCTGGTTAAAGTAAAAGATGAGCATCACGCAGGGAAAAACACCTGGTTACCGGTTTCTGCATCGATCAGCGGCCCGTGTATTTTTTCATAGGCTGCCAGTGCTTCCGCCAGTTTTATTTTATAGTACAGCAGCTGCCCGTTACGTACCATATCATAAGGGAAATCAGACATCCCCAACGTATCGATAATAAAACGGTATTTAGCTTTGCTGTAAACACCCAGGTAAGATGCCAGGTAAGATTCCCAGGAAGAAGGTTTGGTGAGCATGTCATTTATCACCAGCCGGATGACTTTACCATTGCGGCCAAAACCAGGCGTATAGCTACCATTGTCTTCCAGTCTTAATACCAGTACTGCCGCTTTCGTAGCAATTTCCGGCGTCCTTTTTACGAGAATCCGCAAGGTATCGGAGAAATATCCAACGGGTACTGCAAAATTAGCCGGCAGTTCATAATCCTTTCCTGCTTTGGCGGTAGAGGTATCTGCTACGGAGAATTTTACCGGCAAGGCCTGTCGCAACGTCAGCCCGCTATAATTGATACGTACTTTAAAGGTATCTGTGAGCTGTGTGGACGGACGGATCGCAAAAGTAAAAGTGGATTCCTCTCCGTTAAAATATATGCGTGGTTCATCCTTGTATGTTTCCAGCGGTTCTTTGCTGCAGCCGGCAAAAGCCGCTGCCAGGAATAATAGATGATATAGTTTCCAGTTCTTCATGCTAAGTTGATTTGGTTGATTACATCCGTTATCGCAGATCGATCTCGTTGTCTGGTAACGGTAACACATATACGTTTTCAGGCTTTACCGGCACTTCACTGATTTTATTAAGATTCAGCCGTTTGCAGTAGTAGAAGAATTGCCCTTCGCTGTAAAATTCCTTCTGGTATTCTTTACGGATCTCATCCTGCAGCTGCGCGGGATTCAGGTCTTCCGGCAGGCTGGGAATACCGCGGTTGAAACGGATCTTATTCAGTAAAGTAATGGCCGTATTCAGATCCGGCGCCGTTTCCGCTGCGATGTAATACATTTCTGAAATCTTGATCAGCGGCATCAGGTAGCGGAACTTAATATTATAGTTGGATTCATCTTCCTGCCAGAATTTGATATGGTATTGCTGCCCTGTTTGTTCTTTAAACAGATACAGATAACGATAATCGGTACTACCGCCGCTGTTGGTTTCAAACACCCGCTGCGTTACACTTCTGTCGTTTTTCAGTTCATATTGTGTCCGGCCGCTGTTATAAGCTTCGTCTTCATGGTATTTAAAATACTTGTTGACGATATCTTTGATATTCATTACCTGCAGGGCGAAAATATGTTCTCCGGAAAAAGTATAGTCGGTACGGTTAATAATGTCATTGCTGGTGATAAACGTATGTTTACCGGCATCAATCACTTCCTTCGCCCGCTTATAGGCATTCACCTTATCGCCTTTAAAGAGATATACCCGTGCCAGCAATGCCTTCACCGCCAGATAGTTCATACGACCTTTCCGGTTTTTCAGGAACTGGCTGCCATCGTCGGGACCACCATTCAGCGGATCCAGCTTTTCCAGCAACGGCAATGCTTCTTCCAGATCGGCCAGCACCTTTGTGACCACTTCGCCTGTTGTAGACAACTCCGTAGGCACCTGGGTAACTTTTGTTACATAGGGAATAGCAGGCGCACCGGCGCCCAGCTGGTAGTTCTTACCAAACATACGCAACAGATCGAAGTGCATGAATGCCCTTAACGCCAGGGCTTCTCCCTTGATCAGGCCATACCGGGATTTCCCCAGCGCACTTTGGTTTTCTTCGAGATACCGGAGGATATTGTTATTATTTACCAGCGTACTATACATAGAGCGCCAGATATCTGCGATATGTGTTTTTACGGTTTGGTTTTTATACAGGAATACCGCATCGTCCTTAAAGAAATGATAATAGTTGGTGGGCGCATACCGCTGCGCCAGTACGTCCAGGAAACTCATGGTCAGGTAATCGCCATATAACTGCGGACTTACCATTTTCACATAGATGCCGGCCAGGGCATCTTCGAAGCCTCTTTCATTGGTAAAGAACTGGTCTTCCCTGATCTGGGAACGGGGTGTTACGTCGAGCCATTTATTACAGCCTGTACTCCCCAGCAACAGCATACAAATAACGGCTAAGCTTAAACGAAATTTCATAGCACCAGGTTTGGTTGATTAAAACTGAGTTTTTAGAGAGAAGGAGAATGATCTGGCGAACGGATAATCCAGTCCCCGCTCCTGCTCTACTGTTGACAGCCGGAATACTTCATTCATATACAGTGATAAACGCAGGTTCTGCATACGCAGGAAACTGATTTGTCTGCGGTTAAAGTCATATGATAAGGATATTGATTCCAGCGACAGCGTATTTTCATTTTGTACAAAGCGGGAAGAAGGTTTGGTCGTTTCCCGGCTGGCTACGTTTTTAAAGAAGGTAACGTCGCCCGGTCTACGCCAGCGCTGTTCGTATACGCGGCGATCCACGTTCTTGCTGACGTCGGCGTTTTCCACCCGGTCGAGCAGCGTAGCATTGAAAATCTGTCCGCCGTAACGGTAACGCATCAACGCGTTTAAGTTAAATCCTTTGTATCCTACAAATGTGCCAAAAGTACCTTCGTATTGCGGATCCATATTACCTACGGCCTGTTTGTCGGTAGCACTCCAGGCAGTGGTAACGGTACCGTCGGCACGGCGGAATATTTCGGAGCCGGTACCCGGATCAATACCCAGGGAAGGCACTGCCCAGATGGTATTTAACGGATAACCATCCACGAGCAGGGTAACCGGACCGGTTTGCGGTTTGGTATTCTGGTCGGAGTTGAATTTACGGAAGCGATCAGCGATATTGGATACAATGGTGCGGTTACGCACCACAGAGGCATTGATATTCCAGTAGAGATTCTTTTTATTATCGCGGATGATCATGTAACGCAGGTATACTTCTAACCCTTTTCCTTTCAGTTCACCGAAGTTGGTTTTATTCATCTCGAAACCGATGGAAGGTGGCGTACTGATGTCAGCGATGGCATTTTTGGTCACATCACGGTAGTAGTTGACCTCTATGTTCAGGCGGCTGTTGAACAAGGACATATCTGCCCCGATGTTGGCTGTGAGGCGATTCTGCCAGCTCAGCTCCTTGTTGCCCAGCGACATCATATAGGCGCCCAGCATGTCATAGTAGTACACATCATTGTAATAGTTGTAGGTAGCCAGTGCCTGATAGGCCGGTACATTCAGGGAACCACGCGCACCATAGCTGGCACGGAGTTTCAGCAGGTTGATGATTTTGCTGCCCTGCAGAAAAGATTCTTTGTGCATGTTCCAGCCGATACCGGCAGACCAGAATTCACCGAAACGTTTGTTGGCGCCAAACTGAGAAGAACCGTCGATACGATAGGAGAGATCGATCAGGTATTTCTGATAGTAGGCATAGTTGACGTTGGCCAGCACCCCTACCCTGCGGGTAATGGATTCACTACCGGTGGGGTGGCCATTTTTTTCGTATTGTTTGGCGAACCAGCTGGCATCCATCCGGTCGTTCGGGAAACCTTCCACCTTATAGCCGTTGTTATCATCGCGGCTGCCTGCCAGATTGAAACCACCGGAAGCGTAGAGAGACGAACCATTTACCGCACGGCCATAGTTCAGCGTCAGGCTGGTTTCATAGTTGGTTCTTTTACCATGCTGAATCGTATAGGAACCCCGGCGTGTTTTTTCTTCTGCACTATATCCGGAGAAGGCAGTATGTTCTGCCGGCAGGAATTGTTCGCTGCCATTGTCCTGCTTCATCAAACTGAAACTACCGATCACGCGGAACGGCTGGGAAATCTGCCATTCTGCGGAGAAGTTATTGATAAACTCCGTATAGGTACTTTCGTCTTTCACAAACATGGTACCGTTGTACAACGGGTTATCCAGGCCTTCGTCCAGTTTCCGCTTCATACGGCCTTCGTCGTCGTAGATGCTGTAGTAAGGATTCAGCAGGCCGAACTGGCTGAAGCTGCCGAAAGGTGAGTTGGTACTTTTGTTATAGTTAACAGTGAGCGCATTCCGGAAACGCAGTTGTTTGTACTGGTAAGCCAGGGATACTTCTCCCGAATAGTTACTTCTGCCGGAGCCTTTCATTACCCCTTGTTCATTACCTGCAGCCAGTTGTAAGCCATATCTTACATAATCATCTCCTCCTTCTGCATACAGGGAATGGCGATCGTATACGCCGGTACGCACCGGCTGCGACAGCCAGTAGGTGTTCACCCCGCGGCGTACTTCAATCTGCCGGGCCGCATACAATTCTTTCAGGCGTTGAGACTCTTCCGGTTTAGGATAAGGAATAGAAAAACCGGGACCGCTGGTGATATAGGTATAGAGGCCTGCATCTTTTTCCAGCTGCAGTTTTTCTTCTGCATTCAGCAGGTTGTATACGTTCAGATCGGGCGCTGCTACTTTAAAGTCGTTGGTATAGCTAAGGCGCAACCGGCCTTTTTCCGGTCTTACGGTTTCAATGACCAGTACGCCGTTGGCGCCTCTGGAACCATAGATGGCGGTAGCCGCCGCATCTTTGAGCAGGGTTACTGCCGCAATGCGGTTCATGTCCAGGTCGAATACCCGCTGCAGAGAGGCTTCAAAACCATCCAGGATAAACAGCGGCAGGTTGGGACTGGACGTGTAGTCGCCCTTCATATTGGGCAAACTCGCCGCCCCCCTTACCTGGATATCCGGCAAGCGGTTGGGATCTGAGCCGAACTGCAGGTTATCGGGCATTTTGAAAGACGGGTCCAGTGCTTTCAGCGCTTCCAGTACGTTTTTGTTGCTGACCTGTTTCAGCTGTTCTGCCGTAATGGTCGTAGCCGCACCGGTATAGCTGGAAGTCGGGCGTTTATAGACCCCGGCATTCACTTCTACCTGCTGTATCTGACTTACATTTCGTTTAAGCTTTACCGTTAGGACTTCTACTCCTTTTACCGCCATCTTCTGCGACAGGTATCCTACGCTGGTGATCAGTAAAGGCGCTGTATGCGTCCCCGGCAGCATCAGGGTAAAAGCTCCCGACGCATTGCTTGTAGCGCCGATGGAAGTACCCGGCAGCGTAATGGTGGCGCCGGGAATAGGGGAACCATCTTCCTCTGTAATGGTTCCCCTGATGAGGCGGCGGTCTATTACGGTATCCGCCGATAATGGTGAAGGTTGGTTTCCACCTGCTTTTTGCAGGGGTAAAGCAGCAGCCGGCGCGTTGTTAGGCGCGATGATATCATCTGGTTGGTTTTTGGCTGCCGGCTGTGCAATGATGGCAAACTGGCTGTCATCTACTTTAATAAACCGCAGATTGGAAGCGGACAAAATACTACTCAGTACTTCTTCAATACGGGGCTTGTGTTGTGGTGGTTTTACATAAGGTCTTGCATCCGCCATACTCGTTTCATATACCAGCCTTACTTTGTACTGCGTAGCAATTTCTTCCAGTGTATGCCGGAATGTTTTACCTGATTTAGCCTGTACATTGTTGAACGAATTAGCCGGTTCTGTCTGTGTGATGGCGCTGGCATCCACTGTAAAATGCAGCAACAGGATTCCCGCAGACAGCACTTGCAAACAGTGCCGCCTACACGAAAACATCATTTTCATGTTACGAATTTTGGTTAATAAAAAAACTGGTTAATCGTGGCGCGAAGCGCACATTTACCGGGGGGCTACCACTACAACAGAATCCTTCATGCTGATATCCAGGTTAAATACTGCAGCAATTGTTTGCAGTAACATCGTGTCGCTTTTGGCCAGCAAGCGTCCACTGATGGTGCGGTTAGCGGTCGTACTATCGGCTATCCGCACTTTGTACCCGTATATATCTTCTATTTTATTGCCCATTTCACGGAGGGACATATTATTAAAGACGAGTTCCCGGTGTTGCCAGCTGCTATACTCAGCGGGATTTACCCGGCTGGCCTGCAGCTTACGTTGCCTGGAAGTATATTCAATCATATCGCCGGGCTGCATCATCACCGGTGCTTTCCTGGCATCCGGGAAGCCGATACTGATTTTACCGCTGTTTAAGGATACCCTGGTAATACCTCTGCGGGTATTTACATTAAAGGTAGTGCCCCATACCAATACATCGAGGTCGTTGGTATGCACGGTAAACTTCGTACGTTGCTGCCGGGTATTGTACTGATGTGCTACCGTAAAGTAACCTTCTCCCTTCATCCACACCTCTCTGTCCTGGCTGTTATTCCAGTCAGTCGGGTATTCCAGTGAAGAATTGGCATTCAACACCACGATAGTACTATCCGGGAGGGTTAATGTTTTTATTTCCCCATTCTTAGTAAAGAACTTAGCACGTACGGGGGTAGCTTGCTGCAATCGCCACCAGCCGGCAACGAGCAGCATTACTAACAGTACAGCGGCTACCTGATATAACCAGCGATAACTGCGGCGCCGCAGGGTTATCACGGGTGTTGCTTCCTCTTCCAGCAGTTGCTCCAGCGCTTCCCGGCGAACCGTTTTACGGTGTTCCGGGAATACGGTTGTTTTGAACTGCAGCTGCTGCAGGGTGGCTTTTGCATTCATTGCCAGGATACGTTTTTCCGGATATACGGCGAATACAGCTTCCCACAGCGCTTCCTCCTCAGCACCAGGACGCAATGCCCAGCGCTGAAAATCCACATCTGCCAACATAGCAGCCGTATCGTAACTTTCGTATTTACGTATATCCATAACCGTTTTTTCCCGGCAATTACAGGTATGCCTTTAACTTAATTACGCAGGTAATTAAGTTTTTACCCCACGGGAACAATAAATTTATTTATTTTTTTTTAAAATGCCTGTAATGCCTTGCTACCAGCCCGGTTACAGGGGTTGTCCGAGCTGTTCGTGGAGGGCATCCAGGGCCCTGGCCATAATTTTATAGGTAGCCTTAATGGTAATAGAGAGGATCTCCGAAATATCCTCGTACGACATATCTTCATAAAACCGCAGAAATACGGCTTCTTTCTGGCGCGGGGTGAGGTTTTCCAGGGCTGATTTCAGTTGCAGGGAACGCTGGGCAGCCTGCTCATTCGCCATGCGGATATGTTCGGGCGACAGCTCCAGCATAAAGCTGTAATTGCTTTCTTCCAGTTCATCCGGTGCATGCCGTTGTGCCGTCGTAATTTTTCTGATGAGTAAACCCCGCAGTGATTTCAACAGGTAATTCTTTACAGAAGCAGGCTGCCCCAGGTTTTCCCGGTTTTTCCAGAGTTTCAGAAAAAGGTCTTGTATGGTATCTTCTACCAGGGTAGTATCTGCAGTGAACTTACAGCCATAGTTATACAGATAATCGGCATAAGTGTTATAACACGCTGACAGGGCACGTTTGTCGCCCTGCTGAAAGGACAACCAGTCGGCTGTTTCGGCGTTATAATGGTTGGACATCTATTCGGTAAAAGTTGTGAAATCAGGGACAAAGGTAACAGAAATCATTATTCATCAAAATCAAAAAGCGATAACTGCGCCGGATGCTGGTATTTATCCGGAACCGATAGCTCTCCGAAGTTGGATAAAGTAATACCCAACAGCCGGATACGCTTATCTTCCGGCCAGGTGGCCGCCAGCAATTGTTTCGCCGTACTGATAATTGTTTCCAGGTCGCCTACCGGTTGTGCAAAAGATTGATTACGGGTGATCTGTCTGAAATCACTGTACTTTATTTTCAGTGTCACTGTGCGCCCTTTCAGCTGGTACCGCTGTAAACGTTCGTATACAATGCGGGCGATCTTTTCCAGCTCGGCATGCATCTCTCCTGTTTCAGTCAGGTCATACGGAAAGGTATCTTCTGCTCCCAACGATTTTGTTTCCCGGTGTGGCTGTACTTCGCGGTCATCTATTCCTCTTACAATACGATAATAAAAAGCGCCTGTTTTACCGAAATGGGATTTCAGTTCCTGTTCTGATAATTGCTTCAGATCCTTTCCTGTAAACAATCCCATCCGCTTCATCTTATCTGCTGTGACTTTTCCTACCCCATGAAATTTTTCCACCGGCAGCTGCTCCATAAAAGCTTCAATAGCAGAAGGACCTATAAAAGTAAGGCCATCCGGCTTGTTCAGATCAGAAGCTATTTTTGCGACAAATTTATTGACAGATACCCCGGCAGATGCCGTCAGTTGCAGTTCATCCCGGATTGCCTGTTTAATTAATTTTGCAATTTCGATGGCAGACCTGATCTGTTGTTTATCTGTGGTGACGTCCAGATAAGCTTCATCCAGTGACAGTGGTTCTATCAGGTCTGTATAACGGGCAAATATTTCCCGTATTTTCCGCGATGCCTCTTTATAGGCATCAAATCTGGGCCGCACAAAAATCAGGTGCGGACATAACTGCAACGCTCTTTTGGATGGCATCGCCGACCGCACACCAAACTTACGTGCTTCATAACTGGCCGTTGCTACCACACCACCCCTTCCTTCCGGCGAGCCTCCTACTACAATGGCTTTCCCACGGTATTCCGGATGATCCCGTTGCTCCACGGATGCATAGAATGCATCCATATCGATATGAATAATTTTACGTTGTGTACTATTATGCTTGTTCTCCATGTAACCTCGCTGCAACCAGTATAAAGATACATATAAACCCAATGTGCAGTAAGCCTTTTATCAATTTTACCCACGATCTTCCTGATTTAAAAATCGCAGGGTCATGAATACCGGAAAGACTGCTATACAATGCTTTGCCTTTACTCATAGCAGTGATTTTTAATAGATGGATACCCCGTTCATCCGCTGGCTACCGGGGAACAAGATACCGCCACTATCCTTATTACTGCAGGCCTGTAGCTGGCCCTCCAGCCATAAAACACCGGGCCTGAGATAGCTACTGCTACCTCAGGCCCGGTGCCTGATAATGGATGGTATTATATTATTTTATCGGCTTGATCCAATAACTGTATTCCTGATTGCTGAAAGGAATCCGGTATTGTTTCATGGGCATGGAGCCCCAGCTGTCAATACCTTGTACACCCGTCTGCTGCAGGTCGATGTGCATGTAAATGGTTTTACGCGGTACCAGTTCGCCGGAGTGATATTGTTTTTTATCAGCTTCCGGATCCAGGTCATTCAGGCTGTAAGGCAATGCGGAGAAGTTGAGCAGGCTATCGGCATATTCGAAACGCAGGCCTTTGCCTTTTTTATTGGTCATGGTTACCCAGCGTACATCGGATTTGTTGCCGCTTTCCTGCGGGCGGGCATAAGGATAATACTGGTTGTCGACGGTTTGCTGATAGATACCAATCAGGGCAGCCGCTTTACGATCCCAATAATTCTCCCACGGGCCACGGCCGTAGTAGCTGATCTGGCTGAACTGCTGCGCCAGTTGTACATCGTTGCCGACACGTAACAACAACGGATGTTGTCCTTTGATTGCCGTGAAACGGTTGTTGACTTTCACGGTGCCATCGCCATAAATGGTAAAGGTTTGCGTGATGGTGGCATCGCCGTTGAGCAGTGCTTTGGTGATGATCACGTCGTAGTGATCTCCTGTTTGCTGCACTTTTGCTTCCACCAGTTTACCGGCTGCAAAAGCATCCCGCCATGGACGCAGGGAATGGTTAAAGCCGGCGCCGATATCGTTATCGGTAGGTGCACGCCAGAAAGCAGGCTGCGGGCCTTCTTCCAGTAACTGTTCGCCCTGCAGTACATAGCTGCTCATGATGCCTTTCTGCAGGTCAAATGCGAGGCTGAATTGTTTGCCGGTGATCAGTGCCTTACCGGGTGTTTCCTGTACCGTTAAAGCGCCATTGCCAGGATTTACTGCAGGTGCAGCCATACTGCCATGAAGGGCAAACTGGTCGGCTGCCACTTCATAACCTGCCGGCAAAAACGGTTCGGGTTGTTTCAGGAGGTAATGTACATTGAGGAAACGTTCTACCCCTGGTTTTGCCGTGGTTTTAACGGGAAGGGTTATACGCAGTGATTGCTGCGGCGCTACTTTCAGGTCTTTGATGGTACCGGTTTCCACCACTTTTCCTGCTTCCAGGATTTCCCAGTTCAGCTGGTAGTTGGCCAGGTCGCGGAAGAAATAGGTATTGTGTACGGTGATATCCTGATTACCTTCCCAGGTGGTATGGATATACTGATAAATCTGTTTTACTTCTACGGCCATCGGTGTTAAACCACGGTGCGCGGTTACCACGCCTTTTACGCAGAAGTTATTATCGCTAAACGCTTCATTTACCGGGCCACTCAGCGGGAAGTCGCCGCCATAGGCCAGGATACGCTTACCATTTTTAACGGTGTCGATGCCCTGGTCTATCCATTCCCAGATGAAGCCTCCTTGCAGATAAGGATGGTTTTCTATCGCCGTCCAGTATTCGCGGAAGTTACCCAGGCTATTACCCATGATATGTGCGTATTCGCTCATGATCAGCGGCCGGTCGGGGTTAGACTTTGCATATTCTTTCAGCCAGTCCGGATCCGGATACTGTGGCACAATGATGTCGGTGTTATAATCTTCTTCTGCACGTTCGTATTGTACCGGGCGGGTATCATGTACTTTCAGCCAGTCGTAGGCCTCGTAGAAGTTGGTACCGTTACCAGCTTCATTACCCAATGACCAGGTAACTACTGCCGGATGGTTTTTATCTCTTTCATACATCCGCAATACGCGTTGCAGGTGTGGTACACGCCATTGTTTATCATTTGCCAGCGTGTAGCCGAGATCGTAGTAACGGCCATGTGATTCGATGTTGGCTTCATCGATGACGTACAGGCCATACTCATCGCACAGTTGCATCCAGTAAGGATCCGGCGGATAGTGTGAGTGGCGTACGGCATTGACGTTGAGTTTTTTCATCATTTCCATATCCTTCCGCATGTCTTCGCGGGTGAGGGTATGGCCCTGGGTAGCATTGTGTTCATGGCGGTTCACTCCTTTCAGGAATACCCTTTTGCCATTGACGAGGAAGTTGCGGTCTTTGATTTCTACGGAACGGAAACCTACTTTTTGTGGAATCACCTGCAGGATGTTGCCTGCTTTATCTTTCAGGGTGATGTACAACGTATACAGATAAGGCGTTTCGGCAGACCAGGTTTTTACCTGTGGAATTTCCTTTTCGAAATGCAGGTCTGTTTTATAGTTGCCGAGCACTTTTTGTACGCCCTTTGTTTCGTCTTTGAAAATGGTTTTACCATTGGCATCGGTCAGTTCAATCGCTACCGCAAAAGTATCCGGTTTGCTATGATTGGTTTTGCGATCCATCCGGTAGTTATTGACTTCCATGTTCACCTGAAAAACCCCGTTGGTATAGGTTTTATCAAGACCGGACATTACTTTAAAATCCCTTACATCCAGTTTGGGGGTCGCATACAGGTATACTTCCCTTTCGATACCGGAGATACGCCACATGTCCTGGCATTCCAGGTAGGAGCCATCACTCCAGCGGTATACCTGTAAAGCGATCAGGTTTTCGCCTGGCTTCACATATTTGGTGATATCAAATTCAGCGGCCAGTTTACTGTCTTCACTGTAACCTACCTTTTCGCCATTCACCCAAATGTAAAATGCGGATTTCACGGCGCCGAGGTGAATGAATACCTGCCTTCCATCCCAGTTTTGCGGGAGGGTGATTTTTTTACGGTAAGAACCTACCGGGTTATTATCTACCGGAATATCGTAAGGTGGTTTCAGGGCAGCGCCCATTTTGGTACGGCCGGTAAATTCATAGGGATGATTGACGTAGATAGGTAAACCATACCCATTTACTTCCCAGTTGGCCGGCACTTTGAAGGTAGTCCAGGCGGCGTCATTAAAATCTGTTTTGTAGAAATCGGCCGGCCGTTTGCGCGGATCCTGTACCCAGTTGAATTTCCAGGCGCCGTTGAGAGACAGGAAAAAAGTGGATTTCTCCTTTTCCTGTTGCTGTGCGAGTGGCAGATTTTCATACGCGAAAGAAGATGCCCGCATCGGCATCCTGTTGACAGACACCACTTCCGGCGTCTGTAGCTCCGCAGGTAATTCCTGCGCCCACCCCTTTAAGCATAAAGCAGTGAGGGTTGCTAATAATACTTTTGCTTTCATTGTTCAGTTCAAGATTTATATACAGGCTGGCTGATATATTGATAATAAGCGTATAAAGAACGCGTATTTTTTTTGAAAATGCAAATCATGCTCCCGGAAAAATAAGGAATAAAAAAAGCCGCCGGGTACAATGGCTGCCAATGCAGACCCATCGTACCCGGCAGCCGGATATCGTAGATTATTGTTGTACAGGGGGCACGGTTACTTTGGTCCGGGCAATTCTTCTGCCCCGGAAAAAGAGGTACAGGTTCAGGAATAGCATGAGGCCCAGGTATACACAGAAGCCGCCTATTTTAGCACTGAGTATTTCCAGCATAATACGGCCATCCGCCACATCCCGGACTATTTCCATGATCCAGAGTGCGAAGCCGAGATTTAGCAGGTAAAAGCCGGTTTCAAACAGTTTGTTGGTGGCTGCCGCAATATCTTCCTTACCATGGAAAATATCCAGCATAAATACTTTACTGTTTTTAAACAGGGTGTGTGCCACAAACCAGGTCAGCACAATTACAACAGGCAGGTAAATCAGGTAGGCAGTGAAGTTGAAGTTGGGATACATATACTACTGTTTTAAATGATGGAATGTGGTTGTTTTTTTACTGATCAGGTAGATGACCAGCATATTAAAAAAATGCATGAGCGCCAGGGTGAGCAGGATAGTACCTGTCATGGTAATAATACTTTCCAGCAATGCCGTCCAGGTGATGATGGTGTGCCAGGTGCTGATCATCAGGGTAGTGTAGCCCAGGTTGAGTAAATAATAACCTGTGAGCAACAATTTGTTGATAGCATCTGTGAGCGGAACATTTTGCCGGAGTAAAGTGAGGATAAAGATCCGGCCGTTGCGGTAAAAAAGCCAGCCTACCCTGACGGTAATGATATAGGTGATGAAAAGGTAAATAAAGTAAGCAAGGATGTTCATATCAAGGCGTTTACTTTCGGTGTAAAATTATTCAAACTTTCCGAATTTTCAAAATTTATTGAAAGTTTAAATAGTTAAAAACTTTTTTTTGATAGGTCTGGCCACCTTTTTATATTGGGGTTCATAACCTACAACCATGCAAATGAGATCCTTACTGGGCCTGCTTTTTAGCGTTTCATTAACAGCAGGCGCACAAGACAAAAAGGCGTCATTTAAAAATTTATTTGACTCCCTCGAGCACCGCCAAAACTTTAATGGCAGTGTATTAGTGGCCGAAAACGGACGGCCTGTTTATCAACGTTCTATCGGGTATGCCAACCAGGAAAAAAAGACACCTTTAAATGCGCAGACGCTTTTTGAGATAGCGTCTGTTGCCAAACAGTTTACCGCCGTAGCGATCATGCAACTCAAAGAAAAAGGGAAGCTGCAATATGATGACTCGCTGCGGCATTATTTTCCGGAGCTGCCGTTTCCGGGGGTGACCATCCGGCACCTGCTGACACACACCAGTGGTATCCCGGATTTTCTGGCCTGGAACAGCAGCCAGATGGATCCCGGCTTTATCCATCACAATGCGGATATCCGGAAACTATTGCGGAATAAAGGCGGCAACATAGCGTTTGCACCGGGTACCGCCTACCAGTATTCCAACAGCAACTATCTGCTGCTGGCCGACATTGTGGAACAGGTATCGCAGCAATCCTTTGCCACCTACCTGCAACAACATCTTTTTAAACCGGCAGGTATGACTACAACACAGGTATATTCCCGGCGCAGCGCCGCAAAGCCACTCCCCAACTATGCCCTGAGCTATGCCTGGAATCCGGATATCAATGCCTTTCAGGAACCGGATAGTACCGACAACCGGTATTCTTTTATCATGGATGGCATAGCAGGGCCTTATGGCATCAGCAGTAATGTTATAGATCTGCTGAAATGGGATGATGCGCTGTATACGGAACAACTATTAAAGCAAAGTACGCTGCAGGAAGCGTTTGCACCGGTTACCCTGAAAGAAGGCTTCAGCAATGTGAAGGAATTTTTCAAATACGGCTTTGGCTGGATCATCTCTCCTACTACCGGCAACCGGATCAACGTCTGGCATAACGGCGGGCTGGGTGGCTATGTACATCTGATGGTACGATACCCCGATAAAAAGCAGGTCACCATTTTGCTGACCAACCATACCCCGCAGGCGGATATCAATCAGGTAGCAGTAGCCGTGGAAAACATCCTGGAAGGCCGGCCCTACACCTTACCTCCGCTGGTTACCCACCCACGTACCGCAGCGGTACCGGAAACAGCCTTGCAACAACTGGAAGGGGTATACGAAGTAGACGGGCATCCGGCATTCAGCATGACGGTGGTACTAAAACAACAGCATCTGCAGGCCCAACTGACCGGACAGGATTTTTTCCGCATCTATCCTTCTTCCGCAGATACCTTCTTTTATACAACCGTAGATGCACGCTTAACGTTTACACGGGATGCTACCGGCCGCGGGGTAAAACTCACCTTGCACCAAAACGGCAACAGCACGCCGATGACGCGTAAGTAAATCCATCCGGGAACTGATAATACTACATAAAAAATCCCCCATCGCACCGTTACGATGGGGGATTTGCTATACCGGCGTACCGGTTATTATATTACCACCAACGACCCCGGTCGGGATATTGGCGTATATCGGTCATGTTATTGACAACAACGGCAATAAGAAGCATGATAGCCACTCCGCTGGCTACAGGAGATAATACATACCAGTAACCCAGTTTGCTGATGGCAGGCGATCCTGCAATGGCCAGCAAAGCGGTAGCGCCGCCGGGCGGATGTACGGTTTTGGTGATCTGCATCACGATCAGCGATAAGGCCACAGCGATGGCGCAGGCCAGCCACTGCCACTCCGGCCACGGTACCAGGTAGCGGATAGTAACGCCTACCAGCGCACTTAAGATATGCCCCCCTACCAGATTACGTGGCTGCGCCAGCGGACTTTGGGTATGCCCGTAAATCAGTACCGCAGAAGCGCCGAAAGAGCCGATCAGGAAAAGATTATCCTTTACTGCCAGGTAGTAGTGACTGAGCAGGCCTATACTGGCGATTCCAATAAAGGCGCCTATGAAAGACCAATAGATATTTTTTTTATCGATGAGTGTTTCCCGGTACATGACGTAACGTGCCACCCGGAAAGTACGTTTGATTTTATGTTTCATCCTTTTGATTTCAGCGCCGCAAAAGTAATCAATCCTTATTTATATCTGGCGGCAGCCTGTTCCAGTCTTTTTTGTATACGTGTTGCCAGCGAACGCGGCGAAAGCACTTTGATATAATCGCCGAAACCCAGTATTTCCCGCTCCAGTTCATAGTTACAGATCACTTCAATACGGATAATAATATGTTCCGGTGTTTCTGCCAGCAGCTCCTGAGAAGCATGCAGCGGCTTGGTTAATACATAGGGAGCATGCGGCTGGTCTATTTGCAGGACTACTTTGTGCGGTACTTCTTTTTCTGATTTTGTGACGCCGATAACATTTGCATAATACTGTTCGAAGTCTACGCCGTCATAATCCATGAACTTTTCGCGGGGTAATTCCTGAAAGCTGATAATCCTGTCGAGCGCCATGGTTTGCAGTTGCGGCGCATTTTTGGTGCGAGCGAGCAAGAACCAGCGGTTACGGTATTCTTTCAGCAGATAGGGATAACAGATATGTTCCTTTGCCTTCGCCGCTTTGAAAGATTTATATTCCAGCAGCAACGCTTTGCGATGCAAGGCCGCCTGATATAATCCATTGATGTGCTCCAGGCCCTGCAGCCGGTGATTGTTCTCCAGCTGGATACAGCTCCGGTGCTGCGGCCCTGATTTGTACAGGTTATTCTCCAGGCGGGCAATCATATCGCTCATTTCATCGAAATAATGAAAGCCATTGAACTGTTTCAACACCGATACTATTTCTTTCATCTTATCTACATCTCCACTGTTGATAGGCGCATTGGTAATACTAAAATCAGTATCGCTGTAGGTATAGTATTTACGTTCTTTCACGATAATGGGGGCATTGTAGCCCAGCTTATCGCTGCGCATCAGCTGAATGTCGGCCTGAATGGTACGTTTGCTCACCCCGGAGTCGATGCCTTCGTAATTATATAATACCGTCGCTACTTTATCAATCAGGTCTTCCAGTGTCCACTTACGGTAACGGTTACGCAGGCACTCATCGATGGTTTTATAGCGGATCAGGGCGAGTTTATTGATAGACATACATCTTTTTTCTGCAATAAAAATAAAACACTACGCAATATATCTGCGCACTTTTATTCCGACAATAAAATATTTCTTCATAAATATTTGATATTCATCAGTTTAAAAAATATTAAAAATATTTTTTAAACTACGCAGTTGTACTGCGCAGTATCAGGGACATCTTTGAATCATCGGAACGGTCAGGTAAAAGTTACTTCCACTTTAGTTGTTCACTTCTGCGATTACCGAACCGATAAAAAATGTACATCAGGTATAACAAAGGTCAATGGCGGCTTACTTCTTTTGATTTAAAACAGCTACCACATTATCTGGTTATACTTTACGATACCGAAAAACCGTAGTGAAACAGGTATCATATCAGCCTTCAAAGTTCTAATATTACCCGTCAGGGTCAATTAAAACTTACTACTGAGTTCCAGGCTGGCGTTGTTGGTTCGGGTCCAACCGGTTTTTCAAATATCAGGGTCAATGGCGACTTACTTCTTTTGATAACAGTTGCCACATTATCCGATAGCTCTTTATCATATTGGCAAAAGCAGTAGCGAAATGGTGAACGCGCCGGTCATAAAGTTTTAACATTACCTTCCAGGTCAATTAAAACTTATTTCTAACCAGGGGGCCGGAAATGTTGGTTCGAATCCAACCTGCTTTGCAAACATCCGGGTCAATGGTGGCTTACTTCTCTTTTGGAATAAGCAGCTACCACATTACCCGATGGTTCTTTATTTTTTATTAAAGCAGTAGTGTAACGGTAAACACACCAGTAGTTTTAACATTACCTACCCGGTCAATTAATACTTACTTCCAGCATTTGGGCCTGGGACTGTTGGTTCGAATCCAACCTGCTTTACCAAATCGAGGTCAATGGTTGCTTACTTCCTTTTACTTTTAATAAAACAGCAACCGCATTATCTGATTATTTATATCAATATCGTATGAAACAGTTATTAACCGTAAGTTTAAGACAGCAAGCCATCTTTATTCCAGCGTCTTCCACGACAGCTGCCACACATACCCTGACCCCTACTACCAGCCTGCTGGTGGCCAATATGGCTAAACTCGGCTTTGGTGCTACGGAGCCCCTGTTACATGCCCTGAACCATACCACACCTGCCTTTCAGCTGAACATCCTGGAACAACTCCGGGAAGTGATGGGCGTCAGTAAAAACTGGACACCTCTGGTAAAAAACTGGAGCATCCCTACCAACGAATCCATCACGGATCATATCATTACCTTTTTCGTGAATACGTTCAAAGGGAAAGGTACGTCTCTTCCTTGCGGACATATCATTCCCGCTGATACCTTTCCGCTGGAAAGATATAATGGTTGTCCTTTCTGCGGAACTCCTTTCCAGGCCGGTGAGCTGGAAAACTTCGGGCAGGGAAGTAAAATCAAAATGCTGCAGCTGTGGCATATGTCGGATGCGGAGCAATATTTCCGCGACCTGTTAACTTCCAAAACAGCCCTGGACGCCAGCCAGGCAGACAGCCTGAAAATATTACTGGTAGCCTTACCGCTGCCACAGGTAACCATCGGGATGAAAGAAACCCTGATGCTGGTTGTTGACACCCTGATGGCGGCCGACCGGGCACAGGATGCGCAACACCTGTTTACTACGCCAACGGATATACTCCGTTACCTGTGGTATAAACATACCGGCTTCCTGCAGCTGCTGGCGCCTAAAACCATCATTCAGCGCACCACCCGGAACCAGCAGGGAATCTATGGTAAACCAGCTGCTGCGCGGCTGAAAGCCATTGCCGACCTGAAACTGAAATACAACCGTAAAACCGGGATCATTGTGGCTACGTGGTTGAACAACCTGCCAATGGACGTATCGAAAATGTGTGAAACCATGCATCCGAAACGTAACATGTGGGTACGTTTTATCCGTGCCCTGCGCCTGGCCGAATTCAGCAAACGCGCCGGATTTGAACAACTGCGTACATTGATGGATACCTTCTACCGCGAAGATTATGAAGTATGGCAGGGACGTGTAGAGCACTACCGCCTGCGGTATGATGCCGACCAGACCTTAGCGTTGTTGCAGCAACGTCCGGGATTGTTTGCCCGCTCCCTTTTCGCCAACATGCTGTGGTTTGGGGAAGCACCGGTAACGGCGGCCTTTGAAAAGATAGCGGATAAGATACCTGCGCGGTTGTTATTAACCATACAGATGTATGCCGCGTATTATTTCGACCACCAGGCTACCCGTGCGGTAAAGCCACTGGGAGGTGTCAATAAAACCATTCCAGCCAACCGGCTGTTACAGCTGTACGACGAAAAACAATTACAGGAAATGCAGCAGGCAGTCGCCAATCTGTGTCTGGCCAATATCAAACAGCGTTTTGCCCGGGTAACCACCACGGCGACCTCTATTTATATTGATCCGGCCCTGTATAAAATACCGATGGCCATTGGCGACCGGAGTGAACAAATCCAGGACCTGCCTGCGGCCCTGATGGGAACCCGCTTCCCTGTGGAAGGAGATAAGGTACGCCTGTTTATGCAATGGGGAAAAGGATTGCCGGCGCAACACCTGGATATGGACCTGAGCTGCCGGATCGCGTACGACCATACCGTGGACTTCTGTTCCTATTCCCGTCTGTCGCCTACCGGTTGTCAGCATAGCGGAGATATCCGGTCTATTCCGAACAAGATAGGCACTGCAGAATACATCGACATCGATATACCTGCGCTGGCAAAAGCAGGCGCCCGTTATGTAGCCTTCACCTGCAATGCCTTCATCAACGGCGCCATCACGCCTAACCTGGTGGTAGGATGGATGAGCAGCGCCCATCGGATGACCATCTCCGAAAAAACCGGCGTGGCCTATGATCCTTCCTGTGTACAACACCAGGTACGTATCACGGCCGGCCTGGCCAAAGGGCTGGTATTCGGTATACTGGATGTGGCAGCCCGCGAAATCATCTGGCTGGAAATGGCCTTCGACGGCCAGGTGGTACAACAGCTGGATATCAGGAACGTTTCCTCTTTGCTGAAAAAGCTGGATGAAAAAATCACCATCGGCCAGTTGCTGGCAGCAAAAGCGGAAGCACAGCAACTGCAATTGCTGGATCATACCGGCGCAGATGAAGTATATACCATGGAATGGGCGCTGAATACCGCGGCCGTTACCCAATTGCTGATAGATTAATCACGACGGCGTTAACCCCAAATTACTTTCCCGGAAGATGACTGTAGCTGCCCGCTGCTGTTGTCTTTCCGGGAAATGTTTTGCTACCGGAATCCCCATTTTTGGCCAACCCCGCTAAAATCCATATCTTTTAGCCTAAAACTGTTTTAAACGAAGGTTGTTATAGTGGCCGGGTAGCAAACACATGGTAAGAAGTATATTCATTTTTCTATTGATTGGCAGTACGCTCCCCTTGCGGGCGCAAGAACCGGCACCGGCCGATTCGCTGCGGAAAAAACCTTCCGGCGGATTGTACAACCGCATTCTCTACTACCTGGAACATACCCACGAAGAAAAGAAAAAAAGACCTTTCGATGTGAGCTTTATCGGCGGGCCGGTATATACACCGGAAACCAGTGCGGGCATTGCCGTGATGGCGGCCGCCCGTTACAGCACCGACCGGAAAGATTCCCTGTTGCCGGTATCCAGTGCCGCCATATATGCGTCGGGATCTCTCACCGGATTTTACGGTATTGGTCTCAACAGCACCACCATCTTTCCCCGCGACCGTTTCCGCCTGGCCGTCAAAGCATCTTTCAGCTCCAGACCCAACAAGTACTGGGGCATCGGCTACGACGCCGGCAGTAACAAAGACGGCTATACGGAGTTTGTACAGGTAACCGAGAAAATACAGGCAGATATCAGCTATCGCCTGGCTCCCCGGTTGTTTGCGGGTGTCAGTACCTTTCTTCAAAATGTAAAAGCCAATAACATAGATACCGCCGGTGGCGGCAAACCTTATCCTATACCGGAGCAGCGGGCTGGTTTCGGGGCAGGACCTTTTGTGGTATTCGACTCCCGCGATTTCATTCCCAATGCCTACAAGGGCATTTATGTACGCCTGGGCTATAAATACTTCCCCTCCTTCCTGGGGAATAAAACACAGTTCTCCCGGTTCGACCTGCAATTCGACTGGTACCGGCAGCTATGGCAAGGCGCCGTACTGGCCACGGACCTCTATGCAGAAGAACACAGTGGCGACGTGCCCTGGAGCTTCCTCGCCGAAGCAGGCGGCAACCGCCTGCGCGGCTATTACGAAGGCCGCTTCCGGGATAAAAACTTTGTAGCTGTACAGGCAGAACTCCGGCAGAAGATCTATCGCCGCAGCGGTGCTGTTGTATGGATTGGCGCCGGCAATGTGGCCCCATCCTTCCGGGAATGGACATTGCGGCAATCGCTGATCAGCTACGGTATCGGTTACCGGTGGGAGTTTAAAAAACGAATTAATATCCGCCTGGATTATGGCAGGGGTAAAGACCAGAACGGTTTTTACTTCGGCATCAATGAAGTATTCTGATTCGTCGATTATAACAAAATTTTATCATTTTTGCCGGTTATCTTAGTATAAACGGGCATATCATTTATGAAGACCTTCCCCTTTTTTCTCTTATTGGTACTTTGTTCCATGCGGCTCTTCGCGCAGAAAACAATGACGGGTGTTATTGTCAATGACTCCTCTCACCTGCCGCTATCCGGCGCCACGATTATCAATCTGTCGACCCGCCAGACGGTGGTCAGCGATTACCAGGGTGCTTTTACCATTCATTGCCAGCCCGGCGACACGCTACGCTTTTCCATGATTGGTTACTCCCCGCAACTACAGATAATTTCCCGGGAACAGCTATCCCTTTCCAACCTGCGTATTTACATGCGCTCCTATGTACTGAATTTACGGCAACAACTGGTGAGAGGAAAAAATTATACGGCAGACTCCCTGAATTTCCGGGAACAATATGCCCGTTACCTGAATAAAAAGAAAACACCCCTGTTTAAACTTCCCAACAGTAAAGAACCGCTGTTAAGAGATCAGGTACACACCGTAAGCGGCATAAAAAGCATCAATGATATCTATGGGAAATTATCTTTCAAAAAAAACAAACGGATGGCCGCCTTCCGGAAAGTACTGCTGGAACATGAAGCAGATGCCTATGTGCAATACCGTTATGATCCGGAACTGGTACAGCAGGCCACAGGACTGAAAGGAGATAGTCTCGATTTTTTTATGCTTCATTATCGCCCCACTCCTGCCATGCTGCGCAACAGCAGCACGTATGATCTCATGGTGTATATCAAAAGCATGTATCTCCATTACCGCGACAGCGTTCATCATGCTGCCCCGCCGGCGGAGAAATAGGCCGGTACTTATTTTTCCGTGCCCTTGTTGTTTTCCATCTGTTTGATGATGTTATTGACTTCTGTTTCCGTAGCCCGTAATTTCTGCTGACAGAATTCGATCAGTACGGCAGCACGTTTTACTTTTTCAGCCAGTACATCTACCGATACGGCTTCGTGTTCTATTTCCTCGGCAATCAGCTGCAATTCATTATAAGCGGCTTCATATGTTAGCTCCTGGCTCATGGGTATTATTTTTTGCGGTAATAGTGGCATCCAGTAATGCATCCTGCAGGTGGATCTGTACCTGGCTGCCGGGTGAAAGGGTTTGTGCATCCCGTAATATTTTTCCGTCGAGAGAGATCATGGCAAATCCCCTTTTCAGGATGTTATCCGGGCTCATAATTTTAAAGAGGGTATCATAGTGCGCCAGTTGTGCCGCCTTATTCTGCAGGAACATCCTGCTGAAAGAACGCAGCCGGCCCGCCTGATGATCCAGGTCCTGTAATCTGCCTGCCACCAGTGCGCGGGGTTTCGACAACACCATTCCCGACAACGTCATCAACCGCCGCTGGTGCTGCGACAAGGTAGCCGATGCTGTATGCAGGATCACCTGGTTGAAATTATTCAGCTCTTCTTTATGAGAAGCCACCAGGGTTCTTGCCTGGTTAATGACGCTGGCATTCAAAAAGGATAATGCCTGAAAATGTGCCGCACACAATTGCTGCGAACGGATCAGGATCATCTGCTGCAGGTTGGTCACAGATTCTTCAAAGGCCCTGTTGTGGGCGATGATCAGCTCCGCCACCCGCGTCGGCGTTTTGGTGGCTGTATGCGCCATCAGATCGGTGATGGTTTCATTTTTCTGATGCCCGATACCCGTGAGCACCGGTACCGGAAATTTAGCCACCGCCCTGCCCAGGATGAAAGTATCGAAGATAAGAAAGTCTGTTTGTGCGCCACCGCCTCTAATCATCACTACTACATCGTAAGTCTTGCCCGACTGATAGATATTGATCAGTTGCTGCTGAATCAGTTCTGCTTTTGCTTCGCCCTGTACCACGGTAAAATACCCTTCCACCTGAAACGTATAGCCGAAATGGTTATGTTCCAGCGTATGCAGAAAATCCTGGTAGCCGGCGGAATTATTGGAAGTCACCACGGCAATCCGTTGTATGACCGGAGGTAAGGGCAGCTGATTATTACGGGTAATATACCGGTCGCCTGCTTTCCGGATAAAATCCGCACATTCCGTGAGCAGGCGGGCCAGGGTTTGTTGCTTCTGTTGTTCCAGCAGGCCGATGGTAAAGCTGGTATCGATATCCAGCAGGGTTATCCGCAGCCCATGTACCGGGTGATAACTGACGGATACCTTCACCAATACATGAATATCGTTGCGGAACATCTGCCCCGTTACGATTTCAAACTCCTTGATCCGGGTAGCTCCGTTGCCCCATGCCACGCCTGACACCTTAGCTACCATGCCGCCAGCCTGCGTGTCTTTCTCCACCAGGTCGAAGTAGTGATAGCCTTTTTGCGCGTAGTAGGAATAACTGGTTACATCCGCCATCACCCAATATGTTTGTTCTTCAAACACTGTTGCCAGTGCCTGTTGAATCCTGCTGGTGAGTACGGATAGCTTTATGGCGGGAGATGCATGCATGATAAGCCATAAAGGTAAGGAAAAGCAGAAAAACGGCCATTCGCCCTGGCGGGGAAATTTCGTCCCTTTATCGCATACAAATGTTTTAATTAAAAATATCCATTTTTATTAATTCCGTATCAAGTAGCAAATGTTTTGAAGGAAAATATCTTGTGTGCATACAGCTGCTATCGGAATACATTTCCCATGAAGGATATTACAGATACATTGAAAGTTGAACTAACCCTTAACCAATAGTAAAGGCTCACGGCATCCGATCCCTGTAATCAAAAAATCAGACTGTGGCATCAAAGAAAAAGATCGAAAACCCGCAAAGTTAACCAGACAGGTCACACGTTTAAGCGCACTATCATATATACTAATACCAAAGTCTTCTTAATCACTTAAATATTAACAACTATGAAAAAAGCAAAATTCGTATTGCTGCTAGGCATTGCTACCTGCGTTTATTCCGTCATGTCCATCGCTTCCAATAAAACAAATGCCAGTGCAAAGAACATGGGACTTGCCAGGGCGGATAAGATTGAAATAAACAAAGTAGATCTCGCCAGACAAGCCGCTTTTACACCAGTAGCCCTCGCACTGGCTTGTCCTGGAGTAGCTATGGCTGTGGGAACGGCTGTCCTGGCTACAGCCGGGTTGGTTGGCAGGTCTGAACCGGAGAATACAAATCTCAGTCATCCGGAAATTGTAAATGTACAACTGTCTGCGCTCGATTGACCTCCTACAAAATGAAAGGAGGCGGTAAGGGAACCCCGTACAGCCTCCTCCCTATGGTATTTTTTATTGGCCATATCAGCCTTTCTGCATGAATGCCAATATCATCTTAACTATTTAAATACCATCATTATGAAAAAAGTAAAATTCGTATGGTTATCAGGCATTGCCATATTTGTCTATAGTGTGCTATCTGTAGCCTCCGCAAAAACAAATGATCATGTAAAGAACATTGGTTTCGCCAGCGCCGATACCGATTTTAATACCTCCATGTTTACGACATCCGCCATTGCAGCGGTCAGCAGAGATACTGTAATTGAGGTCTCCGTGATAGCGAGCGCAATGTACATGCCACAAGTATCAGTGTTTGTAGCCGGCACAATTACGCTGATTGGACTATCCGGCGAACAAGATCCGGACAGGATACGCACCGGCAAGAGAGAAGCCGTCAAAAATATAAGGCTGTCTTCTCTGGACTGACTGTTAATGATATAAGGCTACAGGAAGGAGTTCGTATTTACTACTTCCTGTAACCTTACACGATTCACCATCACCCGTCGAATAACACATGTTATGAAAAAATTATATCTATATACTATACTTTCCTTTTTCCTGTTTTATTGGGTGAGTACCACGTTATTCAATATGCCCGAGAATTATTTCAAGATCGGGTTTGGAGAACAGTATACCTTCTTTCACCGGCTATTCTATCAGCGCTGGTCGTTCTTTGCGCCACCACCTCAGTTCAACGACCGGTTATACTATATTATCAGGGATAAAAAATCACACCAACAGCGCACATTTGAAGTAATCGGGCAAATAACCCAGCAGAAACAATTAAAAGCCCCCTTTAACCAGGAAGAAAACCTGCTGGATTATGCCGTCAATAATTCTGTGCTGGGAATGAAAAACATTCAGCAGGAAAACATAAAACTGATCAGGTATTTACATCCTGACTCGTCGGATAGTTTTATCAGCAAAGCAACCCTGGCGATGACCTGGCAACATAACAACACCAGTGAGGCGATCAGAACATTGAAGCGATATGGCGCACTGGTGGCTTTAAAAAACAACCTTCCGCCGGCAGACCAGGAATTTAAAATGGTACTCTCTCAAAAGCAAATACCCAAGTTTAAAGACCGAAATAATAAGGATGTCCAAACAGCAGAAGCAGTGGTTTTTGAATCACCTTTCTATTCCGCTTCATTAAATAATTAGCACGATCATGCATACCCTGTTTCATCATCTTACGCAAACAAATACCAGATCTATTTATCTGTCTATCCTTCGTGTCGCACTTTGCCTGTGGCTATTGAAGGAATTGACTATTAACTGGACCAGCCTGGAATTACTGTACGGCACACACAGTTTTCTGGTTGCACAGAATGATATACTGCTAACCAGCATCGGCGTCAATATCCAATACCTGCGCGAGCATTACTTTGTGCTGATCATCCTATATACTACACTGGTCATCCTTTACCTGCTGGGCATCGGCAGGAATCTTACAGCTATTTTTGTTTTCCTTCTGGTAGAGTTGTTCCAGCGGATGAATAACATCAACCTTAATGGCGGCGATAACCTACTCAAGTTTATGTTGCTGTATCTCAGCTTTGCCAATACATTTCAGTACCTGGTGCTTTTCAACAGCCATAAAGTGAAAAAAGATCCGGCCGTCTGCAATATGCTGACTAACCTCGCCGCTTATTCCATTATGTTTCATCTTTGCCTGGCCTATTTTATTTCCGGTATTTCCAAAGCACATGCAGACGTCTGGTATAATGGGGTAGCCACTTATTACACGTTTTCGCTGGAACGTTTCAAAGGCACTTCCTATAACGAAGCAATTGTGTCCAACGGATGGATTGTACTGATTACCACCTATGCGACCCTCCTTTTTGAGCTGTACTTCCCGGTGCTTATCTGGGTCCGGAAGTTAAGAATACCGCTGATAATAGTGGGCATCTGTCTGCATATGGGGATTTATATTTTCATGATGATCTACGGTTTCCAGATTATATTTATCCTCACCTACGGCCTGTTTTTTACCAATGAGGAATACAGCAAGTTATTCGCATTTGTAAAACAACGGCATCCGGCTATCGCTGACTTTGAGATGAAGTACAGACGTTTCCTGGCATAACCGGGAGGGATACCCTCAGGGTGAGAAAGAACAGCCATTCCTCGCCCTATGGAAATTTCTTTAGTTCATCGCGCTCAAATATCCATTCCGGTGTTATCAGCCGGCCGGTAAAACTGGTCGGGTACCAGGGAGTAGCATGCATAGGATTTTTCAGTATATGGATGTTCTGGGCAGGCATATAACTTTGTGCCAGCAGGAATATTTTATGGCCGGCATCATTCTGTGCCACATCCATCACGATCACCGCATGACCGGGGGAACCGCCCCTGATAAATACATCACCCGGCATCAATTCACGTATAGCCGTTACCGGTTGCAGTTCGCGGCTGAGGCTTTGGGTACCGGCATACATAAATACCGTTTGCAGGTATGCCGAAAAACCGGCGGCACTCTTATCCGGCTTTGTCTGTTGTATCCGTTGCAGGCGGCCCTGTTTCAATACAAAACGAATCCCTTGCTGCCAGCTGTGATAATCCATACGGGTGCCATCCGTGGCCTTAAAGGCGATTTTATCTGATTGTCCGGAACTGTACTGGTATTCGGCATACAACCGGATGACCGCGTCCGCGCATTGCTGCAGGTCTTTATCTCCCACGGAGATATCCAGTACCGCATACTGGGCTTCCTGGTTCCGTTTCGGGCGGCCATCAAACAGGTAAACCGTGTGATCTGCTTTCAGCGCGCGTTGACGCAACCAGGCGCCGAAAGATCCGGCCGGCTGCGGCACCCGCCGGTAGCCTGCCGGCAATGGAATATCTTTCACGAAGGTAGCCGGGGGCATAACGGTGGCCGGGCTATCCGGCGGAGGTGTGGTATTTACTTTTCCGTTCGAACAATGACTCCCTAAAAATAGGCTGCTGGTCAATAATAACATCCGGATCATGCGCTGCTGATTTTAGGAGTAGATGCAGCAACGGCATTTTTCCATACATTTTTTTCAACGCTTAGTGGCCGGTTGCAGGATACGCTGTATGGTAGCTGATTTGAGATCTTTGCCGATAAATACCAGGGTGGAAGCCGGCGTTTCCTCTCCCCAGCTGCCCACGGCTGTGATGTGCAGGTATTTTCCGGTAGACTGCACCAGGAATTTTTCGTCACTATCCTGTATGCTTACATACCCTTTGATACGATATAACTGGTCCGGATATACGTTGCAGTGAAAATCGAGTACATATACCAGCATATTGAGGTTAAAAGCATCAGGCGTCGTAAACAATACCGTATTTATTTTATGGAGATGTTCCACTGGTGCGGGTGTATAGGGAATAGGTGACCGCGTTACCGGGGCGTGCAGGTCCCGCAGTTTCAGCTCCCCGCTTTCGGTAGCCGTTACGAATGCCAACGGGTTAATCGCTTCCAGCATTTCGTATACACTTACCAGTTCGGGTACGGTTAATGCCATGATTTTATTGATCACCAATACATCTGCACAGGCAATCTGTTTTCCGGGTTCCGGTTGCTGTACCAGGCGATCCTGTATATTTTCCGCGTCTACCACACATACCGTACGTACCAGCTCATAGTGTGCCGTTACTTCCGGCAGCTGCAACATACCGATGATGTTACCGGTATCTGCAATGCCGGTGGTTTCAATGAAAACGTGATCGGGGGTGTCTTCCATCCGTAACACGTCTCCCAATACTTCCAGCAGTTCATTGTCCAGTGAGCAGCAGATGCAACCACTGGTTAATTCGTACAGGTTATCGATTTTACCGGCGATCAGGGTAGCATCAATATTCACTTTTCCGAATTCATTTTCGATCACTATATTTTTACTGGCCGACAGCTGTTGCAATAAACTGTTTAACACGGTGGTTTTACCGGCACCCAGAAACCCCGTGATGATATATACTTTAATCCGGTTCTCTTTTTCCATATTTTCTTTTAGCATGATATAAGCAATAGATACCGATAGCGATCAACGGTATACTCAACAGCTGGCCCATATTCAGGAGATGACCGTTTTCAAAGGCTGCCTGGTTTTCTTTTATAAACTCCAGCCCGAAACGTACACTGAAAACCGCCATCAGTAACCAGCCGAATATAGTTCCCGGGCGGGACAAGGCTTGTTTGTAGCGGTAGGCATACCACAACCATCCGCCAATGACCGCATAACATAATGCTTCATACAATTGCGCCGGATGACGCGGGATGTTATCTACCCGCGTGAATATAACTGCCCAGGGTAATTGGGTAGGGATACCGATGATTTCTGCATTAAAAAAATTACCGATACGGATCAGGCAACCGGCAAATGGTACTGCCAGTGCCAGCCGGTCCAGCAGCCAGCTGTAAGGCACCTGGTACCGGCGACAGAAAAGCGCGGCCGCCAGTAAAATGCCGATGGCGCCACCATGACTGGCCAGTCCCTGATAGCCGGTAAATACCCAGCCTTGTTCATTGTGCGTAACCGGAAGGATGATTTCCCACAGATGATACCGGTAATAGTCGAAGTCATAAAACAGGCAATGCCCCAGCCGGGCTCCTGCCAGCGTACCCACGAAAATGTATATGGTTAGTTTCTCCAGTAACGCAGGCGGTGTTCCCTCCCGCCGGAAAACAACCGACAGCAATACATAAGACACCAGGAAGGCTGCCATAAACGCCACACTGTAATACCGCAGGGCAAAACTGCCGATATGAAAAATTTCCGGCGCTACCCGCCATTGTAGATATAACATCATCATCTCCTGAAAAACTAAATCGCTGGTGTGCAAACATAACCAAAATATAATTTGCAACAATGTTGCATTTGTTAATTATTTTTTATTTTGCCGCCGCAATTAAACCGACATATGAAAAGAAGGGATTTTTTCCGCAACACCTCTCTAGGTCTGCTGGGTACTGCCATGGTAGCACCAGTACGCACCTTTGCCCGGCAAATCAGCAGCCAGGGACATCATGCCCGCAACATCATCTTTCTCGTGAGCGACGGCATGAGCACCGGCACCTTAAACATGGCCAGCCTGTTGCTGCAGCGCAAAGAAGGGCGGCAAAGCCACTGGCTGCAACTATATGAAACCAACCAGGTCGCCCGTGCGCTGATGAGTACCGCATCTGCCAGCTCCCTGGTCACCGACTCTGCAGCGGCCAGTTCTGCCTGGGGAGGCGGTGTGCGGGTACACAATGGCTCCCTGAATGTTGGCCCTGACGGCACCCACTATACCCCCATCCTGCAAAAATTCAAGGCAGCCGGTAAAGCAGTGGGCTGCGTCACCACCGTACCCATCACCCATGCCACGCCGGCGGGCTTCTGTATCAGTAACAGCCACCGGGGCGATATGGGTGAAATTGCGACCCAATACCTGCCCTTACAGTTTGATGTGATGATGGGTGGCGGCGCCCATTACTTCCGGGCGGATAAACGTAAGGATCAGACGGATCTCTTTGCCCGGTATAGCACCGCCGGCTATACGGTTGTGCGGGAACGCACTTCCCTGCTGGCATTGCCGGAGCAGCACACCCGCCCCCTGCTGGGCGTATTCGACGACGAGGGGCTGCCCTATTCGCTGGACCGGCAGCAGGATACCCGGTTACAGCAACAGGTGCCGACGCTGGCAGAAATGACCCGGCAGGCCATCCGGCAACTCCGGCGTAACAAAAACGGCTTCGTCATGCAGGTGGAAGGCGGAAAAGTAGACTGGGCTGCCCATGCCAACGATGCCGGTGCCTTGCTGTACGACCAGATCGCCTTTGATGAAGCCATAAAAGTTGCGGTTGATTTTGCAGAACAGGATAAACATACCCTCGTGATCATCACCACCGATCATGGCAATGCCAATCCCGGCCTGTATTATGGCGATAACACCGATGTATCCTTCGATCGCCTGCAGCATTACCGGCATACCAATGAATGGATCTTAAATGGCATCACCCGCAACGATACCCCGGCTAAGGTAGCAGAACGCATCGCCTATGCCCAGGGGTTTACCATCTCTCCTACGGATGCCGCTGCCCTGCTGCAACACTACACCCATCTGGACGAAGGAGGCTTGTATAACCCGCGTAAGCTGCCCTATAAAGCGCTGGCGGCGCTGCAAACGACCGCCACAGCCATTGCCTGGGGTGGTATGGATCATACCGCCGATTATGTAGAACTGGCCATGCTGGGGCCTGGCAGCGAACTGCTGCCTGCCTTTGTAAAAAATACCGACCTGCATACCCTGATGCTACGCGCCACAGGCCTGTAACCGATTCACTTTCCGGGTTCCGGCGGGCAGGAATCCGGAAAGGAATGGTTATCTTTGACCGCATGTCATTGTTTATTACATCATTGAATTCGGGAAGCAACGGTAACTGTTATTATATTGGTAATGATACCGAAGCTGTGCTGGTAGATGCAGGGATTTCCTGCCGCGAAACAGAAAAAAGGATGCTCCGTCTCGGGCTTTCCATGCACCTGGTGAAAGCCATTTTTGTATCACACGAACATATTGATCATATCCGCGGCATTACGGTGCTGGCAAAGAAATATCAGCTGCCGGTATATATTACTGCCGGTACCTTGTCGCACGGTGGCCTCGCCCTGAGTGAGCACCTGGTGATGTCTTTCACAGCCTACACACCGGTACAGATTGGCGGCCTTTCTGTTACCGCTTTTCCCAAACTGCACGATGCCGCAGAACCACACAGCTTTATCGTAGCCAATGATGTGGTGAAAATCGGCGTATTTACCGATATCGGTGCGCCCTGTGAACATGTGATCCGCCATTTCCAGCAATGCCATGCTGCTTTCCTGGAAGCCAACTACGATGAAACCATGCTGGATCAGGGACGTTATCCCTACTACCTGAAAAATCGTATCCGTGGTGGCAAAGGGCACCTTTCCAACAAACAGGCGCTGGAGATCTTTACCCTTCACCGGCCGGCTTTCATGAGTCATCTGCTCTTATCTCACCTGTCACAGGATAACAATAATCCTACCCTGGTACAGGAATTATTTGCGCCACATGCCAATGGTACGGAGATTATAGTAGCCTCCCGGTATGCGGAAACACCAGTGTATAAAATTATCGCCTGATCTTTTGTAATTTGCAAGGATTAAAAGCAACTGTATGGGATACGAATTACCCGCTTTTTATGAACGCCTGATGAAAAAATACCCGGTAGTATCACAAGCCGAATGGCAGCTGCTGGATAGTATTGCTACTGTTAAGCACATTAAAAAAGGGGATACTTTTCTGAGATATGGCAAAATAGCCCGTTATTCAGCCTTTGTCATATCCGGGATGTTTAAATTTTCGATACTGGATGATGAAGGCAACGAAAAAATACTGCGGTTCGGATTTGCGGATGATTTTCTCGCCAATTGTGAAAGCTATAATAAGCGGGTGCCGTCTGCCATCAGTATTACTGCTATTGAAGATGCCGTGATCCTGAAAATGAATATTAAAAGGCTGCAGCCCCTGTACGACCTGCATCTCAGTCTCCTGCATGTAAACCTGCAGCTGTACCAGGAACTACTGGAGCAACAGGCAGAACATCAGCAAATACTATCTTTTAAAAGTCCGCTGCAACGTTACCGTTTCCTGTTGGAACGCCGGCCGGCTATCATACAAAAAATATCCCTCACCAACATCGCCCGGTATCTGTATACCAGCCGCGAAGCCTTGAGCAGAGCCAGGTTGCTGCTGATTGACCAGGCCCGCAACTTTTGTGATTGAGATCACAGCCATGCTCCCGGCGAAGCAATAGTTTTGTATCAAAAAAGATATGCGACAACCGATATTGCTTCTGCATGGGCTTTTTGGTGGCTTAAGCAACTGGAAGGATGTAGTCACTCACTTTAACGGCACCTATGATGTCCGTATTCCTCCCCTGCCCATTTATGACCAGTACAGAGGAGACCCGCTGGATTACCTGGTAGGCTTCCTCGAAAACTACATCGAACAACTGAACTGTGAAAAAGTAGTACTGATCGGCAATTCGCTCGGTGGCCATGTAGCCATTCTGTATACACACCGGCATCCTGAAAAGGTAGCTCAACTGATTCTCACCGGCAGCTCCGGACTATATGAAAACACAGGTATAGGCAGCTATCCCAAACGCGGTAATTATGCGTATATCCGTGAACGTGTGGCCTATACTTTTTATGATCCGGCAGTAGCTACCGATACACTGGTAGATGAAGTGTATCGTATTACGACCAACGCCCTCAAATGTTTGAATATCATTCGTACTGCCAAATCCGCCCAGCGGAACTATGTGACCGCTTTGCTGCCAGCTATTACCACGCCTGTATTGCTGCTATGGGGAGAAGATGATAAAATATCGCCACCGGATGTAGCACACGATTTCCTGCGACTCCTGCCCAATGCTGAACTGGTGATGATTCCACATTGCGGCCATGCGCCCATGATGGAAAGACCGGATATATTTAACCGGGAAACCGAGCGCTTCTTAGCTACGGCAATCCCTGCGTAAATACAAAGGATAATGACTGTATAACTTTCCCTATAAACCGCCTGACGGGTTAAAGTTATATCGGTGTGCAGCCGCGATGAACGGCCGCACACCGATAACTTATGCCTGCTTTTTTAATCCGGTCCATTTCCGGTAACCGAAATAGGCCGCACCTATTATCAGCCAGACAGGCCAGATTTCAATCACGAAAAGAATGAGCCCACGAAACAATCCGCCGCCACTACGGAAGGCGGTCAGCAAGGCGGTGCCAAAGCTTGCCTGGCTTACCTGCGCCGGGTTTACCACAATCTGAATATCCGCCACTTCCGGCTGAAAAAGTTGTACATCCAGTGTAGCATAAGCCACATTATCCAATATTTCCAGGTTGTTCATTTTCCGGTCTATTGCCTGCTCCTGCCGCGTTGCTTTATAATCTGCCACATCCAGTGCTGTAGCCGTTTTACCAGGCACTATTTTTCCCGTATCCATTTTTTGCGCCTGGTTTTTTAACGCATTTCCCAGATACAACAGTGTCATATCCTGGTCTTTCAGCAATCGTGAATCAATAAAAGACGACATATCCGTGAGGGCACGCACCACCGCATCCAGCTTATCAGCCGGCACTTTCAGGGTAAGGCCTGCAGTGGGCGTATACAATTGTACTTTCTTTAAAGAGTCTGCCGAATAAGGCAGTTCCTGCTCCCGTACATAGGCGTTCTGCAGGTTGCTTTCTACCACTACACCCGATACTTCCTGCACCAGTTGTTCCAAGCGGGAAGTAGCCTGAAATACATTATTGACGCGGCATTTGATCGTTGCTGTACGTACTCTTTTGCGGGAGGCGCCATTAATCGCCTGCATGTTGTGAGAGAAACCGGTGGAGTCGGCGGAAGCCAGGTACTCCGCTGCATTGGCTCCGGATGTCGTTTGTGCATCTTCTGCATTGTTGACACGGGCGCTACAGGCGAACAGTGCGACCATAGGTACGAGGTAAAAAAAGGTATAACGCATAACAGGAAATTTATGTTTTATACTGCCTGCTGCGAAAAGGTAACCTTGTCAAAATGTTAAAATAAAAAAACAGCCTGCACTTCAATTAAATACTGCTGCCGCATACCCCGATTAATTCAGTAACTTCACGATATAGTATTTGCATGATGACAGTTCCGCAAAAATATCAGTCCCGGCAGGCTGAGATCACCCAGCAGTTTATTACAGCCGTGAACAAACATATCGACAGTATCCTGGATGGCAGTACAGATCATATGTATCACATCAAGGATATTGCCCGCATTATGTTTATCCATCCGGTACATCTCAGTAATACCATCAAGCTGCATACCGGTCATGCACCCTGTTATTATTTTGAAAAAAAATTGATGGAGGAGGCAAAAAATATGCTGGCAGATGACCAGCTGACGATCACGGATATAGCTACCCGGCTTACTTTCGACAATTCAAATTTCACTAAGTTCTTCAAACGGTTTGAAGGGGTTACCCCATCGGCTTACCGGCAGCAGCAGGCTGCCATCGCTGCCCATTTATAGGTATCGTTGTATATAAATCGGTTTCAGAAAAAAATAATTGGCCAGGAATTTATTATCAAACAAATCGCCGTCATCAAAATAAAATCCATTGGTAAACTCTGTTTTTGAGTTGAGGCGTACGATACCGGAAGCATGTTCCACAATATAGTATACGGGAATAATCACGATGTACTTGCCGTTTTTACCTGTCAGTTTCGCCCATTTGATAGGTAATCCCGTCAATGCAGACAACCGGGGCTTCAATGTTCCTGCCACATTGGTGGAAAAGTCGAGCTGTGTGATTTCACCATTTACGCCGATAGCCGCCTTAATGGTAAAAGCCAGGCTCTCGCTGTTCCCTTTGGACGGGGTCATAATCGTATCCAGAAACCGGGAGAGTTGTTGATAAGCACCGTTATTTGCCATCGATTGCTGCGCATAGCTATTCCAGCCTAAAAATACCAATAGTAAGATCAGCAGGGTTGTTTTGGAGCATTTTGATCTCATAGTATCTGTTTTATATACAATCGCATAACGATGACGCCTATACTCTTTTCAATAGTTAAGTTACGACATCTCTTCACTAAAAAGATAGGTCGTGCATAATTTTCCGCATAAAAAAAATGGCGGCAGTCAGTGCTGCCTGCGCATCTACCGCAGCACAGCACTATCATTTTATTGAAAGGTATCTGATTGCATATAATATCAATTCCTTATTTATATATTTTGCCTTCCTTATTAAATTCCCGGATCAGTCCTTCTTCCAGGTCCTGTTTTGTAATAGGCTGCATCTGCCCGTCGGGCTGTATATTTTTAAGGAAACAATACTGCGCCACATTGATAATGGATGCGCCGGAGATCTCGTGAGCGGCAGCTACCTGCTCCAGCATGCCGGGCGTAGCCAGTAATTCGTCTTCCAGGATCATTTTCCAAAGCTTCAGCCTTTCCGGAGGGGTAGGCATCGGAAACTGGATCATCGCCTGAAAACGGCGCGAAAAAGCGGGATCTATGTTATTCTTGAAATTGGATGCCAGTATCACCAGGCCATTATAGTTTTCAATCCGCTGCAACAGGTAAGCGATTTCCTGGTTCGCATATTTATCGTGCGCATCCCGGATGTTCGTTCTTTTTCCGAACAAGGCATCTGCTTCATCAAAAAAGAGTATCCAGTTTTTATGTTCCGCCCGGTCGAATAACCGCGACAGGTTCTTTTCCGTTTCTCCGATAAACTTGGATACTACCTGCGACAGGTCTATCCGGAATACATCGATCCCTTCCTGCGTGGCTGCATCTGCCGGATCAGGCTTTCCCAGCAGACAGGCCGATAAGGTTTTACCGGTTCCCGGCGGGCCATAAAACAGGGCCCGGTAACCGGGTTTCAGGCGTTTATTTTTAGCAGCCAGTTTATCTTTTACGCGTAGCCACTTTTTAAGCTCCTGCAGCTGTTCCATTGTCTGCGCACTTAACACGAGGTCTTCCCAGTCCAGCGGCGTGGTAATACTTTCTGCCGGAAAATCATTACCAAAACGGGGCTTCGCATGTTTACCGGTCAGAAAAAGGTCAATGTATTCCTGCGACAATACGATCTTTCCACTCATGGCTGGTTCTCCTTCCGGTGGCTGTTCCAGCCATAACACCTGCCGCTGTGCAAAAAAATGTTTTTCACTCAGCAATGCCATCGCATTGATGCGGGCTTCCAGGTCTTCCCCTGCCAGTAAAAACAGCAGGGTTTCTCCGGTAGCCAGCATGCCCCGAAACTGTGTACCTTTCACACAGCCAATCAGGGGAAAATCGCCTTTGCTGATCAGATAATCCTGGATGGTTTCTTCAAAGAAAACCGGATTTACATGGGGGGCCAGTGCCAACAGCAGTAATAACTGTTCTTCTCCGTTCAAGTTATTTTTCCGGATAAAATCTGCCAGCGGCATTTCCGGCGAGGCATCTCCTGGTGCATGACTGCCCACCTCCATCGTTGCGGTTTCATCGGCATCCGCTATCTTGAAATAGGTGGCCAGTCTTTTCCGCATTTCCTGCTGCAGCCAGGTTAAGTATTCCTGCAGTACTATAGCATTTTTGTTATTGTTGTTATACATCATCTTAAATCGGGGCTATCAGGTAATCCGGCTATAGGCCGCTTATTTTACATTTGTAGCAGCGGGCGTGGGAACAGGATCTGTGACATCATCTGTCTTCGCTTTACTCAGTGCCTGCATCTTATCGTAATAGGCATTAAACTGCAGCTGCCATTCCGCTAATAACTTATTATACTCCGCCACAGTGACCGGGGCCGCTATGACAATTTCCGGGAAAGGGGTATTTTTTACGTAGTCAATAAAGTCGGTGCCATGGTTGCCTTCATGGAAACCCAACGAGCTGTTACCCGCTGCCTTATCTGTTTCCAGCGCTCCCCGGCCATAGCTGGAATCCATCTGCGCATGAGCACTGGCGCCATACACTGTTTCTACTTCCAGTTTTTTCGTGAAGGTAACCGCAGCTACTTTCTTATCCTTCCAGGTAAGTACCGGCACCGGATGCATATTCCCATAGGTTCTGGCAGCATTGGCTTTTATACCTTCTCCTTTACGCGCTTTTCGGTCCGGCTTTACCACCACGGTAAAAGCACCGGATGGAAAAGTAGCCACCCGTGATTTTTCGTCCGGATGTACACCTGCCGGCAATGGCGTGGATATTTCCCGCTGTACGGCTGGTGCAGCAGATGTAGGGGTTGCGGCAGCCTGTTGCTCCGGCATCGCCGGTGCCGCACCCTGTTGTACCACGTGGGTCAGTTCATGTGCCAGCAAATGTTTACCGGTGGCTCCTGCCGGATCGTATTTACCGCTGTTGAAATAAACATCGTTGCCATGGGTAAAAGCCTGCGCGCCCAGTTCATTGCTGAGTTGCACCGCTGTCGTATCCGTGTGTATTTTTACGTTCCGGAAATCGGCGCCAATCGCGTTACTCATTTCAGCACACGTCTCCGGCGACATATGATCACCTTGTTGTTGCTGCGCTTTCAACTGACCCGATAAGTCACGGCTATCGCCGCCCTTAGCCGTGTCGTTGGGCTGAGCTTTTGTCATCACCAGCGGCTTTCCTCTTTTTTCTTTTTCATCGATTTCTTCTTTGAGGACTTCATCTGCCGGCAACTTTTTTTCCGGTTCTTCTTTCTTTTGTATTTTCTCTTCTTCTTTTTTTCCGGAGATGTCTTTTTTCTGCACTTTTTTCTCTTCCTCGTTTTTATCCGGTGATCCTTTCTTTTGAAGTTTCTTTTCCTCTTCCTTCTTTTCCGGCATGCCTTTCTGCTGCACCATTTTTTCTTCCTCTTTCTTTTCCGGGCTGTCTTTTTTTTGCAGCTTCTTTTCTTCTTCTTTTTTCTCCGGCATCCCTTTCCGCTGTACTTTTTTTTCTTCTTCTTTTTTATCCGGTAATGATTTCTCCTGCACCGCTTCCTCTTCCGGTGCCGCTTTCCGCTGTACAGCAGATATCTCTTTCCGTTGCAGGGCATTTCCTTTCACGCCCTGCCGGCTCACTACTTTACCCGCCACGGCATCCGCTTCTTTTTCATAAGGATCTCCTTCCTGACCAAAAGTCAGTTTAGGCTGAAAAAAAGGATCCTGTTTTGTTTGTATGTTTTGCTGTACGGGATTAAAAAAGGAAGCATCCTGCTGCTCCGCTGTTTCGGGGTTACGATGCCGCCGGTACCGGCGGCTACTGCTTGTTTTCATGACTGTGCGTTTTAGGGGTATATCACGCTGCTTTCCGGCGGCCGTTATGCATAAAACCTGGCCGCCACTTCTGTTGCCAGCCGGTAATAATCTTTGGCTCCATTTGCCTGGCTATCGTAGGTAAATATATCGGAGGCTTCTTCCCGGGCTCTGGCCAGTGCGACATTACTGCGAATTTCTGCAGACAGTACCAGCTCCGGATACATTTTCTCCAGGGCGATACGTACCGAACGATGCATACTTTTATGTTCATCATATTGGGTAAGCACCAGGCCCGCCATTTTCAGTTTTTTATTGAGTTGTTGCCGGATCTGCTGCAGGTTTTTCATAAACTGCTGTACGCCTTTAAAAGGCAGCAACGCGGTCTGTAACGGCAACAATACGTAGTCGCTGGCCGTTAAGGCGTTCACCGTCAGCATACCCAATGCAGGCGGACAGTCCACCACCACAATATCGAATTGCGCCCATACCTGTTTCAGTACCTGCTTCAGGAGTTGCTCCCGGCCGTAGACATTGACCAGCTCCAGCTCTGCACCCGCCAATTCCAGGTTGGCCGGAATCAGCGGCAATACGCCCGTCCGGACAATTGCCTGCTCCACTGCTATGGTTTCGCCGGCCGCTGCCTGCTTCAATAATTCGTATATGCTTAATGGTGAGTCGTCTGTAACACCCATGGATTGGGTCAGGTTGGCCTGCGGGTCGAGGTCTACCAACAGCACCTGCTTTCCTGCACGATGCAGGGCAGCGGCGAGGTTCAAGGCGGTGGTAGTTTTACCTGAACCGCCTTTCTGTATGGCAATGGAGAGGATGAGCATATTTTGGGGGTTATAGTACTTGTTAATTAAAGCGAATCTTCTTTTCTATGCAAAAACCCATCGCTATCGACTTCAAAACTATCGCCTTTCAGATCGGTATCAAATGCGTCCAGCCAATCAAAGAAAGAGGTATAGTCTGTGGCAATAGGTCCCTGTTCCATTAAACGAATAATGATTTGTCCCGGCACCCCTTCCGGCCCCGGATCCATATCAATACAAACCGTATCACCTGCGCTATTCATCGCTATAGGCACCCATTTCTCATGCCAGCCTACCTTTTTTATCCGTGGATCTCCGGACATATTTTTTGTCATTTTATCAAAAGTCCCTGCTTTATTCAATCGATTCATGTCATTTCTTTCCTGTATAATACCTTCCGCATCAAACATATCATACGTACCTAAACTGATACCTTCCTGTTGTATGTTAAAGGATGCTTTAAAATCCAGCGGCAATGTAAAGCCGAGTTCTTTTTCCAATGCGGTGGCAGGCGCTTCACTTCCGGCTGCTTCCAGCTGTCTATTTAAGTCATCGGCTGTATGGACTCCATTTTCCTGAAACCATTCTGCAATCCCACTCCAGGTATTCAACATGGCCTGATAAACAATGTTTTCTGGTTCCCGGGCAGGATCTGCAAATACAATATCCGATCTCCAGATTATCTTCTCTCTTAACTCAGGTACTAACTGCTGTAGCTGATCGGCTTCCTGCTCAAACAATGCAATTACATTTATCAGGCGCCCGGTTGCCTGCTCATCATCTAACCATTGTGCAGATAAATAACCTTTATCCATGATTAATAGGTGCTTCATCCTATCAAACCCGGGAAGCGTTATTTGCTTGTAGATACTTCCTGAAACCAGTTCTTCTCCTGCAATTACTTTATTAAACAGTTGGTAATAAAAATTACCCGTTTCCAATGCCTTTTGTTCTGAAACAGCTCCCATCACCTCTATACTAAATTCAATATCCCATTCTTTCTCTCCTTCCAGCACCGACAAACCCAGAGAAGTGATGGTATTAGATTCATCATCTATCTCCGACTGATTTACTCCCACCTGAAAGGTGCTATTTTTTTTAGTTGCGGGCAGTGTCACCAATAAATCGGGCTTGCCAAAAAAGTCCTCGTAGGCGTTCAGTAAATTTTCCATTATTTTTATTTTTTAAAGTAATCTTTATGATTAACATCATACCACCATGGCTTACTACCCTCATCTTTAGACGGTTCCAAATAAGATTCTGATTCGCTGGCACTCTGGGAAGACACGGTCTTGTCTTCTATACCATGAAAATTATTAGGATCCCGATTCCACTCCAGATTCTGCTTTCTTGTTTGTTTGTGTCCATATCTGTTCCAATGTTCGGATGCCCCCATTTTGATATGATGCCCGAGTACAATACGGTCATAAGGTACCAACAATCTTTCGCCTTTTACAATTCTTGTTCTGGCACATTCATACCGTGCCTGGGCTGAAGATAAATATGCAATATCAAACTCTTTCCCGGGTGCATAACCATATTTATACTTGCTGGGATCTGTTTCATCTTTCTCCATTATCAAACTTTTTCTTAATACAATCAACCCACCTGCACTGGTTTTATCAAAGTTATCGTACCCGTATGCCCTTCGTTTATCAAAATCAACATCCCGCTTTCCTTCTTCCAACAAACTCTTATCAAAGCTTAGTTTACGATAAGAATCTTTTCTATCTGCAATGGAGGAGAACGAAAACAATACCTTCTTCTTTTCCTCCCAAATCCCGGTCCATGTACTGATGGTTGTTTTTTGATAACCCGTTACCGCTTTTAAAAAATCATTTAACTCGGCAATTTCAAATACCTTTCCTTTAAAATGAGCTTGCGCAAGCGCTAAGGCATTCTTTTCTGCTTCTTCTTTAGGTTTACCTGTTTTAGGACTTGCCTGAATATATTCATAATCCCAGGAATCTTTCCCATCAACCACCGTTATAGACTTAAATACCGGGTGTTCTACCTTCACCGTTGCAGCTACCTGCTGCGCTTCGTCTTTCAATATCTCTCCATTGGTAAGATACTTTTTTTCTTCTTTATCAATCGCCTTCAACCCTTTGGCCAACTGATTTTTCTTATCTTTCTCCTTCGCCTTTTCCTCTTTACTTTTGGGTTTATTATCCCCCGGCTTCATGAGGGCCTTTACCTTCACAGTCTGCTTGTTCGGCCGGCCATCCATCACACCGGTTACCACCCATATGTTGTTGCCTTTCGGTGCAATGGTAATACCAGGAACGCTGTATTTCTTTTTAATATTTTCTACCGCGGCATTGATTTCTTCCCGCGTCATCGGTTTATGGCTTTCCAGTACCCGCAGTTCTTTCATGGCCTGGCCAAAGTTGAGGACGGCATCCTTCTTGCCTTTTCCCTTATCATCTTTTTCCTTGCCTTTGCCACCACCTTTACCAGCAGGTGCCGGAACCGGTTTACCTCCTCCAGGCGCTTTTCCTCCCGGAGCTTTGCCGCCCGGCGTGCCACCAGCCGGCGCTTTACCACCAGCAGGGGCTTTATCGCCTCCCGGTGGCGGCGCAGCTGCACCACCGTCTACAAATTTACCTTGTTTTTCGCCTTTATCGCCACCACCTTTCTTCGGTACATGATCCTCTACCAGATCTGTCATAAACTTGGTACCATCGAATTTGGCTTCGCTGAAAGATACTTCCGGTACTTTTTTGGAACCCAGTACATATTCCATATCGGCGCCGATACCAAATTCTCCCGGCAACGGATATTCCAGGGAGCCAATAGGCCAGGTCCATTTTTTATCCGGCAATGGCGACCACCATGGACTATCTACTTCTACAAAGAGATCGCCGCTGAGGCCCAGGAATGGCTGCGCTGCAATTTCCATATGACCTTTGAAGAAGAATTCACCCGGATCGCGGTAACCGATGGTAGGTCGTGCATCAATATATCCTTTTACGCCGGCGTCGGCATTTACACCTACGCCTACTTTTACGTCGTGACCCAGTAATTCCAGACCAGCCCCTCCTTCTGCCCGCAGCCGCAAACCAGCATAGGCAGACATGTTCAGGGAACCGGACAAAGAAATGTTTTTGGCAATATCCGGGTTAGTGGAGTAAGTACCGTTTACTTCTATGTTGTATATCTTGGCAGGTCCTACTTTCGCCAGGGCAATGAGCGCAAGGTTCGCAAATACAAATACATTGCCTATGACCGGCACACCATAGGTGGCGCGGGCTTCCAGCTTAAAGAGTTCCTTGCTGTAATCTTTTTGCGGGAACAGGATAATTTCTTTCGGCGGCGCAATTTTACCCACCACCGTTACGGTGCCTTTGCCATCTACGATCACGGTGACCGTACCCGCAAACCATTCCGTCATGTTGAAGGTGAGCGTACCCATACCAGCCAATGCCCGCGGACCTTTGCCGGTAGCCGGCGGTACCTCTGCCGGTGGTACCACTTCGTCTGCTTTGGCGCCGCCTACCTGGTCTGTTGCAAAGCGGTCGGCCGTTGCTTTGTCGGTCATCACCAGGGTAATGGAACCGCTCAGCTTATCGCCTTCATAACCAACCGATCCTTTTACATCCAGTATGCCTTCCGCGAACTTCGCTTCCACCTTGCCGGAGAAAGATTTATAGCTAACATCCAGCGATCCTTCGCCGGATAATTTTTCTTCTTTCAGTGTAATATTCAGCTGACTCTTTACAACGCCTTTGATATCGATGTCGGCATCTACTTTCGCCGTAGGCTGCATATTAATGAAGCCCATATCCAGTGTGGCGTCTGCAAATCCACCTACCTTTACTTTTGCCCCGTTCAGGGTAAAGGTAAAGGCACCTGCTTCGAAAGTATTGGTAACGTGTGCTGCTGCTTTTTCCACATCAATGCCGGTTAACCAGCCGATCGCCTTGTCGTTGCTGCGTAACCATTTAGGAATAGCATCCGGCAGGTTACTTTTACCAATGGTCGCAAATCCACTGATTTGCCCATTGGACAGTTTTACTGCCAGCACCGGGTTAGCGGCCTGCAGGAAAGGCATATTCATCGGCAGCCAGGCATTGTTTATACTTTCCAGGGCGCCATCTTTTTCCCGTACTGTGAAGGAGCCCGCTCCTGCCAGATTGCCGGCGGTAACGTTTACCTCCATGCCTTCGTTTTTCGCATTGCGGATCGCTTCTTTCAAAGTAGCGGAAGGATTGAATGCACCGGAAGATATGTTTACCACTTCTCCCATGGCCGCAGCCGGCGGCGCACTGGCGGCCGGTTTAGCTGGTGCCGGCGTAGCGGGCTTCGTTTGTACTTCTTCCTGTGGCGCCGGGGTAATGGCCGGTGGTTGTTTTGTTTCCTGCTCTGTAGCCGGCTCCCGCTGTACTTCCGGGGTTGCCTGCTTCTGTACAGCCGCGCCCTGTTGTACCGTATGGGTTAACTCATGTGCCAGCAGGTGTTGTCCGGAACTGCTGCCGGTATTGTATTTTCCATCATTGAAATAAATATCATTGCCGTGGGTAAAGGCCTGTGCCTGCAGATCATTACTCAGGGAAGTGGCTTCACTGCCTGTATGTATTCTCACACCGCTGAAGTCAGCACCTATGGAAGACTCCATAGCAGCGCGGGTATCGGGAGGCAGGGAGGAGCCCGCGCCTTTGCTGCTTTTCAGACGGTGCTCGAGGTTGGCATTACTATTTTCTGTTGCCGGCGGAGCGGTATCATCGTTTGTTTTCCGTTGCAGCTTATCTTCCGGCGGATCGCCCATACTATCGAATATGGGTTTCCGTTGTATTTTTTCTTCCTCTCCGGATTTTTCTTCCTCCACCACTTCTTTTTCCTTCTTTTGTGCGGTAACCGGCGCAGGTGCTGTCACAGGTGTAATACCGGGTAATGCTTTCAGCTGTACCGGTGCAGGAGATTGCATCCGTTGAACCGTCTGATCGGCCACCTGGTCTGCCTGTTTCTCAAAATGATCATCCGGCTTGCCAATGGTTAATTTCCGTTGGACAAAAAACGGGGCAGGCTCCGGGCCTGCGTCGGCATTATATGCCTGATCACTTTCTTTATTGAAGAAAGTAGTTCCCGGTTGCTGTTGCTGCGGCTGTCGGGCCGCCCGGGATGTGCTCTTTGTATCCGCGGCTTTTATCATGATATTATACCCATACAGTTTTGATCAGCCAGGGTGTCCACGACAATGCAACTACACCAAAGCCCCATGGCAAACGATCCAATAAAATATCGTAGGATTGTTGCGATACGCGTAAGTGCCATTCTTCATTTGTCCATTCCAGCTTTCCTTCCCGCAACAGGAAGTTAGCCCGTAAACCATCCGGAGAAGTGTTCCCCAGTGCGTTCCAGTTGGTAATCACTGCTTCCAGCAGTTCTTCTGCGCCTGCTTTTTCTTCCGCAGACAAGGTCACAAACCGGCTAACCGGCTGTGAAGGCGGTATCCCACACAATATTTTGGGGAGTACCAGTTCATATTCCGGCAATTCCATATCACCGGCAGCCAGGTATCCCAACAGGTGTACTGCTTTCTCTCTGGCTGCTTCATCTGTAAAGTGTGCGCCGGTTTTAAGACCCAGCGAATCGAATAAAATACCGATATAGGGATGTAATAGGATCAGCCCCGCCTGCTCCACGTACAAGACCGTACCATCAGCCGGTAGCGGCGCTTCCTCAACAGGAGGTTCCGACGTGTTGTCTTTAGCCCCTGCGGCCGGCTGCGCGGCTGCCGGTGATGACGTAGCAGCAGTCGGTGTACTTGCCGGCTGATCTTCTGCAGCAGTCGTGTCCGGTGAATGTCGTTTAACCGTTTCCGATATAGGTGGAATATTACCAGCCGTTTGTTGGGGTATTTCCTGGGGCGGCGTACGGAGCTCTTTGTCTTTTTCCGGTGGCGATTGCGGTATCTGTTTTTCCAGTTGATGATCTGTTGACAACGAGGTTTCCTGTGGTGGTATACGGCGTTCCTTATCTTTCTCCGGTGACGATTGCGGTATTTGATTCTCCGGTTGTTTTTCCTGTTGTTTTTCCGGTTGATGATCCTCTTTATGATCCGGTTGATGATCCGGCGACGAGGATGTTGCGGTATTGTTGGACAGCTGTTCTGCTGCCGCATCGCGTACAGCCGCCGGAGGTAATAATCTTTCGCTGTGACTGCGCAGTGCCGCAATACCAGTGGCATAATAGCCGGTCAGTGTTTTCAGGGACTGATGAAATACACTACCTGTTTTGATCGCCAGCGTTTCCGGCAGTTGTTGAAAAACGTATAACAAACGTACCACCAGTGGCGCTGTAAAAAACAGGCGGATCATTTTATCCAGTAAATCTGCCGGCCGGATATTTGGTTTCACCAAAATCACTTCCCGGATCAGCCATTCTTTCAGTTGCAGCCGGAAAGCTGTGCGTTCCGGTAAAATGGTATACAATCCTGACCATTGCTGCGACAGTATCTGCTGTACGGTAGGATGGAAACAACAACGTTCCAGCTCATCGCCCAGCGTGTCGGCAAACTGGAAGGCGCCTGCATCGCAGGCCCGCATCCACTGCTGCTGAAAGACGGATGAAAACTGCCGCAGCAATCGTTTGATGGCCACCGGATGCTGTGTCAGCACCTCCCGGCATTTCTCCAGCGCTTTACTGTCGGTAGCCAGCGTTTCCAGTACTCCGGATTCCCAGTCACCGGACTCCCATTCCTGCGGCGACCACCTGGCACTGGTATGCGGCAAGGTACCCTGTTCCAGGAAGTATAACCAGCTGTTGAAATAGCTTTGGGCCAGCGGCAGGCGGGATACTCCTTTTTCGGTCCATAGCGGCTGCTCTGCTATCGGGTAATGTTGATGCATATACGTAATCACCGTATCCGGTATGTCATGCAGGATTTCCAGGGTGCAGGTATCCAGGTTTATTTCCAGCTGGTCTATCTGCAACAGGACGTCTTCATCGGCCCAATCATCAAAAAGGCCGGCCAGCAATGGTAGCAGTTCATGCCGGCACATCGCCGCAATACGGGCATACCAGGCAGGCGCCTCTTCTCTCGAAGGCAGCTGGAGTTCCACGATCAGTTTTCCTATGACATGTTGTTGTATCATGGTTTGAATATGTCGTTGTAAGCAGCAATGGTTGCTTCATTATCCGGCCGGGTAATTTCTACAGTGGTCCATACTGCATTCCATTTCACCAAATCCTTATCATAGCCCTTCATCATGACAGCAGCATCTGCCAATGGTTTTTTCGCAGCAGGAAATATCTCTCCAGGTACGCTCGTCAGCAACTGGTCTATATAATAGGCTGTGGCATTGTACAAGAGCAACTCTAATGGAGATGTTGCCGCGGCGGCCTTTTGTTTTTTGGGAGGTGTTGTTGGCGTCAGTACTTTTAGTAAGGTAGTATAATCAGTAGTCAACACCGTATCTGAGCCTTTTTTATCCAGGAATTTTTTTGTTTCAACAAACCAAGGTTCGGTGCTCGAACCAGCAGCCTCTTTTACTACATCACGATAACGCTTTATACGGGTGTCCATGATGGCGGTATCTACTACGACAGTCACAGTTAATGTTGCTTTAGCTGTACAGTCGGTAATATCCGGGAAGGAATATTCCAGGTTGTAATTGCCGATCTCCGGCTTTTTCACCTGTAGCTTACCGGTTAACAGTCCTTCGTCCCAGGAAATATGGTATTGATCCGCCGGTATTTTAGTTATACCTGCGGTTGTTTCTTTATACAGATGGAATACACCGCCTAATACCAAGCGTTCCAGTGGTAATTCCAGGTCCCCCTCCTTCCATTTCCATTCGGCAGTATCTTCACCGCTACTGGTCAGCATATGTCCTATCCCCTGTGGGCAGATGTCGATTGTTTGCTCGTAGGTACTGTTAAGGGATTCTTTGGAGGCAGTCAGTTTGACTTTATAAGTTACACCCTGGCTCAATGATATAGGGAAGGTCACTTGCTCGCTGACCAATGTCGTATCTTTCTCCTCCAGCAACACACCGTTGTAATCATACAATTCCCAGTGGAAAGCAGTTGCATACAGCGATTGGTTATCCAATTCCAGTTGATAGGAAGTACCTGCTTTAGCATCTGATGGCTCACTGATACGTATCGCCTCCATCTTAAAATAGGCCTGTGGTACCAACTGTTCAAAGACAACCTGTATGGCCGGTACTTTCGAGCAGCAGGTATAAGGCAAACAGAAATCAGCTACTACTTTATAATCCAGCAACGCTGCTGCTTTTTCTTGTCCTGTTGCCCGTTCCTGGTCATCCTGGCTGGCTACCAACTTTACGATATCCATCATTTCGGAAGAGGCTACCGTATCCTTGATGTTCTGGTCGCACACCAATACCAGGGTGCCTCCTTTGGGCACGCCTCCGGTGTGTTCCAGTCCCGGATGTTTTTTGGCGAAATGGGTAAAGAGCAGGTTATTCAGCAATTCGCTTTTGCGGCGTACGTATTCTTCACTTACGGCATTGAGGCCACTCATAAAGTTGATACAACTTGGGCGCTTTTTCTCATCACAGAGTTGATCACACAGCTTTTTTTCCCAACCTACTCCCTGCCCTGAAATATAGCTGGCCAGGTTTTCAAACATCTGTCCTATTTGTGCTCTGTTAAATCCACCCGGGAATATTTTATCTTCCCAGGTATTCGCACAATTCCAGCCAGCACGCAAATCATACACAATATCTTCCAGCATCACACCCAGATCTGTAAAGTGAGCAGACTTATCCTTAATAAGTTCCTGCATAGACTCCGGTGTTCCCAGGTAGACAATTTTTATATCAAAAGGGAGATGATACTTCTTCCGCTCTGCCGCAATATCTTCCTCTATCTTCATCGCTGCCACACCATGATGTCCCTGTATCCGAAAAAACGTATAGGCGTTGATGTCATTCCACATCAATTTATTATCTACCGTATCAACCATACCTGGTATCACCGGCACCCTGCCACGTCTCATCACAGCAGGATTCCAGAAACGCGGCCAATCCGTTGTCTTTACGTAGTAATAGGGAATAGATCTTCTGCTCAATGGCAAATGAATACCTTCATCCGGAATGATATGTACCTTATCAGGGAACTTTACAGTTGCACTAAATACTGTGTTGGACTGTAATACCAGTTGTTTCATACGTGTAATAAACAACCGGGCCGTTTCGATTATAGCACTGTTGACATCAGCAGAAGGCAGGTGGAATAATCCCATACGGTAGTCGTTAATGTCTATCCTTCCATCTGCAGGACTATCTGTATTTGCAGGGCCTAAAGCGATGTAGCCGGGGAATGCTTTTTTATCGGGAAAACTTACCAGTACGGTATTAAAGAAGTCGGAGTTGGCAAATTCTTCATAGGCGCTCACCAGCTCTTTACAATAGTCGTACCACCAGGGCAACCATTTATCATTGTTATCCAATTGTTGCCGTACAGCTGCCAAGGAAGCTGCCAGTCCATCAAAAGGATTGTCTGTATTATCCGGTAACAACAACGGTTGCACCAATGCATATAATTTACGGTAAGCCTCTCCAATACCGGCTTCTGCTTCGGTGCATACCCGTTTAAAACCGTCAGCCACAGTACTCCAGTTAATAAACGAATCGAAAGTAATACCAGCATTTTCGTTCTGATAACCGAAACGATGTACCGCAGGGCCGTCGCCTTCCAACACAGGTGTGATTTGCGGAAACCATTTCTGCCGATCAAATTTATCCAGTTCTGTTTTCGCTATCAATACTGCTTCTGCCTGCACTTCCCGGGTAATTTCGTTACTGTTGTAACCATATAAACAGCTCGACTGAGGCGAATCCTTCCGGGTACTTACCAATACCACGATATAGTCTTTTTCCGCCAATACCGTTGCCAGCGGTTCTCCTTCCGTATTACCGGTGACCAGTCGGCGGATGTTTACCTGTTGGCCCGATAGCGGCAATTGCTCTTCCGTTTTGGCACGGCTGAAAGTGAGGGCATCATCCAATACAAACAACAAGCCATCTGAGGTGACCGCTGTTCCCGGTAATAACCGAAGCGTGTTTGAGGTCTCCTGCCAGTCCAGTGTCAGTCCGTAAAAAACACCGCGTCCCTCCAGGTATATCCGGGTATCCTCACTCTCCTGTTCTGCATAATTAACGATACCGGTCAGGCTGGTGCTTTTCAACTGTTGTCCCTTTGAAAAGAACGGGTAAGGAGAAGAAGTATTAACTATCATTTTATGTAGAATTTATAAGTTGAAATTATCCCAACATCGTCTCATCGAGCATGATCAGGGGTCTATCACCTCCTCCTTCATCATCATACAGATAAGCAGCCGGATATATGTTTTCGAGTGCCAATATTATTTTATTCAGTTGCTGCAGGCTATCGGTGTAATCACAGCTGTTGTCCCTTGACAAGGCGCTGAGCCATTGTTGCCAGGCTTTTTCAAATTGCGACATCTGCTTTGCCCCTATCCACACAATATTGAGTCGTATGTGTGCCGGTGCTTCCTTTCGTAAATTGTCTTCAAAAAACTGCCGGAAACGGGCTAACCGGAAACGTTGCGGCCAGCCGGGTAATACTACGGTAGCGCGGAACGAATAGGGATCTGCTTTAAAGATGGTATTACATAAAGGGTCCTCCTGTTTGGTGAGATCCGCAGGCTGGTTGTCGCAATCACACAAACATTCGTCTACACATGTCTGTAATACACCTTCTTCGCCTGTCGTACAACCCGTTCCCTGTTCACCCGGGCGCAGGAGAATATGTTCCAGCAAGTGGAAACCTTCTGCACTGATGGCCGATTCTACCAGATCCATGGCGGCTTTTCGTGCCTTCATACTTGTATAGGAAAATGGGTGTGTTGCCAGCAAACCATTCGGATCTGTTAATACAATACCAAAGGGGCCACAGGCATCTTCATCGCCGCGTTCATATTGCTGCAGATCTGGTAACAGTTGTCCGCAAACGCCTTTCAATGCTTCAAAAGCCAGATCCGGCGTTTCATACAATTGTATGGCATCCCAGATGGTGGTATAGGTATAGGTGCTTTTATTACCTTCCTGTTCCTGGATCACGTTATTGATTTCAAACGTATAGCCGTCACCGTTTTGCATCACGGGATACATGATTGCATTGCAGATTCTTGTGGCCTGATCATTTTCCAGGATGTCTGCTGTGATACACTCCGGTGCTATCGCGATGATATTTCCATCGATGTCTTTCAGCGACAGCCGGTAAGTATCTTTTTTACCCAGTACCGGTTCATAATGATAAGCTGTAGCAGCACGGGCCATCTCTAACAGATACACGTAGAAGTATTGTTGTTCTTTTTGCGCCAGCGCAGCAGAGGCATAGCGGTTTACACTTTCCCACACCACTTTACTATTTTTGCCGATCAGCTGATAGTAGTACAGGGTAATGTTTCCGGAGAGCGTTTCAGATACCTGTTTCCAGGAGATCTGTTCCTTGGCAAAGCTCCACCACAGATCTGTTGCATTCACCCGTTCCGGATGTTCGAAATAGGCGCCCAGCAATTCCTGTGTAGCCGGTTTTGTGGGCTGTACATACCAGCCATACAGGCGTTTCTTACAAACGATATCCGCCAGTAACTGCAGGCGTGCTGCTTCTCTTTTCTCCATACTTTGATACCAGCTGGCATGGCGGGCTACCCGGTATATATTTTTATCGATCAGCCGGAAGGTATAGCGGCACTCATCTTTGTAATCTGTATAGGGGAAAAACATATCAGCACCTGGTTCCAGGCTATCCAGGAATGATTGTAATCTGTTCCAGGCTTCATCCTGTGGTGGTACTTCCGGTTCTGCTGTATCCTGGGTAGCGGTGTTATCACATTCTTTGGTAACCCGTTGCAGGTCCAGTAATACCCGCCCCAGTGTAATGGGATAATGGCCGGTCTCATTCTTTTCATCGAGGCAATAGTTGCCCCGATAGCGCAGCAGGCGTAAAAATTCCCGCAAAGCTTTGATCGCTTGCTCCGGATCGGGATAGGTATGCACACTGTCCCAATCGCACCGCCCGGCAGTGGTGTTGTAGATGCGGAAAGCATATTCGCCGTTATTGCGCAGGTATATACCGTGGCTTTTCGCAAACCGTAGCCGGGCACGAATGGCTGCGATATAGTGATCATAGGACTCAAAATCTTCTTTATACGACGCTACCTGATTTCCTTTCTTGTCCAGAAGATACAGATACCCGGCGCCTTCCTGCCATTCGCTGTAATGGGTGTTATCCGCAGACAACTCCAGCAATCCCCACACGTCTTTTTCAAAAGCCGTCATGGCAGTTGCGGCATCCGGATAAGCGGCGATGCTTTGCCATAGTACCAGGCGATTACCACGCAACTGATAATAGTATTGTCTGTTCTGTTCTACAATAGCGGCATTTCCTCGTTCTATCAGGGTATATACCGGTGCTTTACGCTGATAATGCAGGAGCATTTCCTCCAGGGCAGCGGCTCTTTTATCTTCCTTGTCAAACAAAGGGCAATAGCGCGCCATGCGGAAAGTACGGTCCCACAGGCGATAGCCGATGGATTTGATGGAAGTACCGTCTGCAGGTGTCAGCAGCCGGCCATTGAACGTGATGTCTCTTTTCAGGAAAGCTTTTTCCAGTTGGTATTTTGCCCAGGCAACCAACCGGTCGGTTGTTATTTCCGCCTGGCCGCGGGTGGAAAAAATCCGGGGATGCAGGGCCACACGTACGGCTCCATTTGTCAGAAAGATCCTGAATTCTTCCCCCTCTCCTTCTACTTTAAAGCTATCCTTTCCTTTTGCTGCCAGGTCCAACAGCTCTTTCAGGGCCGCGGTCGCGGCCTCGTCGTCTTGCTGGTCTTCCAGCCCTTCCAGTGCCGTTTCCGGCCTGAATGCACAGGATAACCACTCCCAGCTATAGCGCCAGGCGCCAGGCATTTTCAGCTGGGAGACTACCTGCCCGTGGTCCTGCAGAAAACGCATGACACGTACAATAGCTATCTCCCGTTCTTCTTCTGTCACATACTCCCGGGGATGTACTGCTATCACTACACCCGCATCATCCACGATTTGAAAACCATAGGTACATTGATGCTGATCATATAGCTGGTAGTATTCTCTTTTTTTGCCAAACTTCACCGTATTGTAAAAGGCAGTACGTACTTCGTGTAAGCTGTTGTAGTAGCGTGGTTCTTCCAACAACAGCCACCCAGATGCTTCTTTTATTTTAAAATAATAGTGTTCGGTGGTAGTGGTCATCCATACGATATTAGCTGTTAGCAGCCGCCATTCTTCTTTTATCAGCTGAATGATGGCATCCCTTTCTGCAGCGGTCTCATACCATTTTACCTGCCGGGCAAAGCGCCTCTTTCCGGCATATACCGTATAACCATATCCGTTACCTTGTTTATAAACCGGTTCCAGGTGCAGGCCATCCGGATGTGAGAGTGCCTGCAAGAGTGCATGCGCCACTTCACCGGCTGTATGCCATACATCGGTACTTTGTAACAAGGCTGTGCAACTGCGCTCCTCCTTCCATACAAAGCGATATACCGTAGCGGTATTTCCTTTGACGCACCAGAGTTCATCTGCAGCCGCCTTTTGCTGAATTTTCTCCAGCAACCGGATAGCTTCTTCCCGGGTAGCTACTGCCGGACTTTCTGCCAGCAATATTCCTTCCGGACTGCGAAGCTGTACTACATACAGGCAGCTGGCGGTGTCTGTCACGCTGTAATTCACGGATAAGTTTTGCGGGTCGGCGGCATAGCGGATAATACTACGGGTAAAAGGCGCTACTTCCGGACCATCCGGCACAGGTTGCAGGGTGGTCAACACCGTTTCACCAGCTCCTTCGCAGCCATCGATATCCTGAAAAATATACCAGGCTGCTGTAACTGCCTCCGGTGTACGACTAACAGTCATCCATAAACGATTGAACAACCCCACATAGTACGCTACCGCATCCTGTACCGCTGCCAGGGAAGCATATCCGGCTACATGCGTAGCCATTACCAATGGCTGTGCGTCCGGTTCTGCAGTAGTACGTACTACTTCCAGGTGGTATATCTCTTCGGCATCTTTCCTCCACTTATAATTAGCTGCATCTGCCGCCAGTTCTACAAAACTGCTCCAGTTCACCGGCAACTGTGTGCGATCATTAAAAGTGAATGCACTTACCCAGGCCGGCAGCTCCTGTTCCAGGGTTTGCCAGCTGTGAACGGTGGTATACTCCCGGGTATATACCAGGTATTTCTTCCGGAAATATTGTTGCAGCTGTATCAACGCTTTATCAGCGTCTGCTTTGCTGTTAAAATTTCTGGGATGTTTTGCCAGTAATACAACAGGTTGTTGCCGGGTATCCAATATCACGATGCTGTAATTAGCAGCAGTCGCATCATAACGGATTTCCCAGGCCTGTCCGTCCTGCAGTATATCGAGGCAGTCGTAACCGGCATCCAGTGCGGCGATATCCGTATCATATCCTACTGTGCTTTTCAGCAAAGTATTACCCTTATCATCCGGCAATAAAAAGTAATGCCCTTCCTGTGATCGGGTAATCAGTTTGTATTGGCCATTGTCCTCGAAGAACTTTACCAGCCAATCGATCAGGGCATCCCTGTCGGCAGCCTGATTACATTCAATGGTGCACTTTGCTTCGATCCATATTTCACTATCCTGCGGTGAACGAACGGTGAAGCCAAAGACGCCTTCACCAGGACAGCCATACGGCCGGTAGTTATGTTTAGCGGCGGCTATTTCCCGGAACAACGTCGTTACTGTCTCAAATTCCGTCTCTTCGTATAAACTGGTACTGATGAACAGCGGTGTATTGAGTCCGGGTAAACTGCAGGCAAATGCTTTTTGTCTGACGGCCTGCACCAGGTCAAAATTATTCAGGGAAGCAGCAGGTTCCTGGCGGATACCCATCAGTCCCGCCATCCGCTGTTGCAGACCGCATACCGGGAAGCCGGCGGCAGGCTGCGTATGGTCGAATGCTTTGGCGCGGTTGGCACTGGTTTCCGGATAGGTGGCCAGGAATGCGGCTTTATCGGCAATGTTGCGGGCCGGATCATTTTGTTTGCCGCTGATGTTATACATCATCAGCGCATAATCCGTAAAATCTTCGGCAAATCTGGCGAGTAAATGGTTCTGGAATTTTTCTTTCCGTTCATTGTACTCTTCTGCTGTTTCATACAGGGCTGCCAGCATTTCCGTATAGCCGGTATTGTTATATATCACATCGAAGCTGTATTCGTCTTCCTCCCGGTTGTTGATGCGGCTATAGCTGCCCTCCAGCCCAGCAAGGAATATAATATCCCGCACCGCCTGCTGGGCCAATTGTTCTGATTCAAAATAGATGGCGCCTTCCAGCAACAGGTCACCTGCCATATCCGTCAGCTGCAGGTACCAGTTACCACTGTCTTCCTGCTGTTCTACAATCCTTTTTACGGTATTATTATTACAGGCTTTCGTGATACGGCGAATCGCTTCATCGCGCTGAAACAGGGAAGGGTATGTTTTTCTGCCGGAGCCGTCAGGCGCTGGTTCATAGGCCAGCCGGGCGCCGGGCGCTACATTACCTGCTGTGGTAACCGGCAGTTTTTTTTCATAGCGGAGTAAGGCCGGTAGTTGGGGCACATGGCTGATATCCGCCGCGAAATAGGTTTGCTGTGTGGCGGGCGTTATTTTGCCCAGCGAAAACAGTTTGCGGATATTGGCCAGCTGGGCAAAATAGTCTGCCAGCAACCGGTCGTAAAACAGCAGGTAGGCCTGTAACTGCAGCGACTGCGCTTTTCTGGCGGCTGTTGCCTTCGTAGGTACTTCATTTTTACCTACCAGGTATACCTGTGGAAATTCATACTGTACAGAGTTGTACTGTGCCAGGTTGAGCTGTCGGCCTTCCGGAATAACGGTATCCAGGGCGGTATTCGATTTGGGAGATTTATTATAATCTGAAATCGCTTTTACATACCGCTGTTTTACTTTTTGCAAATCGGCCGTAAAAGGCACATTATTCCGATAGAAGATGACGTTGGATAGTTCCGGGGACAATACCGGGCGATGGAAATCTTTCAGTTTCAGGCACCACTCTTCTCCATCGTTGGGGATGGGTACATCATTGATATCTATCTGCTCAAAACTATCTTCATCTGCATCTTTCATCAGCAACCGGGTAATACCGGCCACACCGTCTACGGTCATGATAATACGATACAGGTCTGAGGCGTGGATCTCTGTAATGCGTTGCAGGTTTTCCAGTTCTTTGGTATCGATAAACCCATTCTGTTGCAGGGCTTTATTACCTTTGAAATCATAGGGTCTGCCTTCAAAGATTTCTTCCATGGTACGACCTTTCTCCAACAATTCCTGCAGGGTATAAAAGGCCGGCGCCGGTGAAAAGTAGTCCTGTATTTTACTATAGATATTTACCAATACATCTTCCGGATCAAAGTTGGCTTTGAGTTCCACATGCAGACATAAAGAGATCAGTTCTTTCGGCAATACCTTTATTTCTGCAAAATCTTCACACAGGTTACGATGCTGATGCAGTCGTTCCTTTATAGTGGTGAGTATTTTATCGATGGGAAATACATCATTGCCACAGGCATCTTTTTCATAGGCAGCGGCGTATACATCGTCTGGTTCTATGCAAACTTTGTATAGTCCTTTCAGGGGAACCGGGGTATCGTGTGTACCTGTCGGCGGGAGGTTTTGTAATTTACCGGCTTCACAATTCCAGGAGAGGGTATATTCTCCTTTCTGCGGCAGTTCCAGCCAGGCGTTCCGGACACCTTTTATATCTATGAGTATTTTACGTATATCCGTTATCGTGAGTGGATTATTTCCCAGTATCTGCGCAGCGGTAAAAAAGTTCTCTCCGGTATCCTCCTCAGTGGCCGGTGCTGCTACCAGATCTTTGAAATCCAGCCGGGTACGGTAATCCAGGTCGGTCAGCACATAACAAAGCGCTTCCAGCATCGTGATGCCCGGGTCGTGCAGGTTATGGTCCGTCCATATTTTGCCTGAAAAATCAGCGATATGCTGAATCCCTGCTTTACGCAAGGTGGCAAAATCCAGGTATTCCGGGAAGCCACTATTTTTATCTGTCGTTATAAACTTAAGTTCAGGCATGTTGAAATGGTGCTAGGTAAGAGGTATGATGCATCACGGATGATGCAGATGATTCCTGTATCAGGCGTCCTTACTACCTTCCAGCTGAGCCAGTCTGCTTTCCAGTGTGGAGATCTGCACCTGCTGCTCCTGGATAGCTTTGGTAAGAACCGCTACCAGATTAGCATATGCCAGTGTTTTGGTGCCATCTTCATCTGTATTGACCAGTTCCGGAAAATATTCCTGTACCTGATGTGGCAGGAAACCTATCTGTTTTTCTCCTTCCGGGACATTTGCTTTTTTGTTGAAGGTGAAAGATACCGGGTTGAGATTTTTCACTTTATCGAGCACACTATCCAGGGTGGCGTGTTCTTTGATCTTCTTCACATCCGTATCCAGGTATAAACCGAATGCGCGCATCTTTCCTTTTACCTGCAGGTCATATCCTTTGTCGGACAGGCCGCCGATGGTAGTTTTACCTGCTGCTGTAATCGTGATCAGGTCATCGCCCTGATTTACTTCCCGCTCGTTGCCATTACCATATTCCTTCCCTCTTCTGAATACAAATCCTTTACTGGCATCTGTTATAAAAATACTGGTATCGTTATCGGCTCCCAGTGTGAGATAATTTCTCAGGTCTTCCGCATTCGGCCGGTTATTGATAATGGAGAAAGCAGGGTTGGTATTATCCAGGCACATCTGAAAAGCGCCGGCGCCACCGGTTCGGGTGATTTCCACATCGGTCACCGGTGACTCGGTACCGATACCTACGCGGCCTTCGGGTTTGATGGCTACCAGCGTTACACCATTAGCGGTATCTGCTTTTTTCAGGTAGTTTTTGGCGTTATCCAATAACTTACGGAAATAAAATCCTTCCGGTGCATTGGTGGTGAATTTAACCGCCTCGCTGTCCAGTTCTGTCACCAGTCCTGTTACGGGGCTATCTTCACCTTTGTATAGCCATACTGCCTGCGGTGTTACTGCTCCTACGGGATTCAGTGCCAGATGAGAGCCGCTCCGGGTTTGTATATCCAATGCTGCCTGAGGCAGGGTTGTACCTATACCGATCGCTGGTCCTGAATAAGGGGTGGTAATAAATACCTGTCTGCTCCGCACACTCTCTCCCTTATCCTTTTCATTTTCCTGACGCGTAGGATCAAACTGTGCATTGAAAAGAAATCCTTCCGTATTGGTGGTAAACCGGACTTTACTGTTTGTTACAGTTTGAGAAAAATCGCGGCGCTGTCCTTCTCCATTGCGCTCGATTACAAACTCAGGGTCATTGGCCCCATCCGGGCTGAATAAGAAACCCGCATTTAAGTTATCATCCTGAATATGTACCCGTGCCGCGGGATCCTGTGTACCCATTCCTATTTTGCCGAATACTTTGGCATACATGATCACCGGTACCTCTGCCGCATCCCGGATAATTTCCCAATCCTCATCTGTGGCATCAATATCCAGCATGATCCAGTTATCCTTATCTTTTTCGGGATTATCCACAGAACAATGTCCGACCGGACCACCCGGGTCAGTTCCTTTTCCAGCGGTACTGCTCTCGCCTTCACAGCCACAGGGGTGTTGCTGATCGGGGACACAACTATACAGGGCATTATTATACAACACCACATCACCTTCATAATAACAGGTGCCGCTTTGCCATTTACCGAAGAAGGCATCATCCCTTCTTACGAGGGCAGAATCAATCAGATTGATAAAATCCTGTGGGGTGGGTATGGCTCCTGATTTAAACCGGCCTTTCAGCGCGTCTCTTGTTGTTATAGACATGGGAATATCTTTTAGTTTTTTTAGAATGAATGATTGTCTGCTTTAATTTTAAATACGGGTTGCCGGCGGGTACCCGGACAGGCTGTAATCGGGGTATAGGTTTGTTTTCCTGCAATCAGTACCGACCAGGGAGTATCTGCTGTAATCGCTTTCAATGGCGGTCCGTTCACCCCATCCGTAATGACGTACATGGTGAAGTCGGTTACAAAGTCCACGTAACTCAGCTGTTCGATGAATTGCAGTACAGACGACATCATGAGGGTACCTCCAAATACAATATCCTGTGAGCCGGAGTTGATCCACGGCGACATATATTCCTGTACGGCCCTGATCAGGCGGGCCTGATAGTATACCACATCCACTCCTTCCGTAAACCGGATATTACCGCTGAAATTGATGGCCTGGTATTCGGGATTAATCACCTGTACATTGGCAAAAACGGTCGTACGTTCCTGCAGGTAAGCCGCTACTTTTTCCAAGGTAATGCGACTTACTTTCGGGGTAAATTTTTCATCGGCCGGGTAGTCACTAATCCGGGGAATGGCTGCCAGGGTGACCCATCCCGGTGACAACAGCCAGGTAATTTTCCCGGTCTGATCCCGGCACATTTTGGAATGCGGAATACATTTTATTTTGTAGATCGCCGGAAAAGCCTGCAATACGATCCGTTCATAGTCGAATACATTGATGGCTCTTCCTTTATGCCGCAAGCGTTCACTGATGCGTATGTAGAAGTCCTCTTCCACTTCGGGTCTTCTGCCACCAAAAGAAGGCCAGGGCTGCGAAATTTTATTGATCATGGCATCTGGTATCACCAGTCCGCTGATGGTATTGGGTGGTAATCCCGGTACAACGCGGTTGCCATCATTATCTTCATTATGAAAAACGGCGATGGCAGCCTGTGCTACTACATCCACGGCTTCACACACCGCCGCTGTATTGGCTGCAGCGCTTACCCGCAGCCAGTGATAACCGGCAGGCAGTATCGTATGTGTTTTATCTGCCTCCCAGGGTAATGCCAGTGTTACAATACCTGATACCAGCAATTGCTGTGTGGCATCACTGAGGATCTGTGAATTATTCAGCAACGGATGCCACTCATTACCAACCAGGTAATCCCAGGTGACGGTGGCTTTAGGGACATCGGGGTTAGCGGTAAATTCAGATAACTGAAACAGTAAGTTGATATTTGTACCCGGTACAGCATCCTGCAGGCCTATATACAAGTTTCCTTCCTGCGTGAATACCGGCATGAAAGTGGTTCGTTCACCAGCGGGCAACAACTTATAATTACTTTCTTCATAGGGATATTTATGTAACAGCGTGATATCTCCTGTCGTGGTGGCGGCCACATAATCTATCATCACAGATTTGATGGTAGGCGTATAAGGCTGTGGCGGCAATACTCCACCATCGGGTAAACTACCATTAACGTAGTCTGACAGACTGTTCACATTCGTTCTGACGCTATACGTTTTACCTACTGTATCACTAGCGCTGGTTCTCAGATCATCAAACTGTTGATCAGAGCTACCCTTATTGACGGTCCATGCCCAATTATTTGTCACCAATGCTCTACCAACTGTCTCTTCTGCGGCTTTCCTTAACCCCTCATTACCTGATCGTCCTAACTTATCTTTTAACCCATCAAGGAAATTTACTGAGCCGATTTGTAGCACCTGTGCTGCCAGCACCTGTGCATATTCATCGTGATAGAAATCTTTTTGCAGGTTGAGTTTCAGGAAACCATATAAGGACGCATTGCTGTAAGGCGCCAGCGGAGCAGATTGCAACAGACGTGCGATATTTCCGGCTACCGGCTGCAGATTCCACGTCTGTGTGTTATATAGTGTATTGCTACCATCCCAACGGAATAATGACTGATTATTCTCCGGGACAAAGGGTACCCATTTTCCATTATTCAATTGTTGCAGGGTTGCCTTAAAACTCTCATTAGTAACACTCGCATCATACAACTTATAATGTTGTTTAAAATCCGCCGGCAGGCCATCCCATTCCACATTAATTTTCAGATCGGTGAGTCTTTTTCTGAACACCTCATCGCTGCCTATGATAAAACTACTGCCTACAGTAGGGATGGCGGTGAAAGGCAGGAATTTTTTATTGGCATCCAAGCCACCTTCCTCATTACTCAGCAACAATTGTTTGACATTTTTCACAGCTACCTGTATCGCTGGTTGGGTAATGACCAGTTGACTCAGTATATCATACACGCCCTTCTCTTTTAATACGGTTTCGAAGTGCAGCTGATGATTAAAGGTGATACGCAGCAACGGATCGGTTACCGGATAGGTAACCTGCAACACGTCTGCCGGCGCCGGTACGATCGCCGGGGCGTCTGCTGCCAGCGTGCATACTACTTTCAGCTGATTACCGGCAATGGTAAACTGGGGCTTGTACAGCGGATACCATCCTTTCTCCGTTGTCACCGACAGTTGCAGCAATGCCACATAGGCTATTACAAATGCCGGTTTCAATGCGGTGGTATCGTTACCTCCTATGAGGGAGATGAATTCATTTTCCGGGAACCATTTTTCTTTGACACCCGCTCCCGCCAGATGTTTACGTATAGCCGCCACCGTTAATTTATCGATACCTGCTTTTTCAAAATCGGCCAGTATGCCTTCATTCACCCGGTGCCAGGGGCTATTCAACACGGCGGCCAGTCCCAGGCTGGCATTACCGGCAGCCAAGCCTTCCAGCTCCAGGGTGAGGGTTACTTCCCGGGTCCCTTCTTTCAGCAGCAACACCGGTGATGATAAGATCAGACCAGTAGCCGCAAAGGGAAAATGTACGGCCGTTTGTAACGGATTATTTTTGCTGGCATAGGCGCCGGTACCCAATACCGGCCAGCTGTTAAAAGCGGGATTCCGGAATGCTTCGCCCTGTCCGTCGGCACTGTTGGCCACCGGGGCGGCAAACAGGTTGGCCTGCGGATCTTTGAACAGGGTACGTAACTGGTTAACTTTGGCTTTGTTGAGGACCACATCTTTTTCTACCTGGAAAGTAACGGTTTTACCCAGGGCATCTTTACCTGCCTTCAGGCCGGTATCTGCTGCCAGCAGGTAGTCCGGTAATTGCCGTGCCAGTTCGGATACCAGGTGTACGTGATCTGGTATTAACGGCAGCAGTTTCAGCTGCAGTACTTCTTTATAAAAGAAATTCAGGTGCTGGCGGGCGAGGGTATTCAATTGTGTTTTCACCTGTGAAAACAGCAGCAGGAAAGCATATAACAATCCCAGGTGGGGTTGGTGTTTCTGTGCTCCTTTCAATACGGTTTCAAAATCACGCAGGGCAAATGCCTGTACCTGTTGCATCCCCTTAAAGAAAATCACAAAGAGTTCTTCCAGTTGCGCCAGCATTTTCACGCGTTGACGACGGGGATAATCAGCCAGTTTCAGCAGGTATACATCCTGTGCCATCAGGTTATCCATGGTGAGGCCCCATGCCTTGTTCTTTATCAGGATAGCGATACTCGCGGCTACTTCATCCGGGCGGTCGCCGAACGTATTGGCCATGGCGAGGAGGCGATACAGCGCTTTGCTGAAATCGGATTTCACCAGTGTATCCAGCATGCCCTTCAAGCCGGTACCATCATCCAGTTGGGTGTGCCACGTATTTAGTTGCAGCACCATATCGAGGATACGGTAAAACAGTGACCAGAACTGATCTTCGGGTTGCTGTTGCAATAAATCGGCCAGGGCCTGCCGGTAACTGGTGTTAAAACTACCTGTATCAAACTGCTGTACAATGGCATATTGGAAAGGCGGGTTATTACGGAAGAAATCCTGCCAGTCTCCCTGCGCCATTAAAAGTTGATTGTCCTGCTGGTCCGGCTGACGGTCGTCGTAATACAATACATATTTTGCATAACGGAACAGGAATCCCAGCAGTGCTGCGGTACTGCGGCCATCTATGGGCAGGTTGTCCGCATTCAGCGCAGCCATTTTCCGTTGCGCCTGGCTGATGCCATCCCGGACCAGGTTGTTCGATATTTTATCTGTAGCACTCATTATTTTGTGGCTGTCATTGCGTTTACACCATCTGTATTTCCTTCCCGGATATAGAAATCATATACATAGTTGTAGCGGGAGTTGGTGGTTCTGACGGTATAGTCAATGTTGATACGTAAATAACCTTGTATCGCATCCCAGGAATCCGGTTCGGTTACGGTAATACTATCTACCAGTATCCGGGCTTCATAATACAGGATCGCATTTTCTACGAGATCGATGATAAACCCTACCAGGGTGTTACTCATGGATTCAAACTGGTAGTCGGATAGATTACAGCCGTACTGTGGTTGCATCACCCGTTCTCCGAGGCTGGTAGACAGGAGGATGTACAAGCTTTGGTTGATATCCTCTCTTCCTGCTGCCAGTACAGGGTAACAGTCTTCATCCTCATTTTCTTTCCGGAAGGTGGGCGGGAATCCCCAGCCGCTGCCCAGGAAATCATTAGCGTCTGCCATATGCGTTTGTTTTAAGAGGGTTTTATCAACCAATCAGCACTGTGGGACAACCTGCTACGATCACGCCACCGTGAGCGGTACTATCGCCCATTCTGGCGGCAGGTTTTCCACCAATCAATACCGTGACAGAACCACCTACCACCGTATCCGGCGGGCCTACACACATGAGCAGGTCTCCCTTTACGCCGGCGGGGGCTCCTCCGATCAACACCGTAGGTACGCCAGGTCCCAGCAACTGGCCGCCCACATGAGGGACCAGTGCGGTCACCATCGGGCAGAGATGGAAGTCGGTCAATCGTGCTGCAAAAGGCATATAAAACGTTTTTATGATCAGTTAATTTTAACAATACCGCCCTTCATTTCCATCATGGCAGATGCGGTAAACTTCGCCGTAGACTGCGCACTCAGCTCTATTGAAGTATTGGATTTTCCGGCGATGGTCATTCCTTCCAGTGTTACGTCTGTTTTGGCTTTCAGGGAGAACAAACCACTGGCTTCCATCGTGATATCTTTGGCGCTTTTGATGGTGATGCCACCGGCTTCCATTTTGATCATGTTGTTGTGCTGATCTGTAATGGTAATGGCCTTATCTTTTTCACTCAGCTCAATGGAATTGCCCGCGGGTGTTTCCATGCGCATTACCTTATTTTCATCATCAAACATGGTCTTCATCTTGCTGCGGGTAACCAGGCCTTTGATATGATTGGTATCTTTTGCCTGTACCGGTGCCGGTTTGGCACTGCTGTGCAACATGCCCAGCACCACAGCAAAACGGGGGTCGCCATTTACGAAACCAACAATCACTTCATCATTCAGTTCCGGGCGGAAAAAATAGCCCCGTTCCTTACCGGCATCGAGTGATGCCACTCTGGCCCAGGTACCTTTTTCGCGGTTGTCTACCAACGGCATTTTTACGAGGATGCGGTCTTCTCCGTCGGGATCATTTTCCAGCTGTACAACGATGCCTATCTGTAATCCGCTGACAGCGGGCAACAGACCGGCGGCCGGGGTTTCCATCACCTCCGGTTTATGGTGAAACCATTCCGGAGAGATGCCAAACTGCAGGTGGGTGGTCCAGATACCATCGTGGTATTCGTGCCGTACCCCGCTGACATATACCAGGCCGTTGAATCGTTTCCCGAGGCCTTTCAGCTCAATGGTATCACCGGGTTTGGTAGCGGGGGAACCTTTTATTTTAGCACGGCCTCTGATTTTCGCCATCCGGCTTTTCAGGAGGAAGGCGTCGGTCCATGCTTTCAATTCCGGTTCACTTACCTGACCGCTGTGACGTAGTTCCAGCTTCGCCGGCGATACAATACCTGCCAGGGTGCTGCCTTTTAAATTGCCGGCTTCTTTGAATGAGGAGCTGCTGGTGCTGGCTTCTTTCAGGGCCTGGTCTTTATAACTCCAGGCACTGGCATTTACTTCCTGCCATTGTGTACGGGCATCTATCTCTGCTTCAAACTCATCGATGGTAGCGCCGTACACGAGGGTGAGTGCAGGAGATCCGGCCAGTGCGGGTTTGATCATGTTAACCTTTCCTGCATCCGCCAGCAACAGGCAGCCATTCATTTCTGCGCGGCTCATGGCAAAATCCCAGTCCGTGCAGTAATACTGTACGAGTTCCTTATGTTTCACCGCGGTCGCTTCCAGTTTACCGGCGATGGCGCCGAGTACTGTTTTCAGCGCATCCGTGTCGGTAACGTTGGTGAAGTACCTGTTCTTCCTGCCCAATGTCAGCTTTACACATTCATCGCGGCAGTCGATCTGCAGGCAGGCTTCTCCGTTTTCACCGGCTTTGATGCCATGTTTCACGATTACGCCTTTAAATACGCTGGCCTCCTGACCATCCCTGCCTACTTTCACTTCTATCTTGTTGCCGGGAATAAAATCGGCTGCTTCACTTACCGCAAACTTTTCGTCTGCCACATCTCCATCGAGTACGGTAATCCGGGCAAACGGAATCATATTCATTTCCCTGACAACGGTAATGGTGCGCAGGTTATAAGCCGGATTATCCAGCTTGTTGCCATTGATCAGGACCTGCACCTGTGTATAATCGTATACACCTGGTGTGGGAATGATCCGTTCATCTTTGGAGGAGGTTATATCCGGCATATGCAGGGAGTTTTATTGTTCGCCCGTATTTCTCAACGGCGGGAAAATCAGTTCATCATCGGTGTGCAGGTTTCTTACACTGGTCAGCTGATTAAAGTAAGCTACCTGCGTATAGAGGGCCGGATCGCCATAGTTCCGGTAGCAAAGCAGTGGTAATGTATCACCGTCTGCTATCCGGATACTGCGGGTAAGATCGGGAGAACGTTTATCCTCTTTTGCGACCCTTTTTACCGGCTCCACGTACTGGGTGAAGGTGGCGCTGACCTTTGCCCTCAAAGGCTCGCCATTGGGCTTAAAAAGCACATAGCTGATGTCCAGGTTAGCCAGGATACAATCGAAGGTATACAGGCCCCATTTGATTTTCAGTATGGGCGGTTTATGCGCCTCTCCTTTCATCTTGTACACCGTTTCCAGGAGCTGGGTTACCTGTTCATTTACGGGGGTACCATCCAGTATATTACCTTCTATGGTACCGGTATTGTCCAGGGTAAAATCCAGTTTCAGCTGTTCCGGATTGGTGAATTTGTATTCGGGGGCGCTGCCCTGGTTACCACCAGTAGCCTTTTGTTTTGCTTCCACCTTGAAGGCCTGGGCATAACTTTCGGGGTTAATGGGGATAACGAAATCTTTTCCGGCAGGTTTATCCTGTTTTTGATTCAGAAAGGGCCGGATCACGATTTTCTCTACGTTCGCCGTTTCTTTACTCTTTGCCATCAGCGTTCTCTTTGATCTTTCAGGATTTCCATTACTTTTTCCACGCAGGTTTTAATAATGGCTTCCGGGGTATTATCCTGGCTTTCGCCGGCACCGGTATTTCCTTTTCCGGCGGCATCATCTACCGTCATTCGGATCACCAGTTCTCTTATTTCTACGGGCATGGGTATGGTTTTTTCCGGGGTTATTCCAATGTGAAATAGTTGTAATTCAGTTCAAAGGTTTCGATTACTACCTCTCCCTTGTCTGCATTGAAATCAGCTATCTTCCAGTTTTTAGGCCAGGCGCGGTGTACTTTCCAGGTCATGAGCGGCTGATGGGTTTCATTCAGCAGGTTCACGATCAGGTCTACCGGCGAGAAGGTAAATTCCCGGAAAGCTTCCAGACACCATCCGGAGATGGCCGAATCTGCCGGCCGGAAGATGCCCCTTTTCAGGACGAGGTCCGTACATTTGCTTCTCACCGGTATGACATGTTCAAAGCGGTTCTCACCTCCTTCTTTCAGGGTATCTGTTTGCATCTGATAGTTCAGACCTGATACTGACTGAAACAGGATATCATTATCCGTTTGCTGCTGCGTACCGGTTTTACTGAAAAGGAATTCTACCTTAAAATGAAATCCAACGGGGGGATAATAGCTGTTCGCCATGATTATTTGTTTTCTACCACCAGACCTTCATGCACCAGCTCCACGGTTTCTACCGCAATTTCGCCGGCATCTGCTTTTAAGTCGGCACCCTGTACTTTAATAGGCCATGCGTTTTTAATCTTCCATACAACAACGGGTTTATGCATTTCATCCAGCAGACTAATGGTAATGTTGCGACGGTATTTACCATTCTGTTCCTGGAAGAAAACGGTTTCTTTCCACCAGTCGAAGTATTCGTTATCTGACTGAAAAGTGCCGCGTTTCAGGGTGATGTTGCTGTATTTCTGTAAGCCGGGTTGTTTGGTTTTGTGATACTCCGGACTGGCGCCCTGGCGGTACTCGATGGCTTCTGTTTCTACGGTAAGTCCGGTTACTTCTTGAAAGCCTATGTTTTTTCCACCCCATTCTACCTGGAAGTGAAACTTAGGTAACGGATAATTTGCCATTGTAATGATTTTATTCGGTTATGATTGAATACGGATAATGTTTAACTACTTTTTAGTGTCACAGCTTTTGGCAGCAATAGCCGCATCATATGCATTTTTCAGGGCATCATTTTTAGCCTGTGCAAATTCGCGGCGGCAGCTGGCGAGGTCCAGTTCCCGCTGGATTTCTTTCAGGAGTGCGATCACCCTTTCATACTCTTCTTTAGTATGCGTATAGAAATCACAGGTATTGGCATCCATCGGGAAGATGGGCTTCTTGCGGGGATGACAGGAGGCGCATGCTTCCAGATCTGGTTTTACCCCATCGGTCAGGAGTATATACATGCCCGTTACCTGGTATAATAATCCTCTTTCACCGGCTATCTGTTCCAGCAGTTCTTCTTCCAGGTGATATACTGCCAGCAAAGCATTGACTACTTCTTTCACGGCTGTCAGCGCCTCCTCAACGGCTGTTTTCAACGCTGCCAGTACTGCCATGATGGAGTTCGTTCCTTTGGAAGGAATTTTGCAATCGATGCGGTCGGACAAGGTTTTAATCAACCCTTTGAATACTTCGGTACAGTCCAGCACCTTGCGGGTTTCGCAAAGGAGGATTTTGATGGCATCCACACTGAGGGAAGCATTGTGCCCGAGTTTTTCATTTTGTTTCCGGGTGCGTTCCAATGTTCCCATGTAGATGACACCCAGGCGATTGGTTTCGCTGATCAGCGAAAACATGTTGCTCAATACGCCGGCCCATTTTTTGTTTTTATCCAGCTCTCCCTGCTTTTTCAGCTCTTCTGCTTTGGCATTGGTGAGCTCACGGGCTGCCTCCGTATATTCCTGCAACAGGCGGTCGATGTATTGTTGAACGGTATCTTTATTGGTGGCCATAATTATTTAGTTGTAAATGGTACAGTAATGATGTTGAAGGAAGCTCAGTCTGTTGTGCCATCGTCGCCTCCGCAATGCGAGCAGTCATAGGTAGCTTCTGCCTCTTCTGCGATATCATCCAGTGCGTGGCAGTCGTTATGACAGTTTTTCTCTTTCACAAATGCAGTTACTTCTTCCACTGCTTCGATGAGATTAGCCGTTTCATATTTATTGACCATGGCTGTACTGAGTTTTTTCAATGCATCCCCCAGATCCTTGCGGCTGTCGTCATACTTTTTCAGGGAATCTTTCACATTCGCTTCCACATCATTGATGAGGCTCGTTCCCGCAAGTTTGGCGGTAATAGCCAGTCCTTCGAAGCTGTCTACATTTACAAAAGAATTGATACCGGCTACTTTTACTGCTGCCTGGGCCACATTATCAATCTGGTCGTTGATATGATAACCATATTGTACAAATTCCTGTACGCTGTTTTCCAGGTTTCTATTTTCCGGGCTGCTTTTATCTACATGGCCTTTCTGGAGGCATTCCCGGATCTGTTTCAGTTCTTCTGAGTTACAGGAATCTGCTACTGCTTCTTTTAATTTTACTGAGAGGGTGGCCGCCTGGCCGATTTTTTGTTTAGCCGCTTTAATAGCTGCGACGGCCTTATCGAAGGCAGCTTTCACATCACCTTTCTTGGGCTTTACTTTCCCGGTAATGGTTTTAGTGAGTTCTTCCAGATCCTGGCCGCTGTAAACAGTGATACAGTTACTCAGGAAATTATATTGTTTAACTGCCTGGTTGTATTTGTCATTGATTTTACGTTCAATGCATACTGCGTTGCTGGCAGTATCTGCCTGGGTGGATCTGGCCTGGTATTCAGCCTGGCCGGCCTGCAGCTCGGTGGCAAGTATCCCTTCATACTCCTTCAGCAGGACATCAAACTGGGAGGGTGAGGTGGGCGTACAAACACAAGGTCTGTCAACTGGAGGTGTGTAATCAGTCATATCAAAATGTTTTTGGGGGTGAAAATGGGAATATCAGTGGTCACTGGTGATCAGGATTCCTGCATCTTGTGGCTGAACCGCAGGATGATAAATTCTGCCGGTCTTACTACTGCCAGTCCTATTTCCACAATCATTCTGCCTTCCAGGATATCAAATGCTGTCATCGTTTCATTGATACCTATTTTCACATAAAAAGCATGTTCCGGTTTGGCGCCGGCCAGGGCACCTGCCCGCCATTGGTTGATCAGGAAGTTTTCAATCATGGCTTTAACCTTCACCCAGGTATTGGCGTCATTGGGTTCAAATACAAATCCTTCAGAAGCCTTTTTGGTAGATTCTTCCACCATGTTAAAATAACGGCGAACGGATACATAGCGCCATTCATTGGAGTTACCGTCGAGGGTACGGGCGCCCCAGATTTTAATGCCTTTTCCGGAGAAGAAGCGGATAGCGTTCACGGATTTACCGGCGTTGGTATCCACATTCAGGTTTGCCTGGATGCTATCGCTGATATCGCAGGTCACTCCGGAAACAGACAACAGTCCTTCATTGGCAGGCGCCTTCCACACACCTCTCGCATTATCTACGCGGGCGTATACACCAGCTACTGCAGATGATGGCGGGAGTATAATGGAGAAATTGGAGATAGCCAGTTTTACGTTTGCTTTCTCCAGGTTATTCAGCCCCGGGAAGGTTGCTGCGCTACCATTTACGATTTTGATTTTTGTTTCATCATAATCATAATCGAAAGTAGAGCGGATATTCGGGAAATACACGGCGCCATAGCTCAGGTGTTGTTGCGGGCTGCTGATTTTGTTTCTGAATTCATTGGCTGCTTCAAGGATAGCAGCTTCTGTTTTCAGTGTCAGCCCATTGTCGAACAGGTCCATGATGACGAAACGGTCTTTCAGCTCAAAGCACTGTTTCAGTGCGGCTTCCAGCAGTGACTGATAAGTATCCTTAGGCATATTCTGCCCTTCCGGAAAGATGATCAGTGTAGGTTCATCCAGTTTGCGCAGCTCCGTGAGTGCATCTGTAAATGGTTCCTGATCAACAATAGGGAAACCCAGATCCAGGTATTTGCCTACGGAAATGATGTAGCAGGGCCCCCCACCGTTGGCATAGAACTGCTGCAGGGAATAGTACAAAATATGCCGGGAAAGGCCTTTGTCCGGAGCCGTGTCGTAACTCACGGTGTAACGGGTACCGGATTGGTCGGTGCTCAACGTTACAATCAGGTTCTCTTCTTTCTGCGCTTTCCCGAAAATGTTTTCGTATTCCAGCAAAGAGCTGATACGCACCGGCGTACCAATTACTTCCTTGCCGTCATTTACTGCCTGCTGGGTAAAACCAATAAATACAGGGATTGCTGTTTCTACCGCCGTAATGGAAGGCGGGAACTTGGAGACTTCTTCAACATACACACCGGGTGTATAGTATGTGTTTGCCATAGTTGTTTAAATTTATAATTTCACTTTGGTTAGCAATATTTCAGAGCAAATCCGGTTACCATCCCTGGAAAGGGTTTCTCCGTCGGGGTTGGGGAGTGCGATGGTGGCGTAGCTTACATTTCTGAAAGCCTGTGTGAGCGGATAAGGTTGTTTACTGATGATGACCTTTTTCATGCCCACGGGTACCGGTTCAATGTTGTCCCAGGTGGCATCTGTGCCAGGTGGCTCTCCTTTCTGCAGATAGTACTTCCAGTAGGTAGTTCTGTTGAGGAAGCGCAGGTCGAATACCGGCGGATCCGGCAGGGGCAGGGTATTATCTGCATGCATCAACCGGAATGCAGGATCTGCAGTGTACAGTACCAGGTCCAGTACGCCCCAGGCATTGGGTTGATAGAGCTGTGGATTCAGGTATACGGTATATGAACGCTGGTAGTCATTATCACCAACTACCGTCAACGTATATACGCCATTAGCTACCGGTACCTGGTTGTTGCCTGTGGAGAAGTCCAGTTGTAGTTGATCCAGGCCAGCTGCCTCCTGTGCCGCTATCGTTTTGATAACGGCACCGTTTTGCAGCAGCTGAAAAGTAGCAAGGGTAATACCCGGCTTATCAAAGGTATAGGTAAAACGGAGTGGCAGCAATATGCGGTCGTATTCACTGATACAGTGGTAATCCTGTGGCAGGGTTGTCCAACCGGTAGCGGCAGTGCTGGTGCGGGTAATGGCCTGTGAGAGCACCCCGTTTATCAGGGCGGTTTCTCCCATTTCATAGGTATGGCCTTCTATGATGTCGCGGGTAGCGGCAGCCAGGGAAGGATATACTTTACCGGCTGAAAGCTGATCATTGGTGAAGTAAAAATTGGCCGGCAGTACCGGATTGATACGGACATTGCTACGTGTTACCAGTGCTGCATTTTTTAACCGGATGGTAAATTGTAAGCGCAACGTGGTGCTTACCGGCGCTTCCGGCCGCAGGGTATTTCCGGTGCCTGGTGTAGTAGCGATGCCTATAATCAATCCGGTGGCTATCTGACGGTATAGGATTTTATTACCATGCAACACTGCTGCCGTAGCAGGTAATGGTTCAATCGTCACTTCTTCCATCAGCGGATATTGCCGGTCCAGTAACAGCTGTAGGATTTTAGCTGTTTTATCTTCCGGTGACAACCCGTAAAAGATGCTGCTTTCCTCATCGAGATAATAGCTATGCAACAAATTAACGGTTGCCAGTCGCCTGTATGTGATTTGAAATGCCATAATAATAAATACTGGCTATAGATGAATAGTATGGTGTTTCGGGGTGTTGTATCAGGGGAAATAGATACTGTCTTTTGATTGAATTTCTTCGATAACGGTACCTAATCCGATGGTTCTGTTTTCGGTGATTTTCACCAGTCTTATTTTATAGAGTGCAGAAGGCATTTGTTTACCTCCCAGTGCGCCCCACAAGTGATTCAGTTGTTCGAAGGAAAGCGAAAACAACTCCAGGTTCAAACGTAGTTCGCTCACGTCAGGGGTGTTTTGCAGCGGCAGGTCGGGAGAGTTTTTCATCGTAAAAACATTCTTACCCTGAAAGAACTGTATCACCTGCGACAGCCGCGTGAGTGAATGTTCATAGTTCGTATAGTGTGCCGACACCAGCATGTACAGATTCAGGTATATAGGCGGATGCTGATATACGATACCTTGTACATTCCTGACGTAATGCGTGGTATTTTTCAGCGTTGCTTCTTCCTCAATATTCACCATACTGAGTATAATTTTTTCTTCTGCACCGGGCGGTCTGTCCGGTGTTTCCAGTGTTGCAACGTTGTCGAGTACCACATGTCCTTCGGGATCGTTCCCCATAGGATTAAATGACTGGATATACGCGTCCAGCTGGTCTCTCAGTAGTCTAAAAGCCGTGAAAATCATTGTTGATGATTTTAATACAGATCATGTTGTCCGTAAAATGTATTGACAGGGGGGCCTGTTACCGGCACTTTTATGCGCAGTAAGGGGCAAATCATAGGTATAGGGCATTAAGTGCCTTACATCAAACAAACAATCTGATCTTTAAATGGAATACAGCACACAGTAGGCCTATTGGTATCTATACATGATACCGGATGCTTCGGTTAAAGTGTAACAAATCACACTCATTAAGCATGTCATAGGGAGATACTGGTTAACTATGACGATTAATTTTATTGAAATTTACAACGGAAAAATGCTATCTATTAAATCCTGGGGTACATTACTTCTACTTCTTTGAGGTGCTTCATCTGTGCTAATCTTTGTACTTTTTTTGGAGTTGCTAAACTGTTACTATAGTGGAATAAAGCTAAAGAATAATTCGGAAATAAAAAATTATTCAATCCTGATTTAGAAAATTACGTAGAAATACGGAAGAGGGAAATTACTACCTACAAAACGGGTATAACATAGTCATTATCTGTCTATATCATACCCGTTAAACGTTCTCTTTTTATTGCATTTAATTTAATCCTACTGCTATAGGACGCGCCTCATTCCTGCGGCGACAATTCGCTACAACTATCTCCAGCAAAGGGATTGACAGTATGATCAGAAACGTAATCAATACGCCCTGCTGCAAGCCTTTTAAGAAATAATCCGTCTGCAACAACAGCACCTTCACAAAGAAACCGGCACTCACTATTTCGCTGACCTGCGTCTGTAACAATGCATGGCTGATAGTGGGCGCCACGCCCAATTTCTCTTTCAGTATTTTACGGATTTGTTTTTTAACAAACGTGGCCACACCTTTTCCCATCATCCTGTTCTGTACAAAATTGATTAACTGCCCTTGTACACCAGGTTTTGCCGCCTGCTCACTTAACGTACTACCGTATACGTTATACACGACCGTACTTACGGTATCGATCAGCTGACTTCCTGTGAGATGTTCCATCCCGTTTTCTCCGGAACCCGACCCGGTTAAAAGCGACTGCAAAGCCGCTGTCGTTTCTTTTTCTATCCCAGCGGGAAACTGTTGCGCATAATTACCTGCATGGCTTTTAATATCCTGGCGCAGGCTATGGAAGAAACCCCATTTAAAGCCGAAGAAAGCAGCCAGCAATGGCAATACTATAAAATAGGAATAAGCGATCCATTTCATGACCGGGGAAGCCCGGTATACCAGTATAAACCGGCGTAACAGAATAATAAGCACCAGCATGGCAGCAAAGGAAAGCAGGCCGCTGATAACAGCGCCGGCTACAAACCGGGAAGGATTGGTAAACTGTCCGGCAAAATGAAAGTATTCAACAATGGTTTTCATAGATACGTTAATTTGGATAAACAGGTGGAACGTGAAATATTAAAAACGGATACCACAGCACATCATAACGGTGACCTATATACGATTATGAACAAATTCCTCCGGGAATGCAGCCTATGCTATACTGTCATTCCCGGAGGGATTTGCTTATCTTCCGGCATAGCAGACAATACTGCGGGCTTTTACTGCACGCGGATCTTCATCACTACCTTCTTCACAGCTACCGGATCAGTTACTTTGATATTAGGCATATGCAGGTCTTCCGGAAAGAACACGGCAAACATCCCCTGTTGCAGTTTAGAGAAAAATGCCGGCGTTTCAGCAAACAACATGTAGTCATCCGCTTCATCATATGCGCGGGAAGGTTGTTTGTCCTGCTTAAAATCATGGCCAATCAACTCCTCCCCTTTTACGATATACTGTACATCTATATACTTTTTATGGGATTCCATCTGCTCACCGGTAGTGGCAATGGTATCGTATTCGTTGACGATCGCAAAAATATCGTCGCCCGCTACTGCATACTTCCCTTTTTCCAGGGTTGTAAAATCGGTTTGTGTCAGGTATTCAAAAGCCCTGACAAATGCAGGCCCCAATCCATAATAAAGGGGGGCGTTCTGTAGTGTATCGAGTATCATGATGTATATAAAATAAATAAATCTGAGTAGCAAGATACTCAGAAAATATAATTAACCTACTGCATCCTGGCAAAACGGCCCCCCGCATGTTCACCATAGCGATTCCTATTTTATCATGCCGGCTCCGGTGTAGCAGCAGGCCTACTCCACACCGGCTGGTATCTTCCTGTTATTCCCGGGCACCAGCAGACACTAAAAAGCCCCGCCGGTTACCGATGATAACCAGCGGGGCTTTCCACCTATAAAAGTGCGTTTATCTCGGTTCCAGCAGATAGGGTTTCACGGCTGCTTCCCAGATAGCATATCCTTTCCGGTTCATGTGCAGCATATCCCCTACAAACAGTTCTTTCCGCGGCCGTTTGCTTTTATCCAGCATCAGGGAATACAGGTCCAGGAACCGGGTATTTTGTTCGCCGGCCAGAAAACCTGCAATCAGTTTGTTGGCTGCCTGTGCTTTTTCAAAGAAACGTTCCCTCACCGGGCTGGGTTTAATGGAAATATACACAATCGGCACTACCGGCAGTTTAGCGCGGATGCAGGCATACAGGTTTTTAAACCGTGCCAGCACACTGTCGGCCGTAGTGACTTCATCCGGCAAGTCATTTTCACCGGCATAGATGATGATCTGACGGGGATGATAAGGGAAGATGATGTCTTCCGCAAAGTAAGTGACATCGTTTAATTCCGCGCCGCCAAAGCCCCGGTTCAATACTACATAATGACTGAATACTCTTTCCAGGTCATCCCATTTCCGGATAGAGGAGCTACCAATAAAAAGGATGGGATTTTCCGGCGGTGCATAGATTTTATCATAGTTGCGGATCGTTCCGATGTCTTCCTGATAGCTATGCTGGGTCTGTGCCTGCAATACATTGAAAAAGCCTGCTGTCAGCAGTAAAAAGAACGCAAAACATTTATTCATGGCTGTTACTTCATTATCCTGTTTATGCCGGATACGGTTGCTATCCGGCCGGAAAGATTTAATATACCCGTTTCATCATGACATCCCGTTGTACCGATGTACCGAGGGTGAAATAATGTTCATCAAAAGGAACAAATCCGTTTTTTTCATAGAAGCGCATCGCCCGTTGGTTATTTTCCCATACCCCCAGCCAGCTGTATGCGCAACCCTGTTCCGCACCTGCCTGAATCGCCTTGTCCAGTAACAGCTGTCCCACCCCTTTGCCTAACCAGGCGGCCGCCACATAAATCCGCTCCACTTCCATCCCCGTAGCTTCCTTCAGCTCTGTCTGGGCAGTATTAAAATTGACTTTCAGATAGCCGGCAGGGTTACCCTCCTCCAGAACGAACCAGAACCGGGAATCCGGGTTTGCCAGCTCCTGTTGTAATTTAGCAGTAGTAAAAGCCCGATCCAGGTAGTCCTGCATATCTTCGGGTGTATTATGTTGCCGGAATGTTTCTTCAAAGGTTTGTGTGGCCAATACCTGCAACGCAGTCACATCTGCGGTCGTCAGCGCTTTAAATGTAATATGGGTCATTGTAAAATCCTGTTTTATCCTACCAACCCGATAAAGATAACTTTTCTGCAGGGCATTACACAGTCCGGATGAAGGGATTAAAATTTCCGCTCCTGGAAAGGTAACCCCTGTCCTTCTTCACAATAGGATTTCAGGCTGAATAAAAACATGGCCCAGTTATAATTGCAATACCGGTAAAAGGTCGTCAGTTCCCGCCAATATAAATGCCGCAGTAAAACGGTTGTCACCCCGTTTTTTTCCGACAATTCAAAAGTAACCTGGGTACCTACCCATTCCGGATCTGACGCGATACATTCCCACCAGATTCTTTTGTTTTCCACCAACTCCAGTATCTTCATCCGGGTGGCATAGTTATCATTAAAATCAAATGTATTGACAAAACCTACCCGCGGTTCTACCTCCAGTTTATTTGTCCATACTGCTGCCAGGCCGGCAGCGGTGGTCAGTACTTCATAGACTTTTCCTATCGGAGCTTTCAGATAATTAATGTGTTCAATATTTTCCATTGGTAAATTTTTCGGGTAAACAGTTATATGATGATATGGTGGTTATGTTGTCTGTACCGGTTAGCTGGCATGCCGGTTATTGGATGAATGACAGTATTTTCCGGTTATGCAGCTGCTCTAATTTACCGCTTTCTATGGTAATCCTGTTTTATTTTTCCATTGATTTTTGCAGACAACAGCCTATCCTTTACCAGCAGCTGTTATGCTGCTATATAACTGCTATGGCAGACATACTGACGGGTCACATCATTGTATTAAAAACCGTATTTTTGCGCTTTGCGAACCATGCCCGGAATACCATTTTGTTAATACCCGGCTTCACTTTATCTAATAATTATCACACATGAATAATTGGGTTGAAACCATTGCCAACGATATTACCGCTACTGTAAAATCCCTGCTGGAAAAGATGCTGCAGAAAAACCTGGAAGACATCACCGGCAGAACTACCCTGCAGATCGGCGTATATGATACTATTTTCTTCAAATATGTTGCAGGTAAAGTCAAAGGCTATACGGAGGAATGGAACAGTAGCCGGCCGGACCTGCTCACGGAAGGTACCCTTATAGATCCGATGCCTTCACAGGCAGCGATCACATCGGAATTATTGCCTTATCTGCAATCGCAGCTACAGGAGCTGATAGCTACCTGCGACCACCATCCGGTACTGGAATACCGGTTCCGCATCAGCGGTACCATTCAGGCGGCAGATGGTATCTGCAGAGTGGTGGTACTGGATCATATCAATACCAATAAAAAAGCGACGCTGCTGAAAAGAATAACGGAATATGTCACCCATAAAATTGATGAACTGAATTATCCTACGAGAGACCTGGACACCCATTTTCTGGCCAGGCACCTGGTAGATAACCGGCTCTATCCTACCCCCGACATTCCCTGGATCATCCGCATTTTTGACCGGATACAGGAACTGAATAAAAACAACCGGGAGAAACTGGCCGCACACCGGCAGGCAATCCGGTATCAGCTGCAGCAATGGGCAGAAAATACCTTTCTGCCCGTTTACTTCGACATCACGCCGCTTAACTTCGGTCAGAAAACCTATCAGCTGAAAACAGGCGCCCAGGCAGCGAATGACCCGCAAACAGACCTGCTCATTTACACGGCGGTGATGATCATCAAATATGAACCTAACTACAGCCGCCCAACCGGCATCGGTTTTATGGAAAGAGCGCAGGAACTGGGCAGCACACGTGCCGCAGCTATCCTGCAACACGGCAGCGAAAGTTTTCTGCCGGCAGACCGGCAATACAGCGACGAGCATCTTACCGCGGCAGCCAATGATATCTTTGGGACCGTTCATCTTACTATAAAAAAAGAAAGTGCCATCGCCTACAGCGAAGCACTGGACTTCATCATCCGCTTATTACAAAAAGGCTTTCCGCTCAGCTATGCCATCAAGCTGAAATCGGCCACTAAAAATGTATTGCCGCTAAAAGGTATTGGCAAATCAGGTACACATATTTTCTTTGCCAATGCCCTGCAATATCCGGAGCTGCACGAAAAAACAGCACAATATGCCCGCCTGGCTATACGGGAGCAGTATGAATGGTATACGGATGTAGAGGCGGAACAATGCGCCATGCCCGGCACCTATGCCGTATTCGGACTGGCCCTGGCCTCCCCTGAATGGTTCCCTTTACTCACGGAATACATGGCGGTAGTAGATGCGGAACATCAGTCTGTACAAAATGCTTTCATCGGCCGTTTCATAGAACAATACGGCATCGACGCCTCCACTATTCCAGTACTGGTACTTTGCCTGCTACGGGCACAGGACAACAAACCCTTTAAGCAGCTGGCAGCGATAGACACGCCGCCTTATCTGGAAATATTACTGCCCCTGCTGCAGGGTATGGAATCATACGAAGTGGAACATGTAGCCTGGTTTATCTGGGGCGGCAAAGATAAACTGACTACTGTCGCCAAAAAACATCCTGACCGGCAAACCTATCTGGAAGCCATTCTGAAGATGATCGGCTAAAAAACAAAGCACCTCAACGGATACGTCTATCCGTTGAGGTGGCCCAGCTTTGTAACCGTTACTTTAACGGTTGCTCACACACCGATGTTTGGTGACACCCGCCGCCCCGCGAAAATGCGAAACGCAGCAGTATTATATTTACGGCAATAAATGCCACGATCACCGTAATGGTCGCTATTTTAGTCCATTTTGTCAGGCCTGGCTTTTTTGAAAAGCCGCCGAAAACATACCCGATAATAAATACCATAGAGGCGCCAAACAAGACCCTCAACAGCATCAGTAATGCAAATCCCATGATCCAGAATTTTAGCGGTTTACTTATTTATATTTCTCCAACAAACGCAGGTCTTCTGCTTTTCCCCAATGGGGCGTAATACCCGTAGCAGGCACTTTCTCCAGCAGCTGCAGGCTTTGCGTAGCCAGCTGCCGGCCCAGTTGTTTATCGCCGCCCCATAACCGGGGAGTATTACACTTCACCCATGCTTCCAGGTACAAGGTTCTGGGATTGGCAGCATCCAGCTGTTTAGCCTGTTGCATGACCTGTTGCGACAAGGTGCCGAACTTACGCCCGTAAGTCATGGGATTGATGAATACCCGCGTACGGTATACCATGCTTAACACAGTATATATCTCTGCCAGCTCCTTTTTGTGTGTTGCCGTATCCAGCAGGGATATGGCTTTCTTTGCCTGTTCTTCTCCCCGCAGGCTATAAGGCTCTATCTTTTCGCCATCGTCCTGATACAGAAAGCCAATCTGCGCATTGCATAAGGCAGCGTAATAATAAGGCAGCCAGCCAGCCTTCGGCGTAGCAGCGATATGGAGGAATGTTTTTTCCAGCGCCTCATAATCCGCCGCGGTTTTGGTACCATCCAGGCGGGCAACGGCATCCAGCATTTCAGCACCCTGTGCCACCGCTGCCATTTGCCCACCCAATACTGCTATCAGCAGTAACATCAATACTTTTTTCATGTTGTTTTGTTTTTAATTTTAAGCAGTGATCTATAAATTATTATTTAGAAAATCGTCTGTCCGGTCTATTCCCAGGCTGATGAAAACCCCCACGAAGAAACTACGGGTAGCCGGCAGCGTTACCGGCACTTTGTTTTGTCCGTTTACACTGTAGCGGTATCCGAATACCTGTTCCGTTCCCAGCAGGTTATTGACCCCCAATGCTATTCCGGAGAAGTCCTTTCTTTTCCAGTGTTTGAAAAAGGAAGTCAGGTAGGCTACGTGCAGGTTCACTACGCTGTATCCTTTGGTCGTTCCTTCATCCGCCACATATGTATGGCCGGGGGCATCATACCGGATATCGTAATAAGGCCGGCCGGCTGCCAGGGCATAGGATACATTCACGTTGGTGCTGATGGCCCGGAAAAATTTCTTTACAGCTACCGTAGCCGTATGCGGTGCGGCAAAAGCCGGGCGCAGGCTATAGGGATAATCGGCAAAATCCCGTTTGGTATCCAGGTAGGTGTAGGTGACCCAGTAGTCGAGATCCCGTATGGATTTTTTATCCCGCCAGAACAGCTCTATCCCCTGCGCATAGCCGTTACCGTTATTACTCAGTGCCGGTGTTGTTTTCACCAGGTTGGCATACTGTTTATAATAGGCCTCTACGCGGAAAAAGCGGTTACTGAATCGTTGCGTGTAATTCAGGATATAGTGGGTGGCCGCTGAAAACGCTGGCAGCTCCGGCTTGTACAGCCATTCCGCTGCCGGTTGCTGGTAGAAAATGCCATAGGCCAGGTTGAACTGCCCTCCGTGCGGCAACCGGTAAGCCAGGCTGATACGGGGTGCGGTGACTGCCTGCCGCAACAGGGCGGCATATTCCATACGCACGCCTGCTTTGGCCGCCAGGCGGCGCGTGAGGTAAATATCTGCTTCTGCAAAAACGGCGGTCAGCTGATCGGTAAACCCTTTTGCACTATCGTTGGATACACTTTTTTCCCGTGTATAAAAATGTTCCGCGCCCCATCGCAATACCGGGCCGGCAGGGAAAAAATGGGTGAGCACCAGTCTTGCCTGGGCGAAGTGCGTTTGGGTGCCGGTGGCCCTGTTTTTACCGGCATACGGTACGGTGGGCAGTACGACCCGTTGGCCGGCGGTCGTTTGCAGGGATGTATTTTCCTCGTTCTGGTTATAGGTGTAGGCAGCTCCGGCCTCTATCTTCCAGTTATCTGCCAGATAGCTGCGGTAACTGAGGTTGTTGTAAATATTTTGTCCTTTTACCTGCCAGGCAGCTCGTAAAGCCAGGCTGTCGATATCCGGATTTTTCGTCCCCACATCGCTGCTGCTCCAATTGGTATAGAACTTCAGCATGCCCCGCCTGCCTGTTTTCAGGCGAAAGTTGGCCGTACCATCGAGATAGCGGGGACCGCTGAAGTAATCTGGTTGCTGAGGGATGATTTTATTGTATAATGCCTGGTTGCTGTAGCTCAGGTTTACGCCATAACTGCTGCGGTTATTACGGGCAAGGTGTTGCCATCCTGCCCCCAGGTTGGCCGGAAAAATGCTGAAAGAAGCGGAAGTTTTTTCCGGCAGGTCTACACTCTCCAATATCAGGGCGCTGCTCATCGCGGAGCCATACAAAGCAGAATATCCGCCGGAACTGAACAATATACCTTTAAACAGAAAGGGATTTACGCGGGCATATTGCGTAATACCAGGTACCGACGGATAGTTGGGGTATTTCAGCAGGGTTCCGTCTATGAATTGTTTGGTTTCATCGCTGGTGCCGCCTCTCACAAAAAGGCCTTCCTGTTCACCGATTTGCTGGGCTCCCGGCAGGGAACGCAGCGCCTGGGTAATATCGGCATAGCTACCGGCTACGGTTACCGCGTCAATAGGTGTCAATGCCGCGCCTTTGGCTTTATCGCTGGCTTCAAAGGTACCGGCATTCACGACTACTTCCTGTAAGGCACGTGGGTCTGATGGTAATACAATCGCCAACACCAGGGTGGTATCTGCCAGCAGAATGGTTTGCTTAAAAGAACGATAGCCAATAGCGGAAACAGACAGTTGCTGTTTGCCATGCGCACCGGTTTCCAGGGCGAAAGCGCCGGAAACATCGGCTGTGGTACCACCGCCCGTGGCCGGCAGCGTGATGCTGGCTCCTGTTATTGCCTCCCCTTTGCTGTTTTTAACCGTACCGGTGATTTTGTATTGTGCAACAGCCAGCTGACTGCAACAGAGTATACAAAGTAGTGGCCAGCCAAAAGATACCATCGTGTTTTTCATGACCTGTACTATCATTTACAGGCAAAACTATCCGGAAATGGGACCGCTTTTTTACAGAATAGACAACAGGGGAAAGTGTCGCGACAACACCGGAAATTGTGGGTCATCAGTGCGCAGGCTACTGTAGCAGCCGCGTAACATTTTCTTTATAAAATTCACTGACAGGAATATCGAGGGTACCGATAGATACAAAGTCACGCTTGATACGGGTTACTTTGCGGGCGGCTACCAGAAAGGATTTATGGGTACGAATAAATGCCGGCGGCGGCAATTTTTCTTCGATGGCTTTGAGGCTCATACGGGTCAGCACCGGATGGGGCTGACCGGATAAATAGATTTTGATATAATCTTTTAGTCCCTCCACATATTCCACATCTGCCACTACTATTTTCACCTGCGTATATTCCACATACACGAAAAAATCAGGTATCTCAGGAGTAGTGGTTGTAACACCCCGTTGCAACCGCAGCAAATCATTCGCGCGATTACAGGCTTTGAGGAATCTTTCAAATGTAAAGGGTTTCAGCAGGTAGTCTACCGCCTGCAGGTTAAATCCTTCCAGGGCATATTGTTCATAGGCAGTCACAAAAATCACCAGGGGTGGTTGCGACAGGGATTGTACTAACTGTAATCCGCTTAAACGGGGCATTTGTATATCCAGAAACAGGAGATCGATGGAACCGGCTTGTAATGCCTCGCAGGTTTCCATGGCATTCCGGCAGGTTTTTATCAGCTGCAGGAAAGGCACTTCACGAATGTAGTCTTCCAACAATTCGCGCACCAGCTGTTCATCATCGGTGGCAATACAACGTATCATGTTAATATCATGGTTAAAGCTACGTGAAACACCGGATAATCATCGCGTACGACCAGTGTATATTTATTTTTGTAGAGCAGATCCAGCCGGGACTGTACGTTCGCCAGGCCGATGCCGGAGCTTTCGTCTGCACTGGCTGCTGCTGCTTTGGCATACCGGTTGCCTACTTCAAATATCAACCGGTTATCCTTAATGGCTATACGAATGGTGATATGCGGCTGTAAAGCGCCGGCCGTACCATGTTTAAAAGCATTCTCCACAAAAGGAATCAGCAACATCGGTTCAATTGTATACGCCTCTGCTGCGGCATTTGCAGCGGTAAAATACTCAATTTCTATATCACTCCGGAACCGCAGCCGCTGTAACTCTATGTAAGAATTGAGATACCCCAGTTCTTTGGTCAGCGGCACCTTTTCCCAGCGCGCGTCATAAATCATATAACGCAGGAGCTCCGACAGCATGATCAGTGCAGGTTCCAGCTGATCAGACTTTTTTCGGGCCAGGGCTACCAGGTTGGTCAGCACATTAAACAGGAAATGCGGGCTGATTTGCGAACGCAGGAATTTTAGTTCTGAAGCCAATTGGGCTGTTTTCTTTTCTTTCTGATCTCTTTCCTGCCGGATCCTATCCGTTACTTTACAGTATATGAAACTGATAACAAATACGACAATGGAAGGCGCAAATACAAACCGATAGGCAATCGGATCTTTTAATACATCCGGATACCAGGCCGACAGCAGGTAATATTTCAGCTGAAAGGAACCGATGATCAGTACCGCTGTAAGGAAGAGGTATAACCACCACCAACGCCGGTTCAGGAATGTTGGATACAACCAGCCGGCATGGCCGTAAAAGATGCCCATGTGAATGATGCCCGTTACAGTGAAGAACGGCCCGGGCACAGGACCTATTTTATACTGATTACCTGCCGAAGCAACAAAGTAAGGCAATAACAACAGGCTGCTCCAGATCAGTACGTGAAGCGAAACAATAATATAGCGGGATGTACGCATGGCTCTCATCAGCAATAAAGCTAGGCATTTACGATGAATCAACCGGACATGTATATACCAAACGGGAATTTCCTGCTACAAAACCTGCGGTTATCACGCAGTAAGATGATCAGCGGGTACTAAAATATGCAGATATTGTTTATTTTCGCCGGTAAATAATTATACCGGATATGCACACCCGTCACCTCTTCATTTTATCTAACACACCTCCGCCTTCCTATACTATTCTGCAGGCATAAACACCCGTCAGATCAGCTATACGGAGATTTCCCCGGAAGGCGCATACGTCTGTTTATTTTTTGTTGCCCATGGCTAACAAAGCGGGTCTTGATGAGTATGCCTGAATGTAATGCGGGAGATGTTAAAGTTTCCCGATTGTTCCCGTTTTAAGCAGCCTTTAATTATCATGACTAAATATATTTTACTGGTATTTGCCGGAGCATGCAGCTTTGGTATTCTCTCCACTTTTGTTAAACTTTCCTACCGGTCCGGTTATACCGCCGCTGAAATATCCGGTTCCCAGGCTTTTACGGGCATGCTGGTGCTTTGGCTACTCTACCTGTTGCTGGAACGAAAAAAAGTGCCGCAGCAGGTTCCTAAGCGGCAGTACTGGCAAATGCTGCTGACCGGCGCCACCATCGGCATCACTACCTTTGTTTATTATCTTTCTGTTCATTGGATACCGGCATCGGTGGCCATTGTGCTGATGATGCAGTTCAGCTGGATCGGCTTATTGCTGGAATGGATTTTCTTCCGGCAAAAACCGCAACCGGTTCAATTGCTGGCGATTTTACTGATATTAGCCGGTACAGCGCTGGCCAGTGGATTTTCATTTACACACCTGCCGGCATTACCGCTCATCGGTGTGCTCACGGCCTTTGGTTCCGGGGTTTTATATGCGGTATATATTGTGGCCAATGGCCGGATCCGGCATGACCTGCCGTTGTTCAAACGCAGTGCGCTGATGATGACCGGTTCCGCAGCGGCTATTTTTCTTGTCAACAGTCCGGCCCTGATACATAGTACCCATGCAGATGCCGGTTTGCTGAAATGGGCCTTATTTCTCTCGTTCTTTGGCACCATCATTCCGCCTGTGCTTTTTTCAAAAGGCATTCCGAAGATCGGTGCTACCATGAGTGCTATTATTATGACAGTAGAGCTCCCGGTAGCCGTATTGTGTGCACATTTTATTTTACACGAACCCATTGCACCCCTGCAATGGGCCGGTATCGCGCTGATGTTGTTGTCGATTGCACTGGTGAACCTACGGCGAAAACAACCGGCCGCCGGTGAAGGATAAAAATTAGGGTATGTTTTTTACAGGCAGGTCATCTCCGGAGATGACCTGCCTATTTTTTTTCCTGCCTTTTTTGTTTCGGAATGACAGCAGTTGCTTCTATTTCCACCCATACATCTTCCCGGAAAAGTTTACTGACTTCCACGGCTGTACTGGCAGGTGGTTGCTGGGTATTAATAAAGGCATCCCGCACTTTCCTTACTGCCTGAATCTGCGAAATATCGGTTAAAAAATAACCCAGCTTCACAATATCATGCATCGTACCGCCGGCAGCTTCTACTGCCGTTTTTATATTGGTAAATGTTTGCCGGAGCTGCAGGGTCATATCTCCTTTTCCCACCAGATTTCCTTGCTGATCCAATGGTACCTGGCCTGAAAAGATGACCATTACCGCCTGTCCCAGGTCTATTTCCACAAACTGGGAATAGCCTGCCGGCGACGGGTTACGAAATTTTATCATAGCAGTTGAAGGGGATGTTTGTGCAAAACTATTAATGGTAAAACAAAGCAAGCATAAGGTTAAATAATTTTTCATATACTTTTTGAAGATCAATTTACGATTTAAAAGCACAGTTACAGTATCTCTTACACATTACCTTATTGTGATCAGGGTATCGTAACTACTACCTAATTACTGGCAAAAATCTTATGTTTGTATCTACTTAACTGAAAGCCATATGATACAGATAGGTGTTCTGCTTACCCATCAGTACAAACTCTTAAGTCTGGCTGCTATGCTGGAAGTTTTTGAAACGGTCAACAAACTTTATCAGCAAAGTGGCGAAACGATCCCCTACAACATTCAAATACTTTATGCCAGCGAATTTCCACCTACTGATGCTGCTCCTTTTTTCGGTCATGCCATACAGCCGATGCAGACAGCGGAACTACAAAACCTGATACTCATTCCTTCCTTTACCACGGAAGACATGTCGCAAACCATTGCCGCCAACCGGGTATTCATTCCCTGGCTGGCCGAACAGTATCAGGCCGGTGCGGAAATAGCCAGCTTTTGTACGGGCGCCTTTTTGCTGGGTGCAACCGGTCTGCTGAACGGCCGGGTAGCCACTACGCACGTAGATGCCTGTCCTGCTTTTGCAGCGTTGTTTCCGGCAGTACAGCTGCGGCCCGACAAAACCGTTACCCAGGATGGCAGGCTGTATACCAGCGGTGGCGCCACCTCACTGTTTCACCTGTTGCTGCATCTCATACAACTGCATTGCGGAAAGAGTATGGCCATCAGAACGGCTAAAATATTTGCGATCGACATGGACCGGGACAAACAATCCTATTTCAGTACGTTCCAGCCTTCCCGGAATCACAGTGACCTGCTCGTGGCCACTGCCCAGCAAAAGATAGAAAGCAGCTACCACGATAAAGGTACCATTGAAGAAATGATCAAGGATATTCCGTCGAGCAGAAGAAATATTGTGCGGAGATTTAAGCAGGTAACGGGCATCACCCCGATCGAATACCTGCAGCAGACCCGTATGGAAGCCGCCAAAAAAATGCTGGAACAAACCGATTTGCAAATGACGGAAGTCATTATCAATTCCGGCTACAACGACCTGAAAGCCTTCCGGAAAGTGTTTCGTAAAACCGTAGGCATGACTCCCTCCGAATATCGGGATAAGTTTAACATCACTAAATAAAAAAACGGCGCTTTTCAGATCATGCTGAAAAGCGCCGTTTCTATATACTTCTACTGTTATTGCATCATTATCTTTTCTGTCTGCTTCTCTCCTTTTGTATTGGTAAGGGTAATAAAGTAAACACCTTGTGGCAATGATACGGTTTGTTTAGAGATGCCGGAAGGCACACCCCACGTTTTATGCTGCACTTCTTTTCCATTCAGATCCGTAATTAGCAATCGCAGGGGTTGTTCTTTCCAGCTGTTGATTTCCAGCTGAAAGGTATTCCCACTGGCCGGATTCGGATATGCCCGGTAGGAGAAGGAAGCCGCGCCATTTTTAGCCTCGCTGATATTTTGCATTTCTGCTAACGGAGACGCTGCTACGACGTTGAAGGTATCACGCAGACACTGGCCACTGGCTGTAGCATTATCGGTTACCGTAAACACTGTGGTACCGGCCGACGGTGTAACCGTAATGGAACGGGTGGTAGCACCGGTATTCCATTGATACTTACCGATCCATGATGCAGTGAGTGTCAACGGCTGACCCGGCGTTACCGGCAGGGTTGTTTTTTTGTTGGCATCTTTCACGATGGTGAACTGATCTTTGATGGTTTTATCTGCTGCCACAAATTTCGCATCCAGGCGGCTGCCTTCCACTTCCAATACCAGGGAACCACCGGTAGTGGCATTGGCGTAATAGCTGATGGCATGTGGGAAAGAAGAAGACGTACCTCCTACCTGTCCGGCAGATCCGGCCACTACGTATATGGTACCATGATCGGTTTTAGCCGATGTGGTTACATAGGGACAGGAGTTTGCAGAACCATCATATTTAGCACTGCTGTTGCTCAGGGCATGCTGAGAAAAAGAGAACGTATTCTCCAGACCAAAATGACCATGAATCAGGAAAGAACGCTCATAGTCATGGCTATGGCCATTCAGGATGAGATCTACTCCATAACGCTCCAGGATACGGATCAGATTTTTACGTACAGATACCAGCTCACTTTCTGAATCGGAATTATGACTACCCATGGTATACGGAGGATGATGCCAGTAGGCAATGGTCCATTTACGCGTATTGGCTGCCAGGTCTTTTTTCAACCAGATGACCTGTGCACTGGAAGTATCATAAAACCGTTTGCTGCTCTCTTTTCCATAGGAATCGAGGCTGATGAAGTGAATATCGCCGTAATCAAAAGAATAGTATTCTTCTTTTCCGGAAGCCAGGCCACCACATTCTCCGTTTTTCGGCAAACTGAAGTTAGCCAGGTACGGAATGTTGTGGTCATCCTGCCGGGTGGAGTTATTATCGTAATCGTGGTTGCCCGGTGAAGGGAACAACAGGATATTTTTCAGCAGGTTGTCTTTATAGATATTAAAGAAGTTGGTCTGAAACTCTGCATCCTTACCGTCGTCATAGGCATTATCCCCGAGGAGCAGCCACACATCGGTATGGTTGGCGCCCACATAATTGAGGTAAGCGTCTCTTACATTTTTCTGATTGGTAGAATTATTACCGCAATCCCCATAGGCAGCGATCCGTATTTTACGCGGCGTGTTGGTCAATGGCGCCGTATTAAAGTAGTTTTTTTCGCCGGCTTCAATAACGCCTGCGGAAGTACCCACACTGTAGTAGTATTTGGTATCCGGCTGCAATCCGGTAATCCGGACTTCATGTTCCGTTACTACATCTGTATGTACCACACTGTCGGTGAGGTTACCCAACACTGTGCCGTACTTTACTTTACCATTGGCGGCAATGCCGGTACGCCAGCGAACAGATACCGCGGTTTGATTACCCATCTGCAGATAAGGGCCACGGCTGATTACCGGCAGGTTGCTGCTGGAACTGCCTTTCACCTGCAGGTCGAAGGAAATATCGCTGCTGCTTTTATCTGACTGGTGAATTTCCACGGCAATGGTATTACTACCTTCCACGAAATTGCCGGCATTAAGGGTCGCTGTCTGGATATCATCTCCATCATCACTGGCGTCGCTGGCCAGTGTGGTATAAGATACCGTACCGGAAGAGATGTTATCTCTTTTTACTTCCGTACCATTTACATAAATAACAATTCCATCATCACGCAGGTATTCCAATATGAAATTATTGTAATTATTTACGCCTGTGATGTTGAAGGTTTTTCTGAAATAGGTGGTCACATACTTACTGGAAGAACTGCTGCCATAGCTGACTACCGTAGCTTCGTCGCCATCGCCGTAACCCAGCTTTCCGGGACCGGACTTCCAGGATCCATCATTGAAGGAAACTGCGCGCCAGGAAGTACCTTGATTGGAACCATTATCCAGGTATTTCCAGGAAGATCCGAACGGTAGAAGTGTGGTTTGCGCCACAGTGGTCAATACAGGGCCCGCGCTAAACGCAAGTATAGCAAAGAGCTTTTTGAGTTGGGGATTCATGGGATCAGATTTAAGGTTTAGGGTGAAAATAATTTAAAAAAAACTATCTTTTAGCATTATTATCCTGATTTAATACACCCTTAAAACAAACACTATGAAAACCAGGATCATAGCTGCCTGGATCCTCTGGATGACTGCTGTTAACCTGTACTCCGCCCCCGCTCCGATCACCGGAAAAGAAGCCGGTTTACTGGAAATACAATTCCGGCAACAACTGCATACAGTTGCAGACAGTCTTGCAATGCTGCAACAGGCATTGCGTGCAAAGGCTGCACCACAGCACATCCGGCAACGATTTGCAGCCAGCAGACGAGCATATAAGCACACGGAATTTCTGATCGAATATTATTATCCGCATCTTATCCGCGTGATCAATGGTCCTGCACTTCCTTTTGCTGACGGCGAAAATTCACGGGCAGTATTGCCACCGGAAGGGTTTCAGCTGATAGAAGAAAAACTGTTCAGTGGCGGCAATAGCATTGATCATCGGCAGGTGCTGGCATTAACCACCGCATTGCGGGAACAGGTGTTATCGCTGCAGGAAGAATCCGATCCATACGGATTTATGGACCCGTATATTTTTGATGCCATGCGCTTTGAAATTTACCGGATCATTGCGTTGGGCATCAGTGGTTATGACTCCCCGATCGCTTTACATAGTATGTCCGAAGCTGCCGCCGCGCTACAAGGCGTTGCCACCGCACTGCAACTATATGCCTCCCGGCTCAACGATCCGCAACTGTTGCAACAAACGGTCAGTCGCTTTCAGGCTGCACGGGCGTATCTGTTGCAACCCACTGCATTCAATCAGTTCGACCGTTTGCATTTCATTACGCACCATGCCAATCCACTGAGTACCCTGTTACTGCAATGGCAGCAACAACTATCCCTGCAGGTACCCGCTGAACGACGCATTCTATCTCCGGATGCGCCGCATTTATTTGCCATGGCCTATTATAACGCCAATGGGTATACGCCCAACAAGGAATCGGATCCTACACCGGAAAAAACGGCGCTGGGAAAAAAGTTATTCTATGATCCGTTATTATCCGGTAACCGGCAACGTTCCTGCGCGTCGTGCCATCAGCCGGAGCGCGCCTTTACAGATGGCCTGGCCAAAAGCCCGGCGCTGGATGGCGGCGGTACCATTGCCCGTAATACGCCGACCCTGCTCAATGTGGGTTTTCAGTCGCAGTTATTCTACGACTCCCGTTCCATGTTTATAGAAAGCCAGGTAGCAGATGTGGTACACAATAAAAAAGAAATGGGTGGGTCGCTGGAACTGGCCGTACAACAATTGAAAAAGGATACGGCATATACGGCGCTTTTTGAGCGTGCCTTTAATTATACTCCTTCCGCCGTGAGTGAAGAAAATATTACCAATGCCATTGCCTCCTACCTGCGGTCGCTGACCAGCCTGGAGTCGCGGTTTGACCGTTATATGAACGGCGATACCACTACCCTGACGGCAACAGAGAAAAAAGGATTCAATATTTTTATGGGTAAAGGCAAATGCGGCACCTGTCATTTTGCACCGTTGTTCAACGGCGTGGCGCCACCTTATTTTGCAGAACCGGAATCAGAAGTGCTGGGCGTACCGGTGAACGACCACCCCAAAACCAGGCTGGATGATGATCCCGGCAAATATGTATTATACCGGGTACCGATACAACGGTATGCGTTTAAAACGCAGAGTGTACGCAATAGTATGCTGACGGCGCCTTACATGCATAACGGCGTATTTCGTACGATGGAACAGGTGATAGACTTCTACGATAAGGGAGGGGGAGCCGGGCTGGGGATTGCACCGGATAATCAGACATTACCGACAGATCAGTTACGGTTGAACCGCCAGGAAAAACAGGCGCTGATAGCGTTTATGCATTCCCTGACGGATACGACCAGCTATAAAAAGCAGACAGGATCTTATTAACCTTGTGGTACAGCAGTAGGGTCCATGTAAACAAATTCCCAGAGGTGGCCATCGAGGTCTTCAAAACCATTCTGGTACATGAAACCCTGGTCCATTGCTTCTTTAGATGAAGTAGCGCCGGCAGCCAGGGCCTGTGCGATGATGTTATCCACTTCGGCTTTGCTGTCGGCCGACAGCGATACAATTACTTCCGTAGTTTTGGTGGCATCACTGATGTCTTTTTTTGTAAAGAAACGGAAGAAGGGTTCTGTCAGGAGCATGACCAGAATGTCGTCGCTCACGATCATACATGCTGCGTTTTCATCGGAAAAATCCGGATTAAAGGTAAAACCGAGCTGCTTAAAAAATGTGGTGGATTTGTTCAGGTCTTTAACGGGAAGATTCACAAAAATTTTCTTTGCCATGTCTGTAAGTTTTTAAATTTGATACTGCAAACATAGGGTGAATCCCGCTATACAAGGCTGTCCAAAGACGACAATCTCAGGGGCTGTTTCCGACAATTATTTTATACCACTTCCGGTGGCGTACTTTTATCTTCAAACCGATCGCGATAGCAGCGCCCCCAGCTTTCCATGGCATCTACAACTCCCCCGAGCTCTTCGCCGAATGGCGTGAGATAATATTCTACTTTGGGTGGCATCACCGGATAAATGGTTTTGGCCACAATATCATGTTCTTCCAGTTCTTTCAGCTGTTGGTTCAATACTCTTCTGTTGGCGTCCGGAATCAGCTTCTGCAGCTCGCTGGGCCTTTTCACCCCTTTCCGCAAATAACAGATAATATAGGATTTCCATTTACCTCCCAGTACATCCATCGTTACTTCCAGTGCGCAATTATACTTTCTGGGTATTTTCCTGTTATACATTTGAGCTTGTTTATAGGGGTAAAATTATCACTATTCGATTAATTCACCCGTACTTGTTTTGCTGCATAGCTCCGCTCAACTTTGTGGTGTAAAAAATCAATAGGATGAAAGCAGTAAGAACAGCACAGACAGGGATCGCTCATTTAGCCGTAACAGACCTCCCCAAGCCCGTGCCACAGGAACATGAAGTACTCATTCGGATCAAAGCCGTTTCGCTCAATTACCTGGATATTATTTTAGCCAACGGCGATTTCGGCGCAGCGTTACCCATGCCTTATACACCAGCCTCTGATGGCGCCGGGATTGTGGAAGCAGTGGGGACACAGGTAACTACCTGGCAGCCGGGCGACCGCGTAGCCATTCACTATGTACAACGGTGGATCAGTGGCAACGTCAACGCCTATACCAATGCTGTGCGCGTGGCCTGGCAAACACAGGGCGTGCTGGCCGAATATGTATGTATTCCGGCATACGGACTGGTAAAAATACCGGCCTACCTCACCTATGAAGAGGCGGCGACCTTACCCATTGCAGGCCTCACGGCCTGGGAAGCGCTCATCAACCAGGCCGGCCTCCGTATTGGTCAGACCGTGCTGACACAAGGTACCGGCGGCGTTTCCATCTTTGCCCTGCAACTGGCCAAAGCGGCAGGTGCACGCGTCATAGCCACCACCAGCTCCGATCAGAAAGCGGAACGGTTGCTGCAACTGGGAGCAGACCACGTGATCAACTACCATACCTATCCGGAGTGGCCCGATGAAGTAAAAAAATTAACGGCCGGGGAAGGAGTGGATATTACCCTGGATATTGCCGGTACAGCTACAATAGATCGTTCCATCCGGTCTGTTAAACCACATGGCTTTGTTGGTACCGCCGGATTTATTGGTGGCAGTACGATTACCCTGGACATTACCCGGCACCTGAATCTGAATTTCACGCGCATACAAGGCTTTGCGGTAGGCAACCGGGAGAGTTTTGAAGCAATGATAAAGGCAATGGAAGTCACACAATTGCATCCTGTTATAGACCGTGTATTTGCCCTGGAGGAGGTGCAGGCCGCCTATCAGTATGTAGCGGATGGTAAACATCTGGGAAAAGTAGTGATTACCTTGTAACCAACGGGGTATTTATACAAAAGGTGAAAACAGACCGCAGCCTGCTTTCACCTTTGTACTTATTTTTATCGGATCGATTATGCTTCTTCGATCACTTCGATAGATAAAATTTTATCGCCCTGACGGATATCATCCACTACGTCTACGTTCTCGATTACTTTACCAAAGCAGGTATGATTACGATCCAGGTGAGCAGTGTTTTTGCGGCTGTGGCAAATGAAGAACTGGGAGCTCCCGGTATCACGACCCGCATGCGCCATAGACAATACGCCACGATCGTGGTACTGGTTGTCGCCGGTCAGTTCACATTTGATTCTTGTGCCGGAACCACCTGCGCCAGTGCCGGTAGGATCGCCACCCTGTACTACGAAATCAGGAATCACCCGGTGAAAAGTTACGTTATTGTAGAATCCTTCTTTGGCTAATTTGAGGAAGTTAGCTACTGTATTTGGTGCGTCTTTATCAAAGAACTGCACGGTCATATCCCCTTTCTCGGTTTTTATAATTGCTTTACTCATGGGTATTATTTTAAAACGGAGCAAATGTAAGTATTTTTTTCAAAGTCCGGCTACCCCTGATTTTTCAGGCAGATGCCCAACAGGTATATCTTAGCACGCGATCGGGCGGATGACAACACCCGGTATTCATCTACCTAAAAACAAATACATTACACCAAATAAAAATATTATATAATCGGCGCCGGTTTGCCACATCGGATACGGCACCCATCAGCCCGTAAGCCCCCTTTATTGTTCATAGGCACGCTCCAGCGCTGCAATGTCTATTTTCGTCATTTGCATCATGGCTGCCATCACGCGGCCGGAACGTTCCCCGCCCCCCTGCAGCAACGCGCCCAGTGCTGTGGGAATTACCTGCCACGACAGGCCAAACCTGTCTTTCAGCCAGCCACAACGCCCTTCTTCCCCACCGGCAGACAGCTGTGTCCAAAGATGATCTACTTCATCCTGGGTTTCGCAGCTGATGAAAAACGAAACAGCCGGGGTAAAACTAAAAACCGGACCGCCATTCAGCACCATAAATTTCTGGCCATTGAGCAGGAAGGTGGCGGTCATAACGGTATTTTTAGGCCCGGGACCATTGTCGCCGCTACGGATTACATTCAGGATCTGCGCATCTTCAAAAACGGAAGTATAAAAATTCATCGCTTCCTCTGCATTGTTATCAAACCACAAAAACGGTGTGATCGTTTGCATATGATTGTATTTGTTGTAAAGAAATAATGATTCCCGTAATACCTTTACGGCTATACGTATTTCGCCGTAAAAGGTACCGGTTTTTGCCGGTATTCTGCAAATCTTCACCCAAGATTTATTCCTGCTGTCCCCCTGCAATTTATCCTGTTTCAAAAATAACATTTCCTGTTTTGGGCTTAACAGCCCTTTAACGCGGCGCCGGTTATTTTTGAAAAAAAACATTACATGCATAAACTGCTACTCTCCCTTGCCTGCCTGTTTTTCACGTATGGATCATCTGCACAAAAAGCCCTCACCCGCACCTATACACCGGCCCAATGCAGCACGGTGATCCACAAAGCCACCCGCCTGCTGAGTCGTTATCAACCAGGTGTTTACCGCTATCATTCAAAAGCTTCCTTTGACCAGTATGCCGATTCCCTGCTTGGCACGATAAAAACACCGCTTTCAGAACTGGCATTATACCGGAAACTGAAACCGCTGGTGTCGCGCATCGGCTGCCTGCATACAGACCTGACCAGTGCCGTACACTATAAACATAGCCTGCGCAACTCTCCCAGCCTTATTCCCCTGCAATTATACTTTGAAGGCAACCGCGCTTTTGTGATTAAAAACTATAGTGCTGATAAGACGATTATACCAGGTGATGAAATCACGCATATCAACGGACAAAGCATACCTGCCCTGCTACAAATACTGTTGCCGGCCATTCCATCTGATGGTTACAACCTTACCATGAAATACCTCGCGCTGTATCATCAGTTTCCTTCCTGGTACCGGTCTTTCGTGGCAGTAGATACCAGCTTTACCCTCACGGCTATACGCCGGTCGCAATCCTTCACCAGCAAGCTGGCCGGCGTATTGGAAAAGGATCTCGTCAGCGATGGCTTCCTGCGTCCCTTCCGGTATCCGCAGCAACTGGCTTTTCAGATCACAGATCAAACCGGCTACCTGACTATACATACCTTTGCGCAGTCCGACATCAAAAAAGGCGGGCAGGATTTCCATCGCTTCCTCCAACAGGCATTTGATAGCCTGCAGGCGCAAAATATCCGGGACCTGGTGATAGACCTCCGTTACAATACCGGTGGGTCCGACACACATGCTGCTTATTTCAGCCGTTACTTCTTTACGCAACCCTATCGTTACTGGGACCGGATTGAAGTGACGCCGCAACTGGCCAAAAAAATCAAAGGCCTGGCCCGTATCTGGTACCGGTCACCGGTACTACAGGACAGTACCTGGCGCTGGCAAAAGGCGAAGACGGTACACGATTTCGACTTTTATGAATGGCAATCACCGGCAGCACATCCTTATGCCGGTAAAGTATATGTGTTGATAAACGGATTTTGTATGTCGTCCTGTGCAGACCTGACGGCTATTTTAAGCCATCATAAAAAAGCGGTTTTTATTGGCGAAGAAACCGGTGGCGGGTATCAGGGTAACAACAGCGGTATCATGCCGGGTGAAAATCTACGGCCTTCCGGCTTGGTGCTGACGCTGCCTTTACAACAATATTTCAATGCAGTAGATCCCACGATCAATATTGGCAGGGGCACCTTGCCGGACTATCCGGCGCCGATGACGGTGGCCGCGCTGCTGAACGGACAAGATCCGGCCATGGAAACGGCACGGTCCCTGATCCAGGCCAGCCGCACAAAAGCCAGCCATTGATTATGCCGGCGCTGATACCGGACGTATAATCATTACCGTTATACGTCCGGTATATTTTACGGAATTAACCGGTTTTCCTGTAACTGCCGGAATGTAGTCAGCATCAGCGCCACACTGTTACCCTGCATGTCAGCAAAACCATATCTTCTGGCTTTGTTGACATCAAAGAAGGCATCGTGTTTTACACCAAAAATGGCATCTCCGAAATGCCACTGTACCAGGCGTTCAAAGGGAATATCCTGCAGGTCATGCTTTGCTATGATTGCTTTCCATACGGGTGCTTTATCCGCCATGTAGGCAGCCAGTGAAAAAGGTTGCGGATCTTCGCAGGCAACGTCGAAGAAGCGGGCGAATACCGGCCATACCTGACTCCATCTGAACACATCCCCATTGGTGACATTAAATACCTCGTTCTTCGTATTGGTTGCTGTAGCAGCCCATTCCATGGCTTTGGCCAGCAAGGTGGCATCGGTTACATTGATGAGGGCATGGTACGCCTCCGGCGTACCCGGGAAACGGAATGGCACCTCCAATGTTTTACATAAGGTTGCATATACCGCAATGATGCTGGCCAGGTTCATAGGATTACCTACTGCCAGGCCAAATACGATATCGGGGCGTAAAGCGGTCCAGCTCCAGGCCTTCCCGGCAGCTTGTTTCCGGAGATAATCTTCCTGTGTGTAGTAAAAATTAGGGGGAAAATGTCTGGCATCGGTTTCCAGTGCCGGTGTTTTATAAATACCCAGATGAGCGCCGTATGCTTTGCACCCTGTACAAATGTGATGTGTTCCAGATGGGGCGCTATTGCTTCCATACCTGTTACCAGGTTTTCCAGCAAGGCCGTATTGACGGCGGTTTGTTCCGCCAGTGTGGTGCATTCCACGTAGGCGGCAAAAAAGATATGCGTCACATTGCGGAGAACAGCTGCCTGCTGTTGTACCGCACCCGGCTCCAACAGATTCATCTGCACATATTGTGCGGCCGAAGTATATCCCAGTTCAGACTGAGAAGTAATGATGACCTGCCAGTTACCGGATGCAAGCAGGTGCTGTGCCAGGGTACGACCGGTAATGCCGTTGCCGCCCACCACGAGTGCGGTCTGCTGTTTAGGTGTTGTTTCCATGCTGTTTTTTATTATTGTATTGATTTGGATATGCAAGATTAGCACTATCCCCCACAGGCATGAAATAGGTTGATTTATCGTTTCGTATAAATAAATTTATAGTTTTTCAGCTGACGGCCGGCAGACAGATCGCCTGCTTTTTTGTCCTTTCTGGCTATCCGTTTCGGACTTATACCGGGGAAAATCCCGGTACTTAATTACGCATAAAGGGTTTAATATTGTACTCACATGGATGCAGCAGATTAATCCATTCCGCTGCGCCCGGATGTTCATCAAAAAGAGATGATCCGCCTGTAGAAAAAAGTTATACAACGGCTGTCTCTTGCATCATAATGATAGTTAAAGGAAAAACAAAGTAATACAAACCCTCAAAATAACCGTTTATTGATGCGCAACAGTATTCCGGTCGCTTTGTCTTTTTCTGCGCAACACACTGATCCGTCTCTTCTCCCGCCTGGTAAGGCGGTAAAAGGCATTCTCCGCTGCTGATCGCCTTACTTTTCTTATCCGGTTCTATTCCCGGGTTAATCATTATTACCTGTCCGTTTATCCCTATTTCTTTCACACTTCTCACTGCGGCCTGTTTGCCTCAAATCCCCGCTGCTGCCTGCTTATCCCTATTCCTCCTCTCCCGCTGTTATTTTTTTATGTTGGATTAATCAGATAAATCCTACATTTAGGTAAATATTTACGTAAATACTTACCTAAATGAATGCAAATATCATCAACGAACTGGGAGCACTGGCAACAGGGGCACGCATGCGGCGCCTTTACGACAACCTGGCGAAAGATGCTGCCCGCATTTATGCCGCCAATGAACTGGAGTTTGAGATTAAATACTTCACCCTCTTCTACCTTATCAGCAAACGCAAACAAATTGCCATCATGGACATTGCAGCAGAGCTGAGTCTCACTCATCCTGCCATCATCCACCTGGCAAAAGAGCTGGAGAAAAAAGGCTATATCGAATCGGTCAAATCGCCGGATGACAACCGGAAACGCATGCTGCAGCTTTCTGCCAAAGGCAAAAAAAGCCTGCCTGCCTTTGAGAAGGTGTGGAAAAAAATGAGTCTCCTGAATGAGCAGCTCTTCCGGCAACAGCACCAGCTGTTGCAAACACTCGAAGCACTGGAACAGGAACTGGAGGAGAAGTCCTATTACAAACGATTCCAGGATTTATAAACACGCATATTTTCTATTTACAGTAAGTCAACTGAGTATATGACACAGCACCCGCTTCAACTACTGGACAATCCCGTATGGCACGCATTACAAACTACCCATCAGCACTTTGCCCTGGGCACGCCTGCCTGTAAAAGGTACCCCGCCACGGTTTTACCTTTTATGGGATATGATCCCGCTGCACCACAGGCACTGAACGATATGGCTCCCTGGATGCAACCCGATGAAAAAGTATTTATTGTAGGCGACCTGCCACCAATGCCTGCCAGCTGGGAGGTCACCAATCAGCTGGCCTGTTTACAGATGGTATGTGAACACCCCATCAGCAGGCCCGTTAAACATCCGGCGGATATGGTGCTGTTGTCCGAAGCAGACCGCCCGGAGATGTATGCTCTGATTAATCTGGTACAACCGGGCTACTTCAAAACCGATACGCCTTCACTGGGAGACTACTATGGTATCCGGCAGGACGGCAAACTGGTAGCCATGGCCGGACAAAGACTCCGGCTGACCGGTTGCGGTGAAATCAGTGCCGTATGTACACATCCTGATTATACCGGCAAAGGCCTCGCACAACAGCTATTGCAGCACCTGTGCTATCAATTATCAGCGCAAGGTATCCTTCCTTTCCTGCATGTACTGGCCAGCAATACGAGAGCCGTAGGATTATACGAATGGCTGGGATTTGTGACCAGAAGAGATATATTTTTTACACATGTACAATACCACGCCTCCACCGGCGGGTAAAACCAGGCATTTGCCTGTCTGCATCATGACCGGGAGCGATGCAGACAGGCAACAAATCCTGTCGTCAGGGGGCGGCCTCCGCATAGGTAGCGGCTATCTTCAACGCACCTACGTAATTGGTCATTGCCATAGCATCTGCGCCATAGATCCCCCATTTCGGATCACAGTAATCAGCATCCAACGTACGGGCATAATATCGTTTGGTACCATTGCTAAGGGTTTGCGGTACTCCATTGTACCAAAATTCAATAAAGCCAACGGTATCATCCCGCGATACTTTTATCCGCAGCACATAGCTTTGCCATGCATTCACCGTCAACGGTGTATTCCATAATTCTGTCCCGATTTTGCCGGGGGCAAAATGAAACAACCGCAATTTTCCGCCGATAGATTTAATGACAATCGGGAAATTCTGTTGCATATTACTACCATAGGCCTTCCACTGAAACACCGCATTGGTGGTCACATTCACGGGCATCACCACCTTGGAGCGCCAGCCCAGGTAAATATCACTTCCTTCCGCCGACTGATAGCCTTTGGCGCCATGTCCTTCGGTACGATGACTGCCGGATGGTTTATCAAATTTCCACACTTTGCCATAAGCAGGATCTGTTACGGCCGTAATAGATCCGCTGCCTTCAATATTCTGCACCTTCCATACCTTGCTGCTGCCCAGGGCGGCATCGCCATCCCATAGCCATGCGGCGGCGTTGACGGCAGCAGCGGTATTTTCTGTGGTGACAGTGGTGGTGTGTAATAAGTCTGTGTTGTTTTTGGTGCAACTGTTCGTTGTTAGTATACAACTGCAACAGGCGAGTGCCATCAGCACGTGGTTTGTTTTCATCGTTTGAAACGGGTTTAAAAGGGTTAAAAAAAGAAGGGGTCTACGAATATAATCAACCCTGCTTCCCAAACAGATATGATCTTACCCTATCCCGCTGCAATCTTCGCTTTTCCCGGAAAACCTGATGGCAACAGGCTTCCCGGGCACTATTCCTCCTTCACCATTCTTAAAAAGGCCACCATTTTTTTCTTTTGCGCCCAACATTATAATGTGCCGCAGCATTAACAGGGCGATGTTCAAATACACCGCCTTCCGGATGTAACAGCTGCCAGATATACTCCCATCCCGGGAAACCGCCTACGTTCCGGTCATCAATAAAAATATCTGCATGGATCTTCCGGCTGTAATGCCCGGCCTGTATCTCACCGGGATAATTCTCATTCACGGCATCAAACACAACGCCATGCTGCCGGCAATGTGCCACAGCTGCTTCCAGCGGTTTGCCCGTGCGCCATGTCCAGAGAATGAGGCGATGACCTTTCTGCTGCAAGGCCCGCAGCGTCGCGAATGCAAACAACATCTCCGGACCTATAGCCGGATAGGCATGTTCTACAATGGTTCCATCGAAATCTACCGCAATCATCTGCGGCCTGGCTGCAGTACGCATGTTGTTACAAAGTATAGATTATTGTACACCAGCGGCAGTCAGCTGCGCCGTAAGTGTTTGCTCACCTGGCTTCCAGCCACAGGGGGTGAGATCCGTGGTTTGCAGCGCATCCAATACGCGTAACACCTCTTCCACGTTGCGGCCTACCTGCATATCGTGGATACTCAGCCAGCGGATCACGCCTGCAGGATCAATGATGTAGGTAGCGCGGTAAGCTACTTTCTCTGCTTTATCCAGTATCCCCATGTCGGTAGCGAGCGACTTCGACGTATCTGCCAGCAAAGGAATACGCAGGGCCTTTAAGCCGGGATGGTGCGCCAGCCAGGCCAGGTGTACGTGTTCGGTGTCGGTGGATGCTCCCATCACCAGGCAGGATCGTTCCTGAAAGTGACCGGTTGCCGCATTAAAAGCGATAATTTCTGTCGGACATACAAACGTAAAATCCTTTGGCCACCAGAAGAGCACCAGCCACTTTTCTTTCGCCGCAGCAAACTGCTGATCTATACTGATCACTTCATAGCCATTTTCTCCGGGCACTACTGCTTTTTTACAGAAAGCGGGTAATTTGTCGCCTATATTCAGCGGACCTTGTCGTTCGGGGGTATTATATTCTTTCATCAGCGACTTCATGGAGTTGCACATAGTAGGTTACGATTTAAAAGATGAAGGATGATGGGAAGGCGGTATATCCGGTAGTCCCCAGCCAGCCAGCGGCAAGGCTGTACAACAGGGCCGGCCTGACTTTTTACAGAAATCCAGGTAAGCTACCGCCACGCGTGTAAGTTCCCGTAATGCTTTATGTTGTACGTACTGGCTCACCTGTTTGCTTTTCGACAGGGCTTCCATTTTTTCCAATGATTGCAGGAAATAACTTTCACTGCTTTCCAGGTCATTCAATTCCCAATAGCAATAAGCGATATTGTTGCAGGAGATGATATACAGTTCAATCACCGGTATTTCCGCCACCTGATACACAGTATCTATTTCCGTCAGTAATGTTTCAGCGGTTGCCAACGCCTGTTCATAATACGGAATACCTTCGGGGTACCGGTGGAGCTGACATAACCTGTTGCCCGCATCGGTATGCGTTTTCCAGGTATCTTCCTGTTGCAGGAATCTTTTTCTCATGGTGTTACAGATTTAGTTGCTGATGGCAGAAATCCCAGTTGACTACTTCCCAGAAGCCATCAATGAATTTGTTGCGGGCATTCCGGTAGTCAATGTAATAGGCATGTTCCCATACGTCGATGGTTAGCAAGGGTGTTTTACCGGCTGTCAATGGTGTATGTGCATCTTTCAGCGGTAATATTTCCAGGGCACCTTGCTGATTAAGTGCAAGCCACGCCCAGCCTGCTCCAAACAGTTTTACGGCGGCCGTAGAAAACTGTGTTTTAAACTGGTCAAAGCTGCCGAAGTCACGGTTGATCAATGTTTGTAACTGACCGGCTGGCTGGCCGCCGCCATCCGGCGACAAACAATGCCAGAAGAAAGTATGGTTCCAATGTTGTGCAGCATTGTTAAAAACCGCTGCGTCCTGCCGATCGAAACCTGTCTGGATGAGCTGCGGCACCGTCATCTCCGACAGGGCCGTATCTTTTACCAGGCCGGCGAGGTTATTAACATAGGTGGCATGGTGCTTACCATAATGATAATCGAATGTTTCTGCAGTAATGAATGGTCGTAAGGCATCTTTGGAATAAGGCAATTCCGGTAATTGTAAAGTAATATCCATGTTATTTGTTTTATTGCTTCGCTGGCGTACTGATGACATACGGTTGTTATAAATCGCCGGGACTAACCCGGCGATCTTTACCGTCATGTTACTGATTGGTGCAGTAACGGCAAAGCTCCGCCAACACGGCCAGACAAGCCTTGCATTACTTAACACTTATTAAAAATTCATCTCTACAAAAGTATAAAGTTAGATCAATCTAACAAAAATATTTTCCAGAATAGAACCTGGAAACAAAGAGGGATAATATTTGTATTTTTGTTGTATGTATTCCAAGACAGAAGAAAATTATTTAAAGGCCCTGTTTAATCTGGCTGGCAAAAACGGTGAAGTGAATGTGAATGAGCTGGGCAAGAAGTTAAACATCAAGATGCCTACTGTCAACAGTATGGTAAAAAAGCTGGCGGAAAAAAAACTGGTACATTACGAAAGCTATAAGCCTGTACGGCTGACAGAGAAAGGCAAAAAAGCCGCTGCGCTGATCATCCGTAAACACCGGCTCACTGAGATGTACCTGGTAGAAAAAATGGGCTTCGGCTGGGAGGAAGTACATGAAATCGCCGAACAGCTGGAACACATACAATCCCCTGAACTGTTTGAAAAAATGGATGAGCTGCTGGGCTTCCCCGGTGTAGATCCACATGGCTCTCCTATTCCTGATAAAAACGGTAAAATCACCTGGCCCAAAAGCAGCCGGCTCAGTGAAGTGCCCGCAGGAACGGTGGTAACACTAACCGCCGTGGCAGATTCTTCTGATGAATTCCTGAAATTCCTCAACAGCCGGGAACTAAAGCTGGGAATCAAACTAACGGTAACCGCCATTGAAAACTTTGATGGCACCATGACTGTACATTATCACCAACATAAAGGTGTTACACTCAGCCGGGTGGTATGCGATAAACTATTGGTAGCAGCCGTATAATGTATGAAATCAGGAACGGGCAACACTACCGCCATAGGCTGTCGCAGTGTTGGCCCGATTGAGGATAAACAGGTTCCGTCCATTTCTTTTAAAAAAGTTCGCCCGTTATATACACAGATAATTTAAAATTATTGTTGGCATCTGCTTTCGCATTCAGGATATCTACCGTGACGGTATGTGTTGTACCGGCTTCAATATTGCCGCTGATACTGAATGCATGCGACGGTACAACTTCCGAAGGACACCAGTTACGCGGACTCGAAGAAATATCATAACTCCGCATTGTATTAGGGCCACAGGCTACCTTAGATGAAAAAGTACCTACCTGCGTATTATCCCAGCTCACCTGATGCGTGCGATAAGTATACTCCTCTCCTCCCGAACCGGCGCCCCATGCCTGAGAGATGACCACGATCTTTGCATTCTTCAGACGCCGGGGTACTGTAATGGTTTTGTTCAGTGTACGTATATTGTTCCCTGCCGCATCGGCTATCCGGCCAAACTGTACCGCCTGTACGTAGGTCGGATTGTTGTTAACCGTGCCATTATCTGCCGTAATACTAAAATCTGCTGAAAAAGACCGGGGTTCATTCTTACCCACCCAGTCTGACTGATCCAGGTGTGTACCCCAGGCGCTCACGCCCACCCAGCAGGAATCATTACCAGTGAGCAATGCTGCCACATCTTTCAGATCGAACGTATAAGGTACTGACTTGATGGACTGATACCAATAAAAGAAAGGCGTTACATACAGGTAGCCAGTTTTAGGCGCATAGGCGTCTATCTTTGCTTTGGCGGCATCATCAAAAGTTACCTGGTTATTCAGGATGGCTTTCACCACAGAATCCCGCAGGAAAAATACCTGCCCATCGCGGTCATAACCATCTCCCTGCTGATATATCCGCAACTGTCCTTTGAGTGTAGCCGTAGCATCGGCCTTGCCTTTCAGGGATATCTTTTTTATGGCCACAGTGTTATTCAGGTAAATGACCCCGTTGCCATCTGTAAACTGCGCATTGGCATAACCATTGTAAAAATCAAGGCGGGAAAATACGGTTTCCTCATAGGTACCTGTGAGTTGCTTTGTGGTGGCTGCCACAGCACCGGTATCGGGGCGCAGACTTTCCATCCCTTTTTGTGTACATCCCGTGAGGAACAGGCCCACCGCCAGCCAGGAAAACAAACGAATACTTTTCATGATTTATATTTTGGTTAGAAAATAAAAATGGGAATAACCGTAGTGCTATCCGATGGATAACGGTCAACAATCAATATTTACCTTATAAGACAGATTGGAAAAACTAATAGACAAACCGGGTTACTGTTTCATTGTGCTCACCTGTTCTTACAAGATAACCAGGAAAAGTAAAATGCTGAAGAGATGTGAAAATAGTCCTGATAAAGGTGAAAAAAGTATAACCGCCTCTATGCGTTGCTAACGCACGGCAAGGCAAGCTTTGCGGGAAATGAGCGGCAATTTTTATTTTATTTTACGGGATAAAAAGTAACGTATACACTTATACGTTATTCCCTGCAAGTTGGATATATATGCTTGTATCGCCCTGTTACCGCTGGTGAAAAATCTCCTACCGTTCCTTCATTTTCTGCAGGATGCTTGTGATTTGGTTTTAATTTAGGAATAAATGTGCAGCCCTATACTGTACAACACGTTTCACCTGTAATTTAAACCCACATGAAAAAACAAAAACTCGATCTGAGCAAAAAGCTGTTACTTCAGAAGGAAGTACTTATTTCCCTCAATGCTGAAGCCAGCCAGGGAGTATTGGGCGGAGCTGCTTCCGTTCAGGAAATCTGCGTAGCACCATCCCGTCTGCGTCCCTGTGAGCCTGTCAGTCAACTCTCATCGCCTCGTTGCGGCCTTTGCCCGGTGTCTTTTGCTTCACCGGTACAGACAGATCCTTGCATTTGTATTCTCTAAGCTGTCGCTAAAATTGTTCTAGTCGGTGATGCCGCCTGCACTATTCGTGTAGGTTGCATCACTGATTTTGCATATCTACCATAACAACAAGCCTGTTTCCTACCCACTCTTTTTTACTATTCTCTCAGCTTTCCAGGCAGGATACCAAACCGCTTCTTGAAAGCCGCTGTAAAATGTTGCTGGTGCTTATACCCAATCATATCCGACACTTCCCCTACATACATTTTATGATCCAGCAGTAATTGCCGGGCCGTTATCATACGTAACTCCGTGAGGTAGTCGAACACGGTTGTATTAAAAAGCGCTTTGAAGCCACGGGTCAGCTTTCGCTCATTGATACCGACAGCAGCAGCAATCGTTGCAATTGTACAACCCGTATGGTAATGTGTGTCTATATAAGCTTTGGCGGCATACAAACAATCGATATCCGCTTGCTTCAATTGATGAGCAGTCTGGCCATAAGGCGCGTCAAATGCCGCTACCTGCAGCAATAACAACTCCAGCATCTTGGCTTCCAGGTGCAACGATTTCAGGTGGCCGCTATAAGGTGAATGACTCATCGCCTGAATAATATCCTGCATAGCCGGGGTAACCGGTAAATGATAGCCGGGCCATACATGTGCTTTCTTAGTTATCTGTTGCAGAAATAATTGCTGAAAGGTATTGCCTTCCGCAAACAAGTGGGTGAACTGTTCCCGGTTCATCCTGATTTCCAGAAAAGCGCCAGGGGCATCTGTCGGGTCAAAGGCTACTGTTGTCTGAAACCCATCATGATAACAGATGCTATGTTGCTGACTGTTCAGCCGAACGGTTTCTCCTTCAAATCTGTGTGCCGTTGCACCGGCCAGCCGGAAATGCATTTCAAATACTTCTTCCCGGATATCCAAGGCTACCTGTTCCTGTCCGGTCAAGGTATAGTCACAGCGGATAAACTGTAAATTCCGGAACGATACTTCCTGAAAACACATACGATTACCCCTGGCAGCGTAGGCCGACACGTCGTTGCTGATTTCGCGGTAGGCATCAAAAGCGGATTCCCGCAAGTCATTTCGTTGGATGTGTATCTTGGTAAATTCCATGTCCCGATTACGTCAGTTTTAGTCCCTGTTGCGTTAACACCCCCTGTTGTTTAAATCTTTCCTTTGTTCAAAATTACTTAAAAAGATGCTGCAGGAAATGAAGAATATACCCGACGTTATTGTCATCGGAGGCGGACATGCAGGTCTCTCCATCAGCTACCATCTACAACAACAGCAGATCAGTCATATGGTATTGGAACGCGGACAAATCGGTGAATCGTGGCACTCCCAGCGCTGGGATTCCTTTACCCTCAATACGCCGAACTGGATGAATCTCCTGCCCGGCGAAACAGCAGACAGCTACACAGATCCCGATGCCTTCCTCAGCCGGCAGGCCTTCCTCCGGAAGCTGCAGCAATATGTTCAACGGTACCGTCTACCCGTACATACCGGCTGCAACGTTACCCGGGTGCATCCATTACCGGAAGGTTTGTTTCATGTCCAGTATCAGCATATGCGCATTACCTGTGAAGTGGTGTGCCGGCAACTGGTGATTGCCTCGGGTATGATGAGCCGCGGGCAAACACAGGACACTACTTTTTTCCCGCCTGCCATCACCCCATACCATGCCGCTACTTACCGCCATCCGGCGCAATTGCCGGCGGGTAACGTACTGGTTATCGGCAGCGGACAATCCGGTTGTCAGATAACAGAAGAACTGGCGGCTGCCGGCAAAAAAGTATTTCTGGCTACCAGCAAAGTAGGGCGTTCGCCACGTTGGTATAAAGGCAGGGATATGATGCATTGGATGGTTCAAACCGGCTATATGGATATGCCCACTGCTGCCGTGCAGGATAGCAACATGCTGCACGCCCGGCAACCGCAGGTATCCGGTATTGGTGCTTACGGCCATACTATCAGCCTCCAATGGCTGCATGGGAAAGGCGTGGCTATCATGGGTAAATTTACCGGTGCAGATGCCACCCAGCTGTATTTCGATCAACAAGCTGCCGCGCACGTACACTATGCCGATGAGCGCTCGGCCCTGATGAAACAAATGGCAGATCATTACATCGCCAGCCAGGCACTTCCCGATGCCACGATCTTACCAGATGAAGCAGACCTTCCCGATCCGGGTGCGGCTTGTGTGGATGGCCGAACCGCGTTGCATATCGGAGACGAGAACATTACGGCGGTTATCCGCACCACCGGATTTGATACTGATTTTAGCTGGCTGCAATTGCCTATATTGAATGCACAGGGGCAATTGATACATACCAATGGTATTACGCCATTGCCCGGCATATATGCCCTGGGATTTCCCTGGTTGCGCAAGAGGAAGTCGGGGATTATTTATGGGATTGCGGAAGATGCGGCGTTTATTGCGGGAGAGATATTGAAAAACAGGTCATAAACGATCTGTATAGACCTTGTCCGCCTGTTAGAGAGGTGGACAGGGTTGTTATTGTATTTAACATTTATGATGCAATAGGAGCACTCCCATCATTATATTACCTGCTACTTTTTCTTATTGATGATTGCTGTATCAGATCTTCTCGCTAAAAAAATTACTTTACTGCACACCCAACAGTATCTGTTATTTTTGCGGGGCGATATCCATCGTATCTTCCATTAAAAACCGCTGCTGTAGTAACTGTGCGTTATATTTACTTTCTGCAGATTGTTCACCGGCGATTTTCTTTCTCCATATCCGAAACTCCGCCAGCATAGCCCCCCGGATCTCCGGATCAGTGGGTCCCGGGAAAACAGTGGATGCTGCGATTTCTTCGGAAGTATATTGCTTACTCATTTTCTCATATAATTCCATACGATATCGTTCTCTTTATTTAAACAGCATACTAAAAGCGGTACAGGGACCCGGTATCTTTTTCCCAACAGGCATTTATACTAAAAAAGACAATCTTTTACATACGGATAAAGGTGTGAAAAAAATTGACGACCTGTATGATTATTACAAAATTGTAACTGAATAGACCTGTCACTTTCCCCCACTAAAAAGTCGCGTTACCACCTGTTCCTCCTCCCCGATTCCGCCTACCTTTACCCTGTCTCATCCATTCAATACTTCGTTATGAAAAAGACATCCGCTCCCAGTCATTTACTACCTCAATCATTCACCGCTACTTTACAAAAAAGTCCGCAGCCAGGTGGCTGGATTTACCTGGTATGGCCCGAATCTGTTGCTTTCTTTGGTACCCGGGGCCTGGTGAAAGTACGTGGCACCATAGACGGCTATCCTTTCCGCAGTGCTTTTATGGCGCTGGGCGACGGCACGCATAAGCTGCCTGTAAAAGCCACCTTGCGTAAAGCCATTGGCAAAGCAGCCGGCGATACCGTTACCGTGCAATTGGAAGAACGACTATAAAGCTGATGGTTGTAGTGCCATCTGCGGGGTATATCCGGCCTGGAAAGCGTTGACCACCGATGCCGGTGTCAGTACGGTCACTTGCCCGCTTACAGGACGCGGCAGTCCAGGCAGATAACCGGCCGGCGTCCAGGGGTACACCCAATCACCTGCCACGAGACAAGGTTGTTGTTGCCATAGGATAAAGCAACCATCGGGTAAATCCCCCGCGCTATCTTCGTGTAAGATTTTTTCACCGGCTTTATTGATCCGTTCTGCATGCAGGATGTTATCTATTACCGGAAAAGCTACCTTTTCCGGTAATGCATATTGCGGATTGCCCTGTACCCAGCAAGACCGGAAACGGATAGCATCCTGACGACGGCATTCAAAACAGGGTCGATGTCCGGCGGCAAAAGCGGTGGCTTCATCCAGGAAAAACAATTCGGTATACCGGTTCGGCAACATAACGGTTCTTCTCCGTTCCTTGAATGCCAGCACACAGGTGATCCATGCTTTCAGCTTAAAAGCACGGCGTATATTTTTATGTTCATCATGCAACAAACCCCGGTTCCCCATCCAGGCGCCCCGCGCCGGTGTACGGATGATATTCCCCCAGGGATCTACCCGGTTTTGCAACATCAGTGACTGGATTTTAAAGCAGAAAAATAACGTATCTCTCCCGTAAAAAAAATACGGATTGCCCTTTTATTATCTTATTTTCGGGTATCACCAACTGTGAGGTGGTGATAGACCTGTTCATTAACCTAAAACATCGTAACCCACCCATAAAACCTTTTGCCACAGGTAGTTTCAACAGCGCAGCACATTCGCTTATCATCAGCAGACTACCGTTATTTGTTGAAGAGAAACAGCCGGTATGATCCTGCATCACATCGCAACAACCTTATCCTGCGGCAACCGGTGGCATTATCTATTGACGAATCATATTTCAACAGCCACATATGGAAACACACTATCAAACCGCGAAACATCTGGATTTCAGTCTTTTTTACTTTGGCAATGCAGATGTCTATGAAGATGAAAATGAGAAGTATAAATTATTAATTGATGGCGCAAAATACGGTGACCAACACGGCTTCACGGCAGTGTGGACGCCTGAAAGACATTTCAGCGAATTTGCGGGGCTATATCCCAGTCCGGCTGTACTGGGCGCCACACTGGCCGCCCATACAAAACACATTGGTATCCGGGCCGGCAGCGTGGTGATTCCGTTACATCACCCATTGCGTGTAGCGGAAGACTGGTCTGTAGTAGACAACCTATCCGGCGGCCGGGCAGGTATTGCCTGTGCCTCCGGCTGGCAAGCCAATGATTTCGTACTGGCCGCAGACAACTACGCCAACCGCTATGAGGTGATGTATAAAAATATCGCCAGCATTCAGCAATTGTGGAAAGGCGATGCCATTCCAGTCGCCAATGGCAACGGAGAGATCAAAGCTACCCGCATATTCCCCAAACCCTTGCAGCCTAAATTGCCGATGTGGATTACCACCAATGGTAATCCGGCATCCTTCCGTTATGCCGGAAAAGAAGGCTACAACATCCTCACCAACTTCTGGGGCAGCTCACCGGATGAACTGGGCGCCAACATTGCCTTATACCGGGAAGCTTACCAGGCAAACGGTCACCCGGAAGGACAAGGAAAAATTGTACTGATGCTGCACGCCTATATTGCAGCCAGCCGGGAAGCCGCCTATGAAAAGGCAAGAGAGCCGCTGATCCGCTATCTGCGGTCTTCCGTTGGCTTACTCAAACACAATGCCGCCAGCGGTGGCAGCGCTACCACTGCCGCAGCGCTTACACCGGAAGAAGAAGATAAAATGCTGGAATATTCTTTTTACAGATATGCATCCGGCTCCAGCCTGGTAGGCTCCCATGCCGATGCACTGGAGGTATTACACAAGGTGAGTCAGCTTGGGGTGGATGAAATTGCCTGTCTGCTTGATTTTGGCATTGATTACACCGCCATCATGGAAAGCCTGGATCACCTGACCGCTGTTAAAAACGCCTATCAGGACAAAGTGACTGCAAGCGTATCTTCCTCCATTGATTTTGATATACCCGCAGGTTTTTGATATAACGCCAACGGCTATATGCAATAACATTAAAAAAGCAGCTAAACCGGCTATTGGTTTAGCTGCTTTTTATTTCCCGGACGGCTGTTATACCATATACAGCTGCCGTTCATTAATCTTCGCCATACAGTGCCGGATCAATGCTTCCAGGTGCCGGATATAAGCAGCACTCAACATTTTAATCGTCGCCTGCTGGAAGTGATGCGTACTATACAACCAGTCTATTACCAGTTCGTTGTCTGTCACGGTACCATCGATGAACAGTTTAAAGCGCATGGTATAATCCCCGATGAGTTTCAGTTCGGCTGATGTATGGGCGATCGCAATCCATTTGTGGCTGTTGCTGATGTAGTCTATCTGGCCGTGATAATTGAAGATCACATCCCATGGATCTTTACCCTGCAAGCCTGCTTCCTGATTGATATATTTCAATACCCCGAAGCCGATTCCTTTATCCGGTATCGCGTTCAGCTGATCCCGGATACTTTTCAGCAGAAGTCCCGTATCACTGGCCATCCCTGCATCCAGTAAAACCGGCGACAAGGTCGTAAACCAACCGGTAGTATGACTGATGTCCACATCCTGTGCAATATCTTCCCGGCCATGTTTTTCAAAACCGACAGATACCTTACTGCTTTGCATCCACTCAGACAGTGTTAATGACAGTGCTGCCAGCAACAGATCTTTTACGTCTGTACGGTATGCCTGTGATACTTCCAGCAACAGTTGCTGTGTGAGGTTCGCGTCTAACCGTACGCGCCAGGCTGTCATTTCACTGATACGTACCAGGCTATCATATGTTTTATCGGTACGCAATGGCTGGTATTGATCCATTGCCTGCTGCCAGTAGTTCCGTTGTGATAGTAAGCGGTCGCTTTGGCTATACCGGGCAAGTGCCTGATACCATTCCCGTACAGAGCTGCTTTTAGTCGTTAATCCAATAGGCCTGCCGCTTTGCAGATCCTGCAGGATATTATCCAGATCATCCAGCAAAATACGCCAGGAGACTACATCCACACCCATGTGATGAACTGTTATCATCAGGCGGTTGGACGGAACAGCAGCCGGTGTGAGGAATAATACCGCACACACCAGTTTACCTGCCCGCATATCCAGGCTATGGTTATAGTGGTTTTCATACGCTGCAATTTCCACGGCCAGATTATCTACCGGTACCGATTGTAAATCCACTACCACCACTGTACCTTTTTCGTTGCCATACCATTGTTTCCACGAACCCGACGCATTGCTATACGCAAAACGAAGACTATCATGGAAGGACACCAGGTATTCGACAGCCGTGGTGATGATCTCTACCGGTATTGTTTTTTTAATTTCCAAAGGCACACTTTGAATCATGTGATCGGAAACATTGCTTTCATCTCCCAGGTACCATTGTTGCACCGGTAACAGTCCGCTCTCTCCGCTCAGGTATCCCTGCTCCCCTGCCTGGCGCTGTGGTTGCTGGTCTGCCAGTACTGCGGCCAGGCCGGCAATGGTAGGATGAATAAACACATTTTTCGGATGCAGCTGGTAACCGGCATGTTTGGCCCGGTTAACCACCTGAATGGTGACAATAGAGTCGCCGCCCAGTTCAAAGAAATTATCGTGTATGCTTATCGGTGATACTCCCAGCAATTCCTGCCAGATAGCTGCCAGGGTACGCTCCGCCTCATTCCGGGGGCCCTCGTATACCCTATTGGCTGCATTGGTCAAATCGTAATCCGGTAAGGCTTTCCGATCTATTTTTCCATTGGCTGTCAAAGGCAGGTTTGTCAGTTCCACCAGCTGTGCCGGTATCATATACTCCGGCAAACGCGATGTGAGGAAAGATAAAATCACTTCCCGGAGGAAGGCGCCTTCACACAATACATATCCTATGAGCCGTTTGTTACCGCTGTCGTCTGTTTTCACCACTACTACCGCGCGATTCACCAGGATATGTTCTTCCAGCACACTTTCTATTTCTCCCAGCTCAATTCTGTGGCCCCTGATTTTTACCTGTTCATCTGTACGCCCCAGGTATACCAGGTTTCCGTCCGGCAACCAGCGAACCAGGTCGCCGGTTTTGTACAAACGATCTCCTGCAACACCGGTAAAAGGATTAGCGATAAAGCGTGCTGCGGTTAATGTTTCCCTGTTCAGGTAACCACGGGCCACCTGTATGCCGCCCACACACAACTCACCTACGCCTCCTATCGGCGCCAGCCCATTGGCCGCGTCGAGAACATACAAGGAGGTATTGGCCACCGGTTTTCCGATTACGACCGTATTATCGGCCAGCACCGGTGTATCCGTGAGACTTGCACATACAGTTGTTTCCGTAGGGCCGTAAGCGTTAATGAGCCGGATGCCCTGTGCCTGGATATAGGCTGCCAGATTCCTGTTCAGCGCTTCACCGGCAGACACAATGGTTTTCAGACATCCCAGCGTATCTTTCATCGCATGCAGATAGGAAGGCGGTAATACTGCCAAAGTTATCTGATGCTGCAGGATCAACGCTTCCAGCAGCGCACCGGAGAGCAATGTTTCTTTGGCGGCCATCACCAGACACCCTCCACTCAGCAGGGTATTGAATATTTCAAAGCAGGCCGCATCAAATCCAATGGAGGCAAACTGCAGGGTTTTCATTCCCGGCTGCAGCGCCAGCTCTTCCTGCATGCTCAACGCCAGGTTGATCACCCCATCGTGTTGTACCATCACCCCTTTCGGCGTACCGGTAGAACCAGAGGTATAAATCAGGTAAGCCAGCTGCGATGCCTTTACTACCGGATTTCCCCCGTCTGCCGGTGGCAAGGTGTCGATACCTGCCATCATTACACTTGTTTCAACAACTGTCATCTGCTGTTGTACCGGCAAGTGGTCTTTTACATCCTGGCTGCTTACCACGATGCGGGCAGCGGTATCTTCCAGGATATAGGCAATGCGTTCTTCCGGATATTCCGTATCCACCGGTACATAAGCCCCACCTGCTTTTAAGATGGCCAATATTGTTACGATCAGTGCTGCGGAGCGTCCCACAAATACCGGTACCAGCGTGCCGGTGGTTACCCCCACCTGCGTGAGATAATGGGCTGCTACACCAGATAATCTATCCAGCTCCTGATAACTGAGTATCGTATCTCCGAATATCACCGCCGTGGCATCCGGCGTACGGGCCGCCTGTGCTTCAAACACCGCAACGATGGTTTTACCCGCATGGATATCATACTGTCGTTGTTTTTGATTGAATGCCACCAGCAGCTGTTGCCGTTCGGCTTCGCCCAGCATGTCCAGTGCCGCGATCTGTTGTGCCGGCATGTCTGCCACCGCCTGCAGCAGGTGTTCGTAATATCCCAGCAGTCGCTCCATAGTGGATACCTTGAACAGCTCCGTACAATACTCTACATCCAGTTGTAAACCATCCGCCTGTTCTGTCACAAAAAAGCTCATATCGAATAGACTGGTGGTATGTCTGAACGAGGCCGTGGATAGTTCCACGCCACCCAGATCCAGGGCAGGCGCCGCCGGCGTATTCTGTAACAGGAATACTACCTGAAACAGCGGGTTTACGCTCAGGTCGCGGGTATCCAGTACCGCTTCCACCACTCTTTCAAAAGGTGCATCCTGATTCGTATAGGCGTTTAAGGTAGTTTCCTTTACCTGTTGCAGGAAATCGGTGAAAGGCATATCTGCGCGGAGATGACTCCGTATCACCAGGGTATTCACAAAGAAGCCGATCATCTCTTCCGTTTCTTCCTGTGTTCTACCGGCTACGCCACTTCCAACCGCAATATCTTCCTGGCCGGCATAACGGTACAGCAATACCTTAAAGGCTGCCAGCAGCGTCATAAAAAGGGTTACTCCCTGTTGTTGCGACAGTACATTTAACCGGTCGATGAGTGCTTTATCTATCCGGTATGCAATGGCAGCACCCTGGGTACTTTGTACCGGCGGCCGCTCATAGTCTGTGGGTAATGCCAGCTGTGGACAATCTTCCAGTTGTTTTTTCCAATATTCCAGCTGGGTATCGATCACTTTTCCTTCCAGGTGTTTTCGTTGCCACAGGGCATAGTCGGCGTATTGCAGCGCCAACGGTGGCAAAGGCACTGGTACTCCTGTGGTAAAGGCATGGTACAAAACTATCAGCTCATTGATGAGATTAGCGATTGACCAGCCATCGGAGGAAATATGATGTATCGTGAGTACCAGGATATGTTCGTTGTCCTGCAATTGCAGGAGACATGCCCGCATCATATGATCTGTTGCCAGTTCAAAAGGACGGGTAATACATGTCTCCATGGCTGCCTGCAGTGCGGCTGCATCGCCGGCTATACCAGATAGATCCTGCAGCTGTAACTGCCAGGTATCTTTTTCCAGGATGTACTGATACCCTTGCCCGGTGGCTTCATTGATACGGATCACTGTACGCAGTGCTTCATGCCGGTTAACGATGTGTTGCAAAGCTGCTGCCAGTGCTGTTTTATCCAGGTTACCTGTCAGCCGCAACGTAGCCGGCATATGGTATTGCACACTTCCCTGCAACCGGTCAATGAACCAAAGGCGTTCCTGTCCGAAAGACAGGGGCAGGTATTCCGGCCGGACTGCCTTACTGATTTCCGGTAATACTGCGCTGCCTTGTAATCCCTGCAGATAAACAGCGAGACCTTCGATGGTGGGATAGACGAAAAAGTCTTTTACCGTCAGCTGTACTTCCAGCTGTTTCCGAATCGCTGATACGACGCGGGTAGCCAGCAGGGAATGTCCGCCCAGTTCAAAGAAATTGTCTTTTACGCCTACTTTCTCCACGCCCAGTAACCGTTGCCAGATTTCTGCCAGCTGTATCGCAACCGGTGTTGCCGGCGCCTCGTAGGCAGCTGTTCCTTGCCGTGTTCCTTCTTCCCAGGTGCTCAGGAACCGCCGGTCTGTTTTTCCGTTGCTGGTCAGCGGCAGGTGCGATAAGGCAATCAGTTCTGCTGGTATCATGTATGCCGGCAACCGGTGCTGCAACTGTACCAACATGTCTTTTTGCAGTACATTACAGATGTCGCGGAACAACGGGATGTTGGCAGTAGTCGTATGGATACGGTCCGCCTCGGGCAGTACGATAAAATCTTCCGTGGGTATACGTTCCAACAGGATATGAACCTTGAGGGGATCTTCTGCCAACAGGAAACGGCAGTGGTAACCTGCTTCCCGCGCTGATTGCAATAGACCATTTATGGTGATGGTTACTGCATCAGGTTCAACCATCGCATCCGCGAGGTCCCGCGTATACAATACCTGCGCATTTTTCAAACCGGCTTCCATCAGGCGCTCCTGCCACAGACGTGGATGTGGTACGTCCTGTAAGGCTATCACAGGCACTTCCTGCTGCAATTGTTCATACAGGGTATGCGTGTCCGTGATGCTTTCCCAAGGCTGCCAGCCGGGTACAAAAATTGCCTGCGGCTTACCGATCTGCAGCACCACCGTATAACGATATGAAGTAAGTTCATTGATATATGTACTCTGTTTCCATTGTATGGCTACCTGTGTGATGGCAGGATATTTTTCCTGGAGCTGATAGAAATAAGCAGGTGCAAAACACAATTCTTCTTCCCGCACTACTTCCTGATCCGCCTGCCATAAGAAATCTTTGATACCAATACGGTCAGACATTTTATCCAGCAGCAGCCTGCGTTTGAAAGCCGGCAGCAATCGCAGATCCCGTACATCACCGATAACGACACGCCCTTGCCCTTTTAACAGGCCAATAGCATTTTCCATTACGACAGACATATATTGCGCGCCCGGGAAATATTGCACAATGGAATTCAGGATCACCAGGTCAATGTTTTCCGTTGATGGCAAGGTAACTTCATGCGCAGCACATACCTGCAATACCGTTTCCGGATATGGCCGGCTTTGTTTTTGGATATGTTCCTGCAGCTGCCCGGTAGAAACAGGTGAAAAGTCGGCGCCGATATATTTTTCAATATGTGCGGCCAGTTGGTAGTAGATCAATCCGGTACCACAGCCTATTTCCAATACCCGTTTGGGTTGCAGCGATAAGATCAGGCCGGCAATATCATCCAGCCAATCGCGCATTTCCACTGCCGGGATAGCGTCGCCGGTGAAACTATCGTTCCATCCGGTGATATCAAATTCCGGATCTGCGATGATTACCTCCGCAGGTTTACTGAAAGCTTCTTCATACAGTTCTTTCCAGTTGGCCACCTGTTGCAGAAACAATTGTTCCTCCTGCCGGGCCACCTGTGCGGTATCCGGTACATAGCAGGCCACCAGTCGTTTATCGCCGGTGGAGGTTTCCTTCACCACCACACTTACGGTGCCGACCATTTCCAAATCCAGCATCACCCGTTCTATTTCTCCCGGTTCAATACGGTAGCCACGGATTTTCACCTGGTCGTCGACACGGCCGGTATATACGATGTTGCCATCGGGCTGCCAGCGGCAAAGGTCACCGCTGCGGTACCAGCGGCCGGCATGCCCTTTCAGGGTAACAAATTTTTCTGCTGATAGCGCGGCATTATTGATATAGCCATTGGAAACGCCATCGCCGCCAATATACAATTCACCACTTATGCCGATGGGTACCAAGGCGCCTTGCGGATCCAGGATAAGGGCCCGGGTATTGGCCAGCGGACGGCCAATCGGAATCGCGATATCCGTTGCCGCTACTCCATCCACCGGATATGCCAATGCATACACTGTGGTTTCTGTAGGCCCGTATACGTGTACCAGCTTACCTGTCCCCAAGGCCATCAAAGCATTTTGCACATGCGATACGGAAGCTTTTTCTCCACCAAACAACAACTTACGCAACGGACGTAAACCATTGATATCATGATCCACAAAATTGTTGAACAGTGCAGTTGTCATAAAACAAACCGTGATATTTTCTGTGGATATGATACGCGATAACATCTCTACATCTGCCGCTGCATTATCTGGTATCATACACAAACAGGCACCCTGTAGCAACGTACTAAAGATATCATAGGTAGAGCCGTCGAAGGAATAATTAGACCATTGCAACACGCGGTCCGCTGGTTTCACGGCAATCGCGCCGGGATCATACACCAGCTTCACGATATTGCTATGCGTCACAACAATGCCTTTCGGCCGGCCGGTGGTGCCGGAAGTATACATGATATTGACAGGTGTTGTCACTACCGGTACTACCCCTGTAGGGGTTGCAGGATAATGCAGGGCATCTCCCAGCCACCATCCGGTATTATCCGGTAATGCGATGGTAGCAAACAGCTGTTGATCTGTGTATACAACTTTGGTCACACCGGCATCTTCCATCATCAGCTGGATACGTTCTGCCGGGAAGCCGGTATGAAACGGTACATAGGCCGCACCGCTTTTCAGGATACCCCATATCGCGATCAGCATATCGATACCACGATACGATAACAGCCCAATATGCTCACCGGGTTTTACACCAGCTGTAAGCAGCCAGTGTGCTACCTGGTTGGCTTTTTCATTCAGTGTCCGATACGTCAGTTGTACTTCTCCAAAAGTAATGGCCGTTGCATCCGGTGTAGCCGCCACCTGTTCTTCAAATAGCGTCACTACTGTTTTATCAGCCGGATATACCTGAGCAGTATCGTTAAAAGTATATCGCAGCTGTTGTTGTTCTTCTTCCCGGAGCATTGGCAGCGCGCCTACCGGCATAGCAGGGTTTTGTACCACTGCCTCCAATAAGGTAATATAGTGCGCCATCATTTTACGTATAGTCGTTTCCGTAAAAAGATCGGTGCAATATTCCATGGCCACTTCCATATGATCCGGCCGCACGCGGATAGACCAGAACAGATCAAATAAGCTGGTCGTATGCGTAACCGGGTGACCATTCAGTATCACGTCGCCCAGTTGCAGCGTGGGTATTTCCGGTATGTTCTGCAAGGCAAACATCACCTGGAACAGGGGATTGGCGCTGCGGTCCCTTTCTCCTACGGTTACTTCCACTACTTTTTCGAAGGGTACCTCCTGGTGTTCATAGGCATCGAGCATGGTTTGGCGGACTTCCTGTAAAAACCGGGTAAAGGCCGGGTTGCCACCCAGGTTACTGCGCAGCACCAGGGTATTTACAAAGAAGCCGATCAGGGATTCTATCTCTGCCTGCAGCCTGCCCGCGATACCACCTCCTACTGCAATATCTTCCTGTCCGCTGTATCGGAACATCAATACTTTAAAGACTGCCAGCAGCAGCATATACAATGTGCATCCCTGTTCCCGCGCCAGTTGTTCCAGGCGGCCGGTCAGCGTTTTATCGATATGGAATATCAGCAGTTCGCCACGGGTGCTTTTCACCAACGGTCTTTCAAAGTCTGTCGGCAACTGCAACACCGTTACGCCTGCCAGCTGGTGCTTCCAGTAGTTCAGTTTTTTACCGGACGTTTCGCTGTTCAGGTAGGTGCGTTGCCATACTGCAAAGTCGGCATATTGTACCGGCAATGCTTCCAGCTCCGGTTCCTGGTTTCGGGAACGGGCGTTGTACAACGCTACCAGCTCCCTTATTATTACAGACAGAGACCAGCCATCAGCGGCAATGTGGTGCATGCACAGCACCATGATATGTTCCTCCGGCGACAGGGTAATCAGCTGCACCCGCAGCATATGGTCTGTTGTCAGATCAAAAGGTACGCGGATAAGGTCGTCGATGAGGTCCAGCAAGGCCAGTCTGTCGCGGCGATAGCGGCTGCCTTCGATCCGTTGCAGCTGCCAGCCATCTTTATCCATGATACGCTGGCGTGGCGCGCCATTTTCCTGCAGGAATACGGTTCGCAACACTTCATGGCGGTTTACAATCTGTCTCCAGGCATATTCCAGGGCCACCGTATCCAATGCGCCTTTCAAGGTGAAAGCCTCCGGCATGTGATACTGTACAGAACCTTCCAGCTGATCGATAAACCACAAACGTTCCTGGCTATACGATAATGGCAGCGGCGCTGTACGCGGCGCCAACGTTACCGGTGGCAGTAATAAACCGGGCTGTTGCTGTTCCAGATAAGCAGCGAGTTGCGCAATGGTGTTATAATGAAACAGGTCTCTCACCATCAGTTCTACGTTCAGTTCCTGGCGCACAGCGGATACTACCCGGGTCACCAGCAGGGAATGTCCTCCCAGTGCAAAAAAACTATCGTAGATGCCTACACGTTCTACTTTCAGGAAACGCTCCCAGATAGCGGCCAGCTGTTGCTGTACCGGCGTTACCGGTGGTACGTATGCCTGTTGGCTATTGCGCAGTGCTGTTTCCAGACTGGCCAGCAACTTGCGGTCTGTCTTACCGTTAACCGTCAGCGGCAGATAGGGAATGGCTGTTAAAACAACCGGAATCATATAATCCGGTAAACGTTCCTGTAAGGCACGGCGGATCTCCTTTTCTCTGATTTCGCTGATAGCTGCATATAACGGCATGTTGGTATATGCTGTAACAGGCAGGTGTATACGCTGTTGTTCCGGTAGTAACACGGCTACATCACCGGGTGTTTTTTCCAGTAGTATGTTTATGGTCAGCGGATCATGCCCGGTGAGGCAACGTACCTGATAACCCGCCGTTGTTGCGGATTCCAGCAGATTTTGTATAGCTACAATGGTTATATCAGGGGTACTGATTTTCGCTATCACGGCTTCTGTAGTACCTGTCAGCGGTTGTTGCAGGATGTCTGCCAGCAATCGTTCTTTCCATAAACGGGGATGTGGTACCTCCTGCAGGGCAATGACAGCTTTACCAGCAGCCAGCCATTGCATTACCAGGCCGGATTCCTGCCATGGCTGCCAGTCTGGTTGCAGCAGCACTGGCATATGTCCTACATATATAACTACGTCATAAGTAGTTCCTGCCTGTTCTCCGGCGGGTGCCTGTATTTCCACATGTGTAACCGCAGGATACAAGGCCGGCAACTGATAGAAGTAGGCCGGGTCCACAAACAAAGCAGGTTCCTGTCCGGCTTCCACGTCTGCCTGCCAGCTCCACTGCTTCACCGGTGTGCTGCCCTGCAGTTTATTCAGCAGCTGCAGGTGTTTACCCAGGGATAATACACGCAGATCGGGTACACCGGGAATCAGGATGCGGCCTTTTTCTTTCAACAAGGCGATACTGCTTTCCAGGGCGGTAGTCAGGTCTTGTGTCGTGGTCAGCGTCTGCATCTGGTTTAACACTACTTCCTGTTCGTTCAACAGCACCGGGGCAACATTATTTTCGTTTGCCCGTTGCCGTGACAATTCTTCCTCCTGTTGCCGGAGTGCCGTCATATCCATTACATAATATCCGGCTAGTTGTTTATCTCCTGTAATTTGTTCTTTTACGATGATACCAGCGTTGGCAATTCCTTCCAGCTGATTCATCTGCTGTTCTATTTCTCCCGGTTCTATACGGTAGCCGCGGATTTTCACCTGGTCGTCGACACGGCCGGTATATACGATGTTGCCATCGGGCTGCCAGTGACAAAGGTCACCACTACGGTACCAGCGGCCGGCATGTCCTTTGAGGGTAACAAATTTTTCTGCTGAAAGCGCGGCATTATTGATATAGCCATTGGAGACGCCGTCGCCGCCAATATATAATTCACCGCTTATGCCGATGGGCACCAAGGCGCCTTGCTGATCCAGGATAAGGACCCGGGTATTGGCCAACGGACGCCCAATCGGGATAGACATATCTGTTGCCCCTACTTCGTCCACCGGATAAACCAATGCATAGACTGTTGTTTCCGTAGGTCCGTATACGTTTACCAGCTTACCTGCTCCCAATGCCATCAAGGCTTTTTGCACATGCGATATGGAGGCTTTTTCTCCTCCAAACAACAACTTACGCAATGGGCGTAAGGCATTGATATCATGGTCTACAAAATTGTTGAATAACGCGGCTGTCATAAAACAAACCGTGATGTTTTCTGTGGATATGATACGCGACAACGCCTCTACATCTGCTGCAGCATTATCCGGTATCATACACAAACAGGCACCCTGTAACAACGTATTAAAGATATCATAGGTAGATCCGTCGAAAGAATAATTAGACCATTGCAATACGCGGTCTGTTGGTTTCACGGCAATCGCGCCAGGATCATACGCCAGCTTTACGATGTTGCTGTGCGTCACAACAATGCCTTTCGGCCTGCCGGTGGTACCGGAAGTATACATGATGTTGACTGGTGCCGTTACCAGCGGTACCACTCCTGTAGCAGTTACAGGATAATGCAGGGCATCTCCCAGCCATAAACCGGTATTATCCGGTAAGGTGATGGTAGCAGTCAGTTGTTTATCTGTGTATATCACTTTGGTCACACCAGCATCCGCCATCATCAATTGAATACGTTCTGCCGGGAAACCTGTATGAAACGGTACATAAGCCGCGCCGCTTTTCAGGATACCCCATATTGCGATCAGCATATCGAGGCCACGATACGCCAACAACCCAACATGCTCACCGGGCTTTACACCGGCTGCCAGCAGCCAGTGTGCTACCTGGTTGGCTTTTTCATCCAGTGTCCGGTAAGTGAGTGCTACTTCTCCAAAAGTAACAGCCGGTGCATCCGGTGTCGCGGCCACCTGTGCTTCAAACAATGCCACCACCGTTTTATCCGACGGATAAGCCAGTGCCGTATCGTTAAATGTATACAGCAGCTGTTGTTGTTCAGCTTCCCGGAGCATCGGCAGCGCCCCCACGGGGATAGCAGCGTTTTCTACCACTGCCTCCAGTAAGGAAACATAGTGTGCCATCATTTTACGTATAGTCGTTTCCGTGAAAATGTCGGTGCAATACTCCAGCGCGACTTCCGTATGATCTGTCCGTACCTGAATAGACCAGAACATATCAAACAAACTGGTGCTGTGTGTAACCGGATGACTACTCAACGTAACATCGCCCAATTGTAACGCCGGTATTTCCGGTATGTTCTGTAAGGCAAACATCACCTGGAACAGCGGATTTTTGCTACGATCCCTTTCTCCCACTGTCATTTCCACTACTTTTTCAAAAGGCACCTCCTGGTGTTCATAGGCATCGAGCGTGGTTTGGCGAACCGTCTGTAAAAACCGGGTAAAAGCCGGATTCCCCTCCAGGTTGCTACGCAGCACCAGGGTATTTATAAAGAAGCCGATCAGCGACTCTGTTTCAGCCTGCAACCTGCCTGCAATGGGGCTTCCCACCGCAATATCTTCCTGTCCGCTGTATCGGAACAGCAATACTTTAAAGACTGCCAGCAGCAGCATATACAGCGTGCATCCCTGTTCCTGCGCCAGTTGTTCCAGGCGGTTGGTGAGGGCTTTGTCTATCCGGAATACCAGCTGATCGCCCCGGTTACTTTTCACCAACGGCCTTTCAAAGTCTGTTGGCAGTTGCAACGTTGCTACGTCTGCCAGTTGCTGTTTCCAATAGTCCGGATTTTTACCGGACGTATTACTGTCCAGGTAAGTACGCTGCCATACAGCAAAGTCGGCATATTGTACCGGCAATGTTTCCAATTCCGGTTCCTCATTCCGGGAACGGGCATTGTACAGTGTTACCAGTTCTTTTATTATTACCGACAGGGACCAGCCGTCGGCGGCAATGTGGTGCATGCACAGCGCCATGATATGTTCTTCCGGCGACAGCGTAATCAGCCGAATACGCAACATATGATCTTTGGTCAGGTCAAAAGGCACGCGGTTAAGCTCGTCGATAAGCGTCAATAAAGCCTGCTTGTCGTGACGATAGCGGCTGCCTTCGATCTGTTGCAGCTGCCAGCCGTCTTTATTCATGATACGCTGCCAGGGGGTACCATTTTCCTCCAGGAATACGGTTCGCAACACTTCATGCCGGTTCACAATCTGTCTCCAGGCATATTCCAGGGCGGCGGTATCCAATGCTCCTTTCAGGGTGAAAGCCACCGACATATGGTATTCTACGGAACCTTCCAGCTGATCAATAAACCATAGACGTTCCTGGCTATACGATAACGGCAGCGGCGCTGTACGTAATGCCAGCGTTACCGGTGGCAGCAATAAACCGGGCTGTTGTTCTTCCAGATAAGTGGCCAGTTGCGCAATGGTATTATGCTGAAACAGGACTCTTACGGTCAGTTCGGCACTCAGTTCCCGGCGAACAGCTGATACAACCCGGGTAGCCAATAAGGAATGTCCTCCCAATGCAAAGAAACTATCGTGGATGCCTACACGTTCTACTTCCAGCAACCGCTCCCAGATAGTGGCCAGTCGTTGCTGCACCGACGTTACCGGCGCCACATACGACTGTTTGCTATTGCGCTGCGTTGTTTCCAGGCTGGCCAGCAACTTACGGTCTGTCTTACCGTTAACGGTCAGTGGCAGATAGGGGATGGCGGTTAAAACAACCGGAATCATATAATCCGGTAAACGTTCCTGTAAGGCGCGGCGGATTTCATCTTCCCTGATGTCACTGATAGCCGTATACAGCGGGATATTGGTATAGGTAGTAACGGGCAGGTGTATACGCTGTTGTTCCGGCAATAATACACCGGCATCGCCAGCTGCTTTTTCCAGTAGTATATTTATGGTCAGCGGATCCTGCCCGGCGAAACAACGTACCTGGTAACCCGCTGTTGTTGCGGCTTCCAGCAAGCCTTGTATGGCCTCGGTATTGGTATCCGGCGTACTGATCTGTGTCTTCACTGCGTCCGTAGTACCTGTGAGTGGCTGTTGCAGGATGTCCGCCAGCAACCGTTCTTTCCATAGGCGGGGATGTGGTACCTCCTGCAGGGCAATGACTGCTTGCTCAGCAGCCAGCCATTGCGTTACCTGGCCGGATTCCTGCCATAGCTGCCAGGCTGGTTGCAGCAAAGCTGGCATATATCCTACATATATCACTACATCATAAGTACCGCCTGTCTGTTCGCCGGCGTGTGCCTGTATTTCCACATGTGTAACCGCAGGATACAAGGCCGGTAACTGATAGAAGCAGGCCGGATCTACAAACAAATTGGGTTCCTGTGCGGCTGCTACATCTGCCTGCCAGCTCCACTCCTTCACTGGTGTGCGTGCCGGCAGTTTGTCCAGCAGCTGCAGGTGTTTATCCAGGGATAACAACCGCAGGTCGGGTACGCCAGGAATCAGGATGCGGCCTTTTCCTTTCAACGAGGCGATACTTTTTTCCAGGGTGGCCGTCAGGTGTTGTGCGTCTGTCAAGGTCCGGAGCTGGTCCAGCACTACTTCCTGTTCGTGCAGCAACAACGGAGTAACGGTATTTTCGTTTAGCCGGCGCCGGGATAAATCCTGTGCTGTCTGCTGCACCGTTGCCCTATCTATCACATAATATCCGGTCAGTTGTTTATCTCCCGAAGTTTGTTCTTTTACTACGATACCAGCGGCTGTAATGCCTTCCAGCTGGTTCATTACCCGTTCAATCTCTCCCGGTTCTATACGGTAGCCACGGATTTTCACCTGATCGTCGGCTCTGCCTGTATAAACAATGTTGCCATCCGGCTGCCAGCGGCAAAGGTCACCGCTACGATACCAGCGACCCACATGTCCTTCCAGGGTAATAAATTTTTCCGCGGTAAGTACGGCATTGTTAATATATCCGTTGGTGACGCCATCGCCGCCAATATATAATTCACCACTTACTCCGATGGGTACCAACAGGCCTTGCTGATCCAGGATGAGGGCGCGGGTATTGGCCTGTGGCCGGCCAATCGGAATGGCCATATCGGTTGCCGCTACTTCATCCACCGGATAAGCCAATGCATACACTGTGGTTTCCGTAGGGCCATATAAATGTATCAGTTTACCGGCACCCAATGCCGCCAATGCATTTTGTACATGCGATACAGATGCTTTTTCTCCACCAAACAACAACTTACGCAACGGGCGTAAACCATTGATATCTGTATCTACAAAATTGTTGAACAATGCCGTTGTCATAAAACAGACCGTCATCTTTTCTGTCTGTATGATTTGGGACAATGCCCCTACATCTGCAACAGCGGCCTCTTTTATCGTATACAGGCAAGCGCCGCATAACAACGCACCAAAGATATCAAACGTAGATCCGTCGAAGGAATAGTTAGACCACTGCAATACGCGGTCTTCCGGCCTGATGATAATTATTCCGGGATCGGACACCATATTCACGATGTTGCGATGCGTCACTACAATACCTTTCGGCCGGCCGGTTGTACCGGAAGTATACATGATGTTGACAGGCGCAGTTACTGCAGTTATAATCCCGGTAGACGTCGTAGGGAAATGCGTGGCCTCCCCTATCCATAAACCGGTATTTTCCGGTAAGGCAATGGTGGCTGCCAGCTGTTTATCCGTATACACCACTTTGGTAACACCGGCATCTTCCATCATCAGCTGGATACGTTCTGCCGGGAAACCGGTATGAAACGGCACATAGGCCGCGCCGCTTTTCAGGATACCCCATATCGCGATCAGCATATCGATACCACGATACGATAACAATCCGACATGCTCACCGGGCTTTACACCGGCTGTCAGCAGCCAGTGTGCCACCTGATTGGCTTTTTCATGCAAGCCACGATAAGTCAGCTGTTGCTCACCAAAAGCAACAGCCGGAGCATCCGGTCTGGCCGCCACCTGTTCTTCAAACAGCGTCACCACTGTTTTATCTACCGGATACGGGTATACGGTATTATTAAAGCCATGTACCAGTTTTTGTTGCTCTGTGTCCGGCAACAGCTTCAACTGTTGTACCTGTGCAGCCGGTTGCTCCACAGCAGCCTGCAGCAAGGTCTCGTAGTGTTGCAACAGCTGTTGGATAGTAGCTGCCGTAAACAGGTCGGTGGCATATTCCACCATAATGGCAATACCTTCCGGCAGGTCTTCCACTACCCAGGTAATATCTGCAATACTGGTTTGCCGTATCACCGGCTCGTAAGATAAGGTAGCAGCTCCCAACCGGATATCCCGGGCTACGGGAATCTGCTGCTGGGTAAACATGATATGGAGCAACGGATTATCTGCCAGACTCTTGTTACTGATCACCGCATCGGATACTTTATTGAAAGGCACCTCCTGGTAATCATGTGCATCCAGTACCACGTTGCTCACTTTTTTCAACAAGCTGCTAAACGAGGTAGTACCATGTACTTCTGTCCGCAACGCCAGGGTATTGGCAAAGAAGCCCAATAAAGGCGCTACTTCGCGCTGTATTCTGCCAGCAACGGCACAGGCTACCACAATATCTTCCTGACCGCTGTAACGCGCCAACAGCACTTTAAATGCGGTTAATAAAGTGGTGAACAGGGTTACCCCTTCCTGCCGGCCCAGCTGATGAATTTTCGTCGTCAGGGTTTTATCCAGCTGCCACGCAGCCATGGAACCGCGGGTACTTCTGGTTAATGGCCGTTCAAAATCTGTTGGTAACAGCAATGGCGCAGCGCCATCGAGCCTGTTTTTCCACCACGCCAGCTTTTCCCGGAAAGCGGCACTTTCGAGGTAATGCTGCTGCCACACGGCGTAATCTTTATATTGTATTTCCAGTACCGGTATCTGAGCAGTAGTATGATCGATGGCTGCATTATATAGCGCTATCAGCTCTCCAAACAACATTCTTACCGACCAGTCATCTGATACAATATGATGTACCGTCAGTAACAATACATGTTCTTCTTCACCGGCCTGAATCAGATTGGCCCGAAGCATATTATCTCCGGAGAAATCAAAAGGTGTATATATCTGCGCAGAAACATAAGCCGCTAATGCTGCCGGATCATTTTGCAGGTGTATATCATTTGTTATTTTCAGCTGCCATTTACCATTATCGCGGATATGCTGATAAGGCCTGCCGTCTGTTTGTGCCACCACTGTCCGCAATATTTCATGCCTGCTGATGATCTCCTGAAAGGCCTGTTGCAAAGCCTGTTTATCCAACACTCCTTTCAGGCGCAGTGCAATCGGAATGTTATATTGAATACTGCCTTCCAGCTGATCAATAAACCACATTCTTTCCTGGTTGGGAGACAACGGAATCTTGTCCGGTATCGTCAGCTGTCCGATGGCTACCCGGAGGCTTTCCGGTGCGGTTGTATGTTTGCCGGATGGTGGTATATCTTCACCACCGGGCAGGAAACCGCCCTTTTTCAATGCGATGACCGACTCCCGGAATGCCTGTTCTATCCATGCGATATCCGCCGTTGTATGTGCGGTAGACAAGAAACAACTTCTTCCCTCCCAGATGTAAACACCTCTTTCTATCAGGTGATAGAAGAGTAAATCCATATTGCCTGTTACTGCGAAATAAAACAAGGAACCGAAACGCTGTACTTTAACCGGTACCTGATATTGTTCAAACAAGGCATTGATGGTGCTGACAAGACGGGTGGTAAGTGCGGTCAGCTCTTGTTGTAAAGCCGGCCCACGTTGTTCCAGCTCCGTCAGTATTGCCAAAGCAGCTGCCATACTCACCGGATGTTTGCAGAACGTACCTGCCAGGAAAGTAGGTTCTCCCTGCGGACAGGAATCATCTCCATATTTCCACACCCCACCGTCAACTGCCTGCATACACCAATCACGGCCAGCTATGACCCCAATAGGGAAACCACCACCGATGATTTTTCCATAGGTAGCCATATCTGCAGCTATGCCAAAGTGTGCCTGCGCGCCGCCGGGATGAATACGAAAACCGGTAATCATCTCATCAAAAATCAGGATAATTTTTTCTGCAGTTGTCATTGCCCGCAAGGCCTGCAGCAATGCTTTGGGCTGATAATCCGGACGCCGGCTCTGCACCGGTTCCACCAATACGGCGGCCAGTTCATCGGCATGCGCCTGTATTTGTTGTACCACATCCGGATGCTGATAATCAAATACCAGTACATCTGCTACCATGTTGGGTAATACCCCTGGCGCCACCGGTACGCCCTGGGGATGGGTATCTACATCTTCTGCCAGGGCCAGAGTACCATCAAAGTAACCATGATAGGAACCCTGGAAGATGGCTATTTTGGATTTGCCTGTCAGTGTACGTGCTATGCGCAGGGCCGACATCACGGCTTCGGTACCGGAGTTATGAAAGCTCACGCGGTCCATACCGGTCAGCGCTGCTATCTTCGTAGCCACTTCACCTGTCAGCGGTGATTGCGGGCCTAACTGATATCCTTTTTCCAGTTGCCGGTATACTGCTGCCGTTACGATGTCCGGCTGGTGTCCCAGCAGGTTCACGCCAAACCCCATCGTCAGGTCCACGTATTCATTTCCATCTGCATCCGTCATACGGGCGCCTTTGGAAGTATTCACCACAATAGGGTACACCATTTCCTTGGTCATAAAACGGAAGCCTGCCGCAGCACGGATATCCGCCAGTACCGGACGGTATTTTTCCGCGAGGGCTTTGGATGCCCGGGTTTTCGTTGTATAACGTTTGATAAAGGCATCCAGGTAATGTTGTTGCTGTGGCGGTAATAACTGATCGCCCTTTTGGGTTTCTATTTTTGGGAAGATGGTCACCGTTTGTTTACCAGGTGCTGATAGTTGTTTCTTTATTAACGGCGCCTGTTGCGGGGCCACCGTTACCGGCGTATAGCGCGACAGCCCCTGTAATTGTTGCGACATCAGCTGGAACTGCTGTGCCATCACCTCAAACTGTCCTTGTAATACCTGAAAGGGATCAGCTGCCACCGGTGAGCCATTTAATACCGGCGCTATCGCTGGTGCGGCGGCTATCGGTATGGAGGTGGGTACCGCTGGTACTGCCACCGGGACAGCTGCTACCGGCACTTCCTCCACGGGTGTAACGATCGGTGTTTTCGTCGCATGTGTGGCAATATACTGCGCCATCTTGTCTACCGTGGTCAGCTCCTCAAACAAGAGCCGCATGGAGAAATTCAGGCCGTAATCATTTTCTATTTTTCTTACTACACTCGCAAGGACCAGTGAGTCTGCTCCCTGTGAGAGAAAAGGCGTATGTATGTTGACATCTGCGGGAGATATTTTCAGTAACCGGCTCAGGGTTTCTACCAGCACCCCGGTAATATCCGTTGCCGGATGCGCTGCTGATGGTGTAACGGCAGCTGGCAGGATTTCTGGCAGCGGCACAGGTGCTGCTATCTGTTCCCTGACTACTTTTGGTGTGGCCGGTTTATCTGCGTGTATCCAGTACCGTTGGCGCTGGAAAGCATACACCGGCAGCTGTATTTTACGATAATCTGCGTCTGCATAAAACCCGTGCCACCCGATAGGTATCCCCTTCACCTGCAAGGCCATCAGGCTTTGCAGCAGCGTACTCCAGGCAGACTGTCCTTCGCGCATGCTGGGCAATAACGCACCGTCTTCAAAAGACATGGTCAGCTGCGCCATCGATAACAGGTTGGGCTGTGGTCCCAGTTCCAGCCAGATATGGGCGTCCAACGCCCGGATGGCCTGTACGCTGGCCGCAAACTGCACCGGCGCCAGGATATGATGACACCAGTAATCCGCCGTAGTAATATCCGTGGTAATCATACCACCGGTTACATTGGATACCAGCGGAATAACCGGTTCCTGATAACGGATGCTTTCCGCTATCTGCCGGAACTTTGTTATCATCGGCTCCATCAATGGTGAATGGAAAGCGTGTGATACCGCCAGTTCCCGGCTACCTATGCCTGTTTGTTTCAGGGAAGCCAGCACGGTAGCAATGGCTTCTTTTTTACCGGAGATAACGATCAGCGAAGGACCATTGATAGCTGCTACCGACAAAGCATGGCCATAGGGCCGGATAGCTTCCGCTACCACTGCTTCCGATGCAAACACCATTGCCATACTGCCCGGTTCTTCGATCGCATGCATCAGCCGGGCCCGGGCCGTGATTAACTGCAGTCCGTCGTCCAGGCTGAATACCCCGGCTGCGTAGGCTGCTGCAAATTCGCCGACGCTATGTCCGGCTACAACAGCAGGCGTAATACCCCATGACTTCCAGAGTTCTGCCAGCGCGCAGCCAATGGCAAACAATGCCGGCTGGGTATACCTGGTTTCCCGCAGCAACGCATTACCCGTTGCCTTGTTCTCGCCGTACAATAACGTCAGGAGGGAAAACTCCCACTCTTTTTTCAGCCATGCATCGCAATAATCTATCACCTTCCGGAATACCTCACTGTGCTCATACAGTTCTTTCCCCATCTGCCAATACTGAGAGCCCTGGCCGGTAAACAGCCACGCTATTTTATCCGGCGCTACGGTTACGTGTCCCTGCAGGATTTCTTTCCGGGCCTTACCCGCTGCATAGTCCTGCAGCAAGGTACGGGCTGTAGTCATGTCACTCACTTCAAAGGCTATACGATAAGGAAAACTATCCCGTGCAAGCGCAGTACTATATCCCAGTTCCGCAGGCGACGTATGCGCAGGCAGCTGTGCATAACGCGCAGCCAATGCCTGTAAAGCGGCGGCGGATTTAGCAGACAGCAGTACCGGATACGACGGCTTCGCCGGAGGTACCGCCACCGGTTTACGGGCTGGCGCTTCTTCCAGAATTACATGTGCATTGGTACCACTCAATCCAAAGGCGCTTACTGCCGCATAACGTTTACCCTGAACCGGTGGCCAGGCGGTGAGTTTATCTACCACCCGCACGGACATGTTCTGCCAGGGAATAAAACGATTGGGCGTATGCTGGTGGATACTGGCCGGTATCTGGCGATGCTGCAGACACAGCACGGCTTTGATGAGCCCTGCTACCCCTGCTGCTGCTTCCAGGTGGCCGATATTACTTTTCACCGCGCCCAGTAATAAAGGCGCGTCTTTGGTACGATGGCTGGCATACACGGCATGCAAGGCCTGTACTTCCACCGGATCACCCAGGCGGGTGCCCGTACCATGTGTTTCGATATATTGTACGGCGTTGGCGCTGATACCTGCCCGCCGCAACGCTTTGCCAATCAGCTGCTGCTGGGCTACGCCGTTGGGAGCAGAAATACCATTGCTTAAACCATCGTGATTAATCGCCGAACCGCTGATAACAGCGAGTATATTATCGCCGGCAGCTTCCGCATCTGCCAGTCTTTTGAGCACAACAATACCGACCCCTTCACTTCTGACATATCCATCTGCCGCATCATCGAAAGTTTTGCAGGCACCGGACGGAGAGAGCGCCTGCATCTGACACAGTTTCACCGTACCTTCCGGCGACAGCATCAAAGTGATGCCTCCTGCCAATGCCAGCGAACAGTCGTCGTGCAATAAACTCTGACAAGCCTGGTGTATACTCACCAGGGAAGAAGAACAAGCGGTATCCAGCTGCATCACCGGGCCGTGGAAATCCAGCAGGTAAGCGATTCTGCCGGCAGCAATACTTCTTTCTGTACCCAGGCTTGTAAAAGCATCTTCATAATAGGCTGCTGCTTGTTGTTCCAGGATTATATGCTGGTAATCATCGGTACCGAACCCTATAAATACGCCGCTATCACTGCCTCTCAGGTCGGTGGGCCGCAGACCGGCATGTTCCAGGGCTTCCCACGCTACTTCCAGCAATAGGCGCTGTTGCGGGTCCATTGCTTCCGCTTCTTTCGGAGAGATCCCAAAAAACAGGGGATCGAATTTATCTGCATCCGCGATAAAGCCTCCCTGTCGGGTATACATTTTACCGCGGGCACCCACGTTTGTATCAAAATAATCTGCCGTATTCCAGCGATCATCCGGAATAGCAGTAATGGCATTTCTTTCCGCCACCAGCAATTCCCAGAAAGCGGCAGGCGTACTAACGTTGCCGGGTAAACGACAACCCATACCCACAATCGCAATCTTATCGCGGGTAGCTGCAGGTGGCGCTACCGGTATTTTTTCCTGCGGCGGCGCAGCCACGCCGGCTACGTGTGCCGCCAGGCTATTCACATTGGGATAATTATAAATAACGGTATTGTCTACCTCCTGCTGTAAAAAGGTTTCCAGGTCTGCCGCCAGCGACACCGCCAGCATAGAGGTAATACCATACTCCATGAAGGTTTTATGCATGGCCAGTTCTGCAACGGATACCTGCAGCTGTTGTTGCAGCCACGTTTCCAGCCAGCGGCGTACCCTCACTTCCTGCTGCCGTCCGGCCTGTTCCTGGCTGCGTGCCGCCTGCAGTGCGGCGGCTGTCCGCAACTGCTCTTCAATCGCTGCGAGTGCTGCAATGGCTTCGTTGTATACACCGTTGCGGTATTCTTCTGCAAACAGGTATCGTTTCACTTTACCGCTCGTGGTTTTGGCTATTTTCCGTACCGGCAGCACCTGTTTCACCTCCAGCCCCAAACGTGCGGCCACCAAGCGTTTCACCGCAGTCGCCAACGGCGCAAATTTTTCTATCGCCAGTTTAAACACCACAAAGATGACAATCGACTCAGATGCCGCTCCTTCTTCCCTTACCCCACAGGCCAGTACCCGTCCGGTTTCAATCCCATCAATTGCCTCCACGGCCTGTTCTATATCGTGCGGATATACGTTTAATCCGTTGACAATAATAATATCTTTCACCCGGCCTACCGCATACAGGTAGCCATCCCGCATAAAGCCGGTATCACCGGTATTCAGCCAGCCCTCTTTGATGACAGCCTGCGTAGCGGTGGTGTTGTTATAATATTGCTCCGTAACACTCGGACCGTTAACCCAGATGATACCCACTCCGCCATCTTCCATCGGCTGGCCGGCTTCATCCAGTATCCGGATACCCGTATCCGCCACAATTTTACCGACGTTCATTATTTCCACATGCTCCGGTGCAGGTGCTGTTCCCAGCATCCCGGGTTCTGTGATATACCGGCCCACTGTGAGCGTTTCGCGGCGAACGAAAACACTCTCCATCAAGGCGGTCGCAAAGGAAACAATCAAGGTACTTTCTGCCAGGCCGTAAGCCGGACACATCGCGCTGCGGCGCAGGTTATATTTCGACAGCGTATCCATAAACTGCTGGCACAAAGCGCCAGAGATAGGTTCCGCCGCATTGACAATCACTTCCAGGGAAGAAAGATCCAGTCCTGCTACTTTCTCTTCCTTAAACTGATTCAGATAATATTTAAAACCGAAGTTGGGCGATCCGGTAATGGTGACCTTGTGTTCGGCGATCTTCTGCAGCCATAGTAATGGATGGCGGATAAACAGATCCGTAGGCATCAGGAAATGCTGTGCGCCGATGGCTATCGGATACAGGTGAAAAAAGATGAGGCCCAGGTCATGTGTGAGTGGCATCCAGCTTAAGCGGCGATCAATATCACATTCATGCATCGCCAGCGTGGATTTGGTATTGGCGAGCAGGTTACTATGTTTCAGCACCACGCCTTTCGGGTTACCGGTAGAACCGGATGAGAATTGCAGGAAAGCAATATCATCACCCGTAACCGGAAATACGGTACCAGCTGCGGTGTGTGCGTATAAATCTTCCGTAAAGAAAGTATAGTCTGCAAACGGCAGGGTATCATTCGTTTTACGGTCGTCCAGTTTTTCGTAAATGGCCCGGGTAGTCACCAGGTACGGCCGGTGCAGGAACTGCCAGATACGAAATAGTTTCCCGGCGTTTTCTCCCTGATAAGTCACTGCGGCAGGTACCGGTATAATTCCTCCCATAATACAGGCCCAGAAAACCTGGATAAACGTTTTATTATCATCTATCTGGAATACGACTTCATTACCAGGCTGCACACCTTTCTCCTGCAGATATCCCAACATAGACAAGGCGCTGTTATACAGTTCCTGATACGAAACGTATTCTTCCTTGCTGGCGCCGGAAATAAAAGTAATGCCTTTCTCCTGATTGTCTTTCTGTGCAGTCAGCAATGCTGATAACGTTTGAGGGAACGATACTTTTCTCATAACATGATGCTGTTAACTTGATTTACTTTTATTGGTAACCATGGCAGGCAATCATTAGCCGCCGCATTTAATATTATATGGAATCAATGACCCTGTTTAGCGATCATTCCATTGATACATTCCCATTATATCACAAGGCTTGTCTGATATCGGGAGAAAACATTTCCCGATAACACATAGCAAGGCCATTACGGTCAGTGATTAGTTGAACCGATTACAAAAGTGCATAGCATAATTAGCGGTCTGGCTTAATTATTATTTATATACACATTCCCATTTTAGTATACGATTGATTCGTGGTTAAGAAGCAATCTATCCGTATTAATTAATTATCTATAACAAAGTGACATGAACCGGGTACAAAACTGAACAGCATCTCAAATACCGTGTGATCAAGTATTCCGGATCCGTGTTCCATCAGACAGATGAATGCGGCAGGAAAACAAACATAATGATGTATTATATCCGCCGGAAATTTCCGTTCAAAGTGTAATTATTTATTGCCGCTTTATCATCTAATACCTTTCTCTCCATTATTCCTGTCTATCTGTTTACACTTTATCCGGGAAATCATTTTCCTGCCTGCATTCATGTTTTTATATGAAAAGAATATTACTATCGTTTTATCTGCTATACCATATGTTGCCACTGTTTGCAGCCTGGATAGCTATCCTTGAATGAATATTTTATCTGTTTATCCGGGGATGATGGCTCCCCTGTTGACATGATGGATTACTAACAATTGGTTTCCCTTTCTCTTTTACACGAGTTTCTCTAAAAGTTGTTTTAACATAGTGTTTACGGTTATGCTACTATTACTTTAGTTTCCTGCTGCCATCGTTCGTTATTCCTGCTTTCCGCTCTATCAGCTGTATCAAACAGTGATATCCTACCTCAACGGGTCTATTGCTGTATAGTAAAGCAGGATTGTTTTTTAAACGCATTAGCTGGTCACTAAATTATAGTACGGTTCTTTTTCCAGATACATTTTTCACGTGGCAAACAGCGTTACACATCCCGTTCGGGCAAAGATTTTCCGGCTTTCATCATGTTTATTTTGTCATACATGATGAACAGTATACATTTACTATTTTCCGGGCTATCTCACCTGGCAACAAAATGATGATCGGCTATTAACCGTGATACTTCTAAGTTGACAATGTTCTGATTAAAATTTCTGGTCTGATAACAAAGTGGTTTTTAAGCATCTACTAATCATCCAGCATTCATAAAAACTACAGCCAAATCCTGCGGACTCTTATCTATCGCTGATACCGGACATAGGTTCCCTTGTTAAAGGCAAATTCGGATAGCATTCGGATACAACAAACTCCCGGGTTTACAACTGTATTCTTATCAGAATACCTACTTTTCTCACGCAACACCTGACTTTTGTTTTTCATACGCGTTGGTCATCGTTTTTTAAAGAAGGAGGCAGCAGTCAGTAAGCTGCATTTCTTTTCCTTTTTACGGGTTCTTCGATGTTCTTTTTTTTAAAACCTGACAAACAACTAGTTATTAGGGTCTAGGATAATCGGGTTGCGTTGGGTCAACCTTTTAGTTCGTCATATCGCCATACTTTCCAATCAATAGCTGAAAAATATTTGCGTCGTAAAATAAGCAAATAAAAACGAAACAACCAAAAGTCTTCCGTGAACGGAATAAAAACGACCACACTTTCGATAAGTGTCACAACCAGGTCCGATAGTGCTTCCTACATGGTTAAAAAAGTGTATGCATACGGTATACGTACAACTACGTATTTTATGGCATCCGTATTTGGTCCGTTATGTCTGTTTTCGTGATGATCCTTTTTGGGAGCGAGTCTATTAAATCATTGGGCAGCCAATAACAAGTGTATAATCATAAAAAATATACTTTTTATCTCTTTTGGGAATGTGTAAATTAAGATACGTTTTGTTAACCTTAAAATACCCTATGCGGATACCTATGTATAGTAAGCAATCCAGCGGGCATATTAGCCGGCTGTAATCCGTGTAACAAAATCCACCATACACCTACACACGTCCAACAAGATGATAATAATGAAGGAAAGGCGCCATTTTTAACGCTCGTAAAAAATCTACCTTTCCAATATAAAAAACGGATCAAATAATACTGGCTAAACTGTAAATCCCAGATGGATAATTGGCTCAATTAATCAGCATTTTTTGAGTATAATGAATGCAGCAGGCATATTATTCACTCCCCTAACTCTAGCAGGTGTACACCGTCAAATAAAAAACAGCAAAAACAAAAAGCGTATTTTCTACCGAACAGACATCGCTAAAATTGATATATTTAGTCTTTAAAAATATCAGCAAAAAATGCGCAATTCCCATCCACAATCGGGGAAGTAGATTTTTAAGAACTTTATATTAAATTTGGTGATCGGCTATTGAAAGAAAACAACAACTTTTGAGAAGCATTAATTTGAACAATGACACAGTTCACGTTACACTTCCACTCAATACCGCTTTATTGTTCAAATATCTTTAAGGATATCTTCCGACCATATTGGTAGCGGTTTAGGCTTATCCATCGTTCAGGAAATATGCAGGTTTCACAGGTGTAACGTAAAATATAGTTTTGGAAATAAGCACATATCTTTTCCGTTACCTTTTAATACGTATAACAATGGATATTCATAATAATGAATTTCAACCCAAATATTCGGAAAAGTCAGAGAGCGTGACTTTTATGGTGAAAATAGTTGTGTATATGCTGTTTACAATAACGATTATTGCCATAAGTGTCTTTACAATAGCCACCCTCTCTTCAAATAAGATAAATTTTCTTATAAAATTTTCAACAGTAGTAGTCGTCATACTTCTTTTGTTTTTTTTGATAAGAACATTTCTTCAGCAGCTTAGTGAAAATAAAAACAATAAAATCACACATGTAGTTGTTGACAGCAATGGGTTTCATCATTTTCAAAACTTAGAAATTGTTAAATCCATAACTTTTGATTTATTGCGTCCAAACCCTGATAAAAAATATGACATCGACCTGTCGGACGGCGATGATGTACCAATAGACTTACTTGTTCACTATTATAATGCTACATTGAATCAAATAGAATGTAAAGCGATTACCTTTGCTACAACATTTAGCATAAAAAATGGCCGGGAGTTAAAAGTATATTTTATTCAGGGTATCATAAGGTTTCGCCCTGACCTTAGCATTTCACCAGGCGTTTTTGATTTTTTCAGTTTTAAACATGAATAGCTACTGAAAAAAAATAACAAATTTTGAGAAACATTAATTTAAATAATAACACAGTTCACATTACACTCTCAAAAAAAACGCCGGTAACCCCGGCGTTTTTTGGTAGCTCATCAGGTCATTCCACTTCTAAAAAACCAATGGCAATTTTCTCAGCCCACGTATCAGCATATTATTCCGCCATTCCAATACATCTACTGCCGGATCGAATTGTAAGTCTGGAAACCGTTGCAACATGGCGGCAATGGCGATTTCCGCTTCCAGCCGGGCCAGTGAGGCGCCAATGCAAAAGTGCGCGCCAAAGCCAAAGGCGATATGCTTGTTATACTCCCGTTTGATATCAAATACCTGCGGGTCTGTAAATTTGGTGGCATCCATGTTGGCGGAAGAGAGCACCACCAATACGCCATCTCCTTCTTTCATCGTAACACCGCCCCAAACGATATCCGTACTGGCACGGCGCATGGTACTGGTTAATACCGGTCCGCTATGCCGTAACATTTCATCTACCGCAGGTACAATCAATGCAGGATCATTGCGTAGCATGGCCAGTTGGTCCGGGTTGGCCAGTAAGGTATACATGCTGTTACCCAGCAGGTGGGCGGTGGTTTCGTGGCCCGCCACAATCAGCAGGAATACCATGGCATACAATTCTTCCTCACTTAGTTTATCTGTACCGTTCCTCGCTTCGAGCAGGGCGGTCACCAAATCATCACCGGGTTGCTCCCGTCTTAATACAAATACTTCTTTCAAATAATTTCTCAGGCCAATGGAAGCATCTTCCAATGCCTGCCGGTTACTATCAGTGATTCTCAGTTCCATCATCACTTCCGACCAGATACGTAATTTTTCCCGGTCGTGATGCGGTAGCCCCAACAGTTCTGCCAGTACAACAATCGGCAATGGATAGGCATATTCTTCTACAAAATCCATTTGCCCGGTACCTTTTGCCTGGATTTTGTCCAGCAGTTCGTCGGCGACCTGCTGTATACGGGCGCGGAATCCCTGAATATACCGCGGTGCAAAAGCACTTTGTACCAGGGAACGTAAACGGGAATGTTCCGGTGCGTCCCTCGACAACATATTTTCTTCTGTCATTCTGTAAATCGGCGCTTCGTTCTCCGGATCGTACGTGGGACTGGTACGATCCCGGGCGTCTGCAGGTACTTTTGTAAAACGGGGATCTTTCAATACCTGTTGGGCATCATCAAATTTTGTAATTAACCAGACCGGAAAGTTTCCTTCCATGGTAATCTGGCATAGGTTTTCCTGTTGTCTTAATTGTTCAAAAAAGTTGGCCGGGTTGGTCGTAAACACCTTGCTATAGGGTTCATCTTCAGGACGAAGATCAGCTATCACCGGACATTTGGAGATTTTGCTAACTGTCATAAGTGTTGTTCATTTTGAGGGTTAATACTAGCGTTAACTGGGTTATTCATCTCATTGTACAGGCATGGAAACAAGTAGCCATACCAGCTAATATAAACGTAACAGGTACGTTCACTATTGCGGGTATTCTTATAAACGGAACATATAAACCTGGCTTGTATTTCCGGTACACTGCACATAATAATGCCATTAACCGGAAGCGGGTTTTCACCAGGACCTGGTGCCAGAGAGCCGTAGCCTGTTGATAATATAAATGAACTTATTCCGATCGCATATGATGCCGTATGGGGGTTATCTTATTTTATCATTACTCAGAAGATCAGCGGGAGTTTTTTCAAACCGCGTATAAGAATATTACTCCGCCATTCCAGCACATCCACCTCCGGATCAAATTGCAGATCAGGGAGTCGTTCCAGGAGGGTACCGATGGCAATTTCCGCTTCCATTCGCGCCAGTGCCGCCCCGAGGCAAAAGTGTGCCCCATAGCCGAAAGTAATATGCCGGTTATCGGTACGCCTGATATCGAATGTTTCCGGCTCGTGGAATTTGTTTTCATCCATGTTGGCGGAAGCAATCACGACCAGTACCCCATCTCCGGCCGGAATGGTCACCCCATCGACTTCCACATCCACCAATGCTCTTCTCATGGAAGATGTCAGTACCGGACCGCTGTGACGAAGCATTTCTTCTACCGCAGCACCGATTAACTGCGGCTCCTGTTGCAGCAGTTCCAGTTGCTCCGGATTTGTTAACAGGGTGAATATACTGTTACTGATCAGATGCGCTGTCGTTTCATGACCTGCAATCAGCAGCAGGAATATCATCGCATACAGTTCTTCATCCGTCAGGCTGTCGCCCTGGTCCCGCTGGCGGAGCATTTCGCTGATCAGGTCATCGCCGGGATTGGCTCTTCTGTAGTCAAATGCTTCTTTTAAATAGGCAACGAAGTGAGTAGACGCTATTTCCGTCACATTCCGGTTGCCATCTGATACGTGGATGGTCACCAGGTCTGCAGACCATTGTTTTACTTTTTCCCGGTCTTTTACCGGCAGGCCTAATAATTCGGAGATCACACTAATGGGAAGCGGATAAGAAAATTCTTCTACCAATTCTATCTTTCCGCGATGTTGTACTTTATCCAGCAGTTCGTCTGCAATCTGCTGAATACGGGGGCGCAACGACTGTACCAACCGGGGCGTAAAGGCATTTTGTACCAGCGTCCGCAGCCGGGTATGGTCAGGCGCATCTTTTGATAACATGTGATCTTCCCTCAGTTTATAAATAGGGGCTTCTTCTTCCTGACCGGCATCAGGATTGGTTTTGCGTTGATCTACCGGTACTTTGGTAAAGCGGGGGTCCCGTAACACTTTAATGACATCATCATAACGGGTCACCAGCCAAACCGGGAAACCATCTTCAAATGCTACGCGGTGTACAGGTCCCTCTTGCCGCAATTGTTTAAAAAAATGATCCGGATTTGCTGTAAGCACGTTGAAGTTAGGATCTTCACTTTGATTGGAACCGGATAAGACAGGGCATTTTGATCTGTTAACAACTGACATATGATTATCTATTTTGAGGGTGGAAAATAACTGCTGTCAGGGCTATCCTTTTGACGGGGTTCGTTCGTCAGTATCTGTTTTATGGTGTTCCGTTAATACGCCAGGATAATGGTTATTGCTACTGATGATTTCCGTTTAAACGCTACTGCTAATGTACCATTTATTGCGTTAAAAAAACCACCCGCCTTGTGGTCAAAGATGCAGATCAGTCCATGCCCGATTATCTCGGATAGAGGATTCTGATAGCTGTGATGTCACCGGAGGTGAAAGTGCTCCATGGCAATACAGTAGAGTTCATCACGGAGTTAGGATCAGAAGCAGGTGTACCCTGAATAAACACACCCTGGTTCTGATTGGTATGCAGCAAGCCAATGTTGTGGCCCAGTTCATGGGTCAGTGCGAATACTTTCTGGCTTTGGCTGAGACCATCGTGATAACGGTTGATTTCTACGGTAGCTCCTGGTCTGCCATTGGAAGTAGGCAGGTAAGCGCGGGCAATCCAGTTGGATGGTTCATTGGACAGGTCGGTAATGGTAATATGCGCACCGGTAGAAGCAAAAACAAATCTCAGTTTGGATACGCTGCTGATATTGCTGGCATTCCAGTTACCAATTGCAGTTACCACGGCATTGGACCAGGCCGTGTTACTTACCCGGTTATTTACCCGTACTTCGGTAATGATGGAATTGGACACCAGATAGGTACCCCGGTAATGTTCAGTCGTAACGCCGCCGGCTGGTTGTTTGTCATAGTGTTTCTGCAGTTCGTCTTTGTTGATCAGGATGTCGCCATTGGCCGTAAATAATTGTTTCTGCTCATCATAACTGATGTTGGATTTATCAGCGCCGGTAGTTTTGCTCAAAAATTCTGTCAGGGCGGTAACATCTGCTGCAGGTTTGGCCGGAGTCGTTTCGCTTGCTTCGCGTTTACATCCGGTGATAAAAAGTGCTGTTGAAAGTGCTGCTATACAGAAGGTAGATTTGAAATTGGTGATAACATGTTTCATATGGTTAACAGATTTGATTGTAATGAAAAAAGAAATGGTTGTTCATTCAATAAAATAAAAAGGCGGGTGGTTAACTGCATTAAGATATGATAATTTTTTGAGACTATAAAAAACAAAAAGCGGGGCTACCTTACCGGCAGCCCCGCTCTGATACCCTGCTATCACTATAACTTAATCACATTCATTGTTTTCCTCTTACTTCCCTGTATCACTTCCACGATATAGGTACCCGGTATACACCGCTCTCCAAACCGGATTACCCGATCCGCACTGCTGATTTCTTCCAGTCTTTTCCCCTGCATATCATATACCCGGACCGTTACCAACGCTCCACCTTCGGGCAACGTAACGGTAAAATACTGTGTTGCCGGGTTGGGACTGATGGTTACCACCCATCCGGTTTCGTTTTCAGATACCGGCATTTCTTTTCCGGATATATCTCCCCGGTTGCAACTACCCAATCGACAGCCTGCTGCCAGGTGCGCAGGTACTGCCATGGCAGGAATACACAACTCTTTTCCGTTGTCGCCGCAGCCTTTATAATGACATACCCTCACCTTACGGCTACTACAACGTATATCCATGACCGTAACATCCACCGCAGTGTTGGCAGTACAACCATTGGCATCTGTAACGGTAACGTCATAACGATATACGCCCGGTATAGCCGGACTTACCCGTACTGCGGCCGTTGTACCACCGGCAGACCAGCGGAAAGTATAAGGCGCCCTGCCACCGGCTACCTGCGCGGCCAGCCTGATGACACCCGGGCCATAGCCCAGATAAATCGTATGGGCATTCCCGCCGGGACTTACCGTATACGCTGCCGGTATACTCACCGCCAGCTGTCCGCTGTTTACTGTGAGTGTATACTGACATACTGCCTTATTCCCGCAGACATCTTTTGCTGTCCAGGTAATCGTGGTGGCACCGGCATTGAAAGCAACCCCGTTCAAGGTACCGGCGCCGCTGCCTTGCGTAGCACCCTGCAACGTATAGGCATAGCCGATGGCACTGCAATTATCAGTAGCCGTTACATCCAGCTCATTACCTGCCGCCCGGTATGTACAACCGCCACTACCGGCACTCCGTTGCATCGCTGTTTTACAACGTATCAACGGTGCGGTGGTATCTTTCCCGGTGATACGCTGCACCTGTGTAGCCGTTCTGCCGGCATGGTCTGTCACCTGCCAGGTACGGGCGATCACGTCTTCACCGGCACAGGTACCGGCGATCCTGTTATCGATATAACGTATCAGCGGCAAGGTATCCGTGTCATCTTTTACCTGTTGCGGCACACCTGTTTGTGCCGGGTCTGCCTGATAGCGACAGCTATCATCTTTCACTACGACCCTATCTGCCGGCACGGTAAATACCGGGGCTGCATTGTTGGTGGCCACCAGCACCAGCTGGCTGTTACGGATATCGGTGGTCGGACCTGTTACCACCACGCCGGTTGCTGTATCCGGCCGGCCATATCCGCCAGCCTGCCAGGTACCTGTTGCCAGAAAACTACGCTGTTGCAGCTGTTGATTCAGGAGGCTGTCTGCCACACCAGGCCACGTTATCGCTGCAATGGCCGCCGCTGCACTATCCCCGTAATTCCGTACGACCCAATAACCGGCAACCGGCTTATCTCCTACCGGCGCGGCATACGGTGTTGCCTGTAAACGGCTCACTACCACTTCGCCCTTCGGATAACTGCCGGTAGCGGCATAATCCAATACCAGCCCGGTCTGATCAAATACATAACGACCTGCCTGCTGCACGGTTGCCGACCGGCTTACGCCCATCGCTACCGGCACTGCCGACGCTTCCCGTTTTACATCACTGTCTGCCACCACCATATAGGCATTGGGCGATACTTCTGTAAAATAGCCGGCGCCTGGCTGGCCCTGTCCCTGCAGATAAGCCTTCAGGCCCGGTGTACCAGCAGCCACCGGATGGTACATATTTTCACGGATCTCTGTAACCGTACGGGCCGTGCTCCAGATACGGAATTCATCCAACGCCCCGTCAATACCATCTCCCTCCTGGCCGCTTACGTAAAAGCCGGTCCAGCGTGCCGGGAAGGCGGATGCTGTTTGGGTACCGGCCAGTATCCCATCGCGGTAAACATTCACTTTACCCTGATCGAACGTATAGGCATAGTGGTGCCAGGTGTCGAGGTCATTGAATGCACCAGGAATTTCAATGCGGGAAGCCGCATTATTGGCTACGCCCAGGCTCATGCTACCATCGTTATTGGCATGCATCAGAAAACTTCCCCAGCCATTGCCTATCTGCTGGTTCCAATCTCTTGCCGTACGGGCTTTCAGCCACCATTCAATAGTAAATACAGTTGGTTGCCAGCTGAGGTCTTGTAGCTTTAATCCGGTATTGCTACCCTGGAAGGCATAGGCCTGTCCGGCTACCGTATCTACCTGCGACTGGCCACTGATACGGTTGATCGCCAGCTGCCCGAAGACAACGGCAGCATCGGCTGCCGTGAAGGTATACGTTACCTGATGGCCGGCAGCATCCGGCGTACGGCCCTGCAGCTGCCAGGTAGCGCCATCCGCATTAAACGGACGACGATACAACCGGTAGCTGGCCGGCCCTGTAGTTGACAGTCCATCTATATGATACAACGTCAGTTTATTTAATCCGGTAAACGTAGCATTGCTGCCATAATTATTGATAATCCAGTAACTGCTGTCGATAGCCGCAGGTATCAGATTATCCGCAGGCGCCGCGTACAACCGGCTCACCACCACATCGCCGTTGGGAACAGTACCCGTGGCGGCCATCTCCAGGCGTACACCGGTGCGGGTAAAGTCTGTCACGCCGGCAGCGGTGATCGCCTGGGTTTCACTCACCCCTGCGGCTACAGGCGCTGTAGACGCCACTCTTACTGCATTGTACAACCGTACCGGGTAACCATTATTGGAAATATCCACTACGCCCCGCTGTGCCTCCTGGAACTGCAGACATAACTTCAGGTCCGGTTCCGCCCCCGTAAGGGTGAGGTGCATGCCTTCCCGTATCTGTTGCTGTGTTCTGGCCGTTGTCCACATACGGAACTCTTCCAGCTCCCCATCTATGGCATCGCCGGTATTAGCGCCGATACGGAAGATGGACCAGTTGGGCGGCGCCGCCGACCCGGTTTTGCTATCCATCAGTTTACCATCGCGGTAAATTTTCGCCGCACCGTTTTTAAACGTATAGGCGTAATGGTGCCAGGTATTCAGCGCGGTATAGGCGCCTGCCACCTGTAAGCGGGAAGCTGCATTATTGGCCACGCCGATATTCAGCCCGCCACTATTGTCGGCATGCGCCAGGAACGATCCCCAGCCGTTTCCGATGCTTTGATTATAATTCTTGAAGGACTTCGGTTTCAGCCACCACTCAATGGTGAATTCGGTAGGTTGCCAGTTCAGGTTTTGTATCTCCAGGTAATCGCCATTTCCATCAAAGGCAAGGGCCTTACCCGCTGTTGTTTCTACGGCCACGGCTTCCTGTTTCAGGAAGATGCTGTCCAATACGGTAGTACCTGCGAGGATCTGTAACGCCCCTTCATAGCTACCGCCGGCTGCCGGCGCAAAACGCACGAATACTTTCGTGTCTTTCAATGCCCCGCCGGTAGTAGCCAGGCGGAGCGTTTCCGCGGCGTGCATATAGGCGGTATCGTTAGCAGACAGCTGGTAGCCCGCTGGCACTTTCACCTGTATGGTATCCGGCAGGTTGGCGCCGGACAGGCTGAAGTACTGGGACCCCGTCACTGCACCTGCTCTTGCATCAGCCAATACCAGTGAATCTACCGTAGCATATGCAAAAGGATGATCATCTCTCATCAACAGGTATTGCCAATAAGCGGATTGCCGTTGTAGCGTTACTGTATTGGTGATACTGTCTGCGGCATCCGCCGTACCGGTATACTGCCATTGGCCGGCAGCATAAGGTTTACGGGTAAACAATAATATCTTCCCCGGCCGGTATTCGGGCAGCGTATCTTTTAGCTTAAACGTAAGCGCCATCTCCAGTGGTCCGGCGGTAGTTGCATAACGATGACCGATCCAGAAGCTGCTGTCGATGCGTGAAGATGTAGCGGAAAATCCGTTCAGTGGTGCGGAGGTAAGCGCTATTTTGGTGAAAGACACCTGTTGGGCATCCTGTGTTTTGTATGCGGCGGTGACATCCACCCCTGCTCCGAATACCTGACTACCCGCGGCTTCCAATCCGGTGACCGTCTGACCGATACCAAAAGGATAACTGGTTTTTATTTTCTGCAAAGCACCCGTTTGTGCCAGTTCTTTTTTACTGACGATATCATAGCTGAACAACTCCGGGTTATCAAAATTAAGGTAACTCACCAACCCTGACTCTGTACCTGTCAGCGGGTGATGCATATGTTCCCGGATTTCTGCCGCCGTACGTACGGTACGCCAGATCCGGACTTCATCTACTTCTCCGTTGTAATAAAAGGCGCTGCCATTGGAACGCGTACCCAGTCTCATATTGCCGGGTAAGGTAGTCAGCGGGCCACCAGTATTCCAGGTATCCCACAGGATGCCATCGTAATACAGGATAGCCGTCGTATTGGCCGGATCGTAGGTAATGGCCATATGGTGCCATTCGTTTTTGTTGTCCGGCAGTGTATACGTACGCGTTACACTCCACAGCGACAACTTCCACTGGTTATCGGCGCCATTGGTAGCCAGGGTAAAATCGCCCCGGGTGGTACCCGTGCTTCCCGGCAGGGTAATCACCCCTCCATCGGCATTATATACACTTGTTTTTACCCAGCATTCGATGGTTCTGGGTTTGTTGCCATTTACCGCATCATTGGAGCCGAGGGTGATGGTTTCAGCCCCGTTGAACTTCATGGCATTACCCGGCGCCGGCTGGAACGTGCGGTCTTCGCCATACACTGCCTCTCCGTTCAGGGCGCCTTTCAGGCGATAGTGCCAGGTGTCACCGGAGCGTAGCTGTATGGGAACCTGTTGTTCCAATGGGACGAAACTGGTTCCCGTAAACGTTCCCGGTATCGCAAAGGTCTGGCCATATGCAGTAGTAGGGCCATATTCAAACGCCACCTGCGTGAGCGTTTTACCCAGGGCGTTCACTCTACCCGTCAGCAATACCGAATCTTTTCTTACCCCGAAAGCCGTACCGGTAATTACACTGTTGCACTTAAACAACCCTGTACTTTTTTTGACGGCGTTACAACGCAGCCCTACTACACCGCCGGTACCCACCGCCCTTACCGCATACCATTCTTCTGCTGCGGCATCGGGCGCATTGACGCCAAAAATGGTATCCGTGGTGGTACCTATCTGCTCCATGTATTTTTCTCCCAGCTTAAATATTTCGTATTGTACACCGGTCTGCGGCAATTTATTCCACGACAGCTGCAAGGCATTATCACAAACCCAGTCTATTTTAAAACTGGCGGGTACCGGCATTACACTCACGGCGCCGGATACACTGTGCTGGCTCCCTCTTTTTATGCGCACCAGCACCTTTCCGGCCAGCTCAGGAACCGTCCATTTCCATTGGCGGCGGCCGGCGGCAATACCGGTAGCAATGGTATCCCAGGTATTGCCGTTGTTAACGGAATACTCGAGGTCAAAGGTTCCGGGCGTACCAAATGCATCCCAGCGGATATATTCTTCCTGCCCGGCGCCCATGGATTCACCTCCCAGCGGATAACTCAGTACTACTTCTTCCTGCAGGAATTCGTATACCACATAAAATTCCTGTGGTCCCTGCGGCACGTTAAATCCATCTACATATAAAGTATAAGTACCCGCTACCGGCTGATCGATGGTCACCTGTTCTTCGTTGTTGATATGATCTGCTTTTCTCGTGGGTAGTGCATTCAGGCGTATAGCCGTAGCAGTGGTATCCAGGCCCCAGGGTAACGCTACATTGCCACCAGGATCTTCCACCGTCAGATCCAGGTCGTTGACCAATGCCTGCGCAGCGCCAGGCGTAGCTTCATAGTCGTGCCAATAGAGCAATACCCTTACCTGCGTGGTACCTGCTGGTACCGTGATCGGAAAACTTTTCTGTCCGCCCTGGGTGATCTTCTCCGTAGCATATTGCCTGTTTTTGATGGTCTGATAGGCACGGCGCACATTCGGGCGGCCAAACCCCGTTTTATAATCGATACCGGGGTTGTATATATCATCTGCCGTATTCAGTAAGATGGCTTTTATCAGGGCGGCCGGCGCAGTAGCAGCCGCCGTTTCCGTTTTAAACGCCTGGTGCAGGATGGCAAAGATACCCGATACTTTAGGGGCTGCAAATGAAGTACCGCCGACGCCTTCAATGGTCAGCTCCGGTTTGATACGGCCATCATAGGCCGGGCCTTTACAGGTCCATTCCAGGAAATTATCTTCATAGTCGGTACCACTTACTGTGAGCAGGTTTTTCGCATGTTTCGGCATACCTGTGATATTGGCCCAGCCGATTAATCCATTGTATTTGCCGCCAATAGCTGTGTCGCCGCCATCGTTGCCGGAAGAATATACCAACATCGCTTCCGGCCGGGTACGGATGAAATTGTCGTGCTCCGCAGACAGGCTGCTGTAGCTGGCGGCATCATTCGTCCAGCCATAGGACATATTTGTTACGCGGATTTTTTTGGCGGGATCATCATACAACGTATAGGTATTTTGCCCGGATATGCCCAGGATATTGGCGCCCCAGGCATTGGAGCGATCCCGCGGATTGATATTGCCGGCACTGCCCAGATAGCCGGCCACGCCGGAGGAATGGGAAGTGGGTTCTCCTGGCTGATTGGAGCCATCCATCACCCGGCCCTGCAGATCCGGGCCTTTGTGCATGCCGTTTTCACGTACCATTACATTTACGCCGGCGCCATTGTACAATAAGCCACCAAAGCCGGAATTGAGGAAGTTGGAGCGGCCGTGATCATTACTGAAAATGTCTTCCGGCTTTATTTCCTTGTTGTCTTTTTCCGGTTCCGGTGCGGCAGCCACAGGTTCTATATACTTGATGGCCTTTATGCCTGCCAGTTCCGTCAGTTGCTCGGGCGATACCAGCACGGTCCATTGCAAAGCAGTGGGTTTGCCGGTAATGGTACCATAGCGCCCCAATGCCGGTTCTACTTCCTTCGCTACTGCATTGGCATATGACATCACTGTGACTTCTACCTGCCGGCCTTTTTTAGCATGCGAGGGAATCCTGCCAGTATACAGGTCTTCCGCGAGTTTAAAGCTTTCATCTATTGGCAGAATCGTTCTGACGCCGAAGTTGCGCAACCGATCAGAGCGAATTTCCCTGCGAAAGTGTGCATAATAGGCGAGGTTGGGAAAATAATCCAGCAGGGTAATGCCCATTTGCTGTAACTGTTCCCTTTGGCCAGCTGTGGGCAACTGTTCAAACTGTACCAGGAAATACTGATCGCCGGTAAATTGTACCCCGCCGGTACCGGCAGCGCGGATATCTACATCGTTGGCAGTATATCCTTTCGGAGGGGTAAACTTTTTATTGACATGGAGAATACGGTAGTCCTTCTCCCGGGGACCGGGTAGCTGTGCGTGTAACAACAGGGTACACATACAACACCCGAAAAATAATAGTAGCATTTTTTTCATAACGACGTTACTTTTTGATGAGATAAGACTGATAGTGGTGGTACTTCCGGGCAATACCTTTCCTTTTCCGGAAGCGGCTTCCGGAGCAAACACCTGTTACTGACCATTTATTTCAACGGCCGGATAACAGCGGTATAATAGTATCGGTAACGCATACACGAAAAGTACCGGTTACAGGGGCATGTTACTTACATACAGTTTGTTTTTGTGGTGATGAGATACGGATATTTGGTTGACTACAATAAAAAATACCGGCTGCCAATGCACTGGCAACACTACTTCCGACGGGTTTCATGACGACGATATACCACACAGTACCGGGAAATACACGATGATCGGGAATAGGATGTTACAGTAAACAGATCCGGAAAAACAAAAAAGATTCGCTCAAAAAACGTTCATGGACAATGGTACAAATATTTCATGTTCACTTTAATAATAACGGGCTACTACTATTCAAACATCTGCTGTTATCAAAAATAAAGCTTTTCGGGAGAAATAAAACAGGGGAATCAATTTTCCGGAGAAAATACCAACCGTTACTTTTCACTGTACCTGTTAATCAAACGGTATAACGGGGTATAGACAGAATTTTCAGCTTTTGCCGGGGAGCGGCCATTCAAATGCTACCGGGTTCATATAAGGATCTACCACCTGCAACACACAGATGCGATCCGCTTCATATTCCTTTAAAGCCGTCCGTATTTCATCCAGCGAAGTACCTGTTGCTTCACATTCAACCAGGTCATCTATACTAAAAGTACAAGTGTATAGCTGCTGTGCTATTTTTTCTGCTGCCTGCTCTGCTTCCCAGGCAGCGGCAGCAGTGGCTGCGTGCGAGACCAATACATCCAGTTCCCCCTGCAATACCGCCGGATAGGATTGTAATAAGCGCGCCATCCCTTCGAGGTAAGTATGGTTCAATTGGCGGCCACCTTGTTCATATTGCTCCCCGAGGTAATCTATACCGCAAGCGTCTTTTGTGGTATTATCGGCAGGGGGCTCATATAACTCCTGCAATGTTCGTGCATATTGTTCAAACAGCGGATGTTCGGGCTCCAGCAGCTGAATATGATATCCATTAATGGTTACCCAGATAGGTGTGGAATAAATAAACTCAAACCAGACATCTACTTTTACATATTCATTTTTCGCCTCAAAGTGCGTCTCAAAAGCTATTTGCTGTTCTTCAAAATCGGTGAAACCCGCTGCTTTCAAAAAAGCAAAAGCACTTTCCACACTTTCTTTTATATCTGTATACAGGTTCATCAAACGGAGATTTATACGTAAGATAAGCGGAATACTTTATTATGGCAATAGCAACCAGCGCCCTTCCGCTCATGGTATAATTTTTGTGCCTGGCGGGCTACTATGATTTATATTTATACCATTACAGAAAAACCACTGGCTGAAAAAAGTATTACGATAACATTACCAGACAATGCCGGTAGTACACAACAACACCTGGTAGTTGTACAAAGTTATATTTCCTGGCTGGGTCCCTGGTTTCCGGCCAGTTTCAAAACCGTAAAAGTATACGACAACAACAACGTACAGGTTCCAAAGAAAAAATGGACCGCTGCCGTAAAACAGGAAGCTACCGCCTTAAAAGCAACGGTACCCTTTCAGATAGGCTTTTTCAGGAACACCATTATCCTGGCCGTGGTATTGGGTATATTATCCTTAGTGATGCCCCGCATCAATAAACAACGTGCCGCACAGGCGCAGGCCAACATCACCGCACTCAACGAAAAAATGAAACACCTCGCACCGGGCGATATGCTACGGGTATCTTTTATAAAGATGATTAACGAAAATACAGCCGGTGGTGAGATCGGACTGGCTAAAGTAACCCGGATATCGAACGATACGTTGTTTATTGTTCGTAGTACCAACATGGCAGAGAATACCATCGATAATAAAAAAGCGCCTTTCACGGCAACAGGTTTTTCGGCAATAGCGGAAAAGATTAACCTGCAGACACTCATTATCAGTGATGCGGATCGTATCCTGCAAACATATCCGGCACCCGGTGAAAGTTCCGGTAATACCATTGGTACCGTAATTGGTCTGGAAAACTAATATTAATCGCATTTTTTATATACAATAAGGGCCGCGTGTATGCGGCCCTTATTTTTATCACACTTATCAGTTTACCAGTTGCTATTCCCGTGTACCCATACTGGTTATGATCCGGCAAAAGCATTAGCATGATCTCAGCATATTGCCGCCGGATCAACATCAACAGCTGCACATGAGGCTATGCACACATGATAAAAATATCCGGATACACCTCAAAAAAAGCCGAACATGCGTTTAAATATCAGGTGCATTTGCTATTAGGATGCCTCTATATCTGTGGGATCCGGGATCCATTACCTGATAAATACGACTATACCAACACTAACAGTGTATCTGAAAAAAAGCCTGGATATACTGGTATATTTATACTAAAAAAAACTTAAAAAAAATGGTAGTATAGTTGGTACTTTATGGCTGTTGAAACGACCTATAACAACAACAAAATAATGTGTACCTGAATAACTGTTATAACGAAATACTGATACCCCTATACTGACCAACACCTGAGCACTGGTATCCTTTCCGGTACTTTATGGAGGTAAAAAAAACAATACTATGAGCACCTGAAAACTGTAACGAAAGAATACGGGCACACTTATACTGATGAATACCTGAATGACGGTAAGCTATCCGCTACTTCATGGATTTAAAAAAGACCTATACCCCAAAACAACACCATTATGAAAATACCTCCATAACTGTAATGAAAGAATATGCGCACACCTATACTGATGAATACCTGAATGACGGTAGGCTAACCGATACTTCATGTATTTAAAAGCTACCTATACCCCAAAACAACACCATTATGAGAACACCTCCATAACTGTAATGAAAGAATATGCGCACACCTATACTGATGAATACCTGAATGACGGTAGGCTAACCGATACTTCATGGATTTAAAAACTACCTATACCCCAAAACAACACCATTATGAAAACACCTCCATAACTGTAATAAAGGAATATGGGCACACCTCAACTGATGAATACCTGAATGACGGTAAGCTATCCGATACTTCATGGATTTAAAAATAAACCTATGCCCATCAACAATACCATCATGAGCGCCTGAATAATCGTAAAACAGCTGAAATAACTGACACATCTGATTATCAATGACCCCAAAATCTGAGCCTTTGTACCACGTATCGCATAGCCGACATACCATCGCTTCAGCTGTCTGTACAGCCAAATACACCTTACCTCACATCCCGATTATCAAACCCCATTTCAACACCCCAAAAACCTATTTTTATGTTAGTAAAAATGTTAATCACCATCGTAAAATGGACCATCCTGAGCCTCGCTTTACTCCTGCTTGCCGGATTTACCTATGAGCAATATTCCCGTTGGAGCCTTGAAAAAAATCTATACCATGGAAAAACATTTGCAGACGTCAATGGCGACCGGATTCATTATGTCAAAAAAGGAAGCGGCCCGTATACTGTTGTTTTTGTATCCGGTTTAGGCAGCAATTCCTTTATCTGGAAAGAGATCCAGGATAACATTTCCCCTTATGCCGTCACCATTGCCTATGACCGGATTGGTTTATTCCTGAGTCAACCTGGAAAAGACTCGCTCACAAATGCATCCGTTACAGCGGAACTGACTACCCTGCTGGAAAAAACGAATTGTCCCAAACCTTATATCCTCGTGGGACATTCGATGGCCGGCATCTATCTGCGCCCGTTTATTCAGCAGCATGAAAAGGATATCGCGGGTATTGTATTTGTGGATTCCTCGCATCCGCTGATGGTGAAAAAAATGCCGCCGGCGCTGTTTGAATCCCTTACCGCAGAACCGGCATGGCAGGTTTCTTTATCCGTAGCACTGGGATGGTACCGGCTTAAACATATCTGGGAGCCGATTGCTACCGATATTCCTGTCACGCATCCGGTACATATCCATGCCAGGAACTACTTCTACAAATCCTGCAAAACTACTTTGATGGAAGGCCTCAGTGACCTGAATAACATGGAGGATGGAGAGCGCTATACCTCTTTCGGTAATATACCGCTTACCCTGATCATGGGTACCGGCACGATCCGCTATGCAGGTATGTCTGACGAAGCAGCAGCACAGTACCGCGTACTTTGGGAGGATTTACAACACGATCTGCTGAAACTATCTACCAACAGCCGCCTGATAAAAGCAGACAAAAGCGGGCATGTCATTCAGGTAACAGAGCCAAATGTTATCATTGATGCCGTCCGGCAAACGATCGCCGCGGTGCAGTAAGCCTCCGCTGTTATCATCCTGTAAAAGCCGCTGCCGGGACGGCGGCTTTTACTTTCTTTTCCGTAAAAATATCTTCCGTTAACGCATATATTTTTACGGATAGCCTAACTTGTGCCCCGTCTGTTTCAAAAATACCGGCTGCATCTCTATATGAAATCAATCTTTGTTGTTGTTCTGTTATGTCTATTTTGTTATCAATTACCTGCACAACACCTGTATTCCCGGGCATTCGGTAATCCCCGGCATACACCTGTTATTTTCATCCATGGCGGTCCCCGGGGAAATTCCGTACTCTTTGAGGCCACCACGGCAGCACAACTGGCCGATAAAGGGTTTTATGTAATCGTATACGACCGAAGAGGTGAAGGCAGGTCTTCCTACGAAAATGCGACCCTCACCTATCAGGAAGCATTTGATGACCTCCACCGGATCTATCAACAATATCAGCTGCAACGGGCCAACCTCATCGGGTTCAGCTTCGGTGGATTGGTCACCACGCTTTTTGCAGCAAAGTATCCTGAAAAAATACAGTCTATCATATTAACCAGTGCCTTGTTTTCACAACAGGAAACGTATGACCACATTCTTGATTCCGTTCAACAGATTTATCAGCAACGCCACGACACCCTGGAGCTGAACAACGTTGCACTGGTAAAAAAATCCGATCGGAATACCGCCAGCTACAGAAGTGCCTGTTTTACCCTCGCCGGCAAAAACGGATTTTTCAAAGTACCGCAGCCGGATGCTGCAGCCCGGCACCTTTACCAGGCATACGATACCAGCTCCTGGCGCAAGCAGGATATCCGGCATGATGAGGCACCGGCGCTTTTTTATCAGCATGAAAAGCGAAACAATATCAATGTAAAACCACCACTTATTTCCCTGGTACGCCGGCATATACCGGTATATGCCCTGTATGGCAAACAGGATGGTATCTTCTCCTCTAAAATGATTATTGATCTCAAAAATATTGTTGGCGCAAAAAATTTCAGGTACCTGGATAATTGTTCCCATTATCTTTTTGCCGATCAGCAAGCGCTATTCCTGCAATATATGCAGCAGTTCCTCCAATAGCCTCCTATACACTGCATCCGGTAATACTGACAGTCAGGAATATCTTTTCTTGCTTTCCGGATGCAGTTGTTTTATATAAATTACAGTGAGTTTTATCATCAGACGACCCACTTTTACTGCATACTTTATTGCTTTAACAGACAGGCCTTCTCTTTTAACGCCATGCTTCCGGATTCCCTCTCCGGCATGTACCTACCGGGGATATATACCATGAGTGGAAATACCCGCTGCAGTGAATGATACGCCTGAATAACTTTCCTGACCATTTCAACCCAAACAGGTATGGATCTTCCCATAACAGCACTCCTGCAGGAGATTTGCCCTCCAAAACTGCATCCACTGGCTGCGGATGCCGAACAACAAGTACAGGAATGGATAAACGCTATGACTGGTCTCCCTCCGTCTTTTCTCGAAAAATACAGGCATGCCGCTTTTGGCATACTTACCGCAGGCTTGTATCCACAGTGTACGGCAGCCCAGTTGATGATGTTCAGCAGGTATATCCTCTGGATTTTCATGCACGATGATTTTTTTGGTCCCATGCCTCCCGCTGCCATTCAGGCATCATCCGAGGAAGCTATCCGGATATTACGGGGCGCCTCCTCCTTGGACCATCCCATTATGCAGCAGCTGGCAATACTCCAGCAAGAACTGGTACCCTATGTGGATGCAGCCTGGCAAGAGCGGTTTATTCAGCATATGAGCGATTTTTTCACGTCAATAGCCATAGAGCGGGGATACAATTATAACCCATCGCTTACCTATCCGTCTCTTGACACTTATTTAGCCCTCCGGCTACAATCCACGGCCTCCTTCACGCTGATAGACCTGGCACAGGTAGCGGCAGCACAACTGATGCCGGATGCGTTGCTGCATCATCCGGACATCAGTCGTTTAACCATACTGGCCAACAAGGCCACCGGCTGGACCAATGATTATTTTTCCTTTGCGAAAGAAGAAAATCTGGAAACAACCAATCTCATTTTTGTACTCCAGCATACCTGTCAATACTCCCGGGAAGAAGCACTGGCGGCGACGATCCGGCAATACAACGAGGTGATCCTGGAGTTCAAGTCGGTACTGAACCGGTTACCTGATTTCGGCGACCAGCAATCGCTGGTGGAAAACTATATACAAGGATTGAAATGGGTGATTTCCGGTCATCTTAACTGGTACAGCTATACGAAACGTTACCAGATGAATCCCTTTTCTACCACACCCCATCAATAAAATCCTGTTTTGTGCTAATTATACATAAAAGCGGCGCCCAATGCCTGTATCCGGGCTTGCAGATATTTTTTAACGACATTGGTTTCAGCCGCCAGGTCAAAACAATGCGGTACACCTGCCTGAAAATATAGTTCTGTAGACACCCCGGCAGCCATCAGCTGTTGGGCATACTGGATATCTTCATCGCGGAAGAGATCCAGGGAGCCTACGGCCATAAAAGCCGGCGGCAAACCACTTAAATCACTGGCCACAGCAGGAGCTGCATAATAAGGAAGACCGGCGCCTGCCGCTGATAAACTGCCCAGGTAGGCATTCCATGCCCGTTGGTTGATATCCCGGTCCCAGATACCCAGGTCGGTGATTTCATAACTGGAATGCGTGATACTTCTGTAATCCAGCATCGGATAAGCCAATGACTGGTGTATCAGGGCCGGGCCGTTTTTATCCCGTGCCAGCAAGGTGGTGGCAGCAGCCAGTCCGGCGCCGGCACTGTTGCCGCCAATCGCCAGCCGGGCGGCATCTATTCCCAACTCTTTTGCATGGGCGGCTACCCACAGCAACCCGTCATAACAATCTTCCAACGCAGCCGGATAGGGATGTTCCGGGGCGAGGCGGTAATCTACCGCTACCACCACACATCCCAGCGTGGCTACCACAGATTTCAGGAATCCTTCATCCTGTTCCGGAATACCTATTATTAAGCCGCCGCCATGTATCCAATACAAGGCTGGTACCGGTTCGGTGATGGTGGCAGGGGAATAGATACGCAACCGTATATGCCCGCCGGGGTGGTCTGCCGGGATCAGCCGGTCTGTTGCACGTACCTGTTCATCGTACGGCGTAGGCTGCTGTATACCCGCCAGCACCAACTGATTCCAGTTGGCACGGAAGGTATCCAGGTTATCAAAATCTATATCAAATGACTGTTGACGCATGATATCATCCAACACCGCTTTTACTTCCACATGGGGCTCCAGACTGAATTTCATTGTTACTCTTTTTTAAAGTGATAATTTTACAGGGCGAAAGTAAATACGCAAGTGACACAGATCATCAACTTACAAAATTGTAATGCATGCGAAAACAGTCATCCACCAACTTTGAAAACCAGCAGCTGCTGCATGGTTTATGTGATGGAGCGCTCACCTTATCCCTGCTCAGCGGCCGGTGGAAAATTACCATACTGGGACATATCCTGCAGGGAGTCACCCGGTTTTCTGCACTTAAAACCGCTATTCCGGGCATTACAGACCGGATCCTGGCCTTACAGCTCCAGGAGCTGGTAGCTGACGGCATCATTGAAAAAACAGGCCCGCAGGCCGAAAACAATGTACCTGGCTATACCCTTTCCGGGTTAGGCGTGTCACTGCAACCGGTCATCGAGGCTTTAGCGGCATGGGGGAAACAAAACAGAGAACAGATACTACACACCGATTAAATGCCCCCATGCAGACAGGTATCCTACTCCATCCGGACCAGGCAGGACGTGGATAGCTACATCCGGCATTACCATCCATCGTTGCGTATGAAAAAAGCGGTTTATCTTATCAAAGACCGGCAGCTTTATACACCGGAGGCAGGCTACCAGCCAGGGTTTACGAATCCCTGCCATTTCACCGGATTTTTTGCCCGACACGTGAGGCCCCCATACCATGACGGTTTAACCGTAGGCTTATTCCTCTATCCGTAGTGAAAGATTAAAATCTTCCTTGTATCTTGCCGCCATTTCAGTACGTAATTTTAAGGCAGCAGTGAACAAGCAACTATTCCAACCAGATCCGTTAAAGACCAAACAACATTTTGAAATTCTCGACGGCTTAAGAGGTATCGCGGCATTGACCGTGGTGGTTTTCCATTTTATGGAGATGGTGTATGAGCCCAGCAAAAATTTTGTCGGCCATGGTTTTCTGGCAGTAGACTTCTTTTTCTGTTTATCCGGATTCGTCATCGGATACGCTTACGATCAGCGCATGGGCCAAATGGGCCTTACGGCATTTTTCAAATCCAGGATTATCCGCTTACATCCCCTTGTCATCCTGGGTTCCGTGCTGGGATTACTGGCTTTTCTCTTTGACCCTTTTGGTGATCAGGCGACGTTATACAGTGGGGGAAAAGTATTATTACTTTTTTTAGCATCGGCATTAATGATCCCTTTTCCCGTCATGCCTGAACGTAGTTTTAATCTGTTCTCTTTAAATGCTCCTGCCTGGTCGCTCTTCTGGGAGTATGTAGCCAATATCGTATATGCATTTGTACTGGTTAAAATCAGCCGGCGATGGCTGGTGGGGCTGACAATATGTGCGGCAGCCATCCTTAGCGCAGTAGCTTATCGCGCCGGCAATGTAATGGGCGGCTGGGGAAAAGAGAGCTTCCCGGATGGAGGCGCCCGTATTTTTTATTCGTTCCTCGCGGGGCTGCTGATATTCCGTTTTAATCTGATCATCAAAAACAAACTGGGCTTTGTAGGTTTAACGGTATTATTATTAATGGCTTTTATGATGCCTTATGGCGCCTATAACTGGCTGGCCGAGTTATTAGTAGTCCTCTGTTATTTCCCGCTGCTCATTTCCCTGGGTGCCGGCGCGATACTTACGCCGGGATTAAAAAACATATGCGAGTTTTCAGGGAAGATCTCCTACCCCATCTACATGACCCATTATGCCGTCATCTGGATATTCTCCAACTATTACAACAGCCACCATCCGAACACCACACAGCTTACTGTTATAATTATAACAGGTACCCTGCTGTTGATAGGATTTGCCTATGCAGCGATGATCGCATTTGATATACCCGTGCGAAAATATCTGCAAAAGAGGTGGTTAAAAAAGTAACGGCGACGACAAAAAATAAAACACCCATAGATGGGAAGTCCTGCTGACAAAGACTTCTGCAGGATGGCCCCCTACCTGCATCTCTAATAACGGAAAGAGCAGTGTTCGAAATCGGACACTGCTCTTTCCATTCCGCCAATCATCCATCCCCGAAAAGCACTTACTATATAATATACTACAATACCTCACCACAGGGCATTTCAGCCGAATACAAATAGGTCGTAAATACCTGATCACTAACGATAACAGTCCATATAACGATCAAAAAATCAGTAGCCCCTCACAAGACATGTTGGATATATAAGCAGTACTAACTACCATTTCAAAAAAAATAAAATCCTAAAACACTTGCTGCTATTATATTTCCAGCGATTATTTAAAAAATCATCTCAAAAAAATATAAATTTATTTCTCCGGCTCTTGTTTTTTTTATTTTTATTTATTAATATTGATACATCATCATTTAATTATAAATAAAGCTCTTTACTATAATTCCCGTTTATAATGGTATGATAAGTGAATTATGAAAAAGTCAACTAAAGTCTAATCACTTATACCTTATTGTAAGTAACAGTATTAACTCGTGTAACAATAACTCGTGTCAAGGCAAATCAAGTAGAATCAGAATTTAACAAGCCCAACAACCCAAAGAGTATTAACCTAAAAATCAGACCCAGTACAATTATCAAGCATAAAAGATTTTCTTATCCGAAAATTTAACCCATGATAGTTATGAAATGTAGTTTCATCGTGTAAAATACCCTTAATAGTCAGGCAACCTGTGCGATCAGCTGGTAGACAGTTTGAGTAACTTTATTTATATTTTTTTTTCTTCCCGGACATCTAAGAACGGTACCTCATCCCATCAGCAAGTATTATGCGGATGTTGTTCCTATAGTATCTGTATGGCATACACCTTTGCAAAACAGCCAGGGATATAGCTGCTATGGATCTTATCGGATATCCTGTCTGAATAAATTTGTCAGCGGCATATTAAAAATGCCCAGGTGGAGAAACTGTGTCCTATAAAATAAGTACGATCACCCATATCTGTATAGCTGCTATACGGGAAGGGATAGTATTATCCGAACATCAACGACAACAACATG